>NZ_CP007456.1:0-1200000 GCF_000800455.1 Bifidobacterium catenulatum PV20-2
GGTGGATAACTCGGGGAAAAGAGAGTACAAATAAACAGTTGCACTACTGGTAGAAGTCTGTCGAGAAAGGGGAATCCGTGGCCGATACGACAACCGATCCTCTCGATCAGGCTCGCGGGGTATGGTCCGACGCGCTGGCGTTGCTGCACCAGAATCCCGCGCTTTCCGTACGTGACAAAAGCTGGCTGGAAAATGTTTTTCCGGAAGGTATGTGGGGTCCCACCATCGTGTTGTGCGTGCCCAGCGCGGCCGCGCAGCAGACGTTGCAGAACGAATTGAGCCAACCTTTGCTGAAGGCGTTGCGAGAGGCCGCCGAACAGGATATTTTCCCCGCATTCAAGATCGTGGAAAAGAAGGAACCCGCCCAACCGGTCGTCGAGGAATACCCCCATTTTACCCCCGCGCCGCATGTTGAGGAAACCACGCAGGGCCAGCTCCCGATTCCGGTCGTCATGCCTCCGGAACGCCCCAACACCTTCCAACGAGGCCAGAACAGGCCTTTGCTGGACCCTAAGACCCATCTGAACAAGAACGCCACCTTCGACACCTTCGTCCCTGGCGATTCCAACCGTTTCGCACGCACCGTCGCATTGGCCGTCGCGGAAGGTTCCGGTCATGATTTCAACCCGCTGTGTATCTACGGCGGCTCCGGCCTGGGCAAAACCCACTTGCTGAACGCCATCGGCAACTACGCGCTGGTCAAGGATCCCTCGCTGAAGGTCCGTTACGTGACCAGCGAGGAATTCACCAACGAATTCATCGAAGCATTGGGCGACACCAACCAGAATTCCGGCCAAATCAAGGAATTCAACCGTCGCTACCGTGAAGTCGACGTGCTGCTGATCGACGATATCCAGTTCCTCAGCGGCAAGGACGCGACGCTCGAACAGTTCTTCCACACGTTCAACACCCTGCACCAAGCGAACAAGCGCATCGTGATCGCATCCGATGTGCCTCCGAAGGATCTGCAGGGCTTCAACGAACGCCTGATTTCCCGCTTCGAATCCGGCCTGACCGTTGACGTCAAACCACCGGATCTGGAGACACGAATCGCCATTCTGCGCATGATCGCCCATGAATCCAACGTTCAGGACGACGTGCTCAACCTTATTGCGGAACGTTTCACCGAGAACATCCGCGAGCTGGAAGGCGCGCTGAACCGCGTGACTGCCATGGCTTCCCTGAGCGGGCAGCCGGTGACTCGCGCGCTGGCGGAGCATACGCTGCAGGACTTCTTCGCGACCGATGTGGAAATCAAGCCCACCGACATCATCACCCAGGTGGCGAAATACTTCTACATCACGTTCGACGACATCGTCGGCCGTTCTCGCACGAAGAAAATCGCGCTGGCCCGCCAGATCGCCATGTATTTGGTGCGTGAACTCACCAGCATGAGCCTGAACGACATCGGCCAGGTGTTTGGCGGCAAAGACCACACTACGGTGATGCACGCCTACACCCGTATCAGCGATGAAATGCAGGAAAAGCAGGAAATCTACAACTATGTGACGGAGCTGACGCTGCAACTCAAGCAGCGTTCCGGCGAAAAATAACGTTTTTTTTTACGCGATTTTGCACGTTTACATGTGTTTCCGTGCGCCTATAAAAACGATTTTGCCGTTTTCTGCCTTGCTCAGGCGATTTTCAAAAGCCAAGTATGAGTATCAGTAAATTCTTTATCAGCTGATTTACCGACCATCCTGACACGCCGGCCTGTGGAAGATTTTTATTGAAGTTATCCACATGGTTGTACACAAATCAAGGATTTCTCGGTGGAAAACCCGTTGGAAACGCGAAAATTAGCGGTGGATGAATTGTGGACTATACACAGGCTTTTGTGGATAACTTTTTCTCATTGCCGAGCCTGTGGATAACCCCATGGTTTGTCCACACTCCATTCAAAAGTTATCCACAGGTAATGAGGTGAACTGAGCCCTTGCAAAATGTGGGGTCTAAGCACTTACCCACATTATCCACAGGCCTTATTATGACGAATATAGATTGTTGTAAGAAAATCATCATCGTCATCGTAAGTGGGGAATTCCCCACGCTTCGTCAAAACGCTGACAGCTCGCTAGAATGACTTATGGACCGAACGAAACGAGGAAACTAGCCATGAAAGTTGAAGTTAATTCCCAAGCGCTGGCAGACGCAGTAGCCTGGACCACCCGCGTGATCGACGCTCGCCCTGCATCCCCCATTTTGGCAGGCGTCCGTTTGGAGGCCATCGACGGCACTCTCCAACTTTCCGCCTTCAATTACGCCATTTCCGCCCGTCACCACATTGAAGCCGGCGTCGATGAAGCCGGATCCGTTTTGGTACTAGGCAAGCTGCTGGCGGATATCACCAAGTCACTTCCTGCTGCGAAAACCTACCTTTCCACCGATGGATCGACCATGACCATCACCTCCGGCAAATCCACATTCACCATGCAGCTCATGCCGGATGCCGAATATCCGGATCTTCCGGTAATTCCGTCCAAACTGGGCCAAGTGGACGCGCAAACCTTCACCCAGGCCGTCACCCAGGCATCCGTTGCCGTTTCCCGCGAGGAGAATCGCCCCGTACTCACCGGCATCCGCGTGCAGTTCCAAGGCGACAAGGTGATCATGAGCTCCACCGACCGTTTCCGTCTGTCTCGTGCGAGCTTTACGTGGACGCCGGAAAACCCGGACACCAACACCACCGCGCTTGTTCGCGGCGCACTGTTGCGCGACGTGGCACGCTCCTTGGATGAGCATCAGAACATCGTTGTGGACTTCGATACGGAGAATCCGTCGCTGCTGGGCTTCGAGAACGCCGGACGCGTGTCTACCTCGCAGCTGATCGACGGTGAATTCCCTGCGGTCGACCGCCTGTATGCCGACGAATACCCGATTCATGCGGTCATCAACAAGCAGGATCTCATCAGTGCCATCAAGCGCGTCTCCCTCGTTGCTGAGCGCAACGCACCGATCCGCATGGCATTCACCAGTCAGGAGCTCACACTGACCGCAGGAACCGCGGACGAAGCCCAAGCCAAGGAAATCCTCGACATCGACATGGATGGAGAAGACATCACCGTGGCCTTCAACCCGACCTACCTGATCGAAGGCCTGAGCGCCATTGCGGAACCGTTCGTGCGCATGAAGATGACCACCGCTGTCAAGCCTGTGGAATTCAACGGCCAGCAGGAGTCGGATTCCGAAGAATCCATGGACTATCGCTACCTGCTTGTGCCCATGCGTTTCAATAGCTGAACATAAGCCGATCCACACAAAACATGGATGTATCGCAAAAATAGGGCTGAACATGGCTATTATTGCCGGTTCAGCCCGTTTGCATGAATATTCATAAACAATCATATTCGTTAATAATTGCGATTATCCACGTAAGAAATTTGCTTGATTTTCAAGGATTGTGAATGTATATTTCCCGCCTAGCGCTCGACCACTACCGTTCCTGGGAACATTGCGTGCTCGACTTCGAACCGGGAATCAACATTCTGCAAGGATCCAACGGACTCGGCAAAACCAACATTGTGGAAGCCGTCGAAGTGCTTTCCACAGGATCAAGCCATCGCACGTCATCATCATTGCCATTAATCGAAAAAGGGTGCACTTCGGCCACCATCCGAGCCAATGTGGAAGACGACGAAACGCAACACACCTACGAAGCTACCATCGTGGCGCGAGGCGCGAATCGGGCGCGAATCGATGGCGGAAAATCGCAATACATGCGCGATCTCATCGGGCGCACGCCCTCCGTCTCCTTCACCCCCGAAGATCAGCGCTTGGTGGCAGGCGATCCAGCAACCCGACGCAACTTCATCAATCAGGCCGCTTCCCTGCTACTACCCCACTACGCGCAGCTGCTGCAACAATTCACACACGTGGCGAAACAGCGCACGGCACTGCTCAAACAACTCGGCGACGGCACGAATCTCGACCCGCAATACGGCCAGCAGACGGTCTTAAGCGGGCTGGAAATCTGGACGGGACAATTCATCGATCTCGGCATGAGACTGACACGGGAACGCAACGATGTAATCACACGCTTGGGGGAGCCTTTCGCGCGAATCTACGCGTCTTTGGCAGGAGACGACGAGCGGGCGGCGCTCGCATACGAGCCGTCCTTCGACGAAGTGATGCTGTTCGACGATCCGGGCGCGGAAATCAGCCGTCATTTCCAGCGCATCTACCCGGGCGAAGTGGCACGCGGGCAGAATCTGATCGGACCGCATCGCGACGATCTGACCTTGCTGCTCAACGACATGCCCGCCCGTGAATTCGCGTCCAACGGCGAGATGTGGACCATGGCTTTGGCGTTGAAAATGGCGCTATATGAAGCGGTTTCCGCGCAATTCGAAAGCAAGCCGATCGTGATTCTCGATGATGTGTTCGCACAGCTTGACGAATCCCGTCGTGGACAGATCCTCGATTTCGCGATGAGGCAGGATCAAGTGCTGATCACCGTCGCTGCGGCAAGCGATATTCCACAAATGGACGCTGTGCACGCGCATGTGATTGACGTGGCCGCGTTGCGTCGGCAATCGCAAGATGGCGGCGATGACGATTTGGCGGCGATGATGGCGCAGCTTGCGGCAGGAAGGGAGACCGACCGCTGATGCCTAATCCTCCAATCTGCGAAACATTGCATCTCGACCAACGCAAGTTGCCCGCCGAAGTGTTCGAACGCATCAGCAGACGCGCTGGACGCTACAAGGAACGTGAGGAATGTGCGCGACAGGCATGGGAGAATTTCGGCAAACCCGGACGAGACCCACAGACGGTCGGCAATATCTTCAACGTGATCGCAACGCAAGGTTCGTGGACGCCGCATTTGAAAATCGCGCAGATGCAGAATCATTGGGATCAGGTGGTCGGTGAAGAAAACGCGCGCCACTCCTACCCCGTCGACCTGCGCGACGGCATTCTGACGATCCGATGCGACAGCCCCGCATGGACCACCACCATGACGTACATGATTCCGCTGCTGACCGACACCATTCGCAGGAGACTCGAGGGACTGACCATCAACGAAGTGCGAGTCACCGGCCCCCAGCAACAGGGATTCAGCCGAGGACGAATGACCAGAAGGACCCGATATTAGTGAAATATCACGCGATATTGGTGTGATATCGGTGTGATAGTTGGTTTGCGATCGGCCGTTCGTCGAATATGTTCCCGGAGATGACCTTTGCGAGGGCTGGAAAATACTTTTCCGAACGCAAAAAACAGGAGTAAACGGCTGAATTTCAAGGATAAATGCCTCTGGCGTGCTGTCCCCCTGCATGAGTAGAATATCAAGCAGTGTATGTAAACGCCTAGAAGGGGCCTTTATTTGCGTTCTAGGTGGTATCACCTGCGTGAATGACCCTCATTGGCGGGAAAAATGCAGGAAGGAATCTCTGTGGCAGACCTTGATGCGGATTCGCTGAACGAATCAGCTGAAAACACGCAGGAAGATCAGATCCAAAACGATCAGCTCGAAGATGCGCAGCTCGACGACACCTTGGCTCCGGAGCATTACGACGCGTCCGATCTGAGAGTGTTGGAAGGCCTTGAAGCGGTGCGAATCCGCCCAGGCATGTACATCGGCTCCACCGGTCCCCGCGGCCTGCACCACCTGGTGTATGAGATCGTCGACAACTCCGTCGACGAAGCGCTGGCGGGCTATGCCTCGCATATCGAAGTGACGATTCTGCCGGACGGCGGTGTGCGCGTGGTCGATGACGGCCGAGGCATTCCGGTCGACGAAGTTCCGGGCGAAGGCGTTTCCGGCGTGGAAACCGTGATGACCAAGCTGCACGCAGGTGGCAAGTTCGGTGGGGGCGGCTACGCGGTCTCCGGCGGCTTGCATGGCGTGGGTATTTCCGTGGTGAACGCGTTGTCGACCCGCGTCGACATCGAAGTGCGCCGCCAGGGTTTCCACTGGACCCAGACCTACATCAACCAGAAGCCGACCTCGCGTCTGCTCAAGGGCGAACCGATGGGCGAAGACGAATCCACCGGCACTTCCGTGACCTTCTGGGCCGACGGCGCCATCTTCGAAACCACCACCTACGATTTCGAGATTCTGCGTAACCGTTTCCAGCAGATGGCGTTCCTGAACAAGGGCCTGAAGCTGTCCCTAACCGATCTGCGCGAGCCGGACCAGGCAGGAGACGAAGTCGCAGGCGACGGTGACGACAATGCCGAGAAGCATCAGACGGTCACCTACCAGTACAACGACGGCATCAAGGATTACGTCGATTACTTGGTGAAGTCCCGCAAGGCAACCCCGGTCGAACCGGATGTCATCGATTTCGAAGCGGAAGATCTGAAAATCGGCATTTCCGCGGAAATCGCCATGCAGTGGACCACCGCATACTCCGAAGCGGTGCACACCTTCGCCAACACCATCTCCACCACCGAAGGCGGCACCCACGAAGAAGGCTTCCGTGCGGCTCTGACTTCGCTCGTCAATCGTTATGCACGTGAGAAGAACATCCTCAAAGACAAGGACGAGAACCTCTCCGGCGACGACGTGCGCGAAGGCCTGACCGCAGTGGTATCGGTGAAGCTCACCACCCCGCAGTTCGAAGGCCAGACCAAGACCAAGCTCGGCAATTCCGAAGCGAAAACCTTCGTGCAGCGCGTGATGACCGACAAGCTCGGCGACTGGTTCGATTCGCATCCTAGCGAAGCCAAGAACATCATCCAGAAGGCCATTGAAGCCTCCCGTGCGCGTCTTGCAGCCAAGAAGGCACGTGAGAATACCCGCCGCAAGTCAATCTTCGAATCCGCGGGCATGCCAGACAAACTGAAGGATTGCCAGTCCAACAATCCTGAAGAATGCGAACTGTTCATCGTGGAGGGTGACTCCGCAGGCGGCTCCGCAATTCAGGGACGCAACCCAATCACGCAGGCCATTCTGCCGCTGCGAGGCAAAATCCTCAACACCGAGCGTGCAAGCCTTGACCGCATGATGAAGTCCGAAACCATCGAATCGCTGATCACCGCGGTCGGCGGCGGTTACGGCGAGGATTTCGACCTGAACAAAGTCCGCTACCACAAGGTCATCATCATGGCCGATGCTGATGTGGACGGCGCGCATATCGCAACCCTGAATCTGACGCTGTTCTTCCGCTACATGCGCCCGATGATTACCGCTGGTTACGTGTATGTGGCCATGCCACCGCTGTACCGACTCAAGTGGACCAAGGGTGCGCACGACTTCGTGTATACCGACGCCGAACGCGACCGCGTGCTCGCCGAAGGCAAGGCCGCCGGCCGTCAGTTGCCGAAGGGCGAAGGCATCCAGCGTTACAAGGGTCTGGGTGAAATGAGCTACCAGGAACTGTGGGAAACCACCATGGATCCTGACCATCGCATTCTGAAGCAGGTGCAGATCGAAGACGCGGCCGCAGCCGACGAAACCTTCTCGATGCTCATGGGCGACGAAGTCGAACCTCGTCGTCTGTTCATCCAGCGCAACGCACGCAATGTCAGCTGGATTGACGCGTAGGGATTTCAAGGACTTCAGGCAAGGTTTCATAAGGATTTAGAAGGACTTAGAAGTTGGCAGACGAAAACAACAGCAACGAAGACGGCCAGTTCGTGCCTGACGGCTCTATGGAGCCGTTGAGCCCGCAGGAGGCCGACAACACCGATTACGGCCTGATGGTGGGCGAACGCATCCAGAAGAAGGATCTGCAGCAGGAAATGCGCGATTCCTACCTGGCATATGCCATGTCCGTGATCGTGGACCGTGCGCTCCCGGACGTTCGTGACGGCATGAAACCGGTGCATCGCCGTGTGATCTACGCGATGTACGACGGCGGCTACCGCCCCGACCGCGGCTACTCCAAGTGCGCCCGCGTGGTCGGCGAGGTCATGGGTAAGTACCATCCGCACGGCGATTCCGCAATCTACGACACGTTGGTGCGTATGGCACAGTCGTGGTCGATGCGTTACACGCTGGTCGACGGCCAAGGAAACTTCGGTTCCCCCGGCGACGATCCGGCCGCCGCAATGCGTTACACCGAATGCCGTATGGCTCCGCTCGCCATGGAAATGGTGCGCGACATCGACAAAGATACCGTCGATTTCCTGCCGAACTACGATGGCAAGACGCAGGAGCCGACCGTGCTTCCGGCACGATTCCCGAACCTGTTGTGCAATGGTTCGTCCGGCATCGCCGTGGGTATGGCCACCAACATTCCTCCGCACAACATGCGCGAAGTGGCCGAAGGCGTGCATTGGGCACTTGACCACCCGGACGCAAGCCGCGAAGAGCTGCTCGAAAACCTGATCCGCATCATCAAGGGACCGGACTTCCCTACTGGCGCAACGATTCTCGGACACAAGGGCATTGAACAGGCTTACCGTACCGGCCGTGGTCTGATCACCATGCGCGCGGTAGTGAACACTGAAGAGATCAAGGGCCGTATGTGCCTTGTTATCACCGAACTGCCGTATCAGGTGAACCCGGACCGACTTGTCGTTTCCATCCGCGAAGCGGTGCGTGACGGCAAGATCCAGGGCATCGCAGACATGCGTGACGAAACCTCCGGCCGTACCGGACAGCGTCTCGTGCTCGTGCTCAAGCGCGACGCCGTGCCGAAGGTTGTGCTCAACAACCTGTACAAGCATTCCCAGCTGCAGCAGACCTTTGGTGCCAACATGCTGGCACTGGTCGATGGCGTGCCACGCACGCTGTCTCTGGATGCGTTCATCCGCCATTGGGTGGGCCACCAGCTGGAAGTCATCGCACGCCGCACCGCCTACCTCAAGCGTGAGGCGGAAGAACGAGACCACATCCTTCAGGGCTACCTGAAGGCCCTCGACATGATCGACGAGGTCATCGCGCTTATTCGTGCGTCCGAATCCGCGGAAGTCGCACGTACGGGCCTTATGGACCTGCTGAACGTGGACGAAGTGCAGGCCGACGCCATTCTGGCCATGCAGCTGCGCCGACTGGCCGCATTGGAACGCCAGAAGATTCTCGACGAACACAACGAGCTGATGCGTCGTATCGCCGACTACAACGACATCCTCGCCAAGCCGGAGCGTCAACGCAAGATCGTGGGCGACGAGCTTGACGAAATCGTGGCCAAGTATGGCGACGAACGTCGAACCAAGATCCTGCCATACTCCGGTGAAATGAACGTCGAAGATCTGATTGCGGAAGAAAACGTGGTCGTGACCGTCACTCACTCCGGTTTCATCAAGCGCACCAAGGCCGACGAATACCGTGCGCAGCACCGTGGCGGCAAGGGTATCAAGGGCGCCAAGCTGCGTGAGGACGACGTGGTCGACCACTTCTTCCTGACAAGCACGCACAACTGGCTGCTGTTCTTCACCAACAAGGGCCGCGTGTACCGTTTGAAGGCTTACGAGCTGCCGGAAGGGTCGCGCGATTCCAAGGGGCAGCATGTGGCCAACCTGCTGCAGTTCGGCCCTGACGAGACGATTCAGACCGTGCTGTCGATTCCGAACTACGAAGTGGCCAAGTACTTGGTGCTCGCCACTCGTTCCGGTAAGGTCAAGAAGACCGCGCTCGCCGAATACGATTCCCCGCGTCAGGGTGGCCTGATCGCAGTGCGTCTCATGACCGACGAAAACGGCGAGAACGCCGACGAGCTGATCGGTGCCGCACTGTGCAATGCCGAGGATGACATCATTCTCGTGTCGAAGCTGGGCATGAGCCTGAAGTTCCAGGCCAACGACGAGCAATTGCGCCCGATGGGACGTCAGACTGCCGGCGTGCAGGGTATGAAGTTCCGTGAAGGCGACGAACTGCTGGACATGGACGTGGTTTGGGGTGATTCCGACAAGGATCTGTTCGTGGTCACCAACGAAGGCTTCGCCAAGCGCACCGCCATCAGCGAATACCGCCTGCAGGGTCGTAATGGCTTCGGTGTCAAGGCCGTGCAGCTCGCCGAAGGCCGTGGTTCCCTCGTGGGAGCGGTGATCGTTGAGGAAGATGACCAGATCATGGCCATCATGAAGTCCGGCAAGGTCATCCGTTCCAACGTCGATGAGGTCAAGCGCACTGGACGTACCACCCAGGGCGTGACGTTCGCCAAGCCTGACAAGAACGACGAGATCATCTCCATCGCGCGTAACGAGGAAAAGGACGACGACGAATCCGCGGAAAACGCGGAAAACGCGACCGTGGACGCAACTGTGAACGAGGGTACTGCACAATCGTCTGAATCCGCCGTTGAAGCCCCTGCTGAAACCAACGCCGAATCCGGCGATGGCGAGAATGTAGAGGCCTGACCGCAACACGGGCAATCGTCTGTGAAAACTGGTAGCCTCAGCTAAGAACTGGGCACAATCTTGCAAGGAGCAACGATGAGCGAGAACAACGAAGGACAGCAAATGCCGGAGGTTGGGCATGCACCACGCGTGGCACGTTCCGCTTCCAGCCAGCCGCTAATTGGTGAGGATCAGGTTCAGGCACATGAGGGTGCCTCCTCCCCCGCTTCCGGCGGCGTGAAGGTTCGCGAGAAGCGTCGTGGCGGCGCTCCACGCGCACGCCGCATGAGCCTGTCTCTAACGCGTATCGACGCATGGTCGGCCGCGAAGGTGGCGTTCATGCTTTCCATCGCGGGAGGAATTATTCAGATCGTTGCGGTAGCTGTTCTGTGGGGCATGCTGAACGTGGTTGGCGTGTTCGACCAGGTTACGCAGATCGTGTCTTCCACGGGCTTGGATGCCGGTGGATTCGACCTGACGAATGTGTTCTCGCTGGGCACCGTGCTGAGCGCCGCCACCATTTTCTCCATTGTGGAAGTGGTGCTGATTACTGTGCTCGTGGTGATTCTTACGTTGCTGTACAACGTGGTGAGCACCCTTGTCGGCGGTATCCACGTCACGCTTGGCGACGATTGATCCGGCTGTCTTCGGACTTCAAGCGGCTTGCATCATTGCGATGCGGGCCGCTTTTCTGTTGCCTTTCCGTCGTGATTGAATTGTGCTTTGCCGGTTGCGCGGCCTGTTTTCAATTGTCGGACTGGTCGTTGCGATTGCCGGCTGGCATTCCATACAGCTCATCGGCGTCGAAAAAACGCACACGATCGGCATACTTGCTCCGGGTGGCCTGCGAAACGGGATTCTTGCTGAAGAACATGAAATAAGTAGTCGTATATCCCCGAATCAGGCCTTCCCTTTCCAGCAACGACTCCACTGCTTCGGTCTCGTTGAAATTGTTACGCCATTTGCATTCGCCAAGCAACACGGTTTTGGTCGATGGGTCGCCGGCCACAACGTCAATGTCGGTCTGTTCCTTTTTACGCGGGTTGGTGCCCCACCACTTGCCGAACTGTGTGGGCAGCAACGGCAGCTTGTCGGTACCGGTGGCGTTGGTGATCCATTGCAAGCAGATGGTTTCGAACTGTTGGCCTACGTAAGTGTCAAATGCTGCACCGAAAGCAGTACGCTGTGCTGTGATTGCGCCTTTTCCGCTTTCGATGGCACCGGTGCTCGGTCCTACAAAGTGGTACCAGTAGGAGAAGAAAGGATCGTTTATATTCCACATGCCTTTCTTGGATTTTGATGGATTGTCGCCGAACGGGACATTTCGTCGCACCAATCCGAGTCCGTCTAACATATTGAGATATGAGCTGATCGCGTCGGGATTGACTCCTGCGTGCTCGGAGATGGCCTTAGGAGTCGAATGACCATTGGCGATGGCTTGGAGCACGGAATAGTAGATTGCAGGGTCGCGTAGCTCCTCCCGCAGTAGCATCATGGGCTCTTCGCGAAGCATGCCATACGAATCGAAGCATAAGTTGATGACGTTTTGGCAGTAGGCGTCTGGCGTGGTGTCCAATTGTGCCAGATAGTACGGCGTGCCTCCGAATGTGGCGTAATATTCGACGAGTTCGTTGGGAGTGCAGTCTGGGAGAAACTGTGCGGCATCCATGTAGGTGAAAGGCAATAGTTTTATCTGCGCGGTACGCCTGCCATAGAGCGGACTTTTCCCACCAAGAACGTTGCTTTCCATGAAGCTCTCGTTGCTTCCTGACAGGATGATCATGGTATTGGTGGCGTTGAATCCATGATCGATGGCGATTTGCAGAGCGGAAGGCAAGGACTCATCTTCGAGTGCCGCATATGGGAACTCATCGAATACGAATACGAATGGTTTCTCGCGCTGCTGCGCCTGATTGGCCACATAGGTAAGAGCGCTCGTCCAGCTGGAGAACGATGGGGTATCGGAAGGAAGACTGAAGAAACGGGCCACTTCGGATGTGAAGTCGCGCAGATTGAGTTTGTTGCTTTGCTGGAGTGCGGTGAAGTACAGCGCTTCCTTGTCGGCAACAAATTGGTCCATCAGGGCTGTTTTGCCGACGCGGCGGCGACCATAGAGTACGACCATGTCGAACTTAGGGCGAGCGTAAAGCCGTTCCAGCACTTCGAGTTCGTGCGTGCGTGCAATGAACATGTGGCTGCTCCAATGATTGGTTTGCTAATGTAAGTATACTTAACTTAAGTATACTTACATTAGCAAACTCACTGCTGCCGAGGTTCTTCATAGTCTGGCGGCGGGCACTATGCGAGGGCTCTCTCAGGTCCGTACGAGGCTTGAGAAAGTGAGGCGCGAACTAAAGCCGATCCCGGAGAGCCAGTTCTGCGGTTTCAAAAAAACAAATTGAGTTACCGTTTTTGTGATGAGTTAGCCTATGCCTAATAGCCCAACAAGTAGATGATTATCGGCATCATAAAATTCCGAGATACTATGGTGAAAAAGGATATTTCAACACCATTGATTTTAAATGGTGCACCAAACGAATGAGTTCATTCGATGATAACAAGGTAAAAGATTGAAGGTTTCATGAAAAAGCGTGTGGGACTCTGGTGGAGACCTGACTACACTGCTTGGTTCGCTGCGGATACGGCGACGGCAATTGGCGTGGCGGTGCGTTCCCTGGCGATCTCCCTGGTCGGATATGCGGTTTCCGGCTCCACGGTCGCGGCAGGATGGCTGGGCTCCGCATCGATGATCGCGCAGCAGGTGTTCGGCGTCTTTGGTGGCACATATGTCGATAGACATGACCGCAGAACGTTGATTATCGTCAACGCGGTGGTGAGCATGCTGTGCTGGGGATCCGTCGCTGGACTGCTGCTGACGGGCGGATTGCGATATTCCGTATTGCTCGCGATTGCAGTGGTCTCGTCGGCGGTCAACGGATTCTTGGGGAGCGCCACCGATGCCATGCTCAAATCGATCATCGACATGCGCGACTACCCGAAGGCCCGCAGTCTCAACGAAGGACGAGATGCGACGGTGAATATGGCCGGAAGCCCGGTAGGGGGGTTTCTGTATGGCGTCAAGCCATGGCTGCCGTTTCTGATTACCGCATGCATGTATGCGGTTGCCGGTGTCGCCGCCGCCGGTATACGCGAGTCCCACAAGCATGATGCAACAGTGCGACCGGAAGCCGGAACGGCTGCTCCGGATGTCTCTGCTGATGGCGGCAGCAGGTCGTTCTTCAGGGATTTTCGTGAGGGCTGGTCGTGGTCGCTGCATCGCACGATGCTGGTGATGACCATGATCGTTTCGGCGCTGCTGAACTTCGGCATCAACGGCGTCCAATACGGCATTCAGCTGCATCTGGTGTCCGCTGGTATGAACGGCGCCTATATCGGATTCATCAACACCGGAATCTTCTGCGCGATGCTGGCCGGCGCGTTCATCGCGAATCGTATGAGCGACAGGCTGCCTGCCGGGCCGGTTGTGTGCGTCGGGTTCCTGTTCTCCTGCCTTGCCATGGTGCCGCTGGTGTGCACCAGCAACTATTGGGTCATGCTGATCTGTAATTCGCTTTCCGCTTTGCCGTTTCCGATCATCAATGCGATGATACTCGGTTTTGTGTTCGCCAAGACGCCGGATTCGATGCAGGGACGTATCACGGTGACGTTGACTGTGCCTGCGCAGGCGCTTTCCATGTTCTGCAGTGCTGCGGCGGGAAGCCTGTTACCGGTGTGTGGGTTCCAGCGGACGATACTGGTGTTCCTGATCGCCATGATGGTAAGCGCCGCGATTGTGGTGCTCTACCGTCCGCTGCGCACGATTCCCCGTGCCGATGCGTGGGACAGCGTCGAGCTGCAATAACCCTCCTTTCGAATGTCTGATTCTGGTGAATCGGACACACTGGATGGGAGAGGGAGATAGCACAAAGCCGGTTTGTGTCGCTCCGAGTACTCAACTCAAAGCGACACGAACCGGCTCAGTAAACCAAATCAGGATTCAGCGGATCACAGCACGCCCTGGGCGACCATGGCGTTGGCGACCTTCACGAAGCCGGCTGCGTTGGCGCCGAGCATCAGATCACCCTCGTGGCCGTATTCCTTGGCGGCTTCCAGGGAGTTGGCGACGATGTTCTCCATGATGGACTTGAGCTTGCCGTCAACCTCTTCAAAAGTCCAGGAAAGGCGGTAGGAGTTCTGGCTCATCTCAAGGCCGGAAACTGCCACACCACCCGCGTTCGCGGCCTTAGCGGGGCCGTAGAGCACGTTGTTGGACTGGTAGACGACGATTGCCTCCGGAGTGGATGGCATGTTGGCACCTTCGCACACTACGGTGCAGCCGTTGGCGACGAGAGCCTTGGCGGACTCCTCGTCGATCTCGTTCTGAGTGGCACACGGCAGGGCGATGTCGCACGGAACCGTCCACACGCCCTTGCAGCCCTCGTGGTACTCGGAGCCCGGCACGCGCTCCGCATATTCCTTGATGCGGCCGCGATGGCCCAGCTTGATGTCCTTGACCACGTCAAGCTGAATGCCGTTCGGATCGTAGATGTAGCCGTTGGAATCGGAGGCGGTCACGACCTTCGCGCCGAGGGCCTGAGCCTTCTCAGTGGCGAAGATGGCCACGTTGCCGGAGCCGGAAATGACCACGGTCTTGCCTTCGAAGGAGTCATTGCGCAGCACGCGCATTGCCTCGGCGGTGTAGTAGCACAGGCCGTAACCGGTGGCCTCGGTGCGAGCCAGGGAACCGCCGAATTCGAGGCCCTTGCCGGTCAGCACGCCGGAATACTCGTCACGAATGCGCTTGTACTGGCCGAACAGGTAGCCGATCTCGCGGCCTCCCACGTTGATGTCGCCGGCCGGAACGTCCGTGAACTGGCCGATATGACGGCACAGTTCCGTCATGAAGGCCTGGCAGAAACGCATGACTTCGGCGTCGGACTTGCCCTTCGGGTCGAAGTCGGAGCCGCCTTTGCCGCCGCCCATCGGCAGGCTGGTCAGGGAGTTCTTCAGAATCTGCTCGAAGCCGAGGAACTTGATGACGCCCTCGTTCACACTCGGGTGGAAGCGCAGACCGCCCTTGTATGGTCCGATCGCGGAGTTGAACTGGATACGGTAACCGCGGTTGACCTGCACCTTGCCCTCATCGTCGGTCCATGCGACGCGGAACTTCACCACGCGTTCCGGCTCGACGATGCGTTCGAGCACGCCCGCCTTCTCATATTCCGGATGCTTCGCGACCACCGGTTCAAGGCTTTCGAAAACCTCGCGAACGGCCTGCAGGAACTCCGGCTGGTCGCCGTCGCGCTTTTCCACCTGCGCGTACACGCGCTTGACGTACTCATCAGTGAGCATATTCTTCCCCTTCGGGATAGTTGGTTATCAATAGACGGTCTCATTCTATGTGTACGAATATGGACGGCACAAGACCTTGTTCAGGATTTGGAGACGCTTTTTGCGAGTGCTGGTTCCGAACCTGCTTCTTTTTACGGGATTGCCATGCCTTGTGTTGACTATAGGATGGAAATGCGGAAACGCGTGGGAGAGAGTACGTTCGCAACAGCATCTCACAGTCTCACATAATGGGAGAATCATCATGATTGAAGGATTCAAGAAATTCATTGCACGCGGCAACATGATCGATATGGCGGTCGGTGTCGTCATGGGCGGTGCCGTCACCACGGTTGTTAATTCGATCGTCAACAATGTGATTAATCCGTTCATTGCCATGATTTTCGGCAAACCGAATATGGATGGTCTGCTGGCAATCACATTCAATAATGCGACGGTTTCGTTCGGCGCGGTACTTGGTGCGATATTGAATTTCCTGATTATCGCGGCGGCCGTGTATTTCTGCATTCTCGTGCCGATCAACAAATTCCGTGACATGACCGAGGCGTTGCTCGCCAAAACCAAGCTTGCGGAAGAACAGCGCAAAGCCGAGGAGAAAGCTGCCGAAGAGCCGGAAATCTCTACCGAAGAGCAGACAATCCTGCTATTGCAGCAAATCCGCGACGAACTTGCCAAGCAGAATGCACAGAACGCCTAAGCGAGAGACGTCCATTCCGGGTACCTCGCTGGGTACCTATTTCGTGTACATTCGTATACTTTTCCGTACATTTTGCGCCGTATGCCTTGAAATCGTTGGAATTCCGCCGTTTTCGCATGAAAAAAGGGTTTCCGGAAATCATCGGAAACCCTGATTGTGGAGCTAAGGGGATTCGAACCCCTGACCCTCTCCATGCCATGGAGATGCGCTACCAGCTGCGCCATAGCCCCGTGGAGCTAGCCGGGTTCGAACCGGCGACCCTCTGCTTGCAAAGCAGATGCGCTACCAGCTGCGCTATAGCCCCATAGTTGAAAAAAAGCGGCCACGCCGCTCTTAATCACTGTGGGCCCGGGAGGACTTGAACCTCCGACCTCATCCTTATCAGGGATGCGCTCTAACCACCTGAGCTACGGGCCCGTTCCTGCTGCACTGTTAAGCACAACGAGTTGAAATAATACGTGATAATCAGCGAAAGTCAAAATCCGGTGCGTCTTCGGCGTGTCGTGACATAATGCAGACATGCCGAACAATCATCGTAACCAGCGTAACAACAGTGGGAGAGCCAGTAGGGGAGCGCGCAATCGTAATCGCACGCTATCCGAAGAAACCACGCAAATCGCTGGAATGACGGTGACCATCGTGCGTAAAGCCATCAAAAACATGTACCTGCGCATCAAACCGCCGAACGCGCAAATCGTCATCTCCGCACCTTCTCGCATGTCGCAAGCGGCAATCGCACGATTCGTGACGGAACGCAAACCATGGATCGAACGCGCGCGACGCACCATGCTGCAAGCCAAGGATGAACAGATCCGTCAAAGCGATTTCAATGGTTTGGACGGTGTGAATGGTTCGAATGGTCCGGAAAATCTGAATGGTCTGAAAAATTCAGGCGGCGTGGACGATCGAAACAATCCAGACGATCCCAATTGCTTGAATAATCCGCGCGCTTTCGTGTGGGATGACGCAATGAAGGAACGGGCCGTACGGGCCATCAACGCGCAACTGCCGGCGCTGCTTGCGAAATGGTCGCCAATCATCGAGCGGAAGCCGACGCACATCACGTTACGCATCATGACGTCGCGATGGGGGTCATGCACGCCGAAAACCGGCCGCATCCGACTCAACCTGCAGCTCGGTCTCATGGACCCCAGATTCCTGGAATACGTGCTTGTTCACGAAATGACGCACCTGTGGGAAAACGGGCACGGAGAGAGCTTTCAGCGGCGTATGAGCGCATATTTGCCGCAATGGAGGCAATTGCGACGGGAGCTGAACCATCACGTTGTACTGTGACGCTCGCGATGCTGTTGCGTTCGCCGTTGCATTTGCCGTCACGCTGCCATGCTGTGATGAGTTTACGTAGGGCGATGTTGTTGCGTTGCCTGTGATGTTGAAATACTTGCGATATCACGCCACTGCCGTCACATTGCGCGGATTGCCATGACTTGCCACGGCTTACGCACGTTTGATAACGACGTATAGGTGATTCGTATAGCTTTTTGTTCATAAGATGTTCAAAACGCTTAACATCCGCGATGTGCAAGCCTACAATCGTGACGACTGAAACGTTTGCGTGCAAACAGTTCACGCAGAAAGAGCGAATAAGTGAGGGAGGGGTCGATTATGGCTGTATTGAGAAAAGTCGGCATTATCGGCATCGGACACGTGGGCGCGCATGTTGCAAATGCCGTGCTTTCCGCAGGACTGGCCGAAGAACTGAAGCTGTGTGACATCAACGAGCAAAAAGTAGTCAGCGAATGTCAGGATTTAAGCGACACGCTGAGTTTCTACCCGCATAACTGCGTGATCGGCAACTACGGCACGCAATACGAGCAGCTAGCCGACTGCGACGTGGTAATCAACGCTGCCGGCGACGTGAAAACCAGCGCCAAAGATCGTGACGGCGAACTGTTCGTCACTACCGACATTGCACGCACCTGGATTTCCCGACTGTTCAATGCAGGCTTCCACGGTGTGATCATCACCATCTCAAATCCGTGCGATGTGGTCGCAACCGAAATCTGGCACATCACCGGCTGCGATCCGCGCAAAATAATCGGCACCGGAACCGCGTTGGATTCCGCACGACTGCGCAACGCCATCGCGAAACGCGTCAACGTGGATCAGAAATCAATCGGCGCATACATGCTGGGGGAGCATGGCAATTCGCAGTTCGCCTACTGGTCGAACGTGAACATTGCGGGCAAGCCGCTCGCTCAACTCGCGCAAGACAATCCGCAACGATTCACCCTTGACGAGGACGAAACCGAGCAGGACGCCCGACGAGGCGGGTACCGCGTGTACGCCGGCAAAGAGTGCACGGAATACGCTATTGCAGCCACCGCGGCACGCCTTACGCAAGCCGTGCTCTGCGACGAACACTATGCGGCCGCCTGCTCCACGCTGCTTACCGGCGAACAAGGCGAAAGCGGCAATTACGCCAGCCTGCCGTGCATCATCGGCGCGAACGGCGTTGAAGAAGTCCTCAATCCCACACTCACCGAAGGCGAACAGGCCAAATTCCACGCATCCTGCGAGCATATCCGCGCCAATATCGCGCAGCTTGCGTGGTGGGACGACGAATGCCATCCCACACTGCGTAGCTGAATCTGTGATTAAATCTGCGGCTGAATCTGCAGTAAATCAACAGATTTAATAACATGACAAACGTAATAGACAGACTTGCGATTACTGATGTTGATTGTATGAAAAATCAACATTTACATAATCGCAAGTCTGTTTTTATTTCGATTTATCTCAATTTATTTCGATTAATTTCAGATCATTTTGCAGTCTTTACGGATTTCGTGGTATCGCCATCAACCGTATGCTTGCGGATTTCCAACGTTTCGATACGACGGCCGTCCACTTTAGTGACGGTCATATCGTAGCCGTCGTCGGAAGACAGCACATCGCCGACTTCGCCCATCTTGCCAGTGTGCGCCAAGAAATAGCCGGCAACCGTCTCGTATGGGCCATCCTCAAGCTCGATACCGGTCAAATCAGCGAAATCCTCAATCGTCATACCACCTTCGATAGTGGCGACGCCATTGACGAACGCGGTACGCTCCGTGCGTTCGCCGCCCTTCTCTTCCGGCAGATCATATTCGTCGCGAATATCGCCGACCAGCTCCTCCGTCATATCCTCCAACGTGACGATGCCGTCGGTACCGCCATATTCGTCGATGACCACCGCCAGATGAATGCCACGCTTACGCAGCAATTCAAGGCTTGGCAGCAGCTTCGACGTGCCCGGCAGCGAAATGCCTTCGCGTGTTACGTCGGCGACCGTCTTCGCCTCGGGATCGCGAATGTCGAGCAGGTCGCGCACATGCACGAAGCCGAGCACGTCATCGAAATCCTTGCCGGTCACCGGATAACGGGAATACGGCATTTCGCGAACGTATGCGGCCGCATCCCCGATCGGCATGGCACCATCCAGAAACACCACGTCGGCACGTGGGCGCATCACTTCGGCCACAATCGTTTCGGACGCGTCGAACACGTCGTCGAGGATCGTGCGTTCGTCCTTGCTTAAGTTCGTATTGGTGTTGACGAGCACGCGCAACTCCTCGTCGGACACTTCGCTGTCGGTCTCGTTCGGGTCGAAACCAAGCAAGCGCACAATAATGTTCGTATTCTTGCCGATCAGCCAAATAATCGGCTTGCACACCTTCGCAAACACGTGAATCGCAGGCACCACGGCACGCGCGATCTGCTCGTTTCGTTGCATGGCGATACGCTTCGGCACCAACTCCGAAATCACGATCGAACAGTACGAAATAATCAACGTCAGCACGATGGTGGTCAGGGGAGCGGCCACGCTCGTTGGCACGCCCCAACTTTCAACAATCGGCACAATGTATGGCGAAATCGACGATTCGCCGAACGATGCGGAAAGAAAACCGCTCAACGTCACGCCGATCTGCACGGTCGACAGAAACGTGTTCGGATCGCGTGCGATTTGTGCGACGCGTTTGCCGCGGGCATCCTCCTGTTCCATTTGGTCGATCTGCGATCCGCGCAGACTGACCAACGCCAGTTCGGTGCCGGCGAACACGGAACCGAGCAGCAGGAAGATGAAGATCAGGAGGATATTCAAACCGAGTGACATGGTTCCAATCTAAAGCAACGGCATGTCAAAACAGCGCGACGCAACGGACTTGGAAGCCGTCTTTTCCGGAAAAATGTCAGAAGCTCAATACTTCGACTTTTCCGGTGTCGAGCTGGTAGCGTGCTCCGGTGATCATCAGCCGGTCCTCCGCCAGCGCGCGCTGAATCACCTCGGACTGTTCCACCAGTTGCTCGATGGTGCGTGCGATGTGCACGCGCTCGAAATCCTCCGTCGATTCCAGCTCCGACTCGTGCGCCTGCCAAATCGAAAAACCGACGGTGCGCAGCATCAGCGATTTCGCGTTCAGAATACGTTCGTCAAGGTCGGCAACGCTGTCAGCGGCCATCAGCGAATCCTCCGCGTCGGCGGTCAACTCGTGCAACAACGCCTCGTATTCCTTGCATGCCTGCTTGATCGCGCCGCAATTCTGATGGCCGAGCACCACCAAAAGGCGCACATCGAGCACATCCACCGCGTATTCCAAAGAGGCGATCACAGCATCGTCTATGATCTGCCCTGCCGTGCGCACGGTGAACAGATCGCCGATGCCTGCGTCGAAAATAATATCGGGGCTGACACGCGCATCAGAGCAGCTCAATACCGCCGCATCCGGCTCATGCGTGTCGATAACCGCCTTGCGTGCTTCCACACTGCGGTTCGGATGTTCCAGCTTGCCTTCCGTGAATCTACGGTTGCCCGCCAACATGCGGCTCCACACGCCGTTCGCAGTGCCCTCCACATCGTTCTGGTTCACAAATGTTTCGTCCGTCATTGATTCCACCTCTTTGTCATTTCATCACAGGCTATGGTTCATCATAAACGGTGTTTCTGAAGTTGTTTCGATTGAATCGCCATCTAAGGCAGGTGTAGCCTTCCTCGCCATGGTCTAATAGCGCCGTCCAGTGGTGGGGAGGGATTGTTCCGTTTAGGCTCCGAGCAAGGATAGCGGCACCACACGGATGCCCTCGGCAGTGGTGTAGGAATATGCGCCGTTACCTACCAGTACCATGAGGAACGAGGGGTCTCTTTGACGCGCATAAGGGTTCGCTGTGACCTTTTTCTTTACCTGTAGTAAGGACTCTACCGCTTCTGGTACTTTGTTTTCGCCAAGCTTGATTTCAATGGCAGCCCACCGTCCATCAGGCAATTCAAGGATGATGTCCGCTTCCAGACCTTTTTCGTCTCGATAGAACGATAGCGATGGCTTGTCCGGGCCGTTCCATGCCGAAGCGTATATGCGCAGATCTCGAATTGCCAGATTCTCGAACAGGTCGCCGAGAATCTGGCCTTCGGAGAGCAAACGTGTCGGAGTCAGACCCAGTGCTGCCGCGGCCAGCGAGGGGTCGGTGAAATACCGCTTCGGTTTGACCCGCATCCGGTTCTTCGCTTTGATGGGCGCATCCCAGCAGGGCAGCTCCTCAATAAGATATTCACGCTGCAGCATTTGGATGTAACTGGAGACGGTCGACCGCGCGGGTTCCTCATCTTGCGCCTGGTCGTCCGTGTAGAGGTCGCGGATCAAGGTCTTCATCGTTGCTGCTGTAGCATTATTGCGGGCGAGCGACATGATGGTACGGCGCGTCATGGCAGGGTTTTTGCCCATTCTGAGCGCGTTGTCTTCTATGACGGCGTCCAGGTATTGCCGTGGAATGTATAACGCTGCCTGCAGGGAACGATCCTTCGATGCGGGCCAGCCGCCACGGCAAACCCATTCCGCAATGTCAGTCAGCGAAGAGGATGCGGCGGCCTGTGGGCAGTTGCTGGCAAAAAGACCTTGAAGGGAAACAACCCCGGAAGATTTTCCAAGTTCAACAAGACTCATGGGCCACATACGCAGGTGCGCGATACGACCGGCACCGCTATGCTCGTAAGCTTCGGTTGGTGGTGCGCTGGAACCGGTGAGAATGTATTGTCCTGGTCGGTTGGAATGGCTGTCGATGTCATGCCGGACGGCGTCACGTACTTTGGGTGCGGTTTGCCATTCGTCAATAAGGTGTGGCTGTCCACCGATAAGCGCGATAGTCGGATCCGCTTCGGCCAGAGGGAGTACATTCTGGTCATCCAAGCTGGTCATGCTGTTGGCATGCGCCTGGCCGGACCACGTTTTTCCACACCATTTCGGTCCGTCGATTTGCACGGCACCGAATATTTGCAGTAACGTCTCAATTTGCTCATCAATGAGTCTTGGAATGTAGCCATGCGGTTGCAAGTCGTTCCTTCCGCTATTTACTGCCGATATCCGGTCACCATCTTACATTTTACGCTGATTTCATCTTACATTTTACGCTACTTTGGTTTTGCGTTTTACGCAACGTTGCGATATGAGATCCCGTTTCGCGCGCACGGAGGCGCCGACTAATCTAGGGCCGAATAACGCGAGCGGGAAGGCCCGCGCCGTTTATCGGCACGGAACCTCCCCGCTCACATCATCCAGGCGGTCAGCCGAAAATCAGCCCGTGTTCTGCAGGCCTGCGGCGACACCGGAGACGGTGCACAGGATCAGGTAGGTGTAGTTCGCCTTCTGTCCGTGCGTGAGCTCTTCCTTGTCCACGCGCTTGCGTAGCGAGCCGAGGGCGAGCACCTGGGTGGCGGACAGCGCATCCACGTACGGCGAGCGGATGCGGATGGCCTGGCCGAGCACGTGGCGGTGCTGCAGAGGCCACTTGTCGCCTACGATTTCGAGCACCCACTTGCGGGTGAGCTCCATCTCGTCGAGGACCTTCTTGTTGAGGTCCTCACGGTCTCCGAGAGCAAGGTACATCTTGGCGATGCGCTCGTCAGTCTTGGCCAACGACATTTCGATGTTGTCGATGAACGTGGAGAACAGAGGCCATTCCTCATATGCTTGACGCAAGGTGTCCAAATCGCCGAACTGCTCGCACGCGGTGCCCAGGCCGTACCATGCGGCCAGATTGATGCGTGCCTGCGCCCAGGAGAAGATCCACGGAATGGTACGCAGATCGTCGAGGGACTTGGCTCCAAGGCCACGTTTGGCCGGACGGGAGCCAATCGGCAACAGACCGATTTCGGTCAGCGGCGTGACGGTGGAGAACCACGGTGCGAAGCCGTCGGTGTTCAGCAGGTCGAGGAAGCGGTTATGCGCGGCCTCGTCGAGCTTGCTGGCCATGTCGGCGTACTTGGCGGTCATGTCCGTATTGCGCTTCTCCACGCTCGGAGCGGACTGCAGCAGCGTTGCAGCCGCAACGGACTCGACGTGGCGGATGGCCAGTGCCGGGTTGCCGTAGCGTGCGAAGATGACCTCGCCCTGCTCGGTGAGCTTGAAGCGGCACTTCACGGAGCCGACCGGCTGTGCGAGTACGGCACGGTTAGCCGGGCCGCCGCCGCGGCCGACGGCACCGCCACGGCCATGGAACAGGGTCAGATCGATGTCATGCGATTCCGCCCACTTGGCGATGCGTTCCTGTGCGGAATGCAGGGCCAGGGTTGCGGAGGTCGGGCCGGCGTCCTTCGAGGAGTCGGAGTAGCCGAGCATGACTTCCATCTTGCCGCCGGTGGCTTTCAGACGAGCCTGGACCTCCGGAATCTTGATCATTTCCTCGAGTGCGTCTACCGAGTTCTGCAAATCCTCAAGCTGTTCGAACAGCGGGATCACGTCGATGGTTGGAACATCCTCGGGATGGGAGAACGCCAGGCGGTTCAGCTCGTACACGTCCTTGATGTTTTGGGCGCTCTTGGTGAAGGAGATGATGTAACGGCGTGCGGCCTTGATGCCGTTGCGCTTCTGGATCGCGCCAAGCGCGCGGAAGGTGTCGAGCACCTCGTGGGTCATCGGCTGCAGTTCGCCACGCTCACCGTGCAGACCATGTTCGCGGATATCCTCCAGCGCTCGGGAATGCACGACGGAGTGCTGGCGGAACTCCATCTCGACCATATGGAAGCCAAAGGTCTCTGCCTGCCAGATGAGGTCCTGCAACGGGCCGTAGGCGGAACGTTTGGCGTTGGCTTCGGCGAGGGAACGCTGCACGACCTTCAGGTCGGCGATGTAATCCTCGCAGGAGTGGTACATGAGATCAATATCGCGGTCGATGGTGGCCTTCAGACGATCTGCCATGACCAGCATGACGGCACGGTGCAGCTCCTTGGTGGAGATCAGCGCGGCCTTGTCGGTCAGACGCTCGCTCATTTCCTTCTGATGGTTCCACAGGCTCTTGAGCTCGGCGCTCGGCGGAGTGGTCTCAGCTTCCATCGTCAGGTTCTTGCCAACGCGGCGGGTCTCGATTTGCAACGCGCCCAGCACGTGGTCGCTGAACTTGCGGGCCACCTGACGGCTTACCTTGGCGGTGACATTCGGGTTGCCGTCACGGTCGGAGCCGATCCAGCTTCCCGGGTGGAAGAACGCCGGGCATACCGGCGGCACGAGGCCAGCCTTATCTCCGAGGACCCAATCGTCGAAACGACGGTACACCTGTGGAATGGTATAGAACAACGTATTGTCGAAAATATCGAGAATGGTTCCAGATTCCTCAACCGGAGTCGGTTTCTTCAGTGCGATCGGAGAGGTGCGGAACAGCGCGTCGATCTCGTTGAAGAGTCGACGGGAGTTTTCCTTCTTGTCTGAACCGCCAAGCAGCTTGTGCGTTGCGAGCAGCTGGGAGATGCGGCGGATTTTGCCTTCCACGGCCTTGCGGCGGGCTTCAGTCGGATGCGCGGTGAACACCGGATGGAACTCGAGATGGTCGAGCAGTTCCTGGGCTTTGGCCGGACCCATTTCATTAATGAGCTGGTGGTAGGCGCAGGTCATTTCGTTCACTGGGTCGACGGCTTGGGTTTCATCGACGGCGGCCTCACGGCTGTGTAGCACGGAGACGCGGTAGTTCTCCTCGCATAGGTTGGCCAGATGGAAGTAGGTGGTGAAGGCGCGGGCCAGCAGCTGTGCCTCACGCACATCCGTTTTATCGATGATGTCGACGACCTTCTGCAGGTCATCCTGATCCGAATTCGTATCCGTCAGAATGCCGGAGAAGCGTTCGGCGCTAGCGTTCAGTGCGTGTTCGCGCACTTCATCGAACTTGGCCAGCAGCTTTTCGTCGAATTCGCCGAGAACCTCGCGAAGAATCTGCAGACACAGATCCATTTCTTCTTTGAGAGATGCGGGAAGATCGCGCTCTTCGGGACCTTTGGTTCCCGTGCCGGACGAGACGATAGCTGCGTCCGCAGGCGTGATCTGTTGATTATTATCTGCCATCAGATCTCCTTCTCCGAACCATCGGGTTGCTCGGTCTGTCGGTCCTTCGCGGCACCTCCGCGATTGTTTTGGCCATCTGTTGCGAGCCCACAGCCCTAAGTTCGGTCGGTAATACACGGCTATTGTATGCTCGGCAAATCGACAGTTTGGTTACGAAAACACCGGAAATGTCCGCATCGTGGTCTAGTGGTGTCCACAAAGTGAAATCGATGGAAATTTCGAAAAATCTCCGACCAGCCCACACGTTAGACCTGAACTTGTGAGCGCACAATACGAACATGAACATGAGACGAATTTCGAAAGCGCGGAAAAAAGCGCTTCGGCCGTCAGCAAATTCCATACACACTCCATTCCGCTCGATATGGAAGATATCGAACGGGATTGGGACAAGCCGGTCGCTGAAGCGGGAATCGCAGCAAAAGCCAGCGTGATCGTACGTGTCGGCATGCTCGATCTCGGCGCAGGCACCGGAAGTTTCCGTGTCCGCGAAATGATGCACCGCATCGCATATCCGCTCGGTGTGCACGTACGCGCCGACGTGAACCTCACCGACATCGAAGCTTCCTGCACCGACGGCAAAGACCGCATCACCGAAGTCATCGACCTGCCAACCACTGGCGTCAATACGGAACGCATTTGGCTGCTCGAACACTTCGCTGACTGGTTCAACGTGAACCTCGGCAAAGGGTCGATGTACCACAGCCAATCCGACGTGTCCGAAGGGCTTATGCAGCATCTTGACAAGCGTGATGCGTCGCAGGTGTCGGCCGACCTGTCGAAGCGTCTTCGCGAACGTCAGAAAGCCGAACAGAATCAGGAGGGATCTGACGATCCCGTGCTCGACGCGCTTGAAATGGTGACGGAACGCGCCGAAGCGACCGATACCACCGCGCAGCCGTTGCACTTGCGTGACATCGAAGCGGCAAGCGAGCAGCATAATCGCGGTGAACGTGAAACCGAACGTGAAACCAAGCGTGAAACTGCTAGTGCGGCCAACGTTACGTCAAGCGAATCGACCACGAAAAAAGCGCGCAAGAATCGCAATCACAAGCCACCAAAAGGCCAATACGCAGAACATTTCGACCATGTCGGCAAAGAAAAGAACCAAACGCAAGGCATCACCGTTCGTCAAGCGCACGAACGACTCAACATGATCGAACGGCGCAAGCCCCTGTATTCGCCGGCATTCGCGGGATTCGCCTCGGCCTGCGCCTGCGCATCCTTCGTGTTCCTGCTTGGCGGCGGCCCCTTCGACATGATCGGCGCGTTCATCGGCGCGGGACTTGGCCACTGGTTGCGCCGTCGCCTGTTCGCCCACCATCTCAACCAGTTCTTCGTGACGTTCGTATGTGTGGCCGTCGCGGCACTCGCCTGCACGGGCACCCTGCGATTGATTGGTATTTTCGAGCCCGTCGCATTGCAGCATGATACGGCTTACATCGGTGCCATGCTGTTTGTGATTCCTGGATTCCCGCTGATTACGGGCGGACTTGATATGGCGAAAATTGATTTTCCGTCAGGCATTCAGCGCGTTGCGTACGTGTTGTGCATTATTTTGATGGCGACGCTCGCAGGGTGGATGGTCGCTTCGATCGTGCATTTGAATCCAGAAGGATTCGAGCCGTTGGGACTCAATCCGGTCGTCAATTGCCTATTGCGTTTCGTGTTCGCATTCATCGGCGTCTGGGGCTTCTCCACTATGTTCAATTCCCCGCAGCGCATGTGCCTTGTGGCCGCCACCATTGGCGCCATTACTGACACCTTGCGTTTGGAAATCGTTGACATGGGCGTTCCCGCCGAAGCTGGCGCATTCATCGGTGCACTGCTCGCAGGCCTGCTTGCCTCCGCATGGCGTTCTGCGGTTCATCGCAGCTGGCTCGCCCCGCATCTCGGCTACCCGCGCATCTGCCTGACCGTGCCGTCCATCGTGATCATGGTTCCCGGTTTGTACATGTACCAAGCCATGTTCCACCTCGGCCAATTCGACACCTTGAACGCCCTCGACTGGGCTTTCCGCGCCTTCATGGTAATTATCTGCCTGCCGATCGGCCTAGCCATGGCCCGCGTTATCACCGATAAGTCTTGGAGATACGACATCTAAAAATTTGGCAATGGAGCGTTATCTGCGTTGATCCTCAGTCGACGTACCTTCGTACGCCTTCCTTCGGTACGCTTTGATACCGCACATATTGCCAAATTTCCCCTAGGGTCCAAGACGGTGCATAACAACTCGCAGGGTTTCGGCATTTGGGCGCGTAAATGAGATAAATGCGATTGTCGCAATGTTCGACCGGTACATTGGGACAATCGCATTTTTTCAGAAGAGATTCGAAAGAAATTCGTTTCGTCAGAGATTTGAAGAAAGAGATTCGAAAGAAGTTCGGCTAGAAATCTAAGAAGAGAGAATTCATGGTTACCAAAGATTTTTGGGTGCTGCTGGCGATGGTCATCTATTTTGTGGCCATGCTCACCATCGGTTTCATCTACTCCAAGCGTTCCAATTCCTCCACTCGTCAGTATTTCGCGGGTGGTCGAGGCGTTGGTCCATGGCTGACGGCTTTAAGCGCCGAAGCTTCCGATATGAGCGGCTGGTTGCTCATGGGACTGCCGGGCGTCGCCTACTTTACCGGTGCCGCCGACCCGCTGTGGACGGCCCTCGGTCTGGCTCTCGGCACCTACCTCAACTGGAAGCTCGTCGCACGCCGTTTGCGCCGCTACTCCGTGGTGGCAGGTGACGCGATCACCATTCCGGACTTCTTCTCCAAACGATTCCATGACAAACGCAACATCGTCTCCACCATCGCAGCGCTGATCATCCTCGTATTTTTCTGTGTGTATGTCGGTAGCTGCTTCGTGACGGTCGGCAAACTTTTCTCGACCCTGTTTGGCTGGGACTACCACCTGACCATGGTGATCGGTGCGGCCATCGTGTTCGCCTACACCTTGATCGGCGGCTATCTTTCCGTGGTCGTGACCGACTTCATCCAAGGCTTGCTCATGTTCTTCGCGCTGGCCGTGGTGTTCATCGGTTCCGTGGCGTCCGTCGGCGGCGTCGACAACACCGTCGCCTTCCTCAAAGGCATTCCAGGCTTCCTTGACGGCACGCAAATGGCCACGCCGATTCTGAACGATGCCGGTGAGCAGATTATCAAGGCTGGTCAGGCCATGTTCGACGCTCCTACCGAATACGGCGTGATCACCATGATTTCCATGCTTGCGTGGGGTCTTGGCTATTTCGGTATGCCGCAGGTGCTCGTGCGATTCCTGTCGATCCGCAGTTCCGAAGAGATCAAAAAGTCCCGTATCATCGCCACCACATGGTGTGTGGTGTCGCTTACGTGCGGCGTGTGCATTGGCTTGGTCGGCCGTGCGATGATGCCGACGCAGTTCGTCACGCAGTCCGCTGCGGAGAACATTTTCATTGTGGTTTCGCAGGCGCTGCTGCCGAGCTTCATGTGCGGAATCGTGGTGTCGGGCATTTTCGCCGCGTCCATGAGTTCGTCATCGTCATACCTGATTATCGGCGCTTCCGCAGTCGGCGAGAATATTTTCCGCGGATTGCTCTATCGCAAGGCCACCGATCGTCAGGTGATGATGGTGGCGCGTATCACGCTGCTCGTCATGTTCGTTTTCGGCATTGTGGTTGCGTTCGATCAGAATTCGTCGATTTTCCAGGTTGTTTCGTATGCGTGGGCTGGTTTGGGCGCTTCGTTTGGTCCGCTGATGTTGTGTTCGCTGTATTGGCGCCGCGCCAACAAATTCGGTGCGATTGCGGGCATGCTTTCCGGTACTGCGACCGTGCTGATCTGGCATAATTTCATCAAGCCGCTCGGTGGTGTCTTCGCTATTTACGAGCTGCTTCCAGCGTTCATCATCTCGCTGCTGTTCATCGTGGTGGTGTCGCTGCTAACGCCTGCGCCGAGTGCGGAAGTGCTGCACGAGTTCGACCACTATCTCGACGACCCGGACGACCGCCATGTGGACGACGATCTCGTGGCCGCCGAAATCGCAGCAGGGGAGAAGCGCGCGCAGATCTAGGTCGTTTTCCAGCATGCGTGAATTCATTTGCGCTATATGTGGCAGATTTGGTGTGCCTCAGAAACTCATTTGCGCTATATGTGGCAGTTCCTCAAGCAAGACTCCTTGATTTATACCCCCTAAACGGCTTTTGGGCGTTATTTTTGGAAGTCATCTGCCACATATAGCGCAAATGGATTTTCTTTGTTTGAGGAATCTGCCACATATAAGCGGTTTGGGTTCATTCCAGCCGTAGGTTGCAACAGTCGGATATGGAAAAGCCGGGCTGTGATTCGGTGTGGAATCGCAGCCCGGCTTTTTGCGCGAGTACTGCTCAGTAGCGCATGCCCATGGCTTCGCGGACTTGCTCCAAGGTTTCGTTGGCGATGGCGTTGGCCTTCTTGTTGCCTTCGGCGAGCACGTCGCGCACGTAATCCATATCCTTGGCGAGTTCCTCGCGGCGGGCACGATGCGGCTCAAGGAAGCTGTTCACCGATTCGATCACATACGCCTTCAGCGCGCCCGCACCGGAATCGCCGATCTCCTCGGCGATCTCCTTCGGATCACGACCGGTGACCAAACCGGCGGTCGTTAGCAGTGCGGAAACCTGCGGACGTGCGATCGGATCGAACGTGATGCGACGCTCGGAATCGGTCGGACTCTTCTTGATAAGCTTGGCGGTCTCCTGCGCGGTGGCGCCCAACATGATGGAATTGCCGTACGACTTGCTCATCTTGCGGCCATCCAAGCCCGGAATCTCCGGCGCTTCAGACAGAATCGCGGCCGGCTCGGGGAACACCGGATGCTTCTTGGCGTAGCGTTCGTTGAAACGACGTGCGATGGTGCGCGTGATTTCGACATGCGGCAGGTTATCCTTGCCGATCGGCACCACATTGGCCTTGCAGAACAGAATGTCGCATGCCTGATGCACCGGATAAGTCAGCAGCAGGCCGGTCAGCGCATGGCCGGAAGCTTCCATTTCCGACTTCACCGTAGGATTGCGATGCAGCTCGGCCTCAGTCACCAATGACAGGAACGGCAGCATCAGCTGGTTCTCCGCAGGAACGGCGGAATGCGTAAAAATCATGGTCTTTTCCGGATCGATGCCGGCAGCCATGTAGTCAAGTACCAAATTGAGCACATTGTCTTCGATATGCTCGGTCGTGTCACGATCGGTGATCACCTGATAATCGGCGATGATGATATTCGAATTCACGCCGCGATTCTGCATGGCGACGCGCTCACGAATCGAACCAAAATAATGGCCGAGATGCAGACGTCCGGTCGGACGGTCGCCGGTAAGCATGGTGAACTTACCCGGATTCTGTTCGATTGCGGCGAGCGTTGCGTCGGAACGCTTCTTCGCTGCGAGGAAGCTCGCGCTCATTTCATTGCCGACAGCGGTGATCTGCTGCTCCTGGGTTTCGTCCGTCATACGTGTCCTTTTCTTAAGAAAATCAGCGATTTTATCGTAAAAGTCTGAGCCGACAACGAAATATGGCATAACAAGTGGTACTCTCTTGTTTGATGAATTGATAGCACAGTAATCCTCAGGGGGTCAGATGGGCCGCGGACGTCAGAAAGCCAAACAGCAGAAAATAGCCCGAAAGCTCAAGTACCTGACCACCGACACCGATTATGATGAGCTCGCCAAGGAGCTCGGTGCCCAGGAGCCTGGTTCGGGTTCTTTTGATCCTTTCGCCGATATCGAAGCAAAATATTCTCACGATGCGGACGCTGAAGATGAGATTTCTGAAGATGCTCAGGAGTCCGCGCAGACCGACGCCGAGGATGACCTCGACGAGTATGCGAAGTGGGCCGCAGAGGCGGCGGCGAAGGCCACGAGCGGAGAGTTCCCGGCAGCCAAGTCCGCCGCGCCGAAGCCACACAAGCCCATCCCGATGCCGATGCCCAGCGCACTGAAGCCGAAGAAGCAGGACTGATCGGCATATCAGGTACTTTGTGAAACCGCGATGCGGATATGCCTGCTGGGTGTATCCACATCGCGGTTTTGCTATGCGTTTTTGCGCCTGTGACGGTCTTCTCGCAGCCTGTCACACCAACGGCAGCAAGCTACTCAAATCGTCGCGTTCGCCAACGGCCGTGATGCGTCCCGCCTCCTTTTCCTCCTGCCAGCTGGTGATGCCCGTGGCGAGTCTCATCCACACGTCCGGTTCCAGTTCGATCACATCCGGCGGTGTGAGATTATGCGGATCGGATGCCGGTCCGTCGAGAATCTTGATGGCACCCCACGGTGCGACACGCACTTCCACGCCCTCTCCGGGCGCTTTTTTCTCTAGCAGATGCAGCGAGTAGCGCACCGCCATCGCCCACAGCTGGCGTGGCAATCGTGGAGAGAATTCCAGACGGAAATCGCGTGCCGCGTCGGTATTTGCGGGAATACCGTCGGCGATCATGCGATGAGACGTTTGCAGCCATTGCGCAAATGCGTCATGTCCCTTATGCAGATCTTGTTCTCGAATAACAGCCATACGTGTTATTTTGTCGCTTGCAAGCGACTATGATGAGGTGTTGCAGACAGCGTAGTCACAACTGAATAGGGGTGTGAAGAGAAGAAAAATATTTGCGATTGCTGACAGCGTTCTCAATTTTGTTGCATGTCGTTTGCATGTTGTTCATAACGTTTTTGCAGTCGGTTTGCTTTATTTTTGCAAACGAATGCTGACCTGTAATCGCTTGAAATTTCGTCTTTTTTCTGATTGTGTAGTATGCTGTGTATGAGAACGTATGCATGATGTTACTTAGTGTTCATGCGGCCGCTAATGCAAGGACGCTGGGGCAAGGCATAATGTTTCTGGAGAGTAATCCGTCAAAGGGAGTCGATTAATGACTGAAATTACCGCACCGAAGTCCGCGGTCACCGCGGAGCAGTTCGCAGACGAGATCCGCGAGCAGCTGAAGTACACCCAGGGTGTCACCGTCGAGCAGGCCAAGCCGGCCGACGTGTATGTCGCCGCGTCCGCCGCGGTGCGCCGCCACCTCATGGATTCCTGGTTCAAGACCCAGGCTGACATGGTCAATGGCAACACCAAGGCAGTCGGCTACCTGTCCGCAGAATTCCTGATGGGCAAGCAGCTGCGCAACGCGCTGCTCAACGCCGGTCTGACCGAGCAGTTCAATGCCGCGGTCAAGGAACTCGGCTTCTCCGTGTCGGACGTCGTCAACGCCGAGCACGAGCCGGGCCTCGGCAACGGTGGCCTCGGCCGTCTGGCCGCCTGCTTCATTGATTCGCTCGCATCGCTGGGCGTGCCGGCATTCGGCTATGGCATCCAGTACAAGTACGGCATCTTCGAGCAGAAGTTCGACGAAAACGGCAAGCAGATCGAAACCCCGGACTACTGGCTGACCAACGAAGAGCCGTGGGGCCACATCGATTACAACCGTGACCAGAAGGTCTCCTTCGGCGGCGAAGTCGTCGAAGAGAACGGCAAGAAGGTTTGGAAGCCGGCTTGGTCCGTGCGTGCAGTCCCGGTCGACTACATGGTTCCGGGCTATGCTTCCGGCCGTGTGAACACCCTGCGCCTGTGGACCGCCAAGAGCTACGACGAGTTCGACCTGCTCACCTTCAACAAGTCCGAGTACCTTGACGCCGTCAAGCCGCAGGTCGAGGCGGAAAACATCTCCAAGATCCTGTATCCGGAGGACTCCACCCCGCAGGGCAAGGCGTTGCGTCTCGAGCAGCAGTACTTCTTCGTGTCTGCTTCCATCCATGACGCCATCCGCGTCTTCTACCCGGGTCAGGACAAGCCGGATCTGACCACCTTCGCAGACAAGATCACCTTCCAGCTCAACGATACCCACCCGGTCATCGGCATCCCAGAGCTCATGCGCGTCCTCATGGACGAGTACGGCTATGATTGGGACACCGCCTGGACCGTCACCAACAAGACCTTCAACTACACCTGCCACACCCTGCTTCCGGAAGCCCTGGAAGTGTGGCCGTCCAAGCTCATCGGCGAACTCCTGCCGCGTCACCTCGAAATCATCGAGAAGATCCAGGACCAGTTCGCAGCCGAGCTCAAGGCCAAGGGCGTCGACGAAGCTACCATCAAGGACATGGCCATCTACACCGGTGACGCCGTGCGCATGGCCTACCTGGCTACCTACGGCGGCTCCCACGTCAACGGCGTTGCCGAACTGCACTCCCAGCTGCTCAAGGACGTCACCCTGAAGAACTTCTCCGACGTGTATCCGGACAAGTTCACCAACGTGACCAACGGTGTGACCCCTCGCCGCTTCGTCAAGCTCGCCAACCCGCGCCTGTCCGACCTCATCACCGAAGGCCTCGGCACCGACAAGTGGGTGAGCGACCTCGAACTGCTCAAAGGCCTCGAACCGCTTGCCGCCGACGACGAATTCGTCAAGAAGTTCGCTGCCGTCAAGCAGGCCAACAAGGTTGACTTCGCCAACTACGCCAAGCGCGAATACGGCTTCGACATCGACCCGAACACCATGATCAACACCATGGTCAAGCGTCTGCACGAGTACAAGCGCCAGGCGCTGAAGATCCTCGCCGTGATCGCACGCTACGCCGACATCAAGTCCGGCAAGATCGCAGCCGACGATGTCATGCCGCGCACCATCGTGTTCGGTGCCAAGGCCGCTCCGGGCTACTACCTGGCCAAGCAGACCATCCAGCTGATCAACAACGTCGCCCGCGTCATCAACAACGACCCGGACGTCAAGGGCAAGCTGAATGTCTACTTCCCGTGGAACTACAACATTCGCCTCGCACAGCACCTCATCCCGGCCACCGACCTCGACGAGCAGATCTCCCAGGCCGGCAAGGAAGCCTCCGGTACCGGTAACATGAAGTTCGCTCTCAACGGTGCCATGACCGTCGGCACCCTCGACGGTGCCAACGTCGAAATCCGTGAGCGCGTCGGCGCTGAGAACTTCTTCCTCTTCGGCATGACCGTCGACGAGGTGGACGCCCTCTACGCCGAAGGCTACGATCCGAGGAAGTACTACGAGGCCGATCCGCGCCTCAAGGCCGCCATCGACATGGTCGCGGACGGTACCTTCTCCAACGGCGACAAGACCGTGTACGAAGACCTCGTCCACGATTGGCTCACCAAGGATTGGTTCATGACCCTCGCCGACTTCGGCGCCTACACCGCCATCCAGTCGGAAATCGAGGCCCTCTACGCCCAGCCGCTCGAATGGAACCGCAAGGCTCTCATCAATGTGGCGAACTCGGGCTACTTCAGCTCCGATCGTTCGATGGAGGATTACCTCGAGCGCATCTGGAAGACGGGTCCGCTCGCAGACTGACGGAGCGTTATCTACGTTGTGGAAGGCTCGACGTACCTTCGTACGCCTTCGCCTTCCACGCCTTGATACCGCACGCGTCAGTCCACTCGCTCCGCTCAAGTAATGACGGAGTGTCTGCGGCGTTGCTCCTCGGTCGACGTACTTTTGTACGACTTCCCTCGGCGCGCTTTACAGACATACGTGTCATTATTTTCGCTCCGCTCGTCTGATAGCGCTAGATAAGGCGTGATGACAAAGGGACGATTCTTTGGAATCGTCCCTTTTTTGTGTTTGGATAACAAAAAGCCCTGCGCGAAAGGGCGACAGGGCTTTGAAAAGAAGTAGGAATCAGGCGGCTTCGGGAGCGGCGGCGGCCTCTGTATCGGCTTCCTTGGCTTCTTCGGCATCCTTGGTCAGTCCAAGATCGACAGGAGACGAGCTGTTCTCCCACGGCTCCTCCCACGGATCGTAATCCGGATTCTGCTGCTTGTACACATACAGACCGACGACACCGGCAAGCAAAGCTCCGAAGAGCAGTGCGAAGAACTTCCAACCGTTAGAAGACTTGTTCTCCATGACGGCTCCTTTCCCAAATATCGGCGAACATTGGCTGACCTGCTCGTTCAAGCCAACTCTGTTCACTATATTAATTCCTTGAATGTGTTGATTGGGTGGATTTACGCGCCGAGGATTCACAAGAATGCAATCATTTGCAATGATTTCGCAGATTCGCGGATTCGCACGTTCCAGTAGGGTTGAAACATGGCTTATCAACGTTTCAGTCTGTTTCCCGATTCCCCGTCGTTCAAAGATCTCTTTTCTGCACGTTCCATGCGATACCGCTGGCGTAACGGCGATCCCGTGATCACCGTCGCAATCATGGTGATATGCGTCGCGGTCTGGATTGTCGAAACGCTATTGAAAATCGCCTGGCCGGCCGGCTGCAACGCATTCGTCGGCTCAGGCGTATTCATGCCCGCGCTGGCGACCCACCGCCCATGGACCTTCATTACGTCAATGTTCCTGCACCAGCCGGCCTCCTTATGGCACATTCTTTTCAACATGCTGACCTTGTGGTGCGTCGGGCCTGTATTGGAACGCATGATGGGGCATCTGCCATACCTCGCGTTATACGTGCTGTCAGGACTCGGCGGAAGCGCCGGCATGATGGTCTGGGCACTGTTTTCGCAAGATGGTTGGCTGACATCCGCATACGGCGCTTCCGGCGCGCTATTCGGCCTATTCGCGGCGATTTTGGTGGTATACCAGCGCATTGGCATAGACATTCGTTCCATGCTGATCTGGATGCTCATCAACTTCCTGATGCCGATCATCACGCCGAACATCGCATGGCAGGCGCATATCGGCGGATTCATTATCGGAGGAGTGTTCGCCTGGCTTTTGGTTTCCGGCCTGCATGCGTTGCGCGGCAAAAGCCTGCAGCAGCGCACGCTGATTTATGGCGCAATCATGTTGACCGTGATTATTGCGATTGTCGTCGCGTGTAATATGAGCAATCCACTTCGCGTAAACCCCCTTCTTGGCATGTTCTTCTAGTCGGAAGGTAGGAGAAAAGCAGATTCGGGGAATTGTAGATATGACTTATCCACATTTGTGGATAACTTTGTGGATAAGTAAGGGTCGAACTGTGGGTAAGTCGGGGATAACTCGGTGTATTATCCACAGGGATATTCACAAAACGGCGAATTCCCCGGCTTTTCAACGGTGGAAAATGTGGATAACCCGCTTGTGCATAGAGGAAAAATGGGGAAAACGCCGTCCTATATCTTGTGGACGTTCATAAAACTGTCCACAAGATATAGACGCTATCCACATTCGTCCACAATAATCCACGACTTATCCACATTGTGCGAAACTGGAAAATCCCCAGAATGACGACGAATCAACAAAATGAAATCAGGTGCGTCACCAATGACAATCATGAATGACGAAACGCGCGAATTCGTGGCGATGCATCGCGACGAGGACGTGCGTGAACTGGCGTTGAAAGCCAGGCGTGTGGACGGACTCGACCTGCCATTGGCGCTCGACCAGATCGCCGGATGGCAGATTGCAAGCAAAAAACTGCCGCAATGGGCCTCCTGCGAGGGAATCGTATACCCTCCGCACATTTCCATGGAACAGTGCTCTTCGCAGTTCACAGCCCAATACAAGTCCGAAATCGCACAAACCCTGCTCGCACCATCCGCAACCGTGCGCGTCAGAGTGTCCGATTCTGCCGAATCGGTCATGCAAACGGCAAAAAGTGCGTTCCAGTTGTCCGATTCTGCAGAATTGGGCAACTATGAGGCCGAAATGTGCTTACGGACGTCCGATTCTCCAGAATCGGACACGCAAGAGGTGAAAATGGGCGCGTGGATGACCGATTCTGCCGAATCGGACACATTGGTGGCGAAAAGGACGATGGTGGATCTGACGGGCGGGTTCGGCGTGGACTTCTCGTATCTGGCGCGCGGATTCAGCCAAGCCACTTATGTGGAACGACAACGGCACCTGTGCGATTTGGCCGAGCACAACATGGCCGCACTGGGACTCGACCAGGCGCGTATCGTGTGCGGCGACGGCGTGGAATACCTTAGGCAGATGGATCCGGTGGACTTTATCTACCTTGATCCGGCCCGCCGCGACGAGCATGGCGCGCGCACCTACGCGATCGAGGATTGCACGCCGAACGTGCTCGAATTGCGTAATCTGCTGCTCGCCAAATCGCAGTGCACGCTGGTCAAACTGTCTCCCATGCTGGACTGGCGCAAGGCGGTCGCCGATTTCGACGGGGCCGTACGCGAAGTGCATATTGTGGCCATCGGCAACGAATGCAAGGAACTGCTGCTGGTGCTGGGACGGCCGGCGCATTCGGATGCGCGCGATGGCGTGGATGGTGCGGGTTCGCACCGGCGTCTTGCGCCGCACGTGTTCTGCGTGAACGACGATCAGCGGATCGACTATGATTCCGCCGCATATACGCAAGGCCTGCGCGTTGGCGGCAAACCGCTGCCGGAGGCGAAAAACTACTTGTATGAGCCGAATGCATCGATTATGAAGGCCGGCTGTTTTGATCTGGTCGAGGAACGGTTCGGTGTGACACAGATCGGTCCGAGCAGCCATCTGTTTGTGTCGGAACAGCAGATAGCCGATTTTCCGGGACGAGGATTTGCGATTGAAGCAGTCGGAAGCATGAATAAAAAAGATACAAAACGATTGCTGAATGGTGTGAAACAAGCGAATATCGCGGTACGTAATTTCCCGCTTACGGCACCGCAGCTACGTAAGAAATTGAAGCTTGCCGATGGTGGGACGGTCTACCTGTTTGGTACCACCATGCAAGGTGGCAGTCATGTGCTGCTGCGCACGTCGAAAATCTGAACAAGCGACCAGGAAATTGAGAAAAGCGCGAGACAAGTGATAGGCGAGTCGCAGGAATTGCAGGACGATTGCGGAAGAATCGTAAAAAGGGTATGCGAAAAGGGCGTCTGACTGTGCGAAGAGTACAGACGCCCCACTTCAAACGTGCTACCGAAGCTGCCTAAACAATAAACGTGAAACGGTGGGTCAGCGCCACCACATGGTCATGATGAATCCGACCATGATGATCGCGAACGCGATGGCCAGATTCCATGCGCCGATGTTCGGAATCGGGTAGTTGGAGGTCAGGTAGTAGACCACGGCCCAAATCAGGCCGATGATCATCAGCGCGCAGAACAGAGGCACAAACCAACGTGGATTGGACTTGGTGCCCTTGATGGTCTCCTCCACGCGGCGGGTGTTTTCTGCCTGACGGTTCATCATGCGCTGCATCTGCGGGCTCAGGGAATCCTTGTCGGCAGTGGCGTTCAACACCGCTTCGACGCGGTCCATCGGAATGTCGAGATCGTCATCGTCGTCAGAATCAGCGGAATCGGATTCGACGGCGGTCTCCTCAGCGGCATCCTGAACGGTTTCGTTGCCCTCTTCAACGGCAGCGGTGTCGTCCGCGGACTGCAGATCGTTCTGGTCGTCCGCGGTGGTTTCGTGCAGCTCTTCGTCAGCCATCAGCATAGTCTCCTTTAATAGGCTAAAAGTCATAATAGTGGGTAGACTCGAAAGCGGCGAACTCACAGCGTAAAAACTGTTCTCGGTCAGAGCAAATGCTTAACAGGAATCAGGAAGGTCCGCATGGCGAAGCACACCGGAAAGCACACCGCGAAACGGTCGAAAGCGGCCGGAGCGGCGGCACTCCTCGTGCTCATATTCTCCGGATTCCTGCTCGCCACAAACCTGCGCGTGAACCGTTCCGTCGTGGTGACCAACGATACCGCCGAACTCGTGGAACAACGCGTGAAAAAAGTCAACTCCCTGCAGGCGGAAGTCGACGCGCTCAGCTCCCGCGTGAACGATCTGAGCAAAACATTGAGCAGCCAAGGCGACACCGACCCGCAAGACAGCGAAAGCGCAGGCAACGGCACCATGCTGCCCGCGGTTGAAGGCCCCGGACTCGTGGTGACGCTCGATGACTCGCCACTTTGGGAAAACATGGTCGACTCCAGCGGATCGACATCCAACATCAACGACTACGTGGTGCACCAGCAAGACGTCGAAGCCGTGGTGAACGCGCTGTGGGCGGGCGGCGCGGAATCCATGATGATCATGGACCAGCGCGTGCTTTTCAACTCCGCGGTGCGCTGTTCCGGCAACGTGTTGCTTCTTCAGGGAAAAAAGTATTCGCCGCCATTTACCATTTCCGCGATCGGGCCGGTCGACAATATGAAAAAAGCGCTTGACGATTCGCAGGACGTGACCATATACCGGCAGTACGTCAGCGCGTTCGGCTTGGGCTGGCAGGTCGAAGAAAAAGAAAAACTGCATTTCGAGGCGACCGACGCTCTGCAGCAGCCGCTCCAATACGCGCAGGCGATGAGCGGCGGAACAGAAGAAACGCAGTAAACGGACGAAACGCAGTAATCACAGGATGTGCAGGAATCGCAAGAGGGGAAGTGAACGATGAAGCACGTGGCACACAAACAACGCCGCAAAAGCGTGGTATGGACGATGCTCGGCATACTCGCCGAACTCATGCTGACCGCGGCGGCCATCTGCGCGCTTTACATCGCATGGCAAATGTGGTGGACGGGCGTGCAAGCCGAACACAACCAAATCGAAACGCGCCAATCCGTATCATGGTCCGACCCGGGCCAATCCGACAACGTCACCATCGCGCAGGCGCAGGAAGGCGACCCGCCAACGCAACCGCAAAGCGCGCAGGAAGGCGAACTGATCGCCCAAGTCTACATTCCGCGATTCGGCAGCCAATGGCAACGCAACCTCGTTGAGGGAACCTCCCTCACCGAACTCAACAAGCACGGCCTCGGCCACTACAAAGACTCGCAAATGCCCGGCCAAGTCGGCAACTTCGCCTTTGCAGGCCACCGCAACGGCTACGGACAGCCCCTCGGAGATGTCGACAAACTGCAGGAAGGCGACCCGATCATCATCCGTACGCAGGATTACTGGTACGTATACCACTACACGAGCCACAAAATCGTGCTGCCGACCGACATCGAAGTGGTCGCCGCCAACCCCGAAAATCCCGGCGCTACACCGACCAAACGCATGCTGACCATGACTACGTGCGAACCGAAATATTCCACGCCGACGCACCGCTGGATCAGCTACGCGGAATTCTCATACTGGGCGAAAGTGTCCGACGGCATCCCCCAGGAGCTCGCATCCACCGACTCCAACGGCAAAGTCAAATTCGTCAACAACGAAAAAACGTCGATCGTCTCATCCATCAGCTCGCTTGAACCGTGGATTTTTGGCGCGCTTGCCGCATACGTGATCATCTTCCTTTCCGCGCTCGTAGCATGGCGTTGGCCGTACCTCGCCGACGTGCGCGCGGGACGTCGCAAAAAGCCGGAATTCAGCTTGTACGGAGGATTGATGCGATTGCAGCCGGGCGTGCTTCCGATTCGACTCGTGCTGATGGCGTTGCTGATTTTCGCGGCAGCCGCATCGTGCTTTGAATGGCTGTTCCCGTGGGCCGCGACGAATATTCCGGCATTGCGGGAAATGTCGAATTACACGGCCGTATAAGGCGCTTTTGCAGTCGCCGCGGTTGCTGCGTGAGACGCGCGTCATGTCACGGCATGCTGCGCACGTAGACTGCTGTTCAAACGCAAGTATTCGCACAACGCAAGCATTCGGAATATTCGAGGGATTTGAAGCATTCGAACGATTCGAAATATTCAGATGCCGGCATTCCAACGTCGATAGGAGCATGATGACCGATTCCGCACGCATTCTGGTCGTGGATAATTACGATTCGTTCGTGTACACGATCGTCGGATATTTGAAGACGTTGGGTGCCACAGTGACGGTGGTGCGCAATGATGCGATCGACCCGGGCGAGGACGGTGTGATCGACGAATATGACGGCGTGCTGATCTCCCCAGGGCCTGGCGCTCCGGCGGAATCCGGCGCCAGCGAAGGCATGATCCGCCTGTGCGCGGAGCAATCCAAGCCCATGTTCGGCGTTTGCCTGGGCATGCAGGCGCTGGCCGAAGTGTTCGGCGCCACCGTAAGCCATGCGCCGACCATCATGCATGGCAAAACCAGTCTGGTGGAGCATATCGACGACGAGATCTTCGAAGGAGTGGCCAATCCGATGGTCGCCACTCGCTACCATTCGCTGGCAGTGGAGCCTGATTCCGTGCCGGAAGAGCTGGTAGTGACCGCGTGGACGCAGAGCGACCACATCGTGCAGGGCATCAAGCACCGCAGCAAGCCGATGTATGCGGTGCAGTTCCACCCCGAATCCGTGATGACGCAAGACGGCTACCGATTGCTTGCGAACTGGCTGAAGGTGTGCGGGCAGGAGAACGCGGTGGAGCGTTCCGCCGGATTGCAGCCGAAGGTCGCGGCCTGAAGGCACGAAAACACGTGAAAATGCGGAAACACGCGAAACGTAAGGACTATAGGGAATCACGAAATACGTGAACCACGCGAAAATCTTGGGAACGAATCTCGGAAAAACGTGAGTTTCGTAAAACGCAATCGTAAGCATGAAGGCCCGGCTGGGGATTTCCAGTCGGGCCTTCATTGTGAATTATGGCGGCTATCGCGGTTGTGACGATCGATCAGTTGCCTTCGCCGGGAGGGGTGCTGTTGCCGCCGTTGTTGCCGTTGTTGTTATTGCCGCTATTGCTGTTGTTGCCTCCGCCGTTGCCTGCATTATCGGTGCTGGAGGATTTGGTGGTCAACGTGATCGTGGCTCCGCTATCGGACTGGGTACCGGCGGTTGGAGACATGCCCGTGACGGTGCCATCCTCCGGACCGGAAACCGTGACCTGGAAGCCGTAGCTTTCCAGCAGGCTCTTGGCATTCGCATAGCTCATGCCGACCACGCTGGGCACGCTGATCTGCTGCTTGCCGGTGGACACCCAAATCGTGACCGCGGTACCAGCCTCAACCGTGCTTCCGACACCCGGATCGACGCGGGTCACAGCGCCGGAAGCGATGGAATCGGAATACTCGTTTTCGATGGTGATTTGCGTCAGACCGGCCTGCTTGAGCTGCTCAATGGCCGAATCCTTCGGCTGTCCTATCAGATTGTCGGGAATCTTGGTCATGCCGGACGAAATGTACAGCGTGATGATCGTGCCCTTGGTTTGCTTCGAATTGGCGGCAGGATCGGTGCTTACCACCTTGTCTTTTTCGATGGATGCGTTGTCTACCGTGCGTACGTTGCCCACTTTGAAACCGGCGGCCTCAAGAATGGACTTCGCATCGTCCTGGCTCTTGTTCGACACATCCGGCACCGCGACCGACTGTGGGCCGGTGGAGAACCATACGGAAACCGTGGAGCCCTTGGCGACCTTCTTGCCGCCCCTTGGATTCTGCTTGGTGATTGTGCCCTTCGGCTTGCTCGAATCGGAATCCTCGCGGGCATCGAGCTTCAGGCCTTTGGCTGTGAGCTGCTCTTCGACGCGCGCCTTGGATATATTCGCCGTGGCGGTGAAATCAGGTACTTCCACCATGTCGGCTGTGGAGTCGCTCTTGTTCAGCATGAAGAACACGCCCAGAATGACCAGCAAAGCCACCAGACCGCCCACGACGGAGCCGATGATGATCTGCTTCTTCTTGCGTGCCTTCGCGGCCTCCGCACGCTGTTCCGCACGGGTTTTCGTGGCAACGCCGTTCTGCGGGTTCGGTACGGCCTCAAACTGGCCTGTGACGGGATTGAACGCCTGCGTTGCGGCCGTTTCACCGGCAGGGGTCATGGCCACGGTATTCGCGGTCATTTCGGCCTGCTTGCGTGCCTTCATATTGGTCAGATCGGTCAACGGATTGAATGCGGCCGCCATCGGCACACCGCCGTTCATGAACGTCAGCAGATCGTTCTTGAATTCGGAAGCCGTGGCGTAACGGTTCTGACGATCCTTCGCCATCGCTTTCGCGCAAATCGAATCCCACATCTTCGGCAATCCTGGAACAACCGAACTTGGGGGAGTGGCGACCTCTGAAACATGCTGATAGGCGATTGCCACTGCGGAATCGCCGGTAAACGGCGGCCTTCCAGTAAGCATTTCATACAGCACGCAACCTGCGGAATACAGGTCGGAACGCATGTCGACGCTTTCGCCGCGCGCCTGCTCGGGAGACAGGTACTGCGCGGTGCCGACCACGCCCTGCGACTGCGTCATCGTGGCTGCGGAATCGTCGAGCGCGCGGGCGATGCCGAAGTCCATGACCTTGACCACGCCCTGCTCGGAAATCATGATGTTGCCGGGCTTGATGTCACGGTGGATGATGCCCATGCGGTGCGAATACTCGAGCGCGTTGAGCACACCCATCATCACCTGTTCGGCGTCGCGCTGGCTCAAAGCGCCGTTCACTTTGAGAATGTCGCGCAAGGTCTGGCCCTTGACATACTCCATCACCAGATACGGCAGATGCTCGGTCTGGCCGGTTTCGGTGGTGACGACTTCCTCACCCGAATCGTAGATGTTCACGATGTTGGGATTGTTCATTTGCGCCACGGAATGGGCTTCGCGACGGAAACGTTCAAGGAAGATCTTGTCGTTGGCGAAGTCGGCGCGCATGATCTTGACCGCGACGGTACGCCCAAGACGCGTATCGAGCGCCACGTGCACTTCGGCCATGCCGCCACGGCCGACCAGTTGGCCGAGCTGGTAACGTTCACCAGCCAAAGAGGTAGGCATGTTGATGTTCATCCCTGTTCCTTCCCATCAGTACTCAAGAAGATATGAGGTCTGCTGACCACGCGGCGCGGAAGCCTTCCACCTGCAGGCACCACCATCGTGTCAGCCAATTGTGTCTGCTGGTCGAGCAGACGGCGTTCGATGCGGGACAATGTGCGCGACACCGTCAACGCGTCCTTCGGACGGTCAAGGGGATCCTTGGCCAGCATCGACATGACAAATTCACGCAGCTGTACATCGACGGAGTCAGGCAGCGGCGGAACCGGATTGTTGACATGGGCTGCGGCGATGTCAACCGGCGTGGCGCCAGTGAATGGACGATGTCCGCACAGGCCCTCGTAGGCAACGACGCCAAGCGAATAGATATCGGATTGAGGCGTGGCATGTTGACCCTGCGCCTGTTCCGGGGAAATGTACTGCGCGGTGCCCACCACCATGCCATCCTGCGTGATCTGCTCCTGATTGGTGGAGTAGGAGACGCCGAAATCAGTGATCTTCACCTCGCCGGAATCGGACACCATGATGTTCGCCGGCTTCACGTCGCGGTGGATCACGCCATGCGAATGGGCGACGAACAGGCCACGCGCGGTCTGGATGAGAATCGGCAGCAAGCGGGTCGGCTCCATCGGGCCGTTCTGCTCGTGGAACAGGTCGGCCAACGACTTGCTGGGCACATACTCCATAATGAGGAAGCCGATGCCGTCATGCTCGTAGTATTCGAACAAAGCAGCGATGTTCGGGTGTGCAAGATTGGCGGAATTATGCGCTTCTGCGCGCAAACGAAGCAGTTTGGCCTCCTGCGTGACCCCTAAATCGCCACGCAATGCCTTGATGGCCACCGGGCGGCCCAACTGGATGTCGTAGCCTTTCCACACTTCGCCCATGCCACCTTGGGCCAGACGGGCGTCCAACCTGTAGCGTCGGTGGATGAGCTGTCCTTCAATCAGTTTCACTCTGCCAGCGCCTCCTGCATCATCGCTTTCATAATCGGTCCTGCGGCGAACGAGCCGTACAAGTCCACGTTGTGTACCACCACGGCAACGGCGATCTTCGGATCGTCCGCAGGGGCGAATCCTATCACCCAGCCGTCGATGGACGTGTTGCCGTCGCCGATCTGCGCGGTACCGGTTTTCGCTGCCACCTGCACGCCGTCAATGGCCAGATTTGGGTTTTCCTTGGGGACCACGGCTTCCATCATCTGCGTGAGCTTGCCCGCGGTGTCCGAACTGAATGCGCGGCTCATGACCTGCGGCTTGGTCTGTGAGATGACCGACAAGTCGGAGGAACGCACGCGATCCACCAGCGTCGGCTGCATGACCTTGCCACCGTTCGCCACTGCGGCGGCCACCAGCGCGTTCTGTAGCGGGGTCACCACGGTGTCTCCCTGGCCGATGGACGCCAAGGCGAGCTTGTCGTCGGCTGCATCGGTTGGGAACTTCGACGCCACGCTCATCCACGGTGTGCCCGTGGACTCGGAACCATCGATGGCGATAGGACTGTCGAAACCAAGCTTTTCGGCCATGGATGAGACCTTGTCGTCCCCCAAAGCCACTCCCAGCTGGGCGAATGCGGTGTTCGACGAATACGCCATCGCGTCTTCCAACGTGATCTTGCCATCCGAACCGTCGGCCTGCGACACCGCGTTCGGCAGCTGCGTGGCCGTTCCCGGAAGCGTGTAGCTCGATCCGGCAGGAATCTCAGTGTCGGTCTGATATTCGCCCGTTTCCAACGCAGCGGCCGCCACCACCGTCTTGAACGTGGATCCCGGAGGATACAGCTGCGAGGTGGCGCGGTTGAGCATCAGGTTCGACTCGTTTTGCGAGAGAGTGGAATAGTTGCTGTTCGCCTCGGACGTGTCATGGCTTGCCAGCTGGTTTGGATCGTAGCTTGGCGTGCTCACCATGGCGAGAACACGGCCGGTCTTCACCTCGATGGCCACGGCTGCGCCGTCATTGTTGGCAAGGCCGTTGTAGGCGGCCTGCTGGATCTTCGGGTCGATGGACGTTTCGATGGTTGCGCCCTTGTTCTCTTGGCCGGTGAACAGCGATTTGAACCGTTGCCACATCAGTTGGTCGGATTGGCCCGACAGCAGTGAGCTGCGCGAGGCTTCGATACCGCTCCAGCCGCGCTGGCTGATGGAGAAAAATCCGGTGACTGGCGCATACAGCTCGCCGGCCGCATAGGAGCGCTGATACGAGAACGCGTCGTTCGACGGGTCGGATTTGGCGATGACGGAGCCGTCCGACGCAAGAATCGAGCCACGCGGAGCACCATACTCGTGGTAGAGGGCGCGGGTGTTGCGCGGATCGCCGTTGAGCTGGTTCGCGCGGATCGCCGTGATGATCGTGGTGGACATGCCCAGGATGACGAACAGCGCCACCACGATGGTGAACAGTTGGCGGAGTGATTTATTCATGCTTGGCTCCCCTCTGACGTGTTGCCCGATGGGCTCGGTGTGCTCGGCATGTCAGATGCGCCGAACACATTCGATGGGGGAGCAGGGGGTGTGATTGGCATGCCTGCGACCGGCATTTCCGCGGAAATGATTTCCGTTGCTTGCGATTGCTGCATGGCGGCCGGTACGGCGACTTGCGGAACGTCTTGCGTGGCTGCTTGCGAAACAGCTTGCGATTGTGCATCGGATTGTGCAGAGGCGACGCTTCTGCTGGCGCGGCTCTGCTTGCGGGCGCGCAGCGCCTGCATCGCCTCGTATTGGAACGTGTCGCTATCGATATCGGATTCGGGTTTGTTCGCCGAGTTGGAAATCACCACTAAGAGTGCTGCCAACATGTAATTCGCTATGAGTGAGGATCCGCCGGCGGCCATGTACGGAAGAGTCAAACCCGTAAGTGGTATGACTAACGTGATGCCTCCCACCACAGTGAACACCTGGAAGGCCATGGTGAACACGAGGCCCGATGCGAGAAGCTTGCCGAACCCATCCTTGATTTTCATCGCAGTGATCATCCCGGCGGCGATGATGAGCAAATAGAGCATCAGAATGGCCATCAGGCCGGTGAGGCCCAGCTCTTCGCCAAGTGCCGCGTAGATGTAGTCGGAGTTGGCGATCGGAGTGAGCGACGGGTGACCTTGCCCAAGGCCGGTGCCCATCAAGCCGCCTGATGCCAGGCCGAAAATACCCGTGACGAGCTGGTATGAGCCGCCATACTCCTTGTTGTACTGTGCCGAGTCGAACGGATGCAGCCAGGCGTCAACACGGGCGCCGACATGGCTGAAAATGTTGGCCGCCGCGAACGCGCCCACGGCGAACGCGATGAAACCAATCACAATCCAACTGGTACGCCCCGTGGCCACATACAGCATGGAAACGAACATGGCGAAGAACATGAGCGACGTGCCCAAATCGTGCTGCACGACCAGCACGCCCATCGACACGACCCACACCACGATGATCGGCCCCAGATCCTTGATGCGCGGCAACTGCAGGCCCAACACCTTCTTGCCGCCGACGGCCAGCTGGTCGCGGTGGTCATATAGATAGGAGGCGAAGAAGAATGCGAGGAACAGCTTCGCGAATTCGCTTGGCTGGAACGATCCCAAACCAGGAATCTTCACCCAAATACGGGCGCCATACTGTTCGGAACCGACCACCGGAAGCATCGGCGACAGCAGTAACACCAAACCGATCACCATGCTGACGTACGAGAACCGCCGCAGCACACGGTAATCCTTCATGAAAATCACCAGCAGATTCGCCAAAACCAGCGCGATCGACAGCCAAAGCAACTGTTTGAACGCGACAGACGTGTTCAAATCCTGATCGATGCGGGCGATCATCATGACGCCGGTGCCCGTCAGCACCATCACGCAGCACATGATCGCCTGGTTGGCGTACGGCTGGAACCGCAGCAGCAATCCCCAGGAAGTCAGGAACAATGCGCCGATGAATGCGAGCATCCACAGGTAATTATGCGGAAAACCGCCGGTGGTGCGTTCGAACATCTGGAAGAACGCGACGCCGCAAATCAGCATGCTGAATAAGAGCAGGCCGAATTGTCTCAGACGGGTTGCCATCATGACTGGTCACCGCCTGACTTGTCTGACGAAGCGTTGCCCGAATTACCTGATTTGCTTGACGATTTGTCGGAAGCCGTATCAGAGGATTTGCTTGACGACGTGCTATCGGATCCGCTGTTCGTCTTGTCTTGCTTCTTCTGCGCTTCGTCGTCCTGCTGCTGTTTCAGCTGCTTTTTGATCAGGCGCGTATGCGTTTTCGCCTCGCCGTACGTGTCGAAGGAAATGCCCTGCGCGAGCTGCTCCTGCCAACTTGGCGGCAGTTCGCTCGTCTTCATATTGGTGTCGGTGATGGCATGCGACAGCTGGAAGCCGAACAGGCTGGTCGGCACGCCTTGGAAAATCGACACTTCGCCGTTATTGTCGCCGATATAGTACTTGGTTTGGCTCCAGCTGTAGGTTGCGAAAGCGCCGCCCGCCAGCCCCAGCAGTACTACGATGGCGACGATGATGGCGATCACGCGATTGCGTCGGGTGCGTGATCGCTTCGTCTTGCGTTGCTCGATATGCTCGTTGCGGATGGCTTTGGCGACTTCCGGATCGTTTGGATCGGCGGAAATACGGCCGTCATCCTTTTGTACAACGGGGATTTCTCCGGTATCGGGATTGGTGCGGTCGCCGTTTTCCTCGCGTACCGTGGAGGGTTGTGCCACGCGCTGTTCCGGAGGATTGTCGTTTTCGCCGGGATTCTTGCCGTTGCGCAATGCCGCCGCACGGGCCGCCGGTGACTTCTTGCCTTCGCGTAGGGCGGGTGCGGATGCGACCGGCTCGTTGATGATGTCGGCGATCGGTTCGAGGCTTGCGCTGGCCGCGCCACCAACCAGCGGCGTCTGATGCGGCAGGTCGAACGTGTCCGCGTCGAGGGCGAGCGTCGCGTCGGCGATGACTGCGGTGACATTGTCGGTGCTGCCGGCACGAAGCGCCATCGAAACCAGCTGTTGAGCGCATTCTTCCTGATCGGAGCAGGTGGATAGCACCTCCTGCAACGTGGAATCCTCAAGCACTCCGCACAAGCCGTCGGAGCATAGCAGCCAACGGTCGGATGGATGCGCCTTGCGCACGGCGATATCTGGGCGCGAATCGATATCGAAATCGCCCAAAACCCGCATTACGACATTGCGCTGCGGATGATTGCGCGCCTCGGACTCGCTGATGCGGCCGGTATCGATCAAATGCTGCACATAGCTGTGGTCGGACGTCATGCGGATCAAACGGCCATCATGCAGCAAATACGCGCGGGAATCGCCGATATGCGCCACAACCCAATATCCCGCAACCAACGCGACGGAAGTGACGGTGGTGCCCATGCCCGCGAGGCGGCGTTCACGCTTCGCCTTGCCGACGATCGCGTCATGCGCGGCCATCACCGAGGTTTTCAGCATGCGGGCAATAATCTGGACATCACCCTGCACATTGTCTTGCTCGATGTGGGCCAGCGAACGGATGGCGATGGTGGAGGCGGTGTCGCCTCCCGCATGGCCTCCCATGCCGTCGCAGATGGCGATCAGATGCTCGCCTGCGAACGCGGAATCTTGGTTGTTGGAACGTACGGTACCCACGTCGGAAACGACGGTGGAATACATGAACAGCGGTTGTGAAGCGGGGGAAGTCGGCAAACGGGTCACCTCAATTCGAAGGTGGTTGCGCCAATGCGTACGGGAACGCGCGATCCGAGGATCATCGGCGCGCTCAGACGCTGCTGGTTGACCACAGTGCCGTTGGTGGAACCTAGATCTTCGACGGCCCATTTGCCGGTGGCGGGATCCGTGTAGACGCGCGCATGATGGGACGAGACGAATTCGTCATCCAAGACCACGGTGTTCGATGCAGAACGACCAAGCGTGATGGTGTTGCCGGTCAGGGGGACGGAACTGCCGGCAAGAGGACCATCGATGATGACCAGCAAGGTGGGTTTAGCGCTTGATGTGGCGCTGACCACCGGCGCGGGGGCGGCCACGGGCGCTGGCGCTTCGACGGCCTTGCGCGCGCGACGCTCCTTACGGCGATGAGCCCGCGACTTGCGCGGGCTGAGCGTTTCCACATCCCTGTACAGCGAACGCACTGTGCAGGCTACGAAGATCCAAAGCAGTACGAGGAAGCCGTACTTGAGGATCGCGAAAGTAAGTTCAGTGAGCATAGAGGCAACTCCCGAGGTTGGGGTTGGTTACTCCTGATCCTGCGAAGAGGCCCAATACAGGATTCGGGTGCGGCCGATGGTGATGGTGTTGCCGTCGAGCAGCGTGGCCGCCTCGACATGGTGGCCTTCGACATACATGCCGTTGGTGGAGCCCAGATCGCGCGCGATGACGGTGCTGCCGTTGTCGGTGACGTCAATTTCCATATGGCGGCGGGAGATGCCCGGATCGTCGATCACGATGTCGCAGTCGGATCCGCGGCCGATGATGGTCTTGCTTTCCGTAAGCAGATACTGGTGCTCGCCGATCTCCAGCATCGGGCAATCCTCGGTTTGCGCCTCGGTAGTGACGGGCACGGTGTTGCCCTGCACGGATTCGCTCGTCAGCTTGAAGTTGCTCTTGGTCAAGTCGAGGTCCTCTTCGAAGATCACCACGACCGGGCCTACGAACGCATAATGCTGGTCCTTCGCATACTGGGTGAGGTTGTCGGCCAGCTCGTTGGCCAGCGCCTCGGCACCCCAATCGACGATGTTGTTGAAATCCGGTGTGCTGAGCTTAAAACGGTACTCGTTCGGCGCCACGGTGCGGTCTCGCGTGACGGGCATGGCCTCTTTATCAATCTCACGTTCCAGCGCGCTGGAAAGGTCGACGGGCTGCAGGTCCTTGGACCCGAACTTGGCGAAAACCCCGTTGACGGCGCCTTCCACGCTCTTCTCAAATCGGTCGAGAACACTCATGCTTGTCCCTTTCTATCCTCACCCATCCTACGCGGTAGAGCGCCGAGCGCCAATTCGTAAGCCCTTTAATTGCAAAAATTTCATGCACTATTTCGGTCTTTATACCACCTGGGGGGTATATGATTGTGGGTTTGTCACCATCATTTCGATTCCCATGCTGTGCGATGGATGTCTGTGGGAAAGGAGATATGGAATGGTGATAGGTTGGGAATATGACAGATGTGATTCGACAGTTTCCTCGTAAAAAAGCTCGTACATTGCGATTTTCCTGCGGAGCTCCGCGTGCCGCGCGTGTGATTGCAGACGGTTCCCGTGCATTGTTCCTGCGTTCCGATGGTCCGGAAGACACCGTCACCTCACTGTGGATGAGTGTGATCGACGAAAACGGCAACGCCAGCGAAATGCTGCTTGCCGATCCACGTACGCTGCTCGCCGATGCCGACGCCGAAGACGTTCCCGCTGAAGAACGGGCGCGTCGCGAACGTGCACGCGAAGGCGGTTCCGGAATCGTCGGCTATTCCACCGACGCAAGCGGCAACCGCGTGACCTTCACCATCAACGGACAACTCTTCCTCACCGACATCGCAGCCGGCGTGACGCGAGCCATCGCCATAGAGGAAGACGAGCTCAAGCCGGTACTGAACCCGCGTATCAGCCCTGACGGGCAACATGTCATGTACACCACCGGCACCTATCTGGTGAATGTCGATCTTGCCGATACCGCTTTCGATACGGCTTCCGGTGACGACGATTGCGAGATCGGAGACGCGATTTCGGTAGTCGCTTCAATCCCGCAAGACGGCGAATGGAAGATCGGCTTGGCGGAATTCGCAGCAGGCGAGGAAATGGACCGCTACGACGGCTTCTGGTGGTCTCCCGATTCCAAATATGTGCTGTTCGAAACCTACGACGAATCCCCGGAACCAATCTGGCATCTTTCAGACCCAGCTAATCCTGTGAATCCTGCACGATCCAACCGCTATCCGCAAGCATTGACCGCCAATGCCAACGTGCGACTGACCCTGCTGGAACTTGGCTTTGACAGCGACAACTGCTGCTACGGGGCAATCGCGAATGAGGTGCAGTGGGATCATGAAACTTACGAATATTTGGCCGCAGTCAGCTGGACGAGCGGGCATGAGCCGATCATCCTCGTGCAAGACCGACTCCAGCAGCACGATCAGGTGCTCGCCATCCACGTGGGCGAACCGATCGCTACCATGCGAGACGCGGAAAACGGATTCACCGACGATGAAGGCGATCAAGTCGAAACCTTCTCCATCGCCATTCCCGAATATGCCGAAGGTGAACGCCCGGGCAGCACGCGCGTGCTCGAAAAACACAGCAACGCCTACTGGCTCGATCTGATCCACGGCACGCCCGCATTCACGCCGAATGGACGCCTGATCTGCGCGATGAACGACATGGATGCCGACACGAACCGCCTTACCGTCGATGGTGTGCCCTTCACGCCGGCCGGACTGCAGGTGCGCGAAGTGCTCAATGTGACCGACGACGACGTGCTCTGCGTGGTACAGCGCACCCCCGAACTGTTGCCTGACGACAGCCTGCCATTCCTCTGGCAGTCCAACGCCGCCGATCATGACGCCCGCAGCTTCGACGTGGTGTCGATCCGCTATGACGGCACATGGGAACCCCTCACCTATGCGCCCGGCCAGTGGACCATGTCTCGCGCAGGCAACGGCTGCGTGGTGACCGGACGCGGCATGGATGATGTAACTGTGCAAATGCAGCATTGCATGAACATCGTCACAACCGACGAAAATGGTACAGACGTGGCGTCAATGGTGGTCTCACCAATCGAAAACCATGCCGAAACCCCCGGATTCACGCCGAACGTACACTTCACCCGACTAGGCGAACGTGGCCTGTACACGGCAATCGTGCTCCCCTCGGCTAGCAGCGAATACGCGCATGCCGACACTCTGCCGGTACTCATGAAGCCTTACGGCGGTCCCGGATTCCAGCAAGTCGTCGAAAACCAATCCTTCTACTGGGATGCGCAATGGTGGGCCGACCAAGGCTACATCGTGGTCACCGCCGACGGACGCGGCACCACCGGACGCGGGCCGAAATGGGACCGTGCCATCTACGAAACCATGAAATCCGTGACGCTCGAAGACCAAGTAGACGCCGTACGTGCGCTACCGGAAGCGTTGGCAACACTGGCCGCGCAAGAAAACAAGGAATCCTCGGAAACCACCATCCCGCAACCCGACCTCAACCGCGTAGCCATGATCGGCTGGTCGTACGGCGGATTCCTTTCCGCGCTCGCCGTGCTGGAAGCGCCGGAAACCTTCGCTGCGGCCTGCGCGGGCGCACCCCCGACCGACTGGACGCTGTACGACACGCACTACACCGAGCGTTACCTCGGCCTCGACCCGGCCGTGTACGAACGTAACAGCATCATCGCCGACGCGCCGCAACTCGATCGCCCGCTCATGCTCATCCACGGATTCGCCGACGACAATGTGACGATTGCGCACAGCCTACGCCTGAGCCAAGCGCTGATGGCGGCCGGACGCAAGCACACGTTCCTGCCGCTGACCGGCATCACGCATATGACCAACGACGAAACCGTCGCCGAAAATCTGCTGATCCTGCAGCGCGATTTCCTTGCCGAAGCGTTAGGGCGGTAGTGCTGCGCCGATAGCGCCGTAATGATAACTGCAAAAACGCGAGCAAAAGCATCAAGCAAAAGCAAAACGCGTTCCCCTGCGACTCCCGGACTGCCAAGCATCCGAGCGTCGTGGGCGAACGCGTTCCCTTCTCGATTGCCAACATAAAACAGGCGAAAACGACTTCGCAAGCGAGGGGGTACCACATTTGTGTACCCTCCTCCAAAAAATGGGCTTGGAAAAGCCGAAAAACGCTAGGAATAGGCGAATAATAAGCAAAATCGAAACGTGAATCACGTCAGAAAACACACGAATCACATCAGATTTGCAATGGCAATATGCACGATCACGCCTGCACTTGCTCAAACAATCCTGGCGAATCATCGATGACAGTCACCGGAATATACGCGAAAAGCGTCCAACTGCCGTCCTGCGTGGACGTGGTGAGCGTGCCCTGATGTGATTCAAGCTGCTTCTTGAACGAGGCAAGCCCATGACCGCCAGGAAGTTCGCCATCGTGCCAGTCGGCTCCGGCTATCCCTTCTTTCATGGGATTGATTTGCGTGATTTCAATGGCATTCGGTCTAAGCATCACCGAAAGATCAACCTTGCTTCCCGGAGCGGCATGACGGGCGATATTCGCATAGATTTCACGCAGCAGATTATTGGCGAGCCCGGCGGTTTCCCGCGATGCGCTCGGTTTGCCGCCCGCACAGTGCCGTATGGACGTGATTTCGAAGCCGAGTTTGCGCAAACGTCGGTCGCCGTCATCCATGGTGGTCTGCAGCAGATTGGCCAGCGCTTCGCCGTCAGCATCGCCGGGGATAATGGTGGTATCCATATTCAATTCGTCGATAACGCGATGCACGTTCGTCAGTGCGGAAAGAACATATTCGTTGATCTGACGCCAGTCTTCGGCGTCGGTTGCAGGGATTGCGCTGGTTGATATGGCACAATCGGCAGAGTCGTTAGGATTGCCGGAGTTGCCGCCGATATGCCGTTGCGCCACAAACGCCGCCGCCGACAAATCGCTCGTCACCGCATCATGAATGGCGTCGGCAATGCGTGCGCGGCTTTCCAACTCCTGCAACCGATTCTTGTTTTGCACCGCTTCAAAACGCTTCCGCGTCGTTTTCTCGCTCCAACTCAACGCCCGGCCGAGCAGCAGTACCATGGCATACATGCTGATCATGGAGACAGGGTTAGTGCCTGGGCCAGGAGGCGAAATCAGCAGGATAGCAGCAACGTAATATGTGAACAGCACTGCCGCGATAATGATGTTGGTACTGTACGCAAGCATGCCATAAGCGTAGAGATGCGTGGGAAGAGAATTACCCGAACTTGCGTAAGAGGTAAACAGATCGCCAGCGTAGGCAATCACAATAATCGCCACCGACATGCTTTTTGGAAACAATGGAGATAACACGAGAACTGCAACCAGCATCGCAATCCAAACTACGCCAGATATGTCGGTAGGCGGTGCGTAACAAACTCCATATATGGTCCATGCGAGCACGATCAACATGATGGTAAAACGGATTGGATGCCATAAATTCGGATGCAGCGTGCGCACACGATTCCGCCACGCAATGTACTGAATTGCAGGCTTAGAACGCATTGGACCTCACCCACAATGCCACTGCCTGACGCGAAGTCTTGCAGTTGAGTTTCCTTAAAATACTTTGCATATGCTTGCGGATGGTGGCTTCGGAAATCCCCAAACGCTCGGCAATCTCTCGATCAAGCATGCCCTCCGCACACAAAGAAATAATCTGCTCCTCACGAACAGTGAGCGTAGGCGCAGTCTCAGCCTCCCTACCAATACGCAAATTAGCCAACGCAGGCGGTTCAAACCCCTCCATCACCTCGCCATTGCACATACGCATAATAATCTGCGCCAACTGGTCGGCATTCTCCTTACCAACCAAACCCTGCGCACCAGCCTCCACCAGTTTGTCCCGATAACTCTTGATGGAAAAACTCGTCGCACCAAGAATCGGCATACGCTTGCCCATCAAACGCAACCGACGACAAGTAGCAGGCCCCTGCAAACCCTCCATCGACATATCAAGAATCAACAAACTGACATTGCTGTTCGCATCCTGACAGCGTTCTATCGCCTCATCGCCAGAAGTCGCCGTCCACACCACATACGCGGTCGGCACTTTGCTGGCGATGACGGCACTGAGCGAATCCAGCGCTCGCGGATCATTGTCGACCAGCGCGATGCGATGAATCTTAGGATGCTTTTCCGACGTGGTCACTATGCGATCACTTTCCTTTCCCACACAGCCATTGCAGCCATGTTGGACAGTTGGGATTCGCGGCAGTGGAGATATCGTCGTTGCCGTCAACGGGAGTTGCTGCATACGCATATGCTGGTGTGCTGGTGAGAGACAACGTCACCACCATCAGCAGTGAAACACATTTCATGCTTCCATAGTATGCGAGGATGACGCGCGGGGTGGCGATACAGTCGTGACGCACTGTTGATACATCGTTATACAACGCACATGCTTGTGATTGGTTTTGTTTTGGCTTTGTTCGCCTAAGATGGAATTCATGACTATCACGCTCATCGATGAGGCGCGTTACGACGCCGAAATGGACGAAACAGTACTGCCTGCGCTGCGTAACTGCATGGCGGAAGGCTGGATGGAACCTGCCACCGTTGATTGGGATGGCAATATGCTGCCTAAGCTGGAACATCCTGGACGGTTGCATTACTACTGCTACGACGCGCACAAATTCGACGCATTACGTGAAGACGGCGCATCGGGCGTATTCCGCGGTGCGGTGGTGATTTCGCACGGATTCACCGAATTCGGACGTAAATACAGCGAAATGGTGTGGTACTTCCTACTGGCCGGCTACTCCGTATGCGTGTTCGAACATCGCGGACACGGCCATTCCACGCACGACATGAGCAACCCGAGCCTGGTATGGATCGACGATTGGCGCCGGTATGTGGCCGATTTCGCCACGTTCGCGCAGACCGTGGGGCGCGAAGCGGCCGGCGATGGCCCAATGTACTTGTACTGCCATTCCATGGGCGGTGGCATCGGTGCGGCTGTGCTGGAACGCTACCCGTCGTTGTTCGACAAAGCGGTGCTGTCCGCGCCGATGATCGCGCCGGTGGTCGGTATGCCAACGTGGATTGCACGCATTGTGGTCGGCGTGATCTGCGGGCTTGGTTTCGGCAAATCGCGCGTGTTCGGCCATACCGATTTCGACGGAAACCTCAATCCCGACGATTACGAGGGAGCCTCCGAATCTCGCATCCGCTGGTTCCACAAGCAGCGTTTGGCAGACAAGTCATGCCAGACCAACGCGGCCACGTTCGATTGGGCGAACCAGGCGATGGCGCTTTCCCGAGCCGTGCTCAAACCCGACATGTGCGGAGCCATCGAAGCCCCGGTATTGCTATTCCAAGCCGGCCGCGACGTGTGGGTGCTCAACGGGCCACAAGATGACTTCGTTGAACGTGTGCGAGAAGGTGGCGGTTCCATCGAAAAAGTGCGATACAGCAAATCGCTGCATGAGATCTTCTCCATGCCCAACGCGATGGTCGGGCCGTACGTGGACAAGATCCTCGATTTCTACAACGCCCCGGAAGCGACATTGTAGGTGCGGAAACAACGGGAATAAGCGGTATTCCAGAGGGGCGCGTCCAAAGGGGGTGCACCCCAATTTTTATAGACAAATACGGTGACGACGGATAGTTTTACCGGAAAACCAGGGGGATGTCTGACAATGTTCTTTGCTTCATGATATTTCGAGGAATGTCGATCACGCCATGGAAGGCGTTCGAATTACAGAGAGAATATTATGAAGCGATATCAAACAACTTTGGGCAAAGCTGTAATTTCCGCTATTGCCGCTTGTTCCATGCTGCTCCCGATTTCCGTCGCATCCGCCGATGCTCCGGGCATCTCCGTGAAGCAGGGCGCGGGATACACCGCCACTAAGATTTCCCATCCGAATAATAGTCTCGGCCAGGATGACGGCATCGTCAATATTGACAAGAACGGCAATTCGACCGTGGCCGACGGCGACGCCGATCGCGGCCAGAGCTACGCCTGGTCGTCACTCGGATATGGCGACTGGATGTATGTGGGCACCTGCTATTCCGCGATGGGCTCCACGCTCAAGCACATCGCCTACAACCTGGGCACTTCCTACGCGAAGCTCAAGGCGGGCGTCGACGTGCTGTTCAACGGCGAGCTGTATCTCGATAACGGTGAGAACCACAGCCTGCTGCTGAAGATCAACACCAAGACCGGCGAGACGAAGATTGTCGTGCCGCCGGTTCAGATCGCCACCGGCGGCAAGATGAACGTGAACGGCTACCGTGCGGCCGTCGAATTCCACGACAAGCTGTACTTCGCCGCGGCCGCGCAGGGCACTCCGTATCTGCTGGAAGTCGATCCGAAGGACGATTCCTCCAAGATCGTGTACCAGAGCGGCGGTGTGGCCCCGGGCATTTCCACGGGCATCCGTGGTCTGGCCGTGATGAACAACGAGCTCATCGCCAGCATGATCGGCGCCCAAGGCGCGTACATCGTGGCTTCCTCCGATCCGTCCGCCGGTGCCGACTCGTTCCGCACCATCGCCACACAGCAGGATCTGCTGAACTATCCTGCGTACCACTACACCGACAACATCTTCGGCGGCGCCATCTGGGATATGGTGACGTTCAACAATCGCCTGTATATCACCGTCGTCACCGGCACCGCGAATAACAAGCAGTCGTTCGCGCTGTTCCGCGGCGAGGAAGGCACCGACGGCAAGTGGACGTACACGCCGCTCGTAGGCAACCCGGCCGACGGCGCGCGCTACGAATACGGCTTCGGCACCACCCGTTCCGGCGCGGCCAACATGGTGGTCTACAAGAACCACCTGTACATCGGCGGCTACAACGATCCGATGGTGGCGCTGCCGGACGTGCTCAGCACCATGAAGTTCAAGAACCTGTACGACGACATGTCCAACCCGGTGAACCTGTGGCGCATGGACGCCGACGAGAACTTCGAACTCGTGGCGGGCTCCGATGGAGACAAGTACTTCAAAGCTCCGAAGGGCACCATCGACGGCGAGACCATGCGCGCCGGCCTTGGCGAGGAACATGACATCAGCCGTTACCTCAACCAGTACGTGTGGCGCATGCAGTCGTATGACGGCAAGATGTACGCGGGCACCTTCGACATCAGCGACCTGTCCTACCCGGTGACGCAGTTCGCCAACGGCGACATCCTCCACCGCACTCCGGAGGAGTGGAAGAAGCAGATCGAATACATCAAGAAGTTCCTAGAGACAACGGAAACCGACGCTTCCGGCACCTCCACCTACGCTCTCATCGATGGCTCGGATGCTGATGGCGGTGCTGCTGATGCCGCCACGGCCGACGATATCGCCAAAGTGCAGCGCATGGAATCGCTGATGCAGGAGATGCAGGGCGACCTGGAATCCAAGCAGACCGACGTGCAGACCGACGACGCCGCTCCGATGGCGCCTGACGATGCCGAGGAATACACGATCGAGAATCGTGAGGACTTCCAGAAGATGCTGGAGGAGCTGCTGGCCCTGTACCAGCAGGTCAAGCCGATGCTGCCGGACTACGTCGTCGAACAGCTTGACAAGTGGCTCACGCAGGAGAACGTCGAGAACTTCACCTACTTCGTGGGCGTATGCCGTTACCTGCACTACGCGAACTCCGAAAAGCGTGGCTTCGACATGGTGGTCACCTCCGATGGTCTGAACTTCCAGACCGTCACCCGCAACGGCTTCGGCGACAACAACAACCACGGTCTGCGCGTGTTCGCCGTGACCAACTCCGGTCTGGCCGTCGGCACCGCCAACCCGTACCATGGCGCGCAGGTCTGGCTGCTGAATGACGGCACCGAAGTGAAGAACGCCTCGTTGACCGCGGGCAACGCCTTCGTCTACGACAAGTACGATTCCGCAGCTGCCGCCCCGAATGCGGCCGGTCTGAACGTGGGCATCGACTTCAACGGCAACACCGTGGAAAGCGTCGAATACAACTACAAGACCCTGGTGGCCGGCACGGATTACGTGGTGAACGAGGACGGTTCCGGCATCACGCTGACCAGCGCGTTCCTCAACGCCCAGGAGACCGGCAGCACCGGTTCCGTGGTGGTGCGGTTCAACCGCGGAGCGCGAGTGGACTTCACGGTCGATGTGAAGGACAGCACGCCAGACAAGCCGAATCCGGATAATCCGGTAACTCCGACTCAGCCATCCAAGCCAACCACTCCGACTGTCCAGCAGGGCGCCAATGCGCCTGCCGACGTCATCTCCAACACCGGTTCCAATGTGATGGGCATGATTGTGGCTGCTGCAGTGCTGGTATTGGCCGGTGGTGCGATGCTGCTACTGCGTCGTCAGCGCAACAAGTAATCGCCCGATCGCTGCTGTAACCGCGCAATAAAATGCCGGATGCTCCTCTACGGGACGTCCGGCATTTTGCATGCCTCATCGCAACACATCCCCTCACCCCCACGTGTCCGATTCTCCCGAATCGGACATTCGCAATCCAAAATCCGTACTCTGTGTGCCCGTTTCTGGTGAATCGGACGCGCCGTCCCATCAATCTCTGCTCCATGTGTCCGTTTCTCCCGAATCGGACATGCGAGGTATGGCAGAAGGACATATAAGCGTGTACGGTGTGCGATGAACGGAGGGACGTACAAGGAAGGAACCGTGTCGTGACAGGGAAAACGTTCGAGCGCACGCCGAAGGACCTGATTATCGGCATCGCAATGACCCTGTGCGGCGGCGTACTGTGGGGTATCAATGCGACCGTCTCCAAAATCCTCATGAACACGTACCACGCTTCACCACTGTGGCTTGCATGCGTGCGCGAACTGCTCGGCGGCGTGCTTTTCCTTATCTGCTCGGCCGCGCTGACTCCGAAACTGTTCACCGGCGCGCTACGCGATCGCAAATCATATCCGCGACTGCTGGCCACCGCCATCGTATGCGTGCTGCTGGTGCAGGTCGCATACCTCGAATCCATCGACTGGACCAATTCCGGCACCGCGACCGTGCTGCAAAGCCTGAACCTGCTGTTCGTGCTGGCATACGTATGCATTCGCGGGCGACGATTGCCGGGCAAACGTGAAGCGATCGGTGTGGCGCTCGCCTTCATAGGGACCGCGCTTATCGCCACTGGTGGCGATCTCACCACGCTGAAATTACCTTTGATGGGATTGGTTTGGGGATTGGTGAACTCGCTTTCCACTGCCGCGATGTCGATTTTGCCGGTGAAGCTGATGGCGAAATGGGGCAATTTTACGGTGAACGGCATCACTTTCGTGCTTTCTGGGATTATGCTGCTGCCGATTGTGCGCCCGTGGTCGACTGAGCCGCATCTGGATGTGATGGGCGTCGGTTTGATGGTGTTTACCGTGATGTGCGGCACGTTTGGTGCGTTCTGGCTATTCATGGCCGGAGTGTTGCGCGTCGGCTCGATGCGCGCCACCATGCTTGGCACCAGTGAGCCGGTGATGGCCACGGTTTCCGCGGTGGCATGGACGGGAGCCGTGTTCGAGCCGACCGATCTGGTTGGTTTTGTGATGATTTTCGTCATGGTGTTTTTGGTGCGTTAGCCTTTTGTCCGTTTCTGGTGAATCGGACATTCGCAACTCCAAATCCGTATCCTACGTGTCCGTTTCTCCCGATTCGGACACACGGTGTTACGTTTGGGGCGTCTGAGTATCCGATTCTGCAGAATCGGACACGTAAGGTTGCTTTGGGGGTGCAGGAGTGTCCGATTCGGGAGAAACGGACGTTTACGGTACAGATTCGGGTCTTCAGATGTCCGATTCGCCAGAATCGGACACGTAGGCTGACTGAGCCTGCGCCCCCTAATCCTGATCGTCCTGCTCGTAGATGGCGGTGGTGATTTGCTCGCGCAGTTTGGCGAAATCCGGATGCTTGCGCATCTTCTCCATATTGTCGGGATCATCCAGATCGCAAGGAATGTCAATCGGGATGTCCATTTTGATGGTGCCGGGATGCGCGCTCATCACAATCACCCTGGTAGCCAGGAAAATGGCCTCGTCAACGCTGTGCGTGATGAAGAAGACGGTTTTCTTTTTCTCCTCCCAGATGCGCAGCAGCTCGTTCTGCAGGCGCTCGCGCGTCAGGGCGTCCAATGCGCCGTACGGCTCGTCCATCAGAATCACATCGGGATCCGTGGCGAGCACGCGGGCGATCTGCGCGCGCTGCTGCATGCCTCCGGAAAGCTCGTACGGACGTCGTTCTGCGGCATCTTTCAGCCCGACCAGCTCAAGATAGTGCTCGGCGATCTGCGCGCGCTCCGTAGGCTTGACTCCCTGCATTCTCATGCCGAATTCCACGTTTTTGCGGACGGTGAGCCAAGGATACAGCGGTGGTTTCTGGAATACGACGCCGCGTCGCGGGCTGGGGCCGTCGACCTTGCGTCCCTGGGCGACGATTTCGCCGTCGGAGGGCTTTTCGAATCCGGCCAGCATGTTCAGCAACGTGGTCTTGCCGCATCCGGAGCGTCCGACGACGCAGATGAAATCATGCTCCTTGATCTGCAGGTTGATGTCATGCAGTGCGGTGACTTCCGCGTTCTCCTGCGTGGTGTAACGCTTGTTGACCCCGCGTATGTCGACGGCGATGCCCTGCGCCGCCATGGTCTGCTTCTCGGTCAGTTCGCTCCATGTCATGTCGTTGGCGTTCATGGTTCAGGTCCTTTCTTGACGGCTGGTGATGCCTGTGGCGCGTCATTCCGCCACGGCGTCGATGGCGTCGGTGTACAGCGCCGTTTCATAGGTGTCGTTCACGGTGTCCAGGCTGTTCTGCGATTTGAGGAATTTCGCTGTGGATTTGAGGATGGCGGGCAGTTCGCCGTGGAACGATTCGCTTTGCGCCTTGGCCTGCGGATAGGTGTATCCCTTCATCTGCGTGAGCACGTCCTTTTTGGCGGTGCCCAGCTGGGATGCGATGGCTTCGGCGGAGCTGTCCGGCTTGGTTTTCAGCAGGCCCGCGGCATAGTCTTCGACGGCGGTCCAGGTTTTCATCGCGCCGGGGTTCGCCGTGATGAAGTCGGTGGATGCGATTTCCATGTCGTACGTCGCGGAGCCGCTTTTGGCGGTTTCGGCGCTGGATGTCACGATGTGCCCGTCGGCGGCCTTCAGTTTGGAAAGCACGGGATCCCACACCCAGGCCGCGTCGATTTCCTTGCGATTCCATGCGCCGGCCATTTTGTCGGGATCGAGGTTGATGAGGTTCACGCTGGTTTCGCTCATTCCCGCTTTGCTCAGCGCGCTCAGCAGGCTGAAATGCGAGGTGGAGCCGAAGGGGACCGCGATGTTCTTGCCTGCGAGATCCTTGATGGTTTTGGCGGATTCGACATTGGTCACCAGCGATTCGGCCTCGCCGATGACGTCATGGATCCATACGATTTTCACCGGCAGGCTCAGCGGTGCGGAAACCGCGCGGACCGAGGGGCTTGATCCCGCCAGGCCGATGTCGATCGAGCGGGAGCCGAAGGCTTGGATCACGTCGCCGCCGGAATTGAACTGGTTCCATTGGATGGTGGCTTTCGGCATGCAGGCTTCTAGCAGGCCGAGATCCTTGACGATCAGATCGGCGTTCGGAATGGATTGCCATGCGATGCGGATGGTTCCGGTGAAGTCGTCGTTGGTGTCGACCGGGCAGGTGGTTGTGGCGCCGGTGGGGGAGATGCCGGCGATTTCGTAGGCCGTCGGCATGGCTCCGCAGGCCGTGGTGCCGGCCAGCATGCCGGCCGCGATTATGGCGGCCATGCTTTTGCCGAGCAGTCGTGTGGCGTGCGCCGAAGCGTGGGTTGTGGTGCGGTTCGTGGTGTGCGCCGGGAAGTGGGTTGCGTCGCTCATCGTCTTGTCCTCTCTTGTGTGTTGCGTTGCGGATGGTCGGTCCGCGGATGGCCGGTTCGATCAGTCCTTGCCGACCCACGGTGTGACCAGTTTGGTGATGAGCACGATCAGCCCGTCCAGAAGCAGCGCCGCGATGCCGATGACGAAGATGCAGGCGATGGTGAGCGAGGTGTTCAGCTCGGTGCCGGACAGGTAGGCGAGCGCGCCGATGCCGGGGATGCCGTTGTTGAGCTCGGCGGCCACCACGGTGGTCCAGGCGAAGCCGACAGCCAGTCGGATGCCGTTCATGATGGAGGGCAGCGCGCTGGGAAAGATGACGAACAGGAACGCCTTGAAACGGCTTGCGCCCAGTGAGAGCGCCGAATTGGCCCGGTCCTTGTTCACTCCTTGGATGCCTTCCAGGGTGGCGAGCACGATGGGCGGGAACGCGGCGAGGAATAGCAGCCAGATCTTGGTGGTGTCGCCGATGCCGAACCAGACGATCAGCAGGCCGATGTATCCGAGCGGCGGCAGCGCGCGGATGAAGTTGATGTAGGGCAGCACGATGCGGTTGAGCCATTCGACTTCGGCCAGAAGGAATCCGACCAGCATGCCGACGATGATGGCCAGCAGCATGCCGATGCCGATGCGTTCGAGGCTGACCACGAGATGCTGCCATAGGAAATATTGCTGTTCGCCGCAGATGATGCGGCTTGATCCCGGGGATTGCGGACGGCAGGAATTCGCTTCCACGAATGCGCTCCACACCGATTGCGGCGATGGCAGATACAGCGGATTGACCAGGCCGGCCGCGGTCGCGCCCCACCATAGGACGAGCAGCAGCACCAAGGAGAGCAATGCCTGAATGGTGCGTGATCCTTTACGAATGGTTGCCAGTAAGCGTTTCATCGTGCGCTCCTATCCTGTTTGGCATGTGGTTCGGCCGGTCAGTCGGTGCTGGCCAGGTAGTGGTACATGGTGTCGAGCATGTCGTCCGTGATCTCGACGGGATTGTTGTACAGGTTCGGATGCCGGCTGATGCGTACCAGGTCGGCGATCTGCTCCTCGGTGAGATTGAGGTCTTTCAGTCCCGTGCGCATGCCGATCCTCACCTTGAGGTCGTGGATGGCATCGGCCATCGCGTCCACATCCTTGAAGCCGATCCCGCGGGCGAACTCCTGCACGCGCCCGTGCTGCGCGTCCTTGTTGATGCGTGCGAAGTAGTCGAGCGTCAGTCCGCATGCCTCGCCGTGGGGAATGCCGTGGATGTTGGTCAGAGGGAACGAGCACGCGTGGGAGGAGGTGGTTTTGGGGAGTGTGAAGGCAAGACCGGCGATCACGGACGCCTCACACATCTTCTCGCGCGCCTCCTCGTTGTGCGGTTCGGCCACGGCGATCGGCAGATATTTGAAAACGAGTTTGGCCGCATGCGCCGCGCATGAATCGCAGATCGGCTGGTGTCCTTTGCTCCAGAATCCTTCGATCGCCTGGCTGAGCACGTCCATGCCGGTGCTTGCCGTGATTTTCGGCGGCACCGAGTAGGTCAGCTCCGGATCCACAATGGCCACGCTCGGAAAGAAACCGTCGGACACGATCGGCGCTTTTTTGCCGAGCTTGCGATTGGTGAGCACGGATACGCACGTGACTTCGCTGCCGGTGCCGGCGGTGGTCGGCAGTGCGATGATCGGCAGATGCTTCTGCGGCATCGCCTTGCCGGTGCCATGGTAGTCGGCGATGGAATCGTCGGTCAGACAGATGCTCGCCGCGGCCTTGGAAACATCCATCGCGCTGCCGCCGCCCATGGCGACGACGAATTCGCAATGGTTTTTCCTGATGATTTCGGCACAGGCGTCCACTTCGGTGACGTCCGGATTCGGAGAGAAGTCGGTGAACACGGTGGAGACCGCGCCGTCGCTGGCATCGATCAGCCGTTGCGCCTCGCCGGAATCGACGAAGAACTTCGGAGTGACCATGATGCCGTCATGCAGCCCCATCGCTTCGGCGATGTCCTTGATCTCCATCGCCCTTCCCTTGCCAAATCGGATCGTCACTGGTTGCGCGTAATCCCAAAGCATCTTGCCTGACCTTCCTTCCTGCTGTCGTGTGTCGCGCGATCGCTTAGTCGCACAGGTTCTCGTCGACCCAGGTGAGCACCTTGTCGAGCTTCGGCAGTTCCTCTTCCAGTTGCTCGGCGGTGATGATCAGCGGCGGGCAGATGTTGATGTTGGTTTCGCGGCCGAACGTGGAGAATCCGAGATCCATGAGCTTCGCCATGATCTGCGGCATGACGGAATTCGGCGTGTGGTACGGGGCCATGAGTTCCCTCGTCTCCTTGTTCTTCACGATGGTGAGCGCGGAGAACAAGCCGATGCAGCGGGCTTCGCCGACGCACTTGTGCTTCTCCACCATGCTTTCGAGGAACGGCTTGAGAATGCCTTCCATCTCCTTGACGTGGGCGCACACGTCATGCTCGAGGTAGTAGTTGACCGCGGCGACGCCGGCGGCGCAGGCGAGCGTATGTCCGGAATAGGTCAGCCCGCACTGCAGCACATGGTCGGTGAAATAGTCGGAAATCCGCTTGGAGACCACCACACCGCCCAATGGCACGTAGCCGCAGGTGACACCCTTGGCGAAGGTGAACATGTCGGGCTTGACGTCGAAATTCTGCCAGGCGAACATCTTGCCGGTGCGCCCGAAGCCGGCCATGACCTCATCGCAGATCATGAGGATGCCGTACTTATCGCACAGCGCGCGCACGCCTTCCATGTAGCCTTCGGGCGGAAGGATCACGCCATTGGCGCCGACGATGCTTTCCATCAGAATCGCCGCGACGCTGTCCGGCCCCTCGTACTGCAGCTGCTCGTCCAGGCGATGCAGATAGTCGGCGGTCACGGTGGCATCGTCCACGCCACGGGTATAGCCGTCCTCATACATGTTCGGATTCATGAAATGCACGAAGCCCGGAGCCGAGCCGCCCAGCTCGGTGGCGAAACGACGCCAGTCGCCGGATGCGTTGGAGGCGCCGATGGTGGAGCCGTGGTAGCTGCGGTAACAGCTGAAGATCTTCGGACGGCCGGTCACCATGCGGGCCATTTTGATGGCGTTCTCATTGGAATCGGCGCCGCCGTTGGTGAAGAACACACGCTGGTAGAAATCGGGGTCGGCCACGTCGACCAGCATCTTGGCCAGGCGTGATTTCGGTTCGGATGCGTAGGCGGGAGCCATGAAGCACATATTGTCGGCCTGCTCCTTGATGGCATCCACGATTTCGGGAAGCTCATGGCCGAGGTTGGAGCATACGAGCAGCGAGGACATGTCGGTGTAGCGCTTGCCGTCGTAATCCCAGAAATAGATGCCGTCGGCCTTCTTGATGGGCTTGACGGGGCCGCCCTGCTTGTGCCAGGACTGCATGACGTATTCGCTGTGCAGGGATGCGACCTCTTCGCCGGTCAGTTCTTCCATGGTTGTTCCTTCCGCCGTCACATCGGATGGGATGTGCGTCGTGCACAAAAAGCTTGTGCGACGTTTTCCGATGTTGATTTACCAATGCTCGCAATGCAGGAATTCACGTTGGAAATCCTTGCGATAACTTGCATTGTATGAATCCGGAAATTGTGGAACAATGCTGCAGCGCCTAAAGCTATTTGTGCTGCAGCACAAAAGAATGACGGGGTGTGGCCGCCGTTGTCAGCAGTCCAGCAGCTCCCTGACATGCAGTCCTATCGAAAGGGACTCACGCACCGCGAAATCCGACAGATTCACATCGAGGATGTCCTGGATCTTCCCAAGCTTGTAGCTCACCGTGTTGCGATGCACGTACATGCGCTCGCTGGTCTCCTTGATGCTGCCGCTGAACATCAGATAATTGCGCAACGTCTCGGTCAAATCGCCATTGTTGACCTTGTCGTATTCGACGAGCGGGCCGACGGTGTGGTTGTAGTAATCGCGCAATATCTCGGGGTCGCCTACGGACAGCAGCAGCTTGTCGACTCCGGCGTCGTCGTAAAGGAATGGCGTTTCGGATTTGCCGCGATGCTTCTGCAGACGTTCCAACGTCAGTCCCTGACGATAGCTTTTGCCGATGCAGCGAGCCGATTTCGTGATTTTGCCGATGCCGATGAACATGCGTTCGTCGTCATGCGCGATCGCCATGCATGCCGACAGCATCTCACGTGTGATCGTCGAAATTTTGTCGGCGTTGTAGCGGGCGAACACCATCACTATCCGATGGTCCATGGCGAATTGCGCGATCTGCCACTGATGCTGCGTGATCAGGGATTCGAGGGCGTCGCGGAACATATCGATGCGCGCGTCCGCCACATGCGGCAGCGCGCATTCGGCGGTGGGCACAGTGGACACGCAATCCATCACACCGACGCTGTAGTTCCAATCCTTGCCGAAGCCGTTCTGCTCAAGCGTGTCCAGGTAGAGTTCCTCGTTGGCCGGCCATTCGATGGCGTTCTTCAGGGCGACCCCCAGTTCGAGGGTGTATTTCTCGCTCAGGGTGATCGACAGGCTGAACTGGTGCATGATCTGCGCCATATGCTCGTTCCACGGCACGCGGAACAGGGGGAAATCGTGCTCGTCGCAGAATCGTATGGCGTTGGGGCTGATCTGGTGGATGAACGGGCCGACGTTCACCACGATGCCGCTTGCGCCGCATCGGTAGGTGCTGGCCACCAGTTCGGTGAGGCTTTCCTGGCTGTCCAAACCGATGCCGGTGGTGAACGCGATCTCCTGGCCTTCGAGGAATCCCGCGATTTCCTCGTTCTCGACCATGTGCACCCAGCGCACCGGCTGGTTGAGGCCAGCTCTTCCGGCGATCAGCGTGATGTCATGCTTCTGCGCGCGGGCCTGGTCGAAAAGCTCCTGCAAACGAACGGTCATAGCTGGAACTGTACCGGTCGTTTGTAACGGTGCGGCCCAGTTGTCCGCGCCTATGGTGTGTGGGCTTATAGGAGTATGGACGCGCCGGAAACGATGAGCAGTACGTAGGTCAGCTTCAGGAACGCCGTTTGACTGATGCGTTTCTGCAGCGCGTTGCCGATGAAGACGGCTGCGATAAGCGGCGGAATGCTGATGAGGGTGAGCAGCGCCGCATGTGTCGTCCAGGCGCCGGCTGTGATCTGCTGGACTCCCATCACCGAATTGAGCGCCACCCACACGCAGGCGACCGTGGCACGGAATTCATCCTTGTCCTTCAGCACGGCTGCCGCATACACCACCAGTAGCGATCCGCCGGAAACGAACAGTCCATGCACGATGCCTGCGCCGATCAGAATCGCAATCAGCGTTCCATGTCTTGGCATGGACGTGGACGGACGGAACAGATTCTTCACGGCGATGGCGATGATGAACAGGCCATATGCTTTTTGCAACGGCGCAAGCGGCAGCAGGCTGTACATCGCAATGCCTACGACCATGCCGACAGCCATGAAGGCGATCATGATGCCAAGTTCACGCCATCGGATATGGCGATGATGCTGGATGCCGAGCCATAGGCAGGATAGCAGCGCCATCATATTGAGCACCACACGTGCTTCATCCGTGCCGATGAGCAGCATTGAGGCCGGCATCGCCAGCACGGTTCCCGCGAATCCGGTGATCGCCTGGATCGCGTTGGAAACGAACAGCACCACAAGAAACAGCGCGTCGCGAAGTGTCTCGTTCATGAAACATACGCTACCGATGCGCGAGCACGGTTTTGTAACGATGCTCAAGCAGATCGCGTTGTATTCGTCGCCACGAATGTCCGTTTCTGCAGAATCGGACAAACAAGGTCGCGTTGATGGTGCGTGAATGTCCGATTCTCCAGAATCGGACACGTGGGGTCATGTTTGGGATGCATATTTGTCCGATTCTGCAGAATCGGACATTCGAAAAACGAAAATGCCGGGCACCTTGCACGGGTGCCCGGCATTGTTTGCTTAGTGATTACCGCGATTCACGGCTTGCAGAGGCCGGGAAATCAGCCTTCGATGGCGATCTGGTGCCTGGCCTCAACCTGCTGCTGCGCTTCGGGCTTCGGCATTTCCAGGCACAGGGTGCCGTCCTTGTAGCTGGCGTGAATGTCGGAATCCTTCACGTCCTCGCCAACGTAGAAGCTACGAGAGCAAGAGCCGGCGTAGCGTTCGCGACGCAGCCAGCGGCCGTTGTCGTCCTTGTCCTCGTGCGAGCTGTTGCGATGCGCGGAAACGGTCAGATAGCCGTTCTGCAGGTCCAGCGAAATGTCGTCCTTCTTGAAGCCAGGCATGTCGATGTCGACCATGTAGCCCTTGTCGGTCTCACGCACATCGGTGCTCATCATGCCTGCGGACATGTTCGGATCGTATGCGGCTGCGCGGTCCATGTTGCGCCAACCCTCGAAGAACGGATCGTCGAACAGGTCGGAGAACATCGTGTCATTCATCAAAGCCGGAAACATTGCCATAATCGGTACTCCTTAAGCAAATGCGCGTTCTGCGCGCGGAGTAATGCGGCTTGGCAGCCGGCCGTGCGATTATCGCTGCGGCGTCACCATCCAGCGACACCGGCGACCGGGTTCGTTGCCGCATCCGGAACCCTCCCGGGCTCCTGACCTTGACCTTTCACTTCATCCAACTCTTCCAGGCCGCGTCCATTCCGCGATTATGCTCACAGTGAAATGCATTGGAAATGCTTTCGATTGCGTGCGCTGTCGGGTGAGGGGATGGTCGGCTCGAGGGCTGCTCGTTTCCGTGGTGGGCAGCTGGGTTTGGCATATTTTTGTTGCATTTTTCGCCATGCCACATTTCCCAGCGGCATAGTGTTAAGCTGGTCTCAGCCGGGGGTCCTCTGCGGCGTTGAAATAAAACGCAATGAGCGGAGGCGTGCTCCCGGCTTTTTCGACTGCTCCCATATCCTCTCGGCGGATTGTGACGTTCTATGCCCTTAGGAGCATGGAGTGTGCGGTGGTTTGGATAGTGTGATCGGCTCCTTTCCGACCGTCGGAGAAGAACGGCGGCGATAGTTCTGTAATTCCATCGTGGAACAGAATCGGCGGAGCTGGTTTAGGCGGTTGGCTGCGGCAGCGAGGTTGTAATTGCTGTGAATTGGCTGCTTGCCGTAGGGGAAAACGCCAAGGGCGGAGTCGCTCTTGGCGCATGACAGGACGCAGTGGATTGGCCAATGTCTCATGTCATATTGCTGTATATCGCGCGTTGCGACCGCTCCCTACCTTTTTGGCACGACCTTCTTTGACGAGTTTCCGTAGTTGGTAGTACGCCTGATTCCCATCAAGGTGCAGCAACTCCATCACATCGTTTTTGCTTACGGTTTTTTGCTCGCGCATTAGCTTGATGATCAATTCGGGATAGCGCACTTTATCGATGCCTGACTGTCTGACGTATTCCACCATCTTGCCGCTGCGTCGATACACTTTTGCTCCCAGCGTGTACGTGCGGCGGGTGCCGGAACCGGCGCTTTCTACGAGTCCAGATTCCGTCAGCTGCCCCAATACAGTGCGCAGGCGCTGATTGCTCATGTCGAGAGAATCCGACAGTGCGTCAAAGCTACAGCGTCTTTCTCGTTTGAGCTTATCCAGAATGAGCAGTCCGTCGAGGGACATGGATTTGCCGCTGCGTTCGCGCTCCTCGGCCAGTAGCTCCACGAACGCTTTGTCAGGCGCGCTCCTGGGCAGGAGAACCGATACTCCGTTTCCGTTGGATCTTGAATAGTCAGGCAGGGGACGGCCATAGTTCAGGGCTCCCTCAAAGATACGGTCGATTCCGCGTCCGGTTCTTTCGGCAAGGCCTGTTCGTTTTAGTGCGTCCATGAGGCATGGGTTGCGTCCGTGTGGTTCCGCGGTAAGTAAGTTGTGGATGTTGATACCTTCCACGAATCCGCCGGGATTGGCAATGGTTAGTCCTGCGTCATCCACTGATACTCGTACCCGTCCGAGAACTGAATAGTCTCTGTGCCCGAATGCGTTCACCAAAGCCTCCCTGAAAGCTCTCTCGTCGAATTCGGGCACCATCGAAGAGAACAGTCCTACATTCAATTCCGTTCCTGGATTCCAAGGGGCGAATGACTCCGCTATTTGCTCTATGGTTTTGAGCAGTGGACCACGATATGTCTTGTTCACCTTGATGTCGGTGCCTACAAGGACTTGGAACGCTGCTTCGTTTGTTGGGACGAGGCGTTGCAATGATTCCTCGCGGCCGATGAGCAGCAGTCCCGTCAAGGTCGGTGTTATATTCCCGTTTGCTGACACGGTGAGTTGCAGAGATTTTTCCAGATTCTCGTCTGAGAGCTCCAGCAGATTTCGGTCGCTGGATTGATAAGTAGCAATGATTCTACGCAGCCGGTCTCGTTCCAGCGGATCGAAATCCTCCCTTGTGGCTTCCGGAACCGGCTGGGCGGAGTAGTCGAGCTTGCCTAGATCGGAAAGACGGGTGACGATTTCATACGGATACATGGGCGCGCTCTCAGGCGTGCCGTCCACTTTCATCATGCGGCGGAGGATTTTCCCTGATCTGGTTGACACCACGCTGTGTGACTTAGGCACGTCGACTTGGATGACGGTGATGTCATCTCCGACTAATTGCGCGCGAACCGATACCGGAGGCACGGTTCTGTTGGCGATCATTGCCGCCAGGCCGATGGGGTCCTGATGCTTACGCTGTGCACCGGTCGGAGTGCCATCGTCTTCGACTCCCAAATATACGCGTCCGCCGTCTGTATTGGCTAGGGCGACAACGGCTTCCACTAATTCGGAATCGGGCAAGCCCTTGATGTCACTTTTGAATTCTTTGGACAGGGTTTCTTTACCGTATTCATGCGCCATTTGCCACCGCCTGCTCTGATTCTCTGAATTTTTCTCTGAATTATACATTCCTTCTCTGAATTCAGAGAAAGAGCTCTGAATTCAGAGAAGGAGACTGGTCGCAAAGCCGATTGGGACCAATCAGGCTTCCTGATTTTGCTTCACACTCTCGAATTCAATGATGATGTTCTTTTTGCCGACTTCTTCGTGCATGCTTCGCACGAATTGCCCGAGAATGCCCTTGGTTCTCACACGGACCGAAGGGACCTTAACCGCATAGATGCTGCCATCGTCCTGTTTCCCTTTACTGGAGGCGCCATCAGTTGTTGCCAAATGTGTTGTCGTAGAAAGGATTTGTTGTTAAAACAAAAGGGCTGGAATCGTTGGATTCCAGCCCTTTTCGGCCCGTGCGAGCGGGGGGAGTTGAACCCCCACGAGCATACACTCACTGCCACCTGAAGACAGCGCGTCTACCATTCCGCCACGCTCGCAGACAATCGACTAATTTACACCTTTACTATCTGTGGCACAAATCGGCGTGTCGCGATGGTTACGGTGTCCGATTCACCCAAATCGGACAGTCTGGGGCGTTCGGATGATGCGTGCATGACTGATTTACCCGAATCGGACACTCGGGTGAGTGGAGGATGCGCTGCGAGTGACCGATTCTGGAGAATCGGACAAATAGACATGCGAATACGCGGCTGTGAACGGGCGTGAATCAAGGCAGCATCAAATCGGTGCCGCCGAGAAAACGGTAGCCGCCGTCATCCAGCAATCGGGTTTTCGCAAAATGTAAGCCCAGGAGCGTGGCTTGCACCTCGTCGATGCCGTAAATGACATGCTCCCAGACGGTCTGTCCAGAAGCGTCTTCCAGACGAACGTTTACACTCCAGGTGTCCTCGTCGATTTGCGGTTCGGAAACCGACAACACCCGATCTCCACCCTCGTATTGGAATTGTCGCTGCATGCTCGTCTCCCATCAAATGCGTGTATCTTCGATTGCGGGTTGTTCGCTCTTCGGGTCAGAAGATAGTGTTTGGCTATTTGTCGCATTGGAACTTTTTCCCGCTAGGCAGGCGGCATAGGCTGCGGCTACCCCGGCCCAGCATACTGCGGCCGCAGCACCGTGTAGGCGTTTGCATGTTTTCCCTAAAAGTTTATATTCGTGATCACACGTTGCTTTTGAGGAGACTGTGACTGCAGCTGCATTGCTTACTGATGGATTACTGATGGCGCATGGGGGCATTCCCTGAACTGTTGATAATGTACAAGCGAAGGTAATTGTTAGAATAGTTTTCAGCATAATTTAATGTCCTGCGATAACTGATATTGGAATTAAATTAAAATATTCGCCAGAATTTGTGCTACGCAATGTGCAGTGCTTGCGTTTACGCCATGCTGACGGAGGAATTGCTCGATTTTGCCAGCTGCCCAATTCTCAGGTTTTTGCAGAAAGCCGGAGAGATCGCCGAGCCATTTTGCTCCACTGAAAATTTTTGCCGCTACTTTAAGCGCTTTGGCTACATTTCCTACGGCTCCACGACTCTGTGGCACGTCATCCGTGTCATTCAATGGTTGCAAGGCGTTTGCATTTTTAGTGGGGAATATTCCGGAAGCCTCCGCCTCTGCCGGGTAAGCATATTGTTTGTCGGCTGTGGGCTGGACGGAGAGGCTATGTGCTCCGTGTTCGATTGCTGCGCTGTTCGGCACCTCATCCATGCTGGGAAGCGAAGCTTCATCTGCCATTGCTGTCGCGCTCCCCGATGCAAGTGTCGCACAAGCCAAAATAGTCGCAATAACACGTAACGTGTTCTTTTTCATATATATGTCCTTTCGTCAAGTTGACGTGACATCAGTCGAGAGTAGAAGCGTGTTCGCAATTGTGATAGAGTGCTGTCACCTGTTAGGGGGATGTGTCGCATTAAATATTCAAACGGGTGACATTGCTGTTGTACGGAACCGCATTGCGTGATTTACATGATGACGGAATGTGTCCCCCGGTGAAAGGTGTGAATATGCGACGGAAGCAAAATGCATGCGATTCGAACGGTGGCGTACATACTGAGCGCGTGACGGCCGGCATGCATGACCTTACATATGGCTTGAAAGATTTTTTCCGCGAGGTCTTTCTTGATAAGGACGATATCGACTATGAGCGCCGCTTTGACGTGCGTTCCTTGCCATTGCTGGTTGTAGCGATGGCTGCAGGATGGCTCTATTCTCGTGATGGAAACGGATTCTATGCGTGTGTCAGCGCGATTTTTGCTGTTTCCTATACTGTGTATTTCATCGTCAATCGAGGCGTGTACATCGTGCGCCTGTTCCGTGGGGAAAATATTTTCGGTAAACGGCGTGTGAGATGCATGAAATACCGTGGCACGATACATTCGTCGGTTGCGGGCGGGCTGGCAAAAGCCTTGGAAAAATTCGTTGATAACGATACGCTGTATGCGTATATCGGCGGATATGGTGTTCCGTTGCTGGGCACTGCGACAATGATTGCTTATGACGCGTCGCACTGGTTATGGTTGGCATTAGTCGGGGGAGTCTTGTGCGTTGTATATGCGCTGTATTGGCTGATATATGCATTTGTTGCCGCGCATCGGGCGCTTATCGCAGTGCTTGCGGATCGCGATAGGAGATTGGAACAGGCGGGTTATCGCATGACGGTTATGCGCCGAGATGCAAAATTGGCCAGCAGGACGCATGATACGGTTACCGGTGGTCTGTCGTATATTGCCTTTATTGCGCAGCAGCAGCTGGAGGGTAAAACCTTATCGGACGAGGAACGGGTTGCGTGGAAACATATCGATGATGCGGCTCAACGTACGATGGACAATGTTCATGAAGTTATTGATATTCTTGGACGAGATATCGACCCCGCAAATCCCGTTGGCGGCGAAGGGTTTGATTGCGAATCGCAAGAAATACAGATGCCAGATGTTTCTTCATTGGAGAGAATTATTCGCGAGCATTGTGATGAGGGGGATTCTCGGCTTAAGACGCTCGGGTTTGTTGGAACAAGTGAGATTCAGCTGGATGTTGCGGATGCTGATGATACTGGTGAAAGTGTTTGTGCGGATCTGATTGATGAGTGTACAAGTCTGATTGATGAGTTATACACCAATATTTCTTGTCACGCTGATACGAGTCAGCCATACGCTGTTTTTGTCAGTCGCGAGAACGGATGCCTCCGCATCACGCAGGTAAACGCTATAGCGTGCCCGCGCGATGCGCAGAGCGGCTATAAGAAGAAGGTTTCAGGAAGGGGACTTGCGTTTCATCGGAGGATGCTTGACGCGATGAGCGGGTCGATTACTACTTGTGAAGAGGGTGATACTTGGACGCTGCATGTGGTCATACCGTTGTGAAAACAATAGGTTTTGGTGTAGATATTTGATAATTATTCATGCTGAAGCTTTATAAAATATCGCAAGTAATTTGGTGGTTAATATAATGGAAACTAATGTGGAAAGAATTGACAAATCAGTTGAACATATAGGAATAGTCGACAATGATGTGTTGACGTTGAGTGCGTTGTCTAGCTATTTGACTCAACAATTTGGAGACAAGAAAATTTTATGGCGATGCACGCTTGGTAAAAAAGCTGCGGAATTATGTAGTAATTCGCAAACACGTCCCCAGATATTACTCATGGATATGTCATTATCTGATGCCGATGGCGTGCAGATTTGCCAGGAGATTCGGCGTACTGTTGACGATATGCCGATTTTGGCGATTACTTCTTTTCCGTTGCGCCGATATGCTGCTGCGGTGGCTCAGGCTGGAGTGCAAGGCATTGTCGCGAAACGAAATTTGCGCACTATTGCCGCTGCTCTCGAATGCGTTGTATCTGGACACGTTTATCTGCCGTATGAGTTAGCGGAAACCATGCCGGATCTGCATTTTGAGTTGCCAGTACAGGCGCATCGTAGGATCGTGGCAGAGACTCTTGGCGGGCAGGCCGTGAAACCAGTTTTGTCCGATCGGGAAACGGCGATTATAGCCAGGTATGCGCGAGGGCAGACCACACTTCAAGTGGGGGAATGCTTAGGATTATCGGAGAACACTGTCAAGACTTATACCAAGCGTGCCATGGCGAAGCTTGGGGCGAAAACGCGAGGTCAGGCAATAGCCCTCTGGCTGATGCAAACCATGACGCATGGTGTGTGATTTAGGCAGCTTTTATCTCTGATAAACGTATATGTGCTGTGACCGATTCTGGAGAATCGGACACTCGTTGGGTTTAGGAAAGAGCTTGGGTGTCCTTATTCTCCCGAATCGGACACATGGGACGGGATACGGGGAGGCATGAAAAAGCGCCGACGGGGGTTCATCGGCGCTTGAGCTGTTTTCAGGATACTTAATCCGGAGTGGCTTTGCCTCAGCCCTTGGAGCCGTTTTCGTAGAACTTGGCGAGTGTCTCGTCGCGGAATTCGTTGAAATAGCCGCCGTCGATCGATGCGCGGATATCGTCGAGCAGTTTTACGAAGAAGTGCTCGTTGTGGATCGTCGCCAGCGTGAAACCGTTGAATTCGCGGGCGCGCAACGCATGGTCCACATAAGCGCGCGAATAGTGTGTGCAGGTGTAGCAGCCGCAGTCCTCCTCAAGCGGACCGAAATCGTGCTTGAACTGCGCGCGCTTGATGTTGTAGCGGCCGTGGCGCGTGAAGATCGCACCATTGCGGCCGCAACGCGCGGGGGCCACGCAGTCGAAGGTGTCGCCGCCGTTCTCCACGCAGGCGAAGATGTCGTCCACCGCAGCGATGCCGAGCACGTGACGCGGTCGGCTTTCCGGCATCGCATCGCAAATCCAAGCGCAAGTGTCGCCGATAATGCGCTTTTCAATCGCGCCGCCGATGCCGACGCCGTCGAAATCGAGCGAAGCGATCTGTTCGGCCGCATGCCTGCGCAAATCCTCATAATTCGCGCCCTGCACCACGCCATACAGCGCCTGATACGGCTTGCCGACGCGCTCTTCGGTAAGCCTCTTATGCTCGGCAACGCAACGTTGCGCCCAACGGTAGGTGCGTTCCACGGAACGCTCCTGGTAGCCGCGCGTGTTCATCAGTGTGGTCAGCTCGTCGAACGCGAACATGATGTCGGCGCCGATCTTATGCTGGATTCCCATTGAAATTTCGGCGGAAAAACGGTGCAGTGAGCCGTTGAGCGGCGATTTGAACGTTACGCCGTCCTCGTCTACGAACGCGAGGCGCTCCTTGCCTTCGGCGATCACGTCGTCTGATTTCATGCCGGTCACATCCATGGCGAGCGTTTTCTTGAAGCCCGCGCCGAGCGAAAGCACTTGGAAACCGCCGGAATCGGTGAAGGTCGGACCGTTCCAATTCATGAATTTGGCAAGGCCGCCGGCTTCGTCGAGCACTTGCTCACCGGGGCGTTCATACAGGTGAAACGCGTTGGACAGCAAGCATTGTGCGCCGAGATCCTTCATGGTTTCAGGCAGCACGGCTTTCATCGCGGCCTGCGTGGCCACGGGCACGAACGCCGGAGTGTGAATATCGCCGTGGGGGGTGTGAATGATGCCGGTGCGGCCGTATCGTGCGCCGCCGCGTCCCTTGCCGTCGGCCGCGTCGGGAAGGCGGGTTTTCTGCTCGAAATAGAAGGCGTCGCGGCGGCCCGGCTTGTCTGGTTCCGCTCCACGCGGATGTTCGATGAGGTTTTCGACTGGTGTCGCCATGTTCGCTGCGGCTGTTGCTGCGGTTTCGTGCGCCGCCGCGTTGATCTGTGGTTTGTTCAAGCTTGTCATGCTTTCAACTGTATGCGATAGCGCCGATTGCCGACGGTGGCTACGTCGTTCGCCGGCTGAATACGATTTTCCTTATATGTGGCAGATTCGTTCCGTTGAAAAATGTGATTTTCCTTATATGTGGCAGTTTTCCGAAAACAAGAGTCGTTAGGGGGTATTGAAACGACGTTTTGAACCCATCTATGCAGAGGGAAGTGCCACATATAGCGCAAATGAGTTTTTGCGTGGCTGCATTTCTGCCGCATATAGCGCGAATGAGTTATCGAATTTCTTGCGATGGTTGTGAGAAGGCGTATCGGCTGAGGTTTGTCAAGTTGCATCGCATAGCCTCTGGCATCGTATAGAGAGAACTGCCAAGAGATTCGGTCGTTACTTTCAACAAACATTCAGGAAACTTCCAGAGCGAGTATCTTTACTCGTAGATAGCAGTTCGAGCGGCACGATTGCTGATTTGTGAAATGCCGCGAGACGAATAAGGAGCGAAAATGGCTGAAGAGAACGACCAGAACGCCGTGCAGCCGCAGAATGACGAACAGCAGACCGTGCCGATGCCGCCGGTTGATGCGGAACAGACACAAACTTACGCAGGCAAGCCGTATGCTGCAGAGTCGGCTACCGAACCGATTAACGTGCAGGGCGGTATTGAGGATCAGCCGACGGCCGCCATGCCTGTTGCGAACGATGGCGCTTCGGCGGAATCCGCGGCTGCGGCGGGCGATACGCCGGATTATGCTTCCGCAGCGGGCGAACGTACCGTGGTTGGTGGTTCCGCGCAAGGTGCGCCGGCCCAGCAGTATCGTCCGGCACCGGAATATGGTGCGTACGGTCCCGTGCCGCCGCAGCCGGCTGATGATACCGCAGCCGCGAATGGCGCTGCGAACGGTACTGCGAATGGCGCACCGAACATGCCGCCGCAGCCGCAATATGGCATGCACGGGCAGGCTCCGCAGCGGCCTCGCAATCCTTTCTTCGGAAATCCGTATGTGGGTGGAAATCAGCAGAACGATCAGCAGAACGCGCAATCGAATAACGGCAATCCGTTCATGAGGCCCACGGCGCAAGGCGGTGCCGACGTGCCACCGGCCGGGCCGAATAATCCGAATAATGGCAACCCGTTTGGGAATCCGAATAACGGTAATCCGTTCGGTACCCCGCGGCAGAATGGCGCTGCAGCCAAGCCGAAGTCCGCTTCCGGCGTGACCGGGCATGTGATGACCGGCGTGGTGGCGGCGCTTGTCTCCGCGGTCCTCTGCCTTGGTGTCGGATACGCGGCAATCACCAATGGATGGGTGACCGTACCCACCTCCAGCTCACTGACCAGCGTGAAATCCAACACCTCCGGCTCCGGATCCGCACAAGCCAAGTCCGGCGAGGCCGCAGACTGGAGCGCAGTGGCGAAAGAAGTGTCCGATTCTGTGGTGTCCATTGACGTGGCGACCAGCGACGGCAGCGCCAAAGGCTCCGGCGCAATCATCAGCGCCAAAGGCTACATCGTTACCAACAACCATGTGATTTCCGGTGCGAAGCAGATTCAAGTGACGCTTGCCAACGGCACCATCTACTCAGCGCAAATCGTCGGCACCGACGCCACCACCGATCTGGCCGTAATCAAGCTCGACAATCCTCCGAGCGATCTGAAGGCCGCGAAATTTGCCGATTCCGACAATCTTGCCGTGGGTGAATCCGTGATGGCCATCGGCAACCCGCTCGGCTACGATGACACCGCAACCGTCGGCATTGTTTCCGCGCTCAACCGCCCGGTGACCGTAGCCGATGACAACAACAACGACATCGTCACCAACGCCGTGCAGATCGACGCGGCCGTCAACCCAGGCAATTCAGGCGGTCCGACCTTCAATGCGGCCGGTCAGGTGATCGGCATCAATTCGTCCATCGCATCCACCACAACGTCTTCCGGCACCGCCGGATCAATCGGCATCGGCTTCGCCATTCCGTCGAACCTGGTAAAGCGTGTGGCCAACGAGATCATCGACAACGGCACCGTGCGGCATGTGGCGCTTGGCGTCACCATTAAGAGCTCCACGGTCGAGGCGGACGGCGTGACCCGCGGTTGCACGCAGGTGCAGTCCGTGGTCGACAACAGTCCGGCGGCCAAGGCCGGAGTGAAGGCCGGTGACTCCATCGTGGCGTTCAACGGCAAGGCGGTGAACAACAACTATTCGCTGCTCGGCTACGTGCGCGCCTCCGCCATGAATGACAAGGTGACATTGACGGTCGTGCGCGACGGCAACACCATGGAGCTTGACGTGACGCTTGACCAGGAGGAATCCCAGACGAACTCCTCTAACAGCCAGAACCAGCAGAACAACGGCAATGATGGCCAGAGCCAGAACGGCAACGGCAATGGTTACGGTAATGATGGCAATAGCGGCAACGGAAATGGACAGAGTGACGGCAACGGTAGCAACGGCTACGGTGACGGAGGCGGCCTGTTCGACCCGTTCGGCCTGTGGTAAAGCGCGGCGGACCGCCGCGGCTGGCCGTGTATGGTTGCGGTCGGTCGCGGCGGGCTGCAATAAGGGTGATGACCACCCGATAGGCTGACGGCGAAGACGCGACTGGAGTTGCTTAATCGCAAGAACGTCTTGTGAATGTCATCGCAAGAACGGTAAAACCGCGGAAAATCAATAAAAGTTAAAAGCAGAAGCGGGACTGTGGCGAACAATCGCACAGTCCCGCTTTTCTATTTTTGGCAATCGCGACACGAAAATCGCAAATGTTTGCTACGCTAGAAATATCTTTTTACGCCGTGTATCGATGGCTCGCGCGGGCGAGGTGCCGATGGGTTAACAAGGCGTCCGATACGAGCGTAAGGAGATTCTCATGCGTAGAATCATCGATATTTGCTGGCGACTGTGCAAGCAGGTTCCGTTATTACCGATCACCATTCTGGCCGTGATTCCGTTGGCATTGCTGGGGGAGTGGAGACCGTGGGGCGAGGCTGCATGGGTTTCGTGGGTTTCTCACGATTTGCATGCTGGCTTCGGTTGGCTGAGCGCGTTTGATCCGGGTGTTGGACAGTGGATAGTGATTGCGCTGGTCGCATACACGATTGTGGTGACGGTGCGTGGCATGATCGACGATTTGCGGCACGGCCATGTTGGCGTTGATCTGCTGGCGGTCGTTGCGATTGCGTCGACGGTTGCAGTGCAGGAATATTGGGCTGCTTGGGCCGTGGTGCTGATGATCTCATCCGGCGAGGCGATCGAGGAATTCGCACAGTCGAAGGCCGAAAGCAACCTGACCGCGCTGATCGACGCGGCACCCCGAACCGCGCACGTGGTTGCGCTGCCGGGAGTGCGCGGGCATGTGCATGCGACGGGCAGCGAGCATACGGCCGACGTGACAGCCGACGGATTCCGTGCCGTCAGAATGTCCGATTCTGCGGAAACGGACAACCAAGACAGTGAAAAGCATGCTTATGTGTCCGATTCTGCAGAATCGGACAACCAGAGCGGCAAAACGCGTGCGCATGTGTCCGAATCTCCAGAATCGGACACAAAAGATGCTTCGCAAACGTATGATGCGGCTGGAGAGCGCTTCGAAACGGTCCCCGTCGATCAGGTGCGGCTCGGCGACGTGATTCTGGTGCTGCCTGGCGAAACGGTGCCTGTCGACGGCGAGCTGCTGTCGGGTGTGGCCACGCTGGACCTGAGCAACATCAACGGAGAGCCTGTGCCGCGTGAAGTGTATGCGGGCGCTCGCGTGATGTCTGGCGCAGTCAATGGCTCGACCACGTTGACCATGCGTGCCACACAACTTGCGCAGGATTCGCAGTATCAGAAGATTCTCGAGCTGGTTTCATCGGCGCAAGAGTCGCGCCCCGCTGTCGTGAAGACCGCGGATATGCTTGCAGTGCCGTTTACCGTGCTTTCGCTTGCGATTGCTGGGATTGCGTGGGCGGTTTCCGGATTGCCGTTGCGATTTGCGCAGGTGTTGGTCCTCGCCACGCCTTGCCCGCTGCTGATTGCCGCGCCGGTTGCGTATGTGGCTGGAACAGGGCGACTTGCCAAAGCGGGAATCCTGATTAAAGCACAGGACGTATTGGAAAATCTAGGTCGCGTATCGCATATTTTCTTCGATAAAACCGGCACGCTTACCGTCAAGCAACCGCAAGTCGTGCGCGTGGAGAAACCGTTCGAAACGAGTTCGCCGTTCAATGAAGACCATATTCTCATGATGGCCGGTGTGGTGGAAAGTTACTCGGTGCACATTCTGTCGAAAGGTATTGCGGCGGCCGGGCGCAAGGCTACGGATGACTTGTACGCGCGGTATGAGTCGGGGCAGCGGTTGTGCGCTGAGCGTGATCTGCCTGGGCACGGGCACGACTATCCGGTGGTGAAGAACATTGTGGAGGATTCAGGCAAAGGTGTTTCCGGCGAAGTGAACGGGCATCGGGTGCGTGTGGGGCGTTTTGCGTATGTGACGGCCGACGAAGCCGGATTCATGCCGGTGCTGCATGCGCCGAGTGAACGCTGGATGTCCGATTCTGCCGAATCGGACATCCAGAGGGCTGAAACGCGTGCTTACGTGTCCGATTCTCCAGAATCGGACACTCTAGGAGTACGAGACGGAATGTCCGACGATGCGCAGTCTACAGTTGTAACCCCCTTTGTTACCCCTTTCGCTGAGGTGTCGCAGACGACGCCCGTCCGCAAGTCCGAAACCGCAAACTCGCTGTTCGCTCCGCTTGCGCCGGACGAGATGGCCGCATACGTGGCGATCGACGGCAAACTGGCCGCCCGCATCGTGCTTCGCGACGTGCCCCGTGCGAATACGAAACGTTCCTTGGCCCGTCTGCATGAGCTTGGCGTCAAGGAACTGTCCATGCTGACCGGCGACAAGGCCGCATCCGCCCGCATCATCGCAAACGAGGTCGGTATCGATGACGTGCAATCCGAGCTATTCCCTGAAGATAAGGTTGCCGCTGTCAAAAACGCCACCGAGTCCACGCATCAAAACCAGTCCATGCCCGCCCGCATCATGCGGCGTATAACTGGCGAATCCAGGAATCGCCAAGTCACCATGATGGTCGGCGACGGCGTCAACGATGCCCCCGTACTTGCGGTCGCCGACATCGGCATGGCCATGACCGACGGCACGTCCACCGCAGCTTCCGAATCCGCACAGGTGGTCATCATGAATGATGACATCGCCTCTGTGCCGCGTGCCATCGCCATCGCACGTCGTACGAAAAACGTGATGCTTCAGGCGGTGTTGATCGGTCTCGGCCTCGCCGTCATCGGCATGGTAGCGGCCGCATTCAACCTGATTCCCGTGGTCGTTGGCGCATTCATGCAGGAGGCGATCGACGTGGTCAGCATTCTGTGGGCGCTCACCGTGCTTTTCGACCGCGGCGAATCCGCTTGATTCGCGGGGAGTGGTGTTAAGCGCGGCGCTTTGGGGAAGCGTTTACAACGAGCTTGGCGAGACTTCGCCAGCGATCGATGCGCGCATCCACTTGCCAAAGTCGGCTCCGGTCACGCCTTGCGACAGCAGGAACATGATTTTCGCATACGCGGCTTCCAGCGTCATATCACCGGATCCGATCGCGCCGGCGCGAGCGATCGCATCGCCCGTCTCGTAATGGCCGAGCAGCACTTCCGCCTGCTGACATTGCGACGCGATCACAACGGGAACATCGTCATGCAGCACGTCGGCAATCACGTCGGTCAATCCTGGTTCGTCGCTCGGCACATTGCCGACGCCGTACGCGCGCAACAATACCGCTTCCGGACGCGGCGTAAGCATCGCTTCCAATCGCGCCGCGGAAATGCCGGGCACCATATCAATCACGGCAACATCGTGACGGGAGTAAGGTTGAGGTGACGTCCAGCCGCAACCGGCCGAAGCGGTATCGCCCGCATACCAATGCCATGGCGTGCCCGTACGAGCCAGCGGTCCGACGGAAGGCGCCGAAAATCCTTCAAACGCCCAACTCGACGACTTGCTCACGCGATTGCCGGCAAACAGGTGATGTCCAAAAAACAGTCCCACACCGTGGAATCGTCCGCTCATCGCGGCGTTCAGCGCGCCCGTGACATTCGCAATGGCATCCGATTCGATTTTGCCGAGCGGATGCTGCGAACCCGTGAAAATCACCGGCTTGCCGAAATCGGCCAGTGCGTACGAAAGCGCGGCGCTCGAATAGCTCATCGTGTCGGTGCCATGCAGTACCACGAACGCGTCGGCATCATCGTGATGCGCACGCAAGTCATCAACCATCGTCTGCCAATTGTCAGGCGTCGCGTTCGACGAGTCGATAAGCGGATCAAGCTCGGTGAACGTGAACGGGCTTGCGTCCATGTGCGCGTCCTCCAACAGGCGGAACAGCCATCCGCGAGTGTCGGCGCCCGGAATCAGGCCGTTTGGCGAGTCGATCATGCCGATGGTGCCGCCGGTATATGTGATGTGAATGCGCATATTGCCACCTCTTATGATGAGGGCCCTCGCTCGATGAGGGCCCGATTGCAGTTATTGCGATTGTACGTTCGCCTGACGCCGAAGCATGCCGGAACGCTGGAATGTCGGCGATTGCCATCGACGCCAAGGCTTGCGATGACGTGCCTACTTGCCCGGCACTTCCGCGGTTTCCGGCACGTCGGCGGCATCGTTGTCGTTGTCGTCGAGCATCTCATCCATGAGATTGCCGTTGATGCGGCCGCGCACGTAGAACCATCCGGCGATCATGGCCACAACCACCACCGCGAACATGAGCAGCGTCCAACGGCCGGCCGCGCTGGTGAGATTAGACAGCACGACCACGGCGAAGAACAGCAGCGAGATGTAGTTGGTGCACGGGGCTCCCGGCATGCGGTACGCGGGGCGGGTCTCCTCGCCGGCCCTGACCTTCTTGAGGAAGGCGATATGCGTGACGAGGATGGCGGCCCACGTTCCTGCGATGCCGATGCCGGCGAGGTTCATGACGATTTCGAACGCGTCAGACGGCAGCACGGCGTTCAGCACAACGCCGATCAGACCGAGCGCGGAGGTGATGATGATGCCGCCGTACGGTACGTGATGCTTGTTCATGCGGGCCGCGAACTTCGGGCCGGAGCCGGCCACCGCCAAGGATCGCAGGGTGCGGCCGGTGGAATACAGGCCGGCGTTGAGCGAGGACAGCGCCGCGGTGAGCACGACCACCTGAATCACGTCTCCGGCGTGCGGAATGCCGATGCCGGAGAAGAACGTGACGAACGGGGATTCGTTGGAAGAGTAGGCGGTGTACGGCAGCACAAGAGCCATCAGCACGACGGATCCCACATAGAACACGAAAATGCGGATGATCATGGAGTTGATGGCCTTCGGCAATACCTTTTCGGCGTCCTTCGCCTCGCCCGCGGCCACGCCCACCATTTCGGTGCCGCCGAAGGCGAACACCACGCCCAGCGTCAGGGCGAACACAGGGGCGATGCCCTTCGGGAACAGGCCGCCGTTGTCGGTGATGTTGGCCACGCCGGCGTGGGAGCCGCCCACCGGAGCGCCGGTGACGATGGCCCAGATGGCGATGACCATGAACGCGATGATAGTGGCCACCTTGATGGCGGCGAACCAGAATTCCGCCTCACCGAACATCTTCACGCTCAGCAGATTCAGCACGAACACCAACGCCAGGGCGATCAGTGCCAACAGCCACTGCGGCACGCCTTGGAACGCCTTCCAGTAGTGGAAATACACGGCCACGGCGGTGATATCGGCCATGACGGTGACCGACCAGTCGAGGAAGAACAGCCAGCCGGTCACGTAGGCACCCTTCTCGCCGAGGAATTCGCGGGCATAGGAAACGAACGCGCCGGACGACGGACGGCGGATTGCCAGCTCGCCCAAAGCGCGTACCATCAGGAACGCGAAAATGCCGCAGACGGCGTATGCGATCGCCAAGCCGGCGCCGCCTTGCGCGAGACGGCCGCCCGCGCCAAGGAACAGGCCGGTGCCGATGGAACCGCCGATGGCGATCATCTGGATATGACGGGGCTTCAGATCCTTCGCATAGCCGGCGTCGCTCTTGTCGAGCTTGCGTACGCCGCCTTGCTCCGGTGCTTTGGATTGCGCCGAGTTGTTGGAGTCACTCATAATTCTTCTTCTTCGTGATACGGTGCGCGCCGCAATCGTAAATTTTCCCACCACAACGCGTTGCAGTGGCGGTGTCAATCGATTGACGGTGCATAGTGTCGCACATAGTATATGGTTTGTTTATTACTTACGGTGGTGTTCGCCGGCGATATGACCCCCGTACTCCGTCGGGCGCGCATGCGTGAGGAAGTCGCAAGAAAATACTCGTGCGCCCCTGTTGCAAATGCAGGGAATGCATTAGGCTAGAGCGCGTGACTGAAACTAATGAACTTCGTATTGCTGTAATCGGCGCCGGCCCTGCAGGCGTCTACTCCTCCGACATTTTCCTGCGCCAGTTGAAGAAGCTCGGCGAGGAGCTTGGCCTCGGCTCTGCCGCGCGCATCGACCTGTTCGAAAAGCTGCCTGTGCCGTTCGGCCTGGTACGTTATGGCGTGGCCCCCGACCACCCGTCCATCAAATTCATCGCGTCGGCACTCGAAAAGACGCTCGACAACCCCGACATCCACCTGTATTGCGACGTGGAATTCGGCAAGGACGTGACCCTCGACGAGCTGCTTGAGCGTTACGATGCCGTGCTGTTCGCCACCGGTGCCGTTGAGGACAAGCCGCTTGGATTGCCGGGCGCCGACCTGGATGGCGTGTATGGCGCAGCCAAGTTTGTGGAATGGTACGACGGTTATCCGACCGGCGCTCGCGAATGGCCGCTTGAAGCTGAGGAAGTTGCCGTGATCGGCGGTGGCAACGTGGCCATGGATGTGGCGCGCGAACTCATGCGCAATGCCGACGATCTGAAGGAACGCACTGATATTCCAGACAATGTGTACGAGGGCATCAAGGAGAACAAGGCTCGCGTGCTGCACCTGTTCATCCGTCGCGGTGTGGCGCAAGCCAAGTTTTCCGTGCAGGAATTGCGTGAGATGGAGAAGCTACCGGGAGTGCAGCTGATCATCAACGAAGACGATTTCGATTTAGATGAAGACACGATTGAAGAAGCCGGCAAGGATAAGCTGACCCGTCAGATGGTCGAAGAGCTGTTCACGATTCGTGAGATGGCGGAAGACATGGAAGATGACGGTGACGTGGATTACGAGGGTAATCCGGCTGATCGCAAGTATTATGTGCACTTCAATTCCGCGCCGGTCGAAGTGCTGGGCGAGGATGGCAAGGTCGTTGGCATTCGCGTGGAGAAGACCGAAACGTCGGCTGACGGCAAGATGAGCCGCACCGGCGAGTTTGAAGAGTATCCGGTGCAGGCCGTGTACCATGCGATCGGCTACAAGCCGGCTACCGCTCCGGGCATCGCGTACGACGAGCGTCACGCGCATCTGGCGAACGCAAACGGTGACGGACGCATCACCGTTGCTGCTAAGGCTGGCTCTGATGGTGCGGATGGTGCGGATGCTGCGGTTGAGGTGCGTGAGCGTCTGTATGCGACCGGTTGGGCGAAGTGTGGTCCGGTTGGTCTGATCGGCTCCACCAAGTCCGACGCGTTGCTGATCGTCACCAACATGCTGGAAGATCTGTCGAAGGCTGCCGAGGGTGGCCGTGTAGCCGCTGATCGTGATCCGGAATCCATCGACCGACTGCTGGAGTCGCGCGGTGTCAAGCCGATCGACTTTGCCGGTTGGAAGAAGATTGATGCGTTCGAACGCGCTGAGGGTGCGAAGGAAGGTCGCGAGCACAAGAAGGTCATCGACCCGAAGCAGATGCGCGCCTTGGCTCACGCCTAAGGTGGGTGTTTGGAGTCCGGTCCGATAGGTTTCAGGCTTTTTTCATGCGTCTTGGGTGTCCGCTTCTGGAGAATCGGACACCCGGGGAGAAGCTGAGCGTGCGAACTTCCGCAACTGCCCCTAGTCCTTTCCACGGCCCAGTCTCCAGCGCATATCCAGCAAAAACTCAGACTCCGTTTCTACGCTAGTGACCATGAACGGCAAATTGCAGGTGCATGGCCATTGCAATGGCTTGAAGACAACGCTGTTATTCGCGTTGATGTGGGGCGTCATCATGCTCATTTGGTGGGCGACCGGTGGCGGCCAGCGTACGCTTGGTATCTACATTCTCATCGGACTTGGCTCAACGTTCGCATCCTACTGGTTTTCCGACAAACTTGCGATCGCATCCATGCATGCGCAGGAAGTCAGCGAGCAGGAAGCGCCGGTACTGTACAAAATCGTGCGCGAACTGTCGGCGAAGGCGGGCAAGCCGATGCCGCGTATTTATATCGCCCCAACCATGAGTCCCAATGCGTTCGCAACGGGACGCAATGAACGTCATGCGGCGGTCTGCTGCACGCAGGGTATTCTACGGATGTTGAACGAACGCGAGATTCGCGGCGTGCTTGGGCACGAGCTCATGCACGTGTACAATCACGATATCCTGACGTCTGCGATCGCGTCCGCAATGGCGACGGTCATTTCGTATCTCGGCTATTCGCTCATGTATTTCGGTGGCGGCAATTCGCGCGACGATCGCAATGACTCGTCTTCTAATGGTCTTGGATTGCTGGGTGTGCTGTTGAGCACGATTCTTGCGCCAATTGCCGCTTCGCTTATTCAGATGGCGATTTCGCGTACGCGAGAATATGATGCTGACGAAGATGGTTCCATGCTTACGGAAGATCCGGAGGCGCTCGCGTCCGCATTGAATAAGATTTCGAACGGCGCTGAGACGATGCCGATGCAGAAGACTGCCGGTACGCAGTCGGTTGCTGCGATGATGATTGCGAATCCGTTTTCTGCGGAAGGTTTTTCTCGCCTGTTTTCCACGCATCCTGCGACTGAGGATCGTATTGCCCGGTTGATGCAGATGAGTCAGGAAATGCGGCAACAGGGCGTGCAATCGGGCTATCTGGCCGGCGGTTATGCGGCGAGTGGCGTTGCGGCGTCGAACATCCATCAGGGCGGAAGTTTAGGTGGGATGCAGTTCGGCTCGCAATATGGGTCTGCGCATGGCTCGGCAGGTTCGTATGGCGGATATTCGCGCGACTATTCGCAACGGTCTACGCGCGGCTGATTTCTGACGGACGTTTTTTGCCGATTTTTCCGACGATTGGATGGTTCGTCTTCGTGCGCTCCTTGTGCTTTCCCTTGTGTGTTCCGCGCGCAATCGCATTCAAAAACGCTATATGTGGCAGAAATGACGATTCAGTCAAATTGATTTGCGCTATATGTGGCATGTTTTCTCGGATATGTACCCCCGAAATCCTTTGATCAAGCCTTTTGACGGTACTTTTCCGTAAGAGTCTGCCACATATAGCGGAAATCACTTTTCTCAATCCGGACAATCTGCCACATATAGCGGAAATCACATGCTAAACTAATTGCGCGTGCCCAAAAGGCACATTTTGCGGATGTAGTTCATCGGTAGAACGAAAGCTTCCCAAGCTTTAGAGGCGGGTTCGACTCCCGTCATCCGCTCCATTCGAAACCCTTGGAATCGTTGGAATTCCAAAAGTTTTTCTATTGCCGTAAAAGACCCGTGAAGTCAACTTCGCGCCGCGCAACTGTCGGTTGCGTCGCAAAATTTGGTTGCGAATCGCAATGCAACCGAAAGATGGTGGCGTGGAACGCGACGCTTATGACAAGCTGTTGCTTGGCAATCGCCAATAATCGCAAGTCGAGGCGATATGGAAACTCGACGAAAGGGCGGACATGAGTTTCAAAGAGAATCTGCAGTATCTGTGCGGTTCGCGCAACATGACGCAGGAACAGCTGGCAATGCTGCTGGGCGTTTCCCGGCAGGCAATTTCGAAATGGGAGTCCGAGAAGGCATACCCCGAAATGGACAAGCTGCTGATGCTTTGCGACATGTTCGGCGTGACGTTGGATGATTTGGTCATGGGCGACGTGCGCGCGTCGGCAGGCTGTGGGGGTGCGGGACGCGTGGACTTGGCTGCTGATACGGATGGTGTGGCCGCGTCGGTTGGGGCGGCCGACGCTGCTGTTGGCGCGGTTCCGGGGGTAATCGGGTTTGCGGCATCGCAGGTCGCAGGAATGTCCGATTCTGGTGAATCGGACGTGAGGGATACGAATCCGAATGTTTGTGCGTCCGTTTCTGGTGAATCGGACGCACAAGGTGCCAAAACCGGTGTTCAATTGTCCGTTTCTCCAGAATCGGACACGCGAGATGGGATGGGCATTCCGCAAAGCGTGCCCCGACATATCGTGCAGGATGTGGTTGGCTACGACAGTCACATGAGGCGTTTTGCGTGGCTTATTGCGATTGGTGTGGCCGCAATCATCCTCGGCGTCGCGGTTGGCATGTTGTTTTCGCCGGAGGGGTCTGTCCTGGGGCCGTCGCCGGTGAACGACGTGCTGGTCACGGTATGCACGTTGGTTGGCGCGATTGTCGGTCTCGCTTTGCTGATACCGGCCGGAATCATGCATGGCGATTTCCGCCGTCGCCACCCGTATGTGCAGGATTTTTACACGGATGAGGACAAGTCACGTGCGTCGGTCGTATTGGCGATTGGTGTTGCGATTGGTGCCGTGCTGATTTTGGCGGGCGTGTGCGTGCGAGTGTTTTGTGACGAGCTTGTTGCCGACGGAGACGCGGGGTGGCCGGACAGCATTCTGCTGGCTTGCGTGGCCGCGGCGGTGTTCTGTTTCATTATGTCCGGGATGACGCATGACAAGGTGAATGTGGACAAATACAATCGTGAATCCGAAGAGGAAAGCGTGCGCGAGGGACGTTCCGTGCCGCACCCGACGATGAGCGAGTCGGACAGATTTTACAGCAGACTTGCCGGTGCAATTTGTGGCGTGATCATGTTGTTAGCGACTGTTGTCGCGTTGCTTATGCTTTTTCTTGGAATGGCGGGCAGTGATGTTGACGCGTGGATGAAGGTGTTCTGGGTCCCGTGGCCGATCGGCGGTGTGCTGTGTGGCGTCGTGGGCATCATCGTGCCATTGGTTAAGGAGGCCAGGCGGTGGTAAACCAACAAATAGTGTCCGTTTCTGCAGAATCGGACATGCGGGGTGGGCGGCAGGTAGGCTGGAATCCGTGAATACGGATCAGAAACTTCCCGCCGAATCCGCAGGCGAACGCCCCAGTAACCCCCTATTTGGTCATGCCATATCACACGCGGCGACACTCATCGGCCTGTTCGCAATCGTCCTGTGGGGCTTCATGGCCGGCCTCGTGCGACTCGTTTCCGAATCGTTCGGCGCCACGCTAGGCTCGGCGCTCATCTACACTGTCGGCGGTATGCTCCTGCTCATCGTGCGACGGCCGAAACCGATTAGCCAAGCGCCACGCAAGTACCTCGTCGCAGGCGGACTCATGTTCATCGCATATGAGGCGTCGATCTCGCTGTCGATCGGTCTGGCCACAACGAACGCGCAATCTGTGGAAGTCAGCCTCGTCAATTATTTGTGGCCGACGCTGCTGGTACTGATGACCGCCGCCGTGTCGCACAAACGCGGCTCGGTCTCCGAAGCGCTGCCGGGTGCAATCGTAGCCACCGTCGGCGTGGCAATGGCGGTCGGCGGTGAAAACCTTGACGTGCAGGAAGCGGTCGCCAATATCGCCAGCAATCCATTGCCGTACGCGCTCGCGTTCGCAGGCGCCTTTATTTGGGCGATTTACGCGACCGTGACGCCATCGATGTCCGGTGGTTACGATGGTACGACGATTTTCTTCTGTTGCGTTGCTGTTGTGCTGTGGATTATCCATTTCGTTTCGGGCGACGGTTTGCCAGCTGTAGCGCCTGGCATCGGCGGCTATATTGCGCTGCTCGCATGTGCCGCGTCGATTGCCGGCGGCTACGCGTGCTGGGGGTATGGCATGCTACATGGCAGTATGGAAACGCTTGCGATCGGTTCGTATGCGACGCCGCTGTTCTCCACTGCTTCCAGCACGCTCCTATTGGGTGTGGCGTTGGGCATGCCATTCTGGATCGGTGTCGCGCTGGTGGTGGTCGGCTCGCTGATCAACGTGTGGTTTGCGCGACGCCGCTGATTGTCCGATTCTGCAGAATCGGACGTCTGAGGTGTAATGCGCCCATCTTGGTTGTCCGTTTCTCCCGAATCGGACTCCCAGACCGTGTACCAGCCGAAACCGATCTAAACCGGCTCAAACCAGCCCGTTCAAATCCGCCTCGTCACATCACCTTGGTGGACTCCAGATTGCGGCTCACCCAGTTGTTCAACCGGATCACCGGCTTGCGCAACACTAATCCCAGCAGCAGCGAAGGAATCAGGAACAAGGCGAGATACACCATGTCAAGCAGGTACTCATTGCCGTACGATCCGGCCATCGCGGCGTGCATGGCATCGATGGCGTGCGGGAATGGTAGGAACGGGTAGAGCATTTGGAAGAACTTCGGCAGCGTCTCGATAGGGAACGTACCGCCCGAACCGGCGACCTGCATCACCAGCAGCACCACGGCCACGGCCTTACCGATATCGCCGAACGACACGGTCAGCGTATACACGATATTCGAGAACACGAGCGCGGCAAGCCACCCCACGGCAAGGAACTGCAGCGCATGATTCGCCTGCACGCCAAGGAAATACGTGTCACCCAGGCAAACCAGTGTGCCCTGCAGCAACGCGAGCAGTGCGAAGATCGCGTACCGTCCGAAATACTCGTGGTCGAGGCGCAGTCCCCAACGTGAGGCGTTCCCCGGGCCGGACGGGCCGACGATGCGCGGCAGCGTGTCGCCCAAGCCCAGCACATGCGCCTTCTCGCGGTCCGAAATCGTCACTTTCAGCATGGCGCACAGGATGATCGCACCCACCCAGATTGACAGGATCGTATAGAACGGCGCCATGGCCGAACCGTAGTTCGCGATCGGGTACACCGAGACGCGATGCAGTGCGACGGGCGCGGAAATCAGCGTGGACAGTGTGGACGCGTTGGCGGTGGCCAGTGCACGTAGTTCGTCTGATTCACCCGAATCGGACGAACTGGCGTCGTTGTCACCGTCGCCACCATCGCTGTTGCCGTCACCGGCGTTCCCGCCCGTCTCCAGCTTCGTGATCAGCTCCTTCACCGTCGCTGCCGACGAGTCGAGTTTCTTCGCGATCGCGCCGAGCGTGGAACGGATGGACGCCACATTCGTCCCCACATCGCCCGTCACATCGTCCAGATTGTCGGCGGTGCCGCTCAGCTGGGTGATCATGCTGTCGGTTTGGGAGATCAGCGTGCTGACTGTGGAGGCAAGCGCGTCGATTTTCGGCTTGACGTTCGTGGCGTAATCGTCGCGCACATTGCTGATCGACTGCTTCGCGGAGGTGATGCGGTTCAGGATCTCCTTGCGGGAGCGTTCCGCGGCTGCGGTATCCTGCGTGACCTGCGTGGAAGCGTCTTTCAGCTGCTGCGCGAGCTTCTGCGAATCGCCTTTGGCGGCTTCCAGCAGCGTGATCTCCCGGTCGATGGCTTCCAACAGCGCCTGTTTCGCGGAATCACTGTCCGGCAGTTGTTCCACCGATTCGCGCATGTGGTTGAGGCTTGTGATGTACGTGTCGTACAGCGATTCGCCGCTGGAGACTTGTTCGCTCAACGTTGTCAACTGGCTGGCTGCGGTGTCTGAGTCCTTGCCGATCGCGTCGAACGCCTTGTTCACCTCGGCAGCTACTTGGTCGAACGCGCCTGACACCTGGTCGAGCGCGGTATTCACCGAGGAGGTGACGTTCGCACCTGCCGAAGTGAACGACGTGGCGCCTGATTTGCCTTGCTTCAACGCGTTCTGGGCCTGTTTGCCCGCCTTGGTCGCCGAGGCGAGCAGTTTGCCCGTGGAATCCACGATGTCGTTCGCCGAGCCGAGCAGCTGCGAATACGACGTTACCTGCTGCGATGCGCCGCTCAGCGTATCCGCCATGGTGGTGAGATTGCCGTTGAGGTTGCGCATGTATTCGGCCATTTGCGGGCTTTGCGAATAGTGTAGGATGCTTGAGGCCAGGTCGAGTCCGACTTGCGCAATCGTTTTGGCGAAGGTTTTGTCGATCGTGTTGACCACGGTTGTCGCGCCCTGATCGGTGATATGCGGGGCGATCGGGTTGATTTTCTCGTTCAGATAGTACTTGAGCTGCGCGTGTTTGATGTCGGGGGAGAACAGCGTCATCATGTCGGCGCTGAAACCTTTCGGAATTACGATCGCCGCATAGTATTCGCCGGATTTCACTCCGTCGATTGCCTTGTCGCTTTTCACGAACTGCCAGTCCAGCTGGTCGTTGGCGTGCAGTGTGCTGATGATGGTTTCGCCCACGTTGACGCGCACCGGTATGAGATCCGACTTGTAACCCTTGTCGTTATTGGCCACGGCGACCTTCAATGCCTTGGTGTTGCCGTAGGGGTCCCAGCTGGCCGCGATGTTGAACCAAGCGTACAGCGCCGGCACCACCACCAGGCCCATCGAGACGATCACGGCGATCACGTTGCGGGTGGCGTGGCACATGTCCCGCTTGAAGATGCCCCAGATCATTTTCACTGTTCGTTCCCCTCCTCACGCAGACTCCTGCCAGCATTTCCGTCCGTGTTTCCGTCCGCATGTTCAGGCGCATGTCCGGCCGAACCACCATGCGCAGCCTCATACAGCCTCGTACGTACGGCATGCATCGGCTTGTAATGCATGCCCGGCCGGAACAGCAGGTTCTCATGCAGGATCGCGCTGCGGAACTCTTCCGCACTCATCGCTTCCTCGCCCAGATAATTCGCATACCGTTCGCGCAGATACTCCACCACGATGAGATACGTGTCGATGGCGATGATCGAAATGATCCAACCGAGCAGCATGGCGAGCTTCATGCGCGTGATGAATAGCAACAGTAGGAACACGAACGGCAGTACCGCCAGCGCGAGGAATCCCCAGCGCACCAGGCGCGGGTACAGGCGGAAGAAATGAATCGCCCGTCTGTGGACGAGTTCGGGGAACTCCTCGGCGATCTGCTGCGCGGTCTCGGTGAGCCGCAACGGTTCCACCGTGCCTTCGTTATGTTCGGTGATCATCAGATCAGTGTCCGCCAGACGGTTGTCGAACAGGCGGTTAAGGTTCAACGCCAGCTTGCGGACCACCAAGCCGATGGACAGCGCCACAGGCAGATACCAGAACAGCGAGAGCATGTCGATCCAATAATGGTTGGCATACATGCCGCCGATCGGCCCGCGCATCGCGTTGATGCCGTAAGTGAACGGTAGGAACGGTTTCAGACGGCGGAAGAATTCCGGCATCATCTCGATGGGGTAGAGGCCTGCCGCGCCCGGAATCTGGATGATCACCAGAATCACGGCGACGGCCTTGCCGATATGCCGGAACGCCACGGCGAGCGCGTAAATGATGTTCACGTAGACGAACGAGGCGAAAATGCCGGCGAGGATGAACAGGAACGGATGCTCGCATTGGATGCCCAGCGCGAGATCGCCGATCGTGGCGATGATCGCCTGCAGGAATCCGACCGTGACGAACAGCAGCCAACGGCCCATATAGCCTTGGCGTGGCGTGTACATGCGGATCTTCTCATCGCGGTCCACTTCAAGCTTGTATATCGCGACGAGCACGAATCCGCCGACCCACAGCGCAAGATTCGTGTAGAACGGTGTGACCGCGGAACCATAGTTTTTGACCGGGTAGAGGACCTGTTCGTCCAAATGCACCGGCTCGCCCACGAACGAGCCGACCTCGCTCGCGTCAAGTCCGAGCGCTTGGGAAAGCTGCTGGAACATCGCCGAACTGCTCAACGCGGCCACATCGGTGCGCGTGGTGTTGAGCTGTTTAGCGAGATTGGCGAGCTGCGTCTGCGTGCCAGCAATGGTGGTGTTCGTTTGGGTCACGGTGCGCGACAACTGGTCGAGCAGCCCGTTGCCCTGTTCCAGCGTGCTTTGCAGCGTGGTAAGCGTGCCGGACAGCGACCCATTGGCCAGGCTGAGTGTATCGAGCCCGGTGTTGAGATTCGGCATGACCGCGCCGGTGATGGTCGTGCGTGCGCTCCCCATCGACGCCGTGCCGTTCTTCGCCAGCGTGGTGACATCGTCGTTGAACCCGTTCGCGGTGTTCTTCCCCGCGTTGATCGCAGCCGTGGTGTCCTGATCGAAGGCGTCGATGCGCTGCTGCTGGAACGTCAGCTGTTTGCGGGCTTCGGCGAGCTGCGCGGAAAGATCCTTATACGTTTGGCTGTTCGGATCCAGCTGGCTGGCCTGCAACGCCTTCTCCACGCCGTCGAGCACATTGCCGGTGGTGGTGTTGACGTGATGCATGGTGCTGGACACTTGGTCGAGCGCGTCCTGCGTGGTGTTCAGTCCGCTGAGCACGGTGCCGGTGGCATTGCTCACGTTGACCTGCAGGCCGGACAGTTGCGTGCTGCCGTTGTCGAGCGCTCCGACCAGCGTGTTCGAGAATCGTTCGGTTTGTGTGCGCGTCTCGCTCAGCAAGTCGGACGCCTTGCCGACGGTGTCAAGCGAGTTGGTGATTTCCGAGGCGAGCGCGATGTTGGACTGTTTGGCCGAATCGATGGTGGTGAGGGCCTTGTCGAGCGTGGAACGGGTGTCGCGCAGCTGCTGTTGGACGGTTTCGAGCTGGTTGATGGTGTCGGTCAGATCGTTGATGACGTCGCTTTGCGCGCTTTTCATGCTGCCGGTGGTTTCTCCCGCTGCCTCCTTCACTTCCTTCGCCACGGCGTCGGCCACGCTGGAAACGAAAGTGGTGTTGATTTGCTCGTCGATCGTGGTCGCGCCCGTATCGGTGATTTTCGGCGCGATTGCGTTCAGCTTTTCGTTGATGTAGTACGTGATCGACGGTCGGTCGTCTTTACCGGTGACGGTGCCGATTAGTCTGGAGCTGAAGTCTTCCGGCAGTACGATCGCCGCATAGTATTTGCCGGATTCCACGCCTTCGATGGCTTGCTGCTTGGGAACGAAACGCCAGCCGAGCTGATGGTTCTTCTTAAGCTGGTTAACGGTCTGCTGGCCAGCGTCGAGATGGCCGACCAGCGTGGAGGTTGTGCCCTTGTCCTCGTTCGCCACAGCGACTTGGATGTTGCCCGTGTTCGCGTACGGGTCCCAGTTGGCGAGGATATTGCACCATGCGTACAGTGATGGGATGATGGCCACACCCAGCGTGACGACGAGCGCCACGGGGTTCTTCAGAATGCGTTTCACGTCTCGAAGGAAGATGGCGAAAACCTGGTGCATCAAGCCTCCTCGCGGGTATTGGTCGCAACATCTACGTGCGGCGGCATGCCCGTGCGGGAACACCCGGTTGGGCTCTTCGTCGCGCAATCCGGTGGATATTCTATGACTTCCGATGGAACGATCGCAATGGTTTCGCCATGTTTATTGGTCGGTCCCGCAAGTGTCGGGATATGAGACGAGAACGCTCGGCATATGGCCCTAGCGGGGCGGGCGACCTGGATATGGAGCGGACGGTCGGGAAAACGGAAAGGAAAGATGGCGAATGTTGTCACATGACAAGTGGGATAGGGTCGGGCGATAATGGAGGCATGACTATTGCAACGCCGGAACGTTATGCGCAAATGCTGGACGCCGCACGCCGCGGCGGTTACGCCTATCCCGCGATCAATGTGACCAGCACACAGACCCTGAACGCCGCACTCCAGGGTTTCTCCGAGGCGGAATCCGATGGCATCATCCAGGTCTCCGTAGGCGGCGCCGCCTACTTCTCCGGGCAACGCGTCAACGACCGCGTCACCGGCTCGCTTGCCTTCGCAGCCTTCGCGCACGAAGTCGCGGCGAAATACCCCAACATCACCATCGCCCTGCACACCGACCACTGCGCCAAACAGTATTTGGACGAATGGGTGCGCCCCTGCTCGACCATGAAGTCGAACAGGTGAAGCACGGTCAGGAACCGACCTTCCAGTCACACATGTGGGACGGTTCCACAGTGCCGCTGGGTGAAAACCTCGACATCGCAGAAGAACTGCTCGACAAATCCCAAGCCGCGCACACCGTGCTGGAAATCGAAATCGGCGCGGTCGGCGGCGAAGAAGACGGACACAGCGCCGAAATCAATGACAAACTGTATTCCACGCCCGCACAAGGCATCGCCGTCGCGCAACGACTCGGCCTTGGTGAGCGCGGACGCTACATGGCCGCCTTCACCTTCGGCAACGTGCACGGCGCATACAAACCGGGCGTGGTGAAACTGCGCCCCGAACTGCTCGACGAAATCCAGACCACGGTCGCGCTCGCGATTAAGGCCGGCGAAATGCCCGACCCCGCGCACTCGCTGGATGTCGCTCCCGGTAAGCCGTTCGCCCTGGTGTTCCACGGCGGTTCCGGCTCCGCGCCGGAGGAGATCGCGCAGGCCGTGAGCTACGGCGTGGTGAAGATGAACATCGACACCGATACGCAGTACGCATTCAGCCGTGCGGTGGCCGGTCACATGTTCTCCAACTATGATTCGGTGCTCAAAATCGATGGCGAGGTGGGCAACAAGAAGCTGTACGACCCGCGTTCGTGGGGGCGCGAAGCGGAAAGCGCCATGGCCGCACGCGTGGTGGAGGCTTGCAGGCAGCTTGGCAGCGCGGGCAAGGCGTTGAAGTAGTGTGATGCCGCACGCGCCGTGTAATGCATGCGGCGTGTGCGGCACGGTGGGTGTGTCGCGTTGTATGAGACGAAAACGATGGAACTGACTAGTTTCAACGGCTGATCGGTGCATATCCGGCAGATATCCGGTAGAGGGCGCAGGGTAGTCTTTGTAAGGCCTTGGGTAAGGCTTTGAGGCGAAATCGCATACGCGCGGAGGTGCAACAACATGCCTGGAATTGTTTTGATCGGTGCCCAGTGGGGCGACGAAGGTAAGGGCAAGGCGACCGATCTTATCGGCACCAAGGTCGACTATGTTGCGCGTTTCAATGGCGGCAACAATGCGGGCCATACCGTGGTCGTTGGTGACGAATCGTATGCGTTGCACCTGCTGCCCTCCGGCATCATCAGCCCGAACGTGACCCCCGTGATCGGCAACGGCGTCGTCGTCGATCCCGAAGTGCTGTTCGAGGAGATCGACGGTCTTGAAAGCCGTGGCGTGGACTGCTCCCGACTGCTGGTGAGCGAAGCCGCGCACGTGATCGCGCCGTACCATCGCACGCTTGACAAGGTGACCGAACGCTTCCTTGGCAAGCATAAGATCGGCACCACCGGCCGCGGCATCGGTCCGGCCTACGCGGACAAGATCAACCGCGTCGGCATCCGCGTACACGACCTGTTCAACGCCGAACATCTGCATGACAAGGTCGAGGCGAGCCTGCATCAGAAGAATCAGATGCTCGTCAAGCTGTACAACCGTCGTCCGATCGACGTGGACGAGACTACCGACGAGCTGCTCAAGCTCGGCGAACGTCTGAAGCCGTATGTGGCCAACACCTCGCTGGTGCTCAATAAGGCACTTGACGAAGGCAAGACCGTGCTGTTCGAAGGCGGCCAGGCCACCATGCTCGACGTGGATCACGGCACGTATCCGTTCGTCACATCCTCCAACCCGACCGCCGGCGGCGCATGCACCGGTACTGGTGTCGGCCCGACCAAGATCAGCCGTGTGATTGGTGTTTCCAAAGCGTACGTGACCCGCGTGGGCGAAGGACCGTTCCCGACTGAGCTGTTTGGCGAGGATGGCGAGTGGCTGCGTGCGCAGGGTCATGAGTATGGCGTGACTACGGGTCGCCCGCGTCGTTGTGGCTGGTTTGATGCGGTGGTGAACCGTTATGCGGCTCAGGTCAACGGCCTGACCGACATCGTGCTCACCAAGCTCGACGTGCTTACCGGCCTGAAGGAAATCCCGTTGTGCGTGGCCTATGATGTCAACGGCGAACGCCGCGACGATATGCCTACCGATCAGTCCGAATTCGCGGCGGCGAAGCCGATCTACGAATCCATGCCGGGTTGGGACGAGGATATTTCCCAAATCCACGACTTCAATGATCTGCCGAAGACTTGCCAGGATTATGTGAAGCGTCTTGAGGAACTGTCCGGCTGCCGTATCTCCGTGATCGGCACCGGCCCACAGCGTGACCATATCATCCAGATCAATTCGCTGGTCGACTGACCGTCGGCAACGACTGTCAGCAACGAATTTCCCGGCTTGACTGGTAACGACGCGGCACATGATATCCGCCGGCTGATTCCGCGATTCGACCACTTGAAGTGGAAGATGGCGGCGGCCGGCATAGTCATTGGTCTGGTTTCAGGATTGCTGGTCGTTGTATACCGTCTCGGCATCGAATACGGCACGGATGCGTCCCGCTGGATATATGCGCGGATTCGCGAGACACCGTGGCTGATTGCGCCGTGGGCGGTTGCCGCGGTGGCGGCCGCGCTGGCGATCGCGTGGATGGTCGGCAAGGAGCCGATGGCCGGTGGCAGCGGCATCCCGCAGACCAACGGCGTGGTGATATGCGGCCTGAAGATGCGTTGGCAGACGATTCTGCCAGTCCGTTTCGTCGGTGGACTGTTGGGCGCGTTGTTTGGCCTGTCGCTCGGCCGTGAGGGGCCGTCCATTCAGATTGGTGCGTCGGGTGCGCAGTGTGTGTCCCACCGTTTGCGCGGCCGCCGCCGTGAGGACATGCAGGAGCATTATCTGGTCACCGCCGGTGCCGCGGCCGGCTTGTCCGCCGCGTTCAGCGCGCCGCTGTCCGGCATGATGTTCGCTTTGGAAGGGGTGCATCGGAGTTTTTCCCCTGCGATTCTGATGGGCGCCACCGCCGCATCGCTGACCGCCGATTTCGTCTCGAAATACTGTTTCGGTCTGCGTCCGGTTTTGGATTTCGGTGATATCGGCCAGCTGTCGTTGGAAGAGTATGTGTGGCTGATTCCGTTGGGATTGGTGGCCGGTTTGGTTGGTTCGCTGATGAACCGCTTGTTGCTTGGCTTCCAGACGCTGTACGGCAAACTGCCGGCATGGAGCCGCCCGATGATTGCGATTGCGATCGCTTTGCCGGTTGGAATTTGGCTGCCTGATGTGCTCGGCGGCGGCTCGAATCTGATTGATACCGCCGAACATGCACGCGTCGGCTTGGGAATGCTGTGTCTGCTGTTCGTGGCGAAGATGCTGTTCACATCCACGAGTTTCGGCTCAGGCGCGCCTGGCGGTATTTTCATGCCGATTCTTGCGGTCGGTTCGCTGGCCGGCGGCATCTGCGGTGAAGTGTTGCATCGATTCGGTGACCTGCCATCCGACGCAGTGGCGGTGTTTGCGGTGTGCGTGATGACGGGCACGCTCGCCGCGTCCGTGAAAACGCCGATCACGTCGATTCTGTTGGCTGTGGAGATGTCTGGCACGTTGACGCATATGCTGCCAGTCGCTGCCGTTGCTTTTATTGCGTTGCTGGTTTCTGATTTGCTGCGTACGAAGCCGATTTATGGCGAGTTGCTGAAACGCTACATGCGTGCGCAGGGTGACGATACGAGGATTCCGAGCCAGGTTGGCAGTGGCGTTATGGAATTGCCGTTGGAAATGGGCGCGATTGCGGACGGGCAGCGTGTGCGCGATGTCGCGTGGCCTTCGGGTTGTTTGATTATTGGCTTGCGGCGCGGAGAACGTGAGATTGTGCCGCGTGGGGACACGTTGCTGCGTGCCGGCGACTATTTGGTGGTGCTGTTCAGTGGCGAGGAGGAGCGCGAGGTGCGACCTGCGATGCGGCGGCTGTGTGATGCCCGGCTTGACTGAGCCTGGCTGAATTCGGCTGGCCCTTGGATGTGCGAATCTGCGGAATCGGACATCCAAGGTGTATACGTTGGCGCTCCGTGTAAACTCATATACGTTAGGAAGGCGGCAACCGCGGCCCAGCTCGTTGTTGCACGGCCTATGGGCGGAACAACGCTGTCCGCGGGAGGCCAGTACAGGGGGAGCGCAATGGAATCGCAAGAACAATCGCCGGGAGACATGGTGACCGCGGGTGAGGACTCGCATCCCATCACGCAGGCAATCGACACTGTTGAGGTGACGCATGCTGGTGCAACCACGCCCGCCGCTAACACCATGGATCCGCCTACGATTCCCCTGGCACCGATGAAACGTATGCAGGCGCGGTTCAATCCGCTCGCCGATGGACTGATGTATGTTGTGGTGTTCGTCGGTGGATTTGTTGGAGTCGGCTGTCGGCATGCGTTGGATATGCTTCTGCCGTCGGTCAGCGGGACGCCGTTCGTTGTGGGCACGTTTGTGTCGAATATGGTCGCCTGCTTCCTGTTCGCGATGCTGACCGAATTCATGGCGACCGCTTCGTGGCTGCGTCGCCGGGTGCGGCAGGTTGTCAGCCGTGGTGTTGGGCTCGGCTTGCTCGGCGGACTTTCGACGATGTCCGGCGTGATGCTGGAAACGATGGAAGGTCTGCACGAGCGGCATATCGCCAGTGCGCTTGGCTATCTTGCGGGAAATTTTGCAGGCGGTTTGCTCACTGCCGCCGCCGGCGTGGTTCTGATGCAGGCACTGCTGTCACGGAGTACTCGAAAGCGGGTTCGGGGTGCGTTTTCAGCTGTTTCCGTGTCCGATTCCGCCGAATCGGACACGCAGGGCGTACGCCATGTGAAAGTGGCCGACGTGGCGCGTTCTGCCGCGCAGGCCGCAATGGAAGCCGCGCAGGCGGCGCAGCAGGCCGCGCAGGCGGTCCAGCAGATTGCACAGACGGGACAGGTTCCGCGAGTCGAAACGCCAACCGTGCCGCCGACCGCCAGCCAGCCTATGCAGACAGGCCGCGTTCCGCAGATTCCTCCGCTGGCCGTTCCTCAGCTGACACAGCCATCGCAGCCGTTGCTGCGCGAGCCGGATACTCCAGACTTGGGGCAGCTGCCCGAGCCGATTCAGCAGTCGCAACCAATCCAGCAGCCCCAGCAGCCGGCTAACCCGCTTCCGCCCAGCTTCGAGCCCAAACCGATCACTGCGGAGATTTCGCTTATCGCCGACCCGGCTACCGGGGAGGTGCGCTGATGATGTGGATGATCTGTCTGTTCGGCGGTCTGGGCGCCATGGCCCGTTACGTGCTCGACGTGTCAATTCAACGAGGCTGGAATCGCGAGAATCGGAGAACGAACCGCAACTTCCCGCTATCTACGCTCGTCATCAACGGCGTCGCCTCGCTATGCGCGGGCATCGCCATGATGTCCTACTATTCGCAATCGGTGGATATGGACACGGTCATGATGTTCGTTGTCGGATTTCTCGGTGGTTTCTCAACATTCTCCACGGCGCTCAACGAAGTGGTTTCATTGATTCGCCAGCGTCGTTTTACGCTGGCTCTGGGCTATGGAATAGCAACCATCGCGGTGCCTCTCATTTGCGTGGCCACCGGTTTCGGCATTGCGCTGCTCGCCAATCCGGCGTAATTTTCACATTACACGGACGGTCGCTGAGTAACATGAAAGAAATCTGAGCGCAACCGCGCAAGCCGTTTCCTCTCCTACGTTGTGAAAACAACAAGAGAGGAAAAACCAATGACAGCCGTAACGTATTTCAAACGGCATCGTCGATCGGGAATCGCAATATTTTGTTCGATTTTTGCCGTTCTCTCGATGCTTTTCATATTCTCTCCCGTTGCTGCGATGGCTGCGGAAGCCGTCGACGTGTGCAATCCGACTTCCGACAATGGTTGCGTCAACGGCATTTTGCAGGATGCCGATAAGCGGCCGATTGCGGGCGCTACCGTCAAGTTGTCCGGCAAGGCTACGGCGGAGACCACAACCGCAGCCGACGGCAAGTGGGCGTTTTCCGTTGCCGATGATGGCGATTACATGGTCACGATTGACGATGCCGTTGCGAAAGAGCATGGACTGAAGGCAAGTAGCGCGACGGTCACGATCAAGAAGGCAAGTTTCGACAAGCAGCGCGGCGTCGTGAGGTTCGACCAGGCCGGTGCCAATTCCAGCGCATCCGGAACGTCCGATTCTGGAGAATCGGACAACCAGAGTGCAAAAAGTGGGGCTGGAACGTCCGATTCTGCAGACTCGGACACGCAGAGCGCCAAAAAGAGCGGCTCCAACATCGGCAAGCGCATTTGGCAGCAGCTCTACTCCGGTATCATCTTCGGCCTGATGCTCGGCCTCATGTCGGTCGGCATGAACCTCGTCTACGGCACTACCGGCCTGCAGTCCTTCTCCCACGGTGAGCAGGTTACACTTGGCGGCCTTATGGCGTATGTTGGCACGCAAATACTGCATATGCCGGTCGTGGCGTCCGCTATTTTCGCCATTGTCGTTGGCGCGCTAACCGGCTTGATTCAAAACGAAATCGTGTGGGGGCCGCTGCGCCGCCGTCACATCGGCACCATGCAGCAGATGATCGTCACCATCGGCCTGTCGATGGCATTGCAGTACACGTTCCAGTTCTTCTTCGGCGGCGACATCAAGGGCATTGTCAAATCCGTGCCGAACAGCTTCCAAATCGGCCCGATCACCACTGACATGCCAACGCTGCTTTCCGCGGCGATCGCCATTGTCGTGATCGTCGGCGTTACCTTGTTCCTGTACAAAACTCGACTCGGCCGCGCCACGCGAGCCGTTTCCGACAACGCGGCACTGGCCGCAGCGTCCGGCATCAACGTGGATCAGGTGGTCCGCGTGGTATGGATTCTCTCGTGCGCCATGGCCGCCTTGTCCGGCGTGCTGCTGGGCATCTATCTGAACGGCATCTCCTGGAACACCGGCGCGACCCTGATCCTGCTGATGTTCGCCGCGGTGACGCTCGGCGGCCTCGGCACCGCCAACGGCGCGCTCATCGGCTCGTTGGTCATCGGCATCGTAGCGGACATGAGCTCGCTTGTTATCCCCAACGATATGCGTTACGCCAGCGCGCTGGCAATCCTCATCATCGTTCTGCTGGTGCGCCCGCAGGGCATCTTCGGCAAGCAGCAAAGGGTGGGCTGATTCATGGATATCATGACAATCATCTCCAACGCGGCGGGCGAGCTGATCGCCCCCACCACGGCGGCATATGTATTGGCCGCCATCGGTTTGAACATTCACTTCGGCATGACCGGCCTGATGAACATGGGCCAGGCGGGCTTCATGCTCCTCGGCGCCTACGGATTCGCCATCACGCAGTCGATGGGCTGTAATCTGTTCGCTTCGGTGTGTGTGGCTTTGGCGCTTGCCGTCATTTACGCGCTGCTACTGGGTATTCCTACGTTGAAGCTTGGTCCGGATTATTTGGCTATGGTCACGTTGGCGGCCGCGGAAATCATTCGTATTGTTGGCCGTTCGACTGCTATGACGAAGTTCACCGGCGGTTCCGCAGGTATTTCCCCGCAGGATTTCACGGAACGTTTCGAAGCGTTTTCCCCGCTTCCGGACGGTTCGACCACGTTCCTGCTGTGGACGTACAGCAACAATATTGCGAATTCCTGGTGGCTGCGCATTGTGGCTTGGGTTTTGGTTGCGATTGCCGCGTTCCTGTGCTGGCGTTGGTTCCATTCGCCGTGGGGTCGCATGCTGAAGGGTATTCGTGAGGATGAGAATGCGATTCGTTCGCTTGGCAAGCCGGTTACGAAATACAAGATGGAATCGTTGATTTTGGGCGGATTGTTCGGCGCGATGGCTGGCATTATTTTCGTGCTGCCTCGTTCCGTGCAGCCTGATTCGCTTGGTCGTACGGTTACGTTCTATGTGTGGACGATCCTGCTGTTGGGTGGTGCGGCTACGATTCTTGGCCCGGTGCTTGGCTCGTGCGTGCTGTGGGTGTTGCTCACGTTTGTCAAGGAGGTCATGCGCAACACTGTTCCCGAAACTTTGATTTCCTCCAATCAGATTGAAGCCCTTGGCTGGGTGATTGTCGGCGTTTCGCTGATGTGCCTGGTGATTTTCAGACCGCAAGGTTTGTTGGGTGACCGAAAGGAGTTGGCTTTCCATGCCTGATACAACGAATATTTCGACGTCGGCAACTCAACCGATTCCACAGCCGGGCGTACCGTTCCATGATCTGACCAAGTGGGCCACCAAAACCCCCGAAGGTGAGACGCTGATCTCCACGGCCTATCGTGACAAAGTCACGGAAGATTTGAAATTCGTGGAGAACAAGCCGGGAGTTCACAAGCCTGATCCGATTCTGATCGCAGATAATGTAACCCGTAAATTCGGCGGTATGACGGCAGTGGATGTCAATCATTTTGAAATCGAAAGGCATGGCATTACTGCACTGATCGGACCGAATGGTGCTGGTAAAACCACGTTTTTCAATCTGATGACTGGCTTTGATACGCCGAATACCGGCACTTGGCAGTTCGACGGTCAAGACATGGCGCATGTGCAGCCTGAAAAAGTGGCGCGTATGGGGATGGTTCGCACGTTCCAGCTGACCAAGGTCATGAGCCGTTTGACTGTGCTCGACAACATGCTGCTTGGTGCCCCCGTACAGCCTGGTGAGGGCATGTTCCGCGCGCTGTTCCCCGGCATGTGGAAGAAGCAGGAGAAAGCGAATATTGAGAAGGCGGAAGCGTTGCTGGAACGTTTTCTGCTGATCAAAAAGAAGGATGATTATGCGGGTGCGCTTTCTGGTGGTCAGCGCAAGTTGTTGGAAATGGCGCGTGCGCTGATGTCTGATCCGCAGTTGGTCATGTTGGATGAGCCGATGGCGGGTGTGAATCCTGCGCTGAAGCAGTCGCTGCTCGACCACATTATGGCGTTGCGTGAAGAGGGCACCACGGTGCTGTTCGTGGAGCATGACATCAACATGGTGCGTCATATCGCCGATTGGGTGACTGTGATGGCGGAAGGCAAGATCGTGGCGGAAGGCCAGCCGAAGACCGTGATGAGCGATCCGGCTGTGATTGACGCGTATTTGGGTGCCCACGCCAACATTGATTTGGGTGACGATTCCGTGCTGGAAGATTTGAAGGAGGCCTGAGATGAGCGACGTCACGAACGCAACTGATCCGACGCGTGTTCCTGCCGCCAGTGTGTCCGATTCTGGAGAATCGGTCATCCAGATGTCTGTTGGGGCGCTTTCCGTGTCCGATTCGCCAGAATCGGGCACGCAGGGTGACATGCAGGGAGGTGCGCAGGAGTCGGGGCCGTTGTCCCGCGCGCAGATTCATGTGGGGGAGCCGGAGGGTGAGCCTCTGCTTGACGCGGTGGATTTGGTGGCTGGCTATATTCCTGGCGTGAATATTCTCAACGGCGCGTCCCTCACGCTCCACGAGGGCGAGATCGTCGGCATTATCGGCCCGAACGGTGCCGGCAAGTCCACGTTGCTGAAGTCGCTGTTCGGCCTGGTGCATATTCATTCCGGCAAGCTTCTGCTCAAGGGCGAGGACATCACCAATCTGCGTGCCGACAAGCTCGTGTCCCGAGGCGTTGGCTTCGTGCCGCAAACCGAAAACGTGTTCCCCAGCCTGACCATTGCGGAAAACATGCATATGGGCGCGTTTCAGGCGCCGAAACTGTTCAATGAGCGGTTTGACTATGTGTGTTCGATTTTCCCCAAGCTCGGACAGCGTAGGAATCAGCTCGCCGGCCAGCTGTCTGGCGGTGAACGTCAGATGGTGGCTATGGCCCGGGCCCTGATGATGAAGCCGTCGGTCCTCCTGCTGGACGAGCCTTCCGCGGGCCTGTCGCCAATGCTTCAGGACGAAACCTTCATCCGCGTGCGTCAGGTCAACAAGGCCGGCGTCTCCGTGGTCATTGTCGAACAGAACGCCCGCCGTTGCCTGCAGATCTGTGATCGTGGCTATGTGCTCGACCAAGGTCGCAACGCCTACTCTGGCAAGGGCCGTGATTTGATGAACGATCCGAAGGTTGTCTCCTTGTACCTGGGCAATCTGGAAGAGGAGGTCCAGGAAGAGGACAGGTAGCCCCGGTAAATCGCAGAACGGAGCGTATAAGGCCCGTCATCCTCTTCGCTCGAAGCGCTTTCGTGTGCTTTGGAGTGCTTTGGAGTGCCTTAGAACTCGGATGTCAGTCTCCGTACACGTTACGCGATCTCCTACAAGCCGGAATTTCGGACTCTGAAGCAAGTCTCCGCCGGTGGGGCGGAATACCCCCGCCGGCGGTTCCACCATGCCTGAAAACTGACACAAATCCTTGTGTTTCCAACAATTTTCATACTTCATCTCCGGTTAACTTCACGCATACACGTTCGGTTTCCTCGCAGCCTATAGTGCACCTCAAGATGTTCGAGCAACCTATCTCGGCAATCGTCACCAAGGGTTCGGCAATCAGCGGAGCCAAGAGAGGAAATGGTGATTCATATGAAGAAGACAAACATGAAGGGCATGAGAAAGCTGTCCATCACCGCCGCCGCAGTAGTGGCCGCCGCGGTCATGGCGCTCGCCGGCTGTGGCTCCGGCTCCGGAAGCTCCAGCTCCGACGCATCTGGTTCCGGTGCCAAAACCACCAAGTTCGTGCTTGGTGGTCTGTGGCCGGAAACAGGATCCCTGGCCTATCTGGCACCGCCTGAACTGGCTGCCGAAAAGCTGGCAGTCAAAGACATCAATGACGCCGGTGGCGTACTTGGCAGCAAGGTCACCACCGTGGACGCTGATACGTCCGATGCTGACCATGCCGACCAGAACACGTCCGCGGCCCAGTCCGTGCTGAGCAAGAACCCATCGTTCATCATCGGTCCGGCTTCCAGCTCCGTGGTCAAGAACACATACAAGTCCATCACCTCGCAGAACATTCCGATGCTGTCGATGGGGGCCACTTCGGCCGGCTTCTCCGGCCTGTCCGACTACTTCTTCCGTACCGTGGCACCTGATACTGTGCAGGGCGCGGTCATGGGCAATCTGATCGCGCAGGACGGCGTGCAGAAGCTCGCCATCGCGGTCTTCAACGACGAATACGGCACCGGTCTGCGCGACACGGTAGTCAAGACCGCTTCCGCGGCGGGCGTCGACATCGTCTACGGCGAAAAGGACACCTTCGATCCGACCGAGACGAACTTCTCCTCAATCGCCACCGCCATCAAGGCGTCCAACCCCGACGCGACGCTCGTCATCGCCTTCGACCAGACCAAGCCGTTGCTCAAGGCGCTCGCCTCCGCCGGGGTCGACACCAAGAAACTGTACTTCGTGGATGGCAACACCTCCGACTATTCGAGCGAACTCGACGCGGGCCTGTTGGAAGGCTCGAAGGGCACCATTCCTGGCGTCAACCCGTCCGACGATTTCATCAAGCGTCTCGAATCCACCGGCGTGGATCTGAAGAACACCACCACGTATGGTGCTGAAACCTACGATGGCATTATTCTGGCAGCTCTTGCCGCTCAGAAGGGTGGTAGTGCTGACGGCAAGACCATTCAGGCCAATATGGCTGCGGTTTCCGGCGCTAATGGCGGCGAGAAGTGTGACTCCTACAAGGCTTGCCTTGCTCTGCTGAAGGATGGCAAGGATATCCAGTACCAGGGCCAGACCGGTATCGGACCTTTCAATAAGAACAATGATCCGAGTTCTGCGAATATCGGTGTTTACACCTTCGACAAAGACAATAAGCCGGTCTTCGACCACACCCAGTCCGGCGACGTTCCGACCGACTGATCGCAATGTAGGTCATCATCAATATAAGAAGACGGCGCAAAGTGAGCGTGGATATCGCAAGCTTTGCGCCGTTTCTTTTGTTGTGTGTAATTGCGATGTTTTGCAGGATGTTGCGCATGATATATCTTTCATCGATGCAGTATCGGATGAAGTGCGAAACAATAATCCGTACAACGTGATTTCAAGGGAGAAATCAAGGAAAGTCAAAAAACGAAAATCGAAAAAACTGTGGTGGGGGCCGTCAAACGATATACACACCGGACTGTCGAACAGGTTCGAGAGAATGTGAAAATAAGTATAATATCTCGCGAGAGGCGCGCAGTAAGCGCGTGAGAATACAACGATAGAACAGTGATAACGGGGAAGGTGCGATCATGGTCGGCATGCGCGATGTGGCGAAGAAGGCCGGGGTGTCTCTGAGCACCGTCTCGCTGGTGGTGAACGGCAACGGGTACGTATCCAACGACATGCGCGACCGCGTGCGTAAGGCCATGCAAGCCCTCAATTATGTGCCGAACGAGCTTGCCCGCAACCTGTACCACGATCGCACGAATCTGGTCGGCGTCATCGTGCCCACCATCCGTCATCCGTTCTTTGCAACGTTTACCGCACATCTGCAGCATGCGCTCGCCGCGCAAGGATTACGCACTATGCTGTGCTCTACCGCAGATGAGGCGGACGGCGAAATCCAGTATGTCGACATGTTGCGTCGGCACATGATGGACGGCATCGTCATGTGTGCGCACACTTCGCATCCTGGCGATTATTGGACGTCGATTCACCGCCCGATCGTCGCGTTCGACCGTGTGCTTGGAGATGGTATTTCGTCGATCGGATCCGACCACGAGCAGGGTGGGCGACTGATTGCGCAGATGCTGATTCGCAATGGTGCCAAACATGTGGTGATGATTGGCGGTCCGCGAGATCAATTCTTCGATTTGGCTGCGCGCGGAGAAGTTGAGGAAGGATCGTTCGATTTGGGAAAGACCACGTTCCCGACGGTGCGCTACTACCTCACGTTGGAACAGGAATTGACCTCCGCGGGCGTGAAGTATGAGTATATCGAGGCCGGTGAGGTGATGGATTTCGCCGGCTATCATCGTGCGGTTGGCCGTGCGCTTGATGGGGTGGCGACCGATGGCGTCGATGCCGTGGTCAGTTCCGATATTGGTGCGTCGTTCTGCGTGCGCGAAGCGTTGAGCCGCGGAATTTCGATTCCTGACGAGCTGCAGATCGTTGCCTACGATGGCACATATTTGACCGATTTGGCCGGCATGAAACTGACCGCGGTCGCGCAGGATTTCTCGGCGATCGCACAATCGGCGGCCGACCATATCGTGCAGGCGATTGCCAATGAGGAAGTGGCCGCGGCTAACGCCTCACGCAAGAACATCCCCAAGCCGTTCGAGCCGAACGTGCTTATTCCCATGACGCTGGTGCCAGGCGATACCACGCGTTGATGCTGCGCGTTGGAACGCTGAGTGGGGATCGGACAGGCTGGGCTGCGTAGAACACCGCATCAAACCGGTTCGACACGCGCATTTCGCTGCGTGACTGGACATTGATGCCCCTCTCGAGGTAATATCGAACCGGTTCGATACATACGTGAGTATGCAAATACGTAAACAACAAACAGGCAGACGCGCACACATTGCACCCGCGCCCATGAGCCAAGGGAGGTCCCATGAAAAACAAAGTGCAACTCATCACTTACGCCGCTCGTCTCGGCGATGGCACTCTTAGTTCGATGACCGACATCCTGCGCACCCGCTTCGACGGCGTGTATGACGGCGTGCATATCCTGCCGTTCTTCACTCCGTTCGATGGTGCGGATGCAGGCTTCGACCCGATCGACCACACCAAAGTCGACCCGCGTCTCGGCAGCTGGGACGACGTTGCTGAACTTTCCAAGACCCACGGCATCATGGTCGATGCCATCGTCAACCACATGAGCTGGGAATCCAAGCAGTTCCAAGACGTGCTTGAAAAAGGTGAGGAATCCGAGTATTACCCGATGTTTCTGACCATGAGCTCCGTCTTCCCGAACGGCGCCACCGAAGAGGATCTGGCCGGTATCTACCGTCCGCGCCCGGGCCTGCCGTTCACCCACTACAAGTTCGCAGGCAAGACCCGCCTGGTTTGGGTCAGCTTCACCCCGCAGCAGGTTGATATTGACACCGATTCCGACAAGGGCTGGGAATACCTCATGTCCATCTTCGATCAGATGGCCGCATCCCACGTCAGCTACATTCGTCTCGACGCCGTCGGCTACGGCGCCAAGGAAGCTGGCACGAGCTGCTTCATGACCCCGAAGACATTCAAGCTCATCTCCCGCCTGCGTGAAGAGGGTGTCAAGCGCGGTCTAGAAATCCTCATCGAAGTGCATTCCTACTACAAGAAGCAGGTTGAGATTGCATCGAAGGTCGATCGCGTCTACGATTTCGCGCTTCCGCCGCTGCTGCTGCATTCGTTGAACACCGGTCACGTTGAGCCGGTCGCGCATTGGACCGACATCCGTCCGAACAATGCCGTCACCGTACTCGATACGCATGATGGCATCGGAGTGATCGATATTGGTTCCGACCAGTTGGATCGTTCGCTCAAGGGGCTCGTGCCTGATGAGGACGTTGACAATCTCGTCAACACCATTCACGCGAACACGCATGGCGAATCGCAGGCCGCTACCGGCGCTGCCGCGTCCAATCTTGATCTGTATCAGGTCAACAGCACCTACTACTCGGCGCTAGGATGCAACGATCAGCACTATATTGCGGCTCGCGCAGTGCAGTTCTTCCTGCCAGGCGTTCCACAGGTCTACTATGTTGGCGCGCTTGCCGGCAAGAACGACATGGAGCTGCTGCGCAAGACCAACAATGGCCGCGATATCAATCGTCATTACTATTCCACTGCTGAGATCGACGAGAATCTGCAGCGTCCGGTGGTGAAGGCGTTGAATGCGCTCGCCAAGTTCCGCAATGAGCTTGACGCGTTCGACGGAACCTTTTCGTACAGCGCCGACGGTGACGCGTCCATCAGCTTCACGTGGAAGGGCGCAACTACCGAGGCCACGCTCACCTTCGAGCCGGGTCGCGGTCTTGGTGTGGAGAACACCACGCCGGTCGCCACGCTCGCATGGCGTGATTCCGCGGGCGAACATCGTACGGACGATCTGATCACCAACCCACCGGTCGTCGCTTGATCGCGCGTGCATCCATAAATCTGTAATCGTCCTTCTTGTCACCTCTCCTTCAGGAAGGACGATTCGCATTCTGGTTCTCAAGAAATCGTTTTTCCCGAGAATCAGCTGAAATCCAAGCACAAACGGGTAAGGTGAGCATATGTCAAAGATGTCAAAGCTCTTCGATCAAAACAACATGTTTTTCACCATCATGGGCGTGCTGTTCGATCTGATTATTCTCAACGTGCTTACGCTGCTGTGCTGCCTGCCGATCGTTACGGCGGGCGCTTCGTTTACGGCGATGCACGGTGTGCTCTGGCGCATGGTTCGTCATGAGGAAACGTACGTGGCACGACAGTTTTTCGACTCATTCAAACGTAATCTCAAGCAGTCGTTGTTGCCGTGGCTTGTGTTCTTGTTAGCGGCGGTTGTGCTGGTGATTGATGGCATGCTCGCTTGGTCCATGGGGTCGATGCGCGGACCTCTGGTGGCGTGCGTCGCGTTCGTGGGATTGGTGATTATTGCGATTGCGCAGTATTTCTTCCCATTGCTTTCTCGCTATGAGAATCCGACTTCCGTAACGCTGAAGAACGCGACGAAGCTTGCGTTCGGCTTTTTTCCGCGCACGCTGTGCATGCTGGTGATCTTGGCCGCGTTCGCTGTGCTGTATGCGCAGTTTTTCATCTATATGATTCCGCTACTGGTTTTGATGGGCGTTACGTTGCCGCAATACTGCTGCTCGTGGATCTACAACTGGATTTTCCGTCGCATCGACGGTGAAATCGACGCTAAAGGCCACAAAGTAGCGCAATCCTAAAGTTACGTACGTGCAAAAGGCCGTTCTGGGAATCTGCCGGATTTCCAGAACGGCCTTTTCTCATATTCAGCACCTCATAAGAATGTCTGTTTCTGCAGAATCGGACATCCGGGCGGTGTGGAATCAGCAGGGGAGGATGGCGGTGCTGCGGGCTGGGACATGCAGTTGGTTGCTGTCGAAGATCGCGGGGCTGCTGATGTTCAGCAGTACTGGTTTTGCTGCTTCTTGTGTTGGTGAGCCTGCTTGCAATAAATTTTCCGTTTTGTGTGTCTTTGATAATGATTCACCGGTGTATCGCAACGTTGTATATGTCGATAGATATATCGGCGATGATTTTCCGTCATTATGGTCTGTTCGAGGTATATTTGATGCGCTCGAAATGTTAACGTTTGCAATACGTCAATCGATTGACGCGACACGCCGGCAAACGGTACCGTGCACAACGTTTCTCGAACCGGTTTGACGACTATCGAACCGGTTTGATATCCTGTATGCCAAGGACGGAGAAATTCCGACAACGCGAGTCGGAGATTCGCCTCCTTTATCACCTCATTGGGCAGGGCTGCTCAGTGAATAGTGGGTAGAAAGGGATTGGAAAATGAGCAAGTTCTCTTCTTGGAAGAAAGCTGGCACCGCTATCGTCGCAACGCTGATGACCGTTGGCATGCTGGGAGCATGCGGATCGTCGTCCAGCTCCAGCGGCACCAAGATCACCATCTTCAACTCCAAGGTTGAAATCGAAAGCCAAATGGAAGACATGGCTGCGAAGTATTCCAAGGAAAAGGGCGTAGACGTTGAGGTCTATTATTCCAACGACACCGTCGCAGCACACCTAGCCACCAAGTACGCCTCCAAGGATCCGTACACCATCTCCATGGTCGACGCCAAGGACATCTACTCCTTGGCCAACGAGCATGCAATCGACCTGTCTGACCAGGATTGGGTCAAGGACACTGACTACGCCATCAGCATCGACGGCAAAACCTATGGCTTCCCGGTTTCCGTCGAAGCCCGTGGCCTGATCTACAATGCTGACGCCATCAAGAAGGTCACCGGTAAGGAATTCAAGCCTGAGAACTACAAGACCCTTGACGAATTCAAGGATCTCATCGACGAGCTCAAGGCCGGTGGCATGAAGTCCCCGACCGGCGTCATGAAGGAAGACTGGTCCCTCGCCGCGCACTTCCTGCCGGAAGTCTATGAGGAGCAGGAAGACCCGGATGCCTTCTGCTATGAGCTCAAGGACGGCAAGGTTGACCTCGGCTCCAACGCCAAGTGGAACTCCCTGATGGACTTCTTCGACGTGATGAAGGACAACAACTACGCCAAGTCCTCCGCCATCTCCGCCGAGCGTGAGGTGACTGAGCAGAAACTGGCCGAGGGCGAAATTGCTTTCATGTTCGGCGGCAACTGGGATTGGTCCGTGCTTAACCAGTACGATTACACCGAGAACATGGGCCTCATGCCGGTTCCGCAGAACACCGATGACGGCTCCAATGAGAAGCTCGTCGGCGGCGGCTCCAAGTATTTCTTCATCGACTCCTCCGACAACACCTCCGACGAGCAGCGTAAGGCCGCCAAGGACTTCCTGAACTGGCTTGCCGAAGACAAGGAAGGTCAGGAGTTCATCTCCAAGGATGCCGCTCTGATCTCCCCGTTCAAGAACAACAGTATCGAAGCGGCCGATCCGCTGGGCAAGTCCGTGAAGTCCTATGCCGACGAAGGCAAGCTTATCGACAACTACAACTACCTGCCGGATGATCATTACTCCGTGTTGGGTGCCAAGTTCCAGAAGTGGCTTGCCGGCGATGAGAATCGTGCAACCCTCGCCAAGGACATCGAGACCTACTGGAAGTCCGCCAAGTTTACTGGCGCAACCGCCTGAACCCACTAATAAGGCAACATGATGCAAGGTCCGCAGTTAACATCGACTGCGGGCCTTACATCCCCGTCCAGAATGGGATCCATCATGAAACAAAACAAGCTTTCTTATAAGATCAGCCAGTTTCTGATGTTCGGTGGTCCGGCGACGATTCTTTTCTTCGCCGTGGTGATCCTGCCGTTCTTCTATGGCCTCTATCTGACATTCACCAGCTGGGACGGCGTTTCGACAACGAAGCCGTTCGTCGGTCTCGAAAACTACAAGGCGGCTCTTGCCGACACCGCATATTGGCAGTCGCTTGGACGCACCTTCATCTACTCCGTCATCGCCGTCATCCTCACCAACATCGTCGCCTTTCTGCTGGCCTACCTCGTGACCAGCGGCATCAAGGGACAGAACTTCTTCCGTGCGGGCTTCTTCATTCCGAACCTCATCGGCGGCATCGTTCTGGGCTACGTGTGGAAGTTCGTCTTCAACCGCGCATTCGTGGCCATCGCCGAAGCAGCGACGCAAACAGACCACGCATCGCTGCTCTCCACGCCAAACGGCGCAATGCTCTGCTTGATTCTCGTTTCGGTCTGGCAGTATGCAGGCTACATGATGCTGATCTATGTGGCAGGCTTCATGAGCGTTGACCAGAGCCTGAAGGAAGCGGCCATGATCGATGGCTGCAACAAGGGCAAGGCCATGTGGCACGTGGTCATCCCGCTGATGCGCTCCTCCTTCGTTCAGTGCATCTTTCTGAGCACCACCCGTTGCTTCATGGTGTACGACCTGAACCTTTCGCTTACCAAAGGCGAACCGTTCAACCAGTCGGTGCTCGCAGCAATGCACGTCTACAACCAGGCATTCGTTTACAAGAACTATGGCACCGGTCAGGCGGAGGCGTTGGTCCTCTTCATCGTCTGCGCAGTGATCGGCATGCTGCAGGTGTACTTCGGCAAGAAGGGTGAGGTGGCAGCATAATGAAGGGTCAAGTCAGCACTCGTACCAAGGTTCTGCATGCACTGATGATTGTCGTTCTGACGATGATGCTGCTGCTATTCATCGCACCGTTCATTTTGGTCGTGATCAACGTCTTCAAGACCAAGGCGGACATCAACACCGCTCCGCTAGCACTGATCGGCAAGCACGGGTTCACCCTGGAGAACTTCCCCAGGGCAATGGACAAGATGAACTTCGTCACCGTGTTCGGCAACTCCGCGATCATCACCATCAGCGCAACCATACTGACCATCCTGTTCTCCGCGATGTGCGCATACGTGATCGTGCGCAACCCCTCGTGGAAGTTCGGCGGCATAGTGTTCGCACTCATGGTGGCCTCCATGGTCATTCCGTTCCAGGTGCTCATGGTTCCGCTCGTTTCCGTCTACGGCGGTCTGCTTGACGTGTTGAACAGTCGTATCACGCTGATCCTCATGCACACCGGCTTCTCGGTTTCCTTGGCGGTGTTCATGTTCCACGGCGCGATCAAGACGAACATTCCGAACGAGCTTGAGGAAGCGGCCAGCATCGACGGCTGCTCCAAGTGGCGCACCTTCTGGACGATCGTGTTCCCACTGCTCAAGCCGACCGTCGCCACCGTCGCCATCATCGACGCCATGGCGTTCTGGAACGACTACCTGCTGCCGTCCCTGGTTCTGGGCCGTCGCGAACTGTACACCATTCCGATCGCAACCCAGATCTTCTACGGCACCTACTCCAACGATATCGGCCTGATCATGGCGGCCCTACTGCTGGCCATGCTGCCGATCCTCATCCTGTACCTGTTCCTGCAGCGCTACATCGTTGAAGGCGTGACCTCCGGCGCAGTCAAGGGCTAATCGAACGGTACGGAATCCGCAATCATAACTGAACAGACTCACACAACCGGTCCGGATGCGAAGCGATAATCGCATCCGGGCTTTTCTTATGCGATATCGATTCTTATGCGATATCGATATTGAGATTGCCATCGCATGTTTCTGCTTTCTGACAGGACGTATTGATATGGTTGATTTCGCCGAAAGAATCGCTCGAATGCACTGTTGCAGTGCGTCCGGGCGATTTTCATATGTGCTGAATATCGTGTGACATTTCGAAACGAGCAACGAAATAGAAGCAAGAACGAGAAGCGACGATACAAAACAGGAAAAACAGGAATAGAAACAAGAGATGACTGAAGATAATCAACATAATGCAGGTGAGCAGCAGACTCCAATGCAGCCGCAGCCGCTGCCGGGCCAGGTGTTCGTGCGCCCCGGTATCGATGACCGTCCCGATTACGAAAAAACGCTGACCGAAGAGACCAAAGCGGCCCTGAAGCGCTTGGCCGTACAGCAGAATCCGCGCGTGCCCGAGGCCTCCAACGAACGCCCGGAAGTGCAGCAGACCCGCATCAACACGGAAGGTGGCTCCCCCCTGACCGCGTTTGCTCATCTTGACGCGGCCGTGCCGAACCTCGAATCGTCGTTCCTCGACCTGCGCGACCCGATGACCGCGCCCGACGGCACCACGCCCACCAAACCGCAGGTGCATCGCCTCACCGTCGGCTTCGCGCTTGGCGCGCTGCTGTTCACCGCGCCGATGGCCGCGCTCAACTCCGTGCTCATTCCGCAGACCATCAGCCGTCTTTCCGGCACCAACCGCGTCACCGATCTGGCGCTGCTCAGCATCGTCGGCACGCTGCTGACGTTCCTGATGAACGCGTGGATCTCCGTCGGCTCCGACCATTCGTACTGCCCGCTGGGCCGCCGCACCCCGTGGATCATCGCCGGCACGGTGCTGACCGCCACGTCGGTGGCGATTCTTTCCGCATGCGATTTCATGCCGTTGGTCATCGTGTTCTGGCTGTTCACGCTGATCGGACATGCGATGGTGTCGATGCCGCTGGCGGCTGCTTTCGGTGAGCGCGTGCCTGACAAGTTCCGTGATCGTGCGGACGCGTGGCGTGGCGCTGGCCAAGCGTTCGGCCAGGTGTTGGGCATTATCGCGGCCGTTTCGCTTACGTGGGCCGCCGACGATTCCGGTTGGGATGGCACCACGCGTTTCGCCATGATGGTGTTTGCGTTGTGCCTGGTGGTGGCCGGTGTGGCTACATTGCTGGTGTTGCCGTTTGAGGGTTCCAGCAGCTATTTGCCTCGTGAGGGTGTGAAGAAGGGCGATTATTTTTCGCAGTATCGTCCGCCGAAGGGCGCTCCGAAGTTCTTCATTGCGTTTGCCGCGCGCATGTTTGCCATCGCAGCCACTTCCGGCATTGCGATTTACCAGTGGTATCTTGCGCAGGATGGTTTGGGTGATGTTTCGCAGGTCGCCATGTTTGGTTTGTCCGGAGCGGCTGCGGTTATGTCGATGATGGCCGTTGCCGCGTTCGTCGGCTCGCTGTTGGCTGCGTTGCTGCTTGGCCGCATCGCCCGCGCTTTCAAGGATTCCCGTATTCCCGCGATTGCCGCCTGCTTGTTGTTTGTGGTTGCCGTGGTGCTTCCGTTGACGCCGATCGATAGAGCGATGGCAGTCGCGCTGTATGCGCTGTTTGCAGGTTTCGCGTATGTGGTGTATGACGGCGTGAGCCAAGGGCTGAATCTTGCGACGTTGCCGGATGTGCGTTCCGTTGGTCGTTCGTTGGCTGCGTTCAGTTTGGCGAATACGTTCGGTTCGTTGATTGGCGCTGTCGTTTGCGCGATTGCGATTGCGGTGACTGGCGAGTATCTGCTGATTTTCGCTGTTGCCGCTGGTTGCATGGCTGTTGCGGGCGTGCTGACGTTGCTGCTGAAATGATTTGGATGACCTGAGATAATCCGAAAAACGAATATCAAATTCAAAATTGCGCGTCCACATAGTGAACCTTTAGTAGAAAGGGTATGTGGACGCGCTTATCTTTACGGCTTAGTTCGAGCGGATCGCCCGCCGAATACAAGACTTTGCGAAAGGAGGTTCGCCACGATGAACGGAATGGTTGCACGCGTACTGCTGTCCGCACGAATTATTATTCCGCTTTCGTTGGCGGACTGATTCGAGCAATGCAGCTTCAATCCCTCGCCAACGGAGGCAGGGTTTGAGGCGCGCAAAACACACACGTTGATGGCCCTGCATGCTGCGGGGTCTTTTTGTTGCCGCCCACAAGGCGTAAGGCAACGAAATGAAGACTGCAAACAAGAGAATAGAAGAAAGACGTTATCGGCGCATGTTGGGAGCCGGTAACGCGTGACAGACGTAACAGGAGTAATCCAATGAGTGCAGTCGAAGCAGCCGCTGGCAAAGCGCAGGCAATGGTGCGCGATTCGGTGAAAACCGTGATCGCCGCTTCCATGGTCGGCACCGCCATCGAGTTCTACGACTTTTACGCATACGGCACCGCCGCTGCGAACTATTTCCCGAAGGTGTTCTTCGGAGACACCACCAATCCGACCGTCGCGCTGCTGGCCAGTCTGCTGACCTTCGCCATCGCGTTCATCGCACGCCCGCTTGGATCCTTGGTGTTCGGCCATTTCGGCGATCGTATGGGCCGCAAGACCACGCTGGTGGTTTCGCTGTTGACCATGGGCGTCGCCACGTTCCTGATCGGCTGCCTGCCGACTTATAGCCAGTGGGGCATTGTGGCTGTCGCCGCGCTGTGCCTGTGCCGTTTCGTGCAGGGCATCGGTCTGGGCGGCGAATGGTCGGGTGCCGCTTTGGTGGCCACCGAGAACGCTCCGGAAGACAAGCGTGCGCTGTATGGCTCCTTCCCGGAATTGGGCGCTCCGATCGGTTTCTTCCTGTCGAACGGCACCTACTTCCTGTTGGAAACGTTCAACGATGACGATGCGATGCTGGCATGGGGTTGGCGTGTGCCGTTCCTGCTGTCCGCAGTGCTGGTGATCGTCGGTCTTGTGGTGCGCGTGCAGATGGAGGAGACTCCGATCTTCCGCATGGCCCAGGAACAGAAGAAGGTCGTCAAGTCTCCGCTGACCGAAGTGTTCAAGAAGAGCTGGAGGGAAGTCATCCAAGCCACGTTCCTGGTGGCCGTCACCTACACGCTGTTCTACACGCTGGCAACCTGGTCCCTCGCTTGGGGCACCAAGACCGTCGAGCAGGGTGGCGGCAACCTTGGTTTCACCAATCGTGAATACCTGCTCATGCTGATGCTCGCCATCTGCGTATTCGCCGCTTTCATCGTCATTTCCTGCGTGAACGCCGATAAATTCGGCCGCAAGCGCGTGATCGTCATCTCGTCCTGCTGTCTCGTGGCATTCGCTCTGCTCTTCCCGTTCCTGCTTGATCCGGCGGTCGTCGGCCAGCGCAACTTCGCTGCCAGCCTGCTGTTCCTGTGCGTCGGCTTTGCACTGATGGGCACCGCTTTCGGTCCGATCGGCGCGTTCCTTCCGGAACTGTTCGACGCCAACGTGCGTTACTCCGGATCCGGCATCGGCTACAACCTGGCAGCCATCGTCGGCGCGGCATTCGTGCCGACCATTGCCACTTGGCTGTCGCATCATTGGGGCGTCCACTCTGTCGGTCTGTACCTCGGCGTGATGGCCGTGTGCTGCCTTGTCGCGGTGCTGAGCTGCAAGGAGACTAGGGATGTTGATTTCACCAAGTGACCAATCGCCAAGTGCCGTTTAACCGGCTATTCAGCGACGTGTCAAGATGACATCGACGCGTAAGCCTTATTAAAACGTTTGACGCGAATATAACCACTATGTGAACGTCAGCAAGCAACATAAAGAAAGCGGGACTAAAACAGTTCCGCAGGAGAGGCGGGGTGGTTCCTCGGACACAATCCGGGGGGAGTAACCTCCTAGGAACCATCGCCCGCTGTGAACAACCGAAACAAGAATTAAATATCGCGAGTTTGTTCGGGAATGCAAGTCCCGAATCGCTATAAAAAGAAAAATAAAGGAGCGCCTATTATGGCAGCAACTATCTGGTACGAGAAGGACGCCGATCTGTCCGTGTTCGATGGCAAGAAGGTGGCCATCCTCGGTTACGGTTCCCAGGGTCACGCCCACGCGCTGAACCTGCGCGATTCCGGTGTGGATGTCGTCGTCGGCCTGCGTCCTACCTCTAAGTCCGTGGAATACGCCAAGGAGCAGGGCCTCGAGGTTAAGCCTGTTGCCGAGGCCGTTGCCGAAGCCGACGTTGTGATGATCCTGCTGCCTGACCAGTACCAGGCCGCCGTGTACAAGAAGGACGTTGAGCCGAACCTGAAGCCGGGCGCTGCTCTGGCTTTCGCTCACGGCTTCAACATCCACTACGGCTACATCAAGCCGTCCGAGGATCATCCGGTGTTCATGGTCGCCCCGAAGGGCCCGGGCCACATCGTGCGTCGTGAGTATGCCGCCGGCCGTGGTGTTCCGGTCGTCGTGGCTGTGGAGCAGGATCCGGATGGCAAGACCTGGCCGCTGTGCCTGGCTTACGCCAAGGCTCTGGGCGCTCTGCGTGCAGGCGCCATCAAGACCACCTTCACCGAGGAGACCGAGACCGATCTGTTCGGCGAGCAGGACGTGCTCATGGGTGGCATCAACCACCTGTGCGATATGGGCTTCGATGTGCTGACCGAGGCTGGCTACCAGCCGGAGATCGCCTACTTCGAGGTGTTCCACGAGCTGAAGATGCTGGTGGATCTGGCCAACGAGGGTGGCCTGAACAAGGCTCGCTGGAGCTGCTCCGACACCGCTCAGTACGGCGATTACACCTCCACCGTCATCACTGAAGAGACCAAGAAGCGCATGCAGTACCAGCTCAAGCGCATTCAGGATGGCTCCTTCGCCAAGGAGTTCATGGATGATCAGGCCGCTGGCGCTCCGAAGTTCAAGGAGCTGCAGGAAGAGTACAGCCACCCGCACCTGGAGACCGTTGGTCCGAAGCTGCGCGCTATGTTCTCTTGGAACAACCAGACGGACGCCGATGCTGATATGGCCGAGTCCTTCAACGGCAAGATCGCTCGTACCCAGGTTCAGTGATTTCGCCTGATTTCGAGCTGAGAGCCGGAATCTGAAGTTAAGACCGTCGCCCGATTCGTTCGGACGGCGGTCTTTTGCGTTGTGTTGGCTCCTTTTGCCGCGCTGACAGGTGTTCGGCGCGATGAATCGGGTTTTTCGTGTATGGGGGTATGGTTTCTTCTGGTTTCTGTCGATTCGGTGCCCCCTTTCCTGTGTTGGCTGGTGATTGGTGGTGAGGATCGCATTTTTTCGAGTACGGGGTTATTCGTTGGAACCGTGGTTCTGGAATCTCGGAACCTTGAAACCTCAAAACCGTGAAATCCTCTGAAAATAGAGGAAGACCGACACCCACAAACGGGCGACGGCCTTCCATTGGTAATTGAGGCTTGCGATCCGGTCCATCGGGACCAATTGACCGGATTCCGATGGACCGAGGCCGCTTGATCGGAATCCCGATCAAGCGAAGCCCTAAGTCACTCAGCCACGGGCGATCTTGCCGGTGAAGGTGGCCATATCAGCATCGTCATCCTTGCCGTTGTTCCAGGAGAACATGGCGCGCAGCTTCGGGCCGACGGTCTCGATGCGCACGTTGCCGTACTCTTCCTGCAGCTGCTTGAACTTCGGAGCGCCAGCGTCCTGATCATCGATGAACTCCTTGGCGAAGGAGCCGTCCTGGATGCGCTTCAGGTGGTACTGCATGCGCTCACGCACGTGCTCGTCGATGCAGGTGTTGGTGTAGTCGCCGTACTGAGCGGTGTCGGAGCAGGACCAACGGGCCTTGTTCAGACCGCCCTCGTTCATGAGGTCGACGAGCATCTTCAACTCGTGGCAGACCTCGAAGTAGGCGATCTCCGGCTGGTAACCGGCGTCGGTGAGGACTTCGAAGCCCATTTCAACGAGCTTGTTCACGCCGCCCATGAGCACATTCTGCTCGCCGAACAGATCGGTTTCGGTCTCCTCGGTGAAGGTGGTCTTGATGGCACCTGCGCGCAGGGCACCCAGAGCCTTGGCGTAAGCCAGAGTGATGTCCCAAGCATCGCCGCGCGGATCCTGCTCCACGGCCACGACAACCGGAACACCACGGCCATTGGCGTACTCACGACGCACGATGTGGCCCGGGCCCTTCGGAGCGACCATGAAGATCGGGTGATCCTCGGACGGCTTGATGTAGCCGTAGTGGATGTTGAAGCCGTGAGCGAATGCAACCGCTGCGCCCGGCTTGATGTTCGGCTCGATGTCATTGGCCCAGATGGTGCGCTGGTACTGATCCGGAGCCAGGATCATGATGATGTCGGCCTCAGCTGCGGCTTCCGGAACGGACTTGACTTCCAGACCCTGCTCCTTGGCATGCTCAACGGACTTGGAGGTCGGACGCAGGCCAACGACGACGTCCACACCGGAATCGCGCAGGTTCAGCGCGTGGGCGTGACCCTGGGAACCGTAACCGATGATGGCAACCTTCTTGCCTTCGAGGACCGAGAGATCGCCGTCGTTCTCGTACCAGATTTGTGCAGCCATTGTGATTGGCACTCCTTTTTATGTAGTGGGGTGAACGCCTTCCGGCGCTCGGGTTTCTACCATTCGCAGATGAATTCGCGTGTTTTCATGCATGGATTTTGTCCTGCAAACTGGGGTCTATCCTACCGGAGCCTTCATCTTGCAGCGTGTCTGGTCCACAAAGTGAGCCGCGAAACCGTAAAAATCCGTCGCGGCAACGGCAAGTTTCATGTATTTTGACGGGAAGGCGGCATAGGATACAACGCGTAGGGATTTTTGATTAGGAAGAGATGTCATGGTCACTGCGACTGGTCCTGCGCCCGGATCTGAAATGACGGCGGCAATCGGCGATATTGAGGACCGTAGCACGGCAGGAGTTCTGCACGTCGCCGCGATTTTCGCTTCGCACATGGTATTGCAGCGCAACAAACCCATCGCCGTGTTCGGCGCGTTGGATGCCGATTGCGCTGGACTTGAAGTTTTGGCGGAAATACGCGATTTCGATGGTTCCGTGATTGTGCAGGCGCATGCGTACGCCTCCAAAGAGATCAAGAACAGCCTGTCTCCGTGGCGCGTTATGCTGCCCGCGCAGCCTGAAGGCGGACCCTACACGTTGCGCGTCACCGCAGGCAACGATTTCATCGAATATTACGACGTTCTTATCGGCGAAGTATGGATGGCCGGCGGCCAAAGCAATATGGAACTCGAATTGCGTAACAGCGAAAACGCTGAGGAAGCCCTCGAAAACTGCGCCGATCCGCTCCTTCGTTTCTACAATGTGCCAAAAACCGGTGTGATCAATCGCAACGCCGAACATGCGGCAAGCTGGCAGGAATCATCGCCGGAAAACAGTGGCGTTATGAGCGCGGTAGCCTACTATTTCGCTCGAAAACTGCGTAACGAACTCGATTCCGATCTTCCGATCGGCATTATCGACTGTTATATCGGGGGTACGTCGATCAGTTGTTGGATGAGCGAAGATGCGCTGAATTCCAGCGAATCCGGGCGTGGCTATCTTGCGCGCTACGAGCAGGCGGTCGCAGGTAAGACGCAGGAACAATTCGATTTGGAGTATAGCGAATGGCAGTCGCGTTCTGATACGTGGAATGCGTCGATTGCTGCAGCTCGTGAAGCCGATCCTGATGTGACGTGGGATACGCTGACCCAACAGTACGGCGAATGCCCGTGGCCGCCGCCGATGACGCCGACCTCGCAGTGGCGTCCGACTGGTCCGTTCCATGCCATGCTGGAGCGTATCGTGCCCTATTCCTTGGCTGGATTCCTGTGGTATCAGGGCGAGGAAGACGAGCCGTATTGCGGATCCTACCGTGAGTTGCTGGGCATGATGATTGGTGAATGGCGTGCGCTGTGGAGCGAGAATCTGCCGTTCCTGATCGTGCAGCTGCCGCAGTGGATCGACAAGAAGGTCGACGAGGGCGAAGGCGATCCGATGCTGTGGCCGGTGCTGCGTGAGGCCCAGTGGGATGCCGCACAGTCCATCGACAACGTGTTCGCCATCTGCACCATGGATTGCGGTGAATACAACAACATTCACCCGGTTGATAAGCGCACGCCCGGCGAGCGTCTCGGCAATTGTGCGCTTCACCAAGTGTATGGTATGAGCCGTATTCCGGTGTATGGTCCGACTGTGCTGGGCTTCCGCTGCGACGAAGGCGGTCGCGTGCGTCTGTTCTTCCGGTATGCGCACGGCCTGCATTTCAGCGGTACTACGCCCGACAGTTATGGTGATAAGTTCGACAAGAGCCTGCCTTCGTTGGTACGACTGCCGGAACGTTCCGGTTTCGAGCTTGCCGGCGCTGATGGTGTGTTCCATCCGGCCACTGCTGCGATTTTCGTGGATTGCGATATTGACGATTTGATCAACGCGAAGGTCAATGTGGTTGACTATAACGCTACGGAGTTCGGTATTCCGATTAACAGTCGCAGTATCGGCACGATTACGTTGGCCACGCCGGAAGTGCCAGCGCCGGTGATGATGCGCTACGCGTGGCGCAGTTGGGGGCCTGCACCGTTGGTTAATGACAATGATCTGCCCGCTCACCCATTCAAGCTAGACCTGACCGATCACACCGACTCTGATCACGCTGAATAATCACGTTGCATGATTGTCGCTAGTTGACAATGAATAGCGTGCGATTGCTGTGCTTATAGTGTGCTGCAGTCGCACGCTTTGTATTGCGATTGAAGTTCTGCTGATCGCACGTCAGTCAAATACGAATCAAATACCAGTCAAATAAAAAATCGTTGAAAAATCAACGTTTCTGCGATTTGCGGCACCAAAATCGCAGAAACGAATCAAATAAAAATATGTCACGAACGCATAGGCTATTGCCGCAGATCCGGGCCGAATGATTCTAGGTATGCGGTCAGTTCGGCGGCCATCTGTTCGTCTTCCGGAATGCGAGGATGACCATCCGTGCCGCAACCATTGCGTGAATACAAGAAATGTTTCACGTGAAACTCGCCTTCAGTCGAAGCGTATCGCGGCCGTTGCTGTGGAAGATGGTGTGGAACTTACCGTCACAGCCAAGAGCTACGTGCGTGACCTGTTCTGCATGGCGGACAAGGTCGACGCGAAGGCTTCGGTGGCCGAGGGCATGGTCTCGCTGCTTCCGGGCGAAAGCGTCGTGCTGCATATCGCCACTGCCGATGCCGCAGCGCTTGCCGCTCCGGGTGCGTTCGCAGCCGCCAACGTGCTGCGTTACGCCAACGATCTGAAGCGTGAATGGTGAGATTCCGTGAATACGCCGTCTGCTGAAGCGGTAGAAGAGTGGATAGAGGACTACTGAAATTTCAGTTGACGTGTTCGGTTGAGTAAAAACATAAGTTGAAGCGCCGCCAATCTTAAGAGAGGGAAGTGTTGTGAACACTGACTTTTCAAGAGGCTGGTCGGCGCTTTTACTGTACGATGTAGATGAATCGTTTAAGTTGCGATTTAAGTTAAGAAGAAGGACGCGGACATGCCTATTCAAAAAAGCAAGGTGACGATTTTTGACGTTGCCAAAGCTTCGGGAGTCTCTAGTAGCGCCGTTTCGTATGCGCTCAACGGCAAGTCTGGTGTTTCCGATGTGACCCGAGACAAGGTGTTGAAGGTCGCGCACGAACTGGGATGGAAACCGAATGGCGCGGCACGGGCGCTGGCCAAGTCGAAGACGCAGCGCGTGGGTCTGGTGTTGGGTTACGACCCGAAGCTGCTTTCCGTCGAACCCTACATGATGGAGCTTATTTCCGGTCTTGGCGCCGAGTTGGAAAAATACGATTATTCCCTGTTGATACGAATGGCCGTGGATGAGGCCGCGAAGCTTTCGATCATCGATGATTGGATCGCCACCGGCAACGTTGACGCCATGCTGCTCGTTAATGTTGAGCTTGGAGACCCTTGCGTTGCCTTGCTTGAGGAGCATGAGGAGATGCCGGTACTTGCCATTGCCGACGCCTCCGTGGTCGGCAATCTGCCGAGCCTGTCAAGCGCCGATGCCGATGCCGTGCGCCAAGCGGTGCGATACCTGTATGATCTCGGGCATCGTCAGATCGCCCGCGTCGGCGGTCCCGAATCGCTTGCGCACTCGTATATTCGTGATTCCGCCTTTGCAAATGTCGCTACCGAGCTGGGCATGCGTTACCGCTGCCTGCACACCGACTACACGCCGGAGACTGGTAGCGAGGCCACGAAGCGTTTGCTGGCGTTCCCAGAGCATCCGACGGCGATCATCTACGACAATGATGTGATGGCGTTGGCAGGCCTTGGCGTGGCAGCTTCGCAAGGCATCAAAGTGCCGGAGGAAATTTCCATCATGTCGTGGGATGATTCCTTCATGTGCACCGCGGCCTATCCGAATCTGACCGCCATGGGCCGTGATGTGGTCGATACCGGTAAGCAGGCCGCCGGATTGCTGCGCAAGCTGATCGGCGGCGAGCGTGTGGGGCATCTGATGGAAGAGCCGTACGAATTGCGTGCCCGCGCTTCGACCGGTCCCGCTCCGGCAGCGGAGAAGATGCGATGATGAGTTAAAAAATTGTGATTGCGCATTTGCTGCGCCCTGACAAGGGCAGGATGAAGGCGAGCAGCGAGCCGATCACGGCGATCGCCGCAAGGGTTCCGCCATACAGGATTGCGACCTTTGACCGGTACCACAAGTCGAACAGCGCGAGTCCCCAGAACAGCGCGGGAATCGCGGATTGGAAATCAAAAAGCGAAATCTGAAATCGTAATCTGAAATCAAAAAGCGCCCGTGCCCCTAGCTTGAGGCACGGGCGCATTGCTGCCCTATGACTTCAGGCGCGTTTCTGTGTGATCTGATAGGCGGCGAACAGCACGACCAGCCAAATCACGCCGGCGACCACGGCGATGCGATAGCTTGCGGAGAAGCACATCAGCACCACGACCAGCAGCATGAACGTGATCACCACATACGGCGTCACCTTGGCGAACGGCAGCTTGAAAGCGAGCTTGTCAAGTGCTTCCTGGCCCTTCAATCCCTTCAAATCATTCGGACCGTCGCCGGCGGCGACAACGCGACGGAACTTAATTTCCGTAATCATAATCATGATCCAATTGATCGCAGCGGCGATCGTGGCGATCGACATCAAATAATTGAATGCGAAATCAGGCCATACGAACACCACGACCACGGCGATCGCAATAATGATGGCCGACGTGATCACACCCCCGACCGGAACGCCGCGCTTGTTCAGACGGCCCAGATACGCGGGCGCATTGCCCTGCTTCGCCAACGAATACAGCATGCGCGAGTTCGCGTACAGGCCGGAGTTGTACACGCTCATCACGGCGGTCAGGCATACGAAATTCAGAATGCCGGCGGCCGCATGCACGCCCACCGAGTCGAAAATCTGCACGAACGGGCTGGAATCGCCGTCGATTGTGCTCCATGGCACCACGGCCATGATCACGCCGAGCGCGCAGATGTAGAACACGAGAATACGCCAGATAATGCCGTTCGTGGCCTTCGGGATGGTGGTGCGCGGATTTTCGGTTTCACCCGCGGTGATGCCGATGAGCTCAGTGCCACCGAAGCTGAACATCACCACGACCAGCGCCATCAGCAGGCCGGTCCACGTGCCGTCCGCATTGCGAGACATCAGGCCGTGGGGCAGGAATCCGCCGTCAACAGTGAACCAGTTGGCGAACGACGCGCGAATACCCGAAGCTGTCGGCACGTTCGCGATGATCACATACAAACCGCCGAAAATCATGGCAAGCACGGCCACGATCTTGATGATGGCGAACCAGAATTCAAATTCGCCGAACTTGTTCACGCCCATAAGATTCAGCGCCGCGATCGCCACGAGGAACACCGCCGCCGACACCCACTTCGGAATGTTCGGGAACCAGTAATTCACGAACGAGCCAACCACGGCCAACTCCACCATGGCCACGAGCACGTAGTTGAACCAGTAATTCCAGCCGGAAATAAAGCCGGCGCGCTTCGACCAGTACTGCGTGGCGTAATAGCTGAACGCGCCCGCCTTCGGATCCTCGACCGCCATTTCGGACAGTGCGCGCACGATCAGGAAAATCGCCAGACCGCCGATCAGATAGGCGAGCAGAATGGCCGGGCCAGCCAGCTGAATCGACTCGCTGGAACCATAGAACAGGCCGGTGCCGATTGCGCCGCCCAATGCGATTAATTGAATATGACGATTCTTCAAAGACTTGCGCAGTGTCGGCGGAACCGGCACATCGTCGGTTTCGCGCGGTTTCTTCGCAACGGTTGCGTCGCTCATGAATGCTTCCTCTTCTCTTGTGTGCTGTGCGTCTAGCGTTGTTCGCGTTGTTTGAGCTTACGCGCGTTGCGCTGTCGCATGTTCGCCTCACGCTCACGATTTGTGTTTCGTTTGCGATTGCTTGCGTTTCGCCCTTTGTGAGGGAACGTTCTCGATTGTAGCGGGATGCGGTGGGTAAGGCGCTGGAATGTTCGTTCTAGGTTGTCTGTTTTCGGTTGAGGCAGGTGTTGTGGCCGTTCCCGGTGCCCCACGAAGACCCATCCTAAGTGTCCGTTTCTGCCGAAGCGGACACTTAGGATGGGTTTTGGGGGACTCGATTGTATTTTCTGGCGATTTGGAATCGCAAGTACCTCATATCCCCAGTTTTATGGTGTTCAATGGAAGCGGGACTGCGTGAGCCGACTATGGGGCCGGTCGCGCGCAAATCGTACGTGGGTTGAATATGGAGGCCGAAATGGCGTTCGTCAAGGACATGCTGCGGATGTGGGCGCATTCGTGGAAACGGTTCATCTCAATCGCCATGATTACATTACTTGGCGTGGCTGTGCTTACCGGCATTTACGCAGGCTGCCGCGACGCGTTCCGCGGCACCGACCGCTTTTTCGACGCGCAAGGTCTGCACGACATCCAGGTGCTGTCCACCGCAGGATTGACGGATGGCGATATTGCCGCGTTACGCAAGGTGCGCGATGTAGCGAAGGTGCAGGCGGAGCGGTCACAGGAAGTGACGTTCGATTTGGGCGGCCGCAAATCGGCGACCATGCAGGAAATCGGTGCGAACGGTATTGACCGGCCGTACGTGCAGGAAGGGCGATTGCCGAAGAAAGCCGGCGAAATCGCAGTAACCCGTAAATTTATCCGCGATTCCGGCAAAAAGATCGGCAGCCACCTCACCGTAGCCCCCGAATCCTCTTCTTCCGCTACTTCAGTGTCCGTTTCTGGTGAATCGGACACTCAGGGTGCTGAAGATAAGGCACCAAGCTTCCCGACCAAGCTCACCATCGTGGGCGTGGTGCTCGATCCGCAGAATCTAAGCAATCCGGACGGATACTCCGCCATGACCTCGTTTCGTTCCACAACTGCCACCGACTACACGTTCTTCGCTCCGTCCGACGGCGTGACCGGCACCCTCTACACGTCCGCCACGCTGCTCGTCAAAGGTTCGGCCAGCGAAAACACGTTCGACGAATCGTATGAAAACACCGTCAAACAGGTGACCGACCGCATCGATGACGCCGTGAAAACCGACCGGCAGAAGGTCCGCTGGCAGGAACTGCTCGACGCGGGCAGCAGGCAGATCGCCGACGCGCGTGCGGAAGCCGACAAGAAGTTCGCGGACGCGCAATCGCAAATCGACGAGAATCGTCGGCAATTCGACCAGCAGGTCGACCAAATCATGAGCATGCAAGCCGGAGCAACCGGCGCAATGGATCCCACCCAACTCAACGAAACCACGCGTGAAACAATGCGTGAAACCATCATCGCCGCAACCCCTGAACTTGCGCATGCCAAGCAGCGGCTCGACCAGGCGCAATCGCAATTGGACGAGCAGAAAGCGCAAACCGAACAAACGCTGAAAACCAAAGAAAACGAGCTTAAAACCAGTATTCCGCAAGTGCGCTGGTATGTGCAGGATCGGCAGTCTCTCGGCGGATTCAGCGCGCTCAAATCCGACCTTGATTCCATCCAATCGCTCGGCAACGCGTTCCCGATCGTGTTTCTGGTGGTCGCTGTGATGATGAGCCTGACTTCCATGGCGCGCATGGTCGAAGAGGACCGCTCGCTCATCGGCACCTACGTGGGGCTTGGCTATGGGCGTCTTGCGGTGGCGTCGCGCTATCTGCTGTTCGCGCTGCTGGCGTGTCTCATCGGCGGGGGCTTGGCCTACTTGTCGGATTCCTTGGAATTCCGGCGTTCCTTCTGGTTGTTTTGGAGGGCATGTATGTGATGCCTGGTGTGCGACTGGAATACGACTGGCTGTACGGTTCGCTGGGCATCGCACTGTTCGTGGTCGGTGTGCTCGCCGCCACCATTTACGCGTGCGTGCAGGAGATGCGCATGACGCCCGCCGCGCTGATGCGGCCGAAAGCGCCGCGTGCCGGCTCGCGCATTCTGCTGGAACGAATCAAGCCGGTCTGGAATCGTATGGGATTCCTCAGCAAAGTGACCGCGCGCAACATTTTCCGCTTCAAGTCGCGCCTTATCATGACGGTCGGAGGGGTGGCCGGCTGCACCGCGCTCATCGTCTGCGGCCTGGCCATCAATGACACCGTGGCCGACCTTGGTATCAAGCAATATCGTGACGTTTACCAATACGATCTTATGGTGGTTTCTGGCGATTCGGACGCGGACGAAATGCGCGCCAAAGTCGCGTCGGACGGTCGTACCACATCCACGATGAACGTGCGTATCGAATCGGGTGATATGGCTGTTAGGAAGAGCGATTCTGGCAGCGGCGACAGCAGTGGCAGTGTCGGCAGTGCAAGTATTCAGCTGGTTGCAGTGCCGGAAAATCGACTGTCCGACCTGGGCGAAATGGTCACGTTGCAGCCGGTGCATTCCGGAATATTGGGCACGTCCAGTATCGGCGGGAAAGGCTCGCTGAAGCTGGACGACGATGGTGTGATAGTGGCGCAGTCGGCGGCAAGCTCGCTTGGCATCGCCGCCGGAAGCAAAGTGCGATTGACCAACGGCGACGGCGTGCAGGTCACTGCGAAAGTGAGCGCGGTGAATCGCAATCTTATCGGATCGGACGTGTACGTCAGCGAAACCTACTATGCCAAGCTGTTCGGCAAATCCTTCGTGTCCAACGTGTCCGTTTCTGGTGAATCGGACGTGCAAAGTACGAAATCGCTGACCTGGAATGCCATGTATGCCAAAATTTCCGGTTCTGACCAATCGCAAGCCGACTATGCTCAATCGCTCGAAAAGGACAGCTCGGTGGTGAAAGCCGTAAGCAGCACGCACATGGCCGACAGTTTCAAGTTCGATCTTATGGGCGCGGTCGTGGCGCTGATTGTGGCGCTCGCCGGAGGTTTGGCGCTTGTGGTGCTGTTCACGCTCGCCAATACGAATGTGTCGGAACGCGTGCGTGAGATGGCTACACTCAAGGTGCTCGGCTTTTTCGACCGTGAAGTGCACCATTACGTGAATCGCGAGATGATGATCCTCACCGTCATGGGCGTGGTGCTGGGATTGCCGCTCGGCCGGTTCGTTGGCGGGCTGCTGACCATGGCACTCAACATGCCGTCGCTCTATTTCGAGGTGGAGGTCAAGCCGCTGAGTTACATGATCGCAGCCGTGGCGACCATGATGTTCGCGCTGCTTGTGCAACTGTTTGTCAACCCCGTCCTCGACCGCATCGACCCCATCAGCTCGCTCAAGTCTGTGGAGTGACGTGTGTCCGATTCACCAGAAACGGACACTCAAAATACCGGAAAGGCTCGCTCGCGTCTCAGTTCTTCGGATAGCGGTAGTTGTGTGGCAGTTGCGTGGTGAGCTGCGGGTCGAGGCCGAGTTCCTTCAACTGCCGGTCGATCTCACGTCGGGCGCGTTCCACAAGTTCGGCCCGATGCTCGTCGCCGTGCCCATGCGCTTCCAGTGCGTCCAACGTTTCCGCCATACGCTTGAGCCGGTCCTGATGGTGCAGCAGCGCACGCACCTGCGCATGTTCGTGTACGATCGTCCGCCAATCGGATGGCGTGTGCGCAATCTCCCGAACCGCGGTGACCGGATGTACGTCGGCCACCTGATATGTGATCGAGCCAAGCAGCGGCATTAGGAATACCGTAATCGCGCCGGCTGCGACCAGTGTTGACGCGGTGTCGCTTTGCATGGTGCCGACCTTCACCGCCAACGACGTGACGGCGACGATGATCGGCAGCGCGGTCGTGCAATACAGCGCTACGGTGACGCGATGATGCGATGACAGCGGATTCTCGCGTTTGTCGAGCGATAGCGCAACGTATACGGGCACCGCGCGAATCAGCATGAGCATTACGATGAACGCGACGAGCAGCGCGGGCCGGCCTGCCACGGCGCGCACGTTGATCGCGGCGCCTGATACCACGAAGAACACAGGAATAAGGAAGCCATAGCCGACGCCTTCCAGTTTCATTTCCAGTGACTTGCTGCCGTCGGGGATGATGTAGCGCAGGATAAAGCCTGCGGCGAACGCGCCGAGCACCGCGTCAAGTTCGAACAGTGCAGAAATGGTGACAAGGAAGATGAGCAGGAATGTGGTCAGTCGCATGAGCGTTTGCGATGACGTGTTCGCATTTTCCGTAAGGAAATGGTACAGGCGATGGCCGGTTTTCAGTGCTTTCGTGGGTAGCATTGCGCACAGTAGGCAGATGACGAGGAACGCTCCGAGCACGAGCATGGTCTGCCAGCCGGTTCGGGTGGATAGCAGGATGGCCATGGCAAGGATTGGGCCGAGTTCGCCCCACGTTCCGTATGAGATGATGGCGTCGCCGATGGGGGTGCCTTCGAGGTTGCGTTCCTTGAGAATCGGCATGAGTGTGCCGAGAGCGGTGGTGGTAAGTGCGATTACCGTGGCGATGCCGTCGATGCCCTGCTTTGCGAAGAATGGAAGAAGGGTCACGACAAGTCCGGCGAGCCCCAAGGTGATGATCCATGTGACAAGGCCGACTTTGCCTTGATGTCCGGCGAGTCGTTTCGGATCGATTTCATAGCCGGCGAGCAGGAATAGGAACGCCATGCCGAGCTCGCTCAAGAGTTTCACAGCGTCGTTCACTTCGATTACGCCCAGTCCGTACGGGCCGAGTGCGGCTCCGGCGACGAGCAGCAGCACGGTTTGTGGAATGAACCTTCCCGGAATCAGCTGCGCCACAATCGGGCTGACGGCCGCCACCGCCATGATGATAGTCAATGAAACGAGCTCTTGCGTCATGTTTCTAGCTTAGTGAGTCTGCATGACGGTGTTCAGAGACGTGATACCCCATGATGTACCAAAAGGGTGCGCTAGGGCAAGGTTAAGTTTTTGTAAATTTTATGGGGGGGGGGGTAATTCTATGAGCGTTACTACCTGTGGAAAATGGCGGAACTGTTTTGTTTTGAAGATGGAACTCCTTCTTTTCATTGGGGGAAAGGTGGGCTTTATTCGAGGGTTTTAACGAGGGTACCAATGGGGAAAGCTCCGATATGATTCTGAACCAAGCTGTTTAGGCAATATAGGGGGAGGGAAGAATGGTTGATGGAAAATTCACCGCAAAGGAGCGCGCGTATTTGGCCAGTCTTCCCGCGGTGGAAAGCGTGAGCACGTCGCGTATTCGATATTCAGACCGTTTCCGAGTGGAAGCGATGTGCCGTTATAACGCCGGTGAATCACCGTCAGCCATTTTCCGTGAAGCGGGGCTTGATCCGAAACTGATCGGCTACAAGCGTGTGGAGCGGTGCATCGCGCGCTGGAAGCAGCAGGAACGTGATGAGCGTCGAAAGGGAAAAGGGCCCGCGAATCATTATCTGCAGGATGTCGAAGACGATTTATCGATCGCCGAACTGCAAGGGACTACGCGCGAAGAGGAGACGAATGATCTAACTGAAGCCGACGAATCGCAGAATATGGCGGCAAAGCTTGCGCAGGCGCAACTGACCATCAACAAATGCGACATGCTCATCGCCAAGCAAGCGTTGCGTATCGACGAGCTGGAACGCGTGCTGCGGACGTTCATCCAGTGATGGACATGCGGCAACAGCAGACGGAGCGCTATCGGGAACCGTCTTTCGAAGAGGCGGTCGACATTGCCGATGAGGTGCGGCAGTGGCGCAGGGATCGCAGGAAAGTCATTGCCATGCGGGTGGTTGCGGCGCTGTTGATCATTCTTGCGATAGGCATCGGCGGGTTTCCTACGTTTCTGCAGTATCAGTCGGCGCGGGAGCTACGGAATACGTCGGATCGGTCCGCGCAGGCGGTCGCCGGCTGGCCTTACCCCCAGGCTGATGAGGCGTTTGCCGCGGCCAAAGCGTATAACAGGCGGCTTGCGGCTTCGGGGCAGCCGATTCTCGGCGAGACTCAAGACCCGTTCTCCCAAGTGCAGGGCGGTTCGCAGTCCAGTGAATCAGGTGCTGCAGAATCAAATAGCGCCAGTGCAAAGGATGCGGAATATCAAAGTTTGCTCGATTCGGGCAGCGGCGTGATGGGCACTATCCGCATTCCGAAGATTTCCGCACGTCTGCCGATCTACCATGGCACGTCGCAGTCGGCGCTCGCTTCCGGCGCGGGCCACCTGTATGGCAGCAGCCTGCCAGTGGGCGGGCGGAGCACGCATGCGGTGATCACCGGCCACCGTGGGCTGGTCGAGGCGATGATGTTCACGCGCTTGGATGAGATGCGCGTCGGCGACTACTTCTACATCGAAGTGATGGGCCGTACGCTCGGCTACAAGGTGGATCGCATTTCGGTGATCGAACCGAATGACACCTCGAAGCTGAAGATTGTGCCCGGCGAGGACCGGGTGACGTTGATGACCTGCACGCCGTACGGGGTGAACACCCACCGGTTGCTGGTTTCGGCGGTGCGTTCCGCGATTCCTGGAGTGGTTCCCGAGGAACGGAATGCGGCAAAGGACGCGCGATTGATTGCGATTGCGGTGTCGGCTGGCGTGCTCGTGTCGGGGATGCTGCTTGCCTGGCTGCGTAGACGGCCGTGGCATATTCGCAGACATGCGGCTTGGTGGCCGAAACGTGGCTAGCTGTTGCGTTGGCATGCTGCGGTGACATCCGTACGGTTACGGACATGTGAATAATGTTGCCCCGTCGTACGTCGTGCTTATGTGAATTTCGGGTAGCGTAGATAGCTGGAAACGTTGTTATCACTTGGTTTCGAGGCTATTTCATACCCCCGAATCTCCCGCGCTTAGGGTGTATATATCCATTCCCTTTTCCTTTTATTGTTCAAAATTGGAGCGCTGGAAGTGTATCCGCGTCGGCTGGATGCGTGACTGGTGATGAAGATGTGAATCGTGCACATGCACACGGTGCGTAAGGGGAGGTAGCAGATGAGGCATGCGCGAATACAACAGGCAAAGCCCGAGAGGTGCTTTGCTGAACGAATAGTCGCCGTCATCATTGCGATTGCCATGCTCGGCGGCATGGGCTACGCCACCACTTCCGCCGCGATGGCGGATAATGCCGAACAGACCCCGGAGCAGCAGGCCGGCATCAGCCTGGGATTGCATGATTACGATCGTTATACCATCAATAAGAATCATACGTTGCAATTCAAGAACGTTGGCAATCCAGGAACGTATAACGGATATGTCGGTGGTGGCAATGGCGCATACACCGGTATTGTGAATAAAACCCTGATAAATGGCTATCCGACCATGGCGGCTGATAAGGGATCAGAATCATTGGACTATCTCTTTGGCGGGAAGCCTGATGATAAAGCCGTCACCAACTACAAGCCGACTGGCGGACTGCTGACATTGGACAAGGATGGGTATTATGGTTTCGACGCCGATTCCCAGAATGCTACATATGACAAGGCATCGAGCAAGTTCACGCTGAGCGACCGGCAGTGTACGAGCCATTCTGATACTCCTTGCTTCGCTCCATTTGGAGGCGATACTGAGCATAATAAATATTCTTTCGGCATGAATCTTGGCGCCGAGTTCTACATGCCGGAAGACGGCAAGGTCAACAATCAGGACATGGTGTTCGACTTTACCGGCGACGATGATGTGTGGGTGTTCATCGATGGTGTGCTGGTGCTTGATTTGGGTGGTATCCATCAGGCGTTGGATGGCAGCATCAATTTCTCCACCGGCGAGATCAAGTACGACAAGAAGCAGAGTCATGGAGACACTCCTGCCGGAACAATCACCCAGGCATTTAAAAACGCGGGAAAGACGTGGGATCCCGTGGCGTATAAGACACATCATCTGAGCTTCTTCTATCTGGAACGCGGCGACGGCGGTTCCAACTGCAAGATCAAGTTCAATCTGCCGGTGAAGCCGTCCAAGGCCATCGATATCGAGAAGGAAACCCTAGGCACCATCGACGCGAACGAAAAGTTCCAATTCCAGCTGTTCGTCAACGGTTCCTCAACCCCGTACCAGGGCAAATACAGCGTGTACAATGTGTACACCAATCAGGTCATTCAGTCCGATGCGCAGACCGGAAACAACGGTGTGATAATGCTGGCCAAGGGACAATTTGCCCGCGTGCAATCCGACAATTTCACTGATGGCACCATGTACAAGGTGCGGGAGCTGAACTCTAGCGACTACACTGTGTCCGCGAACGGTTCCCCAATGACGCAGCAGGGTAGCGGCGATAGTGCATACGCCGAAACCGGCTTGTTCACCGTGGGCGAGACGAGTCATGTAACCATCGTGAATTCCAATGTGAAGCCGTCGAACAACAAGAGCATCGTGAAAACCGATGGCGGAAAAGGTGATGAGTACACGCTGTATCTGACCGCATCCGGCGATAGCACCTCATCCACGGTCACCACTGCCACACCGGCCGACATTGTGCTGGTCATGGACAAGTCCGGCAGTATGAAGGAAGACAACCGCGACACCAATGCGCGGAACGCGGTCGAGACTCTCGCCAATAAACTGCTGACTGACAAGAATTCAAAGTTGCCGACTGATCAACAGGTGCAGATGGCGGTGGTGACATTCAGCACTAACGCTGCTATCAAGCAGAATTTCACCACAGACGTCTCGAGAATCAACAGCGCCGTGGAGGGTAACCCCGAGGGCGGCACCAACTGGGAGGCCGCGCTCAAGCAGGCAAACGATCTACAAGGTCGCCCTGGTGTGAAGAAGCACATCATCTTCCTGTCGGATGGCGATCCGACGTACCGTATATCCGATTACCCGATTGGGTGCGGTGGATGGGGGAATAGATGCAATCCTGACGATAGCTGGCAAACCACGCCGAAAGGTGTGCATGGTGCAGGTAGCAGTGATAGGAAAGGTTATAACTATGCTGCCGCCTTGGCTGAAGCTAACAGGCGTGACGATGCTGCACTCTATGTGGTGAAGACTTCCACTGATGCGAAGAAGATGGCTGATTTCGCCGATCAAGCCGGTGCAGTGGACGGCAAGGAATTTGACGGCACGAACGCTGAGAATCTGACGAAAGCATTCGACCAGATTTATTCCACCATTACCTCTTCTGCGAAGATCAAGGTCTTCTCCATCACCGACACCTTGTCCCAGTGGGTGGATCCGGTCGAGTTCGCAAATGCAGCCAACGATGCCGACATCACGCAATATGTGACGGTGAAGAACGGCAGTACTACCATGTCGACGAGCGAATACAAGGCCACATACAGCGTCGACAGTCCCGACCATCGCACCGTGACGGTGACGTTCAACGGTACTGACGGTACTGATGGCATCGTCGCAGAAAAGACTGATGTCATCGACGTTTCCTTCAAAGTCAAGCCAAGCGATGCCGCATATATCAACCATGCGAGCAACGACTATCCGGATAAGGGAGACGCGAATACGGGAGACGCATCCGCTGGGCAGCAAGGCTACTATTCCAACAAGGATGCGAAGCTGAACTATTGCGTGCTCACCGAGGTCAACGGCGTGGAATCCTGCGAAAGGACCGAAGCCGAATATCCGCGTCCTGTGGTGCAGGTGAAGCTTGGCAAGATCATCATCACCAAGCAATGGAAGGGCAGCGGTGAGCATGCCGATTCCGTGACGGTGCAATTGCAGCGCAAGGCAATCAGTGCGACTACTGATGCGGAGAACGTCGGTAATCCGATCACGCTGAACGCCACCAACAATTGGACCACAACGGTCGATAAGCTGGTGCCCGGCTACACGTATTCCGTGGTGGAAACCACCGGCGATGACCGATATGACGTCACCTATACGGGTAACAATGTCGACTTGACCAAGCAGATGGTGTGGTCTTCCAATGCCGATGCGGGAACATTGAATGCGACCATCATCAACACGCTGAAGCCGGTATCACTAAGCAACTCAATTTCGGTGAAGAAGAATCTGACCGGTCGTGAGTGGAAGGATTCCGACCAGTTCAGCTTCACGTTGAAGGCGGAAAACAATGCTCCGTTGCCGGTCAGCTGCAAGGATCAGCAGTCATGCACGGTTACGGTAAAGCATGATTCGACCGGCCATACCGTGTCCTTCGGCGGTATCACCTACAACGCCGGTAACGCCGAATACACGTACTACGTGACGGAAAACTCGGGAAAAATCACTGCACTGCACTACTCGCAGGCGAAGTACAAGGTCGTGGTGACTGTGAGCAAAAACACTGCCGGTGCGTGGACGACTTCCGTAACGTCCGTGACCAAGGTGCAGGACGACAACGGCAAGACGATTTCCGAATCGCAGAGTGACAGTACGCAACCGGTCGCTTTCACCAACCACTACATCGCAGTGTCGGCGCTGCCGTTGACGGGCGGGATGACGGATCGTCAGTGGCTGTTCGTCGGCGGTGTGGTCGGCGGGCTTGCGGTGCTGCTCATCGGCGCTGCCGGTGTGTGGAACAGCAAGAAGCGACTCGTCTGAATCGCTTGTACGGGGTCGGAACGTCTGCCAACTTAAAGGCGTTCCGACCGATAATCCAAGATTTGCGGATCGCGGGAGCAAGTTGGGTTCCCGCCTCCCGCGATTGCAGAAACAAGTAATCAAACAATAAGGAAGAGAGGATTCTCATGAAGATGAGGAAACTTTTCGCAGGCATCGCCGCAGCGGCGACGTTGCTGGGTGGCATGGCCCTGGGTGCAGCCAGCGCACAGGCCGATGACACTCCTACAACGGTGACGACGAACGCGACGTTCACGTTCACTGCTGAAACCGCTGAACAGTTGACCAACGCCAATCTGAAAGCATACAAGATTGGCGATTATGTCCAGTATGGTTCCGGTGCGGATGTTGCCTACGGTGTGGTGACGAATTCCGCCAATAAGAAGGCCGTTGACTCCGCGTTGACGGCAGCTGGCGTGCATGTTGCTGAGAATCAGGATAAGCTGGCTGCCGCTCTGAATACCGGTGCTCTGGATATTTCCGCAACGCGTCCGTGGAATTCTCCTGATAAAACCCGCAAGTTTGCCAATGCTTTGGAGAGCGAAAGCAAGTTGGTTGATGGCAAGTCGGTTACATTTGGTACTCCGACTGGCTCCGGTAAGAGCGGATACTCTGCTACCGTGAGCCTGCCGGCTGGCATCTATGTGTTCATTGACTCTGCGGTCGCTACTGGCTCCGTGACCAAGGCAATCCCGATGATTGTCGCTTCCGGTACCGTTGACACTGCGAAGAAGGTTCTAGCCGATCCGGCTGCCGGTGCCACCGTGAACATGAAGAACACTAAGAACCCCGGAAAGACCAAGGAGGTCGATAAGGCTTCCGTTGCCATCGGCGACACTCTGACCTACACGCTGACCGGCATCATCGCGAATCCGGCTCCGACTGAGTTCAAGTTCACCGATAAGCCGGGCAAGGGACTGACCATCAAGGCCGGCACCTTCAAGTTCTACGCTGATGATGTCGAGATTTCCGCTAATGAGGTCGCTACTGACTTCACTGTTCCAACCTTCGATGTGACCGGTAGCGAGAATGCGTCCTTCGATGTGACCGTGAATGATCCGTCCAAGTATGCGGGCAAGACCATCAAGGTCACCTTCAGCGCAATGATCAATGATGAGGCTTCCGTCACCGATGGTGTGGTCAACAAGCTTGACAATTACGGCACCGATGTTGAGGCCAAGACTGGGTTTGTCGGATTCGACTTCACCAAGGTCGATCCGGACGGCAAGGGCATCGAGAACGTCACCTTCCAAGTGAAGGATGGTGGCACCGTGCTGTATTTCGTGAAGCAGGAAGATGGTTCTTACAAGAAGGCTGCTTCCGCCACTACCTCGGGCGCAACGGCCGATGTTAAGACTAACGGCATGGGCAAACTGAGCTTCACCGGTCTTGATGCCGCCAAGACCTACACCGTTACGGAAACTAATCGTGCTAGCGACGTCTACCTTGACATCAAGCCGAGCTTTACCGTGTCCTTCAAAAATGGCACAGCTGTTCTGTCTAGGACCGCCACTTCCGATCCGTGGGGCTTGGTCAACACCACTGCCCGGACCGTGAAGAACGTGAAGTCCATCACCCAGCTGCCGCTTACCGGTGCTGCGGGCACGACCCTCTTCACCGTCGTGGCTCTGCTTGTGGCAGGCGTCGGTGTGACCGTTGCGGTTAAGAGCCGTCAGCGCATGCACTAAACCAGCAAGGCGGTAACGTCAAAAGCTATGCAGGGGCCAATCCAACCGGGTTGGCCCCTTTTGCGTGCGCCCGTGACCCGACTGTCCTACGGTCCGACCCGGCCCCGCGGGAACTTCTGTGGGGTGTCATCCGCATCGGATGAGGATGTTTTTCGAGGGGATAGTGCGGGTTGGTGCGACGTGTTGCAACAAGCTGAACCGTGGGCGCAAGGCGGCCGCAGACGGTCTCCGAAGAGAGGGGAAAAACGGGGGCGTCGTACGGCAGGCGGGCCATAGAATCACAAAGCATATCCATGAGAAGCGGGCAATGGAGACACAGGACGGGGGAGGTATTGCCGTGCGTGGCGGCGGAGTATTCAGCGACGAGGAGATTCAGTTGTTGCGGGGATTACCGGCGGTGGCGAATGTGACGCGTAATCGTATCACCTATTCCGACGCTTTCAAGCAGGTGTGCACCATCCGATATCTTGCGGGGGAATCTCCGACCAAAATCTTTCGTGAGGCGGGATTGCCGCCGGAACTGATTGGGTACAAGCGTATAGAACGAAGTGTGGCGCGTTGGAAAGCTGCCGTCCTCAAATCCGTGAATGGTAGCAGTAACATGAGTAACGGCGAAATCATTACGGAACTCGTCAACCTGTATGTTCATGCGGTGACGCGCAAGGAGAAACTCGACGACATCGCAGGAATCGTCAATCCCGATAAGGCAAATATTGGAAATGCTCCGCATCCGCTGGACGGGGCGAACGTGTCGGGTAGGGGATGTATACCCGCTGACGTGCCCGTCCCATCCGGTACGGCTGCCATCGCCGTGCCGCCTGCACCTCTCAGTGCGGACAACGGTCTTGACAGCGAGACGGCGCTTGTCATCATCAAGCAGCAGGCCCGCCGCATCGACGAGCTGGAACGTGCCAATGCTTCCTTGCTCGACAAGCTCAACAAGGCGATCCCATCCCCGACCGTTGACAACTAAAACCATTCGTCTGCTTGATTGACATGTGGAGTTTCGGGCAGGCTACCCCGCGATTTGCATAAGATGCCCCCCATCTGGCATGCGGCAAATATGGTTTGCGCTATATGTGGCAGAGTCCTGCGGAAAAAAGAGGTTAGAGGGTGTGATTCACCCCCTCTAACTACCTTGCATTCAAGATGATCTGCCACATATAGTGAAAATTAGTTTTGGAAAAGATGCGAATCTGCCACATATAAGGCATATGGGTGTGTTTCGCGGTGCGAACAATGGCGGAGATTGTGCGGCTCCCGCGGTAGGGTGTGAACATTATGACTTTTGGGAATACGAAAACCGAAAAAACCGGTACAAGCACGTCCGACGCGACGGAAACCGCGCACATCAAATCCGTCGAAAGCCTCGACCAAAGCAATGAAATGGAGCGAGGCCTGAAAAACCGCCACGTCCAGTTCATCGCCATCGGTGGCACCATCGGCACCGGCCTGTTCCTAGGCTCCGGCAAGTCGATTGCACTGACCGGCCCGAGCATCATTTTCGTGTACATCGGCGTCGGCCTGATCATGTTCCTGCTGATGCGTGCCATCGGCGAAATGATGTACAGCGACCCCAGCCAGCACACGTTCATCAACTTCATCACGCGCTATCTCGGCCGCGGGTGGGGCAAGTTCGCCGGCTGGACGTATTGGATCGTGCTCATTCTGACCGGTATGACCGAAATCACCGCCGTAAGCACATATTTCGTAACGTTCTTCGGCACGTTCGGCATAGATCTGAACTCGTGGAAGTGGCTGATCGAACTGTGCTTCCTCGTAGCGCTCACTGGTATCAATCTGATTGCGGTGAAAGTGTTCGGCGAGGCGGAATTCTGGTTCTCCATGATCAAGATCACGCTGATCGTCGGCCTGATCGTCACCGCCATCGTGATGCTAGTCATCGGCTTCAGCTACCCCGCCACGCACATCGAAGGCGTGGACGGCACGGTGTCGGGCGCCACGGTGAGCCTCACGAACATCACCGACGGCTTTCAGCTCGCGCCGAACGGTTGGATGAACTTCTTCATGAGCTTCCAAATGGTGTTCTTCGCCTACCAGCTCATTGAATTCGTGGGTGTCACGGTGTCGGAAACGCAGAATCCGCGCGAGGTGCTGCCGAAGGCCGTGAACGAGCTGATCATGCGTATTCTGATCTTCTACGTGGGCGCACTGATCGCGATCATGGCTATTGTGCCCTGGCGCAATTTCCACGAGAATTCCGACGGCTCGTTCGGTTCGCCGTTCATCATGGTGTTCAAATATGCGGGTCTTGATTGGGCCGCCGCACTGGTGTTCTTCGTGGTGATTACGGCTGCTGCGTCGGCGTTGAATTCGCTGATTTATTCGGCCGGACGCCACTTGTATCAGCTCGCTTCGGATTCCGAGTCGCCTGCGATGGCTCGTTTGGCTGAAGTTTCCGACCACAAGGTGCCTGCGAAGGCGATTGTCGCTTCGGGTTGCATGATTCTGTTCTCCCCGATCATCAACGCGATTCCGGGTATTTCCGGCGCGTTCGTGCTGTTCGCTTCGGCCGCCAGCGCCGTGGTGATTTTCATTTACGTGCTGACGATGCTCGCCCACCACAGGTATCGTCAGAGCAGCGATTTTCTGCCGGACGGTTTCGTCATGCCCGCTTGGCAGGTGCTTGATTGGATTGCGATCGCGTTCTTTGTGCTCGTGTATGTTACGTTGTTCCTGTCGACGGACACGATTGGTTCTGCGATCGCCGGTCTGATTTGGCTGGTTGCGTTCGGCGGATATTGCCTGCTGCACGAACGATTCCAGAATCGCGATCTTAAGGAAGCCTTGCAGCGGTAGCGTTTGCGGGTAACGCAGGATACAAGTAAGGGGCGTTTGTCGAACGTGAGTGCATCACGTACGTTCGGCAAACGCCCCTTTTCAGTATGGTCTTTGCGCGAATCCCCATTATGGGATTCAGTGCAAATCAGCCTATGTAGTCGGCCTCATTCGTCGGACTGGACGGCACGGCATGATCTTCCGTAACTTTGCCCAAGCCAGACAAATACGCTTCACGACCCGCTTCGATCGCCTTCTTGAAAGCGCGTGCCATCAGCGGAATATTGCCGGCGGAAGCAATGGCCGTGTATGCCATCACCGCGTCCGCGCCCATTTCCATGGCTTCCGCAGCCTGGCTCGGACGGCCAATACCAGCGTCGATAATCACCGGAACATTGGAGTTCTTGATAGTCACTTCAATGAAATCGCGTGCACGCAGGCCCTTATTCGAGCCGATCATCGCGCCCAGCGGCATTACGCAAGCCGCACCCGCGTCTTCAAGACGCTTCGCCGCAATCGGATCGGGGAACATGTACGGCATGACCACGAAGCCTTCTTTTGCCAGCTGTTTCGTGGCTTTGATGGTTTCCTCATTGTCGGGCAGCAGATACTTCGCCTCATGTTCGATTTCCACCTTCACGAAATCCGTCTGGCACACTTCGCGGGCGAGACGTGCAATACGCACCGCTTCCTCGGCATTGCGTGCGCCGGATGTGTTCGGCAGCATGGTGATGCCCTTCGGAATGTAATCGAGCAGATTGTTTTCGGTGGTACGGCAGCGACGCAACGCCATGGTGACGATCTGCGTGCCCGCGTTCTCAATGGTCGCCTTGATGAGGTTCAAATCGTAGCGGCCAGAACCGAGGATGAAGCGGCTCGTGAACTTATGTCCGCCGAGGATCAACGGATCGGCGTCACCGGTGGCGATTTCGTCATACGCGTGCGCATCCGGTTCCGGCAGCAGTGCGGTGTTCGTGGTGGTGCCGACCAGCTCGTCGAGCGTGGCGTTCGGTGCCGCCGCGAAGTCTTTTTCCGCGGTGGTGATCGTGTTTTCGGTGCTCATGGTTAATCCTTACTATGCGATCAGTATCGTGTCATTCGTTGTGATTTGCGATTGTGATTTGCGTTTGTGGTTGCGTTTCGCTGTCAGGCGTCTTCTTCGCCGAGAATCAAGCGAGTGATCATATTGGCTTCATGGCAGGCGACCACACCCACGCGCGGTGCCATCAGACCAGCGCCCGGCACCGGAGCGGTTTCGCCGTCGCCGCAGAAGTAGAAATTCTTCGAAACGCGACGAGTATTCACCAAATTGGAACTGCGGAATCCCGCCATTCCAGAAGCGCTCACCAGCTTCTTATTCGGCAGATTCTCAAGCACGGCATTCACCAGCATCGTCTTGTTTTCCGGCACGTCGAACGCTTCGCAAATAATATCCTCATTGTCGAATAGCGCCGGCACGTTCTCGTCGGTCACTTTCACGGTATCAATGGTGATATCGATAAAAGGATTGATCTGACGCAAGTTACTGCGTAATGCTTCCGTCTTGTACTGCCCAAGATCCTTCAAAAAATACTGCTGACGATTCAGATTCGTCATATCCACGCGATCAAAATCAATCAAATGCAGGTGACCGACGCCAATGCGGGTCAACGCCACTGCAATCGTCGATCCGAGGCCGCCGCAGCCGCAAATGGCCACGTGCGCCGCGTCGAGCTTGTCTTGCGTGGCTGCGGTATGGCGGTCGAGTAGGGCCGCACGGATTTCTTCGCGGCTGACGAGCGTGGTCGGGTCGGGCTGGTTGTCGAAAGCGTGCTGGCGGGCGTCGATCTGTGCCTGCGATGCGGATGGTTCAAAAGTCATGGTTGTTCTCGTATTCTCGTTTTCCGTTCGTGCGTTGTTTTTGCCGGGTTGGTTGTGTTTTGTATGTTCTTGCGATTGTTACGCGTGTATTGTGCCGGTCGTAATCGCAAGAAACTTTGAAAGTGGTTCAGCCGCCCTGCACGAACGTGACGATTTCCAGCGTATCGGTGCCCTTGAGCTGCGTCTGCGCGCGCTGGGTGCGAGGCACGATCTCACCGTTGAGCTCCACAGCCACACGGTCGGTGCGCAGGCCCTTGCTTTCGATGAGTTCGGCCACGGTGACCGGCGTGGCGATGTTCTCTTCCTTACCGTTGATGATCATTGCGGTTCCCTTCTGTGTCTGTCGTGACACATGCTTTCCTGCACTCCAAATGTCCGTTTCTGGTGAATCGGATATCCGGAGGTTCATTTTTGGTCTCTAAATGTCCGTTTCTGCAGAGTCGGACACTCAGTGCTGGTACGAAAAAAGGGTCGCCGAAGGAACCGTACCCTATGAGGTGGTGCGCCCCTCCGTGACCCTAATCACGCGATATTCGGTTATCGCGAACGGAAGATGAGATACGCTTTGCGGCGTGAACAACCCGTCTCCTTACGGCGGCATTACCCGCATCAAGTCCTCGGTCGAAGCTCTATGAGCTCCCTCTCAGCCTTTCGGCTCCCGTTCGGTTGTGTTTTTATCTTCGCGCACGCGCCCGACAAGCTTGCGCCGGTTCACGTTGGGTTAGTCTTGATGTGAACATGTGTGAATTGACAGCGTGCTTGCAAGGAAGGGGAAGATGATGATGAACAGCGAATTGGCAGGATTTACGATTCCTCGGCTTGGCATGGGAACAATGGCTTTGGCGATTGAGGGGCGCCCGGATCGTGATACTGCGATTCGTACGATTCATGCCGGTTTGGACGCGGGTGTTCGCTATTTGGACACGGCTTGGTCATATTATCTGCCGAGCGAGCCTGGCACCGGCACTGCGGAAGATTTGGGGTACGGCGAAAAGTTGGTGCGTGATGCGCTCGCTTCGTGGAATGGCTCCAGAGATGAAGTGCTCGTCGCCACCAAAACCGGCTATCGCCGTACTTGCGAGGCCATCGCGGCCACTGATGGCACGCATGCGGTGGGTGCTGATGAGAGTCGCCCGCAAAGTCAGCGTTTGCAGGCCGAAGGCAGCCGTTACGGTTGGATTGCCGACTCCCGCCCCGAAACCATGATTCGTGACGCCAAGGAATCCGCACTGCACTTGGGCGTCGATACGCTCGACCTGTTGTATTCGCATGGCCCCGACCCCGCGGTGCCTTACGAAGACCAATGCGGCGCGTTGAAACAGCTGCTCGACGAAGGCGTGATCAAATATGCGGGCATTTCCCGTGTGAATAACGAGCAGATCGACCTTGCGCGCAGCATTATCGGCAGCGGATTGGTCGCCGTGCAAAACCAGTTCTCGCCGTCGCATCCCGATCCGGAACATACGATGGAGCATTGCGCCGAATTGGGACTCGCGTTCGTCTGCTGGTCGCCGCTCGGTGGATTTCTCGATACGTTCGATCAGAGCGCGTACGATCCGTTCCGCACGGTTGCCGCGCAACGTGGTTGCTCCTACCAGCGTGTGGTGCTGGCGTGGGAATTGACCCGTTACGAACGTCTGTTCACCATTCCCAGCGCTCGCAATCCGCAGGAAATCAACGATTCCTTCGCTGCGACGCAACTTCAGCTCACTCAAGAAGAACTCGCGATTCTTCCTTGCTGATTCTCGTTTCCTTTTTGCGCGTTTTCCTGTACTTGCATGTTGCGATCGAAAAAAATGTTTACAGTAAAAGATATTATCGAGATATCACTGATGGGCATCGAATAAGGCGAGGTGAAGCGTGGGCTTCGAGCAGGAGTCGTTTGACAAGCTGATGAAGGCGGTCCGGGGCAAGAAGTCTCAGATGCGGCAGGCGATATCGCGTGATTCCAAGGGCGAGCCATTCATTATTCGTGAGCTTGAGTTTAAAGGCGCGCAAACGCCGTCGCAATTGGCATCTGCGTTGAAGGTCACGTCGGGCAGGATCTCCACACTATTGTCTGCGTTGGAAAAGAAGGGCTTGGTGGAGCGAGAGGTCGATCCCAACGACCGCCGAATCGTGCATGTGAATCTCACCGAGCAGGGGCGGGCGAAGGCCAAGCAGCAGCGCGAGGATATGCGCGACGCCGTCTGCTGGGTCTTTTCGCAGATGGGGGAGCGTCGCACGCGCGAATTCGTGGATCTTACCGAGGAATTTGCCACATACGTGACCATCTGCATCCCCGGACAGCCTCGCCCCACCGCCGAAGAAGTAAAGCAAGCCTTCGCAAAAGCCGAATCTGAAGATCCTGCGTAGGGACTGCCCACCTCGTAAGCGTGCGCCTGACATGTGCCGTTCGCGACTGTAAGCTTGGCCAAACGGCCTTGAGTGTGTCGCGAACGGCACATGTCAGGCGCATACGACCGAACCAAGAATCGCTCTCAGGTAACACACAGGAATATGAGATTGTCTTACACTATAAGTAATTAAATACTGTAAGACAATTCAATAGGACCATATGTAAGTCATCAATCGCAAGTAACCCAACCAATCCACCAATTCAATCATCTTCATCAATCAAGCAAACTTCAAACAGCGCAACACAAGAGAAGGAACCAAGCATGCTTCGCATTGTGCGATACCTCTCCAAAGCGGAGATAGTCCAGATGCTCATTGCACTGGTCAGCATCGTCGGTCAGATCTGGTTCGATCTGACGCTACCGGATTACATGGCCGACATCACGCAGCTCGTGGAAACGCCGGGCAGTGAAATGAGTGATATCTGGATAGCGGGCGGCAAAATGCTGCTCGTCTCGCTCGGATCGGTGGCGTGCGCGGTCGTCACCGGCTTCATCGCCGCGCGCGTCGGCGCGTCATTCAGCCAACGTCTGCGCTCGCTCGAATTCAAGAAGGTGGAAAGCTTCGGACCGGCGGAAATGAACCGTTTCTCCACCGCATCGCTCATCACCCGCTCCACGAACGACATCACGCAGATCCAGATGTTCGTGACCATGGGGCTGATGATGCTGATCAAAGCGCCGATCATGGCCGTGTGGGCCGTGTGCAAAATCGCGAACAAAGGCCTTGAATGGACGTTCGCCACTGGCATCGCAGTAGCCGTGCTGCTGGCGGTGATCAGCGTGATCATGAGCTTTGTCATGCCGAAGTTCAAGGCCATGCAGCGCCTGACCGACAATATCAACCTCGTGGCGCGCGAGAACCTCACTGGCCTGCGCGTGGTGCGCGCATACAACGCCGAGGAGTACCAGGAAGACAAGTTCACCGAGGCCAACAAGGAACTTACCGAGACCCAGCTGTTCGCCAACCGCTCCATGGCCATCATGATGCCGTTGATGAACACCGTCATGAACGGTCTGATGCTGGCCGTCTACTGGATCGGCGCCTACCTCATCGACGCCGCCGAAGCGCTCGACAAGCTCACCACCTTCTCCAACATGGTGGTGTTCTCCAGCTACTCCATCCAGGTGATCATGAGCTTCCTGCTGCTGAGCATGGTGTTCGTGCTCTGGCCGCGCGCCGACGTGTCCGCGCAGCGCGTGCTCGAAGTCATCGACACCGATCCGATGGTCGCCGACGGTGTGAAGACCGCCGGCAAGCCTGGCGTGGAAGGCGAAATCGAATTCCGCAACGTGAGCTTCGCCTACCCCGATTCTCGTCAAGCAATGTTGGAAGGCGTCAATTTCACAGCCAAGAAGGGCGAAACGGTCGCGTTCATCGGCTCCACAGGCTCCGGAAAATCATCTCTCATCAACCTCGTGCCGCGCTTCTACGATGCCACGCAAGGCGAGGTTCTCGTCGACGGCGTTAACGTGCGCGACTACACGCTCAAGGCGTTGCGTGACAAGATCGGCTATGTGCCGCAGCAGTCGTTCCTGTTCAAGGGCACGATTGCCAGCAATGTCGCGTACGGAGATACGGAACGCAACGATGCCGACGTGAAGACGGCATGTGAAGTCGCACAGGCCACGGAATTCATCGACAAGAAAGACAAGAAATACGATTCCGGCATTGCGCAAGGTGGCTCCAACGTGTCGGGCGGGCAGAAACAGCGCCTGTCGATCGCACGTGCCGTTTACCGTCATCCGGAAATCCTGATTTTCGACGACTCCTTCTCCGCGCTTGATTTCAAGACCGATCGCGCCGTACGCGACGCGCTCGAACGGGAAGCGAAGGATTCCACGAAACTCATCGTCGCGCAGCGCATCGGCACCATTATGAACGCCGACCGCATCATCGTGCTCGACGACGGCAAAGTCGTTGGCCAAGGTACGCACCACGAACTGCTCGACAACTGCGAAGTGTACCGGCAGATCGCCGAGTCGCAGTTGAGCGAAGACGAGTTGAATCGCTGAAGGGGAGGACCAACATGGCAAGAGGACCAATGGGACGCTCTCGCGGACCCGTGGAAAAACCGAAGGATTTCGGCGGTGTGATGAGCAAACTGGCGAAATTCTGCCGTCACTACATTCCTGTGATGATTTTCGCCCTGATTCTGGGTGCGGCCGGCACGATCTGCCAGATTGTCGGACCGGACAAGCTCAAAGACATGACCAACGAGATCACGAAGGGGCTGCCTGCCATGGTGCATGGCAGGCCGGTCATGCACTCGATCGATATGGATGCCGTCTCGCACATCGCATGGCTGCTTGTCGCGCTGTATGTTGGGTACGCGCTGCTGAGCTACCTGCAGAGCTGGCTGATGGCCAACGTTACGCAGCGCACCGCGCAGGAGCTGCGTGAGGCGATCAGCAAGAAGATTAATCGCCTGCCGCTCAAATATTTCGACAAGGTCAGCTACGGCGATGTGCTCAGCCGCATCACCAACGATGTGGACGCGATCGGCCAGACGCTCGGCCAGTCGGTCGGATCGCTGATCACTTCGATCACGCTGTTCGTCGGCGCGCTCATCATGATGTTCTACAACAACGTGATCATGACGCTGTGCGCCATCGGTTCCGCGTTGCTTGGCCTGGTGGTCATGGGCGTGATCATGGTCGCCTCGCAGAAGTACTTCACCCGACAGCAGATCGCGTTGGGAGATGTGAACGGGCACGTTGAGGAAATGTACACCGGCCACACCGTGGTCAAGGCGTACTGCGGCGAAGAGGACTCCATCGAACAGTTCGAGAAATACAACGATGATCTGTACGTCTCCGGCTGGAAGAGCCAGTTCCTCTCCGGCCTGATGATGCCGCTCATGAACTTCATCGGCAACTTTGGTTACGTGGTCGTGTGCGTGGTCGGCGCGGTGTTGGCCATGGACGGCAAAATCGAATTTGGCGTGATCGTGGCGTTCATGATGTACATTCGCCTGTTCACGCAACCGCTTTCCCAGTTCGCACAGGCGTTCCAGAACCTGCAGCGCTGCGCTGCCGCTTCCGAACGCGTCTTCGGTTTCCTGGAAGAGCCGGAACTGGCCGACGAATCCGGCAAGAAAGCACTGCTGGGTGTCGGTGTGGACGGCAAACCGCAACCGGTGCGTGGCGATGTGGAATTCAGCCACGTGCAGTTCGGCTACGACCCGGACAAGACGATCATCCACGACTTCTCTGCGTCGGTGAAGGCCGGCCAGAAGGTGGCCATCGTCGGTCCGACCGGTGCCGGCAAGACCACGATGGTCAACCTGCTGATGCGGTTCTACGAGATTTCCGGCGGCACGATTTCGATCGACGGCGTCGACACCAAGTCGGTTCCGCGTTGGAATGTGCACGACCAGTTCTCGATGGTATTGCAGGACACGTGGGTGTTCTGTGGAACGGTGCGTGAAAACATCGCATACTCGAAGCCGGGCGTTACCGACGAGCAGATTGTGGCCGCCTGCAAAGCCGTCGGTCTGCACCGCTACATCATGTCTCTGCCGAACGGCTACGACACCGTGCTCGACGACAAGGCTTCGCTTTCGCAAGGTCAGAAGCAGCTGCTGACAATCGCTCGCGCCATGGTTGAGGACGCGCCGATTCTGATTCTCGACGAGGCCACGTCCTCCGTGGATACCCGTACCGAGGAGCTGATTCAGAAGGCGATGGACGCGCTGACGGTGGGTCGCACGAGCTTTGTGATCGCGCACCGGCTGTCCACCATCCGCGACGCCGACATGATTTTGGTGATGAACGGTGGCGACATTGTGGAGCGCGGCACCCACGAAGAACTGCTCGCCAAGAACGGCTTCTACGCCGACATCTATAACAGCCAGTTCACGTTGATCGACTGATCTTCTAAGTCGACCGACCTGCTGGGCCGACTGGTAAGGAAAGTCGGTTGATTCGCCGTGTCGGCCACTGTGCTGGCTAGCGGTAGACCGATTGTACTGGCCAGTGCCGGTCGGACTGATTCGCAGGCGCCGCACGTTTCCCAAAGATGTGCGGCTCCTGTCATTTGTGCCGTTTACGCTGCTCTGCCTACGCTGCCAGTTCGTCCTCCCCATGCACATCCATACACTTTCGTGCACATTCGTATACATCGGTACACTTTCGTGTACATTGGTACACAGTCGTGCGTAGTATTCATGCGAAAGTCGAGGTAAGACAGCTCATGGCAATGAATCCATTCAAGCCGACCGCAGGCAAGATGCCTCCGGTGCTGGTCGGTCGTGAATCTGCCATCGAACAATTCGCGGAAGCGCTTGACAACGGTGCCGGCGCTCCCGGTCGAATCATGCTGGTCACTGGCCAACGAGGTTTTGGCAAAACAGTACTGCTCACGGAATTCCGGCGTATTGCGGCCGATCGCAAGTGGGAAACCATCTCCGAAACCGCATCTCCCGGTGTGGCGCAACGTCTTATCGAGGCGCTTGATTCGCATAATTTGCGCATTAATCAGGCAAGTCTGAATCCTTCCGTGAATATCGCAGGAGTTGCGGGAGCAAGCCTGGGATCAATCGCCATTTCGCCACCTGCGTCGCCGTTGAACCTGCGTAACGCGATAGCCAAGCGACTGGAAAGCAGCAAAATAGGCAAAGGCAAAGGCATTCTTATCACCATTGATGAAACGCAAGCGGCCTCGCTTGACGATCTTGTCACCATCGCCACCGCCGTGCAGCACGTCACTACTTCTATCGATGAAACCAACGTACCGGATAGCGAGAAAAAGGGTATCGCCATCGTGTTTGCAGGGCTTCCGTCGATCGTCAACGATCTCATCAATGATGATGTCGTCACATTTCTTCGCAGAGCTGTGCAATGCAAGCTTGACAATGTTCCGCTATTGGACGTCAAGAACGCTTTTCTTGAGTCCGTTGTCGATTCCGGCAAAACGATTAGCGATGACGATGCGTGGAAGGCCGCCCAAGCGAGTGACGGATACCCGTACATGGTGCAGCTCGTCGGGTACTACATGTGGCAGTCGGCGCAACGGCGGCATTCGTCGAAAATCACGTCGGGTGATGTTGATGCGGGCATTGCGGATGCGCAGGTGGCTTTTGACGATGCCGTTTGTGCTCCGGCTTTGGATGGCTTGAAATCGCCGGAATTGAAGTTTTTGCAGGCAATGGCGGTTGATGTTCCCGATGCTACTGCAGTTAGCGACATTGAACTTCGGACGGGCCGTAGTCGAAGCTGGGTGAATAAATACCGCGCCGCACTGATCAAAGATCAGGTTGTTCGTACTGCAGGGCATGGCAAACTGGCGATTGCGGTGCCGCACTTGGGTGAATATCTCAAAAAGCGGCTTTAGATTTGAGATTTGGGCTGGTGTGCGGCCGTGATGCGGATTGCAGGAAAAGCTCGGCGGGAAAGTCATTGCTGGCTGAGATTTGGCGAGATTCGTTCAATGTTGCGCATGTGAAATTGAACGTGCTCTGCAGTTGCGCCGCATCGGAAACGAATAGGGCCGTAGCCAGACCGTCCGCAACAGCGGTGGGATAGTTTTGTGCGAGGCTGAGCGTCGCGTTTGCTGGCTCTGCTGCATTGGCGGTATCATGCGAATTATTAAGATATTGCGAACTGCTGGGAACGTACGTCCAACTGGCTTCGGTTTGTTGCGCGGGTAGTCCGTCGATGGCATTGAGCAGATGATGAATGGCGATTTGGGTGTATTCGTTGATGGCTATATTCCAATGGCGTCGGCTGGGTGCGCTCGCACACAACGCACCGTTCGCAATATGTGCGACGCCGATCGCGCGGGATTGATCTTCCGGATCCTCAAGCGCAACGGAAATAGTCTGTTCGGCATGAACCAACAAATCACCCCCCGCATCAATAACAAATTGTGGCGGCTGTGAGGAGAAGTGATTCTGGTTGGGATAGCTGACCTGATTAGGGTGCTGGGTTGAGGAGCTCGCGGGGCCTGAGAAATCGTCCCAATCTGCTGATTTCTCTTGAATCAGCATGTGTCCGAGCAAATCAACGAGATAGCCTTTGCCGCATGCGCCGAAGTCCAACTGCACTGGATCGTGTGTAACCAGCGTGGTTCCATGACGTTCCACATCGTGCCCCCAAACGGAACGTCCGCGTAATGCACCCAAATGTTTGGGTGCATCCTGCGTAACCGTGAAATTCATCGACGCATCGTACCCAAGTCGAATCAAATCCTCGCCGACGCACGGATCGATTGCACCGTGTGTGACGTCGTGTAGTGCGTCGTACAAATCAAACAGTGGGCCGGTCCAATTGGGAAAATCGAAATGTCCGCCATGCTCCGCGTTCCCGATGCGCGTAACCAGCGAATCGGCGCGGAATCGCGAAAGCACATGCTCGTATCCGTCGATGAGTCGTTCCATGTTGGCACGCAGGCCCGTGGAAACCGGGCGGGCGGTCGAAATCAGCAAGCCGGTGCCGAACGCCTTGGGAAAAGCGGTGGTGTAGGGCATGCGCTGCGCGAGCGAAACGGAAGCATCCATACTCCTGATGCTAGCGCGTTCGTTCGTTGAGAGTGAGGCCTGATGTGCCCGTTTCGTCAATACGGGCGCCTGACTGCGGAACGTCTGACGCGTGTATCTCGCTTATGGGTGGCGGCCCCTTGTAGAGGGGATGCCTGTTGACCTGTTTGATTTGCGCTATATGTGGCAGTTTTTCCGGTCTTGGAAAAGTGATCTGCGCTATATGTGGCAGATTTCATTGGGCAACCGGTTTTGGAGGGTGTCATTTGCACCCCCTTAGGTATGGTTGGATGAGGGTAAGTGCCACATATAGCGCATATTGTTTTTCGTGAGGCCAGGAATCTGCCACATATAGCGCATCTCGCTTATCGTATGACGCTCCGTTTCGACTGGTCCCATACAGATGGCGGCGGATTCCGGCGCGTCGAATTCAACAAGCATGCTGCGAGTGTGCCACTATGTGAGATGACACGCGCGGATTACAGAAAATAAGAATGGCGGAATTCCATCGTTTTGTGGGTGTTTACAACAAAACTGCCAAAAAATCAAGACTGTTATTTCGATTTTTTTCGTTCTATCTTGTGAAGTCGGTGCGCACTGTGCGTATGGCAAAGGTGGCGCACTCGTGAATCGGATTATGAACGGCTGAGAGAGGAAGCGGTCTTATGTCATCCTGCGATACGCAGCGGGCTACAAGTGTGTTCGGTCGCCTTGTCGCGTTCATTGCGGCCTTGATGATCGCGTTGGCCACGCTTTTCGCGACTACCGTAGTCCCGCAGTCGGCGTCCGCCGCCGATGACGGTCAAACGAATTTTGATTCCTGGACTGCCGCTGCGAAGAACATCGAAGACCAGCTTGCGACTGCCGAAAAAGACTACAATGACGGCAATTACGGTCAGGCTGGCACCGATTTCCAGACCGCGCATTGGATCGGTTACGACGCATCCAACTTCTCGAAAGTCGTCAACGACACCATCAGCGCCGACAAGCAGAAGGAACTGCTACAGCAATTCACCGATCTTGAAGGTCTTGCCTACCAGCGGGACCAAGGCGACGCCATCGCAGCCAAAATCGGCGCGCTGACCGCCGAAATCAACGCAACCGCGCAAACGCTCGACGCGAACGCAGACCTCGCCAATCCTAAGGAATACGCGAAGCAGCGTGCCGCGCAAACCGCGGAAGAGCGCAAGAAGCTCGACGCGGCCAAGAAGAATTCATCCAAAGGCAAAGGCGACCGCACGTGGAGTGAGGTTGCCAGCGAAATGACCGCCATTCTCGACAAGGCATACAAGGCGGCCACTTCTGGCAATGGCGATGAAGGCTCCGCTTTGGTCAACAACGCGTACTACCAGTATTACGAGAAGCTCGGCTTCGAAAAGAACGTGATGAATGCGATTGCCGGCGATCGTGTTTCGCAGGTCGAATACCAGTTCAAGATGACTCGCAAGACCATGCGCGACGGCGGTTCCGACAAGGAAATCAAGCAGCTCGTCGACGATTTGAAAAGCTGGCTTGTGAAAGACGCGGCCATCCTCGACGGTGGTGCGTCCGGCAATGTCAACGGCTTCACCAAACTCGTCACCAGCTCCGCCGGGCAGGCGTTCCTCATTCTGATCCGTGAGGGCCTCGAAGCGCTGCTGGTGGTGGCCGCAGTGATCGCCTACCTGGTGAAGTCCGGCAACAAGCGTTTCGTCAAGTGGATCTACCTTGGTGTGGTCGCAGGTCTGGCCGGCTCCGGTCTGGTCGCCGTGCTCTTCACGTTCCTGTTCGGCGGTTCCGGCCCGATTCAGGAGATTTCCGAAGGCGTGTGTGCGCTTATCGCCACCCTCATGCTGCTGTGGACCAGCAACTGGATGCTCAACAAGAGCTCTGTGGAAGCGTGGAACAACTACATCAGGAACAAGACCGAAGCGGCTGTGGCCGGCGCGCAAAGCAAGGTCGAATCCGGTCAGGGCTTGGGCTTGGGCATGATCGCCTCGCTTGCCATGTTGAGCTTCCTCGCCGTGTTCCGTGAGGGTGCCGAAACGGTGATCTTCTACGAGTCCATCTACTCCATGAGCCAGGATGCGCACGGCATGTGGGTTGGCGGTCTGGCCGCCGCCGCGGTGCTGATCGTCATCTTCCTGATTCTGCGATTCACTTCGGTGAAGATTCCGATCGGCCCGTTCTTCCTCGTAACTTCGATTTTGATGGCCGTATTGGTTGTCATTTTCGCGGGTGGCGGCATCCATGCGCTCATCGAGGGTGATCTTATTGAAGGCACCTACTTGAGCACTGTGCCAACTAACGATTGGATCGGCTTGTATCCGTACATCGAAACGATTACGGCGCAGGTGATTGCCGCGATCGCGGTGGTTGTGCTGTTCGTGGTCGGTTTCATCAAGAAACACAGGATGAAGTTGGCCGCGCAGGTGGAACAGGCTAAGTAAGCGCCAATCAATAATCACAAGTAAAGATTTAGAGATTTCCATAAGTTTCCAACGTTCCTCAAGGAACCAAAGAAAAGGAAGAGAACACAATGAAGAATAAGAAGATCGCCGCCCTGCTCGGCATCCTGTTGGCAGGCTCCATGGCCTTCTCCCTGTCCGCATGCGGCAATTCCGACAATGCCGCATCCAGCGGCAAGTCCAGCACCTCCACGTCGGAGACCAAGGGCGCCGACGACTCCAGCTCCAGCGATTCCGGCGCGGGCTTCGAGGAGATCCAGGTCGATGAGAACCATTCCGACCAGGAAGTCGGCCCGCTGACCGTCAACGCCGTGTACTTCCAGCCGATCGACATGGAACCGTCCGGCATGGGCCTGAAGGCCGCCGACGCGAGCTTCCATCTCGAAGCCGACATCCACGCCAACAAGAAGGGCACTGAGCTCGGCTACGGCAAGGGCGATTTCGTGCCGGACCTCACCGTGAACTACGACATCATCGACAAGACGTCCAACGAGTCCGTAGGCTCCGGCACCTTCATGCAGATGAACGCCTCTGATGGCCCGCATTACGGCGCCAACGTCAAGCTCGACAAGGCCGGCTCTTACAAGCTCGTGCTGAAGATCGAATCTCCGGAGAAGAAGGGTTGGATGCTGCACGTTGATCCGGAGACCGGTGTCAAGGGCCGCTTCTGGACCGAGCCGATCGAGGTCACCTTCCCGGATTGGAACTACACCCCGCAGGAGTGGTGATCTGAAACTCGAGTTCCGGCATATGCCAAGCGAAACGGTTTGGATGTAAGCCTGAATTCATGTTGAGATTCAACTCGTGGTTAACGCCGTTCACGTATCGCGAAACGTATGTAAGTAGCGCGAATATGGGTACGGCGTTCGCGGTTGCTTGGATAGTCGTTCGACGCACTCAAGGCCATTCGGCCGAGCCTACGGTCGAACAACCATCCAAGCAACCGCTCTCTTGCGTTTTAGGGGATACGCTTTTGGGAGATAACGCGCTTTTTTGGGAATCTTGGTAAGGGGGTTCCTTTTGCGTGCCGAATTCACTAGGCTTTGACAGGGATATACAACGAAAGGTGTGAGATGCTGACGCAGTACGTCACGGTGTTGCAGGGAACGCTGGCACCGGCTTTGCTGATTATGGCGCTGAACGTGATGCTCACGGTCGGTGAGGGGCGTGACAAGCCGTTGAGTGCGTACTGGCGTCTTGCGGGCTTCATTATTGGATTCGCGGGTGCCATTGTGTTCGCCGCGTTGCGTGCGTCCGCGGTGATCAATCAGCGTACGTTCGTCAATTACCCCACGTTGTGGTGTTGTGTGATTTTCGATATCGCAGTGTTCGTTATTGTGCTGTTCGCGCGTCGCATCACTACGAATTGGCATGATCATCGCGCGTTGCTCGATATTGCGAATGCGATTGGCGCTCTTGCGATTGCCGCCACCACCTTCCGTGCGTTGCCTGATGTGATTTTGCGTTTGACGATTTTCGTGGAGCCGGGAGATCCGATTTTCACTTCGGATATGCTGCTTCGTGCGCTTGGTTTCGCATTGGGTGCGGCCACTGCGATTGTTGCGGCGTTGATTTTCCGTACGATGCGTTCCACTGCGATTCGTTGGTCGTTCACTACGGCTGTGCTGCTGCTGATTGCGCTGCTGTTTGTCTCGCATTTCACTGATCTTGCGCAGATTCTGCAGTCCAAGCGCATCGTTCATTTCCCTACGGAAGCGTTCCTGGCGTTGGTGTGGTGCATTAATCATCAGCGCCATATGGTCATTGCTATGGTGTTGGTGTTCATCATTCCGGTGGTCGCCAGCATTGTGATGGGCTTCAAAATCAAACCGGAAGGCGCAAACGAGGCCATTGCGCGATCTCATATCGCGTTCCGTCGCCGTGCGAAGGCGGCCGGCGCATGGAGCCTTGTTGCGATGATTGGCATCACGTTCGCGCTCACGTATGGTGTGGCACAAACGAAGAAGGTTATTACGCTGTCTCCGCCTGAGGATTATTCGCTGAGCGACGGTGTGGCCACCATCAAATTCAGCCAAATCAACGACGGTCATCTGCATCGCTTCCAATACAAGGCGAAAGACGGCACGGTGATGCGTTTCATTATCATCAAGAAGAATGGTGGAGCGTACGGTGTCGGTCTTGATGCTTGTGATAACTGCGGTGACGCGGGCTATTACGAGAAGGATGGCAAGATCATCTGCAAGAAGTGCGATGTCGCCATCAACCTCGCCACTATCGGATTCAAGGGCGGCTGCAATCCTGTGCCGTTTGATTATCAGGTTGAATCCGGCAAAATCGTAATCCAAACTTCGACGCTCGACGCATTGTCGACGCATTTCCAGTGAGCGGAAAGAGGTAGTCATGTTCTTTTTTCGAATGATTTTCCGCTCGTTCAGCAGACAGTTCAAACGTAGACTGCTGATCGCGGTCACCGTGTGCCTGTCGGCTACGGTCAGCGTGGCCATGCTGGGCGTGGTGTTCGACGTTGGAGACAAGCTGAACGCCGAACTGTCGACGTACGGTTCCAACATCACCGTGCAGCCCAAGGCTGATGCCGTGGTCAACGACCTGTACAACACGGGTGGTGACGCGGATAGCAGCGCTTCCGGCACTTCCGAATCCGATCCGACCACATTTTTGAAGGAATCGGACGCACCGAAGATCAAAACCATCTTCTGGGCGTTCAACATCACGAATTTCGCCCCCGAACTTAATATCCATGCTGACGTGAACTGCGCGTCCGAATCAGTGGATTCCAGCTCCTGCAAGGCTTCCAGCGTGCCGATCGTGGGCACATGGTTCGCCAAGACCCTGCATATGGATTCCGGCGAATCTACGGTGGCGGGCATGAACGGCATGCGTTCGTGGTGGAAGCTTGACGGCTCCTGGCCGAAAGACGATAGCGCGCAAGGCCTGATCGGCACTACGCTCGCATCCAAACTCGGCGTAACCAAGGGAGATGCCGTAACCCTCTACAAAACCACCGCCGACGGCAGCCGCAACAAGCAGCGGATCACCATCACCGGCATTTACGATTCCGGCGATAGCGACAACAATGCGATGTACATTCCGTCATCCACCGCGCAGGTGCTTGCGAATCTGCCTGATTCCATCGACAAGATCGAAGTCAAGGCTCTGACCACGCCAGACAATGATTTGGCGCGTAAGGCGTCGAAGAATCCGAATGCGCTTACACAAGACGAGTGGGAAACATGGTATTGCACCGCGTACCCTTCGTCCATCGCCTACCAGATCGAAGAGGTTATTCCCGGTTCCGTAGCCAAGCAGGTGCGTCAGGTGGCCGCATTGCAGGGCGATGTGCTGCAGAAAACGCAGGCGGTGATGGTGCTGATGACCGTGCTTTCGTTGGTTGCGGCCGCTATTGCAGTGGCGAACCTGATGGCCGCCTCGATTGGTGAGCGCGGTTCCGAATTGGCGTTGCTGAAGGCGATTGGTGCCACCGATGGTGCGGTTTCTCGCCTGATGCTCGCTGAGACGGCTGTGATTTCGTTGATTGGTGCGATTGTCGGTGCGCTGTTGGGTTCCGGTGTTGCGCAGATTGTGGGACACGTGGTATTCGGTTCCGGCATTACGATGCGTCCGATGGTGTTTGTGCTGGTGTTTGTGTTGCTGACGCTTACCGTGCTGATCGCCTCGTTCTCGTCGATCCGTTCGATTCTGGGACTCAAACCTGCGGAGGTCTTGCATGGCCGCTGAGTTCAAGACAGTCCGTAAGGGGCATGAGATGACTAATCGCAAGATGTTCTTCACCATGCTGTGGGGCGCGGTGTTCCGCCGCCGTTCACGAGCCGTTATGGCCGTGATCGCATCCATGGTGGGCGCTGCCACGCTATTCTGCCTTGCGGCGACATGTATTGCGGTACCGCAGCAGATGAACGAGGAAATGCGTGCGTACGGCGCAAACCTGATCGTCACGCCGTCCGAATCGAGTGAAAAGTCCAGCGGAATCGACACCGATACCGCCAAAGCGTTGAACCAGATGGTGAAAGGCTCATACAGCGCCCGTTCCGCAGCCTACCGGTATGAAAGCGTGCGCATCAACTCGGCGCCATACACGATGGCCGGCATCACAACCAAAGACGTGAAGGCGCTTAACCATCACTGGAACGTAACCGGCGACTGGCCTAGCGAAGGCAATGTGATGCTCGGCCGTGATGTGGCCGACGCGCTCGGTGTCTCCATCGGTTCGACCGTAACCATCGGCTACCGCGCATCCGACGATGCGCAGGATTCCGGCGCTCTCGGCCAAACCGAAGCGCAAGCCACGGAAAATGGCCGTGTTTCGTCCGACATTATGGAGAACACCGGCACTGAATTCCGTGTCGGAGGCATCGTCGATACGGGCGGCAGCGAAGACGAAATCGTCTACGCGGTCAACGCTGACGTGGCCAAACTGGCCGGTTCCAAACGCGGTGCGGACGTGATCGAATATTCCGTCAATGCGGTAGGTAGCGAACTCAACGACGTCGTCAAATCGATTAATGCGAATCCGTCAACCGGTGTGAAAGCGCAGACCGTCACCAAAATCACCTCCTCCGACACTCGTATCATCGCCATGCTGCAAACCCTGTTCTGGATCGTGTCGCTGGTCGTGCTCGTGCTGACGTTTGTGGGCGTGGGCACCACCATCAGTTCCATCGTGTCTCAGCGACGCAACGAAATCGGCTTGCGCAAGGCGTTGGGCGCATCGTCGCAGGCCATCGGCACTGAATTCTATGTGGAATCCGCCATCTACGGACTGATTGGCGGCCTGATCGGCACTGCTATCGGCTACCTGCTGGCCCGCGTGCTGTGCGTGTCCGTATTCGAGCGTGCCATCGGCTTCAACTGGCTGTTGGGCGTCGCTTCGCTGCTGTTGAGCGTGCTCATCGCCGTCATCGCATCCATTCCGCCGGTTCGCCGCGCAACCCGTATCGACCCCGCCATCGTTTTGAGGGAGGAATAATCATGAGTTCCGAGAATACGTTGAATACGTTGCTTGAATTGGATCATATTTCCAAGATTTACGGCGATTTGCGTGCCGTCGACGATTTGACTTTGACCGTTCCGCAAGGTGAATGGCTTGCGATTGTCGGTTCGTCGGGTTCCGGCAAAACCACGCTGATGAACATGATTGGCTGCATGGACACGCCTTCAAAGGGTTCCGTCATGCTGGAAGGCCGCAAGTTGGAGGATTTGAACGCCAAGCAGCTTGCCGACGTGCGTAAGAACATGATCGGATTGGTGTTCCAGAAGTTCTATCTGGTACCGCATCTGACGGCTGTGGAAAACGTGATGGTGGCACAGTACTACCATTCCGTAGTCAACGAGCAGCAGGCGTTGGAAGCGTTGGAGCGCGTCGGTTTGAAGGAGCGTGCCCACCATCTGCCCGGCCAGCTTTCCGGCGGCGAACAGCAGCGCGTGTGCATCGCACGTGCGCTCATCAATTGCCCGAAACTGATTCTTGCGGACGAACCGACCGGCAATTTGGATGAGAAGAACGAGAAAATCGTGCTTGACCTGTTCCGTCAGCTGCACGAGCAGGGCACTACCATCATCGTCGTGACCCATGATGCGCTCGTCGCATCTTGTGCCCAGCGTGAGATTATGCTCAACCATGGCGTGCTCGTCGGCGAGAAGTGGAATGATGAGGCCGCACGGAAGACCTATGAGCAGTCGGGCGGCAAGCCGGCATACACCGGTTCCACTGCGGAAGGCGCACAGAATGGCGAGACGGCCATCAGCTTCGCCGACCCGACCAAAGCCGCGAAAACCGGCGGTGAGGAATAAGCTGAAATCAGCCGAATAATCCAAGCCATAGCACTGACGAATCGTACGGAGCGAACATGAGCAACGAATCATCGAATGCGATCAAAGTAATCGCGCTGTCTGCGGCAAGCCTTGCATTACTGTCGGCATGCGGCGAACCCACGGCGACGCCGATGGACGATGAATATGCCGGAAATTCCGGCGAAAGCGTGCAATCGCAGGAAGAAAATTCAAAGAACAGCGGTAGCGCCACCGACTCCGGCGATTCTGCGGATACGGACGACAAAAACCATGCCGACGATCCGAACAGCACTACATCCGACAAGCAAGACACCGGCAACTACGCCGACGGTACCTACTCGATCAACGGCCAGTACGGGCCGGTGGGCGAAGACACCATCGACGTGCATGTGACGGTCAAAGACCAGACTGTCACCAATGTGGAGGTTATCGGGCATCCGTTCACGTCCATCTCCAAAAAGCACCAGAATGCGTTCGCCGAAGCCATCAACGGCGTGGTGGACGGCAGGCCTCTCAAAGACCTCAAGGTAGACAAGGTGGCCGGTGCCAGCTGGACGTCGGAAGCGTTCAACAAGGCGTTGGACGTGGCCCGTCAGGAAGCGTCAATCCAATAGGGCCAGTAGCGGCGAAAAGTCTGCAAACGTACAATGAGCGCCTCAGCTACAGCCTCACTCAAAGAGTGATTAAAGGCCGTAGCGGGGGCGCTTATTAGTTTCAGATACTACTAGTGCAACTCTGCTCTGCAATGCCTTTCAGACGGCCATAACGGGCCACAGAACAGCCGTCATGTTCTCAGGCCAAGGAATACTTGCGTCGCCATGCAACGCCTTACAGGCGAGCATGGAGCCGAGTATCGTGCTGAATAGGAATTGCGGATCCAATCCATTATGGAACACTCCGGCTTTCATACCGCGTTCAACAAACTCAGAAAAACGCTTTTCCGCAGGAACAAGCACTTGATCGGCAATCGCATGCAACGAAGTGTTATCAGACGAAAGCACCACACCAACGGCCTTCAAACCAAAATCGCTGTCGAAAAAACAACCTTGAATGCGTTGCAATATCGTCAGCAAACCGTTTTTCGACAACTCGACATCGCTGAAATCCGGTAATCCCGCAACTTCCAGCTGCACGCGGCGCAACAGATCATCAGCATTCTTATAGCGGCGATAAATCGTGGTTTTCGCAACGCCGGAACGACGAGCGACCTCTTCGATGGTCACCGCGCCGACGCCATCGGAAATCACAATCGCAAGCGTGGCCTTCATAATCTTATGGTCGGTCCGCTCACGAAGCTGCTCGCGGCGGCTTTGCGCCTTGCAAACAGCCTCATGCACGTCACTGACCGCGTCGGAAACCACATCGGAAACAGCTTCGGAAACCGCCTCATGCACTCCGGTAATCATGAGATCACCTTGGTGCTTTCCACCTTCGCCACATACCACTTGTTGAACTTGACCAGAGGAATACGCAGCACCAGGCCAATCAGCAGCAGCGGAATCAGGAACAGCAGCAGCGAGCCGAGCGCATGCCAGTAATCGTTGTTGTAAATACCGGCAATTGCCGCACGCAATGCCACAATCGAATGCGTGGCCGGCAGGAACGGGCTGATATCGCTGATAATCTTCGGCAGCACGGCAAGCGGATACGCGCCATTCGAACCGGAAATCTGCGCCACCAGCACCAGCACGCCAATAGCCTTGCCCACATTGCCGAAACTCGCCACCATCGTGTACGTGAAGAACGAGAACACCAAGGAGCTCGTCCAGCCAGCCAGCATGAACAGCCACGGATGCACCGCCTGCACATGCAGAAACAGGAGATTGCCGCCCAGCGAGAACGTGCTCTGCAGCAGCGCGATCACACCAAACACGCCATAATGGCCGAGGAACAGCTGATGCGGCTTCGGATTGTCAAGACCCTCACGGTTCTTGCGTGAAACACCGGGTTTCAGCGTTACAGCCATAAGCAGCGAACCTACGAACAGCGGAAGAATCGTGTAGAACGGCGCCAACTGCGAGCCGAAATTCTTAACAGGGAACACAGCCGTGCGCTTCACCTGGACGGGCGCCGCAAGAGCCGCCGCCAGCGAATCCGTGTTGTTGCCGAGCACTTCCTTAACGGTGCCCATATCGCCGCTGTTCAGCGCGTCGGAAAGTGTGCCATTGAACGAAGACAGCGCGGTGCTCGCCTTGGTGAGGCTTTCGGCGGTGGAATCAAGCACCGTGCGAATATTGGTCAGCTGCTTGTCTGCCGATTTCGTGGTGCTGTTGAGATCTCCCAACGCGCCCTTCAGATCGGCGGCCGTGCTGCTCAATGCGGTGGCCGTGCTGCTGATTGAATCGGAAATATCGTTGAGCTGCGGCTTGAGCTGGCTGTCGAAATCGGTTTTGATGCCGTCGATGGAGGCCTTCGCCTGCTGGGCAAGCTGGCTCACGCGCTCACGGTCGGCTGTGGTGTCGCTCACCTTCGCGTCGATATTGTCGGCGCTGGTGTTGAGTGAGTTCGCTAAATCGTTGAGTTGCGTAATGGTCGCGCCCACGTTGGTTTTGAGATGATTGATGGCGATTTTCGCGACTTCCGGCACCAGATTGTTGTTGCTGAGCTCGTCGAGGGCATCGTAGATGTTCTGATAGCTTTGCGCCTGCTTGGATACGTTCGCAGCCTGATTGCGCAGGGCGGTGGCCGTATTGCCGGCTTGGGTGCCCGCATTGTTGAATACGCTGTCAATATCGGTGGAGACCGCGCCGAAGCTGTTCGACGAGCTGCTCAATGCGGTGCTCAACGCATTCGTGCTGGTTTTGACGGCTCCGGTCAGATCGTCGATGCCGTTCTTCGACTGTTTGAGCTCGTTGACGGCGTTCTTCGCGCTGCCACTCACGTTGGAGAGCAGGCTGTTGGAACTGTCGAGCAGGTTCTGCGCGCTCAACGTCAGCGAGCTGAACGTGGTCAACGCGGACGACGTGTCTGTAAGCGTGTTCGCGAAATTGCCCATGTTGTTGCTGAAGTTGGTGAGCGTGGTCTGCGATTCCGGTTTGTCAAGCTCGTCGGCCAGCTGCGAGGCGATGTTGAGCGCGGTGCTCGTCAACGTTTTGGAGAACATTTCGTTGATCTGCGCTGCCACGGTGTCGGCTCCTTGGCCGGTGATCTTCGGGGCGAGTGCGTTCTTCTTCTCGTTGTTGTAGTAGGTGAGCGTGGCATGGTCGCCGTCCGCGGTGAAGAACGTCATCATGCGGGTGCTGAAATCTTTCGGAATCACCACTGCCGCATAGTATTTGCCGGATTTGGTGCCGTCGATGGCCTCTTTTTTGGTGGTGAAGGTCCAGTCCAGCTGGTCGTTGGCGCGCAAGGTGTTGACGACTTGCTCGCCGATGCTGATCTTCACTGGAATGAGGTCGGACTTGTAGCCTTCATCGTCGTTGGCGACGGCGAATTTCAGATTGCCGGTGTTGGCAAACGGATCCCAGCTTGCGCTGATGTTGAACCAAGAGAACAGACCTGGAATCACCACCAGTCCGGTAACGATGATGATGGAGACGATGTTGCTGGTCAGGCGTCGAACGTCGCCGACGAACAGTTTCCAGATGTTTTTCATGCGTTGCTCCTTTCGCTGTTACCGTTGGAATTGGTGTTGTTTGCTGTGCCGGTGTTGCCGGTCGCGTTCATGGCCTGTACCAGTGTTGCGATGCCGTCGGCATCGGCTTGGCTGGTGCTTGCGACGTTGGCGATCGCCTGTTTGGTTTCGTGTTTTCTTCGTTGTGCCTTGCGCATCAGCTCATCTCGCCTGATTCGTTGCGCGCGCTTCTTGCGGCGCAGCCTTGCAGCTTGGCGTTCCACCAGTTGTTCGCGAATCGCTTCGTCGCTGAGGCTGCCGAGTTCCACCTGGCGTTGCAGGCTGAAACGCATATATTCGATGACCATCAGGAATCCGATGATGAGCAGCACCCAGATGATCCAGGTGGCAAGCACCACGCTCTTCTCGCCGTTGGTGAAGGAGAAAATCAGCACCAGAATCACCGGCACAATGAAACCGGCGATGAGCGCGCCACGCTTGAACTTCGGATACAGTTCGGCGAAACGGCTTGCGCGTTCCTCGATCGCCTCACGGTAGCCGCCCTTGTCGGCAAGCACCTGAATGGCTTGGGATACGTTGTATCCGCGTTCCGGAAGCTGTACTTCCTCGCCGATGATCATGTCGCTTTCCTTGATCTGACGGGCGAACAGGCGGTTGAGATTAACCAGCAGCGGTCGAATCGCAAGTCCAATGAAGAACGCGGCCACGGCGAACAGCAGCAGCGTGCCAATCGACTTGAGCCAATGCCCATCGTAGAAGCCGGCAATCGTCTCGCGGAACGCGTCAATCGAATAACTGAATGGCACGAACGGGTAGACCATACGGAAGAATTTCGGCATCATCTCAATCGGATACAGGCCGGAAGCGCCCGGAATCTGCACGATAATCAACGCGACGCACAATCCCTTGCCGATATGCATGAACGTGGTCGATAGCGCGAATGTGATGCTCAGATACACCAGCGATGTGATGATGCCGGTAAGCGCGAACAACGGTGCGTTCACGGTCTGCACGCCAAGTAGCAGGTCGCCGATGGTGGTGATCGTGCCTTGAGCCGCGCCCATGATGCCGAGCAGCATGTAGCGGGCGAAATACTTTTCGGAAGCGGTCAGGTCGAGGTCTTCGAGGCCTTCATCGTCGACTTCCACCTTGAAGATCACCACGAAGGCGAACGCGCCCACCCACAGGGCCAGATTGGTCATGAGCGGAGCCATGCCGGAACCGTAGGAGTTTATCGGGTACACGTTCTTCGTGTCGATCACGGTGGGGGACTGCATGAACGAGGCGATTTTCTCTGTGTCGAGGGAGCTGTCGCCGGTCAGGTTTTTCAGCATGTCGACGCTGCCGAGTGCCTTCAGGTCGGTGCTGACGGTGATGAGCTTGTTCTCCACCTGTTCAAGCTGCTTGTCGGTGTTCTGCAGGGTGGTGCGGGTGTCGTTCGCTACCTGGTAGAGCTGGTCGAGCACGGCGGAGGTTTGGGTGACGATGGTGTTTTGGCTGGTCACGGTGCCAGACAGCGTGCCTGCGGTCATGGCGAGCGAGCTCAGGCCTGAGTTGAGCTGGGGGAGTGCGCCGGAATTCAACGTGTTGCGGGCATCTTCCATGCTTTTCAGTGAATTTTGCGTGCTGGTGTTGAAGTCGGTGGCGAGCTTGGCGACGCTGTCGGACGTGGATTGCGTGTTTTCGCTCAACGTTTTGAGGTCGTTGAGCGTGCCGGCGGCCGTGTTGTTGGTGTCTTCGAGCTTCTTGATGATGTCCTGATACTGCGTGTTGTCGCTGACGCCTTTGAGCTTCTCGATGAGCTGGGCGTTGCTGTCGGTCACGCTTTGCATGTTGCTGACGGCCTGCTGCGCGGTGCCGCTTGCGGACGAGACGGCCGTGGTTACCTTGTTGATGCTGGTGGTGGTGTCGCTGGTGGCCTGCGAAATCAGACCGGAACCGTTTTCCAAAGCGGTGTTGGCGTTGGCAGTGAAGGTATTGAGTCCGTTTTGCGCGGTGCCGATCGCGGTGGAGGTGTTCGCCAGGCCCTTGCCCGCGCTTGCTGCGGCCAGCTGCACGTCGTTCATTGCCTGACGGGCGGATTGCGTTTGTTGCGGCACGTTGGCGAGCTGTGCGTCAAGATCTTCGATGGTGGAGCGGATAAGGCTTACGTTCTTCTGGGTTTTGTCGAGTTCTGCTGTGGTTTCGTTGACGAAGGAGTTGGTTTTGCCGTTGATGGTGCCATTAGCGGAGTTCACGGCTTTAGTGAGTACTTCGCTGACGGTGGAGACAAAGGTGTTGTTGACGGTACGGTCAACGGTGGTCGCGCCTTGATCGGTGATTTTCGGGGAGATCGGGCTCGATTTTTCGTTGACATAGTATTCCAGCGTCGGCCGGTTCTTGCTTTCGGTCACGACGTTGGCGAGATCCTCGCTGAAATTGGAGGGGATGATGATCGCCGCATAGCAGTCGCCGGACTGTACCGCTTCCATCGCTTCGGCCTTGCCCATGAATTCCCAGCCAAGCTGGTCGTTGTCTTTCAGCGTGTCTTCAATCTGGTCGCCGAGGTTCATTTTGCCGAGCAGAGCGTTGTCGGTGCCTGTGTCGACGTTGGCCACGGCAACTTTGATGCCTTGGGTATTGCCATACGGATTCCAGAATCCGTAGATGTTGAACCATGCGTACAGCGGCGGAATGATGGTTATACCGATCATGATGACCCAGGCGGCAGGTACGGTGACGAGTCGTTTGAGGTCACGACGCAGAATCTGCAGTACGTTGCGCATTGTCTCCCCAGTCCAATGGATGTTCGACCGTGTTCGCGCATAGCGATACGTTATCCGTAGCGCTACGCCTCCCGTATCGTAATACCCGCTCTCGGACAAATTTGGGCACAGGCGTAAATACGATCCGCCCATGGCTGAAATAAACACGACAAACTGCGGCGGGACTGTGAATCTTGCTGTTGGCGACCGCACAACTTGCCTTCTGTGTCTGCGAAAGTCGAGTCTGCTGTCTGCACATCTTGTGATTGCGAGATGACATGTGACTTGTGCAGACAGAAATCGCAGGTTGTGCGGGTTGCGCACAAACAATCCTCTCGTGTAGCGCACTGCGATTGGATTTTGGTAGCGTTGTGCAGGGAAGGACGAATAGTATGGGCAAAACCGATAGTATGGGCAAAACCGAAGAAGTGAGCGCGGCCATTGCCGACGAAACCGAAATCGCAGCGATTGAAGAGGGCGGCATCATTGCGCAATCGCATGCGCAATCGCAATCGGCGGAAGATAACGGCAATCCTGCCGACCGCAGACTGCCGCTGATTGCACGTATTTACGGCATCATCATGTTGATCGAAGGCGTGGTGACGTTGCCGATCATCGTGATTTCCTGCCTGTATGCAGTCCATGCCGCGCTTTCCGGCAAACTGGCGTTTGGCGCGCTGAATCTCACCACTATTCTGTCGGTTATTCATGCTGTGGTGCTGCTGGTCTCCACCGCATGCCTTGCGATTTTCGGCGTGCTGCTGATTCTCAACAAGCGTCGGCATATCGCGCAATGGACGTATCTGATGATTCCGCTCACGCTTGCGGAAGGCCTATTGTCGTTGTCGTTGCAGGGTTTGGGTGTGAATCTGATCAGTCCGACCGTGCAGCTGCTTGTATTGGTTGCGTTGCATATCACGGCTGATCCGTCGCTGCGCGAGGAGCGACGTTTGCAGTTCGCGCTTCGTCGTTTGGATGCGCGCAGCGAGTATGAGACGGCTGTTTCGAAGGGTATGGCCGGCCGTGATCTGACTGGCAAAGGCTACATTTCGTTGGATTTCTTCAACTTGTTCTGGCTGTTTGTGGTCGGTTGCGTGTTTGGTCTGGTAGTGGAGACGCTGTACCACTATGTGCTGTTCGGCGAATGGCAGGATCGCGCCGGTTTTTTGTGGGGGCCGTTCTCACCTATCTACGGTTTCGGCGCGGTGATCCTGACGGTGTTGCTCAACCACTTGTGGCGGTCGAATTGGATGCTGATTTTCTGCGCGAGTGCGGTGATTGGCGGCGCGTTTGAATATTTCACCAGCTGGTTCATGGAGGTTGCGTTCGGTATTCGCGCGTGGGATTACACGGGTCAATGGCTGTCAATTGATGGGCGCACATCCGGCAAATACATGTTTTTCTGGGGAGTACTCGGCTTGGTGTGGGTGAAGCTGATTCTGCCGCATTTGCTTGCGATGATTCAGCGTATTCCGTGGAAGATTCGCTATACGTTGACGGCGGTGTGTTTCGCGCTGATTTTCGTTGACGGCGTGATGACGTTGATGGCTCTGGATTCCTGGTATTCGCGTATGGCGGGTATTGCGCAGAATTCGCCTGTTTCGCAATTCTTCGCCACGTATTTCGACGACGGCTTCATGGCCAATCGGTTCCAGACCATGACGCTCGATCCGTCTACTGCCAGCCGTATGTAGTGGATGACTGTTTTATGGCCTAGACGGCGAAGCTTTGTGGAAGAACGCGGATGGTGACGTCCGCTGTTGGTCGCGCCCTGCGTGACTGCATGTGACCTGTGCCCGCACTGCCTTCGCGGACTCGGTGCACTGACTTCTACTTGCTTATGCGGCGAAGCTTTGTGCGAGCTGGCGGATCAAATCCGGCCTATGTCCACTCCACGAGGAATTCGGTGAGATGACGACCGGAATCTGCTTGAAACCGGCGTTTTTGATCTGTTCGAAGGTGGACGGGTTTTTCGTCAGGTCGACGGTGTCGTAACGCACGCCCAGCTTTGCAAGCTCTTGTTCGGTGGCTTCGCATTGCGGGTTGCTCGGATTGGTGAAGACGGTCACGGTCATTCGATTTCCTCCCTATGCAAATGGCTTCCGTCGTTTGCGAAAGCCGTGTCGGCCACGTTCTTCGGTTATGCTCGCTTACGCAAGCCACTATCTAGCATACACACTACCGGTAGTGGTGTGTCGTGAGTTTCCTCACTGTATATAGTGGGGAATTCCCCAGAATTCCCGAAAATACGAACGTTTGTTCGAATATGTCTAGTGTACCCCAAACCACGGAATTCGCGCCCGCGCGTATGTCGAAACTGTTTCTAATGCTGTTTGATGGGCGCAAGATGCGTTTCGGGAGGTCGTGAAATGACATCGAGTCTGCGATGTCTGTAGCGGTGAATGTACTGGGTAAATGCTGGGTTGCGGCCTTTGACCTATTAGACCGCAAAAACAAGAAAGCCTCGGAGACTGTTGAAAACATTGGCTTCCGAGGCTTTTCGCATGTGCCCCCCGTGGGATTCGAACCCACAACCCACGACTTAAAAGGACGCTGCTCTAACCGTTGAGCTAGAGGGGCAACAGAGAGACAGTATACAGCATATTTACGCAAAACGCCACACGAATCAGCTGTAAGTAACAAAAAACGTGGATTATCACCAAGTCATCGCCGAATCATCATCGAATTCTCGCGAATCGCAATATCATTTCTGCATATCTGCTCGTACAGTGGAACGCATGTCATGTACCACGATTCTTGTAGGAAAGAAAGCCAGCTACGACGGATCCACCATCATCGCACGCGACGATGATTCCGGTTCCGGCCGTTACGACCCTAAGAAATTCATTGCGGTCGCACCGCAAGACCAACCTAGGCATTACCGCAGTGTGCTCAGTCATGTCGAAATCGACCTTCCCGACAATCCATGCCGATATAGCATTGTGCCGAACGTGCTGCCGAATCGCGGAATTCTCGCGGAAGCGGGCGTCAACGAGCGCAATGTGGCGATGAGCGCCACCGAAACCATCGCGGTCAACGAGCGCGTGCTAGCCGCTGATCCGCTCGTCAAACTGCAACCGGCGACTGAAGCCACTGACACCCCCGAAGTCCCGGGCGGAATCGGAGAAGAAGACATCATCACCCTCGTGCTGCCTTACGTAACCACGGCACGCGAAGGCGTCGCACGTCTCGCCGAACTGCTTGAAACATACGGCACCTACGAATCGAACGGCATCATCATTTCCGACGTAAACGAAATCTGGTATGTCGAAACGATCGGCGGGCACCATTGGATCGCCCGCCGCGTGCCGGACGACTGCTATGCGACCATCCCCAACCAGCTCGGCATCGACGATTTCGACTTCGACGACGCCTTCAGCACCCAACGCGAGTTCATGTGCAGTGCCGATCTGCGCGAATTCATGGACGCGCACCACCTTGACCGCACTATGAGCGCGACTGCGAGTAGCGGCTTCGGATTCCAGCCGACTAGCGCTTTCGGAGACGCCAGCATGAACGGCGGCGGCAATAGCAGTAGCGGCGCGGCGCTGGGTCACAACCATTTCAATCCGCGCACGGCTTTCGGCACCGCCACCACCAAAGACCGCATCTACAACACGCCGCGTGCCTGGTACATGCAGCGCTACCTCAATCCAAGCGAGGATTGGGATTCGCCGGCCGCCCGCTACACGCCCGCGTCCGACGATATTCCGTGGTGTCGTGTGCCTGAGAACGCTGTGACGCTCGAAGACGTCGACTTCCTGATGAGCGCGCACTTCGAAGGGACCCCTTACGATCCGTACGGTACGCTCGGAACGTCGGAAAGCCGCCATCGCTACCGTCCGATCGGCATCAACCGCACCGGGCATATGGTGGCCATACAGATCCGCCCGTACGCGCCGGAAACCAGCCGCTCGATCATGTGGATTTCGTACGGTTCCGGCCCCTTCACCGCGGCCACGCCGTTCTATGCGAACGTCAACGATACGCCCGCCTACCTGCGCGACACCACGCCGGAAGTATCAACCAGCAACCTGTACTGGGCGAACCGTTTGATCGCCGCGCTCGCCGACGCGCATTTCTACGAAACCAACAATGCGATCGAAGAATTTGCGGAATCGGCCCGCGCTTACGGCCATCGTCTGGTGGAACGTACTGATGCCGAATTGCGTGAGATGTCCGCGCAAACGAGCGCGTCCGAATCGCAAGAGAGTGCAGGGGTCGCGGAGATTACGGAAAACACAAGTATTGCAATCGTCGCCAGACTGCAGCAGTCCAACGAAGAAATGGCGGAATACTTGCGCACTCACGTTACGAAACTGCTCAACGACGTGCTCTACACGTCCAGTAATCTCATGCACAACAGTTTTGCCATGTCCGACCGCTGGAACTGAGCATAAAGTCCCGAAATCCGGCAAAACCCGTCCCAATGGGCCAGGTTTCCGCGCTCGGGGAGGTTCCGCATGAACGTAGGCTGTTGGAAGCGTCCGTGTTGCTTCCAACAGCCTCACGACTGCATCCTCACCCCCCGTACGTCAGTTCTGCCATATATAAGGCAGATAGTGCCATCCAGACCGTCGATTGACCATCAAATCGTCGGAAATCGCGATCAGTTGAACCCGACGACGTGTTCCGCTACGAAATATCCCTTGCGAATCACGAAACGACCGATCGACCCGCGCAAATTCAACGCACGAGACATGGCCTTCTTGCGCACATCCTTGTAAATAGTGGGGGAGTACGCCTTAATGTCGTCCCACATATCCTTTTTCTTCTCATAATTTTCCGGATCGCGAGACAAAATCATGAACACACTTGCCACGGAACTTTCAATCGCCAGGAAGTGGATCATATAACGGTACAGGCCGTCCGGCACCGTGTCGCGTTCCGGAGTTGCACGCACCATGCACTGGTTGACGAGGCGCAGCTGGTCGACACGGCGGATCATCACATCAGTCTGCACGCTTTGCCCGTCGCGCCCGATGAAATAGTGGTAGAACGGCGTATCCAAATACTGCATGGTCTTCACCCACGGGAACGGCTGGTACGCGTAAATGAAGTCCACGTAGAACGTGTGCTCCGGCAGCTGCATACCGGACTCTCGCACCACGGCGGTGCGGTACGTCAGCGCGTGCATGAGAATGTATTCAGCCAAGCCGAAATGCCCAAGATCGTTCCAAGTCAGGCGCTCGCCGGCCTTCATGGCATGGCGGAAGTTCACCACATGCTTGTTGCGTTTGCCAACCTTGTCATACACATAATTGGTGACGAGCATGTCGATCGGCTCGGTGGAATCGGCCTCTTCGCGCAGCACGGCCATGACCTGTTCGAGTGATTCGGGACCAACCCAATCGTCGGCGTCCACAACCTTCACATACATGCCGCGTGCCGCCGCGATGCCGGTGTTGACGGCCCCGCCGTGCCCCTTGTTCTCCTGGTGGATGGCGCGTACGATGCCTGGATAGCGGGCCTCGAATTTCTGCGCCATTTCCAGCGTGCCGTCGGACGATCCATCGTCCACGATCAGCACTTCGATGTCGTTGTTGCGCTTCGCTGCGATTAACGACATGACGCATCGTTCCAAATATTCGGTCATGTTGTACGCGGGCACCACGAAGGTGAGCGTCTTCTTCTCCTGCATAGTCTTCCTTGGTCGGCCGAGGTGACCTGCCGCGCGCGGCGCGTGGTCACTGCGTAACGAAACTAACGTAGCACCTTGTTCGCTTCAGGGAAACGGTTTGTACGCAATAGGCACCCTGAATAGCGCAATCTGCACCTGAAATTTCCCTTAAGGGTACCGTTGTTGACGATTCGTCAGTTTTCGTCGATGTTTATTGGCTGTTGCGCTGTTTGCGATTCCCTGTTGCGGGCACTGTTTGATTCCTGTGTCTGGCGCCTGTTGGCGTGGGTTGCAATGCTTGCTATGACTGGGTGCGGCTGGTTTTACGACTGCTGTTCGGCTTGCGTGCCTTGGCTTCCGGCTGTGCCTTGTTCGGTGTTCTGTTCAGCGTTCTGCTCGGCTGGGCTTTCTGTATTGTTTTGTGATTGTGCTTCTTTTGCGGCCTTGCGCTCGCGTTTCGCGATTTCCTTGATTTCGCGCCTTTCCTGCTTTTCCGCCTCTTTTGCGGCTTTGTCGCTTTCGAAACGCAGTTCCGGCTTGGCTTCCATGCGGCTCAAGCCATGCCAGGCCAGATTCACGATGTGCGCGGCAATCTGCTCTTTGCTGAGTTTGCGCTGGTCCGCCCAATACTGGCAGGTATATACGGTCATGCCGATGAGCATCTGCGCATAGTATGGCACGCCCTTGGCCGGCAGATGCTGGCGTTTGAACGCTTCGGCGAGAATGTCTTCCACGCGCAGGGCGATGTCTCCCAAAAGCGAATTGAACGAGCTGGCCGGATCGGTTTTCGGCGAATCACGGGTGAGCACGCGGAATCCTTCAGCATTCTCCTCAACATAGGTGAGCAGTGCCAGCGCCGTGCGTTCCACGATTTGGCGGGGGTGCGCTTGTGGGTCGGATAGCGCGTTGATGAGCGTGTCGGTAAGGGCGCGCATTTCGCGGTCCACCACCACAGCGTACAGGCCCTCTTTGCCTCCGAAATGCTCGTACACAATGGGTTTCGACACTTTTGCGGTGGCGGCGATCTCTTCCACGCTCACTGCTTCGAAGCCCTTCGACGCAAACAGCGAACGACCGATTTCGATGAGTTGCTCGCGCCGCTGATACGACGTCATTCTGGATGTATTGGCCATGCCGTCCAGTTTTTCACGCCCCGTGGATAGCTCCTTGACCGTCCGACCCCCACGTATCGTCCGATTCTGCGGAATCGGACACGTGTGTCATATTGACAATGCTTCATTGCGGCTTTAATATATTTAATAAATAATAAATTTTATTAAAGGGGGTGATGTGGACCGTCTACCAGAATGGTTGGCCAACCTTGCGGAGGAGGATTTGGCCTTCATCAAGAACTTCGTGCTATCGTCAGGATCTCTGAAGCAAATGTCCCAGCTGTATCAAGTCTCCTACCCGACCATGAGGATCCGGCTTGACAGGCTTATCGAAAAAATACGGTTGAACGACAACGAGACGGAGGATCCATTCATCCTCTTGGTGAAGAGTCTCGCCATTGACGATAGATACGACGTCGACACGGCTCGAATACTCATAGACGAGTACAGAAAGAGAAAGGATGAATCATGAGCTGGACATGGATCGCATTATTGATTGAGATCCTAGGTGTAATCGCCGTATTCGTTCTGGTCTTCCTCATCGCGAGGAGCCTGATTCGCTACGCAAATTCCCTAAAGAAAGGAGGTCCTTCAAAGCAGGCAGCAGAAGACAAAAAAATCACTCTTCATGATTTATAAAAACGTTACCAGATATATCGAAGTCAAAATCGCATTATCGATGCCTTGCATGGTAGAGCACCTTATTCTTCTGGCGAATCGGACATTCGTGGTGCGTCCGCGGGGCGGAGCCGGTGTGTCCGTTGCGCTTTTTAGGCTGGAGCCATGGATACGAATGTGATTATTGCGATTGTCGCCGTTGTCGTTATCGCGGCAATTCTGGTGATTGGCGGTTGGTGGCTCGGTAAGACCCGCAAGAACGCCGTCGATAAGTCCACGGAGGATGCGAAAGCCAAGGCTGACGCCCGTCTTGCTGCGGAAGCAAAGTCGGCTGCGGCTGATTCTTCCACGGTGAAGCCGTCCGTTGATTCCAATGTTGATGCAGCTGAAAAAGCTCCGGCTGAAAGTCAGCAGAAGTCCTCAGCTCAAGCTTCCTCTTCCGAAACGGCAACTCCTGCACCAGCCACCGAAGCCAAGCCCGAACCGGTTCATGAAACCCCCGAATCCGCCGGCACGCGCATGCAGCGTCTTAAGGCGCGCCTGTCGAAATCCGGCAATCCGTTCGGCAAGGCCCTGTTCAACATTCTTGTGAAGGATCAGCTCTCCGAAGCCGACTGGGAAGACGTCGAAGACACCCTCCTGCTTGCCGACGTGGGCGCGGAAGCCAGCGAACAGCTAGTTGAAGAACTGCGTAATGATGCCCGAATCGCAGGCCAGTCCGACCCGGCCGAAGTGCGTGCCGCGCTGAAAGACAAGCTGCTGAAGCTCGTAGGCACTGACACGGATCGCCGTCTCAACGCCGATAAGGAAGACGCGAACAAACCAAGCGTCATCATCATGGTCGGCGTGAACGGCACGGGCAAAACCACCACTGCGGGCAAGCTTTCCCGCCTGCTTGTTTCCGAAGGCAAGCAGGTCATGCTGGGCGCTGCCGATACCTTCCGCGCGGCGGCCGCCGACCAGTTGGAAACTTGGGGTGCCAAGGTCGGCGTCCCGGTCGTGCGTTCCGACAAGGACGGCGCCGATCCGGCGTCCGTCGCATTCGAGGCCAGCGCCAAGGCCAAGGAAGAGAACGCCGACGTGCTCATCATCGACACCGCCGGCCGCCTGCAGAACAAGGCGAACCTCATGGACGAGCTCGGCAAGATCCGCCGCGTTACCGAAAAGAACCTTCCGGTCGACGAGGTGCTGCTCGTGCTCGACGCCACCACCGGCCAGAATGGCATGACGCAGGCCAAGGTGTTCGCCGAAGCCATCGGCATTACCGGTGTGGTGCTCTCCAAGCTTGACGGTTCCGCAAAGGGCGGCATCGTGATTTCCGTGCAGAAAGAGCTTGGCGTGCCCGTCAAGCTTGTCGGCCTGGGCGAAGGCCCGGACGATCTCGCCCCGTTCGATCCGGAAGGCTTCGTCGACGGCATCCTCGCCTGAGATGATTGCGCTCTCGAGAAAGCCTCCCCGCGTGGGAGGCTTTCTTTTTACCTCCGACCAGTCCTATCTCGCCTATATATGGCAGATACGCTGAAAAATGGGCTGATATTGGTTTGGCTTGAGAGCGGTGCGCAATTTGAAACAAAACGTGCCAGCCGCTTTATTCCGCCGTTTTCGGTTGACGTAATGGTGAGATGGCGTTACCTTGCTGTAACACGTCGTAACGTTTTCAAAACGCGGGCGGCGTTCCATACCGTTTTGTCAGCCCCATACGATGGGGCCGGAAATGTGAACTCAAAGAGAAAGAAAGAGGAGGGTGACATGGGTCAGCTTGATTCTGGCAATGCCGCGTGGATTTTGACGTCCGCGTCCCTTGTGTTCCTCATGACGCCGGGTGTGGCGTTCTTCTACGGTGGTATGGTCCGCGCAAAGGCCGTGCTGAACATGATGATCATGGAGGCGGCCGCTCTATCCGTCACAATGGTGATCTGGGTGCTGTGGGGCTGGTCCATCGCCTACGCAGGCACTTCGGTCGGCGGTGTCTTCGGTGACCCGGCCACGGGCTTCCTGCTGAAGGATTCCATGGTTTCTGACGGCGGTGTCTTCACGTCGGCTTCGCTGAACTCCAACCACTACCCGGTCAGCGTCGATGTGGCGTTCCAGTCCGCATTCGCCATGATTACCGTCGCTCTGATTTGCGGCGCTATCGCTGAACGTGTCAAGTACTCCACTTGGATGATTTTCGTCGCGCTGTGGATTACCTTCGATTACGCTCCGCTCGCCCACATGGTGTGGAATGGCGGTCTGCTGAGCGCTGACGGCGCGATCTCCCAGGCCATCGGCGCTGCCGCCCACGATTTCGCAGGTGGTACGGTCGTGCACATCAATGCTGCAGTCGCCGCTCTGGTGATCGTGTTGATCATCGGCAAGCGCAAGGGCTTCGGCACTCAGCCGTTCCGTCCGCACAATGTTCCGTTCGTGATGCTTGGCGCTTTCCTGCTGTGGTTCGGATGGTTCGGCTTCAACGCTGGTTCCGCGTTCGCCGCCAATGGCACCGCAGGCTACGCTTGGGTTTCCACTTCCGCCGCAACCGCCGCCGCAATGCTCTCTTGGGGCTTCACCGAGAAGATCCGTACCGGCCACTACACCGCCATGGGTGCCGCTTCCGGCATCGTCGCGGGTCTGGTTGCCATCACCCCGGCCGCCGATGTGGTTTCCCCGCTGTGGGCCATCGTGCTCGGTGCTATCGCCGGCGTGCTCACTTGCCTCGCTTGCGGCCTGAAGTTCAAGCTCGGCTACGATGATTCTCTCGACGTTGTCGGCGTCCACGGCGTCGGCGGCTTCACCGGCACTGTGCTCATCGGCTTCTTCGGCGAAGGTACCGGTCTGTTCGCAGGCGGCGACTGGAAGCAGCTGGTTGTGCAGCTCATCGTTGCCCTCGTCGCCATCATCTGGTCCGCTGTTGTCACCGGCATCATCGCCTTCGCTCTGGAGAAGACGATTGGCTGGCGTGTCACCGAAGCTCAGGAAGTCGGCGGTATCGATCTTGCCGATCAGGGCGAACGTGCTTACGATTTTGCTGGTACCGCCAGCTCTGTTCTCAAGGAGGTGAAGTGAGATGAAGCTCATTACCGCTATCATTCAGCCGCATAAGCTTGACGATGTCAAGGAAGCTCTCGCTGCCGCAGGTGTTCACGGTCTGACCGTGTCTGAGGCTAACGGTTACGGCCGCCAGCGTGGCCACACCGAGGTTTACCGTGGCGCCGAATACACCGTGGATCTCATTCCGAAGATTCGCATCGAGGTGCTGTCCGACGACGCCGATGCCGAGACTCTGGTCGGTGTGATCGTCAAGTCCGCCGGATCCGGCACCATCGGCGACGGCAAGGTCTGGGTTGCCCCGCTTGATTCGGTGACCCGCGTGCGCACCGGCGAAACCGGCTCTGCCGCTATCTGATAATTCATTCGGATAGATATTAAGGGCCTCCGGGCTTAGGTTCGGGTTATCAATAGACAGATCCCCGTACGTGCTTCGCGCCGTGCGGGGATTTTCATACGATTTTCGCGTCATATTTTCTGCTTCGAATTTCCCCACTTTCGCTTTTATCTGCTCAGATTTGCTTGTTTTTGCGTAGATTTATAAGGATTTGCTATGACTTCAGCGGTTGATGGTCTTAAACAACGTTTCATGGATATGAGTCAGCCGGATGCCGACGGCGTGTACCGCGATGGTGCGGCTAAGCGCAAGGCTCGTACGGATCTGGCCGTGGATTGCCTGACGAAGTTGTGGCAGGAGGCCTGCCGGACGGTTTCTTTTGACGTTCCGCAAGTTGGTATTGGTCTTGGCGCGGTCGGTTCGTTGGCTCGCGGCCAAGTGGGACCGAGTTCCGATCTTGACTTGGTGGTCATTTATGAGCCTCACGCGCTCACTGACCAGCAGCTCAATGAGCTTGCTAACAAATTGTGGTATCCGATTTGGGATTCTGGTCTTGATCTTGACCAGTCGGTGCGTACCCGCGCGCAGTGCGAGGCGGTCACCGACCATGATCTGCCCGCCGCGATGGGTTGGCTGGACGTGGTGCCGATCGCGGGCGACACGCAGCTGATCGAATCCACGGCTGTCTCCATTTTAGAGCGTTGGCGTAGGGCCGCCCGTAAGCGTTTGCCTGAATTGTTGGATTCCGCCAAGTCTCGTTTGGACGAGTTCGGCCGGATGGCGTACGGTAATCAGCCTGATATTAAGGAGTCTCGCGGCGGTTTGCGCGATTCCGTGCTGGTATCCGCGCTTGCCGCTTCTTGGCTTGCCGACCGCCCGCACGGCCAGTATGACGATGCCGTTGGACGGTTGTTGGATGTGCGTGACTGCATTCATTTGGTTGCTGCCAAAGACACGAACATGTTGCTCGCTCCCTATCAGGCGAGGGTTTCGGCGATGTTGGGTTTGGCTGATCCGACGTTGCCGAGCGGTGAGCGTGAGGCGAAGTCGATTGATGATTTGCAGACGTTGCTTGCGCGTGTTGGCCGTCAGATTGCGTTTTCGCTTGATTCCACGGCTTCTCGAGCCGAGCATTCGTTGACTCATGAGAAGCCTCGTTTTGCGTTTTTTCAGGTGTTCCAGCCTCGTGGCGGCGGTAAGCGTCAGGCGCCTACGTTTGATGTGGTCGCGCCCGGTATTGCCAAGCATGAGGAGGAGATCGTGCTTGCGCCGGGTGCCGATCCGAAGTCTGATCCGTGTCTTGCATTGCGTGCGGCTGTTGCTGCGGCTGAGTTTGGTCTGCCGATTGCGCCCGGCACGTTGCAGAATCTGAAGTTATGTCCGATTGATGATCGCACTTGGAATGATGAGTCGCGCAGTCTGTTCTTGCGTTTGCTTGCGAGCGGTCCCGCGTTGTTGCAGGTATGGGAGGAGATTGATTTTGTTGATATTCCGGGTCGTTTGATTCCGGAATGGTTGGCGATTCGTAATCGTCCGAGCGCTTCGGCCGTGCATCGTTACACGATTGACCGTCATTCGGTTGAGGTGGTCACGCGGCTTGGTCGTGAAACACCTCGTGGAAACCGTTATGATGATCGGCATTATCAGGCGTTGCTGTTGGCTGGTATTTTGCATGATATCGGCAAGCGTCCGGGGGTTGCCGATCATGCTGCGGAGGGTGCCCGTCATGCGTCCACGGTTTTGAAACGTATGGGTTTTGACCGTGACATTATTTGGTGGGTCACGTTGCTGGTGCGCGAGCATCTTACGTTGTCGGAATTTGCGACTGGCCAGAATCCTAATGATCCGAATGTTGGCGACGAATTGGCCTCCCGTCTTGATCATGATCCGCTGCTGCTTGACATGCTCTTTGACCTGACTCGCGCTGACGGTTCGTCATTGGGTGCCACGTCCGGCGAGACTATTTCCAAACAGTACGGCTGGAGCAAATGGCGCGAAACCCTCGTCCGAACCATGTACAACGCCACCCGCTATCACATGTGAGGCCGTGTAGGCCGTGAGCGAGTGCCCAGCACAGCGACATGGTTGCCAATATGGTACCCGCCACGTTGTCGGATATGCGACGTTTAAGAAAATGTGGGGAACATATCACCTTCAGTTCACTTAAGCAAGTCAAAACCAGGGGAATAGACACCCGTACGAAAAATGTCCCCAAGTTGTCCACTTGGTTATCCCCATTTGGTGGATAACTCGATATGTTTTCCACATAGTTATCCCCAATATGTGGATAACTTGGCTTTTTCCGACTTTCTTATCCACAGCGAATCGATTCGCGCGTGTCGGGTGATTTCGATCCTGCCAATGCGGAGATTCCTCCAGAATCTCATCGCAACATCATTCGTGAAGCGGCACAGGTATTATGGTTTTTCCCGGTACACCACACATCGAAGAGCTGGAGAAGCATGGCGGAGAGCAATTCTTGGAACAACGGCCTGAATCAAGGGCAAAACCGCGGTTTTTCAGGCAATGGCAGCACTTCCGGAACATCCGGAACGGCCATTCGCGACGCCATCTTCGACCGTGTGCCGCCACATGACGACGCCGCAGAAATGGCAGTGCTCGGCGGCATGCTCATGAGCAAAGACGCCATCGGCGAAGTCTCACAGATGATCGACATCACCGACTTCTACCAGCCGCGTAACCAAACCGTGTACGAAGCCATCATCAACCTGTTCTCCGCATCGCAACCCGTCGACGCGGTGCTGGTAGCCAATCAACTGCTCAAAGACGGCGACCTCGAAAAAGTGGGGGGATCCGACTATCTGCACAGCCTCGTCGCATCCGTGCCGACCGCAGCCAACGCAACCTTCTATGCCGACATCATCCACCAGCGTGCCATCTTGCGCAATGTGATCGCAGCCGGCACCAAAATCGCGCAGCTCGGCTACACGGCCGAAGGATCCCAAGCCGAAGACGTCGTCAACCTGGCGCAGGCCGAAGTCTACGAAATGTCGACCGGCAAAGTAAGGCAGGATTACGCGCCGATCGGCACCGTCATCACCGACACCCTTGACCAGATCGACCGACTGCAGAACGGCGAAGTCTCCAAGGGCGTGCCAACCGGATTCCGCGACATTGACGAAGTGACGCAAGGCCTGCAGCCGGGTCAGATGATCGTTGTGGCAGGACGCCCCGCCATGGGCAAGTCCACGCTCGGCGTCGATTTCGCACGATCCGCCGCGTTGCACCACAATATGACATCCGTGATCTTCAGCTTGGAAATGAGCAAAAACGAACTTGCGCAACGAATTATCTCCGCGGAAACGAATATTCCGTTGGCAGCCATGCGCCGAGCGGAAGATATTACGCAGGAACGTTGGAATATCCTCAATAATCTGCAAGATAAACTGCAGAACGCACCATTATTCATCGACGATAGTCCGAACATGAGTTTGATGGAGATCCGTGCGAAATGCCGCCGATTGAAGCAGACGAACGATCTGAAATTAGTGGTGATCGACTACCTGCAGCTCATGACTTCCGGCAAGGCCGTGGAAAGCCGCCAGCAGGAAGTGTCTGACTTCTCGCGTGCATTGAAGCTGCTTGCCAAGGAATTGGAAGTGCCGGTGGTGGCGCTGAGCCAGCTGAACCGTGGTCCCGAAATGCGTCAGGACAAGAAGCCGCAGCTTTCCGACCTGCGTGAATCCGGCTCGATCGAACAGGACGCCGACGTGGTGTTCCTCGTGCACAGGCCGGACGCCTACGACAAGGAGGACCGCCCGGGCGAGGCCGACATCATCATGGCAAAACATCGTAACGGTCCGACCGATACCTTCAATCTCGCGTTCCTTGGCGCGTACTCCAAATTCAAAGATATGCCGCAGGACTATCAGAGCCAGCAGGAGGTATAAGCATGGCGTGGAACTCATTCGCAACGCCGTTGATCGGCAAAGCCGTGCGAGCGGCCTCCCGCCTGGCGCATGGCGGCGGCAGCGCGTTCCCCGGCAAAATCGTGGAACAGATCGACCCGCAATTCCTCGCACGCACGCTACAGCAGCTGCCGCTCGGCGTGGTGCTCGTATCCGGTACGAACGGCAAAACCACCACCACTCGCATGGTGGCAAGCATGCTGGAATCGTTGGGATTAAAGGTGTTCACCAACCCGACCGGATCGAACTTCACCCGTGGCGTGGTCTCGTCGCTGCTGGCGGAAGTTTCGCTCGGCGGCAAACTGGACGCCGACATCGCCGTATTGGAACTCGACGAAGCGTACGCGGTGCATTTCGTCAAACAAGTACAGCCCGACTACTGCCTGCTGCTCAACGTGATGCGCGACCAGCTCGACCGTTTCGGCGAAATCGACAATACCGCGAAACTGTTGAGCAAAGCCGCCGAAGCGACCACCGGAACCGTGGTACTCAATCGTGAGGATCCGCGCATCGCACGACTTGCTGACGTCGCCCATACTGAAGATGGTGTGGAAGTGCGCTATTTCGGACTTGACGAGTCGTTGCGTAGCTTCTTTCCTTCCGACGATGACATGCGCACGACGGTCGATGCGGAATCGGCAACTGATACTGAAGTGTCAGTTGGTGTTGACTTGTCCGATTCTGCAGAATCGGACAAGAATACTGAAATTGACGATTTCTCGGCAATTGCGAAAACTGGGGAACATGCAGAAAAATCGGCAAATGCAGACTCTGCGGAACAACTACCGGCTGATGTGACCCTGCTTGCCGTAGGCGACCATCGTGCCAGCTTCGGCATCGACGGTGAAACGTACGAAACCGGCGTGAAACTGGAAGGCGTATACAACCTGTACAACGCGGCGGCCGCACTGGCCGTTGTACGCGCGGTCGTATCCGATGCGCAAGCAATGTTCCTGCCGTTCGAAGAGAACGTAACCGACGAACTGCTGCGCCAAGTGGGAATCTCACAGCGCATGATCGACTTCGCGCACGCCACCACGCAAGCCATGATCGACGCGGCAGCCGAAGTCACTCCGGCATTTGGACGCGGCGAAGTCATCGACGTGAACGGCTCGCCGGTGGAGCTGCTGCTCGTCAAAAATCCCATGGGATTCCGCCTCTCGCTCGCATCCTTCACTCCCGAAGGCTGCGACACCATGATCGCCATCAACGACGAATACGCTGACGGGCGTGACATGAGCTGGTTGTGGGACGTGGACTTCTCCTCGATGCGAGGCACCGGTGTGTCCATGGTCTCAGGCGTGCGCGCATGGGATATGGCGTTGCGTCTCGAATACGATCAGGTGCCGGTGAACAGCGTCAACACGGAACTTGAGGAGGCCGTCTCAACGTTCGTGAACGCGAATCCGGGTACCCCCAAGCATATCTACTGCACGTACACGGCGATGCTCAAAACGCGAGCCGCGCTCGGCAGAATCGCCGAAGTCGCCGACGCTGGCGTAGGCAAATAACGGCGCGCATCCGCACAATCCGGCAAAACGTGCGAAAAACGCATGAAAATCGGCGCAACGAAAACGCATGAAGAACGTATGAAGAACGTATGAGGGAGACGATATGAGCCAGACAATCGACATCGTGTCGCTATATCCGAAAGACATGAACATCTACGGCGACTCCGGCAACGTACTCACCATCCAGCGCCGGCTCGCGCTGTACGGCTACGAACCGCATGTGCACGCCTACAATCAGGGCGACGCGTGGCCCGAACACGTCGATATGATTCTGGGCGGCGGCGGCCAAGACACCGGCCAGAAGAAAATCATCGACGATTTCTTCAAACGCGCCGATCTGCTGCGCTCGCTGGCTGCCGACGGCACCCCCATGCTCATGATCTGCGGCCTGTACCAGCTGTTCGGCGAATATTTCGAAACGGTGGATGGTTCCCGACTCGACGGCATCGGCGTGATCGGCGCGTACACGGTCGGTCAGGAAGTGCGCATGATCGGCAATCTGACCGAGCATTCCGCCGATTTCGGCGATATCATCGGCTACGAAAATCATTCCGGCCAGACCTTCCTGCGCGAAGGTGTGCAGCCGCTCGGCACTGTCGACGTGGACGGCACCGGCAACAATGGCGAGGATCATACGGAAGGCGCGCGCGTCAACAATGTGATTGGCACATACATGCATGGTTCGCTGCTGCCGAAGAATCCCGCGATCGCCGATTTTCTGATCCGTACCGCCGCGGAACGTCGATACGGTTCGTTCGATCCGGTTGCTACAGGGCAAACCCAAGCGCAGCGTGCGGAACTTGACAGCATCAATACGATTGCCGACAACGCGCGTCGCGTGGCCATGTCACGTCCGCGCTGATCGGTCGTTCGTTTTTTGCGTGAGTTTCGCGCGATTCCGCTGTCCTGCGTTTTTGAGGCTTCGTTTTCGTTTTCCGTACGCTGTGAGCATACGGCAGCGAGTCTTCCGCAGAATTGCGACAATTGACCAGTTTCGTTGGCTTTATTTGTGAAGATAATGCGATAGAGTAGGTACTACCATCACCTAAGGAGGTAATCATGGCTGATTTTGATTTTGGTGACGGCCTGCGTAAGGTCTTCCTCGCCGGCGTTGGCGCTTTGGCGACCACGGTTGAGAAGAGTCAGGAAATTGTCGACGAACTCGTCAAGAAGGGCGAGCTGACCGTCGAACAAGGCAAGGCCCTCAACGCCGAACTCAAGCATAAGGTCGAAGAGGTCAAGGAAGCCTCCGAAACCAAGGCTGCAGAGGAAACCAAGGAAGCGGAGCCTGGAGCCAAAGCCGAGTAACGTTCAATCGTTCCCATCGCCGTCTGCGCGTTGCATCACGTTCAGACGGCGATTTGCTATGCGCGTCATACGAAACCTGCAAGTTATGCGAAACATGCGAAAAATCGCGTGCGAATCGCATGAAACGTGCGGAACATGCGAATCGCATGAAATACGCGGGACGCAAGCCCCTATGAATCCTACTCATCGTAATCCGACCAACGTTTGCGAGCAGCGATATGTCTTTGAATTCCCCAATCGAGCCGGACGCGGCCCGTCCCGAAAGCGTGGAACCGGTCACACTCTCCGACCGAGTCAATGCGGTGATCAATCCGACGGCGGACCCCTCGCCCGACGCGGCGGCGGCGACGGCAGCCAAATCCGCGGAAAAAACGGGGATGCCACAATCGCACAAACAGAACAGCGCCTCCTTTACGCAACCCGAAATCATAGGACTGTTCGGCCCTCGTAAAGACTCCTTCTCGCAGCGTTACCATCTAACGCGGCGCGGCAAACTGAAACGACTTACGCAAATTGCGCAAATCGTCAACCAGTTCGACATTGTGCACGGACTGACGCCCATCAAAATGCGTCTCATGCTCGAAGCGCTCGGCCCGACCTTCGTGAAAGTCGGACAGATCCTATCCATGCGATCCGAAATCCTGCCCCAATCGTTCTGCGACGAGCTGTCCAAACTGCGCGCCGATGCCGATCCTATGCCGTATGGTACGGTACTGCAGGTGCTTGAGGACGAATATGGTCGTCCTGTTGGCGAGATCTTCGAACATATCAACGCCACGCCGCTTGGCTCAGCGAGTCTTGCGCAGGTACATCGCGCGAAACTTTCCACCGGCGAGGACGTGGCCGTAAAAGTACAGCGGCCGGGAGTGCGCGAAACCATGGCACAGGATGTGTCCATCATGCGCACCATCGCACGAATAGCCGCCAAAACCATGCACAGTGCGCAAGTGGTCGATCTCTCCGGCGTGGTCGAGGAATTGTGGGACACCTTCGAATCGGAAACCGACTTTTTGATTGAAACCCGCAATTTGGCGGAATTCAAACGATTCTGCGAACGCTACAAATACATGGACTGCCCGAAGCCCTACCCGGAACTGTGCACTGAGCATGTGGTGGTCATGGACTATGTGGAGGGCATCTCCGTTTCGCATCCCAACGAACTTATCGAAGCGGGCTACGATCTGAAGGAGATAGGCACCAAACTTGTGGACAACTATGCCACGCAAGTGCTTGACGAAGGCTTCTTCCATGCGGATCCGCATCCGGGTAACATCATGGTGCGCGGCGGGCAGATCGTGCTGCTCGACCTTGGCATGACGGGTCGGCTTAATGCCAAAACCCGTTCCGTGCTGAAGGACATGATCTTTGCCGTCGCCAAACAGGATTCGCCCGCGCTTGCCGACGGTCTGCTGCGTTTCGCCGGTGCCGAGGCCGATCCGGAGGATTATCCGGCGTTATTGGCCGACTTGGACGTGATCGTCAAGGAATTCGGCACAGTGGATTTGGCCGAACTGGATATCGCCGCCATGCTCACCGCATTGACACAAATGGCGCAACGACACGGCATTGAAGTGCCGAGCACCGTCACCACGGTCGGGCGTGCGCTGGTCACTTTGGAAGGCCTGCTCGACGAGTTCATTCCAGACGTGAATATGATTCAGATCATCTCCGACCATATCGCCGCAAGCACGTCGAAGAAGGATTTCGCCAAGGATGAGGCGAAATCGCTGGTTATCGAAGGTCATCAGGCTCTACACAGTCTGCTCGCTGCTGCCAATGAGCTGAAAGTGGCATCCCGTATGCTTACGCGCGGCCAATTGCGCGTGAATATGGAGATGGTCGGCTCGCAGGAACCGATCCATCTGCTTGCCAACATGGTGAACAGGCTTACGATGGCGCTGATTGTCGTCGGATTGTTCATCGGCTCGTCGATCGTGTACTACGCGGGCATCAAGCCGGTGATTTTCGGCATCCCGATCGTCGGTTTCATGGGATATGTGATCGCGTTCATTTTGTCCGTCTGGATTGTATTCGATATTTACTTCAAGGGACGTTCCAACAAAAAACGGTAGTCTCTTGTGGTTCTTAGCCCCGGTCTCTGGGCTGAATATGTGTGCTTGACGCACTCAAGGTACCGCTACGCGGTCTTCGGGCCTTATCTACGCCCCAATCAGGTGTCCGCGAGTCCAGCTTTGGCTTCGACGGGGGCGGATAAACGAGTTCGGATTTGAAGGCACTGCCTAACTGGCAAGTGTAATAAGTTCTTTTACGTTCGTGATTATTTCTTCGTAGGCGATATCTCAGAACCACGAAAGTGCCAATAGGTTTCGTACGTTATCGGAGATGACGGACGCTCAACAAACAGGCGATCGCGTATTGCGTAGATGACGGCTTTTTTGTGATTTATGGGCTAATCTCAGAAGAGACAGATTCGATGGCCGCGAACGGTGCGAACCAACGCGAGAGAATGCGCGAACGGCCGCGTAAGGGAGGAAAGCCCATGTCCAAATCATTCGTTAACAAAGTGCTGGTGGGCGGTGCGCTCGCTGCAGGAGCCGCAGTATGGGCGATCGCGCCGCGTACCTTCTCCGACAAGCGCCGCAACTATGTGCCGTCCATTCCCGACGTGTGGTATGCGCATCGCGGTCTGCATGACGCAGGTTCCGGTCTGACCGCGCAGTACGCCAACGAAAGCGGCGAATATGTGGCGCTGGCACGTCGCATGGCCATGAAGGCGGGCTATGGCAGCCCTAGTGTAGCCGGGGCGATCGCTCCGGAAAATTCACTCGCGGCATTCGCAGCGGCCTGTGAGGCGGGTTATGGCATTGAACTTGATCTGCAGATGACTGCCGACGGCGAAATCGTGGTGGTGCATGATGGCGATCTGATGCGCGTCGCCGGAGATCCGCGCCGTATCGCCGATCTCACGTACGATGAGTTGACTCGCATCCCGCTGTTTCCGACCGACGCCCCCGGTGCCGCCGTCGCCGCGCCGTTGTCGGGCTCGCTGGAGAAGCCGCCGCTGGTCACCACCCCCGACAGTGCTCCGGCAGGGTATTTCCAGCATGTGCCGCTGTTCGCCGACGTGCTCAAGGTAGTGGCCGGTCGTGTGCCGCTGATTGTCGAATACAAGTTCGATGACAATTCCAAGTGGAATCCGCGCGATGTCGAGCTTATGGAAAAGGGCGACGCACTGCTGCAGGCCTATTCCGGCGCGTATGTGATCGAATCGTTCAATCCGGCCGCCGTCAACTGGTATAAGGAGAACCGTCCTGAAGTGTGCCGTGGACAGCTTTCCTGGTGGCCGCAGGGGGAGGAGAAGCCGTCTGATCCTGCCGCGCTCGCCAAGGAATATGCGGCCGGTGCGTTGATCTTCGACTGGATTTCCCGCCCTGATTTCGTCGCCTACGACTGGCATGGTGGCAACAGCCCGCAGGTGCGGTTGGCTCGTTTCATGGGTGCCGTTCCCGTGTCGTGGACGGTGCGTAGCCGCGATGAGCTCGCCCAGTGCGATGACTGGTTCGACCACCACATTTTCGAAGCGTTCGTCCCCGACGAGCAGTAGAGGTTTTTACATATGATTTCGGCCTGCCGCCGCATGATTTGCGTTGTGGCAGGCCGTTTTTTATTCGATTTACTCGATTGACTGATTGGGCCGATTCGGTTGAACTCTGATTCGGTCAGTCGATCACGCCATACAGACGGTCGCCGGCATCGCCCAAGCCGGGCACGATGTAGCACTTGTCGTTGAGCTTCTCGTCGACGGCGCACAGCACCAGCTTGAACTTGATGGACGGATCGAGGTTCTCCTCAACGAACTTCAAGCCTTCCGGAGCGCCCAGAATGCACACGGCGGTAACATCCTTCGCGCCACGTTCAGCCAGGTAATGCGTTGCTGCGACCAGCGTGCCGCCGGTGGCGAGCATCGGGTCGATCAGGAAGCACTGACGGCCGCTCAGATCGTCGGGCAGACGGTTCGCATACGTGATCTGCTGGGTCGGGTTCTCCTCGTCACGCTTCATGCCGAGGAAGCCAACTTCAGCGGACGGAATCATCTTGGTCATGCCGTCAAGCATGCCCAGTCCCGCGCGCAGCACAGGCACAATGATCGGCGCCGGGGAAGCGATGTGCTTGCCTACCATCGGAGCGACGGGGGTTTCGATCGGCTTGTCCACGACTTCGATGTCGCGGGTGGCTTCGTAAGCCTCAAGCATCACGAGCTCGGAAACGAGCTCGCGGAACGTGGAGGACGGGGTGTTCTTATCTCGAAGAACGGTGAGCTTATGGTCCACCAGCGGGTGGTTCAAAACATGAATATCCATGATTGCTAAGCGTAGTCCATGATTGCGAAGAAAAGCGCGGGAACTGGGAAAGGAGCCAAGAAAGAAACTGAAAAATCGTATGAAAAAAGCAACGAAACTTAAGAAGAGGAAAAGCGCCGAACCACGAAAGCGCCTGTCGGCGCAAAGGCCGCTCGCAGCGGCAAAAAATGGAGCCCGGGGCTATGCATGGCCCGGCGCGAATTTCTATTCTACAGATGCTGCAGACCGCACGGTACGCCGTGTCGCGAATTGATATTGCGATTGCTGTGCGGCACTTTTATTAGGGGATAAGAGAAGTGGATTGCATTACTCCAGATTGCGCTACTCCAGTTTTCCTCGCCTCCACAGATTCGCCCCATGACGAAAATCCTTGGCGGTGACAAACAGATTGCCGGCCGTGTGCATCAAGCGGGCCGCTTTCGTGCGTGCTTGCTTTTTCGTGGCGTCCGAGCTTTCCGCTTGCACGGCCTCTGAATTCACCGCCTCCAAGCGTGAGGCCATATTTCGTGCCTCAATGCGCAATCCCAACGCAACCACGTCGGTGAACGCCGCCGCACGTTCCAACGCAATCGCGAAATCGCCGGTGAATGCGCCCGCCAGAATCGAATCGGCGGTGTGTGCAATGTCATCTTCCGTGGGTGCTTGGTCGACTCCGGCAATTGCCGAAGCGGTAGTTGCAATCGGTTCTCCGACGCGCCACAATCGTGCGATCGACTCACGATTCTTCCGCATCCACGTGCGCAGCACATACAGTCGCCATAGAATGCCCGGCAGCGAATCCGGCTCGGATTTGTTCCATAATTCGGCGATTACGTCAACGCCTTCGCGGTCCACCAGCGTGAGCACGCGCTCCACGAGTTCGGCGTCCTGCGTGTGATGCACGCGGTCCAGCAGCGCGGCTGCCGAGGTGTGGCTCATCTCGTTGATTTGTGCCGGATCGGCACCTCCCGCAATATTGTCGGCCATCATCTGGTCGAGCTGCCCCGGGCGGGCCGGACGCGGCGATCCAGTGTTGGTGAAACCGGCGGAACGGCTTGGAATAACCGAGCCGGAACCGTAATGCATGTTAGTAGACAATGGGCGAAACCTTTTGAATATCGATAATGCTGGGACCTTGCGGCGTATCGATTATAAACAGCGCTACGGCGGTGCCGGTAGGCATGAACGGCGTTTTGGCGATGAGCTGCTTGGAGAGCGCTTTGCGGGCGCACAGTCCGCGCAGATGGTCAAACATGCCCCCGATTACCGGTCGGTGCATGCAGATCGCCGTGGTTTCGCGGGTTTCGAGCGTGAGTTGGATCTGCTTGAGGAACGCCAGCCATGCGATGGTCGGGTGCTCGGCGAAGGCGTCTTCCGTGAGCGCGTCGATGTGTTCCATCGGGCGTTCGGTCTGCCAGCTAAGCACCTGCAGTGTTTCCTGGCAGCGCAGCCATGGTGAGGTTGCGAGGCGGGTTGGGTTGTAGCAGGCGAGTTCGCGGTTGAGTGCGAATGCTGCGGCCGCGCCTTTCGGAGTGATCGGCCGGTTCGCGTCGGTGCCTTTCCATGATTTGCGCGATTCAGCCTTGGCGTGGCGCACGATCAGCAGATTCTGCGCGGTTGCGGCACCCTCCTGTACACGGTCCACGAAGATGGCGAGGGTGTCTTTATCGGTGGAATGCGTGAGGATTTTACGTGCTTCACGTACGGAAACCCATACGATATCGTTGATTTCGCCTACGTCCGCGCGATGCACGGGGCCGAATGCGTCAAGCAGATGTTCCGCATCATCTCCGGAAATCGGTTGCGCCATCCAATACAACGTGTGCTTGGTGTCGACGGTGCGATCGTGTGAATGCCGGGTTTTCTTGCCTTCTTCGGACAGTGGATATTCGACTTCGCACAGATACGGGCCGAGGGCGATGGAAACGCCTGTCTCCTCGCCGATTTCTCGCACTGCGGCATGACGATGCGATTCGCCCTGCTCGAGTTTGCCTTTCGGCCAGCTCCAGTCATCGTACTTTGGTCGATGCACGATGCACACTTCAATGCTGTTGAGTTGTTCTTTTGGAGATTTCTGTGCTGCAATTGCTGGATTTTCAGCGATTTCGCTACCGGCTTTCCACCGCCATACAATACCCCCGGCGGCTTCTACGACACGTCTCATGTTCTCGCTCATATCTTTCATTGTAAGTGGTAGGCGTGGTTATTGTTCATGATTGCGCAACGAAAATGGCCGATCCCGCAATTGCAGAATCGGCCATTTTCGCGAAACTTAGTGCCTTGCCGGTCGGCGTGTATGCTTCTTGATGAGATATTCCTGGGAATCGACTAGCGGGCGACCCTCCTCATCCTTCGCATGGCGCACGTAGGTGCCGTCGGCTGCCATATGCCACGAGGTGGTGGAATCGGCCATCTGCAGATCCACGTACTTGATCAGTTCGTCGATCTGCTCCGGAGCGGTGATGCGCACCAGCGCTTCGACTCGACGGTCGAGATTGCGGTGCATCAGATCGGCGGAACCGATCCACACTTCCGGACCTGCGGCCGGGCCTTCACCGATCTGCGGGCCATCGGAGTTCGCGAATGCGTAAATACGGCTGTGCTCGAGGAAACGACCCAGAATGGAACGCACGCGAATGTTCTCGGAAAGTCCCGGAACACCCGGCTTGAGCGCGCAGATGCCGCGTTCCACGATGTCGATCTTCACGCCGGCCTGGCTTGCGCGGTACAGCGCGTCAATGGTCTTCTCGTCAACGATGGAGTTGACCTTGATCTTAATCCATGCTTCCTTGCCTGCGCGTGCGGCATCCTCTTCGCGGCGGATGCGCTGAATCAGGCCGGAACGCACGGTACGCGGCGCCACCAGCAGGCGGTGGAAGCTCGACTTCGGAGCATAACCGGACAGCTGGTTGAACAGGCGAGTCATATCCTGACCGACCACCGGATCGCAGGTCAGCAAGCCGAGATCGGTGTAGATACGGGCGGTCTTCGGGTTGTAGTTACCGGTGCCCACATGGCAGTAGCGGCGCAGGCCGTCGGCTTCCTGACGTACCACAAGGCTCAGCTTGCAGTGGGTCTTCAGGCCCACGATGCCGTACACCACGTGCACGCCGGCGCGTTCCAGCTTGCGCGCCCATGCGATGTTGGCGTCTTCGTCGAAGCGTGCCTTGATTTCGACCAGTGCCAGCACCTGCTTGCCCGCATGCGCCGCGTCGATGAGCGCGTCGATGATCGGGGAGTTGCTGGACGTACGGTACAACGTCTGCTTGATGGCGAGCACCTTCGGATCCGCCGCAGCCTGCGCTAGGAACGCCTGAACGGAGGTAGAGAACGAATCGTACGGGTGATGCAGGAGGATATCGCGTTCGCGAATCGCTGCAAAAATGTCTTGCGCGCGGGACGACTCCACCTCAGCAATCTGACGATTAGTGGTCGGTACGAACGAACGGTACTTCAAGTCCGGGCGGTCGATGCCGCCAAGCTCGAAGAGCACGGTCGCATCGAGCGGTGCCGGCAGGCGGTATACCTCATCGGCGCTGACGCGCAGCTGGTCGGCGAGCAGCTGGGAAAGGAACGGGCTGGTCTCGTCGGAAATCTCAAGACGGATCGGCGGTCCGAAACGACGGCGCAGCAGCTCCTTCTCCATAGCGTTGAGCAGGTTCTCTGCATCATCCTCTTCCACGTCGATATCCTCGTTACGGGTAACGCGGAAGGAACGTGCTTCCTTGATGATCATGCCCGGGAACAGGGATTCCAGATGCGCGATGATCAGGTTCTCCATGGTGATGAAGCCGTAGCGCACGTTGGTGGCATCGTCGTCGGTCATGTCGTCGACGGGCACGAGACGGTTCAGGTTTCCAGGAATCTTCACGCGAGCGAAGTGGGACTTGCCGGAAGCCGGATTCTCCACGAGCACGGCGAGGTTGATGGAACCGCCGGAAATGTACGGGAACGGATGGGCCGGGTCCACGGCGAGCGGCGTCAGAACAGGGAATACCTGCTGACGGTAGTAGCGAGACAGGCGCTCCTGTTCGGCTGCGGTGAGCTTGTCCCAGCTCAGAAGCACGATCTGTTCCTTCGCTAGGTCGGGAAGAATGTGATCGATCATGTAGTGCGCGTGCTCGTCCTGCAGACGGTGTGCTTGCTCGCTGATGGCGCGCAGCTGCTGCCTTGGGCTCAATCCGGAGGCTGCCGTCACGGCGATGCCGGTGTCGATGCGGCGCTTCAGGCCTGCGACGCGAACCATGAAGAACTCGTCGAGGTTGTTCGCGAAGATTGCGGCGAAGCTTGCGCGTTCGATGATCGGCAGGTCCTCGTCCTGAGCGAGTTCGAGGACGCGCTTGTTGAACTTCAGCCAGCTCAACTCGCGGTCGAAGAAGCGGTCGTTCGGCAACGGCTCTTCGCCGGCCTGAAGCTCACGCTTGTCGTTTTTATCGGTCTCGGCGATATGCTCAGCTATCTGGCTGCGCAAGATCGCCTTCGAGGGTGCGTCAAAAATCTGTGCCATACTTTCCTACTCTATCCTTAAGTAGCTGGAAATGCCGCCAAAAGTGTCAAAATTTAGCAGGAGTTAACATTCGTTCGTTCATTATGCAAAATAAAGCGTCGACACGCCGCATTTTTGCTACAAACGCACGCAATCAAACAAACACGCCGCGCGTTTCGCACATGACGGAACATTTTCGTGATTCTTGCGATCGCAAAGCAACAGTTGCGATAAATAGGGAACATCAGCCGGTTTCGGTTTGCGATTGCCGGATTGCTGAGCATAATTACAAAGTACGAGAACAACTTAAGAGCAGAGCCCACAAAGAGTGTATGGCCAAGATAGGTCGTTACGTTGGACGGGCATTGGATAGACTTACCGTTACGACGATGTTGTTGTGCAGAGATTCTGCTTTCGAGGTTCTTGCAAGGAAGGCCCGCTTCGGCGGGTCTTCCTTTTTGTTTTGAGGTGTGTGGCATGCGTCCGTCCCGTTTTCTGGAAGGAATCGACGGGCGTGGATATTTGATGTTTTGTGGATAGCTGTGGATGACACGCCGTGGTTGTGGATAACTAGCGTCCTCCGACCACAGGGCCGGTTCGGCTTGCGATGGTATGCATTGGGGCCTTTCAATCGACGGTATGAGTAGTGCAACGTCTTTTCCCAATATGCCTCCGGTGCCGTTGCCGTCGGGCGGACTGATGCCGGTCGTGAGCTCGGCCACATCAAGAACGGCGCCTCCGACGCAGCGTAGAACCATCTCTCCGCAACGGTTTTACACGCCACCTGGATTAGTCCAAAGCGGAGCGACACCGGTCGACGCGATGCCTGGAACGTACGACATGGTTGCCGAGCGTGGCCGTACGGTGCGAGAACAACGCTGCGATGTGAGCAATGTGGTAATCGTTGACTCCGTAGTGGCGGGAGTGGGAGCGAGCACCCTGGCGGCCATTTTGGCTCGTGAGCTGAACGAGCGTGGACTCAAATGCGTGCTTGTCGATGCCGATCTGCAAGGCGGAGGCCTTGACGTGCTTCTCGGCGTGGAAAACGAGGACGGCTCGCGACTTGGGGAAATCAGCGCACCGCTTGGCACCATCGACGGCAAGGCGTTGCTGCGGGAGCTGCCAGTCTGGGATGGCGTGCCACTGCTGTCCTGCGATCCTTGGAAAACCGAAAATCCGCAATCCTGGGAAGTGCAGGCGTGCATTCGCGCGCTATCGCAGGTACGAAGTGCGGTCATCGTCGACATGGGGCAATGGAACGGACTGCAAGATCTGATGGAACTACGACAAGCCATCCGCATCACCGTGGTCGAAATGACAGTACTTGGCCTTGCCCGCGCCAAAGCGAACATGCAATCGCAACGCAATCCAAGCGATCCAATTGGGGAACACGATGCCGCAACGCAGGAACGGGAGTTTCTTGTAGGCATACAACCGCGCGGAACCATACGCGACCATGGTGTGACGGCGACCGAGGAAGCGGCGGAATATCTCGACTGCGATATCGCCGCGGTCATCACAACGGACGCCAAACTCTGCAGCGAACTGTTGGAAGGGCTCGGACTGCGCAAACCCAATCGTGCGAATGCAAAAGCAATCGCAACGCTGGCTGATCTCATTCAGGAGGCATTGGGAGAAAAGAGCGTCAACCATGGAACTCGGCCCGCTTAGCGATATCGCATCCGAACCAGGCGTCACCGACATTGCGGTGACCTGCGACGGCACCGTATGGGTGGATCGCGGCCAAGGAATGCGGCCGCACGCATTGCGTGTGCCATTCGCCAACCCGCAAGCCATACGCGATTTCGCCGTACGACTGTGTTCGCAGCTCGGCAGAAGACTCGACGACGCATACCCGATAGCCGATGCCTCCACCGTGGAAGGCGTGCGTGTGCACGCGGTTATCGCACCGCTCGTTCCACAAGGCGCGGCCATCAGCATACGATTGCCGGACGCGGTTGCGCCCAGTCTGGAATCCTTGGCGAAAAACGGCATGTTTCCAAGCAAATGGATGCCTTTGCTGGAAGGATTCGTGGAACGCAAGGCCAGCGTGCTTGTGACCGGTGGCACCGGAGCCGGCAAAACCACGATGCTCAAGGCAATGCTTATGCGATGCGCGCCGGGGGAGCGCATCATCACTGTGGAAGAGGTGCGCGAACTCGGCATGCTCGACCATGACAATCGCGTGTCGCTGGTGACGCGAGACGCCAACATGGAAGGCAAAGGTGCCATAGGACTGTCGCAATTGATATGCGCGACATTGCGAATGCGGCCGGATCGCATTGTGGTGGGCGAATGCCGAGGCGGCGAAATTGTGGACCTGTTGCGTGCGCTGAATTCCGGGCATCGCGGAGGTATGACCACTTTGCATGCCAACCAAGTAGCAGCGGTCCCTTCGCGACTGGTGGCATTGGGGCTGCTTGCTGGGTTGAGCCCGCAGGCCACTGCGGCGCTTGCACAAGACGCATTCGACGTGGTGCTACACGTGAGTCGGGTGGGAGGCCGTCGGCGCATCACGCAAATAGGGCGGCTCGAATTTACGGAAGGCAAATTGCGCGGAAACCTGCTGTCCGGATGGAACGGCAGCCAAATGCTGGCCTCACAGCAGTGGCCCGATTTCGTACGTGCATGGAGTCGTTGAATCGAGGTGGATGGATGGGAAGTCTTGGCGTTATCGCCGCGATATTGTTCGGACTGGCCGTATGGCTGTGGCCACGCCGAAACACGTACGATGTGGGTGAACGAACAGGGGATGGTTCAGGGTGCGCAGGTGGGCGATGGAGTAAGGAACATGGCGGGAAGCAGGGATTGGAACCCGAAGGAATCGAAGACTTGAATGCGTCGGCGAACGCATTGCCCGCCATCGGATGTATGGCATGTGTGGCGTCTCTGCGAGCCTCCGTGCGTAGCGGAGCCACATTGGTGCAGGCGTTCGAAGAACTTGGAGGAACGCCGTTCGCCACGGCTGAACTCACCAGACTGCGCATAACCATGGTGATCCGCAGCCGATGTCCGCCCAACGAGCAATCCGGGAGATTCGGGCAATCCGGCCAAGTCGAACGGCTGAGCGGCGAGTTGCATGCGGCCTGCCAGCTGAGCCTGACGCTCGGATGCGAAACCGGCCGATGCTTGCAGGCGGTGGCTGAATCGTTGAAACGGCAACGATTATTGGATGATTTGCGTGCCAACGCATTCGCCATGCCCAAGGCGACGGTGAAACTCCTGCTGGCGTTGCCGCTGCTCACTGTGCTCTTGGGAGAAGGCATGGGTGCGCACTCATTGGCCTTCCTTGTTTCAGGGGTCAAAGGCTTGGCATGCCTCGGATTTGCCCTCTGCTGCTACACGTTCGGACTTATCTGGATACGTGCGCTGATACGGCAGGATGATATGAAAGGAGCCATGCGATGACTGGCTTATGGATGCTGACAGCGGTGGCGTGCGCGGCCGAGGCGATATGGCTGAAGCAGTGGAGGCCGGTTCGCGCGCCCTCCGACCTTGCGCCCGCCGAGCGAATGCGGGAACTTCCTCTGCCGTTGATATTGGAGATGCTCGGCGTCGCCATCCGACAGGGATCTTCCGTTCCACGTGCGCTGATTGCCGTGGGAGATATTGCGGCAGGAGAATTCGGCGCAGGACTGCGGTCGGCCGGAGAACAGTTGAACAAAGGTGTTTCCTGGGATGATGCGTGGCCAGATGATGGCGATCTTGCGGTAGTACGCGATGCGTTCGCCTCCTCATGGCACAGCGGTGCCTCTCCAGTGGAACGCTTGGAAACAGCCGTCGAACAATTGGATTGGGACGAGCGCTCGCAGATCGAACAGGCTGCGGCGAAATTGTCGGTTCGTTTGTTGTTGCCGACCGGATTGTGTTTTCTTCCCGCATTTATTGCGGTTGGAATCATTCCATCCATCATGTCGTTTGTGCAATGACGGCGTTTGCGCAACGACAACGAAAAAGCGGGGAATGTCGGGAGACGATAATTCACGGAGTTTTGTGGATAACTGTGGATGACACGCCGAGGGTGTGGATAACTCACATCCTCCGACCACAACCCTGGAAAAACGCTCCTGCAAGCGTGATGATGCGCAACACTGGGTGCACTCGGCCGTCCGGCCGGGGTTGTTCGAACGAAAGGAACGCCATGAACAACGTAACGCCAATCAATGTCGATGGCTTGCCAGGCCTGATAGGCAGGGCAGGGCAACGGCTGCATGCCATGCGGGGACAGGTTAACAAGGCGATATGCCTGTTGGATGCGCGTATGCGCACGCTGACCGCCGAACCGGAAGAAGGCGCCGCCACCGCCGAATATGCGGTGGTGCTGGTTGCCGCCACCGGATTCGCCGCCGTCTTGGTGGGCATCATGAAATCCGATGCCGTCAAAACGCTGCTGACCAACATCATCAAGAAAGCACTCAGCGTCGGGTGACCCATGGTGAGGCAGTGGTGGAAACGCCATGCTGATGATGCCGATGAGGGAGCGGCCACCGCGGAGTTCGCGGTGGTGCTCCCCTGTGTGGCGGCGGTGGCGATTTTGGTGTTGTGTCTGGGACGCGCGTCCGTGGTGTCGATGAGCTGCCAGGATGCGGCTGCGGCCGGTGCGCGGGCCTTTGCGGTTGGTGATGCCGGCGGCGAATCGAAAGCAAGGGCTGCCGCTGTGGCTGCGGCCGGCGATTCGGCGACGGTACGGTTCGACCGTAACGCGGATTCCGTCACCGTTACGGTGCAATGCCCTGTAATACCTGACCCAACCGGCATGCTTCCCACACGAGTCACAGGCAAAGCGACCCGCTACTTCTAGCGCCTGTGCCTTGCATTTGCGTGATACGGGGCTGCTGGGGTGTGGGCTATACGTGGGTCTTCGGTTTCGGGAACTTGCAAGCACGACATGTGAAACATGCTGTGAAACACTGTTGGAGAGCGTCCGATGGATGCGAATCAGAAAGGAATGAGAGATGTGAAACGCTTTGTGAAACATTGGCTTGCTTGGATTCGCCGATCCGACGAAGGTTCGGGAACCATATCCGGTGTGGCACTGATTGCGGTGGCGGCCATCATGTTGAGTGCGGTTGCGTCGGCAGGCAATCTGTTGCTTTGCCTGCATCGCGCGCAGAATGCGGCCGACCTGGCGTCGGTGGCTGCGGCCAACGCGCTATATGGAGGCTCTGCCGACCCCTGTTACGTGGCGGAACGTACCATTTCCGGTAATAATGCGACGATCGGATCCTGCACGATAGAAGGTGAGGATGTGCTGGTCGAAGCGCAGGTCGGTACGCAAGTGCCATTCGTATCCCACGTCAGCAAGCGGTCGAGAGCGGGACCGATTGTCTGCGAATAAGCATCGTCTGGACAAGCGTCTCATGGCGGAAAATCGTCACGCAAAACGTGGCCATTTGTCTGGAAATCCGTTCGCATGTGGCGTGTGACGCGAATCGCGATTATCGTACTGAAGTATGAGCGAAACGTCCTATGTGAATGCGACCGTTGCCGTTGTCGGCAATCCGACGTCGAACAAAGGCAAGGGCACCGAAGTCGGCAATCAGGTGACCGGTCTGCTGCGGGAAGCCGGGCGCAAGCATGGTTTCAACGTTATCGATGTGACCGGTGAGAGTTTTGAAGACTCTTTGCTGAACGCCAGGAACCGTAGAAACGAATATGACTACTTGGTGGTGGTCGGCGGTGACGGCATGATCGCGCTTGGCGCCAATGCCGTGGGCTGCTCCGGCAAACCGCTCGGCATAGTGGCGACGGGTTCCGGCAACGATTTCGCGCGTGGACTTGAATTGCCGGTCAATCGTGTTCAAACCGCTGTCGATGGCATTGTCGGCGCGATCGTGCGCGGCACGCATATTGACGTGGATATGGGACTGGCCACGTCGTTGCAGGGCGGATATGCCGTCGATTCCAGCACCGGTGATGAGTTGGTCAGCGATTCGGGTATGCCATTGCGTCCGGCGGTCAATCGCTTCTACGCGGGCATGCTCTCGTGCGGTTTGGATGCGAGCGTCAACGACCGTGCGAACCACTCTCGTTTGCCGAACGGTTCGTTGCGTTATTTCGCGGCCGTGCTTGTGGAATTGACCCATATGAAGCAGTACGGGTACCACATCAAAGCTACGTTGGCCGATGGAACGGTGGAAGAGCAAGACGTTATCTCGCCGCTGCTCACGGTGGCCAATTCGCGGCATATCGGCGGAGGCATTGAGATCTCGCCGTATTCGCGGTTCTCTGATGGTTTGCTTGACTTGGTGTGGCTCGACCATGTGCCCAATGTCGCCGAATGCGCGGATGCGGTGGCGCGTGCCTACAGTGGCAAGATCCTCGGATGCAAGGTGTTTGGCTGGAAGCGTGTGCGCGATATCGAAATCACCCGCGCGCAGGAGGGCGATGAGCCGCCGGTCTTGATGGCGGACGGCGAATATGTTGGTCGCCTGCCTGTCAAGGTCGTAGTTCAAGACCGTGCGTTGCGTGTGCTGGTGCCGCCGGCCGTGGCGGAAAGCCAGGCCGCCAACACCGAAGAGAAAGTGCTGGAAGCCATCAAGCGTGATCACCGTGATCCGGTCACTGGCAAAACCGACACCTACTACGCGAAGCGCTCGCGGTAGTGCGTGCACATTGGCCACGAGCGCGAACGGGAAGCATTTGAACCATTCGGACTTGCCGATCTTGCCTCACTTGCATTTGAGCGCCATAAAGCCGATGCAGCCTACTTTTACATGTATTCGTTCAGGTGCAGCGTCTGTGCTGCGACCTGCCTGATGACGGTGTCTTCAATGTCGGGGTGCAGTCTGATCAGCGAAATCAGGCCAACGATGAGCGTATAGAACGTCTCATGCTCGTTGGTGATGGGCATGCCATGTAATTTTTCGAAATCGCGCACTGTCGAATTGCAGATGTATTCCGCAATGCGATCGGCCACGCGGTCGATGAATTTGATGTACAGCCCCGCGTTGCCGTCTTCGATCATGCGTTGGCTGAACGGGCCCTCATCGGTGATGAGGGAGCGGGTCAGCCGCACCACGTCGTCGAGTGCTTTCGAGATGTTGCCGACCTCTCGATTGGCGTTCCACTGTTCCAATTGCGTGATCACTTCGTCGATGACGTCGTCAAGCACGGCATCCGCGACTTGATCTTTGTCTTGGAAATAGTGGTAGAAGAGAGATCTGGTCATGCCGACGCGGCCCGCAATATCGCTGATGGTGACTTTAGAAAAGCCCTTTTCCAGGCAGATTTCGTGGGCTGCGCGCACGATTTGCGCACGGCGTGCGTCTCCGACTGTCATCGCGGAAGCGTTGTGCTGTCCGTCCATGGCTCTCTCCTTCGCTCGAGTGGCGTCTCTCACCTGCGCGACATGTTGACACTCTGTCAATTTCTTGACTGCCTCCAGTCTAAAACGGAAATTGACGCGACGTCAATTTCGTAGTGTCGCTGTCGTTAATCCCAGCTTAAACGTTGCCACGATGCTTGTCTCCAGGGACACGCGCTGCACCGTTACGGGCAGGCTGTGCAGCTGGTCTTTGCAAAAAAACGTGTCGTAATTAATCGGTAGCCTAGTGGCACTACTGCGGAAGGAATTGCGATGGCACTGGCACTCTATAGAAGGTATCGTCCCGACACATTCGACGGCGTGATCGGTCAGGACCAGGTCACGGTTCCGCTGATGCGCGCGCTCGACGAGAACAAGCTTACGCACGCCTACCTGTTCTCCGGCCCTCGAGGTTGTGGCAAAACCAGTTCCGCCCGCATTCTTGCGCGATGCGTCAACTGTGCGAAAGGTCCGACCTCGCATCCGTGCGGCGAATGTGAAAGCTGCAAGGATCTCGCTACGGGCGGCCCCGGTTCCATCGATGTGGTGGAAATCGACGCGGCCTCGCATAACGGCGTGGACGACGCCCGCGAACTGCGTGAGCGCGCTGGTTTCGCACCGGCCCGCGACCGCTACAAGATCTTCATTCTCGATGAGGCCCACATGGTCACGCCGCAAGGCTTCAATGCGCTGCTGAAAATCGTGGAGGAGCCGCCGGAGCATGTGATGTTCATCTTCGCCACCACCGAACCAGACAAGGTGATTGGCACCATCCGTTCGCGCACCCACCATTACCCGTTCCGCCTGGTGCCGCAGGAGGTTATGGGTCCGTACCTCGAGCAGATCTGCGAAGACGAGCATATCGAGGCCGAGCCGGGCGTGCTGCGCCTTGCCATGCGCGCCGGCGGCGGTTCCGTGCGAGACACCCTTTCTGTGCTTGACCAGCTCATGGTTGGTGCGGTCGACGGCAGCATCGCATACGATTCCGCGGTTGCGTTGCTCGGTTTCACGCCCGACGCCCTGATTGGCGAGGCCGTCGACGCCGTTGCCGACAAAAATGGCGAAGCACTGTATGGCGTGATTCAGAAGGTTGTGGTCGGCGGTTTCGATCCCCGTCGATTCGTTGAAGATTTGCTTGCCCGCGTGCGCGATTTGCTGGTGCTCACGTTGGGTGGAGCGCGCGCGGAAAGCGTGCTTTCCGACGATGCGGCCGCCGAGAACATGGATGATTTGCGTCGTCAGGCTTCCGCTTTGGGATTATCCGCGCTGACGCAGATGGCTGACACGATCAATGCGACGCTTGCCAATATGACCGGTGCGATTTCGCCGCGCATGCGACTGGAATTGCTTGCCGCGCGCTTGCTGGCTGGGCGTGAGGAAGGGATGGCTGCCGTTGCGTCATCTTCCGGTATGCCCGATTTTGCCGGCGATTCCGGGGCTTCCGCCGCTGCAGAATCGCTGCGTGGATCCGTGGCCGGCTCGCGCCGCGGTACGACGAGACGTGCAGACGGTGCTCGGCCACAGGATTCCGCGTCGGCAATTGATGCTCCTTCCGCGCCTGTGAAACCGGCTGTGCAGCCGTCTGTGGCGCCGATGAATCCCGCCGACGCCGTCGCTTCCGGTGTGGCTTCCATGCTTGCGGATGTTCAGCAGGCGATGAGCGCGACGTCTTCCGTTGCAGCCGCTGCGCCTGCCGCGACGCCGGTGCCTGTGGCAACTTCCGCACCTGCTCCGGTACATGACGATCGCACCCCCGACCAGAAGTGGGATGCTTTGGTGGCCGCGCTCCCTGAAGATGTGCGCGGTTATGTGAACCGCGAAAAAGTGCCTCGTGTGCTGTTGCGCGGCGACAGCTTGTGGATCAAATTCGACAAGGCGCTCAGCAAATACGCGTTCGCCAAGGGCGTGGCGAAAGAGTCGGTGGATGGAACCACCGAAGTGGTGAAAATCGTCCGCGCCGAAGTGCACAAGGTGTTCGGCCCGAATGTCACGCTTGCCCCCGCCAAAAAGCTGGCGGACGGTTCCGAATCGGTGCCGTGGAGCAAGCTTAGTCCGGAAGAGCAAAGCAAGATCAACGTGCAGCTGGCGCAGGAGCGACTCAAATCCGCAACGCTGCTGACCGCGAATCTTGGCACCGCCGCAAGTCTTGAATCCTCCGGCAAAGAGCCGGCGGTCGAGGGCGCGCAGAAAGCCGAGGATGGCGGTAATGCAGGGGATTCTAACGATGAGGAGGCTCACCGAGCCGTTGCGGACGCAACCGCTGAAAACGATCCATGGGCGGTCTCACAGCAGGCCGCAGTAGCCCCACCGCAACTGGATGACGATCCATGGGCCATGCCAGCGCAACAGATGCAACCGCAATCGGTAATCGCAAGCGGCGTCAACGACGTGAAAGCGCCGGAACAACACGCGAAACATGTGGCCGTTCCCGATACCAGCGATAATGTCGACCCTTGGGCCGTGCCAGCGCCGGTATCGCAGCAACCGCCGGTGGACGACGATCCTTGGGGTGCCCCCATGCCAGTCCAGGCAGGGCCAGCGGAGCCCATGCCCGCTCCAGTGGAACCTGAAACGGCCCCTAAGCATGCCAATCACCAGCATCGCGCACCTCGGCAGGAAGCGGCATCGCAGCAAAACCAGCCGAACGCCGATCCATGGAGCCAACAATTCTCCGCGCCTGCACAGCCGACACCGCAGGTCGCCGCGGAAGACGACGAATATTCCATGAGCGACGAATCGATCGGAGCGTCCAACGCGTTAAGCGTGGATGATCTGACACGACTGTTCGAAGTGAAAAAAGTCGAGGATTTCGGCCCCGACGACGCCAAAAACCCGCGCAACATGCAGCAGAAGAAGAATCTCGACGATTAACGCGGCACAATCGCGAATCTCACGGAAACAACTGCGAATCTTACGGAAACCAAGGAAAGGTGAACCATGGCACTGGCCTATGACGGCGCCATCCAACGACTGATCGACGCATTCGCGCACCTGCCCGGCATCGGGCCGAAAGGCGCGCAACGCATCGCCTTCTACCTGCTCAACGCATCCGACGAGGAAGCGCAGACCCTGGTCGACGCCATCACCGAAGTCAAGGAAAAAATACGATTCTGCGACATTTGCGGCAACGTGTGCGAAACCAGCCCATGCCCGATCTGCGCCGATCCGCGCCGCGATCATAGCGTGATCTGCGTGGTCGAAGAACCGAAAGACGTGATGAGCATCGAACGCACGCGCGAATATCGCGGCCTATACCACGTGCTCGGTGGCGTCATCAATCCGATGGCCAACGTGCAGCCCAGCGACCTCAACATCTCCAAACTCATCGAACGGCTCAAAGACAGCGAAGTCACCGAAGTGATTCTCGCGCTCAATCCGAACGTGGAAGGCGAGGCGACCACCAGCTTCCTCTCGCAGCTGCTTTCGCAAACCGACATCACAGTCACGCGCTTGGCGAGCGGTCTGCCGGTCGGTGGTGACCTCGAATATGCCGACGAAATCACGCTCGGACGTGCGCTGGCCGGGCGTCGCGCGGTTTGACGCTACATTGCCTGCGCATTGCTTATGCTGGCTTGCGCTGGCATGTATTGGATTGCGCAAGCGTCGTACGGGCGATCTGCGGAAGATTTGACGGAACGTACGTCGAAAAAATGTGTGGATTCCATATATTGTTCCGCATGTTGGGCGTGCAGGGGCTTGACAAATCGGATTTTTCCTATAATCGACCAGCCTGCTTAGTATGTTGACAGGCAACACATTGAAGAAGATTGGATAAGTTGTGGCTCTCATCGTGCAGAAATTTGGCGGCTCTTCCGTAGCCGACCCAGAATCGATCAAGCGCGTGGCCCGACGCATCATCGAAACGAAGAACGCCGGCAATGACGTGGCCGTGGTGGTTTCCGCAATGGGAGACACCACCGACGACCTGATCGATCAGGCGCTCAGCATCGACTCTAACCCGCCGGCGCGCGAGATGGACATGCTGATGACCGCAGGCGAGCGTATTTCGATGAGTTTGCTCGCAATGGCAATTCATGCGGCCGGCTCTCACGCCTACTCCTTCACTGGCTCCCAGGCTGGTTTCATGACCGACGCCCAGTTCGGTACCGCGCATATCAAGGCCGTGAAACCTGACCGCGTGCGTCGTGCGCTCGACAAGGGTTCCGTGGCCATCGTGGCCGGCTTCCAAGGCGTGAACGAGGGCGGCGACGCCACCACGCTCGGCCGAGGTGGATCCGATACCTCCGCAGTGGCTTTGGCCGTGGCGCTGGACGCCGACGTATGCGAGATCTACACCGACGTCGATGGCGTGTTCACCGCCGATCCGCGCATTGTACCGACCGCACGTCGTATTCCCGTCATCGACTACGAGTCGATGCTGGAAATGTCGTCCTGCGGTTCCAAGGTGCTTGCCCTGCGTTGTGTGGAATACGCACAGCGGTTCAACATGCCGTTGCATGTGCGCAGCTCCTTCTCCCACCGCCGCGGCACTCTGATCGTGCCGGAAGATGTCGATCCGCGCACATTGCCGAATATCTGAGATTTGCAAGAAAAGAATCGCAAGGCATCGCAAGATATTGCAGGCAATCGCGAGAAAACGCAAAATAAGCTAAGACTTTACAAACAAAGGTAAGAACATGAGCGAAAACAACAACCAGTCCTTGGGTGACCTGTTCCCCGATCTGGGACCGGAAGTCCCGATCATTTCCGGCGTCGCGCACGACAACACCGAATCGCTGGCCACCGTGCGCCGTGTGCCGAATGAGCCGGGCATGGCCGCCAAGGTGTTCACGATGCTGGCTGAGGCCGGCGTGAACGTCGACATGATCGTGCAGGCCTCCGCTTCCACCGGCACCGCCGACATTTCCTTCACCGTGCCCGGTTCCGCCGCGGCCAAGGTACGGGATGTATTGCAGGAGAAGCAGGATGAACTGGGCTACCAGTCCTTCGACATCGACGCCAACGTGGGCAAGGTGGCCGTGGTGGGCGTGGGTATGAAAACCCACTCCGGCTTGGCTGCCAAGTTCTTCAACGCGCTGAGCGACGAGGGCGTGAACGTGCTGATGATCTCCACGTCCGAAATCCGCATCGCCGCGCTGGTTCCGCTCGAGCAGCTGCAGGACGCCGTCCGCGCGCTGCACACCGCCTACGGCTTGGACGCCGAGCAGGTGGAAGCCGTGGTGTACGGCGGTACCGGTCGCTGACGCAATAGCACGTAATATCAATCGCAAGAAAGACTTGACTGGATTGCCTTAGGCATCTCAGTCAAGTCTTTTTGTATTCCCATATCTGTTTTACAGATATTTTTTGCAGATAATCTGCAAATAAAAAAGCGGAGGATTGCTGAATAATCAACAATCCTCCGCAGTATTATGTTCTGCAGAAATCAGATATTACCATGTGCAATCATGCATGATCATGCGTAACTGCAGAATATACGCAGATCGCTGTCACTTCTTGGTGATGTAGCCGAGTGCCTTCAGCATTTCGGCGCTTTCCAGTGCACCGCCGGCGGCACCGCGCAGGGTGTTGTGAGCCAAGCCAACGAATTTCCAATCGAAAATGGAATCCTCGCGCAGACGGCCGATGGAAACACCCATGCCACCCTCGTAATCCACGTCCTTCTTGACCTGCGGACGATCATCGTCGGTCAGATACTGGATGAACTGCTTCGGCGCATGCGGCAAGCCAAGCTCGGAAGCCTGGCTTGTGTAGTTAACTAGGCGATCGACAAGCTCTTCCTTGGTTGGATTCTTGCCGAAGTTGATGAACACGGTGGCGGTGTGACCGTTGAGCACAGGCACGCGAATGCACTGCGACGTGATTTTCAGCGGACCGTCGAATGGCACGATTTCGCCCTTTTCCTCATCGACGTGACCGAACACCTTCAGCGGTTCCTTCTCGGACTTCTCCTCTTCGCCAGAGATGAACGGAATGATGTTGCCCAGCATTTCAGGCCAGTCGTTGAACGTCTTGCCAGCGCCGGAGATGGCCTGATAGGTGCTCACGATAACCTCGCGCGGCTCGAATTCCTTCCAAGCGGCGAGCGCCGGAGTGTAGGCCTGGATAGAGCAGTTCGGCTTGACGGCGATGAAGCCGTGCGTGGTGCCGAGACGCTTGCGCTGGTGCTCGATCACCTCATAATGCTCCGGGTTGATTTCTGGCACGACCATCGGCACGTCCGGAGTCCAGCGGTGGGCGCTGTTGTTCGATACGACCGGCGTTTCGGTTTTCGCGTATTCCTCTTCGATAGCGCGGATCTCGGCCTTCGGCATGTTCACTGCGGAGAACACGAAATCGACGTTCTTGACCACGTCTTCCACGTCGGCCACGTTCTTGACGACCATGTTCTTCACGAATTCCGGCATCGGCGTTTCCATCTTCCAGCGACCGCCGATGGCCTCTTCGTAGGTCTTGCCGGCGCTGTGCGCGGACGCGGCAAGGGTGACCAATTCGAACCACGGATGGTTTTCGAGCAGCGTGACGAAGCGCTGTCCGACCATGCCCGTAGCTCCGAGAATGCCGACCTTAATCTTTTCGGACATAACAACCTCTCGCTTATGCTGGAACGGTTTCGTATGATTTCACGCTTGAGGTCGACCAGCCGGCCCCAAACGACTCCGTGGGCGGCCACATGCGTTGTTTTATCTTACGAAATTCGCGGAACAAGCATGTTCTCCTATCCGTATGCTGGTCTGTTTCGAGTATGAGTTTGGCGATTGTTATGTGTGGCAAAATGACGTACACTATTGGTATGGCTACAGTAATAAGTAACAGGACATCGCGGTTGGATATTCGTTTAACAGCGGAGCAGCGTTCGTTGATTGAGCGCGCTGTCTCGCTGAAGGGGTCCACGATAACACAATGGACGGCGCAGCATCTACTAGATGCCGCACGACGGGAAATAGAGGAGGCTTCCTCACTCAAACTTGAGAATGAATCGTTTGATGCGTTTCTTCGTGCGCTCGATGAGCCTATTCCGGCTGAGACGAAGGAACTTATGCGGAGGGAACCTCAATGGGCGTAACTGAAGTGAGGTTTCTCGAGCCGCGAAGATTGAATCCTGGCGAGACGCTTGAAGGTTTCTCGTGTGGTGTCGAACTGATCGACAATTGGGCGAATCGCCATGCCCCTTATGCGGCGAAGCGGGGTACGGCGGTTCCATACGTGTGTTTCACAACAAGTGGGGAAGTTGCGGGCTTCTATGCGATTAGTGCGTATTCAATTGATCGTGATGCCGTGAGAGGTGGATGGCTTAAACGGAATGCCCCTGCCAAAATACCTGTGATTCTGTTAGGAATGCTGGGCGTGGATTCACGTTTTCAGCATCAGGGGCTGGCATGGATGTTGCTGCAGGATGCAATCAAGCGAGCTCTTGCAGTAGGCCGCCAAATCGGGTCCCGCGCACTTGTTGTTGATTCTTATGATGATGTCTCGCGTGGCTTTTACCAGCATTTTGGCTTCCGTGACGTCTCTGGTTCCAACAGTATGTTTGTCAGATTGGTTTGAACGCAGGATGCTTCCTGCCTCACAGAAACGCTGCATAGCCTTTCGTCTGCGCGTGGAGCAATAACAAATACCGGCGCTGAATAGTGCAACGAATGTTTTTGCGGAGCATGTTTGCCGTTGCTGTGCATAATATGAAAAACGGAAATCATTCTGCTTCCGGAGCGCGCAAGTCTACTTCGCGCACTTTTTGGTATATGGCTCCGATGTCTTTGAGGTTGATGCGGAACTGGCTGCGCGGTCTGCGAGGCTTTTCGTGCTTTGGACGTATCGCTCGCGTACACTGGAAGCCATGTCGAAGGCATCAGAAGAAGCGCAAAAGCAGTTGGATCGTATCGTGGCGTTGGGCTACCCGGATGTGGCCGATATGTCGGCCGCCGCGTTCCGTGCTTTGGCGCGCCCGCTCATCCGTGCGTTGGAGGATTCCGATTTGGGCACGCAGATTCTGTTGGTGCCTACGCGCGAGTTGGTTTCCCCGGAATCGTTGATCGCGCGTACGTCGATCAATCGCATGGCTGGTTTCACCACGATGCCTCCGCGCGATATTGCCAGTTTTCTTCCGCAGGATGGTTTCGAACCGCCGGAAGGCCCGTTTTACTTGGTGATCGAGCCGCATACGGGAACCTGTTACATCAATCGCGAGCCCGATGTTGCGCGCAAGCTGATCGATTCCGACGAGCGTTTGCCTCTCACGTTGGAAGAGGGGCTTGCGATTGCCACGCAGCATCCGGAATGGTTGTTGGAGGAGAACGGGTTTAATTTGTTGGGATCGCGTTCCGCGGATGGTCGTGTGCCGAGTATTTGGATGAGTCAGAATGCGCCTCGATTGGGTGCGGTATGGCCGAATTCCCGTCATACTTGGCTTGGCAACGCGTTTTGTGCGTCTCGTCGCGGTGTCAGTCTGTTCCATTGATGTTCCGCTGATATTTCGCAGATTTTCCACAGATTTTCCGCATTCCGCAGATTGGCGATTGTCCGACTGTCGCGACGGCCATGCCTTGCGGCGGTCGCGCCTAGCGCTTGAACAGTTTGGCGATGGCGTGGCCGGCTGCGGCGCACATCACCGATCCGACGCCCAGCAGTGTGACGGTGACCTGCGGGCGGCGCAATTCGTTGCGGATGCCGACCAGATCGGTCACGCAATGGTCTTCGAAGAACACGCGCAGTTCGTTGCTGGAATAACGCCCGACCAAATCGCCCCACGTGAGCATGCACGTCACGTAGCTGACCGGATTATTCTCACGGAATTCGAACAGGCGAATGCCGCGCAGTCGCGATTTCGGCCCATAGCATTCGAAGCCGCAGGTCGGCGCGTACCCAAGATCGATGTCGTGCGCGTGCCCGACGAACGCGTTCTTATGATCATGTCCGCAGAACAGCGCGAAATAGCCGCCGGCATCGCGCAGCGCCTGCACTTCGCCAACGTTCTCGTCCGCGCATCCGATCGCCTCGCCAAGCCGTGAGCCGGGTCTGCACACGTCTCGATCCAATATGTAGCAATGCCCTGCGAACGTTCGCGCACCCTCCACCGCATTCGGCGTGTATGCGGGCACTTCGCGCAGGCAGTCGTAGAATTCCTGCGGCGGAATATGTTGGAACGCGATCGCCGGAACCGCCAAACCGTCGCCGTTGCGTTCGCCCAACTCGCGTTGCACTTGCTTCAGCCATTCGATCGCCTCCGGCGAAGGTGTACCGTAGCCGTCGGAATCGGCCAAATCCCAGCCGCGTGAATTCGACGCATACTTTGCATAGGATGTCAGCGATTCCCGTCCGCCGGCAGTATTGCGGGCAATATTTCCGGCAGCATTGCTGGATTTACCAGTATCTCCAACATGCTCGTAATCGTTGGAAATGCTGCGATCGCCGTCAAACGCATTATCCGCATAATCGCCGGAATTCACCATCATCACGCTCATCGCAATGCGCCCCGACCCGTCGGAAGCCTCAATCGGAATCGCAAACGTGCCTGGTTCGAGCGCCAAAGGAGACGACCCGGCAATGGGGTTCATGCACCCGGAAAACTCGCGGTAGATGTCATCCTGCTCGTCTGCGAGAATGCCGCACTGGAAATCGTGGTTGCCGTAGGTTGCCGCGAAGGGGATTCGCGCTTCCAATGCAGGTCCGAGGAATGCTGCGAACGTGTCTCGTACTTTCTGCCGTGTGCTGTCGAGTATGGTTGCGGCGGTCGCGCGATTGATGGATTGTGCCCACGATTCAAGCTTGTTGGCGGATCCGTTGCGCCCGTCGCGTTTGTTGCGTTTCACGAGTTTCGGCGAGTCGGTGCCGATGCCGTCGATCATCCAATTGTCGTCGGTCGGGGGCTGTTCGAGCAACGCTTTGGTGAGCGGATGGCGTTTGATGCCGCGGATTTTCGCTTCGATTTCGGTGACCGCGCGTATGTGCGTGCCCGGCTGCTCTCCGCGGCGGCGCAGGAACGTGTCGATGTACGCGGGGTCGTATCCGCGAATCTGGTCGCCGGTGAAGACGATCAGATCGGGATGCGTTTTCTTGATGGCGGCTTCGATGAGACGGATCGTGTCTTCGCGCACGTTCGGTCCGTCCTGAATATCGGCCATCTGCAGCACACGGAAGGTGCCGTCGCTGTTGAATCGCAAGGTCATGATGCTCACTGTAATGCGGCAAATTTGGATATGAGGTGAAAAAGAGACGAAAATCGTGGTCTGCCCGTCATATGGCGGAATGCCGGCGATACATGGGATTGGTTGCCGCTACTATGGGCGGCAGTGCAGGTAGGTAACATGCACGTAACAATGTGGGCCGGCAGAAGGCCTGCCCAGCTTTACAGATAAGGAGGAGTGATGGGTCAGGATCAATCTTCAGTGTTTGATCTCGCGGCAGTCGCCGCGGCGTCCAACGGAGGGAACAACGACCCGCTGCTGCCTCCGGCGCGTTATATTGGAGCTCCGCAAAAGCCCAGCAAGATGCCGTACAACAAGTACGTCGCATACGATAAGCAGGTGCCATTTGATTACCCGGAGCGTACGTGGCCGGGTAAGCGACTGCAGCGTGCACCGCGTTGGTGTTCCGTCGATCTTCGTGACGGCAATCAGGCCCTCGTCAACCCGATGGATTCCGAGCGCAAGTTGCGTTTCTGGAATCTGCTGGTGTCGTTGGGCTTCAAGGAGATCGAGGTCGGCTTCCCGTCGGCTTCCGAAACCGATTACGATTTCATTCGTATGCTGATCGAGCGTGAGCTCATTCCTGACGACGTTACGATCGTGGTGCTGACGCAGGCTCGCGAGCACCTGATTCGCAAGACTTACGAGTGCCTGAAGGGTGCCAAGCGTGCCGTCGTGCACTTCTATAACTCCGTGTCCGTGCTACAGCGCGAGGTTGTGTTCCGTAAGGATAAGGCCGGCATCAAGAAGCTTGCCACCGACGCGGCCACCCTGTGCAAGGAGCTTGAGGGCGAGGCCGAGGGCATCGACCTGTATTACGAGTATTCTCCGGAATCCTTCACCGGCACCGAACCGGAGTACGCCGTCGAGGTGTGCAATGCGGTGATCGACGTGATCAAGCCGACTCCTGAGCATCCGATGATCATCAATCTGCCGGCAACGGTGGAAATGACCACTCCGAACGTGTTTGCCGATCAGGTGGAATACGTGTCGAACAATCTGGTGCCGCGCGATGCCGTGGTGCTGTCGCTGCACCCGCACAACGATGAAGGCATGGGCGTGGCCGCCACCGAGCTGGCCGTGCTTGCCGGTGCCGATCGTGTCGAGGGCTGCCTGCTGGGTAACGGCGAGCGCACCGGCAACGTCGATCTGGTTACGCTTGGTTTGAACTTCCTCACGCAGGGTATTGATCCGCAGATCGATTATTCCAACGTTCCCGAGATTCGCAAGACGGTTGAGTACTGCAACCAGCTGAAGATTTCCGAGCGTCACCCGTATGCCGGCAATTTCGTGTTCACTGCCTTCTCCGGCTCACATCAGGATGCCATTAAGAAGGGTCTTGAGGCTCGTCAGGTGGCTGCCGACCGCGCTGGCGCCGATCTTGACAGCTTTGTGTGGCTGGTGCCGTATCTGCCGATCGATCCGAAGGATATCGGCCGTACGTACGAGGCCATTATCCGCGTGAACTCTCAGTCCGGCAAGGGCGGTATGGCTTACCTGCTGAAGACCAACCACAATCTTGATCTGCCGAAGCGTTTGCAGGTCGAGTTCGACAAGGTTGTGCAGGCGTACGCCGATGAGACCAAGAAGGAAGTCAAGGACGAGGATATTTGGCGTCTGTTCAAGGACGAGTATCTGCCGGTCGAAGAGTCCGGCGCTACTGCGGCTGGTGCCGTGGTCGGCGACAGCAAGGACGACTCCCTCGAGCAGTGGGGCCGTCTGAAGCTGCTGAAGGTGTCGGTGTCTTCCGGTGAAGATGGTTCCGATACCGTGCTGAAGGCCAGGATTCTTGACCGTGGCGTGAACGTCGGCGTTGATGAGCCGGTGGAGCGTGAGGTTTCCGGCATGGGCAACGGCCCGCTTGCCGCTTTCCTGAACGCGCTGAGCAACTTCGGCATCGAGGCTTCCGTGATGGATTACGTGGAGCACACCATGTCCGTCGGTACCGACGCCATGGCCGCCTCCTACGTGGAATGCCAGATCGGTGAGGAAGAGGATCCGCGGATCGTGTGGGGCGTCGGCATTGACACGTCCATCGTCACCAGCTCGCTGAAGGCCATTATTTCGGCCATCAACCGTTCCGAGCGCTAAAGCCCTGGCGGGCGCTGGCTGCGGACTAGTCCGGTCCAGTTCCGGCCCGCAAACTGTAATCCCCGTACGGTTCTCCCATTCCGGGCCCCTTCAAGGCCCCAAAATGGAAGAACGGTATGGGGATTCCGTTTTGGTGGCGTTGAGGCCCTGAAACTGGAAGAGCAGCGCGGGGATTATGGAAATGGATGGCAGGAGCCCTCTGGAATGGAACAGCAGTACGGTTACGGATTCCGAGACCGCCTGATGCGCACGAACACTGATTTACATCGTTGTATACCATATGACGTACGCTTGAAGGCATCCATATAGTTCCATAATTGGAAGGTAATGCAATGACGCAGGCGCGACTTGTTGTCGATGATGATTTTATTGTGGCCGCGGTGAACGACCGACTGTTCGGCTCCTTCGTGGAGCATCTGGGCCGCTGTGTGTATACGGGCGTCTACGAGCCGGGCCATCCGACCGCCGACGAGCACGGATTCCGCGGCGATGTGCTGGATCTTGTTCGCGAGTTGGGTGCGACTACGATCCGCTACCCGGGCGGCAACTTCGTTTCCGGCTATCGCTGGGAAGACGGCGTCGGCCCGAAGGAAGACCGCCCGCGTCGCCTCGATCTGGCCTGGCACTCCACGGAAACCAACGAATTCGGTCTGCATGAGATGGCCGACTGGATGGACAAGGCTGGTGGCAACGAGCTGATGGAAGCCGTGAATCTCGGCTCCCGCGGCCTTGAGAACGCCCTGGATCTGCTGGAATATGCGAATGTTCCGTCCGGTACGGAACTGTCCGAACGCCGTCGCGCCAACGGCGCGGACAAGCCGTTCAACATCCGCATGTGGTGCTTGGGCAACGAAATGGACGGCCCGTGGCAGCTCGGCCACAAGACCGCGGAGGATTACGGCACTCTTGCCGCATCCGTCGCCGCCGGCATGCGCCAGATCGACCCGGATCTGGAATTGGTGGTGTGTGGCTCTTCCTCGCATGGCATGCCGACCTTCGGCGCTTGGGAACGCACGGTGCTCGAGAAGACGTACAACAACGTCGATTTCATTTCCTGCCACGCGTATTATGCTCCCGCACGTCGTGAAGACGGTTCCCGCGACATGGCCAGCTTCCTCGCATCCGGCGTCGACATGGACGGCTTCATCAAGGACGTCGCCGCCGTCATCGATTCCGTCAAGGCAAGTCTGAAATCGAAGCATGATGTGTATATCAGCTTCGACGAGTGGAATGTGTGGTATCAGCAGGATGAGCCGAGCAAGACGCCTGAGGGCATCGACAATTGGCCGGTCGCTCCGCGCCTGCTGGAGGATATCTACTCAGTCGCCGATGCGGTGGTGTTCGGCGATCTGATGATCACGCTGCTCAAGAACGCCGACCGCGTGCACGCCGCCAGCCTCGCGCAGTTGGTGAATGTGATCGCGCCGATCATGACGGAACCGAACGGCCCGGCATGGCGTCAGACCACGTTCTATCCGTTCGCGCAGACCGCGCGCTTGGCCAAGGGCGGCACGGTGCTGGAGCCGAAGCAGGATTCCGACCAGACCGCGACTGCGAAGTACGGCGACGTCGACGCCGTGAATTCGGTGGCCGTACGCTGCACCGACGGTTCGCTGGCGGTATTTGCGGTGAACCGTTCGCTGGATGAGGCCGCAACATTTGAAGTGCGCCTTCCGGAAGGATTCGCGCCGCAGTCCTGCTCCACGCAGACGCTGCATGACGACGACATTTTTGCGGCCAACACGCTCGAGCAGCAGAATCGTGTGACGCTGCACGAGAACGACAGCATTGCGATCGACGCTGACGGCAATGCGGCGACTATTTCGCTGCCGCCTGTTTCCTGGACGGTCATGCATCTTCGCTGATCGATAGTGCGATCGCTGATTGATGCATCGATAAAAATTGCGTAATAATGCGGCCCTGCCTGCATCCGACATATTCGCCGGATGCAGGCAGGGCCGTTTCGTTAGTACCAATCAGGATTGATCGGGGGTCGGCGCAGGTTGATGTTTCACGTGAAACTGATGATTATGCCGTGCGCCCCACAGTGCTTGATTGCCGCCGATTGCAGTGAAGACGAGCGTCTGTCGCCCGTCGAGTTCACGCGGCAGCTGCGCGAAGACACCGGTATAGGTGACGCCGTCGATAGTGATTTCCATATCACTGGCGCAGCATCGCACACCGGCCGGCGTCGCTCCAAACAGGCGCCAGGATCCACGGGAGACCGGCCCGTCAGTGGATCGGGGCAGATTCGCCTCCGGGGTGTCGAAGAAATCCACGGCGCCACCGCTGGTGACGCGGCCGTCGGCGTGCAGTGTGACGGTCTGCGGCGTATTGATGCCGTAGTAGGTGCCGTCAGCGTTACGCTTGCCGTTAAAATAAGTGTGAGGATCATGGAGCACGATATCGTATTCGCCGCAGAGCGTCTGCGTCATGTCGTTAGTGCCGTCGCAATGAGGCGGCGTCGCCACGGCTCCTTGGTATTCGTACGGCGCCACGGCCAGCCATCCGTCTTCCGTCGGCAGCAGCTCTCGCACATGCGTCTCGTAATCCTCGTCGTCTCCGCTGTGGAAACGCTCGGCGAAACGCGTGTGGTATGTGAGGAACAGACGCCCGTCGCTACGGCGGCGCAGTACGGAATTATGGCCTTGCGACACCTCCACGTCTTCCAACGTTGAAGGGCCTCCATCCCAAAGTATGGAAGAGGTGAGACGGATGCCTGTGCCCTTCTCGTGATTATCCGGTATCTCACCGTTGGAAATGGCGGGGTTGCCGAACTGGTCGACATAAGGCCCCAGCAGATGGCGGGAGCGGAATAGGCGGATCTGGTAGCCGCCGGCACGGCCCAGCCAGCCATACGACATGAACAGGTACCACCAGCCGTTTTTGCGCACGAAGTATGAGCCTTCGCCGGAATTCCAGTATCCGCCGGCGATCTTTACGCCGTAGTACGGGTCGGAGGAATCCTTGCGCAGCGGATATACCATACCGTAGTCGCGCAGGCCAGTGGTTGGGTCGAGCTTGATCATCCAGATGCCGCCGAACCAGGAGCCGACGCTCATCCACATCTCGCCGTGCTCGCATATGATGGGCGCAGCGTCGATCGCGTTGATGCGTGTGTCTTTCAGTGACTGGTATCGGGCGAGGTCGCCGTGCGCCTCTTCGCCGAGCACACGAGGCACGTCGGTGGCATCGACGTTATCCGGGGTGAATCCCGAATAGACGACCGGGCCGACATACCGCCAGTCGCCGTCAAGGCGATCGGCGACCAGCAGCACGATGACGGAGCGGAATTCGTGGCCGTTCACGGACATATACATGCACCATTTGTTCATGGTCGGGTTCCAGATCACATCCGGGGCCCAGGTGTTGCCCAGCAGGTCGGGATTCTCCGGCTGCTTCGGCCACGCCTGCCAGATGTCGCCGAGCACGGAGTATGGGTTGCAGCTCAGATTGTTCTCGAAACGTTCCCAATGCACCATGTCGGTGCTGCTCGCACAGCGGCGATGCGTGCCGAAGATGTAGTAGACGCCGTTATCTTCGACAATTGCCGGATCGTGGATGGCGATGCGGCTGTGGGCCAGTGGCATGTCGATTTCGTGGGCTTCGGGCGAAGACGTGGTGTTGCTATCCATATTGGTGAAAATCGCTTCCTTCCTCAAATCATTTCTGGGAGCCCCAAATGCACACGTTGTTGCCGACTGCGCTGAAGGTCATGACTTCCTTCTGGTCCTTGTCACGTGGCAATTCGTCGAACGCGCCGTTGTAGGTCACGTCACCGTCTTCGCCTGTCAGCGTGATGGTCATTTGGTTGGATCCTTCCGTGGCTTGCCAGGTGCCGGTCTGATCACCGGAGACGGTTCCGTCCTCGTTCAACGTGATGTTGACGGGTTTGTTGACTCCGCGATAGTCGGTGCTGGTCTTGTCGGTAACCTTCTTCGGACCTTTGAAATAGGTGCTCTTGTCGTGTGTGACCAATTCGTAGTCGCCGGTAAGGTCGGCGGCGTCGTATCCCTGCTGGTCGGCCTTGGTGCCGGTGTATTCGTAAGGCGCGGCGACCAGCCATCCGTCGGAAGTGGTCAGAAGTTCGCGCACGCGAACCTCATGTTTTTCGCCGGAGCCGGAGAAACGGGTGTGGTATACGAGATAGATGGTTCCGTCATCATCCACCAGGACGGAGTTGTGACCCTGCGATACCTCGATGTTGGCATTATCGTTGCCGCTCCACTGAATCGAGCTCATCAGTCGGATACCGGTATCACTTTGCCAGTTGTTGCCGATGGCGCGCGTGGAGACAGCGGTGTTGCCGGCTTCATCGACATACGGACCGGTGATGTTCTCGGAACGGAACATGCGGATCTGGTAGCCGCCGGTCTGTTGAAGGTTGCCATATGAGGCGAACAGATACCAGTAACCGTTGGTGTGGATCAGATAGGAGCCTTCGCCGGAGTTGCCGAAGCCTCCGCCAAGTTTGATGCCATAGTAGGCATCGGACTGGTTGGACACGGTTTCATAGGTGGTGCTGTAGTCGCGTAGGCCAGTGGCGGAATCGAGCTTGAACATCCACATGCCGCCGAACCAGGAGCCGAAGGTCATCCACATGTTGCCGTTGTCATCGGTTTTCACGCACGGATCGATGGCATTGATGCCGGTGTCGGTCTGCGAGGCGTAGCGAGTCAGATCGGCGCCTTCGCCCAAAACCTTCCAGACGTCGGTTTTGCCTGCATTAACCTTTTCGAAGCCTGAGTAGACCACGGGGCCGACGTAGGTCCAGTCGCCTTCAATGTCGTCGGCGGTGAGCAGCACGATTACGGAGCGGTAATTATCGCCGTTGATGGACATGTACATGCACCACTTGCCCATCGTTTCGTTCCAGACCACGTCGGGGGCCCACATATTGCCTTTGACGTCCGGATTCGTGGACTGCTTGGCCCAGCCTTCCCAAATGTCTTTGAAGACCCTCTCGTAGTCGGTGCTCAGATTGTTGGTGAAGGTGCTCCAGTTGATCAGATCGTCGCTTTTGAGCCAGGCGCGGTGCGAGCCGAAAATATAGTATTTGCCGTTGGCCTTGACAATGGAGGGGTCATGCGATTCGCTGCGCTTGATGCTGGCGGTGCTGGTTTCGCTGGTTTCGGCTTTCGACGATGCGGACGATTGCTTCGTCGAATTGCCGGAGCATCCGGCGAGCGTTCCCACCAGCATGGCTGCGGCGATGATGCCTGCCGCGATCTGCTTTGCTGTTGTACGGAGTTTCATTTTTTCCCCTTCCTTGCGGATGATGCGATTTGTACAACGATGTAATTTCTTGTATAGTGTACAACGTTGTAAAGAAAAGTCGAATCATAGGGGGTTTCTCGATGTCGAGTTCCTACGAATTGCTGTGCTACACGCGCGAAGCCACCAGCCGCGAAGAGGCGAATAATGAGGACATCGCCTACAGCATGCACCTTGCGTTGCGTGCCGACGGGGCCACCGAGTGGGAGCCGCTCAACGAGAATTACGGCGTTTTCTTCGCCGCCGGTGTGCCTATCCAGGCCGCATCCTCCGAATCTCGCCGCGCCTGCGTCGCCGCGGCGCATTTTGTCGCCGATCCGTTCGACGAGGCCCGTCCGGCCACCGATGCCGTCGCGTACGGCGCTGTGATGCCGGGAATCGACATCACGCTCAAATCCTTGAAGGATCCGTATCTGTTCCGCCTCGCGGACGGACGATTCGCTCTCGCGGCCACCCGTACCGCGCGCGGCGGCGAGCCGGATGGCTCCGAGCGATCGGCGTTCCTGTTGGCCGTCAGCGACGATCTGACCTCCTTTACGCAGCTTGGATTGGTGATGCTGCGTACCGGCGGCGGCGTCAATCGTCCGTCTGTCGCGTTTGATGCTGATGCCTCTCGTTATGTGATTTCCTGGATCTCAAACGATGGCGATCCATGTTCCGCAAGCGTTGCCGATATTGTCGCCGCGGCCGAATCCGGCGAGCCGATCGATGTTGCGGAAGCTGCGGTATCGGCGAAATCCTGCCATTTTGGCGGCCTTTCGGGCGATTGCGATATTCCCAATGCCGTTCCTGGAAACGTGATTGATATCACCGAAGAAGAAGCGGCGAAACTCATCGAACGTTTCGGTCGTATTTACAACGTTGGAACATCGGTGGCGACGCAACATATCGATGCGGCCATCAGCGGCGAAGCGGCCCGCGAGGCTGTGCTGGCGCTCGACAAGGTCCACGCCGATCTCGTCTACAGCGACGGTTCCGGTGCCACCCGTGCCGTGGATTGGAACAAAGACGAACTTGAGGCGATTGCGCAGGACGCCGCCGAAGGCAAGCTCCAGCCGGGCGACACGCGCACGGTGAGCGGCCGCATCCGCCAAACCGTATACCCGGTGCCATTTGCCGTGGAGCGTGCAGACCCGTCGGTGTTCGCTTGGAATTTCAACGGCAAGCCGATGTTCATGTTCATCGCCACCGACGATACCGACGGCAACTGCGTCGATCCGAACGATGGCGCCACGCATATGCCGTTGCGCATCGCCGACTCCATCGAAGCACTTTCCGACGTGGCGGGCGGCCGTGCCAAGGAAATCGATCTGCTCAAATGCGGCGATTACAACGCTGAAGGACGCGCCATGACCGGCTGCTTCTGGGCGCCGGAACTGCATGTCATCGATGGGAAACTGTCGGTGCTCTTCATGCCATGCTTCGATGGGCCGGCCACCAATCCAGACGGCACGCCCAACGATCGCGCGGGCAAGCCAGACATGTGGACGGGTAGCTGCCATATCATGCAGCTCAAGCAGCATTCCGACGGCACGGATTTCGACCCGCGTGAACCGGAAAACTGGACGGTCCCGAAGCCGATCCTCACCCCGGAAGGCGGCGTGCTCAATCCAATCCAGCGCATCTCGCTCGACATGACCGTCATCAGCGATTCCGGCCGCTGGTATTACGCGTGGCAGCAGGTCGGAAGCGTGTGGATCGCCAGCTTCGATCCGGCCCGTCCGGAACGGCTTACCTGCGAGCCGAAGCAGGTCGTTGTGCCGGAATTCGCGTGGGACAATATGATTGCCGAAGGTCCGAACGCCATTGTGCATGATGGCACGATCTATCTGATCTATTCCGGCTCGCTGGTCGGTATCGACTACACCACCGGTCTGGTCACCGCTCCGGCCGGGCAGGACGCCGATCTGACCGATCCGAATGTGTGGACGAAGCTCGACTATCCGCTGCAGAAATCCGGAGTATACAACGGGCAGTGGCAGCTCGGCACCGGACATGGCATGTGGTCGAACGATGAAGACGGCAATCTCATCTATGTATTTCACAATGCGGAATACGAGAATGGACGGTATGGTGGCCGCGACGCCCAGGTGCGCCGCGTGCACTGGTCCAAGGAGGGTATGCCGATACTGGACATGCAGGCGGCGGAAGAGCTCAATCCGGACTATGCTGATGTAACGATGAAAATCGTGGTTTCCGGCAATAAAGGCTGATTTCGTTGGTTTCAGCGCCGCAAGGGGCGAAAGCCGGTGCTGGAGTCGAATGTATGACGTTTTTGGTGAAAAGGGGTTGACATGCCGAAGCAGAATAGCGCCAACGGCGAGCACGTGGTGACCATGCGCGAGGTTGCGAAGGCGGCCGGCGTATCGATCAAAACGGTGTCGAATGTGGTCAACGACTACGAGTTCGTTTCCCAGGCCACGCGAGACAAGGTCAACAAGGCCATCGACGAGCTTGGCTACACGTTGAACGTGTCCGCGCGCAATCTGCGCAGGGGGCAGACAGGCATCATCGGTCTCGCCATTCCCGATCTGCAGATGCCATATTTCGCACAGCTTTCGTCGCTGGTCATCGAAGAGGCCAAGAAGCTGGGCATGCGTGTGATCGTGGAGCCGACGCAATATTCGCGTGAAGGTGAGATCGAGGCGCTGCACGGCTCCCAGCAGACGATGATCGACGGACTGATCTACAGCCCGCTGGAGCTTGACCAGGACGACGTCGACCAGCTGGACGTGGACTACCCGCTGGTGCTTGTGGGCGAACGCATCTTCACCGACAAGGTGGACCATATTGCCACGGAAAACGTGGAGGGCGCCAAGCGTGCCACGTCGTATCTGCTGCAGACCGGTTGCAAGCGCGTGGCCGTGGTCGGCGTGCATCCGGGCGAGAAGGTCGGCTCCGCCGCGCTGCGCTATCAGGGCTACCTTGAGGCGTTGGAGGAGGCCGGCGTCGAATTCGACGAGCGTTTGGTGATCGAATCGGGCATGTGGCATCGTAGCGATGGTGTGCGCGTGATGAACGCGCTGCTCGATTCCGGCGTGGTTCCCGATGGCGTCGTCGCGTTGAACGACATGCTTGCTTCCGGCGTGATGCATTCGATTCAGATGCACAATCTGCGCATTCCCGAAGATATTTCGGTGATCGGTTTCGATAATTCCGACGATTCGCAGTATTTGTCTCCTGCGTTGACGTCGATTGCTCCCGGTCTTGAGGCGGTGGCGCGTCTGTCGGTGAAATTGCTGAAGGATCGTATCGACGGGTCTCGCCGTCGCAGGATCTGAAGCCGGATCAGAAGGTGTTCCGCAAGGTTTCGTCGTCGTTGGTGGTGCGTCAGTCCACCAAGCTGCCCACGAATTCCTTGGTGGTGTGATCTTCCTTCCTTCTTTTTCTTCTTCTTTTGGAAGGAAGGAAGTGATTGGCACCTCGGCGCTGGCGTCCGGTTTTTTTACGGATTGCCGGTGCCGAGGTTTTTGTTTTCCCTTTCTGACGATTGCCTGTTGCCGGGTATTGTGATGTGATTCGTTGGATATGCGGCTGCGAGAAACACGCGGTGCATTTCTCCGATTTGTTACAACGTTGTAATAGTGATATATTCAACGTTGTAAATTACTGGAACAACGGATTGAAAAGGACTAGACATGGCTGTTTACAACAATCCGATCGTGCTTCAGCGAGCAGATCCTTGGGTCCTCAAAGTTGACGGCGAGTACTACTTCACTGGCTCCGACCCGGAATACAACTGCATCGCCATTCGTCACGCATCGAATATCAACGACCTGCAGAAGGCCCCTGAGACTGTGGTGTGGCGCAAGCATGAATCCGGCCCGGCGAGCATCTACATCTGGGCTCCGGAACTGCACCGCATCAACGGCGCTTGGTACATCTACTTCGCAGGCGCCGCAACGGATTTCGAGGCCTCCGGCCTACCGACCCACCGCATGTTCGTGCTGGAGAACACCGATGACGACCCCACCACCGACAACTGGGTGGAAAAGGGTCAGATCGTCACCCCGATCGACTCTTTCGCGCTTGACGCCACCACCGAGGTGATCGACGGTGTGCAGTACTTGGTGTGGGCCCAGAAAGATCCCGCGATCGAAGGCAATTCCAACCTGTACATCGCCAAGATGGCAAACCCGTGGACGCTGGACAGTGAGCCGGTCATGCTCACCAAGCCGGAATATGACTGGGAATGCATCGACTTCCTCGTCAACGAAGGCCCGGCCTTCCTGTTCCACGAGAACAAGATCTACATCACGTATTCCGCCTCCGGAACCGGTGTACCGTATGCCGTTGGCCTGCTCACCGCCGAGCGCGGCAGCGACCTGCTGAACAAGGATTCCTGGACCAAGAGCCCGGTGCCGGTATTCAAGACCTGCGCCGAAAACGGCCAGTACGGCCCCGGCCACAACTCGTTCACCAAGTCCGAGGACGATTCCGAAGACCTGATGATCTACCATTGCCGCAACTACACGGAAATCAAGGGCGATCCGCTGTTTGACCCGAATCGTCATGCCCGTGTCGGCGTGGTCAAGTGGACGGAGAACGGCCCCGACTTCGGCGTGCCGGAACCCGACAATCTGTGGACTCCGGACACGACGGATGTGTTGCCGTCCGACGGCGGCGCTCTTGCGGGAACGCCGGTAGCGAACTGACTTGCGTAATCGTAAGAAACGTTGCGATTCCAACAAAAATGAATAATTGAAGATTATAAAGAAACAGCTTTTCCATCGGCGTGTTTCCCGATTTGTACAACGATAGAAAAAGCTGTATAATCAAAATTACAACGTTGCAAACGGCAGTGCAGCTGACGAAGCGTGAACGACATCGCAAACAAGGTTGTTGATGAATGTCACTGCAACGGTTGGAGGAAATGTCTTGGGAGACCAAGAGGAAAAGGAGAAATCCATGAGGATCAAGAAGAGCACCAAGGCTCTCGCGGCTGCGGCGTCCTTGGCTATGATGGCCACCGTCGGCCTGTCCGCCTGCGGCGGCAGCAGCAACGACGCCGAGACGACCGCTGACGGCAAGGTCAAGATCACGATGTGGCACGGCTTCTCTGAGGCTGATGGCAAGACCCTCGAGTCCATCGTCAAAGACTTCAACAAGTCCCAAGATAAGTATGAGATCGATGCTCAGCTGCAGCCGTGGAGCACCATCGGCGAGACCATGGTGACCAAGGTCACCTCCGGCGACGGCCCGGACTTCGTGACCACCGGCGCCGACAACGGTCAAGGCTGGTCCATCGACGGCACCTTCCAGTGCGTCACCGATTTCTACGACGACAAGGACAGCGGCACCGATGAGTACATCGAGAACGTCGTTGACCAGATCACCTTCAATATCGACGGTTCCGAAGAGAAGTGCGGCGTCCCGATGGGTTACGCACCGACCGCTGTGTGGTATAACACCGACATGTGGAAGGCTGCCGGCCTGACCGACGCCGGCTACCCGCAGACTTGGGATGAGCTGCTCGAAGTTGCCAAGAAGCTCACCAAGTCCGATGGCTCCCAGTACGGCATCGCTCTGCCGGATCTCGGCTGGGCTCCGTTCCTGAAGGGCAATGGCACCGGCATCTACACCACCGATGGCAAGGTCTCCATCAACACCAAGGAGAACAAGGCCTTCCTCGAGAAGATGCGTGACTTCTACAAAGGCGGCTACTCCGTGTCCGGCATGGATGAGACCGCTGCTCGTGAATCCTTCGAATCCGGCCAGTCCGCAATGGTGATCGTCGGACCGTGGGAGGATCAGGCCTCCACCGACAAGGGCATCAACCACGACCTGTTCCCGGTTCCGAATGGCGACGGCACCTATGTGTACCCGGACGGCACCAAGGGCTCCAACACCGGCTCCACCGGTCTGTACTGGTGGGTCACCTCCCAGGTTGGCGACTCCGCTAAGAAGCAGGGCATCTACGACTTCTTCAAGTTCTACAACAACCACGACAACCAGGTGACCTGGTCCCTCGGCTCCGCTTACCCGCCGAACAACACCACCGTCACCGCCGATGAGCTCTCCGAGCGTCCGCTGATCGCCAAGATCGGTGAGAACACCAGCAAGTCCTTCATCGGTATCGCAGGCCTCAAGGGTGGCTTCGGCGACATCGCCGCCTCCGTCGACACCCTGACCTCCAACACCGCCCGCACCGACGACGACATCCAGAGCCTGCTGGACGACGCCGAATCCCAGATCCAGGGCTACCTCGACGAGTACACCGAGTAAGCGAAGCGGGATTCACCTACAATCAACAAGTGAGCGGGGCTAACCCGCTCACCACCCCAGCAAAAGGCCACGGTGCTGGCCCTCACGCCAGCGACGTGGCCTTTGCTGTCTTAAAAAACACATCCCTGGTGTCATTAAGGAGGAGATAATGGCACAAGCAACTGCCGTCCCAGGATCCGCGCATTCCGCGGTGGCCAAGGAGAACAAGAAGGCGATCCAGGCCCGTAACCTGCGCACCGGCCTGCTGTTCACCGCACCGGCCCTCATCGTTCTCGCAATCTTCGTTTTCTATCCGGCGATCAAGACGTTCATCACGTCCCTGACCTCCGACCGCATCAACCGTGCCGGCAAGTTCGTCGGTTTCGACAACTACATCAAGCTGTTCCAGAGCGCCGACTTCTGGACCGACGTCAAGAACACCCTCGTTTACGCAGTGGCCTACGCTCCGATCGTCGTGGTCGTCGCACTCGCGTTCGCACTGCTGCTCAACCGCAAGGACCTCAAGTTCGTCGGATTCTTCCGTACCTGCATGTTCCTGCCGTTCGTCATCTCCCTGACTGTCGCCGCCATCGCATGGCAGTTCATCCTCTCCCCATCGCTGGGCTTGGTTCCGTACTGGATTCAGCAGTTGACCGGCATCGCGCACGTCGATCTGCTCGGTACCCGTGAAACCGCCATGGCTACCATCGTCTTCATCACCGTGTGGAAGAACTTCGGCTACTTCATGGTCATCTTCCTCGCAGGTTTGCAGGGCATCTCCGCCGAACTGTATGAGGCCGCCTCCCTCGATGGCGCCTCCGCATGGCAGAAGTTCCGCTACATCACTCTTCCGGCACTGCGCCCGACCTTCAATTACGTGGTCATCTTCGGCCTCATCGGTTCCTTCCAGGTTTTCGATCAGGTCTTCATCCTGACCTCCGGCGGCCCGGCACGCGCCACCGAAACCATCGTGTATCGCATCTACACCGAAGCATTCGGCAACGGCAAGCTCGGCTACGCATCCGCACTGTCGTACGTGCTGCTGATCATGACGCTCATCGTGGGCCTCATCCAGCTATATACCAACAACAAGCATGAGAAGGAGGAAATCGCATGAGCACCGCGACTCTTTCCGCACAAGAGCAAGAGAATGCCCGCATCAACGCCGAAAACGAGCGTCTTCGCAAGCAGGCGACCCGCAAGCGCCGCATCGGTCTGGGCTTCAGCTACTTCGCTTTGATCCTTATCACCATCCTGATGATCTTCCCGCTGCTGATTGTCGTGCTGGTGTCGTTCACCCCGAACGCCATCACGCAGACTTGGCCGCCAAAGCTCGTCCCGAACCAGTTCACCTTTGAGAACTACCAGTCGCTGTTCGAACGTCTGCCAATCGGTCGAGAAATGCTCAATACCGTCATCTTCGCCGGTGCCGTGACCATCATCTCCGTGTTCTTCGACTCCCTGGCCGCCTACGGCCTGTCCCGCGTGGACTTCAAGGGCCGTGGCCTGCTGCTCGGCGTGCTGATTGCCACCATGATGATCCCGGGCATGGCCCTGCTCATCCCGGTGTACAAGTTGCTCGCCAACATGGGCCTCATCAACAGCTACTGGGGCATCATCATCCCGCGTATGGCCGACGTCGGCGGCATCTTCCTGCTGCGTCAGTTCTTCATCTCCATTCCGAAGGACCTCGACAACGCGGCCCGCATCGACGGCGCAGGCGAATTCCGCATCTTCGCGCAGATCATTCTGCCGAACGCCGTGCCAGCAATCCTCACCGTGGGCATGTTCAACTTCATGGGCAACTGGAACGACCTGCTTTGGCCGTTGATCATGACCTCCAAGCCGGAGACCCGCACCATCACCGCAGGCCTCGCCATGCTGACCGGCCACGGTTCCTCCGTCACCCCGTACGGCGTGGTGATGGCAGGTGCGCTGATTTCCGCGCTGCCGCTGCTTATCGTGTTCTTCTTCGTGCAGAAGCGCTTCGTCGAAGGCATCGCGATGACCGGCATGAAGTAACCATAATTCAATAACTTTCCTTTCATCTCCTCCATCCGCATCTTGATCGGGTGCGGAAAATCCGCCGCGGTGTCTGCGATGCACTTCGGCGGATTTTTTAAAGTACGTGCGCTACATTGGACACAACGTTTATAACGATAGAAATCATCGTGTTCCCCTACCAATCATGCTGTGCGCAAAGGAACAATCATGAACGATGCCATCACACGCTTTCCCACATCCCGCGTCAGCATTGACGATACCGAATACCTAGCGGCTCAACAAGCAGGGGCGCAGTACCTGCTTCATCTCAATCCCGACAGGCTGCTCTATCCTTTCCGTCGCGAAGCCGGCATCCCCCAGCCGACAGCATCAAACGGTGAAACGATATTGTCATATCCCAACTGGGAGGCAACCGGCCTCGACGGTCATATCGCAGGCCACTATTTGTCAGCATGCGTAGCCTTCGCACAAGCTCTTGCTGGATCCTCGACCAACAACATCGCCGCCGCTGTCAACAGCACTGCTTTCATACAGCGTGCCGCCCACATGGTGCGCGGCATGCGCGAATGCCAGCAGGCCTTCTCCGACGACGAAACAATGCGTGGCTACATCGGCGGTATCCCGAATTCCCGCAGCATCTTCACCCGAATCGCACGCGGCGACGTCGAATCGCAGAACTTCGCCCTCAACGGCGGCTGGGTGCCGATATACAACCTGCACAAAACCTTCGCCGGGCTGCTGGACGCTTGGGAAGGACTGGCATGCATCGATGCGGATACCAGCATCATAGCCCGGCGGTCCGTCATCGAATTGGCCGACTGGTGGTGCCGCATCGCCGAACCGCTCAGCGACGAAATATTCGAACGCATCCTCGTCTCGGAATTCGGCGGCATGTGTGAATCCTTCGCCGAACTATACGCGCGCACAGGCAACGAATGCTACCGGCGCATGGCCTACCGGTTCTGTGACGCCACGATCTTCGAACCGCTGTCACGCGGTGAAGACACTCTTACTGGCATGCACGCCAACACGCAAATCCCCAAAGTGCTGGGCTGGGAGCGATTAGGCGCGCTGTGTGGCGACGACACCTGCAATACGGCGACCAATACGTTCTGGAATTCCGTGGTGCATCACCGTTCCATCAGCATCGGCGCACACTCGGTCAGCGAGCATTTTCACCCGGCCGATGACTTCTCCTCAATGGTCGAATCGCGCGAAGGCCCGGAAACCTGCAACTCCTACAACATGTCGAAACTAGCCGAACGGCTGTGGCTGCGTGAGCCGAAGCCGGAATATCTCGACTTCTATGAGCGCGTGCTGGAAAACCACCTGCTGTCCACGGTGAACCCTGAACATCCCGGATTCGTCTATTTCACGCCGATGCGGCCAGACCACTACCGTGCATACTCTACGTCCGGCCAGTGCTTCTGGTGCTGCGTCGGCTCGGGCTTGGAAAATCATGCACGTTACGGACGCCTTGTTTTTGCGCGTCAGCATGTTGACGGCGAGCCGGAGCGACTGCTGTGCAACCTGCTGATTGGCGCGACGCTTGACTGGGCGGAGGAAGGTATTGCCGTTAGGCAGACGGTGACGCGCAGCAATGCTGACGGTGGACGGTACGTTGCACATATCCGCATTCATGCCGATGATGCGCGGACGCATCGTCTGATTGTGTGTGTCAGGGATCCGTGGTGGGCTGCCGACTTCAGTATAGAGGTCGTGGCCGGCGGCGTTGCAGGTGATTGCACTGCGGTTGATTGTGTTGTGGACGACTGCGCCGTATTTGATGGCGCTGCGCCGGAGGGAGGGGCTTCGCAGTTGGCTTCGCTGCCGGAAGGCTATCGGGCCATGCGGCTTGAATGGCGAGGCGAGACTGAGATTCGCGTGCTGGTGAAGCCGCGCGTGAGCGTGGAACTGCTGCCAGACGGCTCCGCATGGGCGAGCTTCATGGTCGGTCCGAAGGTGATGGCGTTGCGCGGTGACGATCAGGATCTTATCGGCCAGTTCGCGGATGACAGCCGTATGGGTCATATTGCGGCAGGCCCGTTGCGTGCCTCTGCGGAACTGCCCATTATCGTTGCGGGCGATGCTGATGGCGCTGGTGTCGCCGGCGCTCCCAGCATGCTCGGCCAAGCCAGGCTGGACATGGAGAACAAGCGCCTGTCCGTGCCGGCGCTCGACTCCCGGAATCACCTGGTTTCATTGGAGTTGGAATCGTTTACCAGCATTCATGAATCCCGTTACAGCGTATACCTACCGATTGCGCCCAACGGTGATGTGGATGGCCGCCGTCAGGAACTGGCGCAGGCCGATGCGGAACAGATGCGACACGAAAGCAGCACGATTGATGCGATTTCGTGCGGCCAGCAGCAATCGGAAGTCGATCATGAATACTGTGGACAGAGCGATGACATGGGAGCGGATGGCACCATTCATTGGAGGCGTACCGCAGCGGAGGGGTGCTTCGGCTATACGATGAGGAGACCGTCTGACGGTGGCCGTTTGGAAGTGTCGCTGTGCGTTGACGACGCGGATATGCCGTATGCGCTGTCAATCGACGATGTAACGCTGAAACGCGTGGAGCGCCGCGTCATCGACGGTGATCCGTTATGCGCTGACATATATGATTTGGCCACTGCCGGCGACGCCTCACGTATCGCAGTGCGCATTGCCGCTGCCGGTCGGGTTTCAACGCCGCGAATCTCCGTGCTTCGCGTTGTTGCGTGCTGAGTATGATGCCGCTATATTGCAGGAAAGGACGCGGCCGATGAGTGATTGCACCAACGACCCTTACGCTTATCTTCTTGTACATTTCTTAGAGGATCCGGACGGCTACGCCGAACGCATCTATCTGGACGTGTCGGACGGCGACAATCCCCATCGCTGGATTCCGCTCAACGGCGGGCGACCGGTACTGACATCGGATATCGGTACTACCGGTGTGCGCGATCCGCATATCATCCGCAATCTGCAAACCGGCATGTGGTATATCATCGCGACCGATTTGCGCGTATTCGGCGGTGACAACGGCGGATGGTACGAATGGTCTCATCATGCGAGCACGAATCTGATCGTCTGGCAATCGCCAGATCTGCTGCATTGGGAAGGCCCTCGCATGCTGGACGTCTCCCAGCGCGCCGACGGCACGCATATGCAACTTGGCATGGCCTGGGCCTGTGAATGCCTGTGGGTGCCGGACTATTATCCGGAGGAATATGAAGGCGATCGCGGCGCATTCGTAATGTACTGGTCCAGCACCGTATTCGACGATGCGGATACGGCGCATGATGATAATTCTGTGACCAGTTCCGTGCTGTGGGGCGCGACCACCGACTTCACACAGGATACGTTCGAATTCGGCGGCGTGCTGATCGACACCGGTGGCGATTCCATCGACACCACCATGGTGCAGCGTCAATTGCCGGACGGCGGGCTGCGCACGTATCGCATCACCAAAGACAATTCCTTCGGCAACGGCATTTGGATGGACTACACCGATGCGCGGCGCTGGTGGGAATCCGACACGCAATGGCATGTCATACAGCGTCATATCGGTGCGAATTATGTGGAAGACGGCAATCCCGGCGGTGTGGAAGGTCCCGCGGTATTCGCTAACCATCACAACAACGGTGGGCCGGACGACGAATGGTATCTGTTCGTGGACGTCATACCGTCAATCGGCTACAAGCCCATGAGCACGAAGGATCTTGACACCGGCTGGCATCCGCTAAACGCCGCGGATTATTTCCTCTCGCCGCACACCAAGCATGGCGGCGTCGCCTCGCTGACTCGCGAGGAATACGAGCGTCTCATCCAAGTTCTCTGATTCGTAAAGCCCCTCTAATTCGTTAAAACCACGCGGTTTTAACGCTTGATGGTCCCTAAACACGCAATCCCCGTACTGCTTCCATTTTCGCCCTTTTTCGGGCCACGAAAATGGAAGCAGTACGGGGATTACGGTTTTCAGACTTTAGGACTGGGACTCGGAACTCAGCCGAAATCTACTGCGTATTTCCGTTGGTTCCGGTCTGGCCGTTGGATTCGCTGGTGGAGCCTCCGCCGCTAGTATCGCCGCCGGTTCCGCCGGAATTGTCTCCGCTGCCGTCGCTGCCGCTGTTGCCGCCGGTCCCGCTACCGCCAGTGTTGCCACCGTTGCCGGAATTCTCTTCGTCTCCGTCTCCGCTGCCGTTGCCGTTGCTGTTCTGATCGCTGTTCTGCGTCGGATCAGGCGTGGTCTGCTCGGTGTTTTCCTCGACCTTCGGCACCGTCTGGCTCTGCCGTGTTTGGGCCTTCTGCGCGCCGGTACCCCACGTGCCGTCCGGACCGCCGATCTTGCCGTTGTCGGTCGACTCGGTGAAGGTCAGCACCTCCTGATTCTGCAGGGCGAGCGACATGAACTCCTCGAACAGATGCGACGGGTAGCCAGTGGAGGAAACGCCATAGCCCGCGAATGGTGGCACTTCCTGCGCGCTGCCGTCTTCCGCAGGATTCCAGATGGCCCACACATTGAGCAGTTGCGGCGTATAGCCTACGAACGAAGCTGCCTTCTCGTCGTTTGCGGTACCGGACTTGCCGGCCACCTGGCGTCCGAGACGTGTCGAAACGCCTGCAGCGGTGCCATACGTGGTGGTGCCCTGCATGGCTTTCTGCACCAAGTGGCAATCGTTTGCATCGAACACCTGCTGGTTCTCCTGCGCCGTCCTGTACAGTTCCTTCGAGCCGTCGGACGTGAGCACCTTGTCGACGATGTGCAACGTGTTTTTCACACCATCGTTGGCAATGGTGGAGTGGCCCTGAGCCAGATCCCATACAGTAATGCCGTTGATGCCCAGAATGTTGTAGGTGGTGTCTTCGGCAATGTCTCCCTCAATGCCTGCCTGATGCGCTATCTTGGCGAGATTCGCGGCGCCGAGATGCTTGTTGACATCCATGAATACGGTGTTCACCGAATTCGCGGTCGCCTGATAGAGGTTGATATACCCCCAGTTGGTGTTCAGTGCGTTCGGCACCTGCGCGGTGGTTCCCGGAGTTGTCTCAAACGTCAGTCCGGAATTACCGTTGAACAACGTGTTGAAATTCACGCCCTCCTGAGCGGCTCCCAGCAAACCGAACGGCTTCATCGTGGAGCCCGGCTCGAACGTGGCCTGAGTGACGTTGTTGAGCTGCTTGGTGAGGTAATCGTTGCCCGCATACATGGCCTTGACGGAACCGGTTTTCTGATCGACCGCAATGCCGCCCACCTGAATGCTATCCGGCATGCCTTCCGGCCGGGTGTCGCCGACCTGTTGGATTTCGTCCTGCATGCCCTTGTCAAGCGTGGTGACAATCTTGTAGCCGCCGGTTTCCAAATCGTCGGCGGTGAACGCCTTGGAATTGACCAGTTCGTTCTTCACCGTGGTCAGCAGATATCCGTTGGCGCCCGCCATCTGGTTGTTCTGCTGGATTTCCGCCACGGTGGGGAACTGCGCTTCCTTCTTTTCCTTGGCGGTGATGTAGCCATCTTCCTTCATGATGTTGAGCACGCGGTCGTATCGTTTTTCAGCCTGCTTAGGGTTGACGGCCGGATCCCATGAGCTCGGTGCCGGAATGATGCCGGCCAGCATGGCTGATTCCGACAAGGTCAGATCGCTGGCGTTCTTGTTGAAATACGCCTTCGCCGCCGCCTGGATGCCATACGCGCCACGACCAAGGTAAATCGTGTTCATGTAATTGCAAAGCACCTGGCTTTTATCTTGCGACTGCGCGATCTTGATGGCCAGGAACGCTTCTCTGAGCTTGCCGGAATACGACGTGGTTTCGCCCAGATAATATCGTTCCGCATACTGCTGAGTGATGGTCGAACCACCTTGCCTGCTGCCGGTGGTCAAGTTCGTATACAGCGCTCGCGCGATGCCATACAGGTCGATGCCCTTGTTGGTGTAGAAGGATCGGTCTTCCGATGCGACGATCGCGTTGCTCACGTAATCAGGCAGTACCGCGCAGTCGATGATTTCGCGGTTTTGCTCCGCGTAGCTGCCGATTTCCGTAGTGCCGTCGGCATAGTAGACGGTTGTTTTTTCGGCGAGGGCGAACTTCTCCGGTTCGGGGATTTCCGTGGTGATATACATATATGCGAACAGGCCGATTCCTGCCGCGAGCAGCGCCGCGAAGATGCCGAGTACCCACTTCAGTACGAGATGCTTGCGCTTGTTCTGCTTTTTCTGAGGTCCGTTGGCGCGGTGCGATCCGTGGTTCTGCGGCTTGGGCGCGCTATGGGATGCGTTGCTGCGATTGCTGCTGGCGCCGCCGTTGCGGGCGCTTCTTGAGCGTGAGCTTACGCTTCGTGTGTGTGAAACCATAGGTTCCACCGTAGCTGATTGACTTGAGAAATCAGGTGGAAATGGGGCACGTTTGCTTTGGTGGGAGCATTTTTGCGCAGCTCTTTTACAAATCGACAGTTTGCGGGACGTTGCCTCAATATCGGCTGATTTTCAGGGTTTTGTCAGTTTTTCAGGTGCCTTTTTGCTGTTTCGCAGGTATGCTTGAAACTTGGTACCTGTGAAACGCATACATAACAGAGGAGTCGTTTACAGATGAGCATTCGTGTAGCTATCGCCGGTGTTGGCAATTGCGCCTCGTCGTTGGTGCAGGGCGTTGAATACTACAAAGATACGAAGGACGAGGATAAGATTCCCGGCCTGATGCACAACAATTTCGGCGGATACCGCGTACGTGACATCGAATTCGTCACCGCGTTCGACGTGGATGCGCTGAAGGTCGGCAAGGACTTGTCTGAAGCCATCGAGGCGTCGCAGAACAACACGATCAAGTTCGCCGATGTGCCGAACCTGGGCGTCGAGGTGCTGCGCGGTCCGACCAACGATGGCTTGGGCGAATACTACCGTCAGATGATCGACGAGTCCGACGCCGAGCCGGTCGACGTGGCCCAGGTGCTGCGTGATAAGAAGGTCGATGTGCTTGTTTCCTACCTGCCGGTCGGTTCCGAGCAGGCCGACAAGGCGTACGCCCAGGCCGCCATGGACGCCGGCTGCGCGTTCGTGAACTGCCTGCCGGTGTTCATCGCCTCCGATCCGGAGTGGGCTCAGAAGTTCCGTGATGCCGGCGTGCCGATCGTCGGTGACGACATCAAGTCCCAGGTCGGCGCCACGATCACGCACCGCGTGCTCGCCCGCCTGTTCGAGGACCGTGGCGTGCGCCTGGACCGCACATACCAGCTCAATGTGGGCGGCAATATGGACTTCATGAACATGCTGCAGCGCTCGCGCCTGGAATCCAAGAAGATTTCCAAGACTCGCGCCGTTACCTCCGTGGTGCCGCACGATATGGACCCGCACAATGTGCATATCGGTCCGTCCGATTACGTGGCATGGCTTGACGACCGCAAGTTCGCGTTCGTGCGTCTTGAGGGTACCACGTTCGGCGATGTTCCGCTGAGCTTGGAATACAAGCTGCAGGTGTGGGATTCCCCGAATTCCGCCGGTATTGTGATTGACGCCGTGCGTGCCGCCAAGATTGCGCTCGATCGCCATCTGGCTGGCCCGATTCTGGCTCCGAGCGCGTACTTCATGAAGTCGCCGGCCGTCCAGCACGAGGATGGGGAGGCGCGCCGCTTGGTGGAGGAGTTCATCAAGGGTAGCGTTGAGGGCAGCGAAGAGCAGCTTGATGCCGATGTCGCCGCAGCGAAGGCCGCCGGCAAGGATGTGTGGCGCGCCTGATTTTTGGTTCGCCTGATATGAGGAATCCCCAATCTACCGTCGGTGGATTGGGGATTTTTAATTACGATTTGGAAACGATGCGTATCGTCACTTCTTGAGGAGGGGTTCGACCTGTTCCTCGTACGCGGTCAAAGCGGTGTCGATCACATTGTGCATGTCGTAGTACTTGTACGTGCCCAGACGGCCGCCGAACACCGTGAGCGGCTCGGCCTTCGCGAGCTCCTCGTACCTCGCGTACAGCGCCCTGTCGGCCTCCGTGTTGATCGGATAGTACGGTTCGTCGCCACGCTCCGCGAAACGGCTGTACTCCTCCCACACCACCGTTTTGCCCGGGTTCTGCGAGTCCCTGCGCTCCGGATTGAAGTTCTTGAACTCGATCGCGCGCGTGTACGGCACGTCCGCGTCGGAGAAGTTCATCACCGGGCATCCGAAATGGTCGCCCTCGTCGTAACGCACCTCCCTGAAATCGACCGTGCGCCACTTGAGCTCGCCCAGCGAATAGTCGAAGTAGCGGTCCACCGGACCCGTGTACACCACCGGCACGCCCGCCGCGGCCAGCGCGGCCTTGTTGAACGGCTGGGACCCGTCGAAGAAGTCGGTCTCCAGGGTCACATGGATGCGCGGATCGTCGATCATGCGCTCCATCCACGCGGTGTAGCCGTCCGTGGGCAGGCCCTCCCACGTGTCCCTGAAATAGCGGTTGTCGTAGTTGAAACGCACCGGCAGGCGGTTGATGATGCCCGCGGGCAGGTCCTTCGGATCGGTCTGCCACTGCTTGCCCGTGTAGTTCTTGATGAACGCCTCGTACAGGGGACGGCCGATCAGCGAAATGCCCTTGTCGTTGAGGTTCCGGGGATCCTGGCCCGCCAGCTCGCCGGCCTGCTCGGCCACGAGCGCCCTGGCCTCGGCGGGCGTGTAGTGGGCATGGAAGAACTGGTTGATGGTGCCCAGGTTGATCGGCAGGGGGTAGACCTCGCCGTCGTGCGTGGCATACACGCGGTGCACGTAGTTCGTGAACGAGGTGAACCTGTTCACGTAGTCCCACACGCGCCTGTTGGACGTGTGGAACAGGTGCGCGCCGTACTTGTGGATCTCCGCGCCGGTCTCCCCGTCCATGTAGCTGTACGCGTTGCCGCCGATGTGGTCGCGCACGTCGATGATCTCCACGCGAACCCCGAGCCTCTCCACGGCCTGCTGGGCCACGGTCAGGCCGAACAGGCCCGCGCCCACGACCACCAGATCGGGATACTCCACCGCTTCAGTCATAAGAACAACCTTCCGAACTCAAACAAACACACAATATTCGTATGCGATTCCTCATCAAGCATACCCGTCCGCCCTCCTTAATGCGGGGTGCAGCATTTTTGACGTTTGATTTTTCGTATGGCGAGGCCTGCGCGACGGCCTGTGATGCGGCTCGGTCCGGGCATGGTGTACACTGGTCTTTGCCTCCGCGTGGCGGTACGTCACCCAACTCCCCCAGGGCAGGAATGCAGCAAGGGTAAGTGGCCTCTTCCGGGTGCGTGGAGGTTTTCTTATATCTTCTTGCCATTCCCGTATACCGTAGAGACAATGTCGTATTCTCAATGATTATGACCGACGAATTCAAGCCAATCATCCGAGACCCGCATAAGTCCGCGAATATGTTGGAGCAGCCGGTCGCGCCCGTTCCTGCGCCGCAGCCGCCGTCTGATCCGATCGAACAGGTGCTTTCCCCGCGTGAAGTGAACGCAGGACTCGCCAAAGCCGATCCGCTGACCCGCCATCCGCGCGTGTCGAGCATCATGCTCAGCGTGGTGTTCGGCCTGCTGCTGCTTGCCGCCGCAGCGGGCGTCTGGTGGTTGGGCGTGCGCACGATGGAAGGCCAAAGCTATGAAGACATGGTCTGGTCGAAATTCGACGCGGCCTTGCCGGGATGGCTGGAACCGATCGTGCATGCCTTCACCATTTCCACCGTTGTAATCGCAACAAGCGCGATTATGTCGATAATCGCCCTCGCCGTACTCATCGTAAGAAAACGATGGCTGTTGATTGCGCAATTGGCGGTATTCGGCGGAATCTGCTTTGCCGCAGCGGAGTTGCTGAAGCCGCTGCTGCCACGTCCGTACTTGATTAATCTGGAATCAAATCCCAATAATTCCGCGCCTTCCGGGCATGTCATACTCGCAGCGACGGCGGGGGTGATCCTGTTGTGCGCTGTGCCTCGCATGTGTCGTGCGTTGGTCGCGGTGATTGGTTGGGCGTACGCGGTGCTTGTCGGATTGTCGGTGATCGCGGGGCAGTGGCACCGCCCGACCGACGTGATCATGGCGCTGCTGATCGTCGGCGGAGTGGCCATGCTCATGCTCGCCGCAACGTTTGCGAACGGTATGGATGAGCCCGGATCGCGTGCGTCGTCGCCTTCCGTGCAGATCGTCGGCAGCGTGTTGCTGACATTTGGCGTGATTGGCACCCTGTATGGCGCATACATTATTTGGCAGATCCAGCCGGGACTTGCGATGAGCGCGGAATGGACGAATTCCGGCGCGCATCTTTCCACGGTGATTTTGACTGCTTCCGTCGCATCGCTGGTGTTCGGCCTGGTGCTGACCATGCGTCAGCTGACCGCCTCGCCACTGACGCAACTTGGGCTGGTGGGGGCTCCTCCGGCACCGCCGAAACGCTGACGGCCATGCCTGCGATCGTACCGAAATTTTACGGTGAAGGTCGCTCGCGCCACACGGGCGGTTTGCCAACTGCATACGGTCAGTGAGTATTATTGCGTTGCAAACGCTAGTAATAAGGAGTGGCTATGGCTACCGGCAGCAAGCTCGTGATTGTGGAGTCTCCCACCAAGGCCAAGAAAATCGGTGGGTATTTAGGCTCCGAATATACGGTGATGGCCTCGGTCGGCCATATTCGAGATCTTGCGCAGCCAAGCCAGGTGCCGGCCGCCGACAAAACCAAATTCGGCAAGTTCGGCGTTGACGTGGAAGACGGATTCAAACCGTACTACATCGTCGACGGCAACAAGAAGAAAACCGTATCCGAACTGAAAAGTGCGTTGAAAAAAGCCGACACCCTGTACCTCGCAACCGATGAGGATCGCGAGGGAGAGGCCATCGCCTGGCATCTGGTACAGACGCTCAAACCGAAAGTGCCGGTCAAGCGCATGGTGTTCCACGAAATCACGAAGGAAGCCATCAAAGCGTCGCTTGACAATACTCGCGACGTTGACGACGACATGGTCGATGCCCAGGAGACCCGCCGTATTCTGGACCGCCTGTACGGCTATGAGCTTTCTCCGGTGCTGTGGCGCAAGGTTGGTCCGGGTCTTTCCGCGGGCCGTGTGCAGTCCGTCGCCACGCGTTTGATCGTGGAGCGCGAGCGCGAGCGTATGGCGTTCGTGCGTGCTCCGTATTGGGACGTCACCGCAACGTTGGAAGCGCCGGATGCCGATGGCAATAATGTTGCGTTTGATTCTCGTATGGTGTCGCTTGGTGGGCGTCGTTTGGCGGGTTCCAAGGATTTCGGCGCCGATGGCAAGCTGACTGCGGCCGGCGCGAAGGACCAGGTCGTGCAGTTGGATGAGGCGCAGGCTTCCGCGATTGCGCAGGCGTTGGAATTTGCAACGTTTACCGTCGCGTCGATGGAAACGAAGCCGTACCGTCGCCGTCCGGTTCCACCGTTTACTACGTCCACATTGCAGCAGACTGCCGGCAATCGTCTCGGCATGAGCTCGCGTCAGACCATGCGCGCGGCGCAAGGATTGTATGAAAACGGCTATATCACCTACATGCGTACCGATTCGGTGACGCTGTCGCAGGAAGCGATCGCAGCCGCTCGTGAAGCGGTCATCAAGCATTTCGGCGAAAACTATCTGTCGGATGCGCCGAAACAATATGCCACAAAAACCGCGGGCGCGCAGGAAGCCCACGAATGCATTAGGCCGGCGGGTGCGAAATTCCGCGACCCTGCGGAAATCGCAAGCAAAGTGCCGGCCGACCAGCTCAAGCTGTACACGCTGATCTGGCAGCGCACGCTTGCCTGCCAGATGGCAGACGCAACCGGTTCCACGGCGACCGTGCGACTGTCTGCACCGACCGAATCGAATGGGGAAGCCATGTTCCAGGCTTCCGGTACTGTCATCGAATTCCCCGGCTTTATGAAGGCGACCGGTGAAGGCCGCCGCGCATCCGCCGAATCGAAGAAGGGCGATGCTGCTGGAAGCGTTGAACAGGCTGCGCAATCCGGTAAATCCAGCAAAGCGGATAAGAAGTCGGATGACAATGTGTCGCTGCCGCCGATGAATCCGGGCGATGCGCTTGCCGCGGTGGCGGTTGGTGCCGACGGACACGAAACTCAGCCTCCGGCGCGTTACACCGAAGCGTCGCTCGTGAAAACGTTGGAACAGAAGGAAATCGGCCGCCCGTCCACGTATGCGAGCATTATTTCCACGATTATCGATCGCGGATACGTGTATGAGCGCGGTCGTGCGTTGATTCCGTCGTGGCTCGCGTTTTCCGTGGTCAAATTGCTGGAAACGAAGTTCCCGCGGTATGTGGATTACGAGTTCACTGCCGATATGGAAAGCGGTCTTGACCAGATTGCGAGCGGTCAGGAGACCGGCAGGAATTGGCTGACCCGCTTCTATTTCGGTTCCGGTGAGGGTGCCGCGCAGTCTGCGGACGAGGCGCATGCCGGTTTGCAGCAGCAGGTCGCGCAGTTGGGTGAAATCGACGCTCGCGAGATCAATACGATTGAGATCGGCGACGGTTTGCATGTGCGCGTCGGCAGGTATGGCCCGTATTTGGAGGATGTGAACCATCTGGATGATGAGGGCAATCCGAAGCGTGCGTCGCTGCCGGATACTCTCGCTCCGGATGAGCTGACGGTGGAAGTCGGTCATGATTTGATTGAGAATCATTCCGGCGGTCCGCGTGCACTTGGTGTTGATCCGGTTTCCGGGGGCACTGTTGAAGTGCGTAATGGTCGTTTCGGCCCGTATGTTGCGTTGGTGATGCCTTCTGCGGATGCTGGTGCTGACGGTGACGTGGCTGGTGATGGCAAGTCGAAGAAGGGCAAGAGCGCTAAGAAGGCTGCCGATCGCCCGAAGATGGCGTCGTTGTTTAAGACTATGAGCCCGGAATCGTTGACGTTGGATGATGCGTTGCGCCTGCTGAGTTTGCCTCGTGAAGTTGGTTCTTATGAGGAAGCGGACGCTCAGACCGGTGAAGTGCAGGCGGTTGTTGTGCAAGCCAATAATGGTCGTTACGGCCCGTATTTGACGAAGACTGGTGCCGATGGCAAGTCGGATACGCGTTCGCTCGCTTCGGAAGATGAGATTTTCACGGTTGATTTGGATAAGGCGAAGGAACTGTTCGCCCAGCCGAAGTATGGCCGTGGGCGCGGTCGTGGCGCTGCCAAGCCGCCGTTGCGTGAACTGGGCGTCGATCCGGAAACGCAGAAGCAGGTGACCATCAAGGAAGGCTTCTACGGCGCGTATATCACCGATGGTGAAACGAACCGTACGTTGCCGAAGCAGTATGCTCCCGAGTCGATCGAGCCGGCTGAGGCGTTCCGTCTGTTGGCGGAGAAGCGTGCGCAGGGTCCGTCGAAGAGGCGTGGGCGCAAGGGTGCTGCTGGCAAGGGTGGTGCGAAGAAGACTGCTGCTAAGGGTGCTAAGGCTTCTGCTGATCAGGCTCGTGCCGATCGCCGTGCCAAGGTGCGTGAGTTGGCCGATAAGGGTTGGGCCAACACCCGTATCGCCAAGGAGATCGGTTCCACGCCGACCACGGTGAAGGCCGATGTGGAATGGCTTTCCGCCAACGAAGGCTACATCCGTCCTGCCGTAGTTCCCGCCCGGTGATGGATATGCAGGGCATATTCATCTCCTTTGAGGGCATCGACGGCGTCGGCAAAACCACGCAGGTCGAACGATTGCGTGCGTATGTTGAGGCGCAGGGGCGTGAATGCGTGGTCACGCGTGAGCCAGGCGGCACTGTGCTTGGTGTGGCGATTCGCAAGCTGCTGCTTGGCGGCGTGGAAGGTTCCGACGCGGATATCGCTCCGCGTGCGGAGGCGTTGCTGTTCGCCGCCGATCGTGCCCAGCATGTTGCCGAGGTGATTCGCCCTGCACTGGAACGCGGTGCCGTGGTAATTACCGATCGGTACCTTGATTCTTCTCTTGCATACCAGGCTGGCGGCCGCGAATTGACGGCAGATGAAATCCGCAACTTAAGTATGTGGGCAACCAACGGTTTGTTGCCGAATCGCACGTATCTGCTGGATCTTGACCCTGTGCAATCGCATGCACGACTGCAGCATGATGAAGATCGCATGGAATCTGCAGGAGATGATTTCCAACGTCGTACACGACAGGCGTTTCTTGATTTGGCAAAGGCGGAATCGCAACGTTTCTGTGTGATTGATGCCAGCCAATCCATCGATGAAGTATGGGCGCATATCCAAGACGATTTTGCGCAAATCAGCCAAACGAAAACTTTCCAATCGGAGGCCGCCGAGTGAGCGTGTGGGATTCGATTGTCGGCCAGCAGCGGGTTGTAGAACAACTCAAAGTCATCGCAAGTGGCGATCCGAAAGCCATTGCGCAATCCTGGCTAATTTGCGGTCCTCCAGGATCGGGCCGTTCCAATGTGGCGCGTGCGTTTGCGGCGGCGTTGGAGAGCCCCGATCATGGTCTTGGTGACGAGCCGACCAAAGCCGCGCAGCAGGTGCTTGCCGGCACTCATCCCGACGTGACCGTGCTTGCCACCAACAAAGTGACCATCGGCATCGATGAGGTGCGAGACATCATCACCACTTCCGAGCAGATGCCGAGCACTGCGCCGTGGCGCATCATCATTATCGAAGATGTCGATCGTATGCTGGAACGCACCACCAACGTGCTGCTCAAGGAGATTGAGGAGCCGAGCGAGCACACGATTTGGCTCTTGTGTGCGCCGAGTGCGCAGGATGTGTTGCCGACGATTCGCTCGCGCACTCGCATCGTCAATCTTGCCGTGCCCTCCACACAGGCGGTGGCCTCATTTCTGGAACAAAATGGCGGATTTGAGCCGAAAATCGCGGCGCGTGCCGCACGTCTTGCGGAAGGGCATATCGGCATTGCGCGCTTGTATGCGGAGAATGAGCAGGTGATGTCTGACCGCGACGAGCTGATTGTGGGCGTGCTTGGATTGCGTCGCGCGTCGGATGCGGTGCTGCTTGCCGGCAATCTTATCGACAGTGCGAAAGCGCAGGCCGAAGCGGAGGTGAAGGTCAAAGCGGCAGAGGCGGAAGCTGATTTTCGTAGGGTCAATGGGCTTGGGGCGAAGGATCGTATTCCTCCGAAACTGCGCGGCGCGTACAATGCGATCGCCAAAAAAGACGAGCTGAAGCGCCAGACTACGCGACTTACGCGTGATGTGCTTGACCGTGCGTTGAACTCGATTGCCAGTATTTACCGTGATGTGGCTGTGCTACAGAATAATGCCGAGGATTCGGTGGGACTGATTAATTTGGAGAATCGTTCGTCGATCACCGAACTATCGGTGCGGCTCACGCGTGGGGGAGCGGTGCGGCGGCTGGAGGATATTGCCGTTGCACGTCGCCGCCTAGCCGGCAATGGCAATCCCGTACTGGTCTTCGAAGCCCTCTTCTGCTCCCTCATCGTCAGCTAGGGCTAGCAGCGTTGGCACATAAAAAATGTCGATTCAGCGCTGGCAGTTGGTGGATTCGCGCACGATCAGTTGCGGTGCAAGTGAGATATGCGCGGGGTTGTCGGGGCCGTCGTTGAGTAGGCGTAGCACTTCGGAGACGATTTGTTTGAATGGCGGGCGCACGCTGGTCAGCGGCGGCATGGTGGTGCGTGCGATTGGCGAATCGTTGTAGCCAACCACCAGCACATCTTCAGGCACGCGAAGCCCAAGCGAATGCAACGCCACCATCACGCCGAACGCGATCGCATCGTCGGCGCACACCACGGCTTCCGGTTGCACGAGCGGCTCGGAAAACAGTCGCATGGCGCAGTCGAATCCGCGCTGCACGCTACGGTCTCCGAACTTGTTCCATTCGGTTTCGGTGGCAAGATGGTGCGCTCGCATCTGAGTGTGGAACATGGTGAACAGTTCCGCCGATTCGAAGGAGATTTCCTTGCCGGCCATGTATGCCACGGATGCGATGCCACGTTCGGCCAAATGCCCGATCACGATTTCCATGGCTGCGCTTTCGTCGACGCTCACCATGGATGTGCGGAACGAGCATTGGCGTCCGCCCACCTGCACGATCGGCAGTGTGGAGGCGTAATGTTCAAGCCCCGCGGAAAGGTAGGCTCCCCAGGCGGGCAGCACAATCAGACCGTCAACATGGCGGTCCATCAATGACTCGATGCGTTGAATCTGCGTGGCCTGATCGCCGCCGATGCCCAGCAGCAGTTGCTGCGAATCCACGTCGATGACGGGTTCGATTTCGTCAAGCAGCTGCGCGCAGAACGGGTCGTTGGCGGTCGGAATCACCAGGCCGATGGTGTTGGTGACGGTGCTGCGCAACGCGCTCGCCGCATAATTGACCGAATAGTTGAGGTGTGCCGCGGCCGCTCGCACGCGACGTGCGATGTCGTCGTCTTTGGTGCGTTTGCCGGAAAGTACGCGGGAGACGGTGGCGATGGAGACGTTGGCCAGCGCTGCGACGTTCGTGATCGAACTGTTCGCCGAAGCTGCCGAAGCCGAAGCGTTGTCGGTTGTGCGTGCCATGCTCTCCTCACCACAAATATTCGAAATGCTCGAAAAAACTCGGATTATTCGAATTACTGCCGTATCTCAATCGCGTATTCAAGAATAAAACAGCCACCCGTCGAAAGCGGCAGGTGGCTGAACGCAAGTATCGCAAGTATCGCAAGTATCGCAATCATGCATGTTGCATTGCGATTCCATAATTGCGATGCAATAACTGAAGATTGTTGAACATCTTGCGAAATTCTGAAATCTTCAGCAAGAGGAAGATCACTCGGCGTTGACGAGGATGTTCAGCAGGTTGTCTGCCACGGTTTCATCATCGGCGCCCTGCACGTCGATGACTACGGAATCGCCCTGCTTGATGCCCAGGCCCATGACGGACAGGATGGAGTTAGCCGGAACCGGGTTGCCGCCTTCCTTGGCGATGGTGACGGTGCAGCCGGAGGCGGTGACGGCCTGGGTGAACTGTGCGGCCGGACGGGCGTGGATGCCGACGGGATCGTTGATGACGGTGGTGCGGGTTGCCATGATGGACACTCCTTTGAGTCGTGTGTTGATTGATTTTTGGTTGTGTTATTTGAAAGTCGTGCTGCTTGCCGAGCGAAATGCCTCGGTGCGCCGCTGCTAATTACTATAGCACCTTTTTTCACGAAACGCAGAAAACGTTTACCGGTTGTGTGTTACGGCTTAAAGTGTGTATACTGTGTGCAGGCTGAAAATGATTTACCGGCAAAGACGGTGGGAATCACGCAGTAACTCGACGCGCAAAGCAAGCGCGTAAATCACAACAACAAACGTTCGGTTCGCGTTCCTTTCGCGGGCAAACAACAAAACAAGGAAACAGGTCAAAGGAGTTCACATGATTATCAAAGGTGTTGGCATTGGTCGCGGTGTTGCAGTCGGCCCGGTCATCCGTATGGCGCAACCGCTGCCGGAACCGTCGGACGCTCCGCGTGCGGAAGGCATTGCTGCCGAAAGCGAAATCGCCCGCGTTGAAAAGTCCCTCGCACTGGTGAACGCCGACCTGAACCGTCGTGCCGAAGAGGCCGCCAATGGTGACGAAGGCGCCAAGCAGGCCGCTCCGATTCTGCAGGCCGTCGCCATGTTCGCTTCCGATCCGTCGCTGGCGGAATCCATCAAGGGTCTGATTCAGCAGGGTAAGACCGCCGAACGTGCAGTGCTCGAAGGCTTTGCCGCGGTGGAAGACATGTTCCGTGCCATCGGTGGCTATCAGGCTGAGCGTGCCGCCGATCTGCACGATGTCGGCCAGCGCGTGATTGCCGACCTTATGGGTGCTCCCGCTCCGGGCTTGCCGCAGAGCGAAACCCCGTTCGTGCTTGTCGCCGAAGATCTTTCCCCCGCTGATACCGCGGCGCTCGACATGAGCAAGACCCTCGCCATCGTCACCTCGCAGGGCGGCCCGACCTCGCACACCGCTATTCTGGCGCGCGCTCGTGGCATTGTGGCGGTTGTTTCCGCGGCCGAAGCCGAAAACCTGACCGATGGCACTACCGTGGTCGTGAACGCGGCCAAGGGCGAACTTGTCGTTGACCCGACCGAAGAGGAGATCGCCGTTGCCGAAGCCGCCAAGTCCCGTGCGGCCGCAGCCAAGGAACTGCGAGGCAATCCGGGCTCCACCAAGGATGGTCATCTGATTCCGCTGCTCGCCAACGTGGGCAAGCCGGCCGACGCAGCCAAGGCGCTGGAATATGGCGCTGAAGGCGTTGGTCTGTTCCGTACCGAATTCCTGTTCATCGGCAACTCCGAGCCGCCGACCGTCGAAGAGCAGACCCGCGCTTACACCGAGTTGTTGAGCCAGTTCCCGGGCAAGAAGGTCGTGATCCGTATGCTCGACGCCGGCGCTGACAAGCCGCTGCCGTTCCTCACTCCGGAAGACGAGCCGAATCCGGCTCTCGGCCTGCGCGGTCTGCGCACCCTGCGCGCCCACATGGACGTGCTCGAAGGCCAGCTCAAGGCGCTCGCCGCAGCCGATGCCGCCACCGACGCGAACCTGTGGGTCATGGCCCCGATGGTTGCCGACCAGCATGAGGCTGACTATTTCGTGAAGCTGGGCAAGAGCTTCGGTCTGCAGTTTGTGGGTGCGATGGCTGAGGTGCCGTCGATCGCGCTTATGGCCGATAAGGTGGCCGACGTGGCCGACTTCGTGTCGATCGGCACCAACGATCTGACCCAGTACACGCTGGCCGCCGACCGTACGCTCGGTTCCGTTGCCAACTATCAGACCGCTTGGCATCCGGCGGTGCTGCGTGCCATCAAGATGATCTGCGATGCGGGCAACGCCAAGGGCATGCCGGTGGGCGTGTGCGGCGAGGCCGCTGCCGATCCGGACTTGGCCGTAGTGCTGGCCGGTCTTGGCGTGAACTCCCTGTCCATGACTCCGGTGGCACTCGACGACGTGCGTGCCTCCCTTGCCGAAGTCACCTTCGAAGAGGCTCAGGCCCGTGCCGAAGCCGCCCTTAACGGCGACTTCTACCACCCGGCCAACTGAGCCGTATTAGCTGTGCCTATCGCCTGTAACGTCCTGTTTTTCAAGTGATGTGAGGTCTGGTAGGCCCTGTTTCCCGGAACGACCCCTGCCCGCGTGCCCCCATAGGCTCGCTCGCAGGGGTCGTTTCGTTATGCCGTCAATTGAAACCTTGTATGAGTCAGACGCTTGAGAGATACTGGGTTCATGAAGATTTCCGCAGATTTCACCGTCATTCCCGACGCGTTTGCCAAGGCGGCGCCGCCTGAGAACTGCATCGACGGTACGCCGATTGTTTCCTTCCCCTTCTACATTGATGCGCTTGATCCTGCAGTGCAGTTCCTGCATTGGGAATTCGTTGATCCGGATTCAATTCCGGTATGCGGTTTCCAGTGGAATCATTGGTCCCTCGCAAATCTGCCCGTGGATGCGCTGATGTACGATTTCAACGATTCCCACGCGCTCGCGATTCCGGCTGATTTCTCGCGCACGGTTTCCGCGATGATTCCTGAAGCGATTCAGGGACGCACGTCCGCCGCCTCGCCGTTGCTGCAGGGCCGCAGCAGTGATTCCGCAGTGACGATGCGTTACAACGGTCCGTATCCGCCGGATCAGGATCACGACTATTACCTGCATGTGTGGGGCACTACGGCTCCGCTCGCCGGCCTCAATCAGGGATTCTGGCTCAACGAAATGGAACGTGCGCTGCGTACTTCCGGTACAATCGTTGATCAGGGCGCTATTTTCCTCACTGGAAAAGCCTGATTTTTGAAAGAGAATCTCAAGTAAGGCCAGAAATCTGATTTCCGCAGCAATATAACGATATAAAAATGCGGAAATCAGAAATATATCCGACGAAAACGTATTAACAATAATCGAAAGGATTGCTGAATAATTATGGCGTGTACCACGATTTTGGTTGGCAAAGACGCAAGTTATGACGGATCGACCATCATCGCCCGTAATGAAGATAGTGCAAATGGTGAGTTTTGCCCGAAGCGCTTCATTGTAGTCAAGCCTGAAGATCAGCCGCGCAAGTACAAGAGCGTGCTTTCGCATGTTGAAATCGATCTTCCTGACAATCCGCTGCAGTATACGGCTGTGCCGAATGCCGATCTGAAGGAAGGCATTTGGGGCGAAGCGGGTGTGAACGAGGCGAACGTTGCCATGAGTGCCACCGAAACGCTCACCACCAATGAGCGTGTGCTTGGCGCCGATCCGTTCGTGGAACTCACGCCGGCCAAGGGCAAGGAAGGCGAAGAAGGCTTTGAGCCGGAAGTCGCCGGTGGTATTGGCGAAGAGGATTTCCTCACCCTCGTACTTCCGTACGTCACCACCGCCCGCGAGGGTGTGGAACGTTTGGGTGCGCTGCTTGAGGAATTTGGCACCTATGAGATGAACGGCGTTGCCTTCTCCGACGTTGACGAGATTTGGTGGCTGGAAACCGTTGGCGGCCATCATTGGATCGCCAAGCGTGTGCCGGACGAAGCGTATGTGACCATGCCGAACCAGCTGGGCATTGACGAATTTGATCTTGAAGATGCGTTTGGCGAGCAGGAGGACCACATGTGCTCCGCCGATCTGGCCGAGTTCATCGAACGCAACCATCTTGACTTGTCGGTGGAGAGCACTACGCCGTTCAACCCGCGTGACGCGTTTGGCTCCCACTCCGATTCCGACCACGTGTACAACACTCCTCGTGCTTGGTACATGCAGCGTTTCCTCAACCCGTACGACGAGCAGTGGGATGGTCAGGATGCCGACCACAAGCCGGTTTCCGACGATATTCCGTGGGCTCGCCAGCCAGAACGCAAAATCACCATCGAAGATGTGAAGTATGTGCTGAGCTCCCACTATCAGGGCACCCCGTACGATCCATATGGAAAGCTTGGCGACCAGCGCACCCGCCACATGTTCCGCCCGATCGGCATCAACCGCCAGAGCCAGCTTGCGGTAATGCAGATCCGCCCGTACCGCCCGCAGGTGAGCCGCGCGATCCAGTGGATCGCCTACGGTTCCAACCCGTTCAACACACTCGTGCCGTTCTTCCCGAACGTCAACTCCACGCCGAAGTATTTGGAAGACACCACTACGCGCGTCACGTCCGAAAACTTCTATTGGGAGAACCGCATTATCGCGGCCCTGTGCGATTCCAGCTTCGCCGACACCGCCAACGCTGTGGAACGCTATCAGGAGAAGACCGGCGCGATGGGCCACCGCATGGTTGCCTCTACCGACGAGCAGATCGAACGCTTGGTGGGTGACGTCACCGACGAATTCGATGCGGAAGACGAAATCGGCGATGTTCAGCCGATGGAACCGGATGAAATCATCGAAGCCGTGCGTAACGACGAAGCCCGTGAAATCCTTGCCGCAGCCAACGAGAACATGGCCGCGCAACTCAAGGAGGAAACCGACAAGCTTCTTGATTCCGTGCTGTACACCGCCAGCATGAACATGAAGAATGGCTTCCACATGTCGGACTTCTAATATCTCACTATTCGGCTCCTGTGACCACGTTACGGGAGCCGATTTTTTCCTGCAATACAACATCGTTAGAATGACGTCGTCCAAATCGAAGAAAGGAAACCCCAGTGACCAGCATTGAGGATTTCACCAGCCAGTACGGCTTGGTGCAGAAGATTGATGCGTTCGGCTATCTCGATTATTTGAAGAATGATCCGGATGCCCCGCGCAAGCATGGCAAGGTCGTGCTCGTCACCGCCGATACCCCGTTGAAGGCGTCTCGCGGCGAGGGCAAGACCACCACCACGATCGCGTTGATCGATGCGTTGCGTGAGCGTGGCGTCGATGCGGCCGCTGTGCTGCGTCAGCCGAGCATGGGCATTACCGCTGCCGGTTCCAAGGGCGGTGCTTCGGGCGGCGGCAAGGCTTCCCTGACTCACCCTGAGCTGATCGACTGGGGTCTGTGCGGCGAAATGGGTGCTATCGAAGCGGCTCAGAACCTGCTGGTTTCTTTCGCTGAGAAGGCCATCGACGATGGAAAGCTTGACGATATTGCCGTGCCGCGCGTTTCCGAAGTGCCGTCCCGTTCGCTGCGCCAGATTGCGGTGGATCGCGGCAAGGGCAATGTGGCTGAGCGTGTGGTGCTCACTCCGACCTGCGAGCTCATGCAGATTGTGGTGCTCTCTCGTTCCATGGATGAGATCGCCGATCGTGTTTCCAAGATGATTGCCGGTACGAAGGACGGCAAGGCCGTTACATTCGGTGAATTCGTTGATTTGTGGCGCATTACCGGCATTCTTTCCGATGCGGTGAAGCCTGCGAAGACGGAAACGGTGAATGGTTCTCCCGTGTATGTGCACGGCGGTCCGTTCGCGAACGTGTCTATCGGTATTCCGACGCTGGTTTCCGTGGAAATGGCGTGCGCTCTGCACGACGTGGTGATTGTTGAGGCTGGTTACGGTACTGACGCGGGCGCCCAGAAGTGGCTTGACATTGCTTGCCGTGAGTATGGCGCACAGTGGCCGTCCGCCGCGATTGTGGTGACTCGTGCTTCCACTTGGCGTGATGATCCGGCGCTCGCTTGGCGTTACCCGTTCCATGTGCAGCGCTTGGAAGGTCTTGATATTCCTACGTTCCCGCTGATTAACCTGTGGGATGGCGAAGACGATCAGATTCCGTCTTTGCAGCAGACCGCCAAGGATCTGGAGTTCCGCGAGCCGATTATCGGCAACCTGTATCGTGACGGCGGCAATGCGCTCGCCCCGCAGCTTGACGCGTTTGTTGACGCGGTGGTGAACGGTTCCATGCCGGCCACGCCGCACAGCCGCAAGGGCATGGCTCTGGTGGAGAACGTGCGTTGGGTCGCCGAAAACGCGTACGGTGTGCCGGCAGACCGTGTGATTCTAAAGGACGGTTTTGCCGAATCGCTTAATAAGGCGATGGACCTGTGCGCCAGCGCCGGCATTGACTTCGGTTCGCTCGCTCTGGTTGCGGTGAAGTCTCCGGCCACGATGACTGACAACGATTCTGCTCCGGCAGAGGAGCGTACGGTTACGTTGAAGAAGGTTGAGGTGCATTCCGGTGCCGGTTTGGTGCATGTGAACCTCACCACTTCGCTGACCACCCCTATGCCGAAGATCGTGTGATAAACGAGTCATAGCGTTCTGATCGCAACGTTTTAGGGCGGCCACTTACGTATATGCGTAGGCGGGCCGCCCTTTTTGCACCTTAATTTTGGTGGTCTCTAGCGAACGTCGCAACGCCATGACCTCGCAGGAAGGAGGTGACTTCGTTGGAAGTTGTCGCCCCGAACCGTGAGGCGGGGAACACGGTGTGTTTCCCGTAGGTGAGGTGAGAGGTTCGCAATATGGGCGAATCTCGAAGGAACGGTGGTGACTTCGTTGGAAGTTGTCGCCCCGAACCGTGAGGCGGGGAACACGGTGTGTTTCCCGTAGGTGAGGTGAGAGGTTCGCAATATGGGCGAACCTCGAAGGAACGGAGGTAACTTCGTCAGAAGTTGCCGCCGTTCCAGCCCCAGTCGGTGGTGGCGGTGTAGCGGATGTACGTGCGGTCGGCCGGAATGCCCAGTTCCTTCTCCAACGCGGCCATGATCTGCTCGGTCAGCTTCTCCCAGGCGGAACCGGGCACGGAACGACCGAACACGTTCACTTCGACGTATGCGGCTGGCTTGGAATTGTCGCCGCCGAAATAAATCGGCATATTGTCTTCAAACGGGCACATCAGCCAGCCTTCGGACTTGCCGGGAACGGCGGTGATCGCCTTGCCGTATGCGGACTTCAGCGCCTCTCGCTGTTCGGCGGTGGTGGACACGGAAACATGGGTGTGGATGACTGGCATGATGCTCTCCTTGAATTGTTGGAATCAGCCTTTGCGGTTCACCTCCAGTCTAGGCGTCGAACGGCGCAGTCGGGGTGGTTGTGTGAGAAATTTTGGGCTTTGCCTGAACGGCTGCCAAGGTGGTCTGCGTGCGCGTGTTAAATATTCGTTGTGAGAAAACTGATTGAACAGCTTATGAAATTTGGCCTCGTTGGCGTGATCGCCTTCATTATCGACTGGGGCATTCTGAATCTTCTCGTCGGCGTATTCCGCATGCACAACGTGCTCGCCGCAACCATCTCGTTCGTTATTTCCCTGATTTTCAACTATGTCGCCAGCATGAAACTGGTGTTCAAGCACCGTGACGACATGGCCCGCTGGATGGAAATCCTTATTTTCGTGATTGGCGCGCTGATTGGCCTGTTCATGAACGACGCCATTATTTGGATCTCCACGTATGGCATGAATCATGATGCATACGTGTCGCAGAGCACGGAATATCTGATCCGCACCAACGTCGGCAAGCTCATCGCAACCGCCGTGGTGATGGTGTGGAACTTCCTGACGCGCAAATGGTTGCTCGACGATACGCATACCAACGCTATGAACCGTTTGCGTAAGGCTGACAACCGTCTGACTCCGGAGGAGCTGGAAGCCAAGTGGCAGAACAGCTTCTCGCACAAGCTTGGCATATGGTCGCTGGAGCACACTCCCAACGGCTGGCCCAAGTAGTCCTGAATTCGGAAAATCTGTCTGCACAACCCGGAAATCTGCCCTGATTAAATATGCCCTGATTTTCGCATTGTGCAGACGGCCGGGCAGCCCTGAATATGAAAAGGCGGTGTCTTACACCTATACAAAGGTATAAGGCACCGCCTTCTCATATGCTTTGCATGCTTTAAGAGCGAAAGGTTACACGCTTACGGTGGTGAGCATGGGCTGCTCGGTGGAGTCCTTGATCTGCTTGAAGCCGAACAGGGCGATCACCAGCGAGGTGAGCGCCAAAGTCGTCACCACAATGAAACCACCGTGCGATCCCATACGGTCGATGAACTGGCCGGCAATCGCCGAACCGACAGAACCGCCGATCGAGTTCATTGCCCCCATCCAGGCCATGCCTTCGGTGAAGCGTGTGGGCGGTACCAAGTGCAGCATCAGCTGGTTGCCGTTCACCCACGTCGGTGCCTGGCACACGCCGATGAATAGGTAGATGATCATGATCACCCACAGATGTTTGGCGAACATGAACGAGCCAATGCCCAGATCGACCACGGCAAGGCAGAAGTAGAAACGCTTCCACAGCGGAATCGTCCAATTCTTCGCACCATACACGAGTGCGCCAATCAGCGAGCTGAACGAGAAGCAGGCGAACACGAAACCCGTGTACTGCTTCATATTCGCCTCCGTGGCGAACGCAACGATCGAAATGCCGGCAGCCGACTGGAACGCACCCAAGCCAAACCATGTCACGCACACGGCAATCAGGCCCGGCCCCCAAATCGACTCCTTGCGCCCGGCATTCACATCCGCGGCGGCCTGATCCATGGCGGCCTGCACTTCCGCAGCAGTTTTGCCTTCGGAACGTGCGCGATCGCGAGCGTATTCGATTGCCGCTTCAGCCTGCAACGCCTTGGAACGGGCAGCTTCGCGCTCACGGTATTCCTTGCGGGTCATGCCTGCTTCGCGAGCCAGTTGCGTCTGCGATTTCGGCTCGGTGGAAAGCTCGGTGAGGAACATGAGCGCACCGACCACTACGCACACGCCGGTGAACGAGAACGCCAACAGGCCGGAAATCACGGCCAGCGTGGAGGCGAGCGGATTGCCGATCACCCACATGCATTCGTCGAACACGCCGGAAAGCGAAAGCGCACGGTTCGTTTTCTCCGTATCGCCTTTAAGCAGCGTTGTCCAACGCTGACGGCTCATCGCGCCCCACGGCGGAATCGCCGCCATGAACGGCACGATGCAGAACAGAATCCATGAGGGCACTCGCGCGGTGATGCAGGAAACCAGCGCGGTCGCCGCGATCATCCACACAATGATCGTCGGAATCGACACCTGACGCTGGCCGAACTTATCAACCAGCTTGCCGAGCATCGGGCTTGCAACGGCCAGTGCGATCGCCTGCACGGCCGTCAGTGCGCCTGCCAGCGAGTAATTGCCGTAATAATGCTGCACGGAAATCGTGATTGTCATGCCGACCATCGGGAACGGCATGCATGCGATTACTGAACCGACCGAAAATCGGGCGGTGTGTGGTATGCGAAGAAGCTCCGCATACCCTCCGAAAAGACGTTGGCCGATGCTTTTGGCTCCGGCGAGGACTGAATTGGTCATGTTTTGCCGCTCCTTTCTGCTCACGGTTGGTGCTTGCGTCCGCCGCTTTGCGTTGCCGCAGACCGCTTGATATACCCTTGTTCTGCCTTGATTGGTTTTCTGTTTTTCTCCCCAGACCCAGTATCTCGCTTCAACCTTGCTTGAACGTCAATCGATTGACGCTTCAGCGTGTTGCATAGGGGTGGAGATTGGTTGTATGCCATTTTCTTGACCTGAACAACTTTATGCGGAGGTACTGTCGCAACACGCGGTACATTGAGGTTGGCAGACATAATTCGATTGGTTATTTTGTAAGTACTCATCACACGTTCACTTGGTAGACGAAAAGATGTTCGGCGGGCGAAAGACGGTTGTTGCAAAATGGTTGCGCAACGCTTCCAAAGCTTGCGATTGCAGAATTTTCGTTCCATCGGTCAACGTCAGCAGTCCGGCAGCATCTTGCGGAAAGGCGGTAGGGATGCCCGCAACAACCATCCATTTCGTACGTCACGGCAAAGTCGAAAATCCAGGGCATTTGCTCTACGAACGACTGCCCGGATTCCACCTGTCGGAAGTGGGTGTGCGCATGGCGCAGGCGACCGCGCACTACATTGCCGTCAGTCCACAACTCAACACAGTTTCCGCCATCTACTCGTCGCCGCTGGAACGCACGCGCGAAACGGCCGGCGAAATCCTCACCGCACTCAACGAAGTGCGCGAAACCCGTGGCGAGGAGACGCTGGAACTCACCACCGACGAGCGCATCATCGAAGCGCGCAACGAATTCCGCGGCACGCGCATCGGCTACGGCGAAGGCGCACTCTGGAAAAACGGCAACTGGAAGCTGGTACGCAACCTGTGGAAGCCAAGCTGGGGTGAAAGCTACCAGTCGATCGCGCATCGTGTGCAAGCGTTCGCCCTCGAAAAAGTGGGGGAGCATCCGGGCGAGCAAATCATTGTAGTCAGCCACGAATCGCCCATCTGGAGCTACAGGCACATGCTGGAAACCGGGCACCCGGAACATAATATGCTGCTACGTCACACGGCGCTCGCCTCCATTACCTCCATTACCTACGATTGCGATACGCGAAAGGTTTTGTCGATCACGTATGTCGACCCCGCTGCCGACGTGAAATAATGCGTGAAACGCGCGAAACGCGCGGCGGATAGTTGTGATGGCTGATATGCGGCAGGTAACGTGCGTCGGTTGTTGAAAGGAAGGGGATTCCATGCCATTATTGAAGGGCTGGGTCTCCTGATGGGCTTAGCGAAGATATGGACGTCGAGGCTGCAAAGGAGCACGAATGCCTTTTAAGATCAACAACGAAGCGCTTTACCCGCTCTACAATATGCCTCATACGCAGTTGGCCATCGAATATTGCGTCAAAGTGGTGGAGTTGTGGCCGCTGCAAACCGCGCAGGAGATGGAGAACGACGCCAAGTATATGGAAGATCTGCAGGTAGGGTTCTCCTGCATGATGGCAAGGGCGTTGCTGCGCTTGCCGGATGAAGTCGACATATCCGTGGCGGAAGCCGTATATGAGGGAATGGATGAGATTCCGGGCTGCGATCCAGCAGTGGTGCAGGCCCTGAAGAAAGCAAATCAGGCGTATGACGTGATGCGCGATTATTCCGAAACCAACAATGCCGACCTGTTCTTCAAAGCAGCCGACATTCTGGGCATCTTCATTGACGCCCACGTCGAAAAGAGCATCCGCAGTGTGATGAAAAGCGTCACTCACCTCATTCGCGGTAGCTCCGGATTCGAATTCGACGGCGAGGTGTCGAAGAACGTCAGCTTCTGCTACGCCACCACAGTCGATCCGTTGCAGCTCACCGGCCGCTACCTTGCGTCTGTTGCGGTGTGCGACGGACTGATGAATCTCATGTGTGACGGCATTGACGATTTGGGCGAGCAGGTCATACGTATACTGCCGGTATTGCTGTACGCCAACGAGCTGTGCGAACAGATGGCCATTCCGCCGACCTGCATGGGTGATGCGGCCCTGCTGCAACTGGTTGAGATGCGCGATTCCATACGCCACATGGATGGAATCGTTCCGGTCGAGGTCAATTCCTTCTGCGAGCGGACTTTCCTTATAACCGCAAACATGATGATTCCGCAGGCGGGCTTGGAATGGTCGTATCATGCGGATTGCCTGCGCTGGGATCCAAAGAAGGCTGAGCGGGAGGCCAAGGAAGAGGATGAGCGTAAGAGCAAGGAGGCGCTCGCTGAAAAGTTCAAATTGAAGAAGGACGATTCGGATAATTCGGACGATTCGGACGAAGGCGCGGAAGGCGATGATACGGAAGGTGGAACTTCAGAACGCGATTCGGAATAATCAAAATACTGCAAAACGGATATTCTGAAAATAAATTTGGAATATGAAATCTCGTCTCGATGTCGAATGATGGTATTGACGTGACAATATAAAAATCCCGGCACTTGCGACTGCGGTACCGGGATTTTTAGAGGAATATTACAATACTCTTTCATTACAAAAACCAAAAAAACTGCAGTGTGGAACAATCCCGACGAACCTCGAAGAAGAACGGCGCGTCGGATACTCTCGGCAATGTCGGCGTAAGGTCGTACGCATTGTCTGACGGATAAATTCAACGGTGTAGCGAAAAGCGAGTCGGTGTGTGGGGATGGGTGGCACGTCCGGTTTGCGGGGCACAATGGAACCTATGACTGAAGCTGAAAACACCAAACCGGAACTTCCCGAGAATGTTCGCGTGCGCTTCTGCCCGTCTCCGACCGGCATTCCGCACGTCGGCATGGTCCGTACCGCACTGTTCAACTGGGCTGAGGCCCGCCATACCAAGGGCACGTTCGTGTTCCGTATTGAAGATACGGACGCCCAGCGCGACTCCGAGGAAAGCTACAACCAGATCATCGAAGCCCTGAATTGGTTGGGCATCGACTGGGATGAGGGCATCAACGTGGGCGGTCCCGACGGTCCGTACCGCCAGTCCGAGCGCGGCGACATCTACAAGGATGTCGCAGCCAAGTTGCTCGCAGCCGGCTACGCGTACGAATCCTTCTCCACTCCGGAGGAAATCGAAGCCCGCAACGTGGCTGCAGGTCGCCCAAAGGCATTCGGCTACGACGGTTACGATCGCAACCTCACCGAAGAGCAGAAGGCCGCTTTCCGTGCGGAGGGCCGTAAGCCCGCCCTGCGTATCCGCATGCCCGACGAGGATATCGCGTTCGACGATCTGATCCGTGGCCGCATCGAATTCAAGGCCGGTTCCGTGCCGGATTACGTGATCGTGCGCCCGAACGGCGATCCGCTGTACACGCTGACCAATCCGGTCGACGATGCCATGATGAACATCAACGTGGTGCTGCGTGGCGAAGATCTGCTGAGCTCCACTCCGCGTCAGATCGTGCTCTACCGTTACCTGATCGAGCTGGGCGTGGCCAAGGAGATGCCGCTGTTCGGCCACATGCCGTACGTAATGGGCCAGGGCAACAAGAAGCTTTCCAAGCGCGATCCGGAATCCAACCTGTTCCTGCATCGCGACAACGGCTTCATTCGCGAAGGCCTGTTGAACTACCTGGCGCTGCTGGGCTGGTCCATCGCCGCCGACCGCGACGTGTTCTCCATGGAAGAGATGATCGAGAAGTTCGACGTGCGTGACGTCAAGGCCAATCCGGCCCGCTTCGACATCGACAAGGCCATTTCCATCAACGCCGAACACATTCGCATGCTCGAACCGCAGGACTTCCTAAACCGTGCCGTGCCGTATCTGAACCGTGACGGCGTGGTTTCCGCCGATTCTTGGGATGCGCTGACCGACCGTGAGCGCGAAGTGCTGTCCGCTTCCGTGGATCTCGTGCAGCCGCGCGTGCGTCTGCTGGGCGAGGTTGCGGGCATGGTCAGCTCGCTGCTCTCTACCGAGGGCTATATCGAGCCTGACGACGATGCCAAGAAGCAGTTGAAGGATTCCGCTCCGGCGGTGCTCGACGCCGCCATTGCCGCGCTTTCCGCTGTCGATGAGGCTGATTGGAAGACCGACTTTCTGCATGAGACGCTGAACAAGGCGCTGATCGAGGATGGCGGTTACAAGCCGCGTCTGGCATTCGGCCCTGTGCGCGTGGCCATGAGCGGCCGCCGCGTGTCTCCGCCGCTGTTCGAATCCATGGAGATCGTCGGCAAGGAGATTGCCGTCGCTCGCCTGCAGGGTTTGCGCGAGCACCTGTGATGCGCTGATTCGTGCGTTTGCATGATTGCATGACTGTTGACCCGCTGGAATGTTTTGTTCCAGCGGGTTTTGTTGTTCCTGAAATGATGCTCAAGAATGGCGGAAAATGGTGCGACACGCCGTGACTTGCGCACTTCTGAGGATTCGCGTATATTTATCACTCGTTGCGGTTCACGGCTTGGCTGAGAATCACAGCGATAACTCAAGCCCCCGTCGTCTAGCGGTCTAGGACTACGCCCTCTCACGGCGCCAACACCGGTTCAAATCCGGTCGGGGGTACGACGGACAACTTTTCGGAGTTGCCACGCCTGCCAAATTGGGATGTGGTGTAATTGGCAACACAGCTGATTCTGGTTCAGCCATTCTTGGTTCGAGTCCAGGCATCCCAGCCAATGACCCTCGCGGATGCGAGGGTTTTTTGTTTTTCGCAAGTATAGTCTGTCACTATGACACGGTCCAAGAAAGTTGCACTACCCTAGGAAACATGACTGAATTGCAGAACGCAGCAAAAGCCGCGGCCACGCGACCGCGCATCCAACCGGCGGAAGAAGGAGACGATCGCCCACTTTCCGTATCCGCGCGACTGGGGCGACTGCAATTCCACCAATCCGGCAAATTCCGTGTGCTGCAGCTTACCGACATCCAAGACGGGCCGAAAGTCAGCAAAGACACCGTCAAACTTATCGAAGCGTCGCTGGACGTCACACGGCCGGACATTGTTATCTTCACCGGCAATCAGATCGCAGGATACGATTCCGCATACGCGCAAACCACGCGCAAGCGTCGCTGGAGCGCTCCTGTCGGAACTGCGCGCGAGGCTGACTCATCCAAGTCTTCTGAAGCGTCAGAACGGTTCGAAGCCGCACTGGAATGTACACGCGCATCCGTGCGCGCCACCGTCGAACAGCTCGTGCGTCCGCTTGCCGACCGTGGCATTCCGTGGGCGGTAACCTTCGGCAATCATGATTTTCAGTGCGGGTTGGGCAATGCGGAAATCGAAAGCATTTGCAGGGAATTTCCCGGATGCCTGAATCCTGATCCTGCGCGACTTCAGGCGGAGCAATATTTGCCGAGCCAACGCGTGTTTGTCTGTGAGCCGGGCACATTCGCGTTGCCGGTTTCCGACGTGGATCATACGACGTCCGTGCTTGGCCTGGTATTGCTGGATTCAGGCGATTACGCACGTTCCGGCGGATACGGAAGCCCGTCCGCGGAGGCGTTGCGATTCCTTGCCGAAGTGCCGGAAATGATGGCCACGCAATCTCAGAAACAGGTAGAATTGCACGAAACCGCGCAATCGCAGGAACAGGCGGTGCCGTGCATGGTATTTCAGCATTTTCCGGTGCAACAGTATTACCAACTGTTGAAGCCGGCTGCGGCGAATGCGGCGCGCGCGATCGAAGGCTACCGCAATTACGCTGGGAAACACTACGTTTTGGACGAGGAGAAAACGCTTCCCGGCAGTTATTTGGGGGAGGGCATCAGCTGTCCCGACGTCGACAGCGGCGAATTTGCAATTTTAGAGCAATACGGATATTTCGCGATTTCCGCGGGGCATGATCACCGCAATGCGTTCGTTGGAACGGTACCGATTTCGCAGAATTCCGCTGATGCGCAGACGGCGAAGGTTCCACCGAAGGTGATTGACGGGCTGATGATGATCGCGTCGCCCACCAGCGGTTTCGGATCGTACGGTCCGGTGCCGCAGAAGAGGGCCGCACGTCTGATTGAGTTCGACATTCGACATCCGTACGAGCCGCGCACGCAGCTACTGGAATACGGCGAATTGGTGGGCAAGCCGAGCGCGGGCAAGGCGTACGCATACGGTATGACCAGCGAGTCGAAGCCCGAATCCGAAGGCGTGGATCTGCTGCATAGGTCAACTTGGTGGAGCAAACTGCTGTCTTGGCTGTGCAAGTGAACGGCAGTCGCGGCAAATGAAAACCACAAAACGAAAAACCGTGCCTTGCATGCGCTGCAAAGCACAGTCGAAAAGCTTGCGAAGCTGTACGGTCGTAAAACCGTAACCGCCTGTCAGCGGCCGGAAGAAGCCTTAATCAGGGCGTCGGTCAGATATTTACCGGCAGCCATAACCAGCGGGGCGTAACGGCGTCCGGGATTGGACCCCATACGACCGTCCGGACCGGAAATCGAAATCGCGGCAATCACTTGGCCGGAAGCATTGCGAATCGGCGCGGAAATCGAGCATACGCCCTCATCGCGCTCGTTCACGGATTCAGCCCAACCGCGCTTGCGCACGGCGGTAAGCTTGGACGCGGTGAACTTGGCGTGGCGCAACCCCTGATGCAGGCGTTCAGAATCCTCCCAAGCCAGCAGAATCTGGGCTGCGGAACCGGCCGCCATCGACAGCATCGCACCAACCGGAATGGAATCGCGCAAACCGGATGCGCGCTCCACAGCGGCGATGCACACGCGCATATCGCCCTGACGGCGGTAAATCTGCGCGGATTCGCCGGTACGATCCAGCAACGTCTGCAAAATCGGTGCGGCTGCGGTCAGCAAACGATCTTCGCCGGCGGCTGCGGCCAATTCCGCAAAACGCGAACCAAGCACGAAACGGCCATGTTGATCACGCAACACAAAACGGTGACGCTCCAGCGCAATCGCCAGTCGATGCGCGGTCGGTCGAGCCAGGCCCGTTGAGGAAACCAGCTGTCCGAGCGTTGCCGGACCGGATTCAAGCGCGTCAAGGATTTTGACGGTCTTGTCAAGCACGCCCACGCCGGAATGAATCTCGTTGCTTTGAGAAGACGTCGTGTGGTGGGTCTCAGCTTGAAGCTCAGTCTCATCCGACTGCGATTCAGGCATGGTGGTGCTTGTATTCGAAGAAGTCATAAGAGGGATTATGCCATCTCACATATTGAAATGCAAAATGTATGCAATGTCGGACTGCGGTAAAGCAGAAATTTTCTAACTTTTACTCAGTAAAGGAAAAGTTGGGAAAATGCTGATTTTTCAACGATTATGTTGGCTCATACGGAGAGATATGTCGCATTTTGCGTGTTTTTAGCGTGAATTAACGTGAACTCGACGCATGCATGATACGTGCGTTGCATGCAAGTATCTCATATACCGGCATAGACGCATTCGAACCGGGCTCAAACACCATAGGCTTATAGCACGAACAGCGCGGGTTGGCAATACCTGCGAGGAAAAAGCGAGGAAAAATCCGAGGAGGTCCCGCAATGGGAACGACATTGGCCGAGAAGGTCTGGGCCGATCATTTGGTACGCAGGGGTAGTGATGGGGCTCCCGACTTGCTGTACATTGATCTGATGCTCATGCACGAAGTCACCAGTCCGCAGGCATTCGAAGGCTTGCGATTGGCCGGACGCAAGCCGCGTCACCTTGACCAGCTGATCGCAACGGAAGATCACAACACTCCGACTGCCGACATCGACCGCCCGAATCCGGATAAGATCTCTGCGCTGCAGCTGAGCACGCTCGAAAAGAACTGCAAGGATTTCGGCGTACGTCTGTGCCCGCTGGGAGACGCCGATCAGGGCGTGGTGCACGCGTTCGCGCCGGTGCTGGGTCTGACGCAGCCGGGCATGACGATTGTGTGCGGCGATTCGCACACCTCCACGCACGGCGCGTTCGGTGCCATGGCCATCGGCATCGGCACCTCCGAAGTCGAACATGTTATGGCAACGCAGACCCTGAGCTTGAAGCCGTTCAAGACCATGGCCGTGAATATCGAAGGTGGGCTGCCGAAGGGCGTCACCGCAAAAGACATTATTCTTGCGATTATCGCGAAGATCGGCACTGGTGGCGGCCAGGGGCACGTCATTGAATATCGTGGCGAGGCCATCAAGAAACTGTCGATGGACGCACGCATGACCATCTGCAACATGTCGATCGAAGCAGGCGCCCGCGCCGGTATGATCGCGCCGGACGAAGTGACGTTCGAATACCTGAAGGGCCGCCCGCACGCGCCGGAAGGCGAAATGTGGGACAGAGCCGTCGAATACTGGAAGACGCTGAAAACCGACGATGACGCCGTGTTCGACAAGGAAGTGACCATCAAGGCTGAAGATCTCGAACCGTACGTGACTTGGGGCACCAATCCGGGCCAGGGCATCAAGATCTCCGGCGTGGTGCCGGATCCGGCCTCGTTCAACGACGAAACTGAGCGCACTGCGGCCGAGCGTGCCATTGCCTACATGGGTTTGACTCCGGGCACGCCCATCAAAGACATTGCTGTGGATACCGTGTTCATCGGCTCCTGCACCAACGGACGCCTTGAGGATCTGCGCGTGGCCGCCTCCATTATGAAGGGGCATCACAAAGCCGAGAACATTCACCGCGTGCTCGTGGTGCCGGCCTCCTCGCGTGTGCGCCTGCAGGCGGAAAAGGAAGGACTCGACAAGATATTCAAGGACTTCGGTGCCGAATGGCGTAACGCCGGATGCTCCATGTGCCTGGGCATGAACCCCGACAAGATGGTGGCCCGCGAACGTTCCATTTCCACGTCGAACCGCAACTTCGAAGGCCGTCAGGGCAAGGGATCGCGTACGCACTTGGCATCGCCGGCAGTCGCCGCAGCAACCGCCATCCGCGGTACCATCTCGTCTCCGGCCGACCTGTGAATACTTGGAAATCCTCGAAAAAACTCGGAAAATCTTGGATTTCCGGCATCCTGTGAATCGTAAATCGAAAGAAATGTTGAAATGGAAAAACTGACTGCTCTTACCGGCGTGGCCGTGCCGCTTCGCCGCTCCAACGTCGATACCGACCAGATTATTCCCGCTGTGTTTTTGAAGCGCGTGCAGAAGTCCGGTTTTGACGACGCGCTGTTCTACGCATGGCGTCGCGATCCGGAATTCGTGCTCAACCAGCCGGAATACAAGCAGGGCAAGATTCTCGTTGCCGGACCGGATTTCGGCATCGGCTCTTCGCGTGAACATGCCGTGTGGGCGCTGCACGATTACGGTTTTCGTGTGGTGATTTCGTCTCGTTTCGCCGACATTTTCTACGGCAACACCGCGAAGAACGGCGTGCTGGCTGCGATTATGCCGCAGGAATCCGTTGAGCTGCTGTGGAAGCTGCTCGACGAGGAGCCGGGCCGTGAAATGACCGTGAGCCTAGAGGATCGCACGGTGACGTGCGGTGATGTGACGCTGCCGTTCGAGGTGAACGACTACACCCGTTGGCGTTTGATGAACGGCTACGACGACATCGATCTGACGTTGCAGCATGAAGACGATATCGTGGCATACGAGAAGATGCGTGCTGAAAAGTTCCCATTCAAGCCGAAGACGCTGCCGGTCAAGCGCGAACCGGAGCAGACGATCGCTTCCGCGCGCGAAGGCGAATACCCGGATTGGCAGGGTCCGCTTGCCGATCGCGGCATTATCTGAGTTGGTTAGAGCTGTGGTCTCTTAGCTTTCGTGGCTTGTTAGCTTCAGGCTGGTGTGTTTCGTTCCGTGATGGAGCGGGCCGCACCAGCCTTTTCTTTTGCCGTCGCTTTTTGGAGAGGCTACAATAAAAGCGGTGATAAATTTACGAAAAGCGACGGTAAATTCTAAAAGCGGTGGTAAAATTGCTGGTAGCGCACAATGCTGAGTGGAAAGGCGGTGGCAATGGTGTCCCAATCTCGATTGCAATTGCAAGATGAAGATAAGTGGTGGGAGCGAGAGATTCCTCACATGCGTGAGCATAATCGTCTTGAGGCAAAGCGTGCGAAAGGTGGTCTGCCGCATAGCATTTGGGAGACGTACAGTTCTTTCGCCAATACTGATGGTGGAGTGATTCTGCTCGGCGTTTCTGAAAATCCCGATCATTCGTTGAGAATTACGGGTGTTGATGATGCACGCAAGATGGTTCAGGATTTTTGGAATACCGTGCACGATACGTCGAAAATCAGTTCGGTGGTCCTTAGCGATGATGATGTCAACATACGTTGCACCAGTCATGGAAACGTTATTTGCATTAATGTTCCGCGCGCGTCCAGGGAGCGGGTCCCCGTGTATGTCGGTCCTAATCCGATGAAAGGGTCTTACAGGCGCAATGGTGATGGTGATTATCTATGTGATGAGGAAGACGTGCGTGCCATGCTGCGTGATAGTGAACTGAAGCCACTGGATCGACAGATTGTTGGGGGCATGACCGGGGGCGTGCTGAATGGTGACTCCATTCGCGCATACCGTCAGCGTTTTCGTGGTTTACGGCCGGGGCATCCGTGGGCTGAGATTTCGGATGAGGATTTTCTCTTGCGTGTTGGTGCGCTTTCGCTTGACGGTTCTCTTGCTCGCCCCACTCGTGCCGGATTGCTGATGTTCGGACATGCCTGGAATATTATTGAAGAGTTCCCCTACTATTTTTTGGATTATCGTGAGATGTTCAATGGTGCAGATCGTTGGAGTGATCGCATCACTTCGGATGACGGGGACTGGTCCGGCAATATTTATGATTTCTGGGAGAAAGTGGTCAATCGGCTACGGTACGCGGTTGCGCATCCGTTCCAGTTGGGTGCGGATATGCACAGAATAGACGATAATCCAATGGATAAAGCGGTGCGTGAGGCTGTGACCAATACGCTTGTTCATGCGGATTATTACGTTCGGCGCGGAACGGTGATCGTGCAATATGCGGATCGAATTGTGTTTTCGAATCCAGGTAGATTGCGTCTTTCCGTTGACGAGGTTGTGTATGGCGGTATATCGGATGCCCGCAATCCCACGCTGATGAAGATGTTCAATCTGATTGGCGTTGGGGAAAAAGCGGGAAGCGGTTTCGACGTAATGCGTGCCGGATGTGAGTTTGCCGGTACTGCGGTTCCCGAATTGAGGGTGACCGATAATCCAGGCCGGGTACAGCTCACATTGTATCCGCGTGCGTTCCCGCACTATGCCGATTATGATGGGATGCCTTCGAATGGAACTTCAGCTGGCTCTTCCGTCGGCGGTATTCGCGTGGTGACTGATGATTCTTCCCTGGATTGTGATGTGGAGCGTGAGAATGCTTTGCATGAGAATGCTGGAAGCGCTGGGAATGATTCGGGCGTGGAAATTATGGGAAAATCTGCGGTCAAGTCGAAGAGCTATGTGGAGAAAATCACGCGTACGCTGATTGATGAAGGACCTTGTCAAACTTCATATTTGGCGCAGGTACTGGGGTTGGGGCTCACGCGCACACGCGAAATACTGGCCGACCTGGTGAAGGCGGGCACGATTCAGCCGGTTGGTGTTGGCCGTGGTCGCAAATACCAGCTAGTGGCTGATAATTAAGGATTAGGTGTTGGGATTGCTGATTATGTGAGATTTGCGCGGGTTTTGCATATGAGACGCGCTATGGTGGGCTTATTGTTTCGCGCTTTCGTAGCTTTCGGAGAGAAATATGAGTCAGGGTTTCGCGCCGTTTTATGATGTCAATCGCACGTATGAAGATAACTATTTGCAAGGGCCGTTCGGCGCGTTTGCCGAAGTGTTGAAGGCTGATTCGTCTGATTCTGCAGATTTGTTCGCTCCTGTTGCTGCGGCTGCGTCCAATTCCTCCAGTGAAGATCATGCTGCTCAGACTAATCAGGCTGCCCATGTTGTTCAGGCTCAAGCTCAGGAATTCCTTGGTTTTCGCGTGAATCTGCCGTTCGGAATTCCGGCAGGTCCGCTGCTGAACGAGCGTTTCACTACGGCTGCCTTCCGTATGGGTTTCGATTTGGCCGTGTATAAGACGGTTCGCTCCCGCGCATGGGGTTGCAATGCGTTCCCGAACGTGCTTGCCGTGCATCCGAGGAATGCTGACGGTTCGCTGGTTCCCGGCAGTGCCGAACTTGACGAGGGTGTGCTTGCCGACACCCGCTATGAGCTTCCGATTTCAATTTCCAACAGTTTCGGCGTTCCCTCCCGCGATCCGGACGAGTGGCAGCCGGATATGCAAAAGGCGATCGCGGCGGCCGGCGATGGCCAGCTGCTGGTGCCGAGCTTTCAGGGATCCCGCGTCGAAGGCATGGATCGCGAGGCGTACATTGCCGATCATGTCACCACCGCGCATTTGGTTGCCGAAACTGGCGCTGGCCTGATGGAAATGAACACCAGCTGCCCGAATGAGGGGCATAATCGTCTGTTGTGCCATGATCCGCATTTGGTCGGTGAGATTACGGAAGCGGTGAAGAACGAAATCGGCGATCGTCCGCTAATCGTGAAGCTCGCATACATTCCGAATGATGCCGATCTGGAGATCATGGTGAAGGAAACTGTAGGCCATGGTGCGGTGCAGGGATTTTCCACAATCAACACGATTTCCGCAAAACTGGTGGATGCGAACGGCAGTCAGGCGTTGCCTGGCGCGGGCCGTGACCGTTCTGGCGTGTGCGGCAATGCGATTCGTGGCGCAGGTCTCGATATGGTTGGTCGTTTGAGTGCGATTCGCGAGAAGTTGGGTCTTGATTTTGCAATCGTCGGCGTGGGCGGTGTGATTCGTCCGGAAGATTACAAGTCGTACCGTGAGGCTGGTGCAAACGCGGTAATGAGTGCCACGGGTGCCATGTGGGACGCGAATCTTGCGCGCGAAATTAAGGAGACACTGCGCTGAATTCCGTTTTCCGCGAATATGCTACATGCCTTATGGCAAACTGAAAGGCAGTGTTTCTTTAAATTTGATCCAATAGCGGGTCGAAAGAGGTTGAGCGTGTCTGACAATAACAACGACATTCTGCACGTCGAAGGTGGCAAGCCGCTGAACGGCACCATCAAGGTGCGTGGCGCGAAGAACTTCGTGAGCAAGGCCATGGTGGCGGCGCTGCTCGCCCCGGGCACGTCCGTGTTGAAGAATGTTCCGGAGATTCGCGACGTGCATGTGGTCTCCGATCTGCTGCGCCTGCATGGCGTGGACGTTACGGTGGATGGCGATCACGGCGTGGTCACGATTGATGCCACGAATGTGCAGCTTGCTGATGTGGCCGACGTGGATACGCTGTCCGGCTCGTCGCGCATTCCGATCCTGTTCTCCGGCCCGCTGCTGCACCGTTTGGGTGAGGCGTTCATTCCGGCTCTCGGCGGATGCAATATCGGCGGTCGTCCGATCGATTTCCATTTGGAAACGTTGCGCAAGTTGGGTGCCAACGTCGATAAGGAACATAAGGACGGCATTCATATCACCGCTCCGAACGGCTTGCATGGCGCGAAGATTCATCTGCCGTACCCGTCGGTGGGCGCTACCGAGCAGACGCTGCTTGCCGCAGTGCTTGCGGAAGGCAAGACGGAACTTTCCGGCGCTGCCACCGAACCTGAAATCATGGATTTGGTGTGCGTGCTGCAGAAGATGGGCGCGATTATTTCCGTGGATGTGGATCGTACGTTCCGCATCGAGGGCGTGAAGGAACTGAAGGGTTACACGCACACTTCGCTGACCGACCGCATCGAGGCCGCTTCTTGGGCTTCCGCGGCATTGGCTACGCATGGTGACATTTTCGTCAAGGGCGCTACGCAGCCTGAAATGATGACGTTCCTGAACGTGTTCCGCAAGATTGGTGGTGAGTTCGACATTACTGATAACGGCATTCGTTTCTGGCATCCGGGCGGCGATTTGAAGCCGGTCGCGATCGAAACCGACGTGCATCCGGGCTTCATGACCGACTGGCAGCAGCCGCTGGTGGTGGCGTTGACGCAGGCGAAGGGCCTGTCGATCGTGCACGAAACGGTGTATGAGAATCGTTTCGGTTTCACGAAGCCACTGGTGCAGATGGGTGCCACGATTCAGCTGTATCGCGAATGCCTCGGATCGCTGCCATGCCGTTTCCAGCAGCGCAATTACAAGCATTCCGCGGTTATTTTCGGACCGACTCCGCTGACCGGCCGCGATATTGACGTGCCGGATCTGCGTGGCGGCTTCAGCCATCTGATTGCCGCGTTGGCGGCAAAGGGTCCGTCCAACGTGCAGGGCATTTCTCTGATTGACCGCGGTTATGCCGATTTCCGTGGCAAGCTCGAAGCTCTCGGCGCAGATTTCGACTGATTCGCCGTGATCGGTCAGGATTGGTTGCGGCTGACCAGTCGTGGCTGATGATTTGCGATTGAACGGTCGTGTCGAACGTCCATACCGCCTTTCGCCGGCACTCGCCTTACGCGGGTGCCGGTTTTTCTTTATTCGCGATTGCCGCTGCCGTAATCGCAAACGTGCTTTCCGTGCCTTCCGCGCATTCCGTTTGCTGCCTCATCGCCCGTCTTTTCTGCATCATTCGATGGTAAAATGATGCAGAAAAATGCGGTATGCGGTAGAAAAGAAGGTGGAATGATGCATACGTTCGACTATTTGAAGACACCGTCCACCCTGTTGTCCGCAGACATCACCGGATTGTTGCTGGAACTGCGTGAATGCAAAGGTCGGCAGACTCTGTGGATGACGGCCCGGCCTGAGGTGCTGCGTTCCCTGCTTGACGTGGCGCGCGTGGAAAGCGTCGGTGCGTCGAACCGCATCGAAGGCATCGTCACCACCCGTCCAAGGTTGGAAGGAATCGTGCTGCACGCCACGGAACCCCACGGTCGCGACGAGCAGGAGATCGCCGGATACCGCGACGTTTTGTCGTTGATTCATGAACAGCACGACTATATCGACATCACCGCTAACACCATCCTGCAATTGCACCGCGATCTTATGCGGCACACCTCGTTTTCCTACGGTGGTCACTGGAAGGATACAGATAACGAGATAGTCGGTTTTGATGCGGGCGGCAATCGGGTGACACGTTTCGTTCCCACGCCTGCGATTGCCACACCTGAGGCCATGGAAAACCTATGTGCCGCGCTGCGCGAGGGGCTTGCGCAAGGGGATGGCGATCCATTGCTGACCGTATACAGATTCGTGTTCGATTTCCTCTGCATCCATCCGTTCAACGACGGCAATGGACGCATGAGCAGGCTGCTTACAGTACTGCTTTTGGAGCGGTTGGGGTACCAAGTCGGAGCGTATGTGAGTGTTGAACGGCTGATTGAGGATAACAAAACGTTGTATTACGAAGCGCTCGCCGCAAGCTCCGTTGGCTGGGATGGCGACGGCAATGATGAGGCGCCGTTCGTGCGGTTCATGTTGGGTATTGTTTTGGCGGCTTATCGCGATTTCGCCAATCGGGTGGAATCGGTGGCCGGCGGCAACCGTCGTACCAAAGCGCAGCGTGTCGCGGATGTGTTCGACCGTAGGCTTGGCAAGGTTACGAAGAGCATGATTCATGAGGAATGCCCGGATGTCAGCATGACCACTATCGAACGGACGCTTGCGAACATGCTTGCCCAAGGACGCATCGAAAAAGTGGGCAGTGGCCGATCGACTGGATATGTGGTGCGGCATGATGCGATAAAGAGCTGATTTTTTGTACGATTTTTGTCTGACTTTTCGCCGGCACTCGCCTTACGCGGGTGTCGGTTCTGTTTTTGCCGGCGATTGCTGTGGATGTGCGAAGTCTTCTTGTGTTTTGATCTTGCTGCCTCATGATTTCTTTTTCTGCATCATTTGATAAGAAAATGAGACAAGAAACAATGAAACATTTTGCAATAAATCTGATGTTTTTCTGAAAAATGAAACAATTGAAATGATGTTTTCTTTTGAGTCCTGAATCAACTTTACAGGTTTTTCCCCATACGACGGGCGTGTGAAAACCGTTGGAAATACGCAATTCCATTGCATAACGGGTGATTATACATAATCTGGGGGGGGGGGGGGGTTCCGTTGTTGTTGCTGTTATCTTGTCGTCGAAGTAATTGAGAACACCTTTGAAGCTGGGGTAATTTTCATGAGGGATGGTTTCAAAAAAATCGGGCGGAGCCATGTCTGGCGTAAAACCATGGTGACCTTCGTGACTTTCGCCACGCTACTGGCGATGGTGATGGTTGGTGGAGTGGCCGCTGGCAATGCTCATGCTGATGGCTCCCAGCATAGCCTGAACCAATACGTTCATTCCGTGACATTGAAGAAGGCTCCACAAGGTAGTGAAGACTGGACCGATCTCAATGGAACATTAGAAGAAAACGAACGTCTCAAGGTAACGTTCAACTTCGAAATTCCGAAAGGCACGCTTGGAACGGACGAGGCGTCACGCACGTTCGTATACGATTCGCCGGTCGGCATTACCTCTTCGGACGCCACCAAGGACCATCCGGGCACCTTTCCGTCAATCGGAGCGAAATACTATTTCGAAGGAGACAAGATCTATATTGTCTTCGATGAGGAGACGGCCAAGGAGAACGTCGACCATCCGATCACCAACGGAACGTTTAATTTCGAATCCGACGGCAGTCATGTCGAAAACACAGGCAAAAACGAGTTCGATTTCGGTGACGGCAATAAACAAACCATCAAGGTCAACCACAGAGGCGACCTAACGGTGCAGAAGACCCATGCCGAACCATCCGCAGACGGAACCGTGAGCTGGACCGTAACGGTACACAGTAATTCCGGCACCAAACCAGGCGAGAACATCAACATTACCGATGTGCCATCTTTGGGAACAATCGACCTGAACTCCATCCAAGTATCAGGCGGCAACTGCACATCCAACCCCTCGGGCAGTGGGTTCGCCATGTCCTGCCCTGCGCTGAACGAGAACGGCACCTACACCATCATCTACACCAGCAAGGTGGACGTAAAGAATGGCGAAACCACCTACCAGAAGAACGATGTGACCGTCAAAGCCACAGACAAGAATGGCAACACCATCGACAAGACTGTGTCCGGTGACGTTTCCTGGGACAAGAAACCCACGATAAACAAAAAAGAGGGCGTGCTGAATGAGAACGGCACTGCCACCTGGACCGTCACGGTCGACGTGTCCAAGCTGGACAATCTGAACGGTTGGACACTGAAAGATCAGGTCACCGGCGGAACCCTTGTCGGAACCATCACATCCGACAAGCCAGTGAACGGCCAGACTTCGTTCGCCTCATTCCCAATCGTTTTCAGAGCGAATGACGAGAAAACGACGTACACGTTCACCTACACCACCAGACCGAACAACGGCATCGGCGCGACCATGGTGAAGAATAGGGCCGAACTGGCCCCGCCAAACGGTGGCAATTCTGTCAACACTGGAGACAAGGGTGTGGCCCCGGGAGCGTTCAACCCGTTGCACAAGACCCACGGCACCGTGACCCCATCCACTGACGGCAAGACCGTCACCGTGCCATGGGCCGTGACCATTGCGCCGGAAAACGCGGCTGAAGCATTGCCGGCCGGATGGTCCTATACCGATAGATTGTCGGACAACCAGTATTTTGACGCTTCCCAATGCTCCGAGCTGGAAACTGCAATCAAGAACGCATTCCGGAAAGCCGGTTTCCGTGCGCCGAGCATCGTCTTCAACAAAACTTGGGATCAGAAGAAGGTCATCGGCTTCACCATCACCTCACCGGACGCCTTGACCGTCGGCCACAACGTTAAGTTCTCCTACAACGCCACCGGCGAGATCAGAGAGACCTGGAACGGTGAACAGGACTATTCGAACACGGTGAACACCAGTGGATTCACTAAGTCCGACAGTGTCAAATACACTCCAAGCAATCTGAAGTGGACGCTCAAGAAGGTCGATGCCAAAACCAATATGGACGCCGATTCCACGCACGAATACAACGACCTGAACTCGATGGAGCAGATTGACGGCAAGCCGGTCATGCACTGGCAGATTCAGGTCGATCAAGCCGAGAACGTCACCGGTACGAACGGTTACACCGATCTGACGATTACGGAACAGATGCCCGCAGGTGTGACGCTTCACAATGCCAACGGACTGAGTATCAGCATTAATGGCGGCAGCAGCGTGTGCAATACGAATCTGAACATTCCCGCAGTCGGTAATACGGTCCAAAGCTCATGCTCGTGGACTAAACATCCAGATACCGAATCCGGCAACATTAGCGTCACACAGAACAACAATGGGACCTTCGCCATCACGGTGCCCGGAGAACTCATGAAAAAACTGCGCACAGTCACTTATTATGATTCGCAGAAAATAAGCATTAGATTGGACGTCCACGCAACCATCGATGACGCCTCAGAACTCGGCAAGACGGCTACGGCGTTCAAGAACACCGCTAAGTTGAACGATGCCAGCGGTAAGGACTGGGGCGAGAAAAGTCAATCGCAGAAAATCACCAAGGACGACGAGTGGAACGTGATCCACAAGGCCACGTCCTACAATCCGAACGACAACAGCAATCTGGTGCCGTACTCCATCGTGGTTAATCCGAATGCGTTGGACCTGGACAAGAACTCCGACACCATTACCTTGGAAGACAGCCTTTCCTACCCGTACAACGGAAATCAGCCCGTCGAGTTCAGCCTCAATGAGGTGAAAGTCTACCATTACAATGCCGAGACTGGCACCAAAGGAACCGAACTGCCGAAAAACGGCTATACGGTAACCCCATCCGGCTCCTCGGACGGGAACACGCGCATCAACAAGTTAAAGCTGACCATACCGGACTCCACCGCACTGGTAGTCGAATACTCGTATAAGGCGGTCGGCGACGCCAACACGTGGGTCACAGTATCCAACAATGCGTCATTGCATGGCAAAACCAGTGGAGTAAACGGCACCAGCGTCAAAGTCGCATCCTCCCATGGTGACGCGACCATCAGCAAACTGACGTTCACCAAAGCCGATTCGAATGATCCGACCAAAACATTGCAGGGCGCCATATTCGACCTGTACCAATGGAACGACACGCAATGGGACAGACTATGCAGCGGGCTGAAAACCGGGAAAAACGGACAATTGGCGTTCTCGGCGAGCACAACGGAAACGACATCATGTCCGGAAAATCAAAGAACGGCCTGCAACTCCTCCGGAGCGAACGTCCGGTTCAATATGGCATACAAGCTTGTGGAAACCCAAGCCCCAGACGGTTATGACACCCCGATCGGAACGGCTGCGGAACATTACTTCATGCTGCGCGACAAGAATGCCGAAGCCCAATTCCCATTGTCCAAGCCGGACACGTTCCCAGTGGACGCGATTCACAACAGTGGATATACGGACTTCATTCTGAACAGTAGAAGCAAGGCATCACTGCCGTCGGCCGGTGGAAGCGGTGACGGCTGGTTCGTAGCGGGCGGAGCACTGACCGTGCTGGTCGCAAGCTTCGGCCTGGCCGAAACCCGCAAGAACGCCAAACGTATGACGTTCACGCGTCGGTAAGCCATTCCAACGCGGCAAGACTTTTGTGGCCGTTAGACATCCAGCCTAATGACCGTACCGAAAATGAAGAACTATCCCAACAGACAGGGGGGAAACAATAATGAAGAAGGCAATCAACGCCCTCGTTGCGGTGTTCGCCACCGTGGCCATGGCAGTTGCCGGTTTCGTGGGCGCGGGCTCCGCGCTTGCGGCCGAAGCCACCAACACCATCACCGGACCGTCCAACGGCCACACCTATGAGGTCTACCAGATCTTCACCTGCGAACTGACCAACGGCAAGCTGTCCAACATCAAGTGGGGTTCCGCCACCGCAAAGAACGGTACCGCCGTCACTGATGAGGAACTGAAAGCAATCACTGATCTGGCCTCCAAATCGGAGGACAACAACGCCCAAGCGACCGCGAACAGCATCGCACAATACCTCAAGACTAATGCTCAGCCGACCACGACCATCACCGATACCAACGCTTCCGCCCAAGTGCCGGCAGGCTACTACCTGATCAAAGACAAGGCGGGCACCATTCCCAACGGTCAGACCGCCACCACCTACATCGTGACTGTCGCAGGCGACGTGACCATCAAGCCAAAGTCCGACGTTCCGTCCTTCGAGAAGAAGCTGAAAGACAAGAACGACACTGAAGGCACCACTACTGGCTGGCAGGACTCCGCCGATTACGACTTCGGTGATGCGGTCCCGTTCAAGCTTGAGGGAACCGTCGCCTCCAACTACGCCGACTACACCAAGTACTACTTCGCCTTCCACGATGTCGAGGAACCGGGCCTGACCTTCAACAAAGACTCCGTCAAGGTCTACGTTGACGATACTGAAATCACTGAGGGCTACCAACTTGTGACTGACGGCTTGACCGATGGCTGCACCTTCGAGGTCAAGTTCGCCGATCTGAAGACCATCAAGGCTGTCAAGGCTGGTTCCAAGATCCGCGTCGAATACACCTCCACGCTGAACGAGCATGCCAACCTTGGCCAGCAGGGCAATGTCAACAAGGCCAAGCTGCAGTTCTCCAACAACCCGAACGACTCCCAAGGCGGCGAGAACGGTCCGACTGGCAACACCCCATGGGACAACGTCATCGTCTTCACCTACAAGGTCGTTGTGAACAAGGTCAACAAGGGCCAGCAGCCGCTCGAAGGTGCCGCCTTCAAGCTTGAAAAGAAGCAGTCCAATGGCACCTATCAGACCGTGAAAGACTTCGCTCCTGACGTCACTGATTCGAATAAGCCGACCTCGTTCGAATTCAAGGGTCTTGATGATGGCGATTACAAGCTGTCCGAGACCAAGACTCCGGCCGGCTACAACACCATCCAGCCAATCACCTTCACCGTGACCGCTGAGCATGACATCGAATGGACCACCAAAGATCGTGCGGACGTCCTGACCGAACTGAGCGGCGACGTGGCTTCCGGCGAGATCCACTTCACCGCTAACAAGTCCGAGGGCTCCCTGACCACCAACGTGGTCAACAAGCCGGGCTCCTCGCTGCCGGAGACCGGCGGCATGGGCACCATCGTGCTGTACGTGGCGGGCGCGGCCCTGGTAGTCGCGGCTGGCGCATACTTCACCCTCAAAAAGAAGTGCACCCGCTGACCCGCCGATCTACATTCGGCCACTGAAAGTGGCAAGAACGGCTGTGGGGCGATCCGAAACATCCGGATCGCCCCACAGCCGTCGGCAACGTGACAACGCAACGACCGCAGCATTAATCGCAAGGTATATGATGAGTCGGCATAAAACGGTCAAACCCAAAGCCAACATCGGCTCCAGAATCGCATCCCTGTTCTTCGGGACGGTTCTGGTGGCCGGATTGTGCCTGCTCTCATATCCGACCATAGCCAACTGGTGGAACCAACTGCACCAGTCAAAAGCCGTGGCCTCCTATGTTGCCCAAGCCAAGGACTATTCCAAACAGGAACGCAAGGCGATGCTCGCGCAAGCGCGGCAATACAACACATTGCTCGCAAAGCTCGCGTTACTGAGCAAAACCGAGAACGAAAACGACCGTTGGGTCATGACCGCAGACGAGAAACTGCGCTACGACAGCACACTCGACGTCAACGGTTCGGGCGTGATGGGCTACGTGACCATACCCAGCATCAAAGTGAGACTGCCGATCTACCACGGCACAGACGAAGGCATTCTGCAGATCGCCACCGGACACATCGCCGGAAGCTCACTGCCGGTAGGCGGCCCGGACACGCATGCGGTCGTCTCCGGACACACCGGACTGCCAAGCGCCAAACTCTTCACCGGCTTGGACAAGCTCAAAAAAGGCGACACCTTCGCCTTCCACGTGCTCGACCAGACCTACACGTACCAAGTGGACCACATCACAACGGTCCTGCCAAAAGACCTCTCGCAACTCAACATCGAATCTGGCAAGGACTACGCGACCCTCGTCACCTGCACACCATACGGCGTGAACACGCACCGGCTGTTGGTGCGAGGCCACCGCATCCCGAACCCGAAAACCGCCGACAACACCGACTATGATGCCCGCATCAGACTGATGAGTGCGGTGATCATCACCTCTGTAGCGCTGGTAATCACCGCCATCATCTGGTGGCTCGTAACTATTACGCGCGGCTATTTCATGGAGAAGAACGGCATGGCCGTTGGTGAGAACGCAATAACGGATAAGGTGAACGGAGGACAACACAGGCATGCGGGAAAACGACATGAATGAACAGGTAATTTAAGGGGATTGGATGGTGGTTAGGCAAAAAACGTTCACACTTGAAGAAGCCGCGTATTTACGGTCGCTTCCTGCGGTGAAAGAGGTGAGTGCGTCGCGTATCACCTATGCACACTGGTTCAAAGTGGAATGCGTACGCCGTTATCTAAAAGGCGAACCGGCTCGCAGGATTTTCCGCGAAGCCGGTCTGGAACCGTCCTTGATTGGTAGCAAGCGCATCGAGAGATGTGTCTCCCGATGGAAAAGCACCAGATCCATTGTAGGTGAGGCAGCCAGGGAGAAAACCGAAGGCCCGGATGATGAAAAGTCGAACATAGATGCGGTGGGGGGGGGCTTCCAAAGCCAAGACCCTGCTGGAAAATTACAACATCGCCAATGCGGCGTTCATGGCTATCGGCACCAGCAAAAACGGACGAAAGATGTTCGACGTGCGCGACTTGATCATCTACCAGCAAGTACGACAAATCGCGATGCTGCAGGAGAAGATCGACGAGCTGCAGCATCGGCTTGATGCTATGAACGAAAACTGATGCCGATACGGTTCCATACGTATCGGCGGCCGGTGGCACAATGAGACCATGGCATCCAAAGGAAAACCGTCGCCGCGCTCCGCAGTGAAGCCGCTGAGCGACGAGCAAGTCGCAAAACTCGCGCAGAAGCATCATCTTGTAGACCCGACCCATGATTTTCCGACCGGTCCTCGCAAAGCCAACACCGCGGAAATCGAAGCGCAGAACCCTAAAGCCACGCATCGCCTGCTGACCGGCTGTGACGTGGTGCTGCGCAATCGCAGTAAAGTGCGCGCATGGGGGCTGGAGCATGTGCCGGAAACCGGTCCGTTCATCACCGCAGCAACCCATGTGACCATGTATGACGTGTTCGTGCCGATGGTCTCACTGTTCCACCAAGGCCGCCGCCCACGCTACATGGCCAAGGCGGAAATGGCCAAATGGCCGCTGATCGGCAAATGGTTCCAGCTGGTCGGTATGCAGCCGGTGCAGCGTCGTTCCGGCAAAGCCAAAGCCATCGAGGAAACCTCCATAGAAATCCTCACCTCCGGTCGACCCCTAACCGTATGGCCGGAAGGCACGGTGACGCGAGACCCGCAGAAATGGCCGATGAGCATGAAAAACGGCGTGGGCATGATCGCACTTGAGGCCTCACGCCGACTTGGCTACCAGATTCCGCTATATTGCGCGGTAACGTGGGGTGCGGCAAGTATCAACCATTGGTGGCCGTGGCCGCGTAAAAACGTGGTCATGTGCTACGACGAAGCGCTTGATTATGCGGATCTGCTCGCCGATCGCGATTCCTGGGGTGAGGAAGTGCCGGAAGATCTCGCCAACGAACTCACCCGACGCATCCGCGTGCGCATGACCGAAGTCATGGCCGAAATCCGCGGCGAACAAGCCCCCGACGGATATTGGGATTATCGCACGATGAGCCGAGTGAAGGACTGAATCGAAAAGGCCGAATATGCGATTGCTGAAATGAAGTAATCGAAATACTGCCAGCCGATTGCGCATACGTATGGCGCGTATTGCAGTACGCATCGCGGTGTGCGCAGCCGGCGGTAGCATAGGAAAAGCAATTTTTGAGCCAAGACTCCGGCTATGAATGATGCCCGGAGTAATGCAAGGAGCAAATATGACGAACGTGACGGTACTGGGCGCAGGAGCTTGGGGAACCGCTTTCGGTCAGGTGCTTGCCGATGCAGGCAACAATGTGACCATGTGGGCCATCGAACCGGAGATCGTGGAAGGCATTCGCGACCACCATCACAACGGTGTTCGCCTGCCCAGCGTGAAAGTGCTGCCAAGCAACATGACCGCCACTGGCGACCGTGCCGAAGCCGTAGCCAACGCCGACATTGTGATCGTGGCCATCGCCGCACAGTTCGCCCGCGTCGCGCTCGCCGAATTCAAGGGTCTGATTCCCGAAACCGCACTTGTCGCCTCGCTGATGAAAGGCATCGAACGCACCACCGGCAAGCGCATGGATGAAGTCGTTATGGAAACTCTCGACCTGCCGGCCGACCGCTTCGCCGCAATTTCCGGACCGAACCTGAGCAAGCAGATCGCCGACCGCGAGCCGGCCGCAACCGTGGTCGCCTGCGAAAATCTCGACAATGCGCGCAAGATCGCAGCCGCTTGCACCACCGACTATTTCCGTGCGTTCGTAACCCGCGACGTGATCGGCTTGGAAATGTGCGGATCGCTGAAGAATGTGGTCGCGCTGGCCGTGGGCATGGCCCGCGGTGCCGGCTACGGCGAAAACACCGCTGCCATGATCGAAACCCGCGGCCTGGCCGAGCTGACCGCCTTGGGCGAGGCAGCAGGCGCCGATCCGAAGACATTCGCCGGTTTGGCTGGCGTGGGCGACCTGATCGCCACCTGCGGATCCCCGTTGAGCCGCAACTACACGTTCGGTTCCAACCTGGGCAAGGGCCTGAGCGTTGAGGAAGCCACCAAGGTGAGCAACGGCGTGGCCGAAGGCGTGCCGACCGCCGATGCGGTAGTGGCGCTCGGCAAGCAGTATGGCGTGCCCACGCCGCTTGCCACCGCCATGAGCCACGTGCTTTCCGACGGCATCTCCTGCGCGCAAATGCTGTCCGAACTTTTCGGCGAAGGCATCAGCGAAGAATAATCTTTCCGCAACATCGCAATTGCAAATAAGACCGCACTTTCAGGTGCGGTCTTTTTATTTTTTCGAGACATGCGATTGCGTAAAACGTCAATCGGAATTTACCAATCGTCAATCGCCATATATTCGGCAATAATAGTAAATCTGTATAAAAATAGTCTAATCGTAATTAGTATAATCGTGATTAGACAAAGCGCTTAAGCTCGGTTTTTCAGGCTGCAATCGCATCATTCCAACGTTTGATTCCGTATTCTATGATTCATGAAAATAGGACATGAGTGACGGGCGTGTGTAATCATGATTCGTCGCGTGTGGCTGTGGGGTGCGGTTTGTATACTGAACTGCGATATTACGAATGCGTGGTATCGCGGGCGAACAGAAGTGCGAACCGGCGCGATATTACGAAGACAGACAGTACAGACAGTATTGGCAGACGGTATTGGGCGCGTGTGCGTTCAACGGACCAACTTATGGAGCATAAGACAAAGATGGCAAAACAGCGCATTGTAGTGATGTATGGCGGCAAAGCCGACGAGCATTCGATTTCCTGCATCTCTGCGGCGGGCGTGCTGCGCGCGTTGGATACTGACAAGTTCGAAGCCATTGAGGTGGGAATCACCAAGAACGGCGAGTGGATTGTGGACGGCGAGGATCCACGCAAGTGGAACATGAGCGAAGGTCTGCCGACGGTGGAGAAGACGGATTCCTCCAAAGATGTGGTGCTGGAGGTGGCACTCGGCCAGGATGGTTTCTTCGCTCGTGAAGACGACGGCACGCTGACTTCGCTTGGCCACGTGGACGCCGTGCTTCCGGTATTGCATGGTCCGTACGGTGAGGATGGCACGATTCAGGGCCTGTTCGAAATGATGAACGTGCCGTATGTTGGCTGCGGTGTGCTCGCTTCCGCCGCCTGCATGGACAAACATTATACGAAGGTATTGCTGGCTGCGGCCGGTATTCCCGTGGCTCCAGGCATCACGTTGGATGTGCGTAATTATGATGCCGCTTCCGAATTCGCCACCGAGGCGGACGAGATGCTTGCCGCGGTGCAGCAGGCCGGATTGCAGTACCCGCTGTTCGTGAAGCCGTCCCGCGCCGGTTCCAGCTTCGGCGTGACCAAGGTCGAACATGAGGGCAATGCGGCCGAGCTTGCCGCCGCAGTGTTCGAAGCGTCCCACCATGATTGGCGTGTGCTCGTGGAACAGGGCGTCGACGCGCGCGAAATCGAATGCGCCGTGCTCTGCCCGAAGGCCGGCGAGGCTCCGCAGGCCAGCTGGCCGGGCGAAATCGTGCTTGACAAGCGTGCCGAAGGCGACGACCAGTTCTATGATTTCGACAGCAAGTACATGAACTCCGACGCAAGCCATGTGGAAGTGCCCGCAAGCCTGCCGGAAGAAACTCTGAACCGCGTGCGCGAAACCGCCAAAAAAGCGTTCATCGCAGTCGACGGCGCCGGCCTGAGCCGTGTCGACACCTTCGTGACGGCCGACGGCGAAGTGATGGTCAACGAAATCAACACCATGCCGGGCTTCACCCCGATTTCCATGTATCCCAAGGCATGGGAGGCGACCGGCGTGAGCTACACCGACCTGATCACCACGCTGATCGAAGGCGTGCTGCGCTGATTTCGATTGTGTGGTTGCTTGATTTATATTGGCCCGCTTTAGGCTGATTCGATTTGCATGAGACTGGCATCAATGCTGACACTGCGTTGGTGCCAGTTGACATATTTCGCCAATTTACCTGCAGTTTAGAAAAATTTAGTTTTTCCGATTCAAAATAAACTGCATATTTACTGTAAGGTCAGTATTACGCTGATTTGAGGGCTTATCTTCTTTCTTGTTGTTATGAACAAGGCATAAGAAAGATATTGATGTCCATGATTTCTCTGCGCAAACTGGCCGCCGGCTCCCTTGCGGCCGTTCTGGCTTTCTCCATGGCCGCCTGCGGATCGGACAGCACGGATTCCTCCGCTGATTCCACTTCCGGCAAGGCTGTGAAGGTTGATGAAAAGTCTGCAAAGGCTACTTCCTTGGCTGATTTCGGTACGATGGACGATCTGGTTGCCGCCGCCGAAAAGGAAGGCCAGCTCAACGTCATCGCACTTCCTCACAACTGGTCCAACTATGGTGAGGTTATCAACGGCTTCAAGAAGAAGTATCCGAACATTAAGATCAACGAGCTGAACCCGAACGCCTCCTCCAAGGAAGAAGTGGACGCAGCCAAGACCAACAAGGGCACCGACGCTGCTCCCGACGTGTTCGACCTCGGCTTGGCCGTGGCCTCCACCAGCACCGACAACTTCGCCTCCTACAAGGTGCAGGCTTGGGATAAGATCCCGGATTCCGTGAAGGATGCCGACGGCAAGTATTACGCCGACTATACCGGCATTATGTCGATCGGTTGGAACGCCGACAAGTACGGCGACATCAACAGCCTCGATGATCTGATGGATCCGAAGTTCGCGGGCACCGTGGCACTGAACGGCAAGCCTGCCGAAGCTGGCGCCGCATTCAACGGCTACCTCATGATCAATCAGCTCGCAGGTGGCGACATCAACGACCTGCAGCCGGGTCTCGACTACTGCAAGAAGCTTAAGGACGCTGGCAACCTCACCACCATTGACGTGACCGACGGAACCATCGACTCCGGCCAGACTGGCGTGGTGATGGACTGGAGCTACAACCAGGCCTCCTACCAGAAGAGCCTCAAGGAGAAGGGCGTGAACTGGAAGTTCAAGACCTTCAAGAACGCCCAGGTGGTCAGTTACTACAACCAGGCCATCAACGTGGACGCTCCGCACCCGGCCGCAGCACGCCTGTGGGAGGAATACCTGTACACCGCCGACGCTCAGAACGAATGGTTCAAGGGTGGCGCCAACCCGGTGCTCCTCGACTCCATGAAGGAAGACGGCACGGTTGACCAGAACACCCTGAAGACCGCCATCACCATCGAAGGCGATCCAGTGACCTATACCAACGACGATTCCACTCGCATCACCGAATGGCTCCAGAACAACTGGGACAAGACCATCGGCAACTGATTGGCAACCGCTCGTAAGCAACGCAAATGAGCTGGAACGCAATCGAAAATAATGCAATCCAAGGCCGGTAGACCGGCGGATACGACGGGCTGAAGCAAGTTCCCCGACGTCTTCTGCCGCAACAACCGGCCTTGAAGCATGTCTCCAGCGCAATAGCGGAATCCCACAATCCTATGCAATCTCACCGCATATCAATCGTATGAAAGCATGCATGCAACCATGACTGCAGCAATCACCCCCAAAGCGGGAGTCATCGGCGGACGTAACGCACGCGAAGCCCGCGGAACGCGAGGAAACGGCCCCTCCGCAACCTCCGATTTCGCCACGCATCGCCGCGAAATCGGTACATTCGTCGTGACCATCCCGTTCTTCGTCTACACCGCCTGCTTCCTGCTCGCGCCTACCGTTATCGTGATTGTCGGCGCATTCCAGGACGTCGACGGCGGATTTACCCTCAACAACTTCAGCAAACTCTTCGAAGCGAACACCATCGCCGCGTTCGCCACCTCCATTCTCGTTTCCGTGATCTCCGCACTCATCGGCGCGGTCGTGGGTGCGGTTGCCTCGTATGCGCTGGTGATTGGCAGCAAACCGAACGGACTGCTGCGCCGCATGGTCAGTGCCATTTCGTCGGTGCTCGCACAGTTCGGCGGCGTGATGCTCGCTTTCGCCTTCATCGCCACCATCGGTATCAACGGCGTCGGCACCATGCTGATCCGTCAGCTGACCGGACTGACCGTCAATCCGAACTGGTTGAGCTCCCTGCCTGGCCTAATCACGGTCTACTGCTACTTCCAGATTCCGTTGATGATTATCATCTTCCTGCCTGCGGTCGATTCGATTCGTCCGCAGTGGCGTGAGGCTTGCGAATCGCTCGGCGGTAACACATTCCAGTATTGGACGCGCGTTGCGGGGCCGATACTGGTTCCGCGTTTCATTTCCGCATTGCTGCTGCTGTTCGCCAGCGCGTTCTCCGCATATGCGACGGCCGCCGCATTGTTCTCACAGCGTTCGATTCTGGTGCCGCTTATGATTCAGGGCGCCATGCGCAACGAAATGGATCCGAATCAGCAGGGATTCGCGCAAGTGCTCGCCTTCGCGATGATCATCGTGGTTGCTCTGGTGATGATGCTGAGCCACGCTGTGGAAAAGAAGGCCGGACAATGGCAGTGAATCATACTGAAGCAATGCCCCCGCAGCTGCGTGCCGCCCGCGTGCGCAAGCAGCGCGTGATCAAGGCGATTATTCTCACGTTCACGCTGCTGTTCCTGTTCGTGCCACTGGTGTCTATGTTTGTGTTCACCATTCGACACCCGCTTTCCGGCAAGTGGAGTTTGGATCCGTGGATTGCGATTTTCACCGGCGATGGCAGCGCGCTTGGTGCTGACTTGTCCACATTGTGGAGCGGTCTTGGATCGTCCATGGGATTGTGTGTGGTGACTGTGGTCATCATGCTGCTGCTCATGGTACCCACCATGGTGATCGTGCACATTCGCTCCAAGCAGCTGGAACGCGCCATCGAATGGGTGGCCACCCTGCCGCTGACCATCCCCGCCATCGTGCTCGTAGTCGGCCTGGGGCCGATTTACCGTTGGCTAAGCGCCGACGTGCTCAGCACCAACCCGATCTGGCTGTGCTTCGCGTACGTTATTCTGGTGATGCCATTTGCATTCCGCGCGCTCGCTGTGGGCCTCAACTCCATTGACGTGAAAACGCTGTGCGAAGCATCCCGCTCGCTCGGAGCCTCCTGGCCGCGCGTGTTCTTCCGTGTGCTCATCCCCAACCTGTGGCAGTCGATCCTCTCTGCATCGTTCATCTCCATCGCCGTGGTGCTGGGCGAATACACCGTCGCATCGCTGCTTGGACGCATGAACCTGCAGGTGGCGCTCTACCAGCTTGGCCAATCCAACTCCCAAATCTCCACCGCCATGTCGCTGCTGGCACTACTGTTCGGCGTGATCCTGCTGGTAGCCCTCGATCTTATTTCCGACGCACTGCGTAAATCCACAGAAAGCAACGAATCATGACTCTCGCTGATCAGAAAGCAACCATCGCACGCACTTCGGAAGCGTTCGTAAACGCCAATCCGAGCGCCGAAACCGTAACCCGAGCCGCACGCGAAGTCCTCAACGACTCCGCGGAACGCGGCGGCGGCGTGCAAATGCTTAATGTAGACAAAATCTACCCAGGAGCCACCAACAAGGCGCTCGACAACTTCAACCTAGAAATCAATCCTGGTGAAATGGTCGTGCTGCTCGGTGGCTCCGGCTGCGGCAAATCCACCGCGCTGCGTTCCCTCGCAGGCTTGGAAGACATTCAGGCCGGCCGTATTCTCGTCGGCGGACAAGATGTGACTGGCGTGCCCGTCAACAAGCGAAACATGGCCATGGTGTTCCAGGCGTACTCGCTGTTCCCACACATGACCGCTCTGCAGAACGTGGAATTCGGGTTGGAAATCCGCGGCATGGGCAAGACGGAACGCCGTAAGCAGGCCATGGAGAAGCTGGAACTCGTAGGTCTTGCCGATCAGGCTGGCAAATACACGCAGCAGATGTCTGGCGGTCAGCAGCAGCGTGTGGCGCTCGCCCGCGCACTGGCCGTGAACCCCCGAGTGCTCCTGCTCGACGAGCCGCTTTCCGCACTTGACGCCAAAGTTCGTGTGCAGCTGCGCGACGAAATCCGCCGCATCCAGCTCGAAGCCGGCACCACCACCGTGTTCGTGACCCACGATCAGGAAGAAGCGCTCACCGTTGCCGACCGCATCGGCGTGATGAACCACGGATGTATCGAACAGATCGCCGACCCGCAGACGCTGTACCGCCGTCCGGCCAGCGAATACGTGGCCACCTTCATTGGCCTGACTAACCGGCTCCCCGGCATCACGAATGGTGAGGAAGCCGTGGTGTTTGGCCAGCGCGTGCCTCTGCTCGAAGCCTCCAAGCGCGACGCCTCCACCGTGCTCGTGAGGCCGGAAAACCTTGTGATCACTCTGGCCGCAAACGATGGCAACATGGTAGGCGAGCATGGTCGCGTCGACATGGTGCACTTCCTCGGTGCGCTCGCCCGCGTTGACTTGACGGTTGCCGCAGGTGTGGGCCACCTGCCCGTCACCGTGCAGCTGCCGGCCAATGAGCTTCCTGCCGGTCTGACGGTTGGATCCGAAGTGGTGGTGGCTCCGCGTCCGATCGCCGCGCTCGCCGTATGAGCTGTTTCGTTGCGGACGCTCATGACGACGGTCATGAGATTGTAAGCTGATATTCAGTATTCCTGTACTAAGGTGCTGGATATCAGCATTTTCGTATATGCACCCCGTGCACGTCGTCGCAAAGGCAAATATGACGTTTCCGCAGTACCCCCAATATCCGCAGCGGCCGCAACAACCGCATCCGCAGCAGAATCCACAACAGCCATCCCAATATCAGCAACAACCGCAGTATCCGCAGCCACAAGCCAATCCTTATGAACTTTGGCTCAGGCGCGTGAAAAGCGTGTTCTCCCGCATCGGCGCAGGCATGTGCCTGATGGTGGTGATCTGGTATGCGCTTGCAACGGTGCTTTCCGGTGTGTTCTATCAAGTACTGCATACCACGAATCTGCCGAATTGGGCGGTGTATGTGGCGTCGGATGCCCCTTTGTATCTCGTGGCCATGCCGCTCGCAGTGCTGATCATGGGCAAATCGTCGGTCCTTGAAACACGCAAGTTCGACATGAAGCCGGGCCAATTCTTCAAACTGCTTATCATGTGCTTCCCGCTCATGTATGGGGGCAGTCTCATCGGCAATATGTTGGCGTCGCTGCTTTCCGGAGGCAACGCCAGCAATTCGGTGAGCGATCTGGCCATGCAATTCGACGTGTGGAACGTGGTGTTCCTCGTGATTCTCGGACCGTTGTTCGAAGAATGGATCTTCCGCAAGGAACTCATCAGCCGCACGCGCAAATACGGCGAAAAAACCGCGATCGTGTTCTCCGCGCTGTTCTTTGGCCTGGTGCACATGAACCTGTTTCAGTTCTTCTACGCATTCGCATTGGGTCTTGTGTTCGGCTATGTGTACGTGCGTACCAGCAAACTGCGTTATTCGGTGGTCATGCACATGTTCGTCAACTTCATGGGCGGCGTGGTCGCGCCATGGGTGGTGACGAACATTGACATCGACAGTCTGATGAACGTGCTGACCAGTGCGGAAAACGGCGACGGAACAGCCATGATGCAGTGGATGGGCCAGAATGCGACGGGAATGATGATATTCGGCATCTATATGCTGCTGTATTTCGGTCTGATTATTGCAGGTGTGGTGCTGCTTATTCGTGAACGTAAGAATTTTGAATTCTATACCGCACCGGAAGAACTGCCTCGCGGCGTTCGCACGAGCACGGCAATACTGAACGTCGGTGTAGTTACTTACATTGTAGTGACGGTTATTATTACGTCAATCAATCTAATGATGCAATAATTTCAGTATAAAAAAGTGCCGCATGTGGACTACTGCATGCGGCATTTTATATATATATATATATATATGGGTCAACCGCGATTTCTTGTGTTCGCGAGGATATTACGATTCCTTGTTAATGGCGCGATTCTCAAGAAAATCAGCATTGGCGATGGAACGTGCCACGGCGTTGATCATGTCGGGAAGCAACGATTCCGGCTTGGCGTACGCGCACACTTCGACATTGATGCCGTAAGGGGAGTAACCGGTCAGTCTCACTTTCGGAGGGAAGCGCGGATCGGCCAAATCGGCGGTATCGCGCTGCACGGCCTGAACCACCTGACGGGTCATCTCGTCGATGTCGGTACCGGCCTTGGCGGTAAACGGCACACGAACCAGCATCTCATTGGACGGATTGAGTTTTTCCAGTGACGCGGTGTTCAGAATCGAATTCGGAATGATCTTGACGTTGCCATTGCGCTCGCGCACCACGGTCTGACGCCAGTTGATATCTTCGACCACGCCATCGGTGCCCGCCACATTCACCAGATCGCCCGGCTGGATTACACGGCCAAGCATCAGACCGAAACCGCCGATGATGTTCGCGATCGTATCTTTCATACCGAGCGACACCGCAAGACCACCAATGCCGAGCGCGGTGAAAATCGTGGTCGGATTAATGCCGAACACCGGCTGCAGCACAGTGCCCACAGCCAACGTCCACACCACCGCGCGCAGAATATTGATGAAAATCGAAGCGTTCGGCACTTGCGAACGGTCCAGCACTTTGCTCACGATTCGGGTAAGCGCCTTGTCGATAACGGCCGCAAGCAGTGCGACGACAATGAGCAGAATGATTTTTCCGGAATTGGTTTTCAGCCAATCCACAGCGATTTCAATCGGTTCCATGGTGTTCTGGAGCGTCCCTTCATAAGTTTGTTGCATGCATTACTGGTGCGTTCGACTTGCGTTCGCTGCACCTGCGATGTGTGTTTGCAACTGGTGTTCGCACATATCCTACAGTGTGTGGCTGAGTCGGTTTGAGCATGGGTGTACGGGGGTGTGTGCGAGAACATGTGGGGAAATGCGCGTGGTGGCATGTGGTCGGAGCCGCGAACGGGCTAAAGTTGAGGCATGGGCAATGTGGTGGATTATGTGCGCCGAGAGTTCCGCGGGTTTGGCGAATTGGCGTTCAGCAATGTCGATTCCTTGGTGCTTTCCGAGCTTTCCTACATGCGATTGCTGGGTTTGGTTCCAGTATTCGGCGAGGCTAAGTCGGTGGCGACCGTGCCGATTCGTGAATTGCTGCGCGCCGAAAGCTACGATGAGATGTTTGTTTCGAATTCCTCTGAAATGAATGATTACCGGCTTTCGCTGCTGCGTGCGGTTTGCGAATCGCCGCGATTCCGCGGATTGCGGGTGGGGGAGTATGCCGAACGTTTGGATGAGGGCGAGCAGCAACAATTCGCTGCGATGACCTTCGATTTGGGTGCCGATTTCGGCTTATATGTTGCGTTCCGTGGCACTGACGGCACGCTCGTCGGTTGGAAAGAGGATTTCAATATGGCGGTGCGTTGCCCAGTGCCGTCGCAAGAATCGGCATATCGATATGCGGACTCGATTTTGGACAGGACGGAACGTTTTCTCTCGGCGAAAAAATCACCCGACGTTATGATCGGCGGGCATTCCAAAGGCGGCAATATGGCGGTATATGCGGCCATGCAAATCACGCAAAGCGATATTGAAGCGACCAACGAGCGCGCGCAACGGCTCGGACTGCTGCCGGCACTCGGCGGAAGCGTGCCGGGGCGCAACTGCAGAATATCCCGCATCTTCTCGCATGACGGTCCTGGAATGTCTCAAGTCATGGTGCATAGCCGCGCATATCAGGCAATCGCGGCACGAATCGACAAAACCGTGCCGGAATCCTCCATCATCGGCATGCTGTTGCAATCGCAAATCAAACCAACCTTCGTCAAAGCCGACGCCATAAGCATTCTGCAGCATATGGGATCAAGCTGGCAAGTGACGCAATCCGGCGAATTCGAGCGGGCAAGCGAGTTGACAGGCGGTGCGCAACTCATCGGCAAAACCATCGACGGATGGTTCGACCGCGTAAGCCAGGAACAACGCGAACGAGCCATCAACCAGATATACGACATCTTCGCAGCGGCGGGGTACGGTAATATCGCTGATCTGGTGGCGAATTGGACGGATTCGCTGCCGAAAATCGTGGCAGCCGCCAGAGGTACCGACGTGGAAACGCGCGAACTCATCAAAGACGTGTTCAAAGCGATTCCAGCCAGTGCGGCGAAAGTCGCTGTCGGTGAACTGCGCAACGACAAGGAGGGGGATGCGTGATGGGCAATATTATTGACTATGCGCGCACGGAAACGCGCAGTTTCGAGGCATTGCCGTTCCGCGAGGCCGACGCATTGGTGTTGGCGCAGCTTTCGTACGACGAAGTACCGGAATGCGTGCTGCGATTGGACGATTTGGTAGCGAAATACGGTACGTTGCAGGCGCGTGCGAAGCAATTCGATATTCGGCGTCCGATTGCATCGTTGCGTATGCTGCGCAAGCCCCCGTTTGGCGGCGTGACGATTGCGCGTGCCGATGACGAGCTGAACCACGACAAGCCCGTAGCCGACCATGACGTGGAGAACGTGGGATTGGTCGATCCGCAGGTAACGCACGACTTCTACCATGCTGTGGCGGCGAATCCGCGGTTTTCCGACGTTGAGATGAGCGCGTATTGCGAGCAGTTCGATGGCGGTGCGCAAACGCAGTTCGCGGCAGTGACTTTCCGGCTGCCGTCGGGAACGCTGGTTGTGGCGTTTCGGGGTACCGATGATTCGCTGGTCGGATGGAAGGAAGACTTCAACATGGCCTTCCAATACCCGGTTCCAGCACAGGTTTCCGCAGCTGAATACCTGAAAAAAGTCGCCTCGCTGTGGGATGGGCCGATACTGCTGACCGGTCACTCCAAAGGTGGTAACCTGGCCGTATATGCGGCCATGAACGCCGAAGACGAGATCAAGGACCGCGTTGAACGCATCTACTCGCTCGACGGGCCGGGTTTCCCCGAAGAAGTGGTGAAAAGCTTCGAATATGCGAGCGTTAGCGACCGCATTGTGAAAATCGTGCCGGACTCCTCGGTGGTGGGCATGGTGTTTGAAACCCCCGAACGTTGTGTGGTGGTGAAATCCGACGTGGACGGCATCATGCAGCATTTCGCCTTCTCGTGGCAGATGCACGGGGGTGAATTCGCCAAGGCCGAAGATGTGGCCGACAGTTCGGTGGTGTTCAACAAGTCGCTGAATGGCTGGCTTGCGGGACTTTCCAAAGAACAGCGCGAGCATGCGGTCGACGCGCTGTTCTCCGTGCTCGAAGCTTCCGGGGCGGGCAGTATTTCCGCGATCGTGGCAGCCGGTCCGAAAGTAATTCCCGAAATGCTCGGCACATATGTTGGCTTGAGCAGTGCGGATCGGCGCAACATCAATCAGGCGCTGGTGATTCTGTTACAGGCGGCGCTCGCGCGCAATCCGAAAGTTCAGCGAAAGTGAAGTGCGAATGAGGTGTGAGCACTGTGCGAACGTGGGCGGGCGCTGTGCACGTAGCGTACTTGTGTTGTAAGCGTGAATTCGTATACGACATTTGCCGAAATTTGGTCTAGACAACTTGTACAATAAATGTGGTTATAAGGCAGCGTGACTAATTATCAGGGGGTACTGATGCCACGACCACGCAGAGACTCAGAAATCCTGCCGGCGAAAGAACGTCTCGAAAACGCATTCTGGGAGCTGCTTTCGGAACGCGAGTACAACAAAATCACCGTCACCGACATCGTTCGCGCGGCAGACGTGAATCGCAATTCCTTCTACTACCATTTCTCCGGACTGCCGGAACTCGCGGACTCCGCAATTCTGCACGCCGTCGAAAACACGCCAATGCCAGGCGTACCGGGACGGGATTTCGATCCGGACACCGAATGGCGCAAGCATGTCACCGCGCTGCTGCGCGATCCGGAACAGCGCCAGCGTCTCGACCGACTGGCATTGCTGGCCGGCCCGCACAGCTCACCGGAACTCGTTTCGTCACTCAAGGAATTCGGGCGACTCACCATGATTTCCGTACTTGGGCTGGAGGCCGACAACCTCGATCTGAAAACCGATCTCATGCTTGACTTCACGGTCGGCGGAATGCTTTCCGTACTGCAACGCTGGCCGAAACTGCATGAGAAACTGCCGATTGATACCGTATTCAACGAGGATGTCGCCGTGCTTGCGGCGGGCATGTTCATGTCAATGTCGAAATCAGACATGCTCGAATATTGGCGCAGAATCTTCAGCGAAGGATTCGTGCCCAGCATGGCGATTTCGCAACAGCAGCCGCCGTCTGCCAAGTGACCATCGAAAGCCGGCTGTGACAATCCGGTGGTAAAAACGATATAGCGGCGTTTTTCCGCGGATTGTCCTGCGGAAAACGCGAACGTGCGAACATGCGTGGCAGTATGAAAGCGCGTGGCAGCGTAAACGTGCGAAAGCGCGAAATGAACGAACGACGGGGAGGTTGTCCATGATCAACGAAGCTTACAAAGCCATGCTCGGCGGAAAATCTGTAATCCGCGAGCTGAGCGAATACGCGACCGCGCGTGGCGCCGAAATCGGCTATGAGAACGTGTTCGACTATTCGCTGGGCAATCCGAGCGTGCCCTGTCCGCAAAGCTTCACCGACGAGATGATCGCACTGTACCAGGAGGTGGGGCCGGTCGCGCTGCACGGATACTCGCCGTCGCTGGGCATTGCCCCGGTGCGCGCGGCCATTGCGGAAAGCCTCAACCGTCGCTTCGATATGGACTATACGGCCGATTACATCTTCCCGACCACGGGAGCGGCCGGCGCGCTGGCCCACGCACTGCGCGTGGTGATCAAGCCTGGAGACGAAGTCATCACGTTTGCCCCCTACTTCCCTGAGTACCAGCCGTATGTCAACGGAACCGGCGCGCACCTGACCGTGGTGCCAGCCGATACCGAAAGCTTCCAAATCAACTTCGAAGCGTTTGAACAGGTGTTGAACCCGGGTACTGCCGCAGTGCTCATCAATACGCCGAACAATCCTTCCGGAGCCGTCTACTCCGCCGAAACGCTGACGCGACTGGCTGAAATCCTGCGTGCCAAGCAGGTTGAATACGGTCATGACATCTTCTTGATCTCCGACGAACCGTACCGCGAAATCGTATTCGACGGGGGTGTGCAGCCGTATCCGAGCAAGTTCTACGACAATACGCTCTCGTGCTACTCGTACTCCAAGTCGCTGTCATTGCCGGGCGAGCGCATCGGCTATGTGGCGGTGAATCCGCGTGCCACCGACGCCGAACTGATCGTGCCGATGTGCGGGCAGGTCAGCCGCGAAACCGGACACAACTGCCCAGGATCCAGCGTGCAGCTGGCCGTGGCCAAGGTGGTGGATGAGACGAGCGATCTTTCCGTATACGAAAAGAACATGAACCTCCTGTACGACGCGTTGGTGAGGCTCGGATTCGACGTGGTGCGCCCGGGTGGTACGTTCTACATCTTCCCGAAGGCGCTAGAAGATGATGCGAACGCATTCTGTATGAAAGCCAAGGACTACGATCTGATTCTCGTGCCGTCCGACAGTTTCGGTGTGCCCGGCTACTTCCGTATGGCGTACTGCATCGACACGGAGAAGGTGGAGCGTTCCATCGCCGCGCTCGAAAAGTTCGTGCACGAAGTCTACGGCCGCTGAACAAGTCGTTTGCGCTATATGTGGCAGGTTTATGCGGAAAACGACGGTTAGAGGGGATAAAACTTGCCCCCTAAGTGACGTTTGGCCTAGTAGGTCTGCCACATATAGCGAATATCATCTTTCCTGAGAGGGGGAATCTGCCACATATAACGAATATCGTTTTTTGATGTGTACGGATATGGGTTCGCCCGAAATCCGGTGGGGCGGGAGGCCGGGCGAAATCTACGAAACGAGATGCATGGTCGGCGCGTGGTACGTGGCGCTCGCCGACCATGACGCAATCAGTGCGTGGCAATTTCGTCAATCTTGGTGACGTGACCGCCAAACTGGGCGCGCATGGTGGAAACTACGCGCAGAATGTCATCCGCACCGCCGCGGGAAGTCTGACGTGCGTACAGTGCGGCCGCAGTGGCGGGGGTTGGTACGCCCAGTTCGAGCGCCGCCTCGATCATCCACTTCGCCTCGCCGGATTCATTGGCCACCGGCGGCATGGACTGGAGTGTCGGATCCGACTTGAACGCGATGGCCAGCAGATCGAGCAGCCAGGACTGCACTACGGAGCCGTCTCGCCACGAGCTCATTACGGCGGCCGGATTCCTGATGAGGTCGGATTCCACCATAGTGGCAAAACCTTCGCCAAACGCCTGCATCATGCCATATTCGATGCCGTTATGCACCATTTTGGCGAAATGGCCGCCGCCAACCGGGCCTGCGAGCACGAGTCCGGAATCGCCCTCAGGCTTGAGCGCTTCGAAAATCGGTCGGGCGCGTTCAAAATCTTCTTCGTTGCCACCCACCATAAGCGCGTACCCGCGGTCGATGCCCCACACGCCGCCGGAAACGCCGCAATCCATGAAGTGAATGCCCTTCGGCTCGAGTTCGGCCGCGTGGCGCGCGTCATCGGTGTAACGGGAATTGCCGCCATCGATGATCATGTCGCCGGGCTCCAGCAGCTCCGCCAATTCGTTGATGGTGCTATCGGTCGCCTCGCCTGCGGGCGCCATCACCCACACGATGCGCGGCACGGTGAGCGCGGCTACCATCTCTTCGAGGCTTGCTACGGTGCGATCCGATTCGGGGGAGCGGTCGTATCCGACCACTTCGTGTCCGGCTGCCGTGATGCGCTTCGCCATATTGCCGCCCATTCGGCCTAGGCCGATCATTGCCAGCTGCATGATGTTCTTCTTTCTACGGTTGTGTTTGATGTGGAATTGTGGATTTGATTGGGATTGGTGCCGCCCGTCCATCGCTGTCGCCTTCCGCAATGCAGAAGAGAAGGTGACAAACAACAGATGGACGGCAGGTCTGTAATTTCTGTATCTCAGATATGTTGTTCAGATATGAGACGTGCGAATCGTATATCTCAATTCATGTGTGGAATATCGTGCGTCAAAGCACTAGCGAAAGCAGCATGACGCAACCCAAGCCGGTGACCGACAGAATCGTTTCCATTAACGACCAGGTCTTCAACGTCTGGCCGACAGTCATGCCGAAATATTCCTTGACCAGCCAGAATCCAGCATCATTCAGGTGTGAGAAGAACACGGATCCTGCGCCGATGGCAAGCACCAGCAGTGCCAAATGCGTCGGGCTCATGCCGGTGGCGAGCGGCACCATAATGCCGGAAGCGGTGACGGTGGCGACGGTTGCGGAACCGGTGGCGAGGCGGATGAGCACGGCGACCAGCCAGCCTGCAATCAGCGGATTCATGGCGGATTCGGTGATTGAATTGGCGATCACGTCGCCGATGCCGGAATCGACGAGCGTCTGTTTGAAGCCGCCGCCTGCTGCGACGATCAAAATAATGCCGGCGACCGAGCTGAAGGATTGGCCGACCATGCCATTGACCGCGTCGCGGGTGAACTTCTGTATGTAGCCGAGTACGACCATCGCGAAAATCGTGGTGATGAGCAGCGCGGTCAACGGAGTGCCGATGAAAGCGAGCGCACGGCCCCACGCGGTTTCGCTTTGGCCGGTCAGATCCACGATGGAAGCGGCGAGCATGAGCACGACCGGCAGCAGGATGACGCCGATTGCGGATGCGAAGGATGGGCGGTTTTCCGCGGATTTTGGCGCTTCGGCCTCAGCCTTGTTTTCCGGAGCGGCGATCGGTACCCACTTGGCGGCGAGTTTGCTGAAGATCGGGCCGGAGATGATTACGGTTGGGACGGCTACGAGCAGGCCGAGTGCCAGGGTGATGCCAAGGTTGGAGTTCAGTGCGCCGATTGCGGTGAGTGGTCCGGGGTGCGGCGGCACGAACGCGTGCAGGGTGGAAAGGCCTGCGAGGGCCGGAATGCCCAGCAGCACAACCGGTGCTTTGGCGCGGCGGGCTGCGAAGAGCACCACCGGAATGAGGATGACCACGCCGACTTCGAAGAACATGGGAATGCCTACGATGAACGCGATTAATGCCATTGCCCACGGCAGGCGTTGCAACGGTGTGTTGGCCATGATGGTGTCGACGATGGTGTCGGCGCCGCCCGACCTGAACAGGATCGTGCCAATGATTGAGCCAAACGCGATGAGCAGACCGACGTTGGCGATGGTGGAGCCTACGCCGGAGGTGAAGCTGCCGAACGCTTCGTCGTATTCCACGCCTGCACATACGGCCATCGTGAACGAGCCGGCTAGCAAGGAGAGGAACGGATGCACTTTGCATACCGCGATAAGTAGAACGATGATGGCGATGCCGATGATCGCTGCTGCAATAAGGTTCATGAATCCTCCTCGATTCATGGGGTTGGCTTGCTAGATTTGTCCGATTCTGGAGATTCGGACATATGGAAGCCCATTTTGGGTGCGTACATGTCCGATTCTGGTGAATCGGACAGTTGAGCTGCTGTTTTTGGGTTCTGTTTGTCCGTTTCTGTGGAATCGGACAAACATGCACCGGTTTTGGGTTTTGGCTGTCCGTTTCTGCCGAATCGGACACATGCGGACTGGGGGATGGTGGGTTAGGCGGCCTGGGTTGCGGTTTGGGCTGCCACGGTCGCGGCTACGGTTGTCGCATAGGCGTTCAGCGCTTCGATGGCACGGTCGACCATTTCGTCGACGCTGCCTTCGATGGAGATTTCCACGCCGTTCTCTTCGGGGGCAAGCGGCTCAAGAATGGCGAACTGGCTTGGCAGTAGCGCGGGCGGCATGAAATGGCCCTTGCGTTCGCTGAGCCTCTGCTGAATGAGCTTGTGGCTGCCGTTGAGGTGAATGAAGAATGTGGGCACGTTTTTGGCGAGCACCTCGCGGTAGCTGCGTTTCAACGCGGAGCTGGACACCACGGTGTTTTCGCCGAGCGCCTCGCGTGCCACCATCCAGGAGTTGATGACGTTCAGCCATGGCCAGCGGTCCTCATCGGTGAGCGGAATGCCGGCTGACATTTTGTCGATATTCGCCTGCGGATGGAAGTCGTCGCCTTCCGCGTACACGTATCCGAGTCGTTCATGGATGGCTTCTGCGACGGTGGATTTGCCACATCCTGCAACGCCCATCACCACTACGTGAATGCTCATGTTGCTCTCCTTGCTATTGACGATCCCGTGCCGCTTCGCACCAGGAATAAGACTACTATAAACCGTAAAAGTAGTATCAGTCAAATAAAAAGTACTATGAATTGGAAAAATCGTGTGACTTGCTATGCTGGAGATAGTGCAAAATAGCGGTAAATCACGCAATCGCAGATACGCAATCATCTGCAATTTGTGATTACCGTGCGTGTCGCAGAATATGTGAAACATACCGTGAAACAAAGCAGGCATGTTGTGGAGTGGGCAAGGGAGGAACGGTCGATGGCTGAAGGCACGGTAATCGCAGAAAATACTGGCGGTGAGCTGATGCAGGATTCGGTGAGTCGAACGCTCGCCATCGAAATGCTCGACGGCGTGTGGAAGGCTGGCGAAAGCCTTACGTTGGAAGCCTTGCAAAGTCGTTTCGGTATTTCCAGAACCGTGGCGCGAGAAGTCGCGAAAACACTGGAATCCATGAATGCGGTACTCGTCAAACGTCGCATCGGACTTGTTGCACGTCCATTCGGCGAATGGCAGGCGCTCAACCATCAGGTGATCGAATGGCGTCTCCACTCCATGCAACGCGAGCAGCAGTTGTCATCTCTCACTGAACTGCGACTGGCGGTCGAACCGGCTGCAGCAGCTTCCGCCGCACGTCTTGCCCCCATCGACGTCAAGGCGAAATTCCCCGTGTATGCGGCGCGAATGCGGCAGATCGCCGAAGCCAACGAGGAAGGCGAAGCCGGGCTTGCGCAATTCCACGATCTTGACGTGGAATTCCATACGCTGATTCTGCATGAAAGCGGCAATGAGCTGTTCGCCGCGCTTTCCGACACCATCGCCACCGTGCTGCGTGGTCGCGTGGAACTCGGTAAATACCCGATGAAGCCGAAGCCCGACGCACTTGACGCGCATGATGCCGTAGCCGACGCGATCGCCAAGGGGGATCCTGAACGTGCACGCAGCGCCATGCTCGACATCGTCGACGAAGTGGCACGTGCCTTCAATTTCTTCTGATTTTCGAATCAGCATTGCTTTTTTCGTAGACTCTGAAGAAGAATGCAATTGCGATTACTATGCGGTCGACTCTTGCCATGCGTGACTTTTCAGACGTAAGTTGACATCGGAAATACGGCATGAAGGCAGCTGTTTTCCGAAAAACAGGCAAAAGTTAAGCAGTAAAACAGAAGACGGTAGCAATCGCATGAACGTGCATCGCAGCAGAGTGGTGGTCGTCGATACGGGGCATGTCGGCATGACGTGTTCCTGAGTTTGCCGGTTGCTGTTGATGGCAATGGCGTTGGCGATTTCGTCAATCTGTATTTGACCGACGATGAAACGGCGAAATTCCACCGCTGCGACCTTGTCATCGACCGGTTGCAGAAGGTTGAAAATTCTGGTTTTTGCGGTTAAAAATAGTCGTTATTACTGTTCTCTTTTGCTGCGATATTAGTGGAAGAAAACCGATTAATCAATTGACTTCGCAGCTGGGATAATTCCTGCGCGTTTACACCCCAGTTGTGCACTAAATCGCAGGAAGGATACTCAAACAGGGCTGCGGCGAGGTCGGAGGTGCGCTCGCAAATCATCCTCTTATTGACAGGGTTGTAATACACGTCAAAATCGCCAATACGACCGCACTTATGCAAATCAGTCATAGAAACGGACATAGCCGAACACTTCCTGCCATGTCATGACGATGTCTGGGGCGACAGAACGAAGGAAGTCAGTGATACCTCGTATTTCCTTTGCAGACATATCTGGGCTAGCCTTTTCCATACGAACGTCACCATTCTGTAAAATCCAGAATTTTGCGGCAGCTGGAGATTGTTTGCCCCGTGCAACATGCACATGAATAGGCTCATTGCTTTCGTTGACCCAGAAATAAATGAGGAAACCGCCGATTCTATACAGCCCAGGCATGGTCAACGCCCCCGTGTTGTGCATAATCCATGATGGATTTCATACCCCGTACTGCACTAATGAGAAAGGCAGCAGCTTGACTGTCGCTGAATCCTTTATTTTCAATAATGCGGCCTTCTGGGATGGAAACCTCTAGATGTCGATCGTCTTTGTCGAAGAACACGAGAACGTTGTGCCCAGGCGTCAAATCAGAATGAGTGACCTTAACTCCGTCTCCGGTTTCGTAATAATCGAAGATGCGCATGCTGACCTCCTTGCTATTTCTATTGTAGGGCGGAAGTGTGGTCCCGTTAAGTGTGAAAACATAAAGGAGGCGGGCGTGTGTATACGGGCGGGTAATGGCTGAATCCGCAATTGAATGGTTTTACAGAACTCTGCCAACGTTTCTTTCGGCAAATATGAAGACGTCGGAGGGTTCCCTTTGGCGGCTTGGAGCCTTCCTTGTTGCCGGGAGAAAGCTTCTCCATGATGGCAAAATGCGCATGTAGAATCAATCGGTTGTGGCGATTGAATCTACATGCGCATTTAGTAGACAAGTACTACTTGCGGGTGGGGTCTTTTTGCAGGAAGAGGAAGATGAGGGCGACGATCAGCAGGATTGCGATCGAAAGCACGCCCACCGAAGCGTTGCCGGTGATCGACGTGGTGGTGGCCACGAGGAAGGTGCCGATGATCGAGGCGGTTTTGCCGAAAATATCGTAGAAACCGTAATATTCGTTGGCACGATTCTTTGGAATGATCTTGCCGTAATACGAGCGTGACAACGCCTGAATACCACCTTGGAACAAGCCGACAAGAATCGCAAGAATCCAGAATTCTGTAGCGGAACGCAAGAAGAACGCGGCGAACAGCACAATGCAGATATAAGCGATCACAGCGGTGGTGATCATGGTTTTTGCGCCAAAACGCCCAGCCAGCTTGCCGTACGCGATTGCGCTCGGGAATGCCACGAACTGCGTGACCAGCAGCGCCATTACCAGATGCGTAGAGTCGATGCCTAACTGCGTGCCGTATGAGGTGCTCATGGAAATCACCGTGTTCACCGCGTCAATATAGAAGAAGAACGCAATCATGAACATCCACAACGGCTTGTTCTTGCGGATTGCACGAAAAGTGGAGCCGAGCTCTGCGAATGTGCCGCGGATGGCCTCACCGGTCTGACCCGCGGTAGCGCGGTAATGCACCTGCTTATAGCTGGTGAGCAGCGGAATGGTGAACGCCACCCACCACAATGCGGTGATTACGAACGAAGCACGCGTGCATGCCACCGTGGACCATCCAAACAACGACGGACCGCCGAAAATCAGCGCGATACAGGCGATGAACGGAATCGTGGAGCCAATATAGCCCCATGCGAAACCATGCGAGGACACGCGGTCCATACGTTCATTCGACGTGATATCGACCAGCATGGAATCGTAGAACGTGAGCGAACCGTTCAGGCCGACCGTGGCGAGAATGCACACCACCAAGAAAACGAGCCAGCTGAGCGGCAGTGCCATCGCACAGCAGGCGACCACGCCAGTCAGGAAGAATCCGGTGAAGAACTTCACCTTCATGCCCTGCACGTCGGCCATGGACCCGAGCACAGGCATCATCACCGCGATGATTAGTGATGCGATGGTCTGTGCGTACCCCCATGTCGACACGATATTCGATTGGCCGGCGGACTGCAGCAGCGAGTTCGCGTAGATTGGCACGACGGCGGTCGACAGCATCACGAATGCGGAATTGCCGACATCGTAGACGATCCACTTTTTTTCGCGGGTGGTGAGTTTTGCGTTGGGTTCCGGCAGATTTTCTGCGGATGTTGCGGCTGTCTCAGAAGCTACGGGCATGGAAGTTGCGGCGGGCGCAGTTGTGGGCGCTGTTGCGCGTTCAGACATGATTGTTGACTCTTTCGAATAAACCGTCAATTCACTGTTGTATACACTACAGTTCATCTTAAATGGACGTAAGGGATGCGCTCTGCCGTTACGCATGAACAATGCATGAACATTGCGACTGATGTGTGATTGATGTTCAGCTATTTTGAACAAGCGCCATGATTCCGGGGAATCCAAGACGATTTCTATCCACAGGTTTACGATCTGGTTTGCGATTGGCTGGGGCTGGTTGTATAGTTGAGAAGTTGTGTGTTCTGCCGTGCATTCAGTTGCATGGTGTCGAATGCGCAGACTTGCAAGTCAATAGTAATTTATAGGGAGTCCATTATGGCAGCTCGTTGCGCAGTGTGCGGCAAGGGACCGCAGACCGGTTTCACCGTTTCGCACTCACATATTCGCAATAAGCGCACCTTCCGCCCGAACCTGCAGCCGGTTCGCACCACCATCGACGGCGAGAACGTTCGCGTTCGCGTTTGCGTCAAGTGCATCAAGGCTGGCAAGGTTCAGCGCGTTGAAGCGTGAATCGCGAAATAACAGCTTGAAACCCCGGTAGACCACTGGTCGCCGGGGTTTTGCTTTATGCGCCCAGGTCTTGAGCGTACGGATTGTTCCAGTGGGTGGGGAATTTTGCCCGCTGAAGCCGTATCTGTCGGCATAAATGGGGAGAATGGTGCGTTATGAGCACCACACTGGAAACACCGATTTCATCAATCGAAAGCAACCGCCGCAGGGTTGGCGCGCTGAAATCGCTTGGCGTGGTGTCCGTAGGCGACGCCCTGACCTACTATCCGTTCCGCGTAACCGACCCCGTTCCAGCACACGCACTGCACGAGGCGAAAATCGGGGAGAAAATGGCATTCGCCGCGCACGTGCTCGAAACGCGCGTTTTCCCCATGGCTCGTCGTGGCTTCCGTCTGATCGCAACAGTCGCCGACGATGATTTCGCAGCCCGTCGCAACACCCCAAAATCGTTGGCGTCGCTGGTTTTCTTCTCATATCGCAAATCGTATGTCGACTGGGTGCGGCGCAAATTGCACACGGGAGCGCTGCTGGTCGTCGCAGGCGAGCCAAGCGTGTATGACAATCGTTTGCAATTCACGCATCCCGACCTGCTTACCATCAATCCCATGCAATCGCAGGCAGAAAGCGGGGAATGGAATGACGGTTTCGGCGATCCTGCAAATCCGCCGCTTGGTAATCTGAAATACGATGCGCAAACGGTTGATGAAGCATTGAAACGAGTCTGCCGTCCGCGACCGGTATATCATGCGAATTCCAGGATTTCCAGCGAACATATTCACGAATCGGTATTGAAATACATGGATGCGTTGCGTGGAAGCGAGTATTTGCCAGCGCAAACGGCAAATAATTCCTCAGGTAATATCGCACAAGAAGGGGAGTTTGACGCTCCTCAAATAGATCGTGAAGTGCAGATTGAATCATTGTCTGTTGCTATTCCCGACATTATTCCGGAAGATTTTCGTGAGAAATATGGGCTTATGCATCGCGCTGAAGCATTCATGGCGATTCATGATCCGGTCGATCGCAAGAATTTCGACAACGCCCTGCAAACGTTGCGATACGAGGAAGCTCTGATCTGCCAGACCGCACTCGTCAAAACACGCGACGCATCACGCAAAAACAAGGCGACCGCATGTTCCGTAACGCGGTTGAAAGACGATTTCATTGCCTCGCTGCCGTTTGCTCTGACGAGCGGTCAAAGACAGGTTATTACCGATATTTCCGCCGATATGACGCGTGACTACCCCATGCAACGATTACTGCAGGGCGAGGTTGGATCCGGCAAAACCGTGGTCGCGGTCGCAGCCATGATGCAGGCTGTGGGATCAGGCGGGCAGGCCGTGCTTGTAGCGCCAACGCAGGTTCTTGCCGAACAGCATTATGCGAGCATTTCCAAAATGGTGGCGAAATTGACGGATGCAGATAATAAAACAGCTTCCAGAATCCGAGAAAATACTGCGACAACGCAAGTGCCAACATACCAACAAACTGGGGAATCCACACAACAAACTATCAACAATAATGCTGTGGATAAAGGTGCACAACTCGTCGACCTGCTTGACATAGCCGAAATTTCCAATGTGGATAACTCAAATAACGACGATTTGATTACATTGCGAAGTGAGCAATCGCATATTTTCGATGCAAAAAAAGCGGGTATTCCAAGCAAGGGGAACGATGTATTCGGCACAAAAGATGGGGAAATTCCCGTATTTCTTCTTACGGGAGGCATGCGACTTGCCGAACGCCGCCGCGTACTCGCCGCAGCCGCATCAGGCATGCCCTGCATCGTCGTGGCGACGCACGCCGCATTTTCCAAGAGTTTCCAAGCACCGAACCTCACGTTGGCGGTAATCGACGAACAGCATCGCTTCGGCGTGGAGCAACGCGAATCGTTGAATTCCAAGGGGGCTACTGCGCCGCATCTGCTGGTCATGACGGCCACGCCGATTCCGCGCACCGCAGCCATGACCTGGTTCGGCGATCTTGATATTTCCGCGCTGACCGAACTTCCTGGCGGCCGCAAGCCGATTCGCACATTCGTGGTGCCGGAAAGCAATGCGTCGCTGATGAGCGAAATGTTCGCCCTGATCCGTAAGCGCATTGATGCGGGGGAGCGCGCCTACGTGGTCTGCCCGCGCATCGACGACGATTCCGAAAATGCGGACGACGCGTTGGCGGAGTCGGCTGCTTCAAACTCGAAAACTACGGGCTCGCCGATTCCCACCTTTGATGAAGCATACGATCTTGGAGAAGACGACGAACAGCGCGCGCAACGCCCCCCGTTGCATTCCGTCGCAGAAATCGTGGAGCGTCTGCGATCGTTGCCGCAATTCAAAGGCATTCGATTCGCAACATTGACTGGGCGCGACGATGACGCCACAAAATCGCAGGTTATGGCCGATTTTGAAGCCGGTATAACGCCGATTCTGGTGGCGACCACGGTGATTGAGGTCGGCGTGGACGTTGCGAAAGCCAGTTGCATCGTGATTTTCGACGCGGATCGGTACGGACTTTCGCAATTGCACCAGTTGCGAGGGCGCGTTGGCCGTGGCGGCACTGATTCGGGAGCTTTCCTGATTTCGCGTGCGCCTGCGGACAGTGATGCCGCCCGCCGTCTTGACGTGATTCAGGGCACGTTGGATGGTGCCGAAATCGCACAGGCCGATTTGGAATTCCGCGGAGCCGGCGACGTGCTCGGAGATGCGCAATCCGGCGGAAAAACGGGATTGAAGCTGCTGCGCGTGGTCAAGGATGTGAAGATCATCGAACAGGCACGGGCCGAGGCCACTCAGCTTGTTGCGGCTGATCCCGATTTGCTTGGATCTGTGCAGTTGGCTGGAGCGGTATTGGATTTCACGCGCGGTAACGAAATGTTCCTGACCAGCAATTAGTTTGGCACGCCTAGAAAAGCCGGGCACACCTAAATTAAGCCCACCACGCTAAAGTAGTGCGTATGCGCGTAATTTCAGGACGATTCAAAGGTGTGGCATTGACCACGCCGAAGTCGGGTACCCGACCGACTACAGATCGCACCAAAGAGGCGATTTTCTCACACCTTGATTCATGGGGAGTGTTGGACGATGCCCGCGTGCTCGATTTGTTTGCAGGAACCGGCGCTTTGGGCATCGAAGCATTGAGCCGTGGCGCACGAGAGCTGGTGGCGGTGGAATCATCCGCTCCGGCGGCCGCATTGATCGCGCAGACGCTGACCGCGTTGAAGCATAACCGTTCGTGGGAACATGGCATGAGCGCCCGCGTGGTGAAGGCCCGCGCGGAAAAATACGCGGCTTCAGCTTCGGCCGTTGAACCGTTCGACATGGTGTTCATTGACCCGCCGTACGCCTTCGAAACGAATGATTGCAACCAGCTGCTCGCCGATCTTGCCAGCCGTGAACTGACCTCCAGCAACACGGTGATCATGCTGGAACGATCCACCCGTTCCGAAGCTCCCACGGCCCCCGCGAACTGGGAAATCACCGATCGGCGCGACTATGGCGAAACCGCCGTCTACTACATTGAACCCAGCGAGCCAATCTCTGATAACGGTCAGCAATAATCGCAGGAAAAACTTGCGATTATTCCGTGTAAAAACAAGCGTTTGAAAGCTAGCGTTTGCGCGGGTGAGCGGCGGAAACCTCCCAACCGAGCGCCATTAACGTCTTGCGATCGGCTTTGTCAAGCTTGGCGCAATCCAACGCTTCGATCAGATCCGGACGCAACTCGTCGGTTTTCTGGAGCGCCTCATCACGGCGGAAACGATCCACTTTCGCATGATTGCCGGAAAGCAACACGTCCGGAACCTTGATGCCACGCCATTCCGCGGGCTTCGTGTACTGGCGGTGCTCCAGCAGCGCGTTCTCGCCCGTATACGATTCCTCAACAATCGATTCCGCGTTGCCCATAAAACCGGGCAGCAGTCGCGTAATCGCTTCCAACATGACCGAAACCGCGACCTCACCGCCGTTCAACACGTAATCGCCGATCGAATATTCGCGCACGTCAATGCCTTGCGCGCGGTAATACTGCGGAATGCGCGCGTCATACCCTTCGTAACGGCCGCAGCCGAACAGCAGATGATCGGCATGGCTCAGTTCCGTCGCATCCTGTTGTGTGAACAGTGGGGCGGAAGGATTCGGAAAAATCAGCACAGGACCTGCGGAAGATTGTGCAATATCAGTTTTTTCGGAATTCTCAGAATCTGCAGAAGATTGTGCAGTGCCGGAATCTGCAGTATCGCAGGAATCCGCAGAATCCTCAATATTTTCCGTATTCTCAACTACCGCCGGCTCAAGCTGCAGCAGCTCGTCAAGACACTCGCTCCACACTTCCGGCTTCATCACCATGCCCGCGCCACCGCCGACAGGAGTGTCGTCGACGGAATGATGCACGTCGTGCGTCCAATCGCGCAAATTATGGGCGGTCACTTCCACAAGACCTTTCGCCTGCGCTTTGCCGAGCAGACTGAGGTTCAGCACTTCGAAATATTCCGGGAAAACGGACACGATATCAATCTTCATAATGATTCCAGAATACCGGTATGTCTGCCAAATAGCGGAAAACAAAAGGTGGGCATGGAATCCAATGCCCACCTAATAAGTAATTGCGATCACAGACCCGGAATAAGTCCTCCGGGCGGATCGAGGGTCAGATAGCCCTCTTCGAGGTCGATGTCTGGCACGAGCTCGTCCACAAACGGCACAAGCGCGCTGTTCTCAACCACAACGCCGTCGGCATCCTTCACTGGATTGGCGAGACGAATCTTCAGCAGCCATTGGGCCACTTCTATCACGTCAACGACTTTGCCGACCACCACGCCCGGTTCGAGACCAAGCATATTGTCTTCAGCCAGTCGCGCCTCAAGACCGATGAGGTCTTTCGGATACCACTCGTCGGCTTCAAGCATGTCTTCCAGATCGTCCGCCTCGCCATACAGCACAATGCCGTTGGCCGCTTCGGACTGGTCGCGGTTGTCAATGCCTTCGAACTTGATAATCCAACGGTTCTTGAAGGTACGGGAGTTCTCCACCACATACTCTTCTTCGCCGTCTTTCGTGTACAACACAGCACCGGGAGCGAACCGGTATTCCGGTTCGTCCGTAAAGATCTGCACGGTGACTTCGCCTTTGAGTCCCTGCGCACGCCCGATACGACAGACCCTCAGCAGCTCGGGCTGTTGAGGGTCGTCAGAATGCATATCACGCACCACGCTAGGATCTCACCTGCGCACGTCCATGATGTCGACGCGCACCTTGTGGTCGGCCAGTGCCTGCACCACGGTGCGAATCGCATTTGCCGTGCGTCCGCTGCGTCCGATGACGCGACCGATGTCTTCCGGGTTGACGCGCACGCGAATGAGTTCGCCACGCGCGTTCTCATGGGACTTCACAGAAACATCATCGGGGAAATCGACGATGTTCTTAATCAGATGTTCCACAGCCTGGGCGAGCATGATCACTCAGCTTCCGCAGCCGGCTCTTCAGCCGGAGCTTCCTCGGTAGCGGCGGCTTCGGCTTCAGCCTTGGCCTTGGCTTCAGCTTCGGACTTTGCAGCCTTCAGCTTCTGAGCCTGGGACTCAACGGCCTCAACGCGAGCGGCGGCATCCGGGCCGGACTCAACGGTCTTCAGGGTGCCTTCAGCACCTTCAAGGCCCTTGAACTTCTGCCAGTCGCCGGTGATCTTCAGCAGGTTCAGCACCTGTTCGGTCGGCTGGGCGCCGACGCCGAGCCAGTACTGAGCGCGCTCGGAATCGATAACGATGGTCGAAGGCTGGGTGTTCGGGTTGTAGGTACCGATCTCTTCGATGGCGCGGCCATCACGCTTGGTACGGGAATCCATGATCACCACGCGGTAGAACGCGTAGAACTTCTTACCCATGCGCTTCAGACGAATCTTGGTTGCCAAAATGGCTCTCCTTGTATAACTAGGGGTGTGCGTTTCGTTTTCTGTGTGGGGCACGGAATCCGAAACCCACGTGTTCCTCACGTCACGCGATAGTTAGAGGGCCTCGCGCGCGCGAATAACTTGACGATTATAACCGTGGGGTACGGACGGATGGGTCTTAGGATGTTTCCCGCTCTACGCGACTTTCCGAACCCATGCAAAACCGGGAAGCCGTTTGTCTGATTCTGCGGAAACGGTCAATTATGCGGCGAATATGAGGCTTTGAATGACCGAATCGGCAGAATCGGACATTTGCTGGCATTCGTGAGATGTTTGCGTGGGTCTACATGGCGGAATCGTCGGAATCAGGCAGGCTGGCTACACTTGGAGGTTCCGAGTTTGCGTATGTCCGTTCGAAGTGAACGGTTTGCATAGGGGGAGTTGCCTGAATGATTATCGCGCTTTGGATTGCGTTGATTATTTGCGTTGTATGGATTGCGCTTGGCGAGATGCCGGCTGGTTGGGATGGTCATTTGCCGCTGCCGTACTTGATTGCGTTGATTCCGTTGCTGTGGATTCCGACGCTTGTGATCGCCGTCGCCGGTTTCGCGTTGCATGAGCCGGCTCTCGGGGGAGTCGCTGCGGCGGTCTGTTTTGCGTCGCTGCTGCGCAAAATCGCATATTGGATGGAAAATCTCAATTCTCCCAATACTGCGCAGAAAGTCGCCGAAAAACTTGCGGAAAAGCGTGAAACATCTCGTGAAACAAGCAATGAAGCTGTTGTGGAATCCGCGAAACATGGCCGTTTCCGTGTGATGACGTTGAACTGTCGATTTGGTCGCGCCAACGCTGCGGCAATCGTCAGTGCGGTCAAAAAACATGATATTGCAGTACTTGCATTGCAGGAATTGACAGACGATCTGGTTGCGCAATTAGACGCTTCGGGATTGTCTGATTTGCTTCCGTACCGTCAGTTGGGGGAGAACAAAGGAACGGATAATGGCGGATTCAATGGTGTGTGGATTCGTATTGAACCAAGCGACATGTCTCCGGTCACTGCGGTGATTCCCGCGGCCGACGTGCCGGGCGTGTGCTTCCCGATCGATTCGATGCGCGGCATCACGTTTGTTTCGGCACATCCGAAGTCTCCGATGCGCGGATGCAAGGAATGGTCCGCCGGCATCATTGGCTTGGGGGAATTGGCGACCACTCAGAAGCAGGGCGACATCACCGTTGTGCTGGGTGATTTGAACTCCGGTACCGATCATCCGAGCTTCCGCAAGCTGCTGGATGCGGGCTTCAAGGATGCGGCCCTGTGCGAGGCGAAGGGCCGTCATGCCACGTTCCCATCATGGCTGCCGTGGCCGCGCATCATTCTCGACCATGTGCTTTTCACCAAGGGATTGGACGCTTCCGATGTGAGTTCGTTCCGCGTTGAAGGCAGCGATCATCTTGCGCTTGCTGCCACGCTGACGTTGAAGTAGTTGATGGCGATTATGCGGTAGTCGATTCGGCTGAAAACAGCTGATTAGAGTACGCAAAAAGGGGATGTGATTCGTTTTGAATCACATCCCCTTTTTTACGTTACCGTTTTCGCGTCGCTTGCTTTAGTGCAGCAAGCCGGACAGTCCGCCACCAAAGTTCGGCGGCAGCTCACCGGCATCGCCCATCATGTCTTGCAATCCGGCAGGAAGCGCAGGATTCTGCGGCTTCTTGGCAAAAGCGGAACCGCCGGAAGACTTACCGCCGGAGTTCTTACCGGCAAGCTTGTCGCGCAACGCCTTCTCTTCAGCCTCGCGCTTCATTGGATTTCCGGACTTACCGCCCTTCTTCTTGCCCTTCTTGCCCTTCTTGCCTTTGCCGCCGCCCATGGCAGGGCCGCCAAAGCCAGGCATGCCAGCGCCAGCCTTGTTGCTCATACGCTTCATCATCTTCGCAGCCTGCTCGAAACGCTGCAACAGCGCGTTTACCTGCGAAACGGTCACACCGGAACCGTAAGCGATACGAGCTCGACGAGAACCGTCAATAATCGAAGGGTCACGACGTTCCGCAGGAGTCATCGAACGAATAATGGCCTCCGTACGATCGATTTCCCTCTCGTCGAACTGCTCAAGTTCTTTACGATGCGCGGCCATACCCGGAATCATGCCAAGCAGATTCTTCATCGGACCAAGCTTGCGCACCTGCTGCAGCTGATCGAGGAAATCATCCAAACCAAAGGAACCATCGGAAATCTTGATGGCGGCCTTACGAGCTTCTTCCTCATCGAACTGCTTCTGCGCCTGCTCGATCAGGGTAAGAATATCGCCCATATCGAGAATGCGGGAAGCCATACGATCCGGGTGGAAAACCTCGAAATCCTTCAGGCCTTCGCCAGTGGAAGCGAACAGAATCGGCTTGCCGGTAACGGAGGCGACCGAAAGCGCGGCACCACCACGGGCGTCGCCATCAAGCTTCGAAAGCACCACGCCGGTGAAGTCCACGCCCTCATCGAACGCCTTCGCCGTCTGCACGGCATCCTGACCGATCATCGCGTCGATCACGAACAGGATTTCGTTCGGCTGCACGGCGTCGCGAATATCGCGAGCCTGCTTCATCAGCTCTTCGTCAACGCCGAGACGGCCTGCGGTATCGATGATGACCGTGTCGTACAGCTTCTGCTTGGCCAGCGCAACAGCGTCACGCGCCACCTTCACCGGATCGCCGGTGGTCAGACCCGGGGAAGCAACGGCTTCGCCACCATCGGACTGCACACCCTTTTCCGGAGCGTACACGGGCACGCCTGCACGTTCGCCAACCACCTGCAACTGCGTCACTGCGTTCGGACGCTGCAAATCGGCCGCGACCAACAGCGGAGTGTGGCCGGAATCCTTCAGCCAGTAGCCGAGTTTGCCTGCGAGGGTGGTTTTACCAGCACCCTGAAGACCAGCGAGCATGATGATGGTCGGCGGATTCTTCGCAAAATTCAGCGGGCGGTCAACGCCAGCGCCAAGCACGGCCGTCAACTCTTCGTTGACGATCTTCACGACCTGCTGGGCCGGATTCAGCGCTTGGGAAACCTCGGTGCCGAGCGCACGCTCGCGGATTCGACCGGTGAAGGAACGCACCACGTCGAGCGCCACATCAGCGTCGAGCAGCGCGCGGCGGATTTCGCGGATCGTACCATCGATATCAGCCTCGGAAAGCTTGCCTTTGCTCTTCAGATGCTTGAACGCATTCGAGAGCCTATCTGTCAAAGAACTAAATGCTGCCATAATGTTCCTCAGTCTAGCCGTCCCGCGGGAAATTTCGCATCCCGCTTTTGGTGTGGTTGATGAGATTCGATTGGGATGCTCGCCACCATTCGGCGGGGAAATGAAAATCCCGTCTCTTCCAATAGGAGAAGACGGGATTATTGCTTATCAAGAATGCAGCGGATTATTTGAGGGTCCAGGTGGGGCCTTGTGGGGTGTCTTCGATGGCGATTCCGGCTGCGCCCAAGGCGTCACGAATGGCGTCGGCGCGGGCGAAATCCTTGGCCTTGCGGGCTTCGGCACGCTCCTCCAACTGTTCGGAAACCAAACGGTCAAGCGCAGTATGCTCAGCGGAATCGGCACCGGCTCCGGCGGCGCCGGCCGCACCTTCGCTTACCCACGGCTCCGCCAGCGGATCCAAACCAAGCGTATCGAGCATCGCACGCACATTCACCAAAACAGCGCGAACTTCATCCTTCGCAACATCCGAATCAACACGATCGGCAAGCTTCGAAAGCAACGTGTTGCCGGAACGAATCGCCGTGAAAATCGCAGCGGAGGCGCCGGAAACATTAATGTCGTCATTCATTGCGGCAACGAAATCAGCCGGAAGATCATCGGCAGAAACCGAAACGATCTCCTCACGGGACGGCTGCCCGCCGACGGCGGCGCCGGCACGTTCGATGAAATTCGACACACGATCGTACGCGGACTGAGCCTCGGTCAACGTCTGATCCGACCATTCCAACATGGAACGATACTGCACGGAACCAAGCGCGTAACGCACCACCCAAGCGGAATTTTCCGCCAAAACCGCCGGTACGGACAAGCCATTGCCCAGCGACTTCGACATCTTCTCACCCTTGGCGGTAACCCATGCGGAATGCATCCAACGAGCCGCCGAATCGTAACCGGCGGCACGAGTCTGCGCCATTTCGTTCTCATGGTGCGGGAAACGCAAGTCCAGCCCGCCGCCATGAATGTCGAACATATCCTTCAAATAGCGGTGGCTCATCGCCGAGCATTCAATATGCCAACCCGGGCGACCCGTGCCGAACGGAGTATTCCAACGCGCGTCAAGCGGATCGGAATCCTTCGGAGCCTTCCACAATGCGAAATCACGCGGATCATGCTTGTCTTCCGACATGTCCGCAGGATCAACCGGATTGTATTTGTCGTTGCCCGTATTGTCGACCGACGGACCCATGGCATCGGCCACTTCGGAAGCGGCATCAGCCACAGCGGTCTGCTTCTGATGCGTCAACTCGCCATAATGAGGCCAGCTTGCCACGTCGAAATACACGTTGCCGGTCGGATTGCCGTTCTCGTCAGTCACCACGTAGCCGTGACCATTGTCTATGATCTGCTTGATCAGATCGATCATGTCAATCATGTGGCCGGTCGCACGCGGCTCATATGTAGGAGGCTCAACGCCCAACGTGTTGTAAGCCTCAGTGAATTCACGCTCGTAAATGTACGCACGCTCCCACCACTGCTGACCGGCGGCCGCAGCCTTATCTAGAATCTTGTCGTCGATATCGGTGACATTGCGCACGAACGTGACCTTGTAGCCTAAACGCTCAAACCAGCGACGCACCACGTCAAACGCGACAGCCGCACGAATATGGCCGATATGCGGCGAGCTCTGCACGGTGGCGCCACACACGTACATGCCGACCTGACCAGGCTTGATCGGCGTGAAATTCGACACGGCGTGCGATGCGGTGTCGTACAGCTTCAGATCGGCAGCGGCGCTCGCCACTGCGTCAACTGCGGTTGCGACGCTAGAAATGTTGATATTCTGCGGTTCTTGCGTGTTCGTCATAACCACGAGAGTATTGCCAGAATCGGACATGCATGCGAGATGAAAATGAACGGCAAAACGGTTTTTGTTGGATTTGTGAACATCGTTTACGTAGGTGATGCAACAATAGAACGTATGACGCAATCGCAGGTGCTGATTTTGCAACACGTTCCGTGGGAGAGACCGGGACGCATTTTAGACAGTCTGGATGATTTGGGACTGCAGTATCAAATCATCAATGTCGCCAAGCAGAAGAAACCGGATTTGCCTGATTTTGGCGAGGTTTCCGGCGTGGTGATCATGGGCGGGCCGATGGGCGCACTCGACTACGACAAGTATCCGGGATTAAAGGCCGAGGCCAAGCTCGCGCGGGCTGCAGTCAGTGTGGGCAAGCCGGTGTTGGGCGTGTGCCTGGGGCATCAGATCATCGCCACCGCGCTGGGGGCGAAGCTGAAGTCGGGAGATGCTCCAGAAATCGGCTTCGCGCCGATCAAGCGCATCGACAAGCATGATTATTTCTCGATGTGGAACAAAACCGTGGATGTGCTGCACTGGCATAACGACGTGGTGTCGTTGCCGGAGGGCGCGCAGCCATTGGCGCGATCCGAGAAAACCAAGGTGCAGGCGTTCCGTTTTGGTTCCGCCCTGGGCATGCAGTTCCACTTGGAGGTTACCCCTACTCTGTTGGAGGAGTGGCTTGACGAGTCAAGCATGGTCAAGGATCTCAAGGCTGCCGGCGGGTCGAAATCGCAGTTGCGCGAGGCGTTCGCCGAATATAATCCGCAGTTGCAGCCGCTTGCGGATCAGGTGTTTTCGAGTTTTGCCGCTCGTTGTAATTCGTATGGGCAGAATTTGGCTCAGGCGCAGCAGGGCTGATCGCCGAGTTGTGTGCGGTTCCGATTGCTGCGTAGCGCTGGTGGCGATTCGCAAGTTGCGGCATTGCCTGCAGGTTTGGGAGATGTCCCCGCTACATTGGTGACTTATGCCGACTTATGATTTGGGACTTGAACACGTTTCGCTTGCTTTTGCGACCAAGAATATTTTCAACGATGTAACGCAGGGTGTTTTTGAAGGCGATCGCATCGGCATCGTCGGTAAGAACGGCGACGGCAAGTCCACGTTGCTGCATTTGTTCAAAGGCACGCAGGAGCCGGATTCCGGTCGCGTGACCATTCGCGGCGGGCTTACGTTTGGCATGCTCGACCAGCGTGATCCGCTCGACGACAACGCCACCGTGCGCGAAGCTGCGCTCGAAGGCCGTGAAGACTACGAATGGGCTGCGGAAACCAAGTCGCGCGAAATCGTCGAAGCATTGCTTGGCGGCATCAGCTTGGAAGCGAAAATCGGTTCGCTTTCCGGCGGTCAGCGTCGCCGCGCTGATTTGGCACGCCTGTTGCTCAAGGATTGGGATATTCTCGCACTCGACGAGCCTACAAACCATTTGGATGTGGTGACCATTCACTGGCTGGCGGAACATTTGAAGAACCGTTGGCCGGCCGGATCCGGCGCGCTGCTGCTCGTCACCCATGACCGTTGGTTCCTCGACGAAGTGTGCGAATCCATGTGGGAGGTGCATGACGGCGAAATCGAGCCGTTTGAAGGCGGCTATTCCGCGTATATGCTGCAGCGCATGGAACGCGATCGCCAAGCCGACGTGCGTGAAACGAAACGTCGCAATCTGGCTCGTAAGGAACTTGCCTGGCTTACCCGCGGTGCCCGCGCCCGTTCCACCAAGCAGAAATTCCATGTGAAGGCCGCGCGTGAGCTCATCGCCGACGTGCCTCCGGTGCGCAATACGCTGGAATTGAAGCAGATGGCCACATCCCGCTTGGGCAAGCAGGTGGTTGACCTGATCGACGTGACGCAGATTTTCGAACATGTGCAAGGCGAGGCCGATATCGATCCTGACGTTGCCGAAATGGAAGCGTCGGCATCGCGCGTCGATGTGGTGCCGGCCATGTACGCCGAGCCGCAAGTGCATGGTTCCGTGGAAGTTGCCGTCGACGATCTGACTGATCCGCGATTGGTGGATGCCGGTGTTGCAGCGGCGCAAGTTGCTGCAGCTGCGAAAGAATCGCAAGAAATTCAGGAATCGCAAGAAAATAATACTGATGATTCTGCAGAAGAAATTACTTCTGCAGCGCAAAAAATTACTGTTACCGGTCGTAAGATTCTTGACGACGTGACATGGCTGATTGGACCTGGCGATCGTTTCGGCATCGTCGGCGCGAACGGTGCCGGAAAATCGACGTTATTGAAGATTCTTGACGGAACAATCACCCCCACTGTAGGTCATGTGAATATCGGCAAAACCGTGAAATTCGCGGTGCTTTCACAGCGTCTCGACGAATTGGAGAAGCTCGGTAAATACAAGATCAAGGAAGTGCTGAGCCGTTACAAGCCGAGCTATATCGTGGACGGCAAGGAAACCACGCCGGGGCAGATGATGGAGCGTCTCGGATTCGAGTCGGCGCAGCTGATGACGCCGATCAAGGACCTATCGGGTGGTCAGAAGCGCCGTATGCAGTTGCTGCTGATCCTACTGGACGAGCCGAACGTGCTCATCATGGATGAGCCCGGCAATGATCTCGACACCGACATGCTCGCCGTGATGGAGGATCTGCTCGACACTTGGCCGGGAACTCTGATCGTCGTCTCCCATGACCGGTATCTGCTCGAACGTGTCACCGATCAGCAGTTCGCGCTGATCGGCGGCAAGGTGCGCCACCTGCCCGGTGGCGTGCAGGATTATCTGGACATGACTGAGGCCATCAAGAACGGCAAGGATCCGTTTGCGGACGAGAAGGCAGGTGCAGGCAAAGGCAAGAAGGGCGGTTCCGCTGGGGCTGCCGGTTCCACAACCGAAGGCACCGCAGGCAACTCCGCAAGTGGGTCTGCGACTGCCGAAACCGCATCTTCCTCGCCTTCTACGCCGAAACTTTCCGGCAAGGCCTTCCATGAAGCCTCCAAGCGCGTATCGGCAATCGAGCGCAAACTCTCCAAACTCGAAGAGCAGAAAGCTGATCTTGAGCAGCAAATGGCCGCGCACGACCCCAGCGACTACGAGGGTCTAGGCAAGCTCAACGACCAGCTGCAAGCCGTCACCGACGAGTCCGAAGAACTCGAACTCGAGTGGATGGAGCTTTCCGAACAGCTCGAGTAGCATTCGTATCGCCCGCGCCAATTACCGGACAGGGTGTGCATGTTGTGGCGGCGGCGCAGCTCCTCCAGCGTTTCCGGTGAATGTTGGCCATTCGTGCGACAGCGATGCGTGGCATTCCATGTGCCAATGTCATATTCTTGTTATTGCAGGAAACCTTAGCTGTTCTTGTCGAAGAGACCAATGGAGGTGCCTTATGAATCAAGTGATGCGAAGAAGCGCCTGTTGCTTGTTGTCCACCTTGTTGTTGTGGTCATGCGTTGGCTGCACAAAAGCTGCACATGAAAGTTCCGGTGATGGCTCCGCACAGAGCAGCAGCGAGAATGATGATGCCGCAAAACAGGCATATAAAGCATTTACTGTGGACGCTCTAGACCGTGTCGCCGTTGATGATTTCAATAGCTCGGGCAAACTGGTTCTAGTGAACAAGCTGGGCGCGAAATCCGTGCACGGTGATGGTGCTATTCCATTTGCTCAAAAAGTCGACGAAAACAATATGTATTACGTCATTTCCATGTGCAAACAGAAGGAGCAGGCTCCTTATTCGCTTGTTCTCTACAAAGATGGGCAGCCACACACCCTAACCACTAGGGAGGCATGTACATCTAACGGAATAGAAACGATCTCTCTTCCGGCGAAGAATTTCCCAGATGCCACCTCATTGTCCATTATCAATATCGGCAATACGGATCTTGTTGTTTCCGTATATGAAGTAAAGGAACACCATCATGAGTAATTTCAGTCATAACGCTCCCTGTCGTCCTGCCATCATCATAGTTTGTGACATCGCGATGAATGCTACTGGGCTAGTTGTTGTAAAACTTGCTGATTAGGTAGATGGGGTAGTAGGTGATGTTGTGATCGGTTTCGATGTTGCCGGGGCCGAAAATTAATCCTTGGTGAAGGTGATAACTTTCCTCTGCCAACACATTATTAAGAGCCCGATGAACCTTGTTTGATATCTTCTTGCGCCTGGCGAACGTCTATGAGACTGTTGTTTTGCGCAAAAGATGCTACTGCAGCTGGCATGCCTCCAATGATCAGATATTTTCTGAATATCGCAGATTTGACAACAAAAAGGGCTTTCCCGCGTTGAAACGGGAAAGCCCTGTAGGTTTGGGATTAGGCTGATTGGATCAGCGACCGGTGATTTCGGAGCCGAGTACCTTTTCGCTCAGCGCCTTCGGACCGCGCGTGACGGCGACCGCGCCGGAGCGGACCAGCTCGATGATGCCGTAATGCTCCAAAAGCCCCAGCAGCGCGTCGATTTTGCCTTCGGCACCGGTAGCTTCGATGGTCAGCGATTCCGGATTCACATCGACCACGCGCACGCGGAACAGACGCACGATCTCAAGCACGTCGGAACGGTTGGATTCATCGGCGGCCACCTTGATAAGCACCAGTTCGCGCTCCACAGTAGTGTTCGGATCCAAATCCACGATCTTCAACACATGCAGCAGCTTGTTGAGCTGCTTGATGATCTGCTCGAGCGGCACTTCCTCCACGTCGGCGGTCACCGTGACACGCGAAATGTCAGGGCGCTCAGTGGGGGAGACGGACAGTGAGTTGATGTTGAACGCACGACGGGCGAACAGACCGGCAATACGCGCCAGCACGCCCGGACGGTTCTCTACGAGCACAGAAAGCGTATGGCGCTTGGAACCTGGCTGAGATGCAGGATACATTGGTAGACCCTTCCTTACTACTTACTCGTTTGCTCGTTTACTCGTTGTCGGCAGCAGCCTTCGGGCGCTGCAGCGGCTTGATTCCGGGCATATAGGTGACATTGTCGTTGGCATCGCCAGCTGCGACCATCGGCCACACCATAGCGTCCTTCCACACGCGGAAATCGATAAGCACCGGGCGATCGTTGATTTCGTTGGCCTTCTTGATCGCTTCAATGGCTTCTTCTTCCGTAAACGCACGCATACCAACGCAACCGTACGCTTCGGCAAGCTTTACGAAATCAGGAACATCCACGATTTCCGTCGTATTCTCTCCATCCATCAGATTGGTGGCGGAATAATGCTCGCCGTAGAACAGGGTCTGCCACTGACGAACCATGCCATACACGGAATTGTTCAGCAGTGCGATCTTAATCGGCGTGTGATCGTGGAATGCGGTTGCCAGCTCTTCAGAAGTCATCTGGAAGGAACCGTCGCCGTCAATCAGCCACACCGGCTTCTCGCCCTCATGGAAACGTTCGGAACCAACACGAGCGCCGATGGCGGCCGGCAGTCCGTAACCCATGGTGCCAAGGCCGCCGGAGCTCAGCCAAGAATGCGGCTTCTCGAAATCGATGAGCTGCGTGGCCCACATCTGATGCTGGCCTACACCGGTAACCCAAATCGTGTCAGGATCGGCCAGGTCGGAAAGCTGCTTGATGACCCACTGCGGAGCGAGCGAACCATCGGTCGGCTCATCCCACTTGATCGGGTACTTTTCACGCCAATCGTTGATGATCTCCCACCAATGCGAAGTGTCAGGCTTGCCATGTACGGCCTGCTCGCGCTTGATTTCCGGAATGAGATCCTTCAGCACGGTTGCCACATCGCCAACGATCGGTACATCCGGCTGACGGTTCTTGCCGATTTCCGCCGGATCGATATCAATGTGAATCACACGTGCACCCGGAGCGAAAGCATCAAGCTTGCCGGTTACACGATCGTCGAAACGAGCGCCAATCGCAACGAGAAGATCGCAACGCTGTACGGCACCGGTAGCGGCAATCGTGCCATGCATGCCAAGCATGCCAAACACCTTCGGATCGGAATCAGGCACAACACCGCGTGCGGGCAGCGTGGTGACGATCGGAGCGTTCGTGACTTCCGCCAGCTCCTGCACGAGCTTGCCGGCATCGGAACGTGCCGCGCCGCCGCCCACATACAGCACCGGACGGTACGACTGCTCGAACAGCTTCGCAGCGTCGGAAAGCACGCGGCCGTGAGCCTTCGTAGTGGGGTTGTAGCCGGGCAGAATCATGCGCTGCGGCCACGAATAGTACATGTCGCCGGTCTGCGCGGTTTTGGTGACGTCAACCACCACCGGACCAGGGCGGCCGGAACGTGCCACATAGTGCGCTTCGGCGAGCACGCGCGGAATATCCTGCGCACGCGTGACCAGATAGGAATGCTTGACTACCGGGTAGGTTGCGCCGACGATATCGGCTTCCTGGAAGGCGTCGGTGCCAATGGCGTTCACGCCGACCTGGCCGGTGATGACCACCATCGGCACGGAATCCATGTTCGCGTCGGCGATCGGGGTGATCATGTTCGTGGCGCCCGGGCCGGACGTGACGATGCACACACCGACTTGACCGGTCGATACGGCATAGCCTTCAGCCGCATGACCTGCGGCCTGTTCGTGACGCATCAGCACAAAACGGAAGCTGGTTTCATTATTGATTGCATCGTATACCGGCAGAATCGCGCCGCCTGGAACGCCGAAAACATCCTTGACGCCCAGATCTTCCAGCGAACGTACCAGCGCTTCGGCGCCGGTCATCTTCTCGCCGTCAACAATGGTCTGCTTTTCAGTGGTTGCGGCTGCCTTGGGCATGCCGCTGAATGCCTGCAGGGGCGTAGGTAACACCATGTTCCCTCTCATATTCGCTCGTGGAACTTTCTTACGGGGGTATGCTGCCGCGTTTCGGTGCACGCAATCAGCCGAACCCTATCATCGGAAAGCGGCGCAATCGCTTGTGGCGACTTGCGAATCGCAATCCTTCGCTAGTAATCAGTCTATGCTATCGGCTGACAGGAGAATATGCCGGATTCGTGCCATATTCTGGCGTATTGCGTTCCGCGGCGGTATGAGAGGGCGGATTTGCGGCCGCTTGTTGGCTGTTTTTGGCTACTTGTTGGCGCTTTCGTTGTTTTCGCCGTTGCTGCCGTTACTTTCGTTGCCGCTGTGCTTGTGATGATGTTTGCGATGCTTACGGACGTTTTGCGCCTCAGGCTTGCGATTGTCTAGCGCCTTCCAACCTTCTTCGGCTGCGGCGAGTTGCGCCTTGCGCTTGCTGGTGCCTGTGCCGGTGCTGATGATTTCGTCGCTTTCGCCCAGCATGACGTTCGCGGTGAACACTTGCGCATATTCCGGACCGGAAACCGACATCTGGTAGCGCGGTTCGCCGAAGCCCATGCCATGCGCTTTGACGGTAAGCGAGGTTTTCCAATCGAGGGCTGGGCCTTCCGTCGCGACTTCCGCAAGCGTTTCGTCAACAAGATGATGCACAACGCGACGTGCCTCGTCAATGCCATGCTGAATGAACGTCGCACCGATCAACGATTCGACGATATCGCACAAAATCGAGCTTTTATCAGCGCCGCCCTGATCGCTTTCGCCATGACCGAGCAGGATGTACGGGCCTGCATTGAGTTTTTCGCGAGCGATTTTGCTCAAGGATTCCTCGGAAACGGCTTTCGCGCGCATTTTCGCAAGCTGCCCCTCGTTCATGTCGGGATGCGCCTTGTACAGGGTTTCCGTGGAGACGAGCTCAAGCACGGCGTCGCCAAGGAATTCCAAACGTTCGTAGTTTTTTGCGCCAGGGTTCTCGTGCGAGAAGGATCGATGGGTGAGCGCTTCGACCAGCAGGTCGGGTTCGAGCGTGGTACCAAGTGCTTCAAGCAATGCGTTGGCGGTCATCTCGCCTTCGGAAACGGCGGATGCGTCGGTGTTGTTCTGGGTCATAATCGTCCTCGGTTTCGTAGTGGGTATGCGGCGGCGAAGCTCGCCGCGCTGTTCGGGACGTTGCGTACGTGGCAACAAGCCAGCGAATCTGGCCGATTGCTATGCAAACAACAATCTCATTCAGTCTACTCTCCGCCCATGTCGAGGCGGAAATACAGGGGAATGCGCGGATATTCGGTGGATGCGATACTCGGCGGATGCGAGGTGGGATGGTCGGGTGCGTGCGAATGCACATGGCCAAGTGCGCAGCCTGAAATATACAAAAACCCTGCCACCCGTCGATGGCAGGGTTTTAATGCTTTATGCCGTTACTCGGCAGCCACTCACTTGGTGTGGATGGAGCGGACAGCCTCGCGGTACACGCGGCCGCGGTAGGCGCCGCAGCTCGGGCAGGCCATGTGCGGCAGCGACGGAGCGCCACAATTCGGGCAGGTAACGGTCTGGGCGGCCTTGGCCTTCCAGTTTGCGCGGCGAGAATGAGTATTCGCGCGCGAGGTCTTGTACTTAGGCAGTGCCATTGTGTTTCCTCTGTTTCGTTCGAACGATTGAGCTTAAGCGTTCAGTATCTTAACTTGTGCTCCGTACAAACTGCAAAACCCAAGCAAAATCCGAACGAAACCCAAGCGAAATCAGTCCTGTTCGCAGTCTATTTATTGCCTTCCAGCTGGGCCTTCAACCCCTCCAAAGCGGCAAAACGAATATCGGTCACATCATGATGATGGTCCGGTTCCTCGTTCAAATCGGCACCGCACTGCGAGCACAATCCCAAGCAATCCGGTTTGCACAACGGTTGCAGCGGCAGTTCCTCAACCAGCGTGTCGCGCAGCAAAGCCTCGATATCGGCCCAGGAGCCGCCTTCAAGCAGCGGATACGAATCTTCCGACTCGTCTTCGCCGGCAATAATGTCGACTTCTTCTTCCTTGACGCCGCCCTTGCCATTTTTGCCGCCCTTACCGGACGTAACGTTTGCGGACTTGTCTTCATACGGGAAGAACGAGGTGACGTTCACCGTCCAATCGCGCTTGATCGGTTTCAAGCAACGGGTGCATTCCGCATGCACGGGGGCGCTGATACGGGCGTTGAAAATCAAGCCGTCAACAATCGAATCAAACGATCCGACAACAGCGACGTCAGCACCCTCCTCAACGCCGACGATCTCATCGCCGATGCCGCTCGGTGCGGGGAAAGTCGCGTCGATCTCCTTGCTTTGCCCGGCTCGTGAGGCGACCTGCGCCACGGAAATCGCCCACGGGGAATCTTCGATACGTGCCATGTTCAGCCTTCCATTCAGCTTTCCGGATAGTCGTTTGCGTCAAGATGCGGCACATGCGTGCTCGCTTCGCGCTGGCGATCATACAGTACGTTCAATCCCGCCTGCACGTCGTTGCCAAGCTTGCCGAGCTGCTGTTGCAGCGTTTCCATCACCGTGGTGCAGTATTTGTCGGCTCCCTGCGTGAGATGGTCGGCCCTGGCTTGCGCTTGGTCGAGAATAGCACGCGCCTTCTGCCGAGCCAGTTCGGTCACGTTTTCCTGCCCGGCGAGGAATTGCGCCTGCTCGTTGGCTTCACGTATCGTGTCTGCCGCACGCGATTGCGCCGAAGCGACGATGGCGTTGGCTTGCGTCTGCGCGCTTTCCAAACGTCGTTCCGACTCACGCATCAACGCCGAGGCGCGTTCCAGCTGCACCGGCATCATTTTCTTCAACTGGTCGAGCTGTTCGGTGAATTCGTCGCGGTCGACGCGCACGCTGCCGGGGAAGAACAGTATCGGTTTCGCTTCGTCCAATGCCGATTCGAGTTTGTCGATGATGTCGTACACGGTGGTGAATTCGTCGCGGCTCAAATCGTTGGAATCGTCCAGCGGCGCGTTGGGATTGAACGTGTTGCGTAAATCCGGCAGATCAGACATGGAAATCAACGGTTTGATCGGCTCGGCGGCGCGTTCCGTGGCTTGCGCCTTCTGACCGGACTGGGCCGTCCGATCGATTGGGCGTTCGGCAGTCACGTCGTCGTCAAACTGGCTGTCAGCCGGATCGTACGCATTCGTTTCTTCACCCATCATGCTCTCTTTTCATTGTTAAGCGCTTCGCCGAGCAGCGGAATCACGCAATCGGGCACCATGCCAGTCACATCGCCGCCGTGGCGAGCCACATCTTTCACTATCGAACTGGAAATATGTTCCAAATCAGGTGCCGCCGGCAAAAACAGCGTTTCCACATCGGCAAGCTTGCGATTGACTAACGCCATACCCAACTCGGCCTCATAATCGCCATTCTGGCGAAGACCCTTCACAATAACCGTCGCGCCGACCTTTTTGCAATAGTCGGTAATCAGTCCGGTTGTTGAAGAAACCTTGATATTGCGGCAATTCCGCTTTTCAAGCGCCTTACGGATGATCTCAACGCGGGTCTCTTCGGAAAACATCGGTGTTTTCGCCGCGTTCACCGCCACCACAACATGCACTTCATCGAAAAAACGCGCGCAACGTTCGATGACGTCCAAATGTCCGGCGGTTACTGGGTCGTACGACCCGGGGCAAACTGCAATTGTCATAGCCTCAAGCGTACCGCGGTTGCGTGAAATTACGCGAAGTGTCGGCGAATATGTGGGTTTTCATGGCTATGATGGAGGCAGTGGTGCCGCGGTTGCGGCGTATTTGAGGAGTTGATTATGGCATTTTCGATGTTTGGGGATCGCGACGGCTTCATTGACGAGGCTGATCCGGTCTCGCCGCTTTCCAATCCGGATGCTGGTACCGGCACTGCGGTGCTGGAACGTCCCGAAGAGGAGACGAAGCTGGATGATGGCGGCAATGGTGATGCGGATCGTTTCGCACATTATGTGTCGCGCGATCGCATTGCCGAGTCCCGTCGCACCGGCCGACCGGTGGTGGCGTTGTGCGGCAAGGTGTGGGTGCCGAAGCGTGATCCTTCGCAGTTCCCGGTATGCCCGGATTGCAAACGCATCTACGACGAAATGATGAACTCCAACTTCTGATCGTTTTTCTCATCGTATTTCTCGTCGTATGGTGATTTTGGAATTTCACTGAGATTTCTGAAGATTGCCGAACGCTATCACGTATAAAAAATCTGCCGAGATGGTCTCTGTATCGAAATTGTTTTCGATAATTTAGATTGTCTTGGCAGATTTTTATTGCTATCGCGTTTTATTGTCGGCTTGCTTTTTTGAAATATCCGCGTTTAGCGCAGCGAGATTTCGTCGATGCGGCGCAGCTCCTCATCGCTGAACGTGGTGTTCTTCAGCGCGCCGATATTGTCGAGCAGCTGCTGCGGGCGGGATGCGCCGACAAGCACGGACGTTACGTAACCGTCGTGCAGCAGCCAGGCGAGCGCCATTTCGGCGAGCGTCTGACCACGTTCGGCGGCAAGGTCGTTCAGGTCGCGGATCTGCTGCAGGCGTTCCGGTGTCAACGCGCTTTCCTTGAGGAAGCGGCCGTCATGTGCGATGCGGCTGTCTGCGGGCACGCCGTTGAGATAGCGGTTCGTGAGCAGGCCCTGCTCGAGCGGCGAGAATGTGATGAGGCCTTTGCCGAGCTTTTTTGCGGTTTCCTTCAAGCCGTTGCGTTCCACAGTGCGGTCGAAAATGTTGTAGCGGTTCTGGTTGATGATGAACGGCACGTGCAGCTCATCGAGGATTGCGGTGGCCTTTTCGAGCGTCGGGCCGTCGTAGTTGCTCAAGCCCACGTACAGCGCTTTGCCGCTTTGCACGGCGGTTGCCAGTGCGCCCATGGTTTCTTCGAGCGGCGTGGAGGAATCCATGTGGTGATGGTAGAAAATGTCGACGTAGTCAAGGCCGAGACGTTCGAGGCTCTGATCGAGGGAGGCGAGCAGATATTTGCGGCTGCCGAGATCGCCGTAGGGGCCGAGCCACATTTCGTAGCCGGCTTTGGTGCTGATGATCAGTTCGTCACGATGATGATGGAAATATTCGTGCAAGAGACGGCCGCAGTTCTTTTCCGCGCTGCCCGGTTCGGGGCCGTAATTGTTGGCGAGGTCGAAATGCGTGATGCCGTTGTCGAATGCGGTGAACACGATGTCGCGCATGGTGGCGTATGGCGTAATATCGCCGAAATTATGCCAAAAACCGAGCGAAACCGCTGGAAGTTTCAGACCGCTCGCACCCACATGGTTGTAGGTCATGGAGTCGTATCGGGTGGGTGACGGCGTGTAGACGGTGGTCGGTTCGAGCATTGTTCCTCCTTGAAAACTATGCGTATTCCGCTGTGCGCTGTGTTACTTGTGACAGCGCATGCCGTGAGTTTATCAACGATTCTATCGTCGCACTTCAAGTAAACTTGAACGCAAATATCGTCGATAGTGTGTTTTCCGATGATTGCCAATCGCAAGGAATCGCAAAATCGCAGAAAACGTAGAAATGAGACGGGAAGATGGCAACATATACGATTCGTGAGGTTGCGCAACGATTCCATGTGCAGACGTCAACCTTGCGCTATTACGAGGATCAGGGGCTGCTGTGCAATGTGGAACGCGACGATGCGGGGCGGCGCGTGTACACCGACGCGCATATTGGGCGGCTCAAGGCGATCGCCTGCTTCAAACATGCGGGCATGAGCATCGACGAACTCAAGCGCTTCTTCGCCTACGAAAAGGATGAGCGCGCACATATCGCGGACATGTTGGAATTGTTGGAATCGCGGCATCATGCGATTCTGGAGCAGCGGGCCGCGCTGGAAGAAGCGTACATGCATGTATTGCGCAAACTGCACTTGTACCGCGATATTCAGCACAGTATTGAAACCGGCGAGCCGTACCCGGATTGGTCGAACTACGATGGCAGGGATTTTCGTGCCGACGATCGGTGAAGATTAGTGACGATTGATGGAGATCGGTGCCGCCCGGTGGCGTCCGGTTGGCGAAGATCGGAAACGGTGAGGTTCGGTGGCGTTCGGTGAGAATCGGCAAACAAAAGGTGTGGAACCGTAAACTACGGTTCCACACCTGATAGCAATTGTTGCGTCTTGTCTTGCGACGGCTTGTTCGACCCCGCGTCGGCCTTGCTTCTCTTACTTCAGCAGGGCGGCCACGGACGGCAGCAGAGCACGCAAGGCCTTGCCTCGGTGGGAGATGGAGTTCTTTTCGGCCGGTTCCATCTGCGCGGAAGTGAGTTTCTCGCCCGCTTCCGTGGCACGGGCGGGCTGATCGTCGGGCACGAACAGTGGATCATATCCGAAGCCATGCTCGCCATGTGGTCCATGCAGCAGCACACCCGGCATTTCGCCGATTTCCACAGTCTCGCTGGCAATCGTATAACGGCCGTCGGTGCCGGCGCCAGCTTCGGTTTCCGGCACCACCAGCGCGGCTGCGCAACGGAAACGCGCGGTACGCTTGGCGTCCGGAATGTCGGCGATCTGCGCGAGCAGCAGCGCATTATTGGCTTTGTCGTCGCCATGCTTGCCCGACCAACGTGCGGAAAGAATGCCGGGGGCATTGCCCATCACGTCGACGATCAGGCCGGAATCGTCGGCGATCGCCGGGCAGCCTGTGCGCGCTGCCACGTCGCGGGCCTTGAGTAGCGCATTCTCTTGGAAGGTCACGCCGTCTTCCACCGGATCCGGCAGATTCAGCGAGCCGGCGGACACCAGCTCCACCTGAGTCGCGTCCTCACCCAGGCAATCTTCCAGAATGCGATTGATTTCAACGAGTTTGCCTTCGTTATGGGTTGCGACGATGATTCTCACGTTCCGATTCCTTTCGTTGCTGTTCGTTGCTTCGTTGATGTCGGCTTGCCTGACGTGCGCTTGACGTGCCCTGGCTTGCCTGACCTACGCTCGTTTTGCGAGGCCAGCCTACGATTGGCTTGCGGCCGTTTCAGTCCTGTGCGAGCGCGGCCTGCTGTGCGGCCTGCAGTTCCTTGTTGCCCTTTTCCGCCAGATCGAGCAGCTCGTTCAGCTCGGCGCGGTTGAACGGACGATGCTCCGCGGTGCCCTGAATCTCAATGAATTCGCCGGATCCGGTCATGGCCACATTCATGTCGGTCATGGCCTTGCTGTCTTCGATATACGGCAGATCAAGCATCGGCTTGCCGTCAATCACGCCCACGGACACGGCGGAAACACTGTCTTTGATCACGCGGTCGGCAGACCTGATGTGCTTGCGCTTCTCGGCCCAACGCATGGCGTCCACGAGCGCCACGTACGCGCCGGTGATCGATGCGGTTCGGGTGCCGCCGTCAGCTTGCAGCACGTCGCAGTCGATCTGCACCTGGTTTTCGCCGAGCGCCTTCATGTCGACCACGCCACGCAGGCAGCGTCCGATCAGTCGGCTGATCTCGTGCGTGCGTCCGCCGATCTTGCCGCGCACGGATTCGCGATCAGTGCGGTCTGCGGTGGCTCGCGGCAGCATCGCATATTCTGCGGTGACCCAGCCCAGGCCGGAGTCCTTGCGCCAACGAGGCACGCCTGCGGTGAACGTGGCCGTGCACATTACGCGCGTATTGCCGCATTCCACGAGCACGGACCCTTCCGGAACATCCGTGAAATGACGAGTGATGCGCACCGGACGCAGCTCATCCACCTTACGTCCGTCCGCACGAATTACCGTCTGCCCGTCCAACATGTCTTTAATCGCTACCATCGTTGATTTCTCTGCTTTCGATTGATTACACGATCAACAATCGCTTGTATTTTCCGAAAAAACAGTATCACCAGCCGAAAACCCGTCTTGAGGTGCGTGAATCGTTTGCAATCGTCTTGCGACCATTTTGCGTCGTTTCCGCGTTTGTCTCACGTAATGCAGGCATGCAAGCACGTATGATGGAACGAAAACCTGTGTGTGGCCGCGGCGAGGCCTACGCTTATGGTCAGTTTCACCAAAAGTCAGAAAGGCTTTGGAAATGCTGGATTATTCACCTGCACTCATGACCGACATGTACGAATACACCATGCTTGACGCGTGTCTGAGGGACGGCACCGCCAATCGCAAGTGCGTATTCGAAATTTTCACCCGCCACCTGCCGCTTGGCCGCCACTACGGAGTGGCCGCCGGGCAAGGACGCATTCTTGACGCGCTTGAAAACTTCCATCTTGACGATAATGATCTGAAATTTCTTGCAGATCGCAAGGTGGTAGGCCCTGAAACCATCAAATGGCTTGAGAATTTCCATTTCTCCGGTTCAATCAAGGGCTATCGCGAAGGTGAGATGTTCTTCCCGAATTCGCCAATTCTGCAAGTCGAAGGCACGTTCGGCGAGTGCACGCTGCTGGAAACGCTGTTGCTGAGCATTCTGAATTACGATTCCGCGGTTGCGTCGGCGGCGTCCCGCATGGTCAGCGCAGCGAAGGATCGCCCATGCATGGATATGGGCGGCCGCCGAACGAACGAGTGGGCCGCCGTTGCCGCAGCCCGCGCCGCCGTAGTGGGTGGTTTCAAAGGCACGGCCAATCTGCTGGCCGCGCAAATGTATGGTTTGAAGGCCATTGGCACGGCCGCGCACTGCTTTACGCTGGTGCATGATGACGAGCGTAGCGCGTTTGAATCGCAGATCGCCGCGCTTGGCAAGAACACCACGCTGCTGGTCGACACGTACAACATTGAAGAGGCTGTGAAGACGGCTGTTGAGGTGGCTGGCCCCGAATTGGGCGGCGTGCGTATCGATTCCGGCGACTTGGCGTCGCTGGCGCAGCGTGTGCGCAACCAGCTGGACGCGTTGGGTGCCACCAACACGAAGATCACCGTTACCAACGATTTGGATGAGTATGCGCTCGCATCGCTGCAGACCGCGCCGGTCGATTCGTATGGTGTGGGCACCATGCTCGTCACCGGATCGGGCGCTCCGACCTGCGCGATGGTGTATAAGCTGACCGAACGCGAGAATTCCGCCGGCGACATGCAGCCGGTGGCCAAGAAGTCGAAGGACAAGGCCACGGTTCCGGGTCGCAAGCTTGCGTTCCGCTCGTACGAGTATTCGCTGGCCGATTGCGAACATGTGATTTCCGGTTCCGAAAAGCAGCTTGCCACATACCAACCGGAAGAAGGCTGGAAGGATCTGCTGGTCGACTACGTGTCCAACGGCGAAATCAACTCCGACTATCAGGGGCACGAAGCTATCGTCAACGCGCATAATTATCGCGCTCAGGCGCTGGCCGAACTGCCGATCGGTGCGCAAAGCCTCATGAAGGGCGATCCGGTGATCCCTACCGAAATCACCGTCCTTTGACTCGTGCTACCATCATGCTGGTTGCGTACGGCAATCAATCTCGTAATCAACCAGCATGAAGGGGTAGGATTACATGCGAGCATTTTCTCTGGTTACGTTGAGTCCGGAGGCGTTTGACGATTTTTCCGCACATCACGCGGACGGCAACTTCCAGCAGACCTCTGCCGCAGGCCGTCTGCGTGCCGGCCAAGGAATCGAAGTGGAATACCTTGGCGTTCAAGAAAACGGCAAAATCGTTGCGGGAGCGCTGTTCGAAACGCATCGCAGCCGCCTTTCCACCTTCAGTGTGGTGCACGACGGCCCCTTGTGTGACTATCGCGATCGCGAATTGACCGAATATTTCATGACCCAACTCAAGCAGCACGCGAAGGCGAAAGGTTCCGCACAGATGGAAATCGTGCCGGAAATGCCATACTGCCTGCATGACTCGCATGGCGGCGAACTGCCAGCCGACCAAGGTGGTGCTCCTGCTGATGATGCCGTGGAAACGTTGAAAAAGCTCGGCTTCATACATGATGGCTTCACAATCGGCTACACTGCGGTGCCGCGCTGGCGCTACTTGAAAGACCTGACTGGCATTACCGACGAAAAGTCACTGCTCAAGTCGTATGACAAGCGCACGCAGTGGAGCGTGAAACGTGCCGCATCCATGGGCGTGCATGTGCGCGAGCTAAGCGAAGACGAGCTGCAGGTGTTTGCCGACATCGAGCAAGTCACCGCCGAACGCCGTAATTTCGAATATCGCGGTGAAGCGTACTTCCGCAAGTTCAAGCAAGCCTATGGTAGCAAAGCCCACTTCATGGTGGCGCAGATTCACATCGGCGAATATATTGCCGACATGGAATCCAAGCGCGATGTCTTGCAGAAGAAGGTCGATACGCTGCAGGCCAAATACGATGAGCATCCGACCACCAAAACGGGACGCCAGTTAGGGGAAGAGTCCCGCAACCTTGCGGCGGCGGAAAAGCGTTTGGCTGAAGCGGCCGAGTATGCCAAAGATGGTGACGTGCTTCCGGCGGCGGCCTCCCTGTTCGTGGAACATGCGCGTGAAACGGTGTATCTGTTCTCGGGCAGCGTGGAGAAGTACAAGCCGTTCTACGCTTCCGCGCTTATTCAGCATGACGCCATGCTGCATCTGTGCGTGGAGCGTGGCGTGACTCGCTACAACTTCTACGGCATCGACGGCGTGTTCGACGATCCGAACAGCGAAGGCCGTGGCGTGCTCGAATTCAAGCAAGGTTTCAACGGGTATGTTGAGGAACTCATGGGTTCGTTCGTGCTTCCCGTGCGCCCGTTGGCATTCAAGCTCAAGACTTCCGTACGCAAACTCCTGCGCCGCTAGCTCGTCCTTTGCTTGGAGGTTTCTGGGCGCGGACTTATAGGCGCGCGAGGGTTATGTGAACGCGGTTGACAGCGACTGTAGGTCAGACTAGGTTATCGCCCTTGGGAAAAGGGGCTTTTAGCCGGTTTGAATAATGAAAGGCAGTGCGGATCGTGGCGCGAGAAATGAACGCGAGTGAGGAACAAGAGCGAGAATCGTCTGAATGGAATGTGCGTGAGCTGAGCGCCGGTGAATTTGATGCCCTTTCCGCTGCGAGCGAGTACGGCGGATTCCAGCAGACTTCCGAAATGGCGGTTTTGGCGCAATCTGAAGGCATGCAGACGCAGTATGTCGGAGTGGTGGATGCGCACGATGCTCCGGTGGCCGGCGCGTTGGTGGCTTTTTCGCAAGGGCGTTTCGGCGTGGAAGGTTCGTTGTGGCTTGGCCCGTTGTGCAATGGGAATGACGGCGAGCAGATGACCGCGTTGACCGACGGTTTGCGAGAGGTCGCCAAACGGGTTCATGCCATCAGCCTGACGTGCTGGCCCAACCAGGTGTATTGCGTTCGTGATTCGCAGGGCAAGGCCATGGGCGAACCCAATGATGAGATGGTACGGGAGTACGAGCGGCTGGGCTGGAAACATGCTGGCTTCACACGTGGGTACGATGCCCTGATGAACCGTTGGAATTACGTTAAGGACTTGAGCGAGTTCTCGAACGCCGGCGAACTGCTCGCTTCGTATGCGAAGAACACGCGTCGTAACGTCAAGATCGCGCGGAACAGCGGCGTGGAGGTTCGACGCCTGAATCGTAGCGAGCTGAACGTGTTCCACGATATTTGCGAGCTGAGTAGCGAACGCCAGCATTTCGCCAACCGTAGCCTTGATTATTTCGAACGCGTATATGACGCGTTTGGAGACAAGGCCGAGTTCATGGTGGCGGAAGTGCATCTTGACCGCTATCTGCAATCATGGGAAGAAAAGCTGGCGAAGTTTTCGAAAGACGCGGAACGCTTGGAGCGTTCGCTTGAGCATACGAAGTACCCGGATGATGTGCGCAAGAAGCTCGATACGGCTCGGAAGAATGTGGAGTCCGCACGTCGCCGCATCGAGGACGCGCATGAGCGCATCGCTCGTGACGGAGAAGTGGTGCCGGTCGCCGTAGGTCTGTTCATGTGGCATGAACGCGAGCTGGTGTATTTCTCCAGTGGATCCGACGACCGTTACGCCAAGTTCTACGCGCCCACCGCCTTGCAGCATGAGATGATGTCGCGTTGCTTGGAACGGGGGGTGACGCGGTACAACTTCTATGGCATTTCGGGAGTGTTCGACGACCCGGAAGACGATGGACGCGGCGTGTTGGAGTTCAAGCAGGGCTTCAACGGCTACGTTGAGGAACTGCCGGGCGAATTCACGCTTCCGGTGAGCAGGCTGCGCTGCGGCGTGAGCGATCTTGCCCACAAACTCCTGCGCCGCTAGTCCTAGGGGTCGGGCCTGCACCACACTGAAAGTGGAAAGGTGGACGCGACGCGGATTTGCGCGGGATGAGTTTTTCTGATAGGCTTTGTGTCTTGTGCGCGGATGGCGTATGCATGCCGGGCATTGCCACTTTAGCTCAGTCGGTAGAGCGGCTCACTCGTAATGAGCAGGTCGACAGTTCGATTCTGTCAAGTGGCTCCAGCGCCCTAGATGTGAAAGCATCTAGGGTTTTGCATATCAGGAGCGTTTCGTTCCGGTATGGCTACTTGCGCGAGTGGCGGAATTGGTAGACGCGCAGGATTTAGGTTCCTGTGTCTTTGACGTGTGGGTTCAAGTCCCATCTCGCGCACTTTCAGAAAACGGCGGAAGCCTGCCTGTTCTTGGCCATCGTAGACCATTCAATGAGCCTTTTTTGAGAGCATTTCGCACGTTTTCATCCCGATTCTTCCAGTGAATGGATGTTTTTCCGCTGGGATGGCTTTGAGTGGTGGATTATTCCAGTGGGCGGGGAATTAGGGCTGTGGGGAATCGGTTTGGTGGCGTGGGATGCTCCTAAGATGACTTTGGATAGGAAGAGAATCCTAAGGATTAGGGGGATGTTGTGTCTGCGCTGATTCAGCCTGTTGCGTTGCTACTGATTATCCTCGCCGGATATCTGTTCAAGCGAGCCGGCCTGTTCAAGGATCGCGATTATCGCATTATGCAGACCGCTATTTTCAATTTGGTGCTGCCGGGCGCGATTGTCTATTCGTTTGCTACGAATCCGCATGATTCCAGCCTGTTGCTGATTGCGCTGTTCGGCCTGATCGTTGCGTTCATTCCGCCGGTCGTGGTTTTCCTGACGTCCCGCCATCGTCCGGTGCAGGATCGCGCGTTCATGATGTTGAACGGCTCCGGCTTCAACGTTGGTTGCTTCTGTTTCCCCGTAGTGCAGGCTTTTCTTGGCACGGGTGCGATCGTGCCCGCCGCTATGTTCGACATTGGCAATTGCGTGATGGTTGCTGCCGGCACGAATGTGATGACGCAGACGCTGCTGCATATCAAGCCTGGCATGCCGCTTACCGAGCAGTATCAGGGCAATGCGCCCACGCTCCCGCATGTGAAGCTGAAAGACAAGGATGCCAAGCGTCTTGCCCGCAAGGCTTTGGCCCGCAATGTGTTCAAGGGGTTCTTCGGTTCGGTTCCGTTCGACACGTACTTGGTGATGATTATTCTCACGCTCGCTAACGTGAAGATTCCTGACATTATTGCCACGCTTGTGCAGCCGCTTTCTAACGCGAATTCGTTCTGTGCGATGCTGATGGTGGGCATGCTTATGGATTTGCCGTCTGGCAGGCAGGATGTGTTGAAGCTTCTCAAGGTGATTGGTTGGCGACTGCCGTTCGGTATTGCGTTTGCCGCTGCGGCTTGGCTGCTGCTTCCGTTCAGTGCTGAGATTCGTGAGACGGCCGCCTTGTGCTGCTTGGCGCCGATTGCCGTGTTTTCCACGCTGTTTACCGACAAGGTGCTTGGCAATGCGAAGCTTGCTGGTTTTACGCTGTCGATTACTGCGATTATCAGTTTGCTGCTGATGACTGGCGCTCACTTCGTGTTCGTCGCGCTCGCATAAGAGCGGCAAGGAGATCTTTACCGGGTGCAGGAGATTGTTTGTGACCCTGCAGAACGCGAAGTCGTTGAATGATTGCTTGCTGGTAGTTGCAGTGCCATTTTCTTGTCGTTCACTGCATAATGCGATCGTTTCGTTTATTACATGTTTGGAAGCGTGACGAAGACTTGAGGCGGAACTATGCACACGATTTCAGTAATCGTCAAAAGTGTGCATGTCGAAGATGAAGGTGGTCGGAACCGCACTATATTGCGAATCCTGGCGAATGTGTTAATTCAGGAAACATTTTTGTGTTGTTCTGTCTTATTTTGTGGGTATCTTGTGAGATGAAGAGATACGGAATGCGGCATGCGGAAATCTGCAGAGATCCTCAGCTCGTTCCGCTTCATAGTGATGATGAAAGGACCTACACACCATGGCCATCAATCCTCCTGTTGACGCCACCAAGACCCCGGAGTGGGCCGCACTGCAGAAGCACTACGATGAGCTGCAGTCCGAAGGCATCAGCCTCAAGCAGTGGTTCGCCGATGACGCCGAGCGCGTCGAGAAGCTGAGCTTCGATGCGGGCGATCTGCACTTCGACCTGTCCAAGAACCTGATCAAGCCGGAAACCCTGCAGCTGTTCGCAGACCTCGCCAAGGCCGTCAAGCTCGACGAGCGCACCAAGGCCATGTACACCGGCGTGCACATCAACAACACCGAAGACCGCGCCGTGCTGCACACCGCACTGCGCCGCCCGGCCGAAGACGAAGGCAAGTACATCGTTGACGGACAGGACACCGTCAAGGACGTGCGCGAAGTGCTTGGCCGCATCTACGCCTTCGCCGACAAGGTTCGTTCCGGCGAATGGACCGGTGTCTCCGGCAAGAAGATCGAAACCGTGGTCAACATCGGCATCGGCGGTTCCGACCTGGGTCCCGTCATGGTGTACGAAGCACTGAAGCCGTACGCTGACGCAGGCATCTCCGCACGCTACATCTCCAACATCGACCCGAACGATCTGGCCGAAAAGACCAAGGGCCTCGACCCGGAGACCACCCTGTTCATCGTCGTTTCCAAGACCTTCACCACCCTGGAAACCCTGACCAACGCTCGTGAAGCCCGCACTTGGCTGCTCGACGCCCTCAAGGCCGCCGGCGCAGTCGACGGCTCCGACGAGAAGAACGCCGAAGCCATCAAGAAGCACTTCGTCGCCGTCTCCACCAACCTGGAGAAGGTCGCCGAGTTCGGCATCGACCCGGCCAACGCCTTCGGCTTCTGGAACTGGGTTGGCGGCCGCTACTCCGTGGACGCAGCCGTCGGCACCTCCCTCGCCGTGGTGTTCGGACCGGAACGCTTCGAAGAGTTCCTGCACGGCTTCCACGAGATCGACGAATACTTCGCCAACACCCCGTTCGAGAAGAACGTGGTCGTGCTGCTCGGCATGCTGAACGTGTGGTACCGCAACTTCTTCAAGGTCGCCTCCCACGCCGTGCTGCCGTACGACCAGTACCTGCACCGCTTCCCGGCTTACCTGCAGCAGCTGACCATGGAATCCAACGGCAAGTCCGTGCGTTGGGACGGCACCCCGGTCACCTCCGAAACCGGCGAAATCTTCTGGGGCGAGCCGGGCACCAACGGCCAGCACGCCTTCTACCAGCTGATTCACCAGGGCACTCAGCTGATTCCGGCCGACTTCATCGCGTTCGTGAACACCCCGAACCCGACCAAGGACGGCGACCAGGACGTGCACGAGCTGTTCCTCGGCAACTACTTCGCACAGACCAAGGCTCTGGCCTTCGGCAAGACCGCTGACGAAGTGCGCGCAGAAGGCACTCCGGAAGAGATCGTTCCGGCCCGCGTGTTCACCGGCAACCGCCCGACCACCTCCATCTTCGGCGTGGCACTGACCCCGTTCGCAATCGGCGAGCTCATCGCCCTGTACGAGCACATCACCTTCGTTGAAGGCACCGTGTGGGGTCTGGACTCCTACGATCAGTGGGGCGTTGAGCTGGGCAAGCAGCTTGCCAAGCAGATCACCCCGGCCATCTCCCAGGATGACGAGGCTCTGGCCGCTCAGGACGCTTCCACCCAGTCCCTGATCAAGTTCTACCGCGCAAATCGCAAGTTCTGATTTCAGAGAAATCAGAACGCTGCGTTCAGCGACGCATATAGCGCCGTAGCGCAATAACTTCCAAAGGGCTCTGCATTTCGGTGCAGAGCCCTTTTTGTTGCCCCTGAACCATCATTTCCAAATATCCAAGCTCCGCGTTTCGTGCGAAATCAGCACAATGAAGTGCATATCATGCATAGGAGCAGTATTTTCCGCAGATAATAGCCATTCTTTGAAATAGTCAATCATTAAGAACTTTTGCGGCGAGTTTTGGGCGGCGTGAGGTCTGGTGGGTGGGGTATTTTTGAATATTGCTGTGCCGGGATTCAGGACGCCGCATAATCCTGGGTCCCTTCGGGTCCAGCCGGAAACAATCGCAAGATTGAGCGGAACTTTGCACGAACGCAAACTTTGCGAACGCAAGTTGCACGAACGTGAGTTGCCGCGATTTTCGGCGGATTGGCAATCCTTCGCAGGCAGACCTGCGAAGAACATACCAGGCAGAACGAATTTGCGAAAATCGTGAAGCCCTTACCTGTGCGCTGATATGCGGCGGCGACTCGAGGAAACACAATGGTTAACGCTATTGAAGCATTTGACGCCAAGCACCTGAAGCCGGCCGAGGAAATCCCGGCATTCCGTCCGGGTGACACCGTTGAAGTCAACGTGAAGATCCAGGAAGGCAACAACTCCCGTATCCAGGCCTTCACCGGCGTTGTGATCGCTCGTCAGGGCGGCGGCGTTCGTGAGACCTTCGTTGTTCGTAAGATTAGCTTCGGCACCGGTGTGGAGCGCCGCTTCCCGCTGCACTCCCCGGTCATCGACTCCATCAAGGTGGTCCGTAAGGGCCGTGTGCGTCGCGCCAAGCTGTACTACCTGCGCAACCTGCGCGGTAAGGCCGCTCGTATCGTTGAGCGCCGCGACAACTCCGAGAAGTGAGTTTCAAACGCAAATAAAGCGTGAAATTGGCCCTCAGCCTTACGGCTGGAGGGCCTTTTTCTATTCTTGGCCGCTATGATAAGGGTCAGTGTGCAAACCGGACGATAAAGGAATCATGTATGAGGCATGCCAAAGAAGAAAACAATAGCGGCGACAGCTTTGGCTTGCGCGACACCTTGGTTTGGTGCGGAATTCCAATTATTATCGTGCTGCTGATACGTATTTTCCTGCTCGGATTCTACGTGATTCCCTCCGGATCCATGATGAACACCATCGAACCAGGCGACCGCGTGATCACCTCGAAACTCACCCCGAAAGTCTTCGACCTGAAACGCGGCGACGTGGTGGTGTTCAAAGACCCCGACCACTGGTTGCAGCAGGAAGACAGCAGCAAACTCGGCGGCGACTACCTCATCAAACGACTCATCGGACTGCCAGGAGACACCGTGGCATGCGAAGGGCCGGGCAAGCCGATCACCATCAATGGTGTGGCGATTGACGAAAGCGCATACATTCGCCCAGGCGTGGACCCCAGTTCATTCGCGTTCAACGTGACCGTGACCGAAGGACACGTGTTCGTTATGGGCGACAATCGCGCCAATTCCGCCGATTCGCGCTACCATCAGAACGATTCCTCACATGGACTCGTGCCCATTTCCGACGTAGTGGGTGTCGGACTCGCGAAATATTGGCCATTGAACCGCATCGGCGGGCTCGATGCGCACCATGAAGTGTTCGCCGACGTTCCGGAAGGAGGCTCGGCGGTCTGATGGCGGTTTCCGTAATTCCCACATTGGATTTGGAACGCGCTATTGCCGAACAAGGCTATGATGTGATCGTCGGCTTTGACGAGGTGGGGCGTGGATCTCTCGCAGGGCCGGTAATGGTTGGTGCGGCTGCGATTTGGGCGCGTGACTTGGATGGGGCGGCTGGAGCTTCGCAAGGAGGCTCACAAGAATCTTCGCATCTGGAAGTGCCGAAAGGCGTGGCCGACTCCAAAATGCTGACCGAACACAAGCGCGAAGCCATCTTCGACGAACTCGAACAATGGTGCGCCGCATGGGCGGTCGGAGCGGCCTCCAATACGGAAATCGACGAATGGGGTATTTCGTACGCTCTCGGCGTGGCGGCACTGCGGGCGCTCGCCGAAGCGGAACGCAAGCTTGGCATTGGCGGGGGTGAATCTGCTGGAATCGCGGGGTCTTCTGAATCATCGGAAGCGTTGAACAATCTGAAAATCGGCGCGATTCTTGACGGGCCGAACGACTACATCACCAAAGCGCTCAACACCTTCGACGCACCCGATGTGCCAATTCCGGCGGACGTGACCTGCAAAGTCAAAGGCGACCGGCATTGCGCGACCGTGGCGACGGCGGCCGTCATCGCCAAAGTCACACGAGACCGACTCATGGTCAAACTCGCCGCGCAGCCGCAATATGCGCCCTACGAATGGGCCAACAACAAAGGCTACGGATCGGCGGCACACCGCGAAGCCATCGTCGAACACGGCCCCAGCGACCTGCACCGCCTGTCCTGGCACCTCGTCTGACATACGGCATCTCATCCGCAGTCCGCGATTACGCTAATCCTTGCGGATGATGCATGCCGGAAGGAAACCTGTAAGTTCATCCCGCCGTCTGATGGCCGGGACCAATCCGTTTCCGTACCGTAGGAAACATGGAACACATACTTCAGGCGACCGATCTGGTCATGGATTATTCGACCCAACAGGCGACACCAAACGCAACACACATGTTGGCGCTCAATCACGTAGATTTCGGCATCCAGGCAGGCGAAAGCATCGCGGTCATGGGACCGTCCGGTTCCGGCAAATCGACGTTACTGCACGCACTCGCCGGCATCATCACCCCGACAGCCGGCAATGTGATGTTTCGCGGTGCCAACCTAGCGCGGTTGAGTGACGCTGACCGCACCAAACTGCGCCGCAGCGCCTTCGGCTTCGTCTTCCAATCCGGACAACTGCTGCCGGAACTGCCGGCCATCGAAAACATCGCGTTGCCGATGATGCTGGGCGGCGCAAGCTACCAGCAGGCCACCGACACGGCCATGCTATGGCTGGAACGATTGGGATTGCGCCAGCTCGCGCAACGACGTCCCGGCGAAATGAGCGGCGGCCAGATGCAGCGCATCGCCATCGCACGTGCGCTCGCCGCGCAGCCGGCAGTCATCTTCGCCGATGAACCGACCGGCGCGCTCGACCAGACCACCGGCCACGAAATCATGAGCATTCTCATGCGGACCGCACGACAGACCGGCGCGGCCGTGGTCGTGGTGACGCACGATTCGAACGTGGCCGCATTCTGCGATGCCACCGTTACTATGCGTGATGGCAGGTTGAGCTCGCCGCAGCAATCCCAACCTACCGCCGGAGGCGCACGATGAACATGTTCCGATTATGGCGATTGTTCCACCGCTCCGGCACCCGCGGCACATCCGGCCGCACCTCTGCGCTGGCCATCGTTGCCTTCGCATCCGCCACCGCCGTCTTCCTAACCGTGCTCGGAGGCCTGCATGGCTTCATCTGGCGGGCCTCCGCCGACCACACGTTCGGTTGCATGATCGATTCCAACAAGTGCGCGCCCGGTACATACGAAACATGGTCCAAAGCCCTGGCGCACGCCGACAAGCTCGTTGCCACGGTCGGCGACGGCCATTGGACGGCCGACCAGGCCACAGCCGTCATGAACACCTATTCCGACGGCTATGTGATGCTCGCCGCATTCGCCAGTCTGCTACTCATCGTGCCGTTCGTGGCGCTCGCCGGCTCGGCGGCCCGTCTCGCGGCCTCCCGCAGGGACGCACGTCTCGCCGCACTGCGACTTGCGGGCGCCACCACCGCGCAGGTCACGAAACTCACCGCGCTCGATGCGGGTGGCCAGGCTCTGCTTGGCGCGCTGGTTGGCATGACCGGCTACTTCGCGCTGATACCGGCGATCATGCTGCTCGACTTCCAAAACCAGCATTTCACCTTCGAACAGTTGTGGGTGGGACTGCCTGCCCTGGCGGCTGTGACCGTCGGAGTCACGCTGCTTGCCTTGGTCTCCGCGCTGGTCGCCCTACGCCGCGTGTCCATCACCCCGCTTGGCGTGATGCAACGTACCGGACAACCCATGCCGTCCGCATGGCGTGCACTGATTTTTCTTGCCGTGTTGGCCGTAGGCTACCTGCTGCTCAACAGCATCTCCGCATTCGCGCACTTGGGTCAGATGGTGGTCTACGCCATCATCTTCGGCGTCTTCTTCCTCGGCTTCGCCATGGTGAACGTCGTCGGTACCTGGGTGGTGGCGATGCGCGCCAGATCGCGTGCGAAACACCCGAAGGACGCGGCCACTATGATTGCCATGCGCCGTATCCTCGACAATCCCAAGCGTGCTTGGCGCAACGTGTCCGGTGTGGCGCTCGCTGTGTTCATCGCGGGGATGACGTCGGTGTGCGGATTGCTCGCCACCGGAATCGGAGGCAACCACGACCCGTTCGACCCATCTATGCTGTACATGCGCGATATAGCGATGGGTGGTTTCCTGACGCTCGCCTTTGCCGCGGTGCTCGCCGCCGTCAGTTCCGGCGTGATGCAGACGGGCAACGTCTACGACCAGGCCGACGAGTACCGCATGCTTGCGTTGGAAGGCACGGATGAGGCGACGCTCGACAAGGCACGCATGATGGAAGTGATCACCCCGCTCAACACGGTGATGGCCGTTTCATTAGGGTGCTCGGTGTTGTTGCTGTTTCCGATTCTGGCAATGTCGTTGCTCAATCCGGCTTCGTTGCTTACGTTGGCCGCGGGAATCGGCTTGTGTTATGCGCTGATGGTGCTCGGAGGGTGTGCCGCGAATCATGCGGCGCACGAGCTCGGTCATGCCGGCTACCGTACGGACGATTGATGGCCTCGCCGCGGCGGTCGTGGATACCGCGGCGAGGACTGGCGAGATCAGCCGAGGAGCACCGCGATGATTGCGATGAAGATCGGTGAGGTCAGTGTCGAGAAGAGAATGCCGTCGCGTGCGAACGAGAGACCCACGTTGTACCGCGCCGCGTAGTTGTAGACGTTCTGCCCGGTCGGCAGGGCGGCGAGCACCACGCACGCGTACAGCGTGGCGCCGCGGAAGCCCATCACGAAATACGACAGCAGGAACGCGATGATCGGCATCACAATGTTCTTCAAAGCGGCCACCGTGAATACCGCCGGAATATTCGACTTATCCTGCAACGGCTTTGTGCCGTGCAACGACATGCCGAACGCCATCAGAATCATCGGTACTGCGGAATCGCCGATCATGTCGGTCGGATCGTAAATACAGTCCGGCACCACGAAATGACCGGCTTTTGCGGAAAGCGCGGATACGGCGATGCCCAGCAGCGAACCGATAAGCAGCGGCTGATGCAGCGGCTGCTTCAGAATCTCCCTCGTGGAGACCTTGCCTTTGGTGGTCACGTCGAGCACGGTCAGGCCGATCGGTGTGAACACCGCCTGTTGCATGACCAGAATCGGCGCGACCAAAGCGGGATTGCCCAGAATGTACGTGGCGATCGGCAGACCGATGTTGTTGGAGTTCAGATACAGGGAATTCAACGCGCCGATGGTGGCATCCGCCGCCTTCAGATGGAAGAACAGCCTATTGAGGATCAGAAACACCAATCCGACCAGCACGGCCGAGAAGAACGCCACAACAATGGAGGAGTGGAATATCTCGAAGATTCTCTCCTTGGACAGGATGGCGAACATCAGGCACGGGCTCGATACGAAAAAGCTGAACCTGTTGAGCACCATCTGCGCGGTAGATCCGCCTATGCGCATGCGCGCGGCCACGTAACCGGTGCCGATGACGATGCCAATGACGCAGAAGCCTTCCAATGCGCTTAACAGACCCAGCATGACACTCTTCCTTTCGCTCTCGGCCGTTGGTTTGGCCGCTATCCAGTGTTGCACCATGCATATGGATAACATCCGACCCGTCTCAAAAGCGTTGTCGAACGGCGATGTCGGTTCTGGTGGTGCTGGATAATGGGCGGTATGAACAAACTTGAGATTGGATTTTCCGCTTCCGCTACCAGGCAGGAGCAGCTGAACGGGCTGATGGAACAGATCATGGGATCCTATTCCGTGAGCGACGACGAAGGGCCGTTGACCGATGCCGTCGAAGCGTTTCTGAACAAGCAGGCGCATCTTACGGTACGCAGGCATGGCGATACGCTGGTTGCGTCCACGAATTCCGGACGTGAACGCCGCGTGATTCTCGCCGGGCATCTTGACACAGTGCCGGTGATCGACAACTTCCCGCCGCGATGGCTGGAACCAGGCAATCCGCTGATTCGCGAGGATGTTGCCGCCGGCCATGAGAAGGAGCGCGTGATATGGGGGCGCGGTGCCACCGATATGAAGGGCTCCGACGCAGTGATGCTGTATTTGGCGGCCACGTTGACGGATGCGAAATACGATCTGACATACGTGTTCTACGACCACGAAGAGGTTGCTGCCGAAAAGAACGGCCTACGCAAGGTGGTCGAAGCGCATCCTGATTGGATTTCCGGCGATTTTGCGATTATTGGCGAGCCGACCGATTGCGGTATTGAAGGTGGCTGCAATGGCACGATGCGTTTCGACGTGATCACGCATGGCATTGCGGCACATTCGGCGCGAGCGTGGATGGGCAAGAACGCCATTCATGCGGCCGCTGAGATTCTGAACCGGCTGAACGCTTATGAAAATCGTGCGATTGAAGTGGATGGCCTGACGTATCAGGAGGGGCTGAATGCCACGCTGATTTCAGGCGGCAAAGGCACGAATGTGATCCCCGACGAATGCCGCGTGCATGTCAACTACCGTTTTGCCCCCGACAAGTCGTTGGCTGAGGCGAAGGCGCTGATGATTGGCGCGGATGCCGGTGCGGAATTGGGTAACGGCGAGCATGTCGCCACAGGCGGCGTGTTCGAAGGCTTCGGCATTGAGATGAAAGACGAGTCGCCTTCCGCACGTCCGGGGTTGACGTCGCCGCTCGCGCAGTCGCTGGTGGAATTGGTGCGCGAGCGCACTGGGCGTGAGCCTCTGGCTAAGCTTGGCTGGACGGATGTGGCGCGATTCTCGATGCTGGGCATTCCCGCAGTGAATCTAGGCGCGGGCAGTCCGTTGCTGGCACACAAGCACGACGAGCAGCTGCCGGAATCGGATTTGCTGTTGATGACCAATCTGCTTGAAGACTGGCTGAAGTAGCTGTCTGCTGCCTTTTTCTGCCTTCTGTTTTCTGCCTGCTATCGGCTGTTTGTTGTTTTCCGTCTTCTGTCTGCACAACCTAAGAAAGCACCCCGATCTGCGACTTGTGTAGACGGAAAAACGACTTGTGCAGACGGGGTCTGGGATTTGCGGGCGGGGAAAGCGGGCGGCGGGTTGCGGGATCCGGAAAATTTCCCGTCATGTCACGCTCCGTTGTTTTTTGTGTCATACTTATAGACGGTGGTTCTGCAAATCACCAATGCATCCGATGGCGTTGATCCCCTCGCGTGAAGTTCATGTGTGCCCGCGAGCGCCGGTGTCCGCCGTCGCATGATGAGGACTTTTGACGGAAGTTGCTTCCTACGGGCGCCATGATGCGCGGCCACGGTGAGAGCGTGGTGTGAGAACCGTATGAGGCCTAAGCGTGGGCGGCGCGATTGCAGCGTGCCGTCGAGGAGCCATTGTGCCTAATACCAATGAGGGCTTCGATCAGGTCGAAGCCGTGGCATCGCCTGAGCATGTCGTGAATGTTGTGAAATTCGAATCGGCCCAGTCTGATCCTGCACCGCGTCGCCGTCGTGGCGGTCGTCGTGTGGTACGTGGGGTTGGAGCCGCCGGCGTGTCTTTGGAATTGAAGGTCGAGGAGCATGCCGCGACCCCGCTGTTCGAAGAGCCGAAGTTGCCGGTTGCGCAGCCTGCACATGATGCCGGTGATGTCGCTGTTTCCAGTGATGATGGCGATTCCGATGGCATGTCTCGCCCGACTCGTCGCCGTCGTCGTTCGGCCCGGCCCGACGATGATGTTCGTGAGATTGCCGATGAGCAGTCGACGCGTACTCGTCGCCGCCGCGCGGTGCAGGTCGAGGATGAGCGGGATGAGGATCGTCTGCGTCGCCGTCGTCGTTCCGTTGAAGATGCGGATGAGTATGACGAGATGCCGCGTCGTCGCCGCCGCAGTGCCGTCGATGATTCCCGTGATGAGGAATCGTTTGAAGAACGTGCGCTTGATGCGGTCGATATGTTGCCGGAAGGCCATGAGGTCCGTCATAATCCGCGTCCGATGATGTCGCTGCTGTTCCAGGAGCCGGTTTTGCCGTCTGTTGCGGATTCCCGTAACAGGTCCGATGATGATCGTGACGATTCTCGTGAATCTCGCAATGATCGCAATATGCAGGATCATGACGATGCGCAGGATGAGGGCCATGCGACCCGTCGTCGTCGCCGTCGTAATCGTGACGTTGCCGACGAAGAGCGTTCCGAAGACAATCGCAGTGAACGCAACGAACGTGACAATCGTAATGATGATGCGGAAAACGATGAGGAAGGCGGATTTCGCAAGTCCCATCGTTCCCGTCGTTTGAACGCGCAGGAACGTCGAGCTGCTGCCGAAGTCGAGCAGATTGAAGAGGATTTGATCCTCGACGATATCACGTACGCGCCTATCGACGACGAAACACGTGGCAGTCGTGGTGACGATGATGATGACGAGCAGCCGACGCGCACCCGTCGTCGCCGTCGTGGCCGTGGCAATCGTGAGGAAGCTGACGAACAGCAGCAGGGGAACGTCGAAGGTGAGTCTCGTCGCCGCCGTGAGGAGGATGATGAGGAAGAGGGCACGGTGACCCGTCGCCGTCGCCGTCGCCGCGGCGGCGCGAAGTCCGAGGAGCAGGAAGAGCCGCTCGTACGCCGTTCCCGCAAGCAGCAGTACATCGACGAGATTACCGATGTCGAGGGTTCGACTCGACTTGAGGCCAAGAAGCAGCGCCGTCGTGACAATCGCCGCGAGCGTAGCCGTCAAAGCCAGCTCATGGAACAGGATTTCCTGGCTCGCCGCGAACATGTGGACCGCCTGATGGTGGTGCGCGAGCGCGAACGCCACACGCAGATTTCCGTGATCGAAGACAACGTGCTTGTCGAGCATTACGTGTCCGACATTCAGGAAGTCGCCACAGTGGGCAACATCTATCTTGGCCGCGTGCAGAACGTGCTGCCGAGCATGGAGGCCGCGTTCGTAGACATCGGCCAGGCGCGCAACGGCGTGCTATATGCGGGTGAGGTGAACTGGGATTCCGCGCGTTTGGAAGGCCAGCCTCGCCGCATCGAACTCGCGTTCAAGTCGGGAGACCCGGTGCTCGTGCAGGTCACCAAGGATCCGATCGGGCACAAGGGCGCACGACTGACCTCGCAGGTCACCCTTGCGGGCCGTTTCCTGGTGCTCGTGCCATCCGGTGGCATGACGGGCGTGAGCCGCAAGCTCAGCGAGCGCGAACGTTCCCGCCTCAAGAACATCGTGTCGAAGGTTGCTCCGAAAGACATGGGCGTGATCATTCGTACCGCTGCGGAAGGCGCTTCCGAAGAGGCGATCACCAAGGATCTCGAAAGCTTGGTGCGCCAGTGGGAACGCATCACCGCCAAGCGTGACGAATTCCTGCACGGCAAGCGTCCGAAGCTGCTGCAAGGCGAGCCGGATGTGGCGATCCGCGTGGTGCGAGACATCTTCAACGACGACTTCTCCAAGATGATCGTTGAAGGTGACCGCGTGTACGGCCGTATCGAGGAATATCTCGACACCATGGCTCCCGACTTGAAGGACAAGCTTGAAAAGTGGGATCCGGCCGAACATGAAGGCAAAGACGTGTTCGACAAGTGGCAGATCGACTCCCAGCTGCGCAAGGGCATGGAACGTCAGGTTTACCTGCCGTCGGGCGGTTCGATCGTGATCGACCGCACCGAAGCCATGACCACCATCGACGTGAACACCGGCCGTTTCATCGGCCGCGGCAAGAGTCTTGAGGAGACGGTGACCCGCTGCAACCTCGAAGCTTCCGAAGAGATCGCACGTCAGCTGCGCCTGCGCGATATCGGCGGCATGGTGATGATCGACTTCGTCGACATGGTCATGCCGGCCAACCGTGATCTGGTGCTGCGCAGACTGGTGGAATGCCTGGCTCGCGACCGTACCAAGCATCAGGTGGCCGAAGTCACCTCGCTTGGCCTGGTGCAGATGACGCGAAAGCGCATCGGACAGGGCTTGGTAGAGGCCTTCTCCGAGGAATGCCCGACCTGCAAGGGCCGCGGATTCATTCTTCACGACGAGCCGACCGTGTCCGCGGATTATGACGATCCGTACGCCTTGAAGGGCGGCGACCCGTTCGTCAAAACCAACAAGCATGGTCACGGCACGGACGTGCAGGTGCCGAAAGGTTCCTCGCCGGACGTGAAGGCCAAACTCGCGCAGATTGCGGCGGCTGCCGTGGCCGCCAACAATGCGGAACTGGGCGAGGAGGCATAGAAGAATAAATGATTATTCCGGTCTGTCAACCTGACACGCCGGAAACAGACTTGCGGTTGTACGCGGGTATGTGTAGATTAGATTGCTGGTGTCTGGCCGCGAGGCTCGAACGTGCCGGGCAGTAAGCTTTCCAAGTTAATAAAGGAACGGATATGTACGCGATTGTGAAGGCCGGCGGCCATCAGGAAAAGGTTGAGGTCGGTGACGTCATCTACGTCAACCGTCTCGAGGCTAAGAAGGGCGAAACCGTGGAATTCCCGGTTGCTCTCGTTGTGGACGGCTCCAAGGTTGTCCTCGGTGCCAAGGATCTCGCCAACGTCAGCGTCAAGGCTGAGGTTGTCAACGATGAGGCCAAGGGTCCGAAGATCAGCATCATGAAGTATAAGAACAAGACCGGCGTTGCTCGTCGCAAGGGCCATCGCCAGCAGCTGACCGCTGTCAAGATCACGGCTATCGCCTGATTGGCGCAGGGTTAGAGTCAAGGACCGAAAGGAACAGACATGGCACATAAGAAGGGCGCGTCCAGCTCGCGCAACGGTCGCGATTCAAACGCGCAATACCTCGGTGTGAAGAAGTTCGGCGGCGAAGCCGTCGTGGCCGGCAACATCATCGTTCGTCAGCGTGGCACCAAGTTCCACCCGGGTGAGAACGTCGGCATGGGCAAGGACCACACCCTGTTCGCCCTCAAGGACGGCAGCGTGAAGTTCGGCGTTCGTCGCGACCGCAAGGTCGTCGACGTGATCGCCGCCTGAAATACGCGCAATCAACGCTTATAAGATAAAGCCGCGCCCGTTGTGGACGCGGCTTTTCTTTATTTTTATGATCGCTGAGGATTGTTTTCCTCCAGTCCGTCCCAAACGTCACGTAACGTTGCATGCAGAACATGCATGCAGACTTGCGAACGGACAATAAATCGGACCGTTTCGAACAAACGATTAAGGTAGATACATGAGTGATTTCGTCGATCGCGTGACCGTCCATGTGAAGGGCGGAGACGGCGGCAACGGTTCCGCCGGCATCCGTAGGGAAAAATACAAGCCGCTGGCAGGCCCGAATGGCGGCAACGGCGGTGACGGTGGTTCCGTGATCTTCTTGGCCGACCAGAACGCCAACAGCCTGCTCGACTACCGTTTCATGCCCCACCGTGAGGCTGGAAGCGGCACCATGGGCTTGGGCGACACCAAAGACGGTTCCAAAGGCGCCGATCTGATTCTGCCCGTTCCCGTGGGCACCGTGATTTTCGAAGCCAAAGGGCCGCAAGGCAAGCCCAAGCATCCGGGCGAACAGCTCGCCGATCTTCGCCACGCCGGCGACAAGTTCGTCGTGGCCGCAGGCGGCAATGGTGGTCTTGGCAACGCCGCACTGGCCAACCGCACACGTCGAGCCCCGGGCTTCGCATTGCTTGGCGAGCCAGGTGAGGAACGCGATGTCATCCTCGAACTCAAATCCATCGCCGACGTGGCATTGGTGGGCTTCCCGTCCGCAGGCAAATCCAGCCTGATCGCAGCCATGAGCTCCGCCAAGCCGAAAATCGCCGACTACCCGTTCACCACGCTCGTGCCGAATCTTGGCGTGGTCATGGCAGGAGACATGCGTTACACCATCGCCGACGTGCCAGGCTTGATTCCGGGAGCCTCGCAAGGCAAAGGCCTCGGCCTTGAATTCCTGCGCCACATCGAACGCACCGAAATCATCGCCCACGTAATCGACTGTGCCACGCTGGAACCCGACCGTGATCCGATGAGCGACTACAAGGCGCTCGAACACGAGCTGGCCGAATATGCAGACAAGCTGGAACTGCCATTGGGCGCGATCCCAATCCCCGAACGCCCCCGCATCATCATCCTCAACAAGGTCGATATGCCGGAAGCCAAGGAATTGGCCGAATTCGTCAAACCGGAATTCGAAAAACTCGGCCTCAACGTGTATGTCATCTCCACCGCATCCCATGAAGGTTTGAAAGAACTCAACTGGGCGTTGGCAGCCATGGTCGCCGACATGCGCAAGGAAGTCGCCAAACGCGAACAGGCCGAAGAAGAAGCGCGTGTGGTTATCAAGCCGCTTGAAGAGCCTCGCAATCGTCGCCGTCGCAACGACGAAGGCGGCACCGCGCTTGACTTCACCGTGGAACGCAAGGAAGCCGGCAACGGCGACGTCTGGTATGAAGTGCTTGGCACCAAGCCGGAACGTTGGGTCATGCAAACCAACTTCGACAACGACGAAGCGGTCGGCTACCTGGCAGACCGCCTCGCCAAGCTCGGTGTTGAAGACGAACTGCGCAACAAGGGCGCCAAGCCGGGTGATGAAGTACGCATCGGCAAGGGTGCGCGAGCCGTGGAATTCGATTGGGATCCGACCATTGCTGCGGGCGCGGAAATGCTCGACGGTGCCCAGCTTGGCGCACGAGGCGTCGACCTGCGACTGCAGGAACAGGACGGTCGTTCGCAGCGCCGCACCAACGCGGAACGCCGTCGCCAGTACCACGAAATGATGGATGCACGCCAAGCCGTGCGCGAAGCCATGATGGCCGAACGCAAGGCCGGACACTGGGCCGATCCTTCCGTGGACGACGACCGACATGACGAAACCAGCTTCTTCGGACGCGGCGAAACCACCGAATCCGAAAACGTGGAACAATAGAAGCAGCAATACGCCCGCTGATGTGCCGATTGGCATGTCGGCGGGTTTTCTTTTCGGCCATTCGAACGCCTGGAGGAACCATGAACACGCCATCGCAAGCCCAAGTGCGCCGAGCCATCGCCGAAGCGCAAACCATCGTGGTGAAAGTGGGATCCAGCTCGCTGACCAAGCCAAGCGGCCACCTCGATCCGGAACGGCTCAACGCGCTTGTGGCGGCCATCGCACGCGTACGACTCATGGGCGGGCGTGTGGTGCTCGTCTCCTCCGGCGCCATCGCAGCCGGATTCGGTTCCCTTGGCTTCGACGCGCGACCAACCGACGTGGCTGACCAGCAGGCATGCGCGGCCGTAGGCCAAGGCCTGCTCATGGCACAATACGAGAACGCTTTCGCACACTACGGACTACGCGTCGGGCAGATCCTCATCACCGTATCCGACACCATCGCGCCACAGCAATACCGCAACGTGCGACGCACTCTCGAAAGACTGCTCGACCTGGGCGCGGTGCCAATCATCAACGAAAACGACTCGCTCGCATCCAATGAAATCCGATTCGGAGACAACGACCGCCTCTCCGCATTGATCGCCAACATCGTTGTCGCCGACGCCCTCGTACTCCTCACCGACGTGGATGCGCTCTACACGGCACCCCCAAGCGAACCCGGATCGAAACGCATCAGCTACGTGCCGAACGTGGAAGACGCGCTCGCCAACGTGCAGGTCGGCGGCACGGGATCAAATGTGGGCACCGGCGGCATGGTCACCAAAATGGAAGCAGCCCGCGTGGCGGCAGTTTCCGGCATTCCCGCAGTGCTCACCTGCGCGTCGAACGCAGGCCCGGCCATGATGGGAGACCCGGTCGGCACCGCATTCGCACCAATCAACGACCGTGGCTCTTCGCGCCGCCTATGGATTGGCTTCGCGGCCCACCCGCAAGGTACTCTGGTGGCCGACGCGGGCGCATCCAACGCGGTGCGTGGGGGAGCGGCCAGTCTGCTCGCAGCCGGAGTGCTCGAAGTGAAGGGCGATTTCGCCGCCGGAGACGCGGTGTGGATCGACAACGAAATGGGAGAGCATCTCGCAAAAGGCCTAGTAGGATTCGACTCCGAAGAGATTCCGCAAATGCTCGGCCGTAATACCGCCCAGCTCAAGCGTTTCCTCGGCGAAGAATACGCACACCCCCTAGTCCACCGCGACAATCTCGTTTTGGTGTAGAAATATTTATCGGCAGGTGTCCGGAGCGTGTCGCATGCCGACTTCTGCCAGTCCCTACCGGACACCAGACAAAGGAACGAAAAGGAAACAGAAAAATCAACCAAATTCTGCCAGAAGGTTGTTGTTTTTCGGGCGGGAGGGTTAGCATGGCAAGCATGACTATGGCTGATTGGCAGACTCTTTCCGAACGTATTAACCGCGTGGCTCCGAGCGCTACTCTGGCCGTTGATTCCAAAGCGAAAGCGATGAAGGCTGAAGGAATCGACGTCATTGGATTTGGCGCGGGCGAGCCGAACTTCCCGACTCCGGCTCCGATTGTCGCAGCTGCGGCCGAAGCGGTGCAGGATCCGAAGAACTATCGTTACACCCCAACGGCAGGTTTGCCGGAACTACGCAAGGCAATCGCAGAAAAAACGTTGCGCGATTCCGGTTACGAAGTCGATCCGAACCAGGTTATCGTAACCAACGGTGGCAAGCAGGCCGTGTACTCGGCATTTCAAATCCTGCTTGACGAAGGCGACGAAGTCATCATTCCGACGCCGTATTGGACGAGCTATCCGGAAGCGGTGAAACTGGCCGGAGGCGTGCCTGTCGAAGTGTTCGCTGGTGCCGACCGCAATTTCGAACCAAGTCTTGAAGATCTCGAAAAAGCGCGTACCGAACGTACGAAAGCCATCATCGTGAACACGCCGAACAATCCGACGGGTGCCGTATGGAAGCCGGAAACCGTCAAGGCGATCGGTGAATGGGCGGTGGAACATCATGTGTGGGTGATTTCCGACGAAATCTACGAGCATCTCAACTACGATGGCGCAAAAACCACGTATGTCGGCGCTGCAGTGCCCGAAGTGCGTGGTCAGCTGCTGGTACTCAACGGCGTGGCCAAAACGTATGCCATGCCCGGCTGGCGTGTCGGCTGGATGATCGCTCCTCTCGACGTGGCCAAGGCCGCGTCCAAGCTGCAGGGGCATATGACGTCCAACGTGAACAATATCTCCCAACGCGCCGCAATCGCGGCCGTGTCCGGCTCGCTCGATGCAGTGTACGAGATGCGCGAGGCTTTCGACAAGCGCCGTCAGACCATCGTCGCCGCGTTGAACGATATTGAGGGTGTGAACTGCCCGACGCCGACCGGTGCATTCTATGCGTTCGCCGATGTGAGCGCCCTGCTGAACAAGCCGCTCGGCGCAAGCAAGACCTCCTATGCGAGCACGTCCGAGCTGGCTGCGGCATTGCTTGACGAAGGCCATGTAGCGGCCGTTCCAGGTGAAGCGTTCGGTGCTCCCGGCTACCTGCGATTCTCGTATGCGCTTGCCGACGACGATCTGGTCGAGGGCATGAAACGCATGAAGCAGTGGGTCGAAGCCTGATACTGACCTGACTGAAGCTTTTCGTACGATTCGCACCACGGTGACATGCCGGGTGCGAATCTTTTTTTCGTTGGAAAATAGCGGTTTTGAGAGGTTTCTTTAAAAAACGGTTGGACTAAGTCGCAAATACCCGCTATTATTTCGACTTGGCGGTTTTGCCGCTTACTTCTTGCGTGGTTTTTCGCATAAAATCCTCGCCAGCAAGTAGAAACGGCAGAGTACACCTAGGGAAGTGGCGCAATTGGTAGCGCAACGGTCTCCAAAACCGTAGGTTGTGGGTTCGAGTCCCGCCTTCCCTGCCAAGCTTCTTGCAACAAGCTCAGCGGAGGATTATTATGGCGAAGGCAAAAAATAGCGAAAAGGCCGTTAAGCCGAACATCTTCATGCGAATTGGCTTGTTCATCAAACAGATTATCGACGAACTCCGCAAGGTCGTAACCCCAACCAGCAAAGAGCTGTTCTTCTGGGCGCTCGCCGTGTTCATTTTCGTGCTGTTCCTGATGGCACTGGTCACCGGCATGGACTACGGTCTGGGCAAGCTGACCCTGTGGATCTTCGGCTGAGCAACAACTTGAAGGTGAAACTGCATGACTGACGAAGTGTTTTCCGACAACCTCGACGAGGCTCCTGAAGCTGATCTCGAGGCCGTGGCCGCCGTTGAGGCGCTGCCGGCCGAAGGCGAAAGCGTTCAGGAAACCGCCGATGAGACCGTTGAGGCAGAGCCGACTGCCGAAGTCGCTTCCGATGAGTCCGAAGAGGGCGAGAAAGACGACGAACAGGATGCCGGCGCCAAGGCCGTCGAAGACTTCTCCAACAGCCTGCGCACCCTCGAAGGCAAATGGTATGTGCTGCACACCTACTCCGGCTACGAGAAGCGTGTGAAGACCAACGTTGAATCCCGTGTGGCGAGCTTCGGCATGGAAGACAAGATCTTCCAGATTGAAGTGCCGATGGAAGAGGTCGAAAAGCACACTGAAAAGGGCAAGAAGGTCATCACCCGCGTGCGTGTTCCCGGCTACGTGCTGATTCGCATGCTTCCGGATGAGAACGCCCGTCGTATCGTTCGTGAAACCGAAGGTGTCACCGGCTTCGTTGGCCCGACCAAGGAACCGGCGCCGCTGAGCCGCAAGGAAGTCGTTTCCATGATGGCTCCAATGATCGCCTCCGAAGCGCTCAAGAAGGCTGGCGACAAGCCGGCCGCCAACAAGAAGCGCGTCCTTGAAGTCTCCTACGCCGTTGGCGATCAGGTCACCGTCACCGACGGTCCGTTCACCACCATGGCAGCTGTCGTCTCCGACGTTGAGCCTACCACCCAGAAGCTCACGGTGCTCGTGTCCATCTTCGGTCGCGACACGCCAGTGGAGTTGGGCTTCAACCAGGTAGAAAAACTGTCCTGAAATTTAATAGTCGCACGCATTATTAAATTCAGTAAGCAATAAGGATTTTGAAAGACCCCGCATGGTGCGGGGTCTTTTTTGTCTGGGGGAGTGGGCACAATGGGAAAGCTTGTGTCTGGAGGGTTTGGCGTGCCTGAATGAGGGTACGGAATCCGCTAGCACAGCACAGCAATATACGTTGCGGAAGGAACCGGACGCGGGAGACCTACTCCGGTGCCGCTACCACCGCTTCTACAGAAAGAAGAACCATACAATGGCTCCTAAGAAGAAAGTCTCGGCGCTTCTCAAGCTCCAGATTCAGGCTGGCAAGGCCAACCCGGCCCCGCCGCTGGGCCCGGCACTGGGTTCCCATGGCGTGAACATCATGGACTTCTGCAAGCAGTACAACGCTGCCACGCAGGACAAGATGGGCCAGGTCATCCCTGTTGAGATCACCGTTTTCGAAGATCGTTCCTTCACTTTCATTCTGAAGACCCCGCCGGCGGCAGCTCTGCTGAAGAAGGCCGCGGGCATCCAGAAGGGTACCGAAAACCCGCTGACCCACAAGGTCGGCTCCGTCACCAAGGCTCAGGTCCGTGAGATCGCCGAAATCAAGATGGCTGATCTGTCCGCACGCGACGTCGAAGCCGGCATGAAGATCATCGAGGGCACCGCCCGCTCGATGGGTATCACGGTTACCGACTGAGAGGAGAGGGACAAATGGTAAAGCGTTCCAAGAAGTACCGCGAAGCTTCTGAGAAGATCGATCGCAACAATCTTTACACCGCTAACGAAGCCATCGCTCTCGTCAAGAGCATGCCGGAGTACAAGTTCGATCAGACCGTTGAGGCCGTGCTGCGCCTGAACGTGGATCCGCGCAAGGCCGACCAGCTGGTCCGCGGTTCCGTCAACCTGCCGAACGGCACCGGTAAGACCGCCAAGGTCCTCGTGTTCGCCCGTGGCCCGAAGGCCACCGAGGCTCTCGAGGCTGGCGCCGACATCGTCGGTGACGACGATCTCGTGCAGAAGGTCGCCAACGGCTTCCTTGACTTCGATTCCGTGGTGGCTACTCCGGACATGATGGGCAAGGTCGGCCGCCTCGGTCGCGTGCTCGGTCCGCGTGGCCTCATGCCGAACCCGAAGACCGGCACCGTGACCATGGACGTCACCAAGGCCATCAAGGACATCAAGGGCGGCAAGGTCGACTTCCGCGTTGACAAGAACGGCAACCTGAGCTTCCTCATCGGCAAGCTCTCCTTCACCGAGCAGGCTCTCGACGAGAACTTCAAGGCTGTTGCCGACGAAATCAAGCGTCTGAAGCCGTCCACCGTGAAGGGTCGCTACGTCACCAAGGCGACCATCACCTCCACGATGAACCCGGGCGTCCCGGTTGATCCGACGGTCATCGCCTGAGCAATATAGCTTGCAAATAGCTTCTATATAGCTTGCAAAAGACCCGCATCCTGCCCCAACGCGAGATGCGGGTCTTTTCGTATATATCTTGCGATTATCTATCTCATTCAATAAATAATGATCCTGCAATCGTCTGAATATCAAAGGATCTCAATGAAACCAGATATCAGATAGATATTAAAACAGAGAAGTGATTTCAACGATCGCGCATACGGCCAATTGCAAGCGCGGTCGTCAACACGTATGCGTCGCGCGGATCGGTCGCATCCCAACCGGTCGTTTCCGCGGCACGCTTCAAACGATAACGCACCGTATTCGGATGTACGTTCAAATCCTTCGCGGTGTTCTCCAATGAACTGCCGTTCCTTAAAAACGTGGAAACCGTCACAAATGTCGGATCGTCGGGATTGTCGCCATGAAGCACCCGATACACGTTCTGATACAGCTCCTCACGAGCGTAGTCATCGCCCAAAAGCGCCCTTTCAGGCAGCAATTCGTCGGCGCGCAACGGGCGTGACGGCGAGGCCAAAGCGGGAGCTGCCTGCAGCGAGAACAAGGTTTCACGCAACACATGCGAGGCACCGACGACGCCGGAACGTACCGGGCTCAAATACACCGGCTCATCCTCACTGAACGCGGACATGACAGACGTGCACGTCACTTCGGCGGTGGCGGCCCCCATCTGGCAGACCAACACCAGTAGAAAACTGCCGTACGTGCCGACGACCGCATGCTCCCCACCCAAATCACGCACAGCATTGCGCGCGACCAGCGAAGCCGAGGCGGGACTTACCTTCGGTGTGCCGCCAATCGCGAAGCAATCGAAATTTCCACGCCATCCGAGCACGTTCATCAACGAGGCGACGCGATCATCCGTAAGATTCGTCATCAGGCATTCAAAAGCGAGCCGTTCGATGGTCGAGTCGTCGGTGTGCCCTGCCAGAAGGTCGAGAATGTCTGTCTGATCGGAGTTCATAAGCGTCAAGTGTAGCCGTCTATCCAACGAATCGCTGAACGGGCGGCGACAACAAGGTGAGGCTCATTCGGGGAGTGCCGCTATTATGCCGCTTATGAGCGAAGTCAAAAAAACCGGAAAGCGTGGCGAAAAGGTCGGCATATTCCTCAGCTGGACGCTGGCCGTGCTGGCGTGCCTGTGGGTGGCATGGTGTTGCGCCATCGGGCCGTTATATTGGTTCGATGGCGGACTTTCCGATTTTGGCTGGCTGAACGTGCTGTATTTGGCGGTCGCTTTCGCAATATGTTTTTCGATTGTCATCGCGCTGGTCAGATTCGGACACGGCCGTCGCGTGCTTCCGCGATATTTCGTACGTCGGTATGAAAGACTATGCGACGAGATTGCGGGAACGCCAACCACTGTGCTTGGCATTATGTTGCGACACCTGCATGACGCTGCGCACAGTCGTCCAGGGCGTGCCCTCCATGCGATGATCGTATGGCTTGGGCGCAAACTGACCCGTTGCACCGACTGCTGGTGGAAACTCATGCTGGTGTTCGTGATCGGCTGGCTGTGGGTGCCGACCACGCTATTGGCCGCATTCGGCGCCGACATACGTTCGCAAATCCGCGAATTCAGCTGGGCGTTGAACCAGTGGATGGGTCTGAAGCAGCCGTATATCGGCTTCTTCTCGTTCGTACCCATGGATATCTACCCGACCGCGCATTATATGTGGCCGGATAATCCCACGTACCTGACCGATCAGCATAACGTTGTGCTCACCGTGTTCTACGGCGCGGTGGCGGCGGTTTCCCGCTATTTCACCGACTCCAACGATGCGGGCATTGTGGTGCTTGCCGCATTGCAATGGCTGTTCGCCGCATTCTGCTGTTCGGCGACCGCCAACCGATTCTTCAACCTGCCGTGGCGCAGGCTCGGCGTCGGCGCATTCGACTTCTCGCACCCGGAACGCCACGATTGCTGGAATATGCGCGATTACACGCATCCCGAAGCGGGCGTCGTGGCACGCCCCTCCAGACTGCGGGCCGGTGCGAAAACCCGATTCGTGATACTTCTGTTCTTCATGGTGTGCCCGCTTGCGGTGTTCGCCACGATTTCCCTGACGAAATCGCCGCTGTTCGCTTTCGCATTCGTATGGTGGTTCGGCGTGTGGTACGAACTGCATATGACGCACATCAAAGCGCTGTCCACCATCAACGGCAAGCCGACTCGTCTGCGCAAACGCTCGATAATGGCACTCACCATCTCGAGCTGTGTGATGCTCATCAGTGCGAAATACGCGTGGTACATCATTCTCTTCGCCCTGATCCTGGCGCTCATCAACGATCGAAAACGTTGGAAAACCTATCTTGTGGCACTGCTGCTGCCGATCATCCTCATTCATGGCGGCATCGTATTCCTCACCAACACGGGTGCCATCATCGGTGGCGACCCGATCGAAAGCCGGGGCATCCAACTGCAGCAGATTGCGCGCGTTGCCAAATACAATCCAAACGGCATTCCGGCGGACGCAGCGAAAAAGCTCGAACCCGTCTTCAACCTCGACCAAATGGCCGAAGCATACTCCTGGCAGGACGCCGACCCGGTGAAATCCTCCGGTATCCAATCGAAAAAAGTCAGCTACAAGTGGCGTACCGTCACCGAAGACGACATGAAGAACTTCAACAAGGCATGGCTTGAAATCGTCGTCGCGAATCCCGTGATCGCACTCGACGCGTTTTTCGCGGAGTGTTTCGGCTATTTCGACGTGGCCGACTTACCGTACGTGTCGATGGACTACTACGTGGACAACGATTACGTGCAGAGTGGCAATAAGTGGATACACTTGTACAACCACGATTGGCGCGATGCGGTGGCCGGTTTCGCCAAAGGATGGGGCAATATTCCCGTGATCGGCTGGGTGACGCACGGCAATCTGTACGTAACGTTAATGCTACTGGTCGGCGCTGCCGAAGTGGTGCTGCGACGGTGGCGTTCGCTGTCGTGGCATCTGCCCTTGCTGCTGCTCATGGGCGTGATGATTACCGCTCCGGCCAACAATTTCGAACGGCATATGCTGCCGGTCGCGTTCGTGTTCGGTTTCGTATGCCTGCAATTCTGGCGCGAGTCGCGTAATGCGCGGCTGGCGGCCAATGCGAACGTGGCCAGCGAGCATGAGGCCAGCCAAGTGCTGCAGGACGAATAGCGTCTGCGCGATTGTTGTGCTGGCTGTTGCGTTGCGTCGAACATACCATAGTAGATAGGGAGTAATGATGGCGATTTTGGATTCGGCAATGATTATGCCGCGTACTTGTGCTGCGGCGGATCAGGTGCTGCTGCTCGACACCGTGGGATCCACGAATACGTATGCCGCGGATTTGGTGCGCGAGGGAGTGCTGTTCGGTACGCACGGCGCGAATGGCGTGAATGCGGGGAAGTCTGCGTGGAGCGGGCATGAAATCGTGGCCATTGCGGCGAATGAGCAGACGGCAGGTCGCGGGCGTCTCGACCATACGTGGACGAGCGTTCCGGGGGAGTCGTTCATCGTGTCGCTGGTGGTAAGCGTTCCTGTTTCGATTATGCGCGATTTATCCGTCAGCGGTTGGCTGCAAATGATCGCCGGTTGCGAAGTGCGCGATGCGATTGTTGGTGCGGTACGCGATTGCGGCGGCGGTTTTGACGAGAATATCGGAGGTATTTCGTTGAAATGGCCGAACGATATTTTCGTGGACGGACGGAAGCTCGGTGGCGTTCTCGCTGAAATGGTGCCGATTACGGGTTGCGGAGATCGCGTCGCCATTGTGATCGGCGTCGGTTTGAATCTTGCCATCGCGCAGGAACGATTGCCGATAGACATGGCCATGTCATTGCAGTTGATTGTGCATAATCTGCCGGATGCTGCCGTTATGCGTGATGCGATCGCCGCACGTTGGGTGCAAGGATTGCGCTCGCGGTTGGCCGATTTCGAGGAGGATCCCCATCGTGAGGCCGTGCGCGCCAGAGAGGCCATGATTCCGATCTGTTGGACGCTTGGCAAATCTTGCGAAGCGCATTTTGTGGACGGAACCACCCTGCGGGGCAAGGCCGTCGCTTTAAACGACGACGCCTCCCTGACCATTGAGGATCAGGAAGGCGTGTTGCGTCGGGTGAGCACGGCTGATGTGGGCGTGCTCAGCAAGTGAGGAAACGTTCGTAACGAGTTCCACTCACTTCAGCTTGGCAAGACCTGCGACCACGGCGGAAGCGACAACGGCCTTGACCGCGTCGCCGGCAATGAATCCCATGGAAGCCATCGCGACGATCGGCAGCGCAACGCCGGTAATGGCGGACTGCACGATGAAGCCAAGCAGATAGTCAAGCACAATGCAGCCGGCGACGCAGGCGAACAGATAACGTGCGGCGGTCAGCGCACCGTGCTTCAGCGAATCGGTGCGGGCCTCGCCCTTGAGCAGCGAAGTGACGACGGCCGCCGGCAGGAAGCCGATCAGGAAGCCGGCGCTCGGGCCGACCAATGCCATGGTGGAAGCGCCGCCTGCGAACACCGGCAGGCCGACCGCGCCTGCCGCCAGATACATGAGCATCGCGGCACCGGCCTGCTTCCACGGCAGCATCAGCGCGGCCAGCATCACCACAAACGTCTGCAAGGTGATCGGCACGGGCGTGCCCGGAATCGGTACGGCGCCGGCCGCGGAAGCCGCCCACATGAGCACGGCGAACAGCGCGGGCTTAAGTACGGATCCAAGAGTGCCGCTGGTAGCGGTTTTCAGTGTGGTTTTGAGCGTCAGCATTGCGTTACGCACGATAATTCTCCTTGAGTTTGATTGCATTACTGTTGATGAATCGACGATTGGTGACGGCCGAAATGACGGCAATCGCAAAAGTGACGAAAATGCATGGTTTGTCAACTTATGCCCCCAATCGTAGGCTGGCTAAGTTTCGGTAACGTTTGTGGAGCCTTACAAAAAGATCGCGTGTCTTTTGTGGGAAACGAGTTCCCGATTTTTCGTTCGTTCGGCCAAACTTGACGTTATGCCTAAAAATGTCAACAAACTTCTGGTGGCGAATCGCGGTGAAATCGCTCTTCGCGTAGTGCGCACCGCACGTGAGATGGGGATTCCCACGGTTGCGGTGTATGCGGAACAGGATCGCCATGCGCAATATGTGCAGATGGCTGATGACGCATATCTGCTTTCCGGAGACACATACAAAGACACATATCTCAACGAGGATCTGCTGATCGACATTCTGCAGCGCAGCGGTGCCGACGCGGTGCATCCGGGCTATGGATTCCTTTCCGAAGTCGCTTCATTTGCACAGAAAGTGATTGACGCGGGCGCGGCTTGGGTTGGTCCCAATCCGGAAGCCCTCGTGGATTTGGGAGATAAGATCACCGCACGTCGTGTGGCGACGTTTGCGAAAGTTCCGCCGGTTCCCGGTATTTCCCAGTCGATTTCCGACATGCGATTGCTGCTTGATTTCGCGCATACGCACGGTTATCCGCTGATGCTCAAGCGCACCGATGGCGGTGGCGGCCGTGGCATCACGCTGGTGCATAATGATGATGAGCTGCGCGGCTTCTACATGAATCATGACGCTCTGCAGGGCGGCGATCTGAACGAGTACTTCGTGGAACGGTTCATCGACAAGGGGCGTCACGTCGAAACGCAGTGCGGACGCGACTCGCATGGCAACTTCACCGTGTATTCCACGCGCGACTGCTCCGTGCAGCGCCGCAATCAGAAGCTTGTTGAAGAGGCTCCTGCACCGTTCCTTCCCTCCGATGTGACCGACCAGCTGGAAACCTACTCCCGCCGACTGTTCGAAGCGGTCGATTACGAAGGCCTTGGCACCTGCGAATTCATGGTGACCGAACAAGGCAAAGTGTACTTCCTGGAAGTCAATCCGCGCCTGCAGGTGGAGCATACCGTCAGCGAGGAGGTCTGCGGACTCGACCTGGTGCGCGAGCAGCTGACCATCGCCAACGGTGGGGAATTGACCGTGAACCATCCGCTTCGTGGACACAGTTTCGAACTGCGTCTGACCTGCGAGGATCCGGCAAAGAACCTTGCGCCAAGCTCCGGCACGCTGACTTCGCTGCGTTGGCCGTCCGGACCGGGCATCCGCGTGGATTCCGGCGTGGTCGAAGGCGACACCATCTCGCCTAAATTCGATTCGATGATGGGCAAACTCGTGGTCACCGCATCCGACCGCGCCGCGGCCGTGGCACGTGTGCGCCGAGCATTGAGCGAACTGAAAGTGGAAGGCGTGCCAACTCCGGCAAGCCTGTTCGAACAGATTTTCAATGACGACGAATTCACCGCCGAGCACGGTGTCGCATACGATGTCAGCACCAAATGGCTGGAACGTAAGTACCTTAACAAAGAAGCTGCATCGTCCCAAGGAGGGCAGCCGGCATCCGTGTCTGGCACGACGGACTCTCTTGACGTCGATAAGAAGGAATCCAGCGAAACCTTCGTCATCGAAGTCAACAATCGCAGAGTGTCGCTGACCGTGCCAAACGACATCGTCGCCAACCTGACAGGCGGTGCCAAAGCACGCGACGCGAAACGCGCCATTCAGCCTCTGCGCGGGCAGGGACTGCATCATGCGCAGAAGAAACAGCAAAGCAACGACGGCCAATCCGGCGTGATCGCAAGCCCGATGCAGGCCGTCGTAACACGCATCAACGTGGCCGAAGGCCAGCAGGTGGCCAAGAGCGACCTGCTTGTCGTACTTGAATCCATGAAGATGGAAAACTACGTGTACGCGCCGGTCAAGGGCACCGTCACCAAGATTTTCGTGGGGCCCGCGGCAGGCGTGGAAGCCGGTGAAACGTTGATGACCATCGATGTGACCGGAGCGAGCGGTAACGGAAAGCAAACTGACGGAACCGCTGCTGGCAACACTGCAGAAGGGGGTAAGTGATGACCGATATCATCGCAAGCCCGGCCGTTAAAGAAGCCGTGAAAATCGTGATGGAACAGCAGGAACGACTCGGCAAAAACGCAGCTGAAGCCGTCTCTGCGGCCGCAACCGCCTCCGCAACCGACGTGCCGGGCGCATCCCAGCCAATCCGCGCATCCGTACTGCGAGCGGCACAACTCGCGCACGAGGCGGAAGACCATGCACGCAATCGCCAGCACGTCAAAGGCAAGCTGACGGCACGCGAACGTCTCGACCTGCTGCTCGACACCGGTTCTTTTGAGGAAATCGGACGATTCTGCGGCGGCGACATCAACGGTGGTCGTGCGGGAGCGGCGGTCATCACCGGTTTCGGCGAAGTATTCGGGCGCAAAGTCGCCGTCTATGCGCAGGATTTCTCCGTGCGCGGCGGCACTTTGGGAGTCGCGGAAGGCCGCAAGATCTGCCGATTGATGGACAAGGCGCTCGATTTGAAAGTGCCGATCATCGCGCTCATCGATTCGGGTGGTGCCCGCATCCAGGAAGGCGTGGCCGCACTGACGCAATACGGGCATCTGTTCCGCAAAACCTGCGATGCCAGCGGTTTCGTGCCACAGCTTTCGCTGATTCTCGGCCCTTGCGCAGGCGGAGCCGTGTACTGCCCGGCACTGACCGACCTGATCATCATGACCCGCGAGAACTCCAACATGTTCGTCACCGGCCCTGACGTGGTCAAAGCGGCCACCGGCGAAGTGATCAGCATGGACGATCTCGGTGGCGGCTATGTGCACAACGCCACCTCCGGCGTGGCTCACTATTTGGGCGAAGACGAAGCCGACGCGATCGACTACGCGCGAACCGTGCTCGCCTACCTGCCGTCTAACTCCGACCTGCAGCCGCCCACCTACGCGTACGCCGCAACCCGCTCCGACCGTGACGTGGCCAAACGACTCGCCACCATCGTGCCCGACAACGACCGCCAGCCATACGACGTGCTCGACGTGATCCGCTGCATTGTGGACTACGGTGAATTCGTGCAGGTGCACGAACTGTTCGCAAGCTCCGCAGTGGTGGGATTCGCCTGCGTGAACGGGCATCCGGTCAGCATTGTGGCAAACCAGCCGAACGTCAATGCGGGCATCCTCGACGTGGATTCCTCCGAAAAAGTGGCACGATTCGTGCGTTTGTGCGACGCGTTCAACCTGCCGGTCGTCACCTTGGTGGACACCCCCGGATACAAGCCTGGCGCCGAACAGGAACATGCGGGCATCATTCGCCGCGGTGCGAAAGTGATCTACGCCTACGCCAACGCGCAAGTGCCACTGGTCACCGTGATCCTGCGAAAAGCCTTCGGCGGTGCCTACATCGTGATGGGATCCAAAGCCATTGGAGCCGACCTCAACTACGCTTGGCCATCCAGCCAAATCGCAGTGCTCGGCGCAGCCGGAGCGGTGAACATCATCCACCGCAAAGACCTGCAGAAAGCCAAAGACGCAGGCAAAGACGTCGAAGCGCTCCGAGCCAAATACGTGGCCGACTACGAACGCACCACCGTCAACGCGAATCTTTCGCTGGAAATGGGTGAAATCGACGCCATGATCGACCCTGAGCAAACGCGCGAGACCATCATCGAATCGCTCAAACTGCTCTCCAGCAAGAAGCGCGTGCGCAAAACCACCAAACACCATGGCAACCAGCCGTTGTGACGGGTGCAAAGTGCGCGGATGAATCGTAAGCAAACGTAAACGCAAGAATCCATCGCAAGAACACATCGCAAGATTTTTGAAACAAGTAAGGAACATCATGAACACTTTTTTTCTTGATCGACTGAACGGTGAGCCGCACGCGCTCGCCTTCGCCGGACAATCCACTCCATGGCCGGTGGCGCTCGCCGACCAAAGCGCCAATCCGGTGCTCGACGAAGCGCTGCACGCCCATGCCGACGCAGCCCAGGCACTGCTGTACCCGGTGTCAGCCGACCTGCTCGCCACCACCGGCCGCCCGGTCGACCTGTTTGGATTCGAACCGAATCCGGCACGACTCGGCGCTGCCGCAGCGGCTTCCGCCAGCGTTCCGGGCATTGCTCTCGCCCAGTTGGGTGCGCTACTTGACGCTGCTTCCCTCGGCTACAATCCCGCCGTTGCCAAGCCGGTTGCCGTGCTTGGTCACTCCCAAGGCGTGCTCGCCGTGCACATGGTGCAGTCGATTGTCGAAGCGGGTTCCATTGAGGCGGCTTCCGCGCAAATCGATGAAATTCTTGCGATTGCCACGCTGATCGGCGTTGCCGGCACCCGTCAGGCGCGTCAGCTTGGTCTTGCCGCACGTCACGGCGAAGCCACGCCGATGCTGTCTGTCAAGGACATCACCCGCGCCCAGGTGGATGCGCTGATCAAGCGTGTTTCCGGCGCCCGCGGCCCGATCGCCGTGGCCGTCACCAATTCCGCCACGCATTATGTGCTCTCCGGCTACCCGGAGGACTTGGCCGCGTTCGGCGTGGAAGTGGCCAAGGAGCACAAGCACCAGGCCAAGCTGCGCGAAGAGAAGGTGCGTGGCGGTCGCGTGTTCGAACCGGTGCTCGAATACCTTGACGTGACCCTGCCGTTCCACAGCCCGCTTATGGCCGAGGCTGTTTCACAGGCTGTTTCATGGGCGGAATCCTGCGGAATCAACGCCGACCACGCTCGCGAGCTCGCCGCCGAAGTGCTGCTCAACCATGTGGATTGGGCCGCCCGCGTGCGTGCGCTCATGAAATCCACCGATCCGAGCGCCCTGTGGGTGTTGGACTTTGGCCCGGGAACCACCGTTGGCAAACTGTTCTCCACCGTTGCCCAAGGAACCGGCGTCGGCGTGGTGGAAGCCTCCACCGTGGCTGACCGCGGCGAACTCTCCACGCTGGAAACCCTGCCGGAGCGCACCCAGAACTGGACCCGCTTCGCACCAAGCATCATCCATACCTCCGCCGGAGACAAGGTACGCACCGCATTCACCGAACTGACCGGCAAGGCTCCGGTACTGCTCGCCGGCATGACCCCGACCACCGTGGAACCGGAAATCGTGGCAGCGGCCGCCAACGCCGGTTACTGGGCGGAACTTGCAGGCGGCGGCCAGGTGACCGCCAGCGTGTTCGACCGTCATGTCGCCAAGCTGGAAGAAGAGCTTGAAGAAGGCCGTACCGTTGAATTCAACGCGATGTTCATGGACCGCTACCTGTGGAATCTGCAGTTCGGATCCCAGCGTATCGTACCGAAGAAGCGTGCCAGCGGCACCCCGATCGACGGCGTGGTCGTGTCCGCGGGCATTCCGGAATTCGACGAAGCAGTGGAACTCATTCACAATCTCAACGCCGACGGATTCCCGTACGTGAGCTTCAAGCCGGGCACCGTCGACCAGATTCGCCAGGTGGTGCGTATCGCCAAGGCCGTCGCTCCGGTCAAGGTGCTCATCGAAGTTGAGGGTGGTTCCGCAGGCGGACACCATTCGTGGGAATCGTTGGATGATCTGCTGCTGAGCACCTATGCCGAAGTGCGTGAACAGGCCAATCTGGTGCTCGTGGTCGGCGGTGGTATCGGTACGCCGGAACGTGGCGCCGACTACATCACCGGCGAATGGTCCGCCGAATACGGTCGCCCGCTCATGCCGGTGGACGGCGTGCTCGTCGGCACCGCCGTGATGACCGCCAAAGAAGCGCACACCAGTCCTGAAGTCAAGCAGATGCTCGTCAACACCCCAGGCATTCCCGCCAAGGGAGCAGACGCCGATCCATTCGCTCCGCTGGGCGAACAGTGGGTGCCGAGCGGCCAAGCCAAGGGTGGAGTCACCTCCGGCCTGAGCCACCTGCATGCCGATATTTACGAGCTGGAAAACTCTTCCGCGCGTTGCGGACGCCTGCTGGTGCGTGTGATGAAGCATCCGGAAGAGCTGGAAAGCCGCCGTGAGGAAATCATTGAAGCGTTGAACGCCACCGCAAAGCCGTATTTCGGTGACCTGAAGGCCATGACCTATCTCGCATGGGCGCAGCGTTTCGCCGATCTCGCTTTCCCGTGGGCAGATGAAACCTATGCCGATCGTTTCCTGCACTTGCTGCAGCGTATTGAAGCCCGTGTCACCACGCAGGAAAGCGGCGAATTCGCATCGCTGTTCGCATCCCGTGCCGATGTGGAATCCGATCCGCATGCGGCCATCGCCAAGCTTGCCGAAGTCTATCCGCAAGCTGATGAACTGACCGTCACCCCGATGGATGAAGCTTGGTTCCCGGTGCTCGTGCGTGAATATCCGAAGCCAATGCCGTTCGTGCCGGTCATCGACAACGACCTGCTGCGTTGGTGGGGTCAGGATCAGCTGTGGCAGTCCGAAGACTCCCGTTACTCCGCCGATTCCGTGCGTATTATTCCTGGTCCGATCTCCGTTGCGGGCATCACCACCGTTGACGAACCGGTCGCCGACATTCTTGGCCGTTTCGAAGCGGCCATGGTCAAGCGTGTTTCCGCAGAATCGCCAAGCGCAGACAAAACCGCGTTCGCCCAGCTCGGCGCAGCATCTTCCGCAGAAGAATTCATTCGCAAATCCCCGAACATTTCGTGGGTGGGCCATCTCATGGCAAACCCGGCATACGGCACCAGCAACGGTGACGCCAACTACGAAATCCGCAAGATTTCCAGCGAAGGAAACGTCGAAAAGTACGATCTCGACATCCATCTCGATACCTACTGGGACAACGATCCGGACGGTGGCAAGTCCAAGCACGCCGTACGTGACATCGTCATTCCGCTGAACGTGGACGGCAACGAGTCCGGACTCTTCCCGGTGGTTGATCGTGACCGCCTGCCGGAACACGTGTACCGCATGCTTGCCGACACCGCGGGCATCGGCAACACCGCCATCACTGGCGACAAGCTCACCGCCATGCCCGTTATTGAACAGGTGGCAGACAAAGCCTCCTATCCGTTCGGCCAGGCGCATACCAGCTACACGCTGTCCGCCAACCTCGGCTTCGACCACGAAGCAGCCACCGGCGGCGCGCTGCCAAGTAACCTGGTGCCGTCTCGCATCGCGCCGGACGCGCTCGTCGGACCGGCATGGCCCGCCATCTACGCGGCCCTCGGATCCGTGTACGTCAACGGCTTCCCGGTAATCGAAGGCCTGCTCAACGCAGTGCATCTCGACCACCTCATCGAACTGGAAGTCAGTGAAGACGAACTGCTCAAGCATATCGGCGAACAGATTGCGCTGACCAGCTGGGCCGAAGACTACTTCGAATCGGCATCCGGCCGTGTGGTGACCATCCACGTCACCCACAGCACGCAAGACGGTACCGTGCTTGCCAACGAAACCGAGCGTTTCGCCATCCGTGGTCGCGCATACTCCGACGCATTGCCGCCGGAAGCGCCGGACTATGGCGGAATCGACGCGGAAATCGAAAGCACTCCGCGCCGACTGCTGCGCCGCGTCAAGGTGACCGCTCCGCACGAGATGACCGCCTTCGCCCGTACTTCCGGCGATTTCAACCCGATCCACACCTCGCATCGTGGCGCCGCTGTTTCTGGACTTGCGGCACCGCTCGTGCACGGCATGTGGCTCTCCGCAACCGCGCAATACGCGGTGCAGGCGCTTGATGGCAAGGGTGCGCACTACGAAATCGCAGGCTGGACCTACAACATGTACGGCATGGTGCAGCTCGACGATGAAGTGGAAATCTCCATCGAACGCGTCGGACGCGTGGCACACTCCGGCATGGTGCTCGAAGTGACCAGCCGTATCAACGGCAACATCGTGTCTCGTGGCACCGCCATCGTACGTGCGCCGAAATCCGCCTTCGTATACCCGGGCCAGGGCATTCAGCAGCAGGGCATGGTGCTCGACGAACGTGCCAAGTCCCCGGCCGCGCGAGACGTGTGGGAACGTGCCGACAAGGTGACCCGCGAGAAGCTTGGATTCTCGATCCTTACCGTCGTGCGTGACAATCCGAAGGAATTGACCGCCAACGGCGTGACCTACCGCCATCCGGAAGGCCTGCTCAACCTCACCCAGTTCACACAGGTGGCGCTCGCCACCGTGGCATTCGCCCAGACCGCACGTCTGCGCGAAGCTGGAGCCGACATTTGGCCGGCATATTTCGCAGGTCACTCGCTGGGCGAATACAACGCTTTGAGCTCCTTCGCCGGCGTGATTCCGCTGGAAACCGTGATTGAACTCGTGTTCCACCGCGGCTCCACCATGCATCACCTCATTCCGCGCGATGCGAAGGGCCGTTCCAACTACCGTATGGGTGCGTTGCGCCCGAACCAGTTCGGTGTGGGCGATGACGGCGTGCGCGAGTACGTCGAATCCGTATCGAAGGCTTCCGGCGAGTTCCTGCAGATTGTGAACTACAACTTGGCTGGACAACAGTACGCAGTGGCAGGCACCATTGCCGGTTTGAAGGCGCTGAAGGCCGATTCCGACCGTCGAGTGGCCGAATATGGCGGCAAACCGGCATTCATGCTGGTGCCGGGCATCGATGTGCCGTTCCATTCCACGTTGCTGCGCAAGGGTGTGCCGGAATTCCGCGACAAGCTTGACGCGCTCCTGCCACAGACCATCGATTACCGTGGCCGTTTGGTCGGACGCTACATTCCGAACCTGGTTGCTGAGCCGTTCGAAATGACGAAGGAATTCGCGGCCAAGATTCTCGAAGTCGTGCCGTCCGAGCGCATTCAGGCCGCTTTGGATGATCCGCAGATTTGGGATTCCTATGCTGCTGATGATCAGAAGCTCGGTCGATTGCTGCTTACGGAACTGCTGTCTTGGCAGTTCGCTTCTCCGGTGCGTTGGATTGAGACGCAGGCTCTGCTGTTCGGTTCCGCCGAACAGGGTGGCCTTGGTGTGGAAGAGTATGTTGAGGTTGGTCTTGGCAATGCTCCGACACTCGCCAATCTTGGTGCCAAGACGTTGCGTCTGCCGCAGTTCGCCGGTCGCGATGTGACGGTGTACAACGTTGGTCGTGATGAAGGTCGTGTATACATGACTGATTCCGATTCGTTGGTTCCGGAAGAAGAAGCTGACGATTCTGCAGTTACGGCTTCCGCTGCTTCTGCTGCAGTTGCGGCTTCTGTGGTTCCGGCTGCGGCTCCTGCTGCTGTTGCGGAAGTTCCTGTTGCTGCAGCTTCCGCTCCTGCAGATGCTCCGTCGGGTGCCGCCGTTGCGGATATTGCATTCAAGGCATCCGATGCGATTGCCACATTGCTGGCATATTCGGCTAAGGTTCGCCCAGATCAGATCGGTGAAAGCGATACCACCGATACGCTGACCAATGGCGTGTCTTCCCGCCGTAACCAGTTGCTTATGGACATCAGTTCCGAACTGGGTGTGGCTTCCGTGGATGGTGCTGCCGAAGCGACGGTCAAGGCGCTGAGCGCTTTGGTCAACAAGGTCGCTCCGAACTACAAGGCGTTTGGTCCGGTGCTGTCTGATATCGTGCGAGACCGTGTGCGTGGCATGTTCGGTGCCGCCGGTGTGAAGCTCGGCCAGATCACCAAGCGTGTGACCGATACATGGCAGCTTGGCGAAGGGTGGGCTTCCCATGTGGTGGCTGCGCTCGTGCTTGAAACCCGTGAGGGGGCCAGCTCTCGTGGCGGTGATCTTGCCTCGTTAAGCACGGATGCCGCTTCCAATGCGGCCGCTGCCAACGCGCTGATCGATGCGGCCGTGCAGAAGGTTGCCGCCGACAAGGGCATTGCTGTTGCCATGCCGAGCGCCGGTAGCGCAGCTGGTGGGGCAGTGGTTGATTCCGCCGCTTTGGACGCGTTCGCGGCCAAGGTGACCGGTGCCGATGGCGTGCTCGCCTCCACGGCGAAGTTCGTGCTGAACCAGCTGGGCGTTGCCGCTCCGGTTGCCGAAGAAACTGCTGATGAGAACGCGGCTGTTGTGGCTGCTGTCGAAGCTGAACTCGGTGCTGACTGGCCGAAGCAGGTCGAACCTCGTTTCGACGAGCGCAAGGCCATTCTGTTCGACGATCGTTGGGCATCCGCACGTGAAGACTTGGCGCGCGCCTACTACAACAACGATGAATCCGCGTTGAACGGTAGCTTCATCGGTCTTGGCAAGACCATTGCCGACGAAGCCGCTTGGTATGCAGGTAAGAGCGACAATGCGGATCTGAAGGTCGCGTTCAATCGTGTCGCTGCCGAAGCAGGAGAAAACGCTTCCGAATCGGCAGAAAACAGCCGTTTTGCTGGAGATATTGCAGTGGTGACCGGTGTGGCTCCGAACTCCATCGCAGCCCAGGTGGTCAACGGCCTGCTTGCAGGTGGTGCTACCGTGGTGGCCACCTCGCACAGCTTCAAGCCAAGCGTGAAGGCATGGGCCAAGCAGACCTACCGTGAGCATGCGGCGGGCGATGCCAAGCTGTGGTTGGTTCCTGCGAACCTGTCGAGCTACCGTGACGTGGACGCGTTGGTCGCTTGGGTCGGCAATGTGCAGAAGAAGACTTCCGGTGCGACCACCACGATCCTCAAGCCTGCTTACGAGCCGAGTCTGTTCTTCCCGTTTGCGGCTCCGCCGGTGCATGGCAGCCTCGCCGATTCCGGCGAACTGTTCGAATCTCAGGCTCGCCTCATGCTGTGGGGTGTTGAGCGTGCGATTGCCGGACTTGCGAAGATCGGTGCCGACACCGATGTGCAGCATAAGTTGCATGTGGTGTTGCCGGGATCGCCGAACCGCGGTATTTTCGGCGGAGATGGTGCTTACGGCGAAGTGAAGAGCGCATTCGATGCGATTGTGAACCGTGCTCGCGCCGAAAAGGTGTGGTCGAGCCGTGTGACCTTCGCCCATCCGAAGATCGGCTGGGTGCGTGGCACCGGCCTGATGGGCGGCAATGATCCGCTGGTCGAAGTGGTGGAGCGTCACGGTCTGAAGACTTACTCCACCGCCGAAATCGCGGTCGAACTGCTGAACCTTTCCACCCGCGAATCCCGTATCGAAGCAGCCAAGGCTCCGCTTGACGTGGATCTGACCGGCGGACTCGGTAACGAGCCGATCGACATCAAGGCACTGCGTGCGGAAGCCATGGCAGACGCGGCCCAAGCGGAAGCGGCGAATGCCAAGAACGCAATCGCAGGCAACGAATCCGATACCGAGGCCAAGACGCTCATCAAGGCGCTGCCAAGCCCGCGTGCTCCGCGTCAGGCCAAGGTCGATCTTGCCGATTGGCAGAACGTCACCGCCCGTCCGGAAGACGAAATCGTTATCGTGTCCGTGGGCGAACTTGGACCGTGGGGCTCCGGCCGCACCCGCTTCGAAGCCGAACTCGGCATTCACTCCGACGGTCAAGTGGACCTGTCTGCCGGCGCGGTGCTCGAACTGGCATGGAACATGGGTCTGCTGACGTGGAATGACAGCCCCAAGCCGGGCTGGTACGACGTTGACGGCAACCTCGTGCCTGAGGAGGATATCGCGGAACGTTACCATGACGCGGTCGTGGCTCGTTCCGGCGTGCGTCCGTTCGACGAAGGCATGGGCAACGACTACAAGGACGGCACTGACGAGGAAGAGGCCGAGGTGTTCCTTGACCACGATGTGACCTTCTCGGTTCCGACTTGTGAGATTGCCGAAGAGTACGTCAAGCTTGACGAAGCGCACACCAGCTTCGCGGCCGATGCCGAATCCGGCGAGTGGAACGTGACCCGCCATGCCGGCTCCATGATTCGCGTGCCTCGCCGCGCGGCCATGACTCGTACGGTCGGAGGCCAGTTCCCGAAGGGCTTCGACCCGGTCAAGTGGGGCATTCCGGCCTCCATGGTCGGCGACGTCGACAAGATCGCCTTGTGGAACATCGTTACCACGGTCGATGCCTACCTGTCCGCAGGCTTCACGCCGACCGAAATCCTCGAAGCGGTGCATCCGTCGATGGTCGCTTCCACGCAGGGCACCGGTTTCGGCGGCATGGCCTCCATGCGCAAGCTGTACTTGGATCGCTTCCTCAACCATGAGATTCCGACCGACATTCTGCAGGAAGCTCTGCCGAACGTTGTTGCAGCTCACGTGATGCAGTCCTACATCGGCGGCTACGGCAACATGGTCCAGCCGATTTCCGCCTGCGCCACGGCAGCCGTCTCTCTGGAAGAGGGCGCCGACAAGATCGCACTCGGCAAGGCCGACTTCGTGGTCACCGGCGCAATCGACGACATCGGCGTGGAATCCGTGATCGGCTTCGGCAACATGAACGCCACCGCCAATTCGGAGGAAATGTACGCCAAGGGCATCGACGCGCGCTTCTTCTCCCGCGCCAACGACCGTCGTCGTGGCGGATTCGTGGAATCCCAGGGCGGCGGCACCATCCTGCTGACCCGTGGCGATATCGCGTTGAAGCTCGGTCTGCCGGTTGCCGGCGTGATCGGATTCGTGCACTCCTACGCCGACGGCGCGCACACTTCCATCCCGGCTCCGGGCTTGGGTGCGCTTGCAGCGGGCATGGGCGGCAAGGATTCCAAGCTGGTGCGCGATCTGGCTCGTCTTGGCGTCGCTCCGGACGACATCGCCGTGGTTTCCAAGCATGATACGTCCACCAACGCCAACGATCCGAACGAATCCGAACTGCACAACACGTTGGCCCACGCCATTGGCCGCGCTGACGGCAACCCGCTGTTCGTGATCTCGCAGAAGACGCTCACCGGCCATGCCAAGGGCGGTGCCTGCATCTTCCAGGTCAACGGTCTGACCCAGCTGTTCAAGTCCGGCGTGATTCCGGCCAATGCCTCCCTTGACTGCGTTGATCCGAAGCTCATGCGCGACGACCACATGGTCTGGCTGCGCGAACCGCTGAAGGTCGGCTCCGTCAAGGCGGGCCTGGCCACGTCGCTCGGTTTCGGCCACGTGTCCGGCTTCGCTGCGATCGTCAATCCGGGCGCATTCGAAGCGGCAGTGGCCAACACCGCGGGCGCCGAGGCATTGAATGCATGGCATGATCGCGCCAACGAGCGTTTGGCTGCCGGCCAGCGTCGCCTCGAGGAAGGCATGATGGGCCGCGCCGCGCTCTACGAGCCGATTGACAACCGTCGCTTCCATGAGGATGGCCGCGGCTACAACGCGCACGAAGTGGAGAAGGCCATGCTGCTCGATCCGAACGCGCGTCTGAGCGCCTCCGGCTACTTCGAAGCCTGATTCCCGCGTTTGGGCGCCTGAAATTTCTGGCGCTCAGACGCACAGTCATCAAATCCCGTATCTGTCGCGATCTCAGTATGTCGCGGCAGATACGGGATTTTCATATTCTTGAATCACTTTACTTTCCGTCTGCACGACTTCCGTTTGGTGCCGTATTTTCACTTGTGCAGACGTGAAACGAGGGGAGCGCAATGCGGGCGGCAGAGGATGAAGCGCTTAAGTATGATGGTATCCTTGCATGAAAACGAAGTATCGCCCGCCTGTTGTGCGGAAGTCGACATGGTTCGTTTCTTTCTGAAAACTTTCGAAAGGCTGGAAAATGCTGGGTTTGGGGCATGACATCGTGGATGTGCCTGCGTTCGCCGAGCAACTGGGCGAACCTGGGTCGCGCATGCGAAACCTGTTCTCCACACGCGAGCTATGGCAGACCGCTCAACGGGCGCGGGTCAAGCGGGATAGCGAGGCGGTGCATCTTGCGGCCCGCTGGGCGGGCAAGGAGGCCTTCCTCAAGGCGTGGTGCGAGGCGATTTCGTGTGGGGCGAAAGGCGATGGCGACATTGCATATCCGTACACGCTTGACGATTTTCCTTGGTCGCGCATCGAAATACTTGACGATTCCCACGGCGTGCCCCACGTCATGCTCTCGCCCGAGGTGCGATGCAAGTTGCGGCAATCGTTGGGGCTGCCGGTTGACGGGGATGACCAATCGTGCGAAATACATATTTCCATGAGCCATGACGGATCTGTTGCGTCCGCGGTGGTGACAATAGATTGCGATTTCGACTTGCGATTGTTGAGGGAGTGTGTATAATGGCTCAAGTCGTTTCGTGTCGGCTTCGGCGGGCATAGACGGTGCGCGGATGTAGCTCAATGGTAGAGCCTCAGTCTTCCAAACTGATTACGCGGGTTCGATTCCCGTCATCCGCTCCACACAATCGTTAGAGAAGAAGAAAGGCGTGCTTAATGGCACGCCTTTTGCATACCTGCCGTACGATTGCTTCGACGACTGGGTATGCTGGACGTGTCGCGACAGCGGCGTGACGGTCGCAGCAGGCGGTAATCGCAATACAACGGAGCGGGTATGGCACAAACGCAAGGCAACAAGGTGACGGAAGTCGTCGACGGCGTGATCGAACAGGTCGACGTTTCCAAGCATCCGACGGCGTCCATTGAAGCGTCTGATCTTTCCTTGGCCGACATCGAGCGTCGTAAATCGCATCCGGCACACTGGGTGCTGTTCATCGCGCTGGTGCTGGTGGCTCTGATCGTGCCCTACTGGTGGGGACGTTTTCTCGCGGTCAAGGATGCGGCTTGGATTGTCGACAACCTCGGTTTCCTTGATCCCAAGGGTGTTGCGTTGATTTCGTGGACTGTCACCATCATGGCGATGACCGGCTTGGGATTGATGGTCGCCGATGTGAAGAAATGGCTGTGGGGCACGGTTTTTGTGGTGGGACTCGCCGCCGAGCAGTTCGTTGCCGGCATGTGCCTGCTGAGCTTCAACTTCTGGAACGCCACTTATGTGATGTATGGCGATTCCTCGGGGCTTGCCAACGCCGCGAATCTTGGCATTATCGCGGCCGGATGCGGTGTCGCCGTCTACGCGGTGCTGTGGGTTGGACTGCTGGTCTGCATCAAAAAGGAATCGAAATTCAATGTGCTTACGCGCAGTTGGGCGTCGTTTTTGCTGTTTTTCGTGATCGAGAGCATTTCGCTCGCGGTGGTGCTGTTCGGCGGGCTGCTGAACGTGGTCTGAAGCGTCGCTTGCGGAATGGTCTGATTTGGTCTGCCCCTCGTGTATGATTTCCCTTTGGCGTATTTCGCCCGCGGATAGAGAGCGCGCCGGTATTGGACCGGCAGCACCGCGCAGCAACATAAGGAGGATGCCGTGGCACTTACGGCTGAGGAAAAGCAGGAAATCATCAAGACTTACGCTACCCACGAGGGTGACACCGGCTCCCCGGAGGTCCAGGTTGCTCTGCTGACCAAGCGTATCGCTGATCTGACCGAGCACCTCAAGGAGCACAAGCATGATCACCACTCCCGTCGTGGTCTGCTGCTGATGGTCGGCGATCGTCGTCGTATGCTTGATTACCTCAAGCGCGTTGACATCAACCGTTACCGCTCCCTGATTGAGCGTCTGGGTCTGCGCCGATAGTTAAATTCTTCCGCCCGAATGCCTTCCTTGGCGTTCGGGCGTTTTGCATGACAGCCGCGTTGAGGAAAAGACAGTTTGAAAGCCCGAGGTTTAGGGCGCATGAGGTCTAGAATCTAAAGATGAGGAAGCGACGAAGGTAACGTCGCGTCACGCATGCAGAAATCGGTTGGAGTCCGCTGAAGAGGACTGCCGATAGTTGGTAAAAGAAAAAAAGGAGGAACCCTATGGAGGGTCCCGAAATCAAGGCTGTTGAAGCCGTAATCGATAATGGTTCATTTGGTAAGCGCACGTTGCGCTTCGAGACCGGTCGTCTCGCCCAGCAGGCGGATGGTGCCGTTGCCGCCTATCTTGACGATGATTCGATGATTCTGTCGACCACCACCGCCGGTTCCAGCCCGAAGGAGAACTACGACTTCTTCCCGCTGACCGTGGACGTGGAAGAGAAGATGTACGCCGCCGGCAAGATCCCGGGCTCGTTCTTCCGCCGTGAAGGCCGCCCGAGCTCCGAAGCTATTCTCGCTTGCCGTATCATCGACCGTCCGCTGCGCCCGTTGTTCCCACACACGCTGCGCAACGAAGTGCAGGTTGTGGAAACCGTGCTCGCCGTCAACCCGGACGATGCGTACGATGTTATCGCTCTGAATGCTGCTTCCGCTTCCACCATGATTTCCGGTCTACCGTTCGAAGGCCCGGTTTCCGGCGTTCGCCTGGCTCTGATCGACGGCCAGTGGGTCGCTTTCCCGCGTTGGAGCGAGCGTGAGCGCGCCGTGTTCGAAATCGTGGTTGCAGGCCGCGTAGTGGAGAACGGCGATGTCGCCATCGCTATGATCGAAGCCGGCGCAGGTAAGAACGCCTGGCACCTCATCTACGACGAAGGCCAGACCAAGCCGGACGAGGAAGTCGTTGCCGGTGGTCTTGAAGCAGCCAAGCCGTTCATCAAGGTGATCTGCGAGGCTCAGGCCGAACTCAAGAACATCGCTGCGAAGGAAACCAAGGAATTCCAGCTCTTCCCGGAGTACACCGAAGATCTGTACAATCGTATCGATGAGATCGCCCACGCTGATCTCGACGAGGCTCTCTCCATTGCCGAGAAGCTGCCGCGCCAGGATCGCATTCATGAGATCAAGGAAGGCGTCAAGGCCACTCTCGCCGGCGAATTCACTGACATGGACGATGCCGAAAAGGAAAAGGAGATCGGCAATGCGTTCAAGGAGCTGCAGCGCCAGATCGTGCGTCGCCGCATCCTGACCCAGGATTACCGCATCGATGGCCGTGGCCTGCGCGACATCCGCACCCTGTCCGCTGAAGTGGACATCGTTCCGCGCGTGCACGGTTCCGCACTGTTCCAGCGTGGCGAAACCCAGATTCTGGGCGTTACCACCCTGAACATGCTCAAGATGGAACAGCAGATCGACGCACTGTCCGGTCCGCAGTCCAAGCGTTACATGCACAACTATGAGATGCCGCCGTACTCCACCGGTGAAACCGGTCGCGTTGGCTCCCCGAAGCGTCGCGAAATCGGTCACGGTGCTCTGGCGGAGAAGGCTCTCGTGCCGGTGCTGCCGAACCGCGAGGAGTTCCCGTACGCCATCCGTCAGGTCTCCGAAGCCATTGGCTCCAACGGTTCCACCTCCATGGGTTCCGTGTGCGCTTCCACCCTGTCGCTGCTCGCCGCAGGCGTGCCGCTGAAGGCTCCGGTTGCCGGCATCGCCATGGGCCTCGTGTCCGGTGATGTTGACGGCCAGCACATTTTCAAGACCCTGACCGATATTCTCGGTGCTGAAGACGCATTCGGCGATATGGACTTCAAGGTCGCCGGCACCTCCGAGTTCATCACCGCTCTGCAGCTCGACACCAAGCTCGATGGCATTCCGGCAGACATTCTTGCCTCCGCTCTGCAGCAGGCCAAGGAAGCCCGCACTACCATTCTCGAAGTCATCAACGAGTGCATCGACGGCCCGGCCGAGATGAGCCCGTATGCTCCGCGCATCATCACCACCACCGTTCCGGTCGACAAGATCGGCGAGGTCATCGGACCGAAGGGCAAGATGATCAACCAGATCCAAGAAGAGACTGGTGCGGAGATCGCCATCGAAGATGACGGTACCGTGTTCATCTCCTCCGAGGGTGGCGACGGCGCTGAAAAGGCCAAGCAGATCATCGAACAGATCGCCAACCCGCACGTTCCTGAAGCCGGCGAAACCTACAACGGCAAGGTTGTGAAGACTACCTCCTTCGGTGCCTTCGTGAATCTGACACCGGGAACCGACGGCCTGCTGCACATCTCCCAGATCCGTAATCTGGCCGACGGCGAGCGTATCGACGCCGTCGAAGACGTGCTCAAGGAAGGCGACACCGTTGAGGTGATCGTGCAGGGCGTTGACGATCGCGGCAAGATCTCCTTGGCCATTCCGGGCTTCGAAGATCAGGAATCCTCCGCTCCGCGTCGTGAGCGTTCCGATCGCGATGACCGTCGCGGCAGCCGTGGCCGTCGTGATGATCGTCGTTCCGATCGTGACGATCGTGATTATGATGATCGTCCGCGTCGTCGTCGTTCCGATCGCGATGACCGTGATTATGATCGTGATGATCGCCGTTCCGATCGTGACGATCGTGATTATGATGATCGTCCGCGTCGTCGTCGTTCCGATCGCGATGATCGTGATTATGATGATCGTCCGCGTCGTCGTCGTTCCGACCGTGACGATCGTGATTATGATCGTGATGATCGTCGTTCCGACCGTCGCCGCAGCAGCCGCCGCGACGACCGCAACCCGCGTTACGCAGCCGACGAGAACTACGACGAGTACCGTGCCGATCGCGAAGAGCGTTCCGAGCGTCCTCGCCGCCGCGTCCGCCGCGACTTTGATCCTTTTGAGGACTGACGTCCGCAAAAGGATCCCTCGCAGCATAGCTGACTGACTGAAGTGCCCTGTACCGAAAGGTGCGGGGCACTTTTCGTTTCATGTAGAATGCATGAAAATGAGACACGGGTATGAGTTTTGTCATAACGTACCTAAATGCATGCGAGAATGGTTTGAGGAGCCATTAACGAAGGAGTCGTCATGGTCTTTGGCATTATCATTGCCGTCATTGTTGTACTTATTGTGCTTTGGGCCGTCAGCGCCTACAACGGGCTGGTCACACTACGAAATCGTGTGAAGAACGGCTGGGCGCAAATCGATGTGCAGCTCAAGCAGCGTACCGATCTTATTCCGAACCTGGTGGAAACGGTCAAAGGTTATGCTGCCCACGAATCCCAAGTATTCACGCAGGTCACACAGGCCCGTGCCGGCGTGGTGCAGGCCACGCAAAGCGGTGACGTGGCGCAGCGCATCGCCGCGGAAAACCAGCTGAGCCGCGCACTCATGAATCTGCAGGTTGTGTCTGAAAACTATCCGCAACTGCAGGCCAATACGAATTTCATGGATCTGCAGAGTCAGCTGAAATCGTTGGAAGAGAAGATCGCTTACGCACGCCAGTTCTACAACGATGTCGTGCAGAAGTACAATACCCAGACCGAGGTTGTGCCGACCAATATTATCGCCGGCTTGTTCCATTTCGAACAGGCCCCCTACTTCCAGGTGGACGAAGCGGATCGTCAGGTTCCGCAAGTTAAGTTCTGACATGCATGTAAAGCCCCGTCCGATAATGATGGGGCTTTACTGTTCAATTCGGTTTGTACGGCCATCTGTTGTGTATGGCCATCTGAGGGAAGAAGAAGCGAGAAAGAGGGATTATGGCGGCCAAACAGCATGCGTTACGAGCAGTGCGCAGCTTCGGTATTGCAATCGTTGTTACCGTTGGTATTGTAGCGGCCTTGCTGCTGTTCATGGCATCGGATGACGGTGGTGCCGATCTGAGCTACAAAACGCTTGACTACGATGTGCAGGTGCAAAGCAATGGCGATTTGAAGGTCACCCAGCATATCGACATGAAACTCGCCGACCGCAGCGACGATGATGGTGATCATCCGTGGAAGCAGCTGTACCAGCAGTACACGCTGAAGGAAAGCGATCTGACCAATATTACCGATATCAGCGTGCGCAATGTAACAACGGGGGAAACCTACCAGCAGGGCGATATCGCAATCCCAAGCAGCTACAGCACCGACGAATGGAATCGAGAACATGCGAAGCAGTGGTACATCGCCGATGTCTCGCAAGGCGACAGCAATCCACAGCCGTTCGATCCCGCAAAAGACGGTCTTGTTTCCGGCAATACCGACGATCGTTCCAAGAAGATCGAAATCGGGTGGAACATTCCCTCCATCACATCGACAAGCAGCCTGAAATTCGACGTGACCATGACCATGCAGGGCGTGACCACCGCCTATCAAGACATGGCCACGTTCCAATGGGAGCCGCTCGGCGTGAGCAATCAGATTCCCATCGGCAAAGTCACCGGCACCGTCACGTTCCCGGATGGCATCACGGCAGATAATTCATGGGCTTGGCTGCACACCGAACGCACATCCACCACCGAACGTGGTGATAAAGGGTCGCTGCAGTTCACCGTGCACGACGTTCGTGCCGGCGACTATGTTGACGTGGTCGCCATGTTCGACGTCGGTGCGACCAGCGGTGTGGCACGCACTCGTGATACCACCATCAAAAACGGCCTGATGGAAAGCGAGGCCCAACAGGAGCAGCAGTGGCGTGACCAGCAGCGCACAAAAGCGCGTATTCGCCTGATCGCAGGAGTCGCCATCGCTGTGATAGGCCTGGTGTTGTGTGTAATCGCCGTCGTGCTCGCATTGCGCAGTTTCAATCGTTCGCAATACCACGGTGGCGTCGAGTATTGGCGTGACGAACCGGAAATGAGTCCCGCCAGCGCCGCAGAACTGCTGTATATCGTTGACAACAAGCATTCGAAAACATTGTCGAGCCGAAAAATGTCGGCTTCCGTGCTCTCGCTCGCCTCGCGTGGAGCAATCGCCATTTACCCGGGGCCGGCCGCCATGTATCGGGGCATTGATATGAGTCGGTCTCGCAATGCCGATATCGCGCAGCTGATTTCCAATGATCCAGCCCGTGCGCGTGATGCAGGCAAAACCAGCACCATCGTGATACTGCCGGTGGTGTTCGATAACCCGCAGTCGTTGGCGTTGAGCCAGAGCGAACGTACCGCGCTCGACCTGCTGGTGAAGGCGTCCGAACGCATTGGTTCTCCGGTGTTCGACCTGAAACAGATGGACAAGAATTTCTCCGATTGGTCGAAAGGCTACAAGTATCAGGAAAAGTTTACGAATGCGTGCAGTAGCGAATTCTCCATGTTGGGTGCCACTTCGGCATGCGGTGGGGGAGCGTTCGCCGCAGGTATCTGCGCTGCGATTCTGTCGTTCCTTTCCATAGTATATTTTGGCGTGATCGGCAATCTTGCGTTGGTCATGCTGATTTCCGCGCCGATGATGCTCGCGTCCGTGTTTGCGCTGAGCTACCTCAAATTGAAGGGGCTTAACGACAATGGTCAGCGTCTTGCCGGTCAGGTGGTCGGTTTGAAACGGTATATGGAGGATTTCAGCGACTTCCGTGATCGTGGCGTGGCTGATATGACGTTGTGGGGTCGCTACATGGTGTATGCCACTGCGTTCGGCATTTCCGAAAAGGCGATGAAGCAGCTGTTGAAGGCGTATCCGCAATTGGCCGATCCGAATTGGCTTGATGCCAACGCTTCCGATTCGCTGCTCTACTGGAGTTACCGTTCATGGTATTTCAATCATTATTACGGTGGTCCTGGTTCGATCGATGTCAATGCGACGGATTTCTCGCCGAGTGCCAATTTTGGTGATATTGGCGCGCAGTTGGAATCAGGTTTCGCTGATATTCAATCGACGATTTCGGCGGCATCACCGTCCGGAAGTTTCAGTGGTTCCGGCGGCAGTTTCTCCGGTGGCGGTTTCGGCGGTTCGTCCGGCGGTTCCGGTGGCGGCAGCTTCGGCGGTCGCTGACTTGCAGCATTACGTATCGCAACGTATTGCATCGCAACACAATCCATCAAATCATGATTAATCAAATCGTAATTTGACAAATCGTAATTTGTATAATTACGATTTGATGTATGACGTTTATAGGCAGACAAGATGAACTGGCGTTTCTGGAAGACTGCTATGCCAACAACAAAGCGCAACTGGTAGTGCTGTATGGTCGTCGCAGAGTGGGAAAAACGGAACTGCTGGCGCAATTCGCGCGAAACAGGCAGCATGTGTTCTTCGCATCTCCATCGGCGACCAAAGATGAACAACTTGCTGCTTTCTCGCGTCAGATGTTCGAAGCGGGAGCACCGGCAGGCCGATATCTGCAACAGTATTCCGATTGGGAATCAGCGCTGGCTGACATAGTCAATCTTCCCACGCAAGACGGAAAACGCAGATTAATCATCATCGATGAATTTCCCTATCTCGCGAAAAGCGATTCCTCCTTGCCTTCCGTACTGCAGAATCTTTGGGATCACACATTGAAGGATTCCAACGTCATGATGGTGCTGTGCGGCAGCTCCATGAGCTTCATCGAAAAAGAGATGCTTTCGGAAAAATCGCCATTATACGGGCGTGCCACCGGCGTGCTGAAGCTCCTGCCGATGCCGTATTGGGATGCCGCGCAATTCTTCCCCGATTACAGTGCGCAAGACAACGCGCTCGCGTATGCCATACTCGGCGGAATTCCGCATTATCTGGCGCAATTCGATCCTAGCGAAAGCGTCGAAAACAATATTCGGCGGACGATCCTGCGTCGCGGCATGCCCTTGTACAGCGAAACGGAATTTTTGATGCATCAGGAATTCCGTGAGCCGGCAACCTACAACACCATTCTGCAGGCTGTGGCGTTGGGGGCCACCCAACTGAACGATATAGCCCAGCGAACCATGCTTTCCGGTTCGGCGGTGAGCACGTACCTCAAGAACCTTATGGAAGTGCATATTGTGGAGCGTGAGTTTCCAGTGGATGCCAAGCCTGTGGAGCAGTCCAAGGCCATGCGCGGACTCTACCAGGTGCCTGACAGTTTCTTCCGTTTTTGGTATGCGTTTGTAGGGTCGAACCGTTCGGAACTGGAAATGGGGGATGCGAAAGGTGTGTACGAATACGAGATAGCGCCATATTTGCATGATTTTGCGGCGGCTTCATTTGAACGCATGTGCGCGGATTGGCTGCGTCGAAAGAGCATGCAAGGCGAGCTTGGTTTCCGTGCGAGTCATGTTGGGCGTTGGTGGGATTCCACGCGTGAAATCGACGTTGTTGCCATCGACAAGACGAACGCACATGTGCTGGTCGGCGAATGCAAATTCCGCAACAAGCCCATGGATAACGCCATGCTTGAGTCGTTGCGCAACAAATCGTTGGCGCTTAAGGGGAGCGATCGCGCATACTATCTGTTCTCGTTAAACGGTTTCGATAGGGGAGTGCAAGCCGTAGCCGATCGCGATCCAAGCGTGAAACTCATCGGCATCGACGATTTGTACGACCTGTAGCAGGATAACGGTTTAGCTGTGGGGCTGTTGATTGGGGCGACTGGTAAGGTTGCGTTGGAAGCATTGTTATGTTGTTGAAGGAGATCGGGATGGCTTTGTTCCGTAATCTTGGACCGTTCCACACCACGGCTATCGGTCATGGCGAAATGCCGTTGACCATTGAAAACAATCGTGGTCACGATGTCGGTATCGAAACATTGCACGCCTCGTTGGATGCCGGATGCCGTCACATCGACACCGCTTGGGCGTACTACACGCCGGGCGAAGAGGAACAGACCGGCGAAAAGCTGGTGCGTGAGGCGCTTGACTCGTGGAAGGGCCCGCGTGAGGAAGTCACCGTGGCCACCAAGGTGGGCTTGCGCCGCGCTTGGGAGGGTGACAAGCCGGTTTGGCCGCGTGACGGCAAGCCGGAGCATCTGATCGAATACGGCAAGCAGTCCGCGATGGCGCTTGGCGTTGACAGCATCGATCTGCTTTACCTGCACCGTCATGATCCGGAAGTGCCGTACAACGAGTCCTGCGAAGGCATCAAGGCGTTGCTTGATCAGGGCGTGGCCCAGTGGGCCGGTGTTTCCAACGTGAGCATCGAACAGTTGAAGATCGCGCAGGAGATCCTCGGCGACAAGCTTGTGGCCGTGCAGAACCAGTATTCTCCGATTCATCTGGACACCCAAGACACGCTTAACTATTGCGCCGAGCAGGGTCTGGCATTCGTGTGCTGGAGTCCGTTGGGCGGCTACCGTCACCCGTACGACGAGCACCTGTTCGATCCGTTCCGCGAGGTGGCCGAAGCCCGTGGCGTGAGCTACCAGCGTGTGGTGCTCGCATGGGAGCTGGCCAAGGGCGACCACATGTTCGTGATTCCCGGTGCCCACCGACCGGAAACCATTCTCGATTCCCTCAAGGCCGACGAGCTCGAACTCACCGAAGAGGAACTCGCCAAACTCGGCTGAGTGTCAGATTCGCAATGATTTGCGTCAAGGCGTCTGTCTCCACGATGGACGCCTTTGTTTTTCCGCATGTGTTTTTCCTCGTATGTATTTCCCGGATGCGGCAGAAGTGTCCCGTGAATAGTTGAGAATATAGAGCGGAAAAATCGAGTAAGAGGAACAAGCGTGCAAAGAAGAAACAAGCCTGAAGTATTGGCTCCCGCAGGCAATCTGCGAGGACTGAAAACCGCCGTCGATTACGGTGCGGACGCCGTCTACTGCGGAGGTAAGGCGTTCGGCATGCGTTCGGCGCCGAAAAACCTGAGCTTGGAGGATTTCGAAGAAGGCTCCCGGTACGCGCATGAGCGTGGCGCCCGCGTGTATGTGACCTGCAATGTGTTGCCGCGCAACAACGAAGTCGAAGCGATGCGCGAATACATCGGCCAGCTCAAAGACACCGGCGTGGACGCACTGATCGTTTCCGACATTGGTGTGATGCTCATGGCCCGCGAAGTGGCGCCGAACCTGGAACTGCATGTGAGCACGCAGGCGGGAGTCACCAACTATCAGGCAGCGAACGCCTTCTACCAGTTGGGTGCACGCCGTGTGGTGCTCGCCCGCGAAATGGATCTGCAGGCCGTGCGAGACATTCGCGCACGCATCCCCGACGATCTTGACATCGAATGCTTCGTGCATGGCGCGATGTGCATGGCGTTCTCCGGTCGTTGTCTGTTCTCCAATTATCTGACCGGACGTGACGGCAATCATGGCGAATGCGCTCAACCGTGCCGCTGGAAGTATTCCATAGTCGAGGAAAAGCGCCCCGGCCAGTATTTTCCGATAGAACAGACTAAGGAAGGCGCGTATCTGTTCAATTCGCAGGATATGAACATGCTTGCGCATATCGACGATCTGCTTGATTCGGGCGCTACCAGTCTGAAAATCGAAGGTCGTTCCAAGAGCGCCTACTATATTGCGGCGATGACGAACGCTTACAAGACCGCCGTTGACGCATACATGGTGCAACGCGGTTTTGAAGACGAGGATGGCACTGTGCTGAAGCCGTTCCACGATCGTGTGATTCGTCCGTCCGATCCGGATTACGGCAAGCCGGAAACCGCCGATTCAATTATGGAACATGCGGATGGCGCATTCGCGGGAAAGCCGGATATTGCGACCGTTCCCGTCGCTTCTGCCGGCGAACCGGATGATCTGAGCTACCATGCCCGCAGCACAAGGCGTAAGTCGAACACGGCTGCCGAAATCCTGCCGGAAGGCTGGTATCACGCCGGAGTGCGCCCCGCGGAGCATGTGTCTCTGCCTGACTGGCTGCTGGACGAGCCAGACAAGGTGGCGCACCGCGACTATTCCACCGGCTTCTACTATCCGGAGCACAAAGTGCAGCAAAGCACCGATCGTTCCGCGTATTTCCGCGCATGGCTGGTGGTCGGCGAAGTGCTTTCGTGGAGTCCGGAAGACGGCGGTCGCGTGACCATTATGAGCCGCAACAAGATCGAAGCCGGTCAAGAGGTTGAATTCGTGCTGCCGGGCGCGGCTCCGCTCGCCTATACCATTCCGGCCGGCGGATTCCGCGACGCCGATGGGCATTGGGTCGAAGCCATCAACAATCCGGCGCATGTGTTCTCCATGCCATGCCCGCAGGAAGTGCCGGTGAACGCGGCCATCCGATCGCGCACCAAAAAGCCGACACTCAAAGCGGAATAATTGCGAAAAACATCGTATAGGTGCAGAAAATCAGCAGAAATTAGTTGAAATAATCGTAGAACAATCAAGGAAAACAGAAAAATATGACTGACAAGCAGTATGACGACGCGATTCTTGACAGCAATGCGATCGACCCGACCGACGTGGACGGCAATCCAATTCCGGTGACCATTCCAATCATGCTTGCGCCGGGCGTCAAAGTCGTGTACACCACGCGACTTGGCGGCACCAGCGAAGGAGACTATGCGCACTGCAATCTCGGGGGTAAAACCGGCGATGATCCGAACCATGTGCTCGCCAATCGTGTGGCGCTCTCCAACGCCATCGATGCGAAACTGAGCCTGGTCAGCCAGGTGCATTCCGGCGTTGCCGTCGATGTGGACGAATTGTTCGTCATGAACCGTCCGTTTGGTTTCGACGTGTCCGGCAGCAAGGGCGAAACCGCTCAGCAGGTGGGCGAAACCGCGGATGGGCCGGCAGTGGTCGAGGCCGACGGCCAGGTGACCGCGCAGAAGAACGTGGCGCTCGGCATGTTCGCGGCCGACTGCCTGCCGGTGCTCATGGCCGATGCGGAAGCCGGTGTGATCGGTGCCGCGCATTGCGGGCGTCGTGGTCTGCAGAACGGTGTGATCGGCGCCACCATCGAAAAGATGGTGGCCAAGGGAGCCAAGCCGGAACGTATTGTCGCCACGCTCGGCCCGTGCATCTGCGGCGACTGCTACGAGGTTGGCGGAGACATTGCTGACGAATTCGACGCGCAGTTCCCTGGAACCTTCACGCTGAGCCGTTTCGGCCAGCCGGGCATCGATATCGCGGCCGCCGCGCTGCAGGAGCTTGCCAAAGCCGGTGTTCCGGCTGATAACGTCGTTTCCTCCCGCGCCCGCGTCAACGCAGCCACCCAGTATCTTTCCGAAGACGAGGAATTGGCGGAAATCTGCCAGTCCGATGGTGAAGGCGAACCGTGGCTCGCGGAACGTTTCAAGAAGATCCGCCGTAGCCTGTGCACGCTGGAAAATCCTCTCTGGTTCTCGCATCGCCGTGCCACCATCGCAGGCAAAGCGCACGAAGGCCGCATGCTTGCGCTGATCGTACGCGAATAGTGGGAGAGCGGCGCGCTGTTGCGGATTGCGTGCAGAACGTAAGGCAAAACGCGTTGCAAACCGATTCGGGGGTTTACGGTGGGACGTATGAGTGAGAGAGAGCAGATGCAGGAACAGAAGATGCCGGTTGTGGCCGTGGTGTTGGCGGCCGGTTTCGGCACGCGATTCGATGAGAACAATCCCAAGCAGTTGGTTTCGGTGGGGGATAAGCCGATCGTCTGCTGGAGCATCGAGGCATTCGAGCGTAACGATCGCGTGAGCGACATCATCGTCGTGGTCAACGAGCGTGTCAGCAATATGGTGAACATGCTCATCGACGAAGCCGGCTATACCAAGGTGCGTGCCGTGATTCCGGGTGGCTCCGAGCGTGTGGACAGCACCCGAGCCGCGCTTGACCTGCTCAAGCAGGCAGGCATTCCCGATGGCGCGAAAATCCTCATCCACGATTCCGTGCGACCGTTCGTCGAACAGCAATCCATCGACGGTTGCATCGACAGCCTCGACCAGTTCAACGCGGCGACCGTGGCCTACGCGTCCACTGACACGATTCTGCTGACCGAAGATCTTGGAGAGCGCAAGGTGGTGCGCTCCGTGCCCGATCGTACGAACGCATTCCGTGCGCAAACCCCGCAGGCCTTCCGTTTCGGTACCATCACCAAAGCCTACGAGCTTGCCACCGCCGATCCCGACTTCCACCCGACCGACGACACTCGCGTGGTGGTGGACTATCTGCCGAACGAGCCGGTCGCCATCGTTGCCGGATCCGAAACGAATCTTAAAATCACCACGCAGGCCGACATGCCGATCGCCGAGAACATAGCGCGCAGCCTCGACCCGGAACACGCCAAACAAGAAGCGAAAGCGCGCATGCACGCGGTGTTCGCCGAAGCATTCTCACAAATGCATAAGCACTGATCGTAAACGAACCCACCTTTCGACCACGTACACTGGAACACATGCAGCAGATCAACATCGTCATCTCAGGTTTCACCCCGTACGACGGCATCGACGTGAATCCGGCCGTACTTGTTCCCGTGGCGCTCGCCGAATATTGGAATGATCCATCTCAATCCGTGGCGCTGTCCGACGATCTTCTGCAGGATGTTTCCATTAGCGTGACGACGGTGACGCTTCCGGTCAGTTTCGCCAATGCCTGGCCCATGTTGCTGAACGCCATCGAACAGGCGAATCCCGATATTGTCATCGCCACCGGTTTGAAGCGGTCCGCCCGCGGCGTGTTGCTGGAGCGATGCGCCACGAATCTGATGGACGCGGCCAAGCCTGACGCCGACAATGTGATTCCGCCTCGCCGTCCGATCAATCCAGAAGGCCCGGCAGCATATTGGACGCGCTTGCCGTTGCGTTCGATTCTGCGCGATTTCGCCAAACATGAGATTCCCGCCGCGCTGAGTTCTGATGCGGGCACGTTCGTCTGCAATTCGCTGTTCTACCATCTGCTCGACTGGTCTGCCGCGCAGGAAAAGCGTATTTTGTCGGGTTTCGTAAGCCTGCCGATCGTCAACGAGCAGTCACATCCGCAACATGGACTGTCGATCGCGCAGCAAATCGCCGCAGGTAACGATGTGATCCGCGAATCGGTGCGTTATTATCTGCAGCCATCCTCAAGTGAGATTCTGCTCGGCTGAACGGCGTCGGCGTTTCCTCGAACGATTTCTGTGCTCTCTGTGAGAATTATGCGACTGCCGTGTGCCGAACGTTTTTCCTGCGCTAAAGTTCAAGACGGATAGGCGCGGGCAAGATGCGCGATGGAAGGGAATTCGTGAAAGGAATACCATGGTTGAGCAGTTCCCAATCGTGTTGAGGGGGTACGACAAGGAAAGGGTCGATGAGGCGTTCGCTTCGGCTCAGGAGACGGTGGACCGTCTGCGTGAGCAGGTCAAGGCCGACGATCAGACCATCCTTGAACTGCAGGCACAGCTGCAGGAAGAGAAAAACAAGAAGGCCAACCCGAATTCGTTCGCATCTCTGGGCGCCAACGCGCAGCAGATGCTCGCCAGCGCGGAACAGACCAGCGCCGAGCTGCTCGACCGTGCCAAGAAAGACGCTTCCGCAGCACGCGCCACGGTGCAGCTTCAGGCCGAAACCCTGCTGAACAATGCCAAGCTCGACGCCAAGCGTATTCTCGACGAGGCCAACGCCAAGGCCGAAGCGGTGCTGTCGAAGGCCAATAATGATGCCGACACGCTGAAGTCCAACGCCCAGCGCGAAGCGGACCAGCTGCGTGGCGAAGCGCAGAAGGCCGTGGTGGCGCAACGCCAGACCGTCGATCTGGAGTTGACGAACTCCCGTGAGGAGCATGACAAGCGTCTCGCATCGGAGCGCGCCACGCAGGAGCGCGAGCTCTCCGATATGCGCGCCGAAGCCACCGAGCAGATCGCGGCGCAGCGCAAGAACGCCAATGACGAGATCAACCGCATGAAAAGCGAGACCAACGACCAGATCGAATCTGCGTTGGCCGAAGCCAACAAGAAGCTGGCCGACGTGCGTGAGCAGGTGTCCAAGATGATGACGGACGCGCAGCGCCGTGCCTCGGAAATCACGGATACCGCCAAAGCCAAGGCACAGGAGATCACCGACGAGGCTGAAGTGCATCGCACCAAGACCATCAGCCAGGTCAATGCCGAGGTGGAGCAGATCCGCGCCGACATTTCCGCCCAGCAGGATGAGGCTACGAAGAAGGTCAACGAGCTGCTCGCCGACCTGAACGAACGCCGTGAAACCGCCAAGAAGCAGTCCGACGAGCTGATCTCCGAAGCGCAGCATACACGCGATGAGGCCGAGGCATACGCTTCCGACAAGCGTGAGGCAGCCGACAAGCAGGCTGCCAGCATTCTCAAGCAGGCCACCGAAGAGGCCGACGAGCAGATCAACAAGCGTCGTGAGGCAGCCAAGAGCGAGCTTGAAGGTGTGCAGCAGCGCATCGCCGACCTGCAGACCCGTGAGGCGCAGATCACGCAGCGTGTCAGTGAACTGCGTGCCATGTTTGCCAACGCGTTCTCCGGTTTCGGCGCGAACGGCCTGTCTGTGGTCAATTCCATCGACGGCGAACAGCATGATTCCGCAGCTGAAGTTGAAACTCCGGCGGAATCGCACGACGAGAGTGGCGAAACTGTTGCGGGCGAACCGGAAGTGACTTTCGATGAGGATGTTGTCTCCGACGAACAGCAGAATAATGACGACTTTGAAGAACCGTCCGAAGACGAGCAGTCTGACCAGGGCGAGGAAGCACAGGAGGAACAGAACAATGACTGACATCACGCCGTTGAGCGCTGATGCATTGGCAACGCTGGTTGAGGATTTCGAAGCCAGCGACCACAACCGTATGGCCATGAACGCGGTCACCGCGGCGGGCATCAACAAGGTGGCGCGCAACTATGACCGCGCCCGCCTGATGCAGCGCAGATTCTCCACCATTGTCGACAATGGCACCGCCACCCATCAGGATCGTTCCGGCCGTTGCTGGCTGTTCAGCTCGCTGAACGTGGCTCGTTTCGTGGCCAAGAAGAACATGGGGCTGAAGGAATTCGAGTTCTCCCAGAACTATGCCATGTATTACGACAAGCTCGAGCGCGTCAACTACTTCCTGCAGGACGTGGCCGAACTGGTGAAGGCCGGCGAGCCGTCCGACTCCCGCCTGATCCAGCATCTGCTCGCCGATGTGATGGGCGACGGCGGTCAGTGGACCATGGCCATGAACGTGTACAAGAAGTACGGTGCCGTTCCGAAGGATCTGTTCCCGGAAACCGAATCCTCCAAGAACACCGGCGAAATGAATGTGCAATTGCGTCGCCTGCTGCATACGGCTGTCGCGCACATGTATGCCGATCCGGCTTCGATCGAATCGGTAATCGCCGAAGCGACCGCCGCCGGCCACCGCATTCTGACGATTCACTTGGGCGAGCCGCCGAAGAGCTTCGACTGGGAGTGGACCGACAAGGACGGCGAGTTCCACCGCGATGGTGAGATCACGCCTGTGGAATTCTGGCAGAAGTACGTCGGTTCCGCCGATTTGGAAAGCTACGTGTGCTTGGTCGACGATCCTCGTCAGGAGCATGCGAAGGGCAAGAAGATCGGTATCGAGCACTTGGGTAATGTGGCCGGGGGAGACCCGACCGAATATCTGAACGTGCCGAACCAGTTCATGAAGGATTGCGTGCGTCAGATTCTCGAAGAGCAGGGCATTCCAGTATGGTTCGGTGCCGACTGCCACCCGATGATGGATCGTGAAAACGGCGCTTGGGCCACTGATCTGTTCGAATACGGCAAGGTGTATGGCGTTGATTTCGACCTGAACAAGGAAGATCGCGTGCGTTTCGCCGATTCCGCAATGAACCACGCTATGGCGTTCGTCGGCGTGGACGTGGCCGAAGACGGCACGACCACCCGTCGTTGGCGCGTGGAGAACTCCTGGGGAGACAAGATCGCAGACAAGGGCTACTTCACCATGAGCGACGACTGGTTCACCGAATACGTGTACGAGGTCGCCGTGCCGAAGGCGCTGCTCCCTGCCGAATATCAGGCCGCTCTTGACGAGCCGGCCACCATGCTTCCCGCATGGGATCCGATGGGCGCTCTGGCTGACTGATACGTAAACCGACAAGCCGATTGACGAATGCCGACTGCATGGGACTTCGCAAAAAGTCCAGCATGCAGTCGGCATTCGTGTTATTCCATTTTTATCCGTTAAGGTGACTTCGGTGATTATCATCCATGCACAGTATGCATGAAGCAGGTATGCAGGTATAAGGAGGAGCAGAAGAGATGTCAGGTCTTCGCGGTCCAGATAGTTCGAGGGATGCACAATTGTTGGATAACGCTGTGTTTCCGGAGACCGTGGATGTCAATATTCGACAGTTGGACCCGATTCCCGCTCCCCGATATTTTCTGAAGGAAATCCCGCTTACCGACGAGATGAGCGATCTGGTGTTGAAGTCCCGTCAGGAAATCCGTGACGTGCTGAACGGCAAAGACGATCGTTTGCTCGTCATCGTCGGCCCCTGCTCGATTCATGATCCGAAAGCCGCACACGAATACGCCGCAAAGCTCGCGGCCGTCAAAAAAGAGCTGGAAGACCAGCTGGTCATCGTGATGCGCGTGTATTTCGAAAAGCCGCGCACCACCATCGGGTGGAAGGGACTGATCAACGATCCTGATCTCGACGGCCAGTTCAACATTCGCAAGGGCATGTGGCTTGCACGCAAGGTGCTGGCCGATGTGCTGAGCCTTGGACTCCCGGCAGCCACGGAATGGCTTGACCCGATCACCCCGCAGTACATCTGCGACCTGATCAGCTGGGGTGCGATCGGCGCTCGCAATACCGAAAGCCAAGTGCATCGCGAGCTCGCGTCGGGCATGTCGATGCCAATCGGCTTCAAGAACGCCACCGACGGTTCGATCAAGCCGGCAGCGGACTCCTGCTTCGCGGCCGCCTTCGAGCATCATTTCCTGTCCATCAATCTTGACGGACGTGTGATTTCCGCCGAAACCAAGGGCAATCCCGATTGCCACCTGGTGTTGCGCGGTTCTTCGCACGGTCCGAACTACGACACCGAATCCGTGGCGAAGGCGTTGGCCGATCTGAAGGTTTCCAAGGCTTCCGGACCGAGCGAACACGGCATCGTCATCGACGCGGCGCACGGCAACTGCGGCAAGAACGAAGTGCGCGAAGCTGAAGTGATCGAAAACATCGCATCCCGCATCGCAGCAGGCGAACAGGGAATCAGCGGTATTATGATGGAAAGCTTCCTGAAAGCCGGCAATCAGAAGCCCGCTCCGCTCGACCAGCTGGAATACGGCAAGTCCATCACCGACGCCTGCGTGCCGTGGGAACGTACCGAACAGCTGCTGCACGCGCTTGCCGAAGCGGTCGAAAGCCGTCGCAAGCTTGCCGAATAATCGCAAATAAGCGTAAATAATCGTCAATAGAAAAACCGTGCGAAAACCGCGTAATCTGCGTAATCGCACGGTTTTTGCATTGTGATTGCTATTCTTGGGAAAGATAGTGATTTCCAAGGAGAGCAGTGAGATGCAGCAGCAGCTGAACACGCCTGAAGAGCTTCGTGCCATCCGTCAGGCCATGGATGAAGGTAAGAATCCGCTGGTGGTTACGGATGTGCCGCGATGGGAAGATCAGGTTGGCATCAGCCGCATCGTGAACCGCCGAGTGCTTGAATTTGAGGTGCTTCCCACACCGGCGCAAGTGTTGGGCGATCTGCCGCTCAGCGATCAGGCTCAGGAAATCGTTGCCTATTCTCGAGATGAGATTCGCGCCTGCCTATATGGTCAGGATGATCGATTGCTGGTGATTGTAGGCCCATGTTCCGTGCATGATCCTGCTGCAGCGCTCGATTACGCCCGTCGTTTAGCCGCGTTGAAAGACGAGTTGGGCGGCGAATTGCTGATTGTGATGCGCGTGTATTTCGAAAAGCCGCGTACCACAGTCGGTTGGAAGGGTCTAATTAACGATCCCGACATCGATGGCAGCTGCAATATCAAGAAGGGTTTGCTGTTAGCCCGCCGTACACTGCTTGGCGTATTGGACGCCGGTTTGGCTGCGGCCACGGAATTCCTGGAACCAACCAGCCCGCAGTACATTTCCGACGCGGTCAGCTGGGGTGCGGTCGGCGCTCGCAATACCGAAAGCCAGGTGCACCGTCAGCTCGCTTCGGGCATGTCGATGCCGATCGGCTTCAAAAACGCCACTGATGGTTCCATCAAAGCGCCGACCGATTCATGTTTTGCTTCGGCACAACAGCACACGTTCTTCGGCGTCGATCACATGGGCCGCGCGGCCGTGGTCAAAACGCTCGGCAATCCCGACTGCCACGTGGTGTTGCGCGGTTCGAGCAGAGGCCCGAACTATGACTCCGAATCCGTGGCGAACGCCATGAAGCTGATCCGTGAAAAAATGCCGGCTGAGTCCGCGGCCGCGCACGGCCTGATCGTGGACTGTTCGCATGGCAATTCCGGCAAAGACGAGCATCGTCAGGCCGAAGTGGTGCGCAATATCGCAAGTCGCATCGCCGACGGTGAAGAGGGCATCACCGGCATCATGATGGAAAGCTTCATCGAGGGTGGCAGCCAAAAACCGGCACCGCTTGCCGAGTTGACGTACGGTCAATCCATCACCGACAAATGCTTGAGCTGGCAGACCACGGAACAGCTGCTGCGCGAACTTGCGCAAGCCGTGAGCAAGCGCCGCTGGAAGTGAGCGAAGCAAAAATAAGCGAAACCAAGCGAAAAGCGTGAAGCGTGAAGCAATCGAAAGGAACGAACGCATGAGCACAATCGCCATCATTGGCGCCATGGACGAGGAAGTCGCCAATATCGCATCCGCATTGAGCGACATCACCGTAACGGAGGAAGCCGGCGTCAGCGTGACGCGAGGCACCATCGAAACCAACAAGGGCACTCGTGTCAACGTTGCGGCAACGGTCGGCGGCATGGGCACCGTCAATATCGCCGCCACCACGCAGCATCTCATCGACGCGGACCAGCCTGACGCCGTGATCTTCTCCGGCATCGCAGGCAATCTCAACACGCATCTGCACATCAACGACGTGGTGCTTGGCGGCACGTTGCGCTACCTCGACACTGACATGCGTCTCGTCGGCCAGTGGAAGCCAGGAACTGCGGACCAGCCGGTGGAGGAATTCCACTCCGACGACCGCCTGATCGAAGTTGCCGATAAGGTGCTGACCGATCTGAACGTGCATCACATTACCGGCATCATCGCCACCGGCAACTATTTCGTGGACGATCCGAAGAAAGTGGAGCAGGTGATTCGCGAAACCGGCGCGGACGCGGTCGAAATGGAAGGCGCCGCGGTGGCACATATCGCGGCACGCAACGACCTGCCCGTGCTGGTCATTCGCGCGTTGAGCGACAATGCCGACACGGATTACGTGGAATTCAAGGAATTCGACATTTCAGAATATGCCGACACTGCGGCGAAAATCGCAGTGAACATCGTCAAGCGCATGTAAGCGCAGCACGGCCTGTCCAGCGCATCGATCGCCGGACAGGCCGTCTCATATTTCGGTATGGCGAATCTCATGAAAGTGAACTGCAGGGAAACTTCCGATGGCGTGAGGGAATCGCGCACGGAAATCGCTTTCCGGAACCGCTACTGTTGAAGAAGAATGACGGATTATCGGAAGGTTAACATATGACGCTAGAGCACGTGGTGATGGCGATTGTGGTTGTCGCCGTCGCTGTGGTCGCCTTTCTTCTGGGGCGTGCCCGAGGCGTTCAGCTCGAGGAGGATGAGATCGCCCCGAACGATCCAAGCCTGTTCGGCGCGCAGAAGAACATGTCGCTATTCGGTCCGCGCGTGCCTGTGCAGTCCACGGAACGCCAGCTTATTGCCGTCATGCCGGAGGCGTTGATCGTCGTCGATTCGCTGGCGTCGGTCAAATATGTGTCCCCGGGCGCGCAGCGTTTCGGCATTGTTGAAGACCATGCGATGACGCTCGCCGAAATCCGCGATATTCTGCGATTGGTGTCGACCGACAGCGTGGTGCGTGAGCGTGAATTGTCGATTCCGTTGGACCGCTCCGCCCGTGCGGCCGCGAAGAACACCGACGGCAAGGGCATTGAGGCGGGCAAGTTCCGCCCTTCCGACACGCTGTATCTGCATGTGCGCGTCGGCCAGATTTCCGATGATCTGTTTGCGATTTTCATTTCCGATATGAGCGAGCAGCGTCGTTTTGAAATCATGCGTCGTGATTTCGTGACGAACGTTTCGCACGAATTGAAAACCCCGGCAGGTGCGATTTCTCTGCTTGCCGAAACGATTGGCGATGCTGCAGACGATCCCGATATGGTGAAGTATTTCGCTGGTCGTGTGTCCAAGGAATCCGAACGATTGACGGAATTGGTACATCGCTTGATCGACTTGCAGAAGGCGCAAAGTGCGGCTGCGGTGCTGAACGCGGAACGGCTTTCCGTACTTGCGTTGGTACGCGAGGCGATCGTCGAAAACCAAGTGAAGGCCGAATCGAAGCATATCAATCTGGTGCTTTCGTTGAATGGCAAGCAGAAGCTGGTGCACGTCGAGGGTGCCGTAAACGCTGTCGATGAGGATGATGTGTTCATCAACGCCGATCATGAAACCATCAAAACCGCGGTGAAGAATCTGGTGGAGAACGCCGTCAACTATTCTCCGGAACACACCACCGTCGCAGTCGGCGTCGGCAGTAGCGATGGCAAGGTTTCGATTCGTGTCGTCGACCAGGGCATTGGCATTCCGGAATCCTCGTTGGATCGTATTTTCGAGCGATTCTACCGTGTCGATCCCGCGCGCTCCCGCGAAACAGGGGGTACGGGATTGGGCTTGGCCATCACCAAACATTGCGTGCAGGATTGTGGAGGCACTATTGCCGTGTGGTCGCGTGAGGGGGAAGGGTCGACCTTCACCATCACCTTGCCTCAGGCGGAATCGGAGCAAGACGAGGAATCTGCGAAATCTGAAACCGTGGAAATTAGTGAATCAGAGCAGCTTCCAATCGAATAATTCAAGCAAGAACGAATAATTCAAGCAAATAACCAAACCAATCAACGTTCCAATCAACAAGAGCACAGAGGAGAAGCACTGATGACGCGAATTCTGATCGTCGAGGACGAGGAATCGTATCGAGAGCCGCTGGTCTACCAGCTCACCCGCGAAGGCTACGACGTGTCCGCCGCGGCCACCGGCGAGGAGGGGCTGGAACTGTTCACCAAAGGCGGCATCGATCTGGTGTTGCTCGATCTGATGCTGCCGGGGCTCGACGGCACCGCACTATGTCGCAGAATTCGTGAGCAAAGCCGTGTACCGATCATCATGCTCACCGCGAAAAGCGCAGAAATCGACAAGGTGGTCGGTTTGGAAATCGGCGCGGACGACTACATCACCAAGCCGTACTCGTTCCGCGAGCTGCTGGCGCGGGTGCGTGCGGTGCTGCGACGCAACCAGATGGTGGCCGACGCGACGGAATCCTCCGACGACGATATTCCGCTGATCTGCGGTGACATTTCCATGAAGATCGGCCAGCATGAGGTGATGGTGCGCGGAGAGAACGTGTTCTTCCCGCTGAAGGAATTCGAGCTTCTCGAATATCTCATGCAGAACAAGGGCCGTGTGATGACCCGCCACCAGCTGATCGACCGCATTTGGGGGTCCGATTACGTTGGCGACACCAAAACGTTGGATGTGCACGTCAAGCGTGTCCGTTCCAAAATCGAGGAGGATCCGGCGCATCCGAAATATCTGACCACCGTGCGTGGCTTGGGCTATAAAATTGACGTTCCTGCGGAATAAAGTGGAAATATCGCGATAGCTGGAAATATATAAGATAAAACACTGTGATTCCAGTAACCATCGTAAGTTGCAGAATAATTGATTATTGATTGATAACTGAATGTAAGACCGTGGTATCACGGTAGTCGCCGAAGATCGGTGAATGGAAATGACGGAAACGTCCGAAGTGTCGTAGAGTGTTCATCTTCCGTTCACCGATTTTGGTTTTGCGGGACTAAAACCACCAATAGGCTTGACAGTGTCATGAAGAACGATGGCGACAACAGAATATGAAATGTCAGAAACATACGCCATCAGAATGTTGACAGAGGGAAAAGAATAATGCGTAATTCCATTCTCGTACGCTCCATTGCAGCTGTGTCCGGCATTGTGATGCTGGCTTCTGTCGCGGCTTGCGGCGACAACACTGCTTCCAACACTGATTCTTCGGCTAGCACCGACACCAAGACCACCGAAGCCGTGTCCGGCAACTTCTCCGGCGCTGGCGCTTCCTCCCAGCAGGCTGCTGTGGAAGCCTGGATTGCCGGCTTCCAGGGCACCAACCCGGATGCCAAGGTCGCTTACAACCCGTCTGGTTCCGGCGCTGGCGTTTCCACCTTCCTGACCGGCGCCACCGCATGGGCCGGCTCCGATGCCGCCCTGTCCAATGACGAGGTCGAGCAGTCCAAGAGCGTGTGCGCTTCCGGCAACGCCTTCGACATCCCGGTCTATGTCTCCCCGATCGCAGTGGTCTTCAACCTCAACGGCATCTCCGGCAAGGGCAAGACCCTGAACATGGACGCCGACACCATCGCCAAGATCTTCGACGGCAAGATCACCAAGTGGAACGATGACGCCATCAAGCAGCAGAACCCGAAGGTTGACCTGCCTGATCTCGACATCACCGTGGTGCACCGCTCCGACAAGTCCGGCACCACCAAGAACTTCCTGAGCTACGTCAAGGATGCCGCTGGCGACGCTTGGGGCTATGAGCTCGGCGAGAACTGGCCGAACGAGGTTGGCCAGGGTGCCAAGGGCACCTCCGGCGTGATTTCCACCGTGCAGCAGGCTGACGGCACCATCGGCTACGCCGATGCCTCCCAGGCTGGCGAGCTCGGCACCGTTGCGGTGAAGGTTGGCGACAATTACGTGCCGTTCTCCGCTGAGGCCGCCGCCAAGGTTGTGGATGCCTCCCCGCTCGACGAATCCGCCACCGGCGACAACCGTGTGGTCGTCAAGCTCGACCACAACACCACCGAGGCCGGTGCCTACCCGATCGTGCTTGTCTCCTACGACATCGCCTGCCCGGCATACAAGGATGCCAACACCGCCAAGTTCGTCAAGTCCTGGCTCACCTACGTGGTCAGCGACGAAGGCCAGCAGACCGCTGCCTCCGCAGCAGGCTCCGCTCCGCTGTCCAACACCATGCGCCAGAAGGTCCTCAAGTCCATCGACGCCATCGAAACCAAGTGAGCTTTGGTACAGTAAGCGATAAGCTCTCGGTGAACGGCAACTGACCGTCTGTTTCAGGCCGCAGCCGCAACATGAAAGCGGGTGCGGCCTGAAACGGTACTTGTAGGTGAAACGGAAAGCGTAATCATCGAACGTCATCATCGCAAGTCATCGAACGTCATCGTAGACCTGTTCAAGCAATCGCAAGTTAAGGAGAACCCGTGAGTTCGCAAAGCAAAACGGCACAGCAGCCGGTGAGCGGCAAAAACGCGGATAAGGTGTTCCGGGGCGTGGCTTACGCCTGTGGCATCCTGATCCTCGTAGTGCTCGCCGCCGTCGCGCTGTTCCTGCTGTTCCGCGCATGGCCGTTGATCGGCGGCGATCAGCAGGCTAATAGCGAAACCATCAGCAACTTCACCGGCGGCAAGGCCTCCAGCTTCTGGGGCTATGTCGGACCGCTACTGTTCGGCACCGTGCTGATCTCCGCGCTGGCACTGTTGATTTCCTTCTTCGTGTCGGTCGGCATCGCACTGTTCATTTCGCACTATGCGCCGAAGAAGCTCGCCACCGCCTTGAGCTATGTGGTCGATCTGCTTGCCGCAATCCCGTCCGTTATCTACGGTCTGTGGGGCGGTCTGGTGCTGGTGCCTGCCATCTACCCGTTCTGGAATTGGGTGGCCAAGTATCTTGGCTGGATTCCGCTGTTCGCAGGTCCTGCCGCCAATCCTTCCCGTACCGTCGCCACCGTGGCCGTGGTGCTCGCAGTCATGATCCTGCCGATCATCACTTCCATGTCTCGCGATATCTTCCTGCAGACTCCGCGCCTTCAGGAAGAGGCTGCGCTCGCATTGGGCGCCACTCGTTGGGAAATGGTCAAGCTTGCGGTGCTGCCGTTCGGCAAGTCCGGTGTGGTGTCTGCTTCGATGTTGGGCTTGGGCCGCGCACTTGGCGAAACCATGGCCGTGCTCATGATCCTGTCTCCGGGCCTCAACTACTCCATCAAGCTGCTGCAGGCCTCGCAGAACCAGACGATCGCAGCCAACATCGCCGCACAGTATCCGGAAGCCAACGATCTCGGCGTGTCCGTGCTGATCGGCACCGGCCTGGTGCTGTTCCTCATTACTTTCGTGGTGAATTTCATCGCCCGTAAGCTTACCGAGAAAGCGAGTGCGTGATGACCGCAGTGAATAACAACGCTTCTCCGATGGACGGTGCCCCCGTCATCGATTTCGACAAGTTCAAGCCGACGCGTTCCTTTACCGCTGCACGTAAGCGCAAGGATCTTGCGATGCGCGTGCTGATCGCTCTTGCGTTCATTGTGGCGCTGATTCCGCTGTTCTCGGTACTGCTCACCACCATCGTCAACGGTGTCAAGAGGCTGAACCTCAACTTCCTGAGCTATAACATGACCGGTGTGGTCGGCGGCAATCCGACGCCGTCCGGTGGTTACGGCGGTATTCAGCACGCCATCATCGGTACGCTGGAAATCACGTTCGGCGCTATGGTCATTTCCATTCCGATCGGTCTGATGTGCGCCGTGTACTTGGTGGAATATTCCAACCGTGGCAAGCTGGCTCGCGTCATCACCCTGCTGGTCGACGTGATGAGTGGTATTCCGTCCATCGTCGCAGGTTTGTTCGCATTCTCGATGTTCACGATTCTGATTGGACCTGGCACCATCAACGGTTTCGAAGGTTCCGTGGCACTGTCGCTGCTGATGCTGCCGACCGTGGTCAAGTCTTCTGAAGAAATGTTGAAGATCGTGCCTCACGACTTGCGTGAAGCGTCGTATGCTTTGGGTGTTACCAAGCAGCGCACGATTACGAAGATTGTGTTGCGTACCGCTTTGCCGGGCATTGTTTCCGGTGCGATTCTCGCCGTCGCCCGTGTGATTGGTGAGACCGCTCCGTTGCTGATGACCGCAGGCTACATCGCCTCCACGAACGTCAACCTCTTCTCCGGCCAGATGACCACCCTTCCGGTGTACGTCTACCAGGAGTACTCCAAGCTCAACGCGAATTGCCCGGCTTCCGCCGACGCTTCCTGCGTGACCACCATCCCGATGGAACGCGCATGGGCCGCGGCTCTCGTGCTGATCCTCATCGTGCTTATCCTCAACCTTATCGGTCGACTCGTGGCGAAGATCTTTGCCGTCAAGTCGGAACGATGAGCGGTAGTCTTACATACAGAAACAACATATAAGGAACCAAAATGGGACAACGTATTGATGTCAATCATCTGAACATCTACTACGGCGACTTCCTGGCCGTTGAAGATGTGAACATCAACATCGAAGCCAACAAGGTCACCGCTTTCATCGGACCTTCCGGCTGTGGCAAGTCCACGGTGCTGCGCACGCTCGACCGCATGCACGAGATCATTCCGGGCGCTCACTGCGAAGGCGAGGTGCTGCTGGAAGGCAAGAACCTGTACGACAAGGATATCGACCCGGTTGCCGTGCGTCGCGATGTCGGCATGGTGTTCCAGCGTGCGAACCCGTTCCCGACCATGTCCATCCGCGAGAACGTGCTCGCTGGCGTGAAGCTCAACAACCGCAAGATCTCGAAATCCGATGCGGACGATCTGGTCGAGTGGGCTTTGCGTGGCGCCAACCTGTGGAACGAGGTCAAGGATCGTCTTGACAATCCGGGCATCGGCCTTTCCGGCGGTCAGCAGCAGCGTCTGTGCATCGCCCGCGCCGTGGCCGTGCACCCGCAGGTGCTGCTGATGGACGAGCCGTGCTCCGCTCTTGACCCGATTTCGACGCTGGCTGTCGAGGATCTGATCAACGAGCTGAAGAACGACTACACCATCGTGATCGTGACGCATAACATGCAGCAGGCTGCCCGTATCGCCGATTACACCGCCTTCTTCAACCTGAAGGCCGTCGGTCAGCCGGGTCACCTCGAGTACTTCACTGATACGACCACCATGTTCAACAACCCCCAGAACGAAGAAGCCGAGCGCTACGTATCGGGACGCTTTGGCTGATCGGCAAAGCCGATTCGCCAAAGCGTAGCGTCGGTCCAGAGGACCGACGCAAGCGAGCTTTAGCGAGCCAGCAAATTGTGCTTCGCTTTGCGAAGCTCTGTAATTGCACGCGGCTGATCGGCAAACATCTCTTACTCCCGCTTGCGGGGGATTGTCGTACGAATGTGCGGTCGAAAGTGGTTGCTTCACTAACCATTTCGATCTCATTCGTGGCGGCCGTTCCTCTGAGCGGGAGTTTTTGTATGTGGTGTCTGATTGCGACACGCTCTATTGATAATGATTCTCAATTAGGTTATGATGACGTTATATCACGTTAGAGAGGATCTATCATGCACCGTATTGCGAGAATTGCGATTGCCGCACTTGCTTCTGTAGGAATGCTTGCGTCGGTTGCTGCGTGTGGAAGCGGCCAATCAACATCCGAAAAAAACGGAACCATCGAAGTGGTCGCTTCCGTGAATCAGTGGGGTACCGTGGCGAAAACCCTGGGCGGCGACAACGTCAACGTAACCAGCATCATCAATTCCACCAATGTGGATGCGCATGATTACGAGCCAACGACGTCGGATATCGCCAAACTGCAGAAAGCGCAAGTCATCATCGTCAATGGAGCCGGCTACGACGCTTGGGCGGTCAAAGCGGCGCAATCCGTCAACGCAACCATCGTCAATGCCGCTGAAGTCGGCGGGGTGAATGACGGCGAAAATCCGCATGTCTGGTTCTCCGCCGATGTGCGCAAGGCAGTGGCACAGGCGATCACCGAAGCGTACGAACAGGCCGACGCCACGAAAAAGAGTGATTTCGACAAGCTGCACGATCAGTGGAAATCTGAAGAAGGCAACGTCGAAAGCAAAATCGCCGAAGTGAAACAGAAATCGGATGGATTGGCGTACGCCGCAACGGAATCCGTGGCAAGCTATCTGGCGGAAGATATGGGTCTGACCGACGCAACGCCAAGCGGGTACGCGCGAGCCACCGCGAACGAAAGCGAGCCGACGCCAACGGATATCAAGCAGTTCACCGATGCGCTGAAGGCGGGCGAAATCAAACTGCTGGTGGTCAACACGCAAGAGGAAAGCGAGCTGACAGGAAAAATCACGGACGCTGCGAAATCCGTGAAAGTGCCCATGGTCGAACTGACCGAGCAAATGCCGGAACAATACGATTCCCTGACGGCATGGATGGAAGGTCTTGTTGACGCCTTTTCGCAAGCCATTGCGTAAGTCGGTTACATAGCAAATAATACGAAGCAAGCAAAAAGATAACAAGAGGGGCGACTCCGCAGTGAAAGCGGAATCGCCCCTATCGTATTTTCACATCAGTCGTTTCCATGGATACTGATGTGAACCGACATTCGGAATTACAGGATTGCGGTGATGATGAAGTCCAGAATGAACAGCAGCGACACAACCCAGATCACCGGATGTACTTCCTTGGCCTTGCCCTTGCAGGTCTTGATCAGGCAGTAGGTGATGAAGCCGCCGGCGATGCCGTAGGAGATGGAGTAGCTGAACGCCATGAATACGGAGGCGAAGAACGCCGGCACGGCCTCGGAGATATCGCCCCAGTCGATTTCCTTCAGCGAGGACGCCATCATGCAGCCCACCACCACAAGCACGCCTGCGGTTGCGGCGGACGGAATGGCGGAGATAACCGGGGAGAGGAAGGCGGACAGGGCGAAGCAGATGGCCACGACCACGGAGGTCAAGCCGGTGCGGCCGCCAGCGGCGATACCTGCGGAGGATTCTACATATGTGGTGGTGTTGGAGGTTCCGCAGATGGCGCCGATGGAAGTTGCGATCGAATCGGCGAACAGGGCCTTGTCCATCTTGGAGGAGAAGCCGGAACCGTTTTCGAGGGCTTCCTCGTCTTCTGCGGAGAAGATGCCGGTGCGGCGGCCGGTGCCGATGAACGTGCCGATGGTGTCGAAGGTGTCGGACATGGAGAATGCGAAGATCGTCAGCAGAATGATCGGCAGCTTCGACATGTCGGCGAACAGCGATGGGAAGCCTTCGGCACTGAAGATCGCGCCAAAGGTCTGCGGCAGCTGGGCGAAAGTGTCGCCGATGGAGATGGAGTTGGCCATGGTGGTCTGACCCATCGGAATGCCGGCGATGGCGGTGACTGCGATGGCGATCAGCATGCCGCCGCGCACTTTGAGCACGGTGAGGATGATGGCGAGGAACAGGCCGATGATGAACAGCCAGATGGTCGGATTGTTCATGACTGCCAGACCTGGGGTGGCCTGCACGGTGTCGCCGTTCTTGGCGTCGGCCTTGGTGGTGAAGGTGAAGAAGCCGACGTTCAGGAAGCCGACGTAGGCCACGAACAGGCCGATGCCGCCGCCGATGGCGTTCTGCAGCACTTCCGGAATGGCTTGGATGATGATCTTACGAATCTTGGTGACGGTGATCAGAATGTTGATTAGGCCGCACAGGAACACCATGCACAGGGTCTGCTGCCAGGTGAAGCCGAGGCCGAAGCAAACGGTGTAGGTGAAGAACGCGTTGAGGCCCATGCCGGCGGCCTGAGCGTACGGAACGTTGGCGAACAAGCCCATGACGAGCGTACCCGCGATGGCTGCGATGATGGTTGCAAGGAACACGCCACCCCACGGCATTCCCGTTTGCGACAGGATCTGTGGGTTGACGATGATGATGTACGACATTGCGAAGAACGTGGTCAGACCGGCCATGACCTCGGTGGACACGGCGGTGCCGTTCTCCTTAAGATGGAAGAACTTTTCCATATCTCTCTATCTCTATCTTTCTTGGGTTGGTAGGAACGTTCCGACTATTGCGTGGCGCGTTCCGGCGAGAATTGCGACTCGCCTTATGGAATCATAGGATTCCGAACAAAGCTTAACCGTAACATTTAAGCAAGTCATGAAGATTTCGTGAAGTGCGACACGCCCGGATGGCGGCAAGTCCAAGCATGACCGTAAGTTGTTCACCTGTAAACCACAGACCGTTGGTTGGAGCGTGCAAGCGCTCACGAAGTTTGGTTCGCCAAGCCAACGCAGGTTGAAGAACATACGCCCACCAAGGGCTTTCCGCTTAGCGGTCGAATGTTGCTCTGCCTGCGTGCAGGGCTTTTTTTATTGCCCGGCGAAACGTTCCTGCTTCACAGTCAATGGTTGACTAAGGAAGGAACGCCATGAAGAGGCCCGAAAAGGAAGCGGTGGTCGCCCAGCTTACGGATAAGTTCCGTGAAGCTGACGCTATCTACCTGACCGAGTACCGCGGGCTTACCGTTCCGCAGATCTCTGAACTGCGCGAAAAGCTAGGCCGCGATACTTCCTACACTGTGGCTAAGAACACGCTGATTCGCATCGCAGCCAAGGAAGCTGGCATCGAAGGTCTCGATGAGATCCTCGCCGGCCCGACCGCTGTAACCTTCGTGAAGGGTGACTTCATCGAAGCTGCGAAGACCCTGCGTGACTTCGCCAAGACCAATAAGGCACTGATCATCAAGGGCGGCTTTGCTGATGGCACCGTCTACGATGCTGAAGGCGCCAAGAAGCTGGCAGACCTCAAGTCTCGCCCGCAGCTGCTCGCCGAGTTCGCCGGCGACATCAAGGCTACGATGTCCAAGGCCGCGTACCTGTTCAACGCTCTGCCGACCAAGGCCGTGCGTACGATCGATGCGCTCCGCGAGAAGCAGGAAAAGGCCGCCTGATTTCATTGCGGTTAGCCGCGTGAATGATAGTGACCATAAAAGAAAAAATAATTGTTTTAGGTGGCGGTCACCTCTTCAATCAAACCGTCGCCAAGAATGAAAGGAAGCCATTATGGCTAAGTACACCAACGATGAGCTGCTCGAAGCTTTCGGTGAGATGACCCTGGTTGAGCTCTCCGAGTTCGTCAAGGCTTTCGAAGAGAAGTTCGACGTCGAGGCTGCCGCTCCGGCTGCTGTCGCCGTTGCCGCTCCGGGCGCTGCTGCTCCGGCTGAGGAAGAGAAGGACGAGTTCGACGTCATCCTCTCCGCCGTTGGCGACAAGAAGATCCAGGTCATCAAGGCCGTCCGCGCTATCACCTCCCTGGGTCTGGCTGAGGCCAAGGCTCTGGTCGACGGCGCTCCGAAGGCTGTCCTGGAGAAGGCCAAGAAGGAAGACGCTGAGAAGGCTAAGTCCCAGCTCGAAGAAGCCGGCGCTACCGTCGAGCTCAAGTGATTCGCGCGGCTTGAAGCCGCAGATCACGATTTTGAGTGGAAACCCCGTTCGCCACAAGGCGGCGGGGTTTCCGCATATTCACGGGATTTTCTTTCGCTGACAATCCAATAAAACCCGATTTGAGCGTGAACGCTTCCATATCGTGCCATACAATGGAGGAATTAGGCGAAAGTTGTCAATTAATCGCGTCATAATCCTGAAATACGTGGCAAGGCATGACACAATGGCAGATAGTGTTGTGTGTGAAAGGAAGGCCGACAACGGTGAGCGAAGATCAACGAACGGCGCAGCAGTGGACCGTCAAGGTTGATGGAACCGAACTCAAGAAGCTGGGCAACGGCGACAGCGTGGAAATCGGCCGTAAGCCGTTACGCCCTCTGGTGGATGATGGATTCGCGCGCCTTGACATCATGGACGCAAACAAATCCATGTCGAAACGGCATGCCATTTTTTCAGTCGATGCGCAGGGCAATGCTTCCGTGCGTGATCTCAATTCGACCAATGGTTCGTTCGTAGTGGCCGATAATGGTCAATTGATGCGTCTGCCGGTGGATGAGGATTTCCAATTGCCCGCCACGCCGATGACGCTGCAATTCGGTGACGTGCGCGTCACCTTCGAGCGAGACATCGCACAGGCAGTGCCTGAGACCGAGGGCCAAGCGTCGGCTCCTGTTTCCAACCTGTTCTCCTATGCGGTGTCCGACGAGGTGCCGCAGGAGCCTGATGCGGCGGATATGTCGGTCGATGATATTCTCAACCTGCGTGCCGGTGAGCCGACCGCATTGTTCAACGCACGCAACGTCGCCAATCGTGTTAATTTCATGCAACTTGCCGAGCGTCGGTCTTTTGCTCCCGTCCGTTCCAACGAGCCGGATTATGGAGATTTGCCATCCGTTTCGCTGGTGCAGCATAACGTGGTCGCAGACAATACTCCGCGCGACCTGTTCGCGGATGCCGTGGCGGAACAGCATGCCGCGGAGGAAGCCGCCAAGATGAACGCTGCGGAAAACGAACATGAAGCGAATCAGCCGGAATCCGTGCAGGAAGCCGCATTGCCGACGCAAATCGCAACAGGCAACGAAACCGAGCACGACACGATTCCCGTGAGCAAGCTGTTTAGCGCACGTCCGAGCAAACCGATTATCGTGGCGCTGCCGGCTGAAGAGAACAATATGCCGGAACAACAGACGGAAGCATCGCACGAGCCGTCCAACGAAATAGGGGAACAGTCTGCCACGATCGTGGAACAGGCAAACGACGAAACTCCAAGTCAGGAGGAAACAGCGCCGCAGCAGGCCGATGATGAGCGTTTCAGACCACATGCTACACAATCGCAGGTTGTGAACGAACCGTCGCCGGACGAAACCAGCGCGTTCAAGCCTGTTTTCGAACCCGGATCAGTGTTCGACCGCGTTTCCAAGGGCGAGCTCGTCAAGCAGGAGCAGACCATCGAAGTCGACGGGATGACTTCGGACGATGCCAAGCGCACCGACGATTTCACCGTGCAGTTCGAGATGGCGCGTCATCCGGAACTGCTGCCATTCCTTGCCATGAACCCGTCGCTATATGACGATCTGTATGCATGGCTGGGCGCATTGGGCAATACAGACATCGACGCGGCCCTGTCACATAATCCGGGGTATGCGGAATACCGTAAAGCGGTAGGGAAGTGAGCCAACACATGAGCGAAAGCAATGAGAACGTCACTGAGCTGGATCATATTCGTGGGTGGCGTGAGAAGTACCGTCTTGGCCTGTCGCCGTCGCCGCTTGAGGATGTGACGCAGCTGAGCGCCCAGCTTGATATGACGCACGCGCACCCGTCCGGCATCGCGCAGCTGTTCGCCAGCGGGCATGTTCAGCTCAATTCCTTGTTCCGTGACAACGGTATGTTGCGTGCCGCGGGTCGTCGTGTGGAACGTGTGCTTGATGACCGTGAGGCGAAAAGCCGCGTCAGTGGTGTAGGCGAACTGTCTTTGGTGGTCGGCGTTGCCATCTGGAAGGGCAATCAGATGCCGGTGCTCATGTACCCGGTCGAAGTGCGCAAAGAAGGCCGTAATATCGAAAACGGTACGGTAATCGCATTCACAGGGCGTGTGCGTCTGAACGCGGCTTTCGCGGCCGTGCTACGCGAGAACAACGTCATATTGGATGAGGCCAAGCTGTTTGACGGTTCGAACTATGAGAGCGGCACGCCAGAGACGTCCGCGGTGTTCGCGGCCATTACGGATCGTGCGGCCAATGCCTTCCCCGATTTTGAGATCGAACGGCACATTATTCTCGGGTGCTTTATGGATCCGGCGTCGCAGATGCTGGTGGAAAGCCAGAAGATCATCGATCAGTTGGCCCAAGGTCCGACCGGCAATACCGCTTTGGACGCTTTGGCTGGAGACAAGGCCGCCGCTGAAGCATTGGAAGGGGCTGAGATTCCGGAGTACAGCCCGTTCGATGCCGATCCGCATGGCGAGTATGAGGTCGGCGATATCGACAATACCGTCCGATACGCTTCGCAGCTTGCTTCCGCGGGCCATTCGCTGTTTGTGGATAGCTCGATTGCCAACAATACCGCCGAGCAGGCTGCCGCGATCGCGTCCCGTTGCGTGATGAACGGACGTTCCGTGCTTTATGTGCCGTGTGTGACCGATCAGAAACGTCGATTTGTGCAGGCCGTCGCCGCGAATGAGATGAGCGGACAGTTGTTGGATATCGCCGATGACGGTGCCAATGCGGCGATTGATCGTCAGTTGATTGCCGCTGTTGGATTCCAATCCGGTGTTGCTTCGTCTCGATTTGATCAGATTTCCGATGAATTGGTCGGTGTGCGCTCCCGTTTGACCCGTTATCTGGGCGATCTTCACGGCGTGAGCCAGGAGTGGGGCGTATCCGCCTACCAGACGATTCAGAATCTCGCGCAGATCGCGGTGCTACCCACCCATCCGACTACGCACGTGCGTTTGAGCAAGCAGACTGCGCATTCCATTGCGGACAAGATCGAGGATTGGGCTGCGAAACTGCAGCGTGCGGGTGAGCTTGGCGAATACACCATCACGGAGAACGACACCGCATGGTACAAGGCTTCGCTGTATTCCGAAGAGGAAGCGGTGAGCGCATACCAGCGTGTGGTCGAATTGTTGCGCAAGGTACTGCCCGCCACCCGCGAGCAGGTGGCCAGCACGGTGCAGACCTGCGGATTCCCGATTCCGACGACCGCCCAGGAGTGGGGGCGCCAGGTCATGGTGCTGAAGAACCTGCGCCGAGTGCTTGACGTGTTCCAGCCGGAAATCTTCGAACGTGACATCGCTTCCATGATTGAGGCGACTAAGCCGAAGGCCGAGCGCAAGGCCGAAGGCAGTTCCATGGGATTCTGGGAGCGTCGCCGCCACATCAAGGAAGCCAAGGGCATGCTGCGCGTCGGTGCCCAAGTGGAGAACCTGCACGAGGCGTTGCTCGTGGTGTCCAAGCAGGCCGATCAGTGGCATATGTTCGTGCCTCATGGCGGATGGCCGGTGCTGCCCGCCAAGCTGGATGACATCATCGAAACGCAGGAGAATCTCAATCGGGATATGACCGCATTGAATGCGGTGCTTGCCACAACCCCGCAGAGAGGCAATCTCGAAACCGTTGATTTCAACCAGGTCGAAGAGCGTTTGAAGGCCCTGTATGACGACAAGCAGGCGCTTGACAATCTGCCGGAGCGTGCCCGTTTGGAGCGTGACTTCCACTCGGTTGGTCTTGACGAGCTGGTTGAGGATCTGAACAATCGTGGTATTCCCAACGATGCCGTCGCAGGGGAACTGCAGTTGGCATGGTGGACCACGGCGTTCGAAGATATTGTGAAATCCTCCGCCATTATCTCCAACCAGGATGGTTCGGCATTGCAAGGGGCTGCTGAGCGGTTCGCCCAAGTCGATGTGGAGCACGTGCGTTCGGTCGGTCCGATGGTGGCGCAGGAATCCATGCGTCGTCTGTGCGATATGCTGTTCTCGCGTACGCAGGAAGCCAATCTGCTGCATACCATGCTTGCCGGCTCCCGCAACGTTTCGTTGAATCGCCTGCACAAGGAGCATCCGCAGATTCTCGCAGCTGCGAAGCCGATTCTTGTTGCGACGCCCGCCACGCTTGCGGCGATCACCGATCCAGCGCCGCTGGCCGACATCGTCATCATCGATGCGGCCGCACATATCCAGTCCATCGAATTGTTGAGCATCATCAGCCGTGCCAAGCAGGTAGTGGTGATTGCGCATCGTGAAACAGTCACATCCGATGGTCTGAAGCGTCTTATCGCACTGCTGCCGAGTGTGAAAATCGCCAATCGTCCTGTTCGACGCGCTCCGAAGCTCAATGCGTTCCTGGAATCGGAAGGCTACGGCTCCGTACCTTTCGACGTGGCAAGAGAAGGCGCGCAAGGTGAGATCTCCTACCATTTCGTGGCTGACGCCAACGGTGTGCCGGTCATCACTTCGGGACTGGTGGAAAGCAGCCAGCAGGAAATCGACGAGGTGATCAGGCTGATCACCAAGCGCGCCGCCGGTTTTACCATTGTGCCCGCATCATACATGCTTACAGTGGTGACGCTTACGCATACGTTCCGCACCCGACTGGGGGCAGAGCTCAAGGCCATCGCCAACAAAAACAAGGCCATGGGCATGTTCCTTCGCCATGTGCGCATCGTGGATATCTCCGACGTGGCCGGCGCACATGCCACTGACACGATTCTTGCGATGTGCTATGCGAAAACCTCTCATGGGCGCCTGCTGCAGCAGTTCGGAGCGTTGGAATCCGAAGGCGGGCGAGGCATGCTGCTGGACGCATTAGCCGTGACGGACCGCCATCTTGACATCGTGTCTGCGTTCTCGTCGTCCGACATGGATGACGAACGTCTGCATCAGGCCGGCCCGAAGATGCTGAAGACTGTGCTCCGTTGGGCGGAGCAGCTTGATGACAGCATGGTGCGTCCCGCCGTCAAGATGACCGGTTCGAACGTGCTTCTCAACGATCTTGCCGATCGCATTCGAGCCCGTGGGCTGAATGTGGCCGTCGATTATGGTTTCGACAATGGATCCAAGCTGCCGCTGGTGGTCGGTCTGAACGACAAGCCGTTCGCGTTGGCGGTGCTCACCGACGATGCGCAATTCATGGGATTGCAGTCCACCAGGGAACGTCACCGTGTGCTTTTGCAGAACATCGAATCACTTGGCTGGTCTGTTATGACCGTGTGGAGCGTTGGCGCGTTCGTGAATCCAGACAAGGAAGTGGATCGCATCGTGGCACGCCTGAGCGACCTGTATCAGGAGGTCAAGTGAGCGTCGACGAGCATTCTCCGCAGGAGTCTTCCCAGGAAGCCGACCAGCCTGCCGTTCGCGTCGTGTCCGGCTATTGCGCCACTCGCCGAACGGCGCGCAAGCACAAGCGTGTGGTCCGCCAGGGCACGGAGCTGTTCGATGCGGACGGCGTTAAGCTTGAACCGTCCGATGCGCTCACCGAACGTCAGCGCAATGCGGACGACGACAAGCGTATTCTGGGCGAACTGCCGCCGCATTGGGGCGTGTTCTCCGAGAGGGAACGCTGACATTCGCTTGGGATTTGCTTCGCTGTCGTCACGAACTGACGATGGCGATAATCGCGCCGTACTCTTGGGCCTGCAAAACGGTCGCCGCCTCATGAGGAGGCATGGCAAACACCGCAAGGGTGTTGCCGTCCGCATCGCGCGAGGGTTTTGCGGTCAGGATCGCGCCCGAGCATAGTTCGCGCAGCGTCACGGCATCCGTATCCGGTGATGTTTCCGGTGTTGCCTCGCCGAATGTCGTGGCGCTGGAAAGCGTCACGACATCGCCAAGCGACAGAGCGTCGGCGGAACTCGCCAATCGCACTTCGATCGCCGTGTATCCTTCGGGAATAACGGGAGAGGCACGCGCCATGGTCGACGTAACGATGCCGCCTTCCGCAACGTCCACTTGGGTGATTAACCCGACGGCATCGTCGCAATCATGGAAAACGTTACGTAAGGCCTCGTCATACGGAAGATCGCGCAATGCGAGCGAATCCGCGGTAATCACGCTGCCTTTCGCAATTGGCTGCACGGCGACGACAACCGGTTGCGTGGAAATCGTCAATCGCACGCACTGCAGGGCTGCGAACATGGCAAGTCCGGCACAGACCGCGGCGAGCAGCCGGTGCAATCGTGCATTCCTCCGTCGCCGATAGGTCGCAGTCCGCGTGCCATCGGTCGTTCGTCTGCCATCCGTGCCCTGCAGACGTTGCAACAAATCATGAAAAAAGGTCACCATGCATGCATGATGACCTTACAAATAGCTGTTGCGCAAGCCGGATCAAGGGTTGTGGTCGGAGGACGCGAGTTATCCACAGGCTTCGGCGTGTCGCCTTGTTTTCCAAGGGGCTGAGCTTGTTTGCATTATGTGATTGAGCTCACTTGGATTTGTCGGTGCGGTAGAAACCGGATCCCTTGAATTCGATTGGCGGTGCGGAATACACCTTGCGGACCTGTTCCTCGCCGCATTCGGGGCAGATGGTGATCGGATCGTCGGTGAACGACTGCTGCTCGGTGAAATCGTAGTTGCAGTTCTTGCAACGGTAATGGTAAGTAGGCAAAGTATCCTCGCTTCAACCAGGTTCTCAAATTTCTTAACGGGACATATCCTAGTACGCTCCCTGAGACGGCCGCATGAGCGTCTTATTCACGAATGGTTTATTGGCGAACCTCCGTGAATCCATCCGGCGTAAGCACTCCGTTGACGGGAATGTCGTGCGCCTCATGCGGCACCGGCTTGTCGGTCAGCTCCCAGAGCCAGCAGACCGACACCACGCGCGCGCCGACCGCACGGTATTCAAGTGCCCGGTCGTACCATCCTCCGCCGCGCCCCAAACGGAATCCCGCATGATCGACGGCAAAAGCAGGAACTATGATCAGCCCAGCGTTTCTCAACGCTTCGGGCCCGCATATGCTGTTGCTGGGTTCCGGCGGACGATGTGTGTTGGTGGACCCGTCGCTGTTGGTCTGATCGCGCAGATCGTGGATGCTGTCAAGCTCGCTCCAACCAATATCCATGCCTTTTCCAAGCCGTGGAACGAGTATGCGACAGTTCGAATCGAAAAGCGCCTGCAGCATCGGTGTCATCGACATTTCACTGCCCATGGATGCGAATGCGGCCACCGTGGTGAATGAATGGATGAGATTCGCTCGCCGTGCCTGTTCGGCCAGTTTTCGGCCGGCTTCCAACCGTTCCTCAGGGCTCGTCCGTTTTCTTCTTATGATTGCGTTCCTGCGCCATTGCCTTTTCAGCTCGCGTTGCGCTGCGGCTTCGTCACGCGTGCTGTCGCCTGCGACATCGGTTTGCATGTTCGGGGTCATATCGCATGTTGTACCACGGGATGGTTGCGCGAAAACGAAAATGTTATGCGCATGGCAGAATGAAGGCGTGACGATTTTGCAATCTTTGCGCGGCATGATGCGTTCGGAATCCAATGCCATCGATGTTCCGCGGTTCATCCAATCGCACGGGCTCCACGTTCCCATAATCCTGCGGCCGATAACCTTCGACGACTGCGACGAATGGAACGACGTCCGTTGGCGTAATGACGACTGGCTGAAGCCGTGGGAATCCGGAGACCCGTTGCATGGCGCGTCGATGTCGTTCAATGAGTGGGTGCGCGCGATGCGGCGCAACGAGCGAAACGGCACCGGAGTGGTGTTCGCCATCGAGCATCATGGGCGTATCGTCGGCCAGATTTCGCTGGGAGCGATCTGTTATGGTGCCATGCGCACTGGTGTGGTCGGCTATTGGATCGACGAGCGTTGCGCAGGTCGTGGATATGCTCCTATGGCCGTCGCGTTGTTGGCTGATTGGGCGATGTTCGACCCTTCCGGACCGCAATTGCATCGTATGGAGATCGACCTGCTTCCTGAAAATGAGCGTTCCCGCAAGGTTGCGCTCAAGGTGGGAGCATGTTATGAGGGTATGCGCAAATCGTACATGTTCGTCAACGGGCAATGGCGTGATCATGAATCGTATGCGCTGCTGCCGGAGTGCGCGCCAAACGGTTTCACCGCACGGTTGATGGGCGAGTGAGCCGTTGGCGAGGTTCAACACGCGCTTCGACGCACATGTTCGACACGCGGGGGCGTGTGCCCCGGAGAATGTCGGAATGTCACCTATTCTTATGAGTTATGGGTTATGAATCGTTAAGCACGGTTGTGGTGCTTGCGATTGTGATTATTCTCATGGCTTTCTGGCTGCCCAAACGGACGGTCAAAGGCATGAAGCGGGTAATCGAGCACCGAGAGGACCGCTTTTCGCCGTCGCTGCATCTGGTGGATGCCGACAGTGGAACGCGATTCTCCGATGAGACCGCCGCAAAGGCGAAAGGGGCAATAATGCAGTCCAACGAGACGCATGAGGGCAAGCTGACCGACGAAAGGATCGCGCATGTCCGTGCCCTTCGTCGTGCCGCGATCCGCAGAAGGCGGATTATTGTTGTCTCGATGCTGGTGATCACAATCGTCGTGTTGATGTGTGCGTTTGTGTTGCATTTCAGTCCGTTGTTTGCTTTGATTCCCGCATCGCTGCTTGCTGGAGTGCTCGCTTTGGGGGTGAGGGCCGCCAAGCAGGCCGCAGCGTGGGAGCATAAGGCCGCCAAGTATCGTTCCAAGATGAGGAAGCGTGCTGCGGCAGAGCGCAAGCGTGCCCAGGAAGAGCAGGCGGAGCGCGCTCGTTTGCGGGAGCAGGAGCTTGCGGAAATTCGCAGGATCGCCGAATCTCAGGTGCCGACCGATGTTATGCCGGAAGGTGAGATTCGTCAGGCGATCGATCGCGGCAAGGCCGACCGTGATGCTGTCGTAAGCAAGCGCAAGGAGGAATCTGAAGCGAAATCCGCTGCGGAACCGAACGTTGTGGATGCGCAGGTCGTGCCGGATAAGAAGAACGGTCTGTCCATCCACGATGAGCGTGATGAAATCGCCAAAACCGAGGGCGTGGATGCAAGCGATGCGGAGTCGTCCGCCGTGGCCGGCGCATCGCAGGATCTGATTTCGTTTTCGCTGGGCGCGCCGCGCAATGGCGACGATATCGTGCAGGACGCTCCGGAAAGCATGGAAATCAAATCCACCCGTCAGGTGGCCAAGGCCGTGCCTCCGACTGCGAGTACGGTTTCCGACAATGTCGAGCCGTTGATTGTGCCGACCGACGCGATTAGCAGCATGGATTCCGACGAGGCCGCAGCCCGCGTGGAGGCTGGTGTGCATCTGCAGGACGTGGATGCCGTGGGATTCCACGACTCCGAGGTCAGTGCCGACGTTGAGGCTCCCAGCGTCACCTCCGATTCCCTGGGTGTGGGTTTGGCGTCCATCATGGCCCGTCGCGGGGCGTGACGGAGGGGAAAACGAACGCACGAAACGCACGAAACATACGAACAAGCGTAAAGAACATCAGCCTGAAACCGCATGGTTTCAGGCTTTTTTCGTATATTTTGCTCTCAGCGTTAGCACTCGAGTTGGCAGAGTGCTAATAATCGCGCTAGGATATGTCTCAGCGCGGAAGGACGACGCCGTAAGTGATCGTCAGCCTCTTGCTAGCGGGTCCCGGCGCGGTAAGTAACGATTTCTCTTAGAAAGAGGAGGTCCACAGTGTCGATCTCACTCACACCGTTGGAAGACAAGATCATCGTCAAGCAGGCGGAAGCCGAGACCCAGACCGCATCCGGTCTGTTCATTCCGGACAACGCCAAGGAGAAGCCGCAGCAGGGTGAAGTCCTGGCTGTCGGTCCGGGCCGTCGCAACGACGCCGGCGAGCGCATTCCGGTCGACGTCAAGGTCGGTGATAAGGTGCTGTACTCCAAGTACGGCGGCACCGAGGTGCACTATCAGGGTGAGGATTACCTGATCGTCTCCGCCCGCGATATTCTGGCCATTCTCGGCTGAGCATAGCGCGTAGCTGTTTGAAGACCCCGTCAGCGAACGATTGGTGAACAATCGTTGCGTTGGCGGGGTCTTGTTGATTTCAAGCATTTGGGTTCCTGCAATAGGCTGTGCACGGCTGATGCGTGCCGTGTTCACTGGCATTGGCGTGCTGGTGTTGGCGTCGCTGTTCAGACAGTCTGCAAGGAGGGTTCAGAAGAAGTACTTATGATTTTTCTTTTCGGAAATATTTTTCGTGAGGATTTGCTCTGATTGACACCGGCATGTGGTTGATAGTGAGAAAACGTTGGAATTTCAACGATTTGAGACTTTTTAAGCTTTCGCGACACGCCGTATTTGCGTTAGTTGCATGGTCTGTGGCATACTAAACGGGTTGCCGGTTCGGGTTCAACCAAACAGGCAGCACGGCGGATTTCCCAAGCGGTCAAAGGGAACTGACTGTAAATCAGTCGCCTCGTGCTTCAGTGGTTCGAATCCACTATCCGCCACGCCTCGATAGCTCAGTGGTAGAGCACTTCCTTGGTAAGGAAGAGGTCGTGAGTCCGATTCTCACTCGAGGCTCTCATGGCGGGATAGCTCAGCTGGCTAGAGCGTACGACTCATAATCGTAAGGTCAAGAGTTCGAGTCTCTTTCTCGCTACAAAGGTCGACGGAACGTCGGCATAGCAACGAACCACAAGAGGTGAACTTAAATGGCAAGCAAGAGCGCCGACATTCGTCCGGGCATCACGCTGGCATGCACCGAGTGCAAGGAGCGTAACTACATCACGACGAAGAACCGCCGTAACACGCCGGATCGTCTTGAGCTGAAGAAGTTCTGCTCCCGCTGCGGCAAGCAGACCGTGCATCGCGAGACCCGCTGAGCGAGTTCAAAGCTTTCAACCCGACCAATTGGTCGGGTTTTTTGTTTTCTCCGAAACCTTCTTGGCACCTTTCCAACTGCCTTCCCCGCACGCTAAGCTAATCACCATGACTAATTTCGCAGATCTCACCACTATTGCCGTAGGTGGGCCAATCGCATCCTTTATTGAACCGACCTCGCGTGTCGGCGTTATCGAAGCCGTTGAAGATGCCGACGCCAAAGGCTTGCCGTTGTGCGTGATCGGAGGCGGATCCAACATGCTCGTGTCCGACACGCCGTTCGATGGCGTCGTGGTTCGTGATGCGCGACACGCCGTAAGTGTGCTTGATGAGGCAGCGCCTGCCGAAAATGACGAAAAAATCGTGCATGTCAACGCCGAAGCCGGCTGCAATTGGGATGATTTCGTCGACTACTGCGTCGGGCTTGGCCTGGAAGGCGTGGAAGGACTTTCCGGCATTCCGGGTACCGTCGGCGCGTCGGTGGTGCAGAATATCGGCGCATACGGCCAGGAGGTCGCATCCAGCGTCGAAAGCGTGGAAGTCTGGGACCGCAAAGACAAGCAAACCAAAGAGCTCACCAATCAGGAACTGCATTTCGGCTATCGTATGAGTGCGCTCAAAGCCAGTATGTATAGTGCTCCGGCCACACCTGCAGCCGACTTCTTCCCGACACCGCGCTACGTGGTGCTGTCCGTTACTTTCGCGCTGCATCACAGCGAAACCGGCGTGGTCGGCTACGGTCAGCTCGCCAAAGCGTTGGGAGTGGAAGTCGGCGACCGTATGTCGACAACGGATATTCGCAACGCGGTATTGAAAGTACGTGCCTCCAAGGGCATGCTTGAGGATTCCCACCGTTACTTGACCGAAGCCATGCGCGGCACCAAAAAAAGCGAACTGGTCGCCATCGCACATAATGCGCAGCGCACACAGGCAGGCAATGATGAACCCGACTACAATCGCCATAGCTGTGGCAGCTTCTTCATGAATCCGATTCTCACCAAAGAACAGGCGGCAAAGCTTCCCGAAGACGCGCCGCGATTCAACGCGACCCTGCCGGATGGCACGCCAGGAGTCAAAACGTCCGCAGCATGGCTTATCGATCATGCAGGCTTCCATAAAGGCTACAAAACCAGCGAAAACGCTACTGCGGGGCTGTCCACCATGCATACGTTGGCGTTGACCAACCGAGGAGGAGCCTCGGCAGCCGATATCGTGAAACTTGCCAAAACCGTGCAGGATGGTGTCGAGCGGGCGTACGGCATCCGTCTCGTTCCAGAGCCGGTCGTTATTGGCATGAGTCTCAAGTAAACGTAAGAACGAAGGGAGAAGGGAAACATAATGAACGTATTACGTAAGAAATCCGTCGAGCAGACGCTGGCGGAAACAGAGGAGTCGGGACGCTCCCTGAAACGAGACCTGACTTGGTGGGATTTGGCCATTATGGGCGTGGCCGTGGCAGTCGGCGCGGGTATCTTCTCCATCGGCGCCCAGGCGGCCGCCTTCCATGCGGGTCCGGCCGTAATCATCAGCTTCCTCATCGCAGGCGTGGTATGCGGCGCGGCCGTAATGTGCTACGCCGAATTTGCGTCCATGATTCCGGTTGCAGGATCTGCCTACACCTTCACTTACACCACCGTCGGTGAGATCGTCGCGTGGGTGATCGGCTGGGATCTGATCCTTGAAATGCTGATGGCAGGCTCTGTCGTCTCCAAATACTGGGGCGTCTATCTCAACGATTTCTTCCGACTTGTCGGATGGAATATCAATACCAACGTCACCGTCGGATCATTCAATTTCGATTTCGCGCCAATCATCGTCGTAGCTTTCTTCACAGCACTTTTGGTGTGTGGCACGAAAATCGGCGCACGAGTCGACGGCGCGCTCACCATACTGAAAATCGCCATCGTACTATTCGTGGTAATCGTCGGATTCTTCTACGTCAAAGCCGAAAACTTCACCCCATTCATTCCACCGAGCGAACCGGCGACCGCCACCGGATCCGGCTTGACCGCAACCATGGAGCAGCCATTATGGCAGTGGGTCACCGGCATGACCCCCAGCATTTACGGCGTTGCCGGCATCATCTCCGGAGCCGCGCTCGTGTTCTTCGCGTTCCTCGGCTTTGATGTGGTCGCCACCACCTCCGAAGAAACCGTCAATCCGAAGAAGAACGTTCCGCTGGGCATCGGCGTGGGCATGGGATTGATCATCGTGCTCTACACCCTCGTCGCCATCGTCACCACCGGCATGGTCTCCTACAAAGACCTCGCCAAGCAGAAAGACCCGTCGCTCGCCACGGCATTCGAAATGGTCGGCGCTGACTGGGCCGCCAAAATCATAAGTTTTGGCATTGTGATCGGCCTGGCCACCGTGGTCATGGTGCTGCTGCTCGGCCTGACCCGCGTGGTGTTCGCCATGAGCCGAGACGGCCTGCTGCCGCGCTCGTTCAGTCACACAGGCAAGCACGGCACTCCAGTACGTCTGCAGATTGCCGTCGGCGCGGTCATGGCACTCATCGCAGCCAGCTGCAACGTCAGTATCCTTGCCGACATGGTGAACATCGGCACGCTGTCGGCATTCACCCTTGTTTCAATCTCTATTCCGATCATGCGCAAGAAGCGCCCCGACCTGAAGCGAGTCTTCAAAATCCCCGGCAATCCATGGGTGCCTATCCTCATCGCGCTCGCCAACATCTGGCTCATGCTCAACCTGAGCGTGCTTACTTGGATTCGATTCGTGGTCTGGCTTGCGGTTGGCTTCTGCATCTACTTCGGCTACGGCTACCGCCACGCCCGACTCGGCACGGGAGAACTGGAAGTTGGCAATCAAGAGTAGTCTTGAACGGTAAGTGTTAAGGAGGTAACCATGCCATACGTTGTCGCTCAGCCGTGCGTCGATGTCAAAGACAAGGCCTGCGTGGACGAATGCCCGGTCGATTGCATCTACGAGGGCTCCCGTTCCCTGTATATCAATCCGAACGAATGCGTGGATTGCGGCGCATGCGAACCGGTGTGCCCGACCGAAGCCATCTTCTATGAAGATGATCTGCCAGACGAGTGGGCTTGGTATAAGGATGCCGCAGTCAGCTTCTTTGCTGAAGTCGGCGATATGGGCGGCGCTTCCGCAGCCGGCCCGATCGGTAAGGATCCGGAGCAGGTAGCTGCTCTGCCGCCGCAAAATCAGTGATCGGCATTTGAAAGCGGCCTTTTCCCGTTGGAAGAGGCCGCATATTTTTTGTTTATAGAGGATAATAAGGAGTTTTCACGATGGGCTTTCATGAGTTTTCTTCGCCATACGATTGGTCGCGTATCGCAGCATACAAGCGCACGGCAAAAGCCGCGTTCGGAGGCATGATCGACCTGTCCGTGGGGTCTCCCGTCGATCCCGTGCCCGATTCGGTGTGCAAGGCGCTCGCAGTGGCGGCGAATGATCCGAATGCGTATGGATATCCGGTTACTGCAGGTACTGCCGATTTACGTGCTGCGATTGCTGAATGGTTTTCGGCGACTCGCAATGTTGATTTGCAGGCGATTCATGCTGATGTGGTGCCTACAGTCGGCTCCAAAGAGGGCGTTGCGTTGATGGCATCGCTGCTGCATTTCGGCGAGGATGATGTTGTGGTGCAGCCGAAGGTTTCGTACCCGACGTATGAGATCGGCACGCAGTTGGCTGGGGCGCAGGTGCTTAAGGTCGACGATGTGGCTGATGTTGCGTCGTGGCGCGATGTGCCTGGCGTCAAAGCGGTGTGGGTGAATTCCCCTTGCAATCCGACGGGCGAGGTGTATTCGGCCGAACGGATGGCTGGCATTGTCGCAGCTGCTCGTGAGATCGGCGCGGTGGTGCTTTCCGACGAATGCTATGCGCTGATGCAGTGGAGGGGTGCTGTGAATGGCGCTGAAGGTGATGCTGATTCACTTGCGTCGACGCCGTGCGCGCTGCGTGGCGATGTGTGTTTGGGCTCCGCCGAGGGCGTGCTGGTGCTTTATTCGTTGAGCAAGCAGAGCAATATGGCTGGGTATCGTACTGCGTTCATTGCCGGAGATGAGTCTTTGATTGCGTCGATGAGTGCATATCGCAAGCAGATTGGTCAGATTATTCCCGGTCCGGTGCAGGCTGCGATGGCTGCCGGATTGCGTGATCTGGAATCCGTCAAGGTTCAGCATGCGCGCTATCGGGAACGTCTCGGCGTGTTGGTGAGCGCGTTGCGTGCTTACGGATACTGCACCGACATGCCGGACGGTGCGTTGTATGTGTGGGTGAGGGCCAAGTCGGGCGATTGCTGGACCGATATGGAGCAGCTTGCCAAGATCGGCATCATCGCCAGCCCCGGCGAGTTCTATGGTGCTCCGGAATGTCTGCGCTTCTCCGCCACCGCCAGCGACGAGGCGATCGCTTCCGCCGCTGAACGCTTGGCACGCTAAGCCAATACGTAAAAGGGCTTCCAGCAATCGCTGGAAGCCCTTATCCGCGGAGTCAGAGGGATTCGAACCCTCGAGCCGCTAAAAACGACTAACACCTTAGCAGGGTGCCCCTATCGGCCACTCAGGCATGACTCCACTGTTTTTACCGTTTTCACGGCGCAACAGCATGCAACTATACCATCTATTCGCGGGCAAAACACCATATCTCGAAAAAAAGATGGAAGAACGTTGGAACGTCAAGGAAAATCCGTGCCGTATGCATGTGTGTGCCTTATGAAACCGCAACTGTCGACACGCCGGTTTCGTAAGATAAACTGCGATGTTCGAACATTTGTTTCAATAGAATGTGGAAAACAGCTATCATGGAATCATGAGTACCGCACCGAGAATCGCAGCAGCCAAACGTGACTGGGGGCATGACGAGGCTGGATGCACGGTGCTGCATATCGACATGGATGCTTTCTATGCATCTTTGGAAGTGGCCCGGCATCCGGAGTACCGCGGCAAGCCGGTAATCATCGGCGTGGGCAATCGTTCGGTGGTGTCCGCGGCCAGCTATGAGGCACGGCAATACGGCATCAACTCGGCCATGGCGAGTTCCAGGGCGCAAAAGCTATGCCCGAACGGCATTTTCCTTCCGATCGACATGAGCTACTATCGCGCGATGTCGCATCGCATTTTCAAGGAAGTGTTCAGCCGGATTACCGGCCGTATCGAACAGGTATCGGTTGACGAATGCTATATGGACGTTTCCGGAGCGTTGCTGCAGTGGGGCAGTCCCAGTGCCATTGGGGCGTGGATACGTGAACAGGTGGCCTTGCGCTATAACATCACCTGTTCCGTCGGCATCGCGGCGAACAAGCTGGTCGCCAAAATGGCATCCACCAATGCCAAACCCAACGGCATGTTGATGATTCCCGTGGCACGGCATGCACAGTTCGTGCAGATGATGCCATTGCGTGGCATTCCCGGCATCGGACCTTCTCTGGAAAAGCGTCTGAACGCGTGGGGCGTCAACTCGGTCGCCGACCTTGCACGCATGAGTCTCGAATCTCTGGAACAGGCCACCGGATCTGCGCTTTCCGCACACGGCCTGTATCAGGCGGCCCGAGGCCTGGACGATAGGCCCGTCGTGCCCTACACGCCGGAAAAATCGATTGGTGCGGAACGTACCTTCGAAGCTGACACGCAAGACATGCGACAGGTGTGTTCCATGCTTCGCTGGTGTTGCGATGACGTGGCTACGTCGTTGCGTAAGCGTGGTTTCCTCGCACGCAAGGTCATGGTCAAACTCCGATTTCCGGACTTGAGTTATGCAACGAAAGGGCGCACGCTGGACTGCCCTACGGACGCGGCGAGCGTGCTTTACCCGCAATGCGTTGATCTGCTGCTCGCCATGATGGGTATGACCCCGAAGTCCGTGCATGCCATCTCCCTTGCCCGACCCGTGCGTTTGGCGGGAATGAGCACCAGTGGACTTGTGCTTGCCGAAGAGACTGCGATCCAGCCCTCACTGGATGATTTGCTGGAAGAAAAAGAAGCCGAACGGCATGCGGCGGTTCAGGCAAAACCTGCGCAAATGCAGACCCACACAAAACGTTTGCGTGGCGCGGAAGCGGCACTGGATGCGGTGCGTCAAAAATACGGCAACAACATCGCCAGCTTCGGGATGTAGAAGCCGGGGTACGTCCGTTATTCTTGAATTGAAGAGTTGAGAAGGTCCAGAGGAAGGCGGGGACGCCATGAAATACAGAAAAGAGGCAGTGCACGCAACCAACCCGGAAGTGCTTGCGGCCGGCCGACGCAGACTCGCGTTCGCGGCATTGGCCGTGCTTGCCGTCGTGCTTGTCGCGGGAATATGGCTGCTGGTGCATAGTCTTCAATCAAAGCAGAGTGATGCCGATGCGAAGCCGGCAACAACGGTGATTGAGCCAAAAACGGTTGAAAAGAAACAAGTGACCGAACCTGCGCAGCATCATGGCAATTCCCCGGATTGCCCCGATACCGATTGCATCGCCATGCTTGTCAACGGCGATCTGCTGTTCCATGAGGGATTGTGGAACCAGTATGCCAGCGCCAACACCGCGGCCACCGACGGCACCGCATTCGATTTCACCGGTCTGTTCGAGCCGATGCGCAAATATATCGAAGCTTCCGACATCGCCGTATGCGAGTTCGAAACACCTATCGCACAACGTGGCGGTCCATATTCCGCCTATCCGATTTTCAATATTCCTCCGGAAGTGGCCGATGCCGCGAAAAATGTGGGATATCGTGCCTGCACGCATGCTTCGAATCATTCTTGGGATCAAGGTGCCGATGGCATCGCACGTTTGTGGGACACGCTTGAACAGGACGGCATAGCGCAAACCGGTTCCTATAAAACCGAAGAGGATTCGTATAAGCCGTTGGTCATCGATTCGCCGACGGGCGGTGGCAAAATCGGACTCGTTGCGGGAACCGTGTCGTTGAATGCGCAAACGCCTGACTACGACTGGCGTGTGGACCGCCTTCGCGAATCCGGAGATCCGAACCATCAGGCTGATATCGACAAGGCCGTGGCCAAGGCGAAGGCCGCTCGAGAACAAGGTGCCGACGTGGTGGCCATGGCCATGCATTCCGTGCAGGAATACTTGGACTACGCCGATTCCTGGCAGCAGGATGAAGCGCACGAGTTAGCTGATACGGGTGCATTTGATGTGATCTATGGTGCCGGTTGTCATTGCGCGCAGCCGATCGAGAACTATAACGGCACTTGGATCATCTATGGTTTGGGCAATGCCGTAACCGAATCGGCCGATACGGCAGACACCATCGTAAACAACCAGGGTGTGACCGCGCGCATTCAATTCGCAGGCAAAAAAGGCGTGGCAGGCTCGTGGCGCGTCAACCGTATCGACTGGGTGCCCAGCGCCAATGTGACGCAAGGCAAATACCAATGGTGTTCGCTGGCAAGCGACCATCCGGACGGCCCCTGCTGGGATGAAACGCAAGACGCGAATGTGCGCCAACGCATCTGGAACGTGCTCTACTCCATGGGCGCCGACCAAAACGTGGTCAAGGAATGGAATATAACCGCAGAGCGGGCGGGTTCATCTGGCGAGTAGTTTTCCATGGCACAATATGCCTCGTACCGTTGGTTGAAAACGCAGAAGAACCACTCGAACACACAGTGTGAGGTGAAAGACATGGATGAAATCTACGAAACCCAGCCGGAACGCACCGATCTGCCGCTGGTGGTTATGCCCGTCATCATCGAATCGATGATTGAACCGTTCGAAAAGAACTTCGAGCTGTTCAAAGACATTGCCCGCGTACGCATGTACAAGGATTTCACGCTCGATGAAGACACCATCGTCGCGCGTTGCGCCGAAGCCGACGCCATCATAGTGGTCGGATTCCACTGCTCCGACTCAATCCTCGACCGTCTGAACGCCAAATGCTACGCTTTCGGCGGCACCGGCGTGGCCAGCTACATCGATCTAGACAAAGCCAAGGAACGTGGCATCCGCGTATGCAACGTGGTGCGCTACGGCGACCATGCCGTAGCCGAACACACCATCGCACTGCTCATGGAACTCGCCAGGCAGGTCGGCAAACTCGACAGGCAAGTCAAAGAAGGCAATTGGGCTGGTGTCGACGGCTACGAACTGTACGGTAAGAAGCTTGGCATCATCGGCCTTGGCGGCATCGGCCAAACCGTGGCGCGTATTGCCGGAACTCTCGGCATGAACGTGTCCGCATGGAACTCCCACGTTCCCGAGCAGGTGTTCACCGACCTGAACGTCACTCCGGTTGACGATATGAACGAACTGATTGCCGGATCCGACGTGGTGTCCATCCACTTGCCGTTGCTGGACTCCACAAAAGGCATCGTCACTGCGCAAAACCTTGAGGCCCTGAAACCGGGAACCATGTTCATCAACACGGCCCGCGCGGAAATCATCGAGCCAGGCGCATTGCTCTCCAGACTCCAGCGCGGCGACATTCCCGCGGCGCTTGACGTGTTCGACCATGAGCCGCTCACTGCCGACGATCCGCTGTGCTCGATTCCAGGTATCATCCTCACCCCACACACCGCCTGGCGTACCGACGGCGCATATGTGGGCATCACCAAGCAGGTGGTTCAATCGGTTGCGGCTTACTTTGAGGGTGAGGATTTCAACGTCGTCGTGTGAGCGGTCGTACGAAACGGTATAAGGAAAACGTACGGACGGTCGGCGTGATTAGGTAGGTTGAAAGACATGCAGACCATACTCGATTCCGCCGATCAACCCGCGCATGATGCGTTCGTCGAGAAGAAATCGGAATTCATCGGCGACGCCTGCCATATCGATTCCTTGGACGAGGCGCTCGCGTTTGTGCAGATGATTCGCGATCGGCATCCGAAAGCCCGTCATGTTGCCTATGCTGCGGTGTGCGGTGGCTCCGACGGTCGTTTGGCCGAGCGTATGAGCGATGACGGCGAGCCGTCGGGCACGGCCGGCAAGCCGATTCTCGACGTGCTGCGCGCCAACGAGATGACGGATTGCGTGATTGCCGTCACCCGGTATTTCGGTGGGATCCTATTGGGTTCCGGCGGTCTGATCCGTGCATATTCCACAGGCGCGTCTATCGCCGTCAAAGCGGCGACCAAAGCGAAAATCGTGCCGTGTAGCGAATATCAGGTAACGCTCGACTACTCACAATTGGGCAGTTTTCAGAATCTTCTCGCTTCGGTGCAGGGTGATCAGGCGGACACGCAGTACACCGATCGCATCGTATTGGCGGTTGTCGTGCCGCAGGAGCAATCGCAGCAATTCGAATCGCGTGTGGTCGAAACGTTCAATGCAACCGTGACTCCGCAGAAAACGGGAACTTCCAATCGTCCGGTGAAAATGTGAATCTCGGAAGGCAATGGCGTAAGGTGGAAACTATGACCGATGCTGAAATCAAGCAAGACGGCAATGCCGAGAACGAATCCGCGCAATCACAAGGTCAGGAGATTCCTTCGGGTTTCGAGCCTCTGACCGCGACTTACGAGCGTTTGCGGCATTCCGCGGATGCCGCTGAACTGAGTGAATTCGCGCGCCGGCCATTGCCTGATCGTTCCGAGCAGGCTGCGTTCTCGCGAGCCACGGCACTGCTGGAGGCTGTCGCAGGCAATACGCATACGCCGTTGGAAGATCGTGTTTTCCTCGCGGAAACCATGCCGTTTCCGAATATTCTCGTCAAACTGTCCACCGACGAATCCGTTGAGGTGCGCAAAGCCGTTGCCGGCAATGCCAATGATAAGAATTGGCTGGTGGGGCGTCTCACCAAGGATGAGTCCCTCGAAGTGCGCGATGTCGCGTTGCGCAACAAGCGGACATCTTGGAAGATGAGGCTCGAAGGCGCGCAGGATCCGGATATGGATTCGCGTACCCTTGATTTTTTGGGATCCTTGGGAACTGAGATCGAACCGAATGCTCCGGCGGTGCTCGCTTCCATGGTGCGCAGGGCCGTTGCGTTAAACCCGAACGCATCCGATCAGATGCTGGAAAAACTTGCGCAGGATGCGTCTGGAGAAGTAAAAAGAGCCGCTGAAAAGCGTCTTTCGGAAAAATAGTTGCATACGTTGTCATTTTTATGAGATTTTTGCGTGTGGTGCGTGTGATTGGGGCATAGACTGTTGCTTATGACAGAACAGACCGAAAACGCAACGCGTCTAGCCCGTCCGCTCATTCGTCTGGCAAAGTTGGCGGGTATCGCCACCAGTTATGTCGGTATGAGCCGTGATTACCACGAAATCGAAGACGATGTTCTTGTGGCGGTGCTCAAAGCGCTTGGAATCGACGCTTCCAACGATGATGCGATCGAACAGTCCATCTCCACCATTCAGCGTGAACGCAACACCCGGATCGTTCCCCCGACCGTGCTGCACATTGTCGGTAAGAAAAGCAAGGTCGAGGTCCATGGCGGCGCGCTTGACGTTCCTGCAGCTTCCATCACGTTGGAAGATGGCGAGACGTATGCCGGCAAAATCGAGCATGAGGGAGGCAGCGGCGCCGCGGTCGAGGTCGATGACGTATTTGTGTGCACGTCGTACCTGGTGCTTCCGGAAGACCTTCCCGAGGGATATCACACCCTTGAGGTCACCGTGGGCGGCAAGACGGAGTCTGCAACCGTTATCAGCGCTCCGGAGAAGATCGAACTGCTCGACGAGATGACGGAAGGCTCCCTGTGGGGCTGGATGAGCCAGCTCTATTCCATCCGTTCCAGCGGTTCTTGGGGAATCGGCGATTATGAGGATCTGAAGACCTTGCTCGTCGAATCCAAGAAGAAGACCGGTGCTGACTTTATGCTGATCAACCCGCTGCATGCCGCCGAGCCGGTGCCGCCGATCGAGCCGTCGCCGTATCTGCCGATTTCGCGTCGTTTCATCAACTTCAGCTATATTCGTCCGGAATCCATGCCGGAATATGCCACGCTTTCGTCGGAAGACAAGGCGAAGGTCGATGCGCTGCACGAGCAGGTCGAGCCCCTCAACGGCGATGCGCAGGTTTTGGACCGTGAAACGATGTGGCGCACCAAGATGCAGGCGTTGTGGATCATCTACAAAGCAGGTCTTTCCGTACAGCGTCAAGCTGAGTTCGACCAGTATCTCGCCGAAGTGGGCGATGAGATCGAATCCTATGCCACGTGGTGCCTGTGCTACGACAAGTGGGGCGCCTCCAATGGCAGCGACGACGATTGGGTGCGTAAGTTCAATCGTGATTCCGAAGAGATCGCGCAGCTTCGCGCGCAGTATCCTGACACGCTCGAATTTTACCGTTGGCTCGAATGGGTCGCCACCGAGCAGCTGCATGCGGCCCAGCAGGCGGCTCGTGACGCAGGCATGAAGATCGGCATCATCGCCGACATGGCGGTAGGTGTGCACCCGGCCGGTTCCGACGTGTGGTGGAATCCTGAACGTTTCGCCAAGGGTGCCACGGTCGGCGCCCCGCCAGACATGTTCAACCAGCAGGGTCAGGATTGGAGCCAGCCGCCGCTGAACCCGATCGCCCTTGATCAGACCGGTTACAAGGTTTATCGAGACATGGTACATGGCATGTTCTCCAATGCAGGTGCGGTGCGTATCGACCATATTCTTGGCTTGTTCCGCTTGTGGTGGATTCCGGAAGGCAAGAAGGCCATGGACGGCACCTACGTGCATTACGATTCTGACATCATGCTCGGCATTCTCGCGCTGGAAGCGTCTCGCGCCGGTGGTGTGGTCGTGGGCGAGGATCTTGGCGTGGTTCCGGCTTATGTGTCCAAGTCGCTGTCCGAGCACGGCATTCTCGGTTGCGCAGTGGAATGGTTCGAACAGTTCGACGGTGTGTTCCGCGCGCCGAAGGATTGGCGTCCGTATGCGCTGGCTTCCGTCAACACGCACGATTTGCCTCCGGCGGCGGGCTACTTGGAGTATGGGCATGTCAAGCTGCGCGAGCAGTTGGGATTGTTGTCCGGTCCGGTCGAGGAATTCAAGAAGTCCGCGGAAGCCGAGCATAACGCCATGCTGAACATGCTTGTCAAGGAAGGCTATCTTGACGCTGACGTGCTGGAAGACGAGCTTGCCAACGAAAACGAGATCGTCGACGCCCTGTACCGCGGTCTTAAGGGATCGCCATGCAAGCTGATGGCAGCATCCATCGTCGATGCGGTCGGTGAAAAGCGTACGCAGAACCAGCCGGGAACCTGCAACGAGTATCCGAATTGGCGTATTCCTCTGGCTGACGGCGATGGCAATGTCGTACCGCTGGAAGAGCTGTTTGGCAATACTCGCCTGCAGGAGATCGCGGCGATTATGCGCGGCTGATCGCATTTGGCATCAGATATTGGATATATAAAACCGGCGATATTAAACGGAACGTCCGTTTGCGCATCGCCGGTTTTTCGTCGCTCCGCAAAAAAGGGGCATTTTACGTTGATTTCGCTATACGATGTGTCGCAAATGTCAAGGCCGGCGATACACTAATAGATTGTTGTGTTTCCCTACGGGGTCCTTCAAAGCGCTTTTCCCACTCGCCATCGAGGACTTTCAGGGAGCCCACGGATAATGAGACCTGAAAACGGCATCATTCCGCGCCTAACCAACGCATTGATGTTGATGGAAGGTCCGGAACACAATATACAGAAAAGGTACATCGTGAAAACTTTCACTCCGAAGCCAGCTGATCTGACTCACGACTGGTACGTCATCGACGCCACCGACGTGGTGCTCGGCCGTCTCGCTTCCCAGGCAGCCATCCTGCTGCGTGGCAAGAACAAGCCGACCTACGCTCCGCACGCCGATTCCGGCAACCACGTGATCATTCTCAACGCCGATAAGATCGCTCTGACCGGCAACAAGTTGGGCAAGGAACTGTACATGCACTCCGGTCGTCCGGGTGGCCTGCGTCGCGATAGCTACGGCAAGCTGCTCAAGACCAACCCTGAGCGCATCATCAAGTCCGCTATCAAGGGCATGCTGCCGAAGAATCGTCTGGCCAAGGTCCAGCTGGATCGCCTCCACATCATCTGTGGCACCGAGCATCCGTACGCTGGCCAGAAGCCGCAGGTTTTCGAGATCGCTCAGGTCTCGCAGCAGGCTAAGTGAACCGAAGGGAGATAAGAAACATGGCTGAAAACACCAACAACTCCGCGGTTCTCGAGACCGAAGAGGAGCTCACCTCGTACACCACCGAAACCAACGCTGGCGCTGGCACCGGTACTTCCGCTATTGCTCCGGGCTACGGCACCGGTCGTCGCAAGGAAGCCGTCGCTCGTGTTCGCCTGGTTCCGGGCACCGGCAAGTGGACCATCAACGGTCGCACCCTGGAAGAGTACTTCCCGGCCAAGCTGCTGCAGCGTGAGGTCAACTCCCCGATCGTGCTTCTCAAGCTCGAAGGCAAGTTCGACGCTATCGTCCTCGTTGACGGTGGCGGCACCACCGGCCAGGCTGGCGCAATCCGCCTGGGCGTTGCCCGCGCTCTGAACGCCATCGATCGTGATGCGAACCGCGCAGCCCTGAAGAAGGCTGGCTTCCTGACCCGCGACGCTCGCGTCGTGGAACGTAAGAAGGCCGGTCTGCACAAGGCTCGTCGCGCTCCGCAGTTCTCGAAGCGCTAAAGCTTTACGGCTTATACGAAACCCCTTGGAAATTCGTTTTCCGAGGGGTTTCTTGATATTCGAGCGATTCAGGCAGCGCTTGATGGAATCAGGCGGTCGGCATCTGCTTCATCGCACTGATACTCAACGCCGGAAGCGTCCACAATGTCGAATCGTCTTCCGACAATCCATCGTCGGCGGATTGCAGATTTGCTTCATTGTCTTGCATTTGCCAGTACATCATATTGATGCGGTGCAGATGATTGCGCAGCCTGCCTGCCGGTTTGTTTTCCGACTCCTCGTCAAATTCCGACACCCGTTCGATGGACGTTCCCAATCCCGGATATTCGCCGACGATCTCCGATGAAGACCAGACCATCTCCCATTCAATGCCTTTCGGAAGATGGAAACGTGTGACTTCGTCGGAACCATTGATCAGAATTAGCAGGCTCGGCTCGTCGGGGGAGAGTAGTTGCATGGCGAACGAGCGTACGGAAGGATTCGTCCAATCCGAATCGTCCGGCATCTGCCCGTTCGGAAGATACCAATGCACGCGATCGGATTTCTTCAGCAAACCGATTTTGCTCAGGCGAGTGAAGAAATCCTCATGACTGTACAAATCGTGGGATTTTCGCAACGTGATCAAGCGTGACGTTAGATTGAATTGCTTCAATTCCGGCGTTTGCTCGGTGCTGTACAGCCAATCCCAATCAAGCCATGTAGTGTCATTGTCTTGCGTGTAGGCATTGTTGTTGCCGTTTTGCGAATTACCGAATTCGTCGCCGGCGAGCAGCATTGGCGTGCCTAACGACAGTAAGAGCGTGCCCAGCAGGTTCATGGTGGCGCGCTGGCGCTGCCGCACGATGATTTGGTCGCTACTGGGGCCCTCATGACCGAAATTGGCGGAATGGTTGTCGTTTGTTCCGTCGTGGTTGTTTTCGCCATTGTCTTCGTTGTGTTTGCTCTTGTACATGGTCAGGTCGGCGGTGGTGAAGCCGTCGTGACAGGCCACATAGTTCACGGAGGCGGTCGAACCTCGGCCGGGGTCAGTGGCGAACAGGTCGGAAGATCCACATAGGCGTGTGGCCATGTCTTGCATGGTCATTTCGCCGTGTTCGCCGCCGCGCGTGCGATCTACATCGGTCAGCCAGAATTTGCGCGTGCAATCGCGAAAACGGTCGTTCCATTCCGCGAAAGGAATGCCGAATTCGCCGGTGCGCCAGCCGTTCGGGCCGCAATCCCACGGTTCCATGATCATTTTGAGATTGCCGAGCAGCATGTCGGAGCGCAAAGCATACAGGAATGGATGGTAGCGGGTGAATTCACCATCGAGACGTGCCAGCGTCGCCGCGAGATCGAATCGGAATCCGTCGATGCCAATGCGTTTGGCCCAATAGCGCAACGAATCCACTGCGAACGTGGTGACGTGCGTGTTGGTGAAATCAAGCGTGTTGCCGCAGCCGGTAGTGTCGTACAGGCGGCTGATCTTATCTTTGGTGCGTCGGTAGTACGAGAGATTGTCGAGGCCGCGCCAGCAAATGGTCGGGCCCTCGGGGCCGGATTCACAAGTGTGGTTGTAGACCACGTCCATAATCACTTCAAAGCCAGCCTCGTGCAATGCGCGCACCATGTCGATGACCTCTTGCCGTACTGCGGCCGCGCCTGCTTCTTGCGAGCGTTTGGTGGCATATGAGGCTTCGGGGGCGAAATATCCGAGTGTGGAGTATCCCCAGTAGTTGGTGCGTCCTCGTTCCTGCAGGAAGAGTTCAGATTGTTTGGCTTGGATCGGCAGCAGTTCGATGGAGGTGACGCCCAGATCCTGCAGGTATGAGAGCGTGGCCGGGTGTGCGAGGCCCGCGTAGGTGCCGCGAAGTTCTTTGGGTAGCCATGGCGCGTTGGCGGTGAAGCCTTTGACATGCAGCTCGTAGATAACCGTTTTGCTCCACGGAACGTGTGGATGCGAAGGTTCCCCTGCGTGTTTGTCGACGGCGCGGTCGTCTATGGCTACGGAAACGGGCATGCGCCCTACCGAGTCGATGGTGCTCATCGGTCCGAAGGGGGAGCCTTTGACCTTGCCGTTGACGATTTCGCATTCGTAGGCGAATGCGCCCGGATCGAGTTTCATCGATCCTTCGATGCCTTTGGCGTATGGGTCAAGCAGCAGCTTGTAGGGGTTGAAACTCACGCCATGATCGGGATCCCATGGGCCATTGACGCGGTATCCGTATTGCATGCCATCCCAGGCTTGGGGGATATGCACGTACCACAGTCCGTAGTTGGGGCCGTCCATGCGGAACAGCGTTTCGCGAAGGTTGAGCGAGGGGATGCGTCTGGTGCAGATGCGCTGTTTTTTGGCCTGGTCGATGAACGTGAGTCCGGGTTCGTTGAACAGGCGTACGGCGTCGGCATAGAAGGCGCTCGGTTGGTCAAGTGGTTCAAGTACGCAAAACCACAGCTGGTCTGCTGTTTCTGAGCGGACAACGGCGTCCGCGCCACCGTCGTCGGTGAAATAGAGACCTGGACGGGTTGCGTAACGATGCAAAGGTGGGTTCTTCATAACCTCATTCTAAACACTTTGAAATTATCTGTTGACTTGCTATGTCGGGACCATTTCCGCCCATGTCAGATCGATGGTTGCTGCGCTGCCGGTGAGATGCCGTTCTGGCTGTTTTTGATGATGATGTGCATATTGTGATGGTGGTGTTTTTGAAAAACGTTGATTTTCTGCGGCAACACGCTTTGCAAATAACTTTATGAAAAGAGATTTGCAAAAGAATTTAAGAAAGTGTATAGTTTTCAATCATCAGGCAGAACGATCTGCCGGAACCTCTTTCATAGTGGAAAGGACATATCATGAAAGCTCTTGTACTGACCGGTGTCAAGAAACTCGAAATCCAGAACATGCCAACACCGCAGATCGAACCCGATGAAGTGCTGATCAACACCGCATATGCAGGCGTGTGCGGTACGGATCATGACCTGTATGACGGTCGCCCCGGATCGGCCGCTGCGGTGCCGCCGATCGTACTTGGCCACGAAAATTCTGGCATCGTTGCTGCGGTCGGCGCTGATGTCACCAATGTCAAGCCGGGAGACCGCGTCGCCGTCGACCCGAACATCTACTGCGGCCAGTGCGAATTCTGCCTGACGCAACGTCCTGAACTCTGCGACCATCTTAGTGCGGTCGGAGTGACCCGCAACGGCGGCCTGGCGGAACAATTCACCGCCCCCGCAAGTGTGGTCTACAAGCTACCAGATAACGTTTCCCTGCGTGATGCCGCCGCCGTTGAGCCGGTCTCATGCGCGGTGCATGGTCTCGATCTGCTGGAACTTCGCCCGTATCAGAAGGCGTTGGTTATCGGCGACGGTTTCATGGGGCAGATCTTCGCCCAGCTTCTGCAGGCGTACGGCGTGCATCAGGTGGATCTTGCCGGCATTTTCGATGAAAAGTTGCAGCGTAACAAGGAGCAGTTCGGCGTCACCGAAACGTACAACACCACCCGCGAACAGATTCCGGAAGATTCCTACGATGTAATCATCGAAGCCGTCGGTCTTCCTGCGACCCAAGCTCAGGCCGTAGCTGCCGCCAAGAAAGGCGCGCAGGTGCTGATGTTCGGCGTCGGCCCGCAGGAGGCGCATTTCGAAATGAATACGTACGACATTTACAAGAAGCAGCTGACCATCCAAGGCTCCTTCATCAACCCGCTCACCTTCCGCGATGCCATCTCGCTGGTTTCCTCCGGCAAAATGAACATCGGAGGCCTGATCAGCCATGAGCTTGAACTCGAGCAGGTGCAAGACTTCCTTGACGGCAAGATCACTGGCGTTTCCAAGGCTGTCGTCAAGATTGGTGCCTGACATGATCCGCGTGCTTGAGCGTTTGGGTGTTCCGCGAACGCTGATGCTGGGGTTCCTTGCCGTCGCCATTTTCATGACCGGCGACGGCTTCGAGCTCACCTTCCTCTCCAAATTCATGGTGGATCAAGGATTCAGCTCCTCCCAAGCGTCGCTGCTAATCACGGTGTATGGCCTGTTCGCGGCGTTTGGCGGCTGGTCTGCAGGCGTGCTTGCCGAAATGTTCGGTGCTCGCAAGGTCATGATGTTCGGCGCATGCTGGTGGATCGGCGTTCACCTGCTGTTCCTGGGTGTGGCGATTCCCAGCCATATATACCTGCTGATTCTCGGGCTGTATGCGATGCGCGGCATCGGCTACCCACTGTTCATTTACAGCTTCGTAGTGTTGATGGCGCAATACATTTCGCCGTCGCGCCTCGCATCGGCCACAGGATTCTTCTGGACTTGCTTTTCTCTAGGAATCGGTGTGTTCGGAGCATATCTGCCAAGCTTCATCATGCCGTTGGTCGGTGAATACAAGACATTCTGGTTCGCGCTGCCGTTCTCCATCGTCGGCACCATTATGTGCTTCCTGTTCGTGCCGAAAAACAAAGTCCTGAAAGGCGAAGGATTAAGTCGTAAGGAACAGTTGAAGGAGCTTGCCGAAGGTGCGACCATTCTCGTCACCAATCGTAAGATTCTAATCTGCGCCATCATTCGCATCATCAACAATCTGCTGCTATATGGATTCCCCGTAATCATGCCGTTGTACTTGTGCACTACGCACAATGGCGGCATCAATATCTTCAAAACTGAGGAATGGATGCGCATCTGGGGATTCGTATTCGTGGTCACCCTGATCTTCAACACGTTCTGGGGCTGGTTCATGGACCGCTTCGGATGGGTATGGCCAATGCGATGGTTCGGCTGTGCGATACTGGCCGTCGGCTCCGTCGCCTTCTACTACATTCCACAATGGTTTGGTGCGAATGCGGTGATGATGATCATTGCGTCGATTATTGTGGGCATCGGTACTTGCGCATTCTCGTCATTGCCGACGATTATGACGCTGTACGCCGGTGAAGGCAAGCAGGGTGCGGCATTGTCCGCATACAATCTTGCGGCAGGGTTGACCACGTTCGCAGGTCCTGGCATTGCCACGATTTTGCTGCCGACCATCGGATACGAGGGTGTGTGCTGGACGTACGCGGCATTGTACGTGCTAGCGTTCGTGTTGACACTGTCTATTCGTCCTGAACAGCTTGGAATTAGCGAAAAAGTATCACGACATGACGGCAAATGCGCCGCCGACATCGCCGCATAGCGCATATCCTAATCACAAAAGGGAAAAACAATCGTATTCATCGTCATCAGGAGGTATTTTTATGGCGAAAGCAATGTCTGAATTCACTACCGATCTGCAGCATTCCGGCATGCCGGCGAAGGATCTCGACGAAACCATCGAATTCTATACGAAGAAGCTTGGTTTTGAACTGGCCGGACTGTTCCATAACGGCGAAAACCGTTGTGCATTCCTGCGTTACGGCCATCTGACCATCGAAACGTGGGAGGGTGATCCGGCTCCGCTGACCACTGGTGCCATCAACCATTGGGCATTCGACACTCCCGACATCGAAGCCGCATTCGACAACGCGAAGAAACTCGGGCTGAATTTCAAAGATAACGAAATCCAGCATATCGACAGCTTCTGGGAGCATGGCATCCGCTACTTCAACGTATACGGACCGAACGGCGAAACCATTGAATTCTGTCAGATTGTCAAATAACTATCATTAGATGATTACCGTCAAATAATCGTTGAAAACAAATACAACAAGCGATACAGACGGAAGCAAACAAAGAAGCGTGCGCTGAACCTTATATACGGGTTCGGCAACACGCTTCTTTTGTTATGCAATCGATGCGATTAATGCGATTAATATGTGCGCAAAAGCGGTCACATATCGCATAATTCGCGTACGTAAGGCTCCACAAAGCGCAATGCCGCGCCGATAATGTCTTGATGGTCGAGCGCCATTCCCTTGCGCAGGGTGAAATCCGTGGTGCCGAATGGCGTATGTTCTACCACGCGTTCGCGTAGTCCGGCCATATCGTCATCGTCGAGATATTGTGCTGCCTCACCGCTGATAATCACGTCACCGGCCAGCACCGAGCGAATATTCGTTACCGCCAGCGCCACATAATCCAGCCATTGCGAGAATCGTTTGCGGTGCTCCTGCTCGCCTTGTTCCAACACCGAGAAGAAGCCGGGCAGGCTTTCGCCGTCCTCCATCAGCGTTTCCGGCGAGCAATACGTATCCATGCAGCCCTGTTGCCCGCAGTAGCAGGTGTTGCCTCCTGGAATCAGCGTCATATGTTCGATTGAGCCATTGCATTGGTTTGGCCCTTGGTAGAGTGATCCGTCCACGATGACCGCGCCTCCTGGGCGTCGTTCGAGGTAGATGCAGACGGCATCCTTCAGATTGTGGTCGAACCAGAGTTCCGCCATGGCAGAAGCGTCGGAATCGTGAATCATCAGCGACGGATAGTTGAGGCCGTGGCTGAGTTCGCTGAGTTTCAGGCCGGTGTTGTTCATGATTTTGCCGAAGGTGATCGACTGTCCGTCTGCCGATACGATGCCTTGCATGCAGAAGGCCACGCCTAGCACCGTGCTGCCTTGTTTCGCCAGTTCCTGCGCGAAATCGTTGATGATGCCGTTCATACGCTGGTAGTAGGCGTCGTTGTTGCGATAGGGGAGTGTGCGCTGTCTGGCGGCCACGGATTTGCCGTTTAGATCAATGGCGATGGCCGTGATTTGCGTGGTTTGGATGCGCACGCCGATCGCCACGCTGGAGTGTGCCGCGAATTCGTAGATTTGCGCTTTGCGTCCGCCAGTGGATTGCTGCATCTCGCCTTTGACGATGAGCCCGTCGGCCTCCATGGCGCGCAGATTCTGCGTGATGGTTGGTAGGCTGAGTCCTAATTCGTGTTCGAACATCTGCTTGGTGGCTGAACCTTGGGTGTAGATGAACGCGGTCATGGCCTTGAGATTGGCTTCTTTGACCGATAGGGCGGATTGGGCTTTCACTGGTTGATCCTTCCTGCGCAACTTCTTTTCCAAGACTACTTCATAAAAGTCCTTTCCTTATGTCTCGTGTTGATCGAATCGACATTTTTCTTGCAAAGTCAACGATTCTTTAAGATAAATAAATCGACTTTGTAAAAGTTTGATATGATTGATATCATATAGAAAATACTTTTATAAAAGATATGGAGGCGAGACTTGAGAAAGTGTGTGTGATTTATGGTAAAAAGCAACAAAAACGCTCAAAATGATGTTTTTAGGGCTTTTTGATTTCATAAAAGAACGCGATCTAAACATTAAAAGAACAGAAGATAACATTTCTTTTGCGACACGACACAGTGGAACATCATATTGCATACTCACTAAAGTGTGTCCTGGGTCACAAAAGACCAGCAATGCGTCCATCCGCTTCGAGGTGGATGGAATAACGGGAAACTACTTTGCAACCCCCAAAGAATCGAGGAGGACTTCAAGTGGCAGACGCAAAGAAGGAAGAGCCGACCAAGCCGACTCCGGAAGAGAAGCTCGCCGCAGCCGAGGCTGAGGTCGACGCTCTGGTCAAGAAGGGCCTGAAGGCTCTTGACGATTTTGAAAAGCTCGATCAGAAGCAGGTTGACCGTATCGTCGCCAAGGCTTCCGTCGCAGCACTGAACAAGCATCTGGTGCTCGCCAAGATGGCCGTTGAGGAAACCGGCCGTGGTCTGGTGGAAGACAAGGCCACCAAGAACATCTTCGCCTGCGAGCACGTTACCAACTATCTGGCCGGCCAGAAGACCGTCGGCATCATTCGTGAAGACGATGTCATGGGCATCGACGAGATCGCCGAACCGGTCGGTGTCGTCGCCGGCGTGACCCCGGTCACCAACCCAACTTCCACCGCCATCTTCAAGTCGCTGATCGCGCTGAAGACCCGCTGCCCGATCATCTTCGGCTTCCACCCGGGCGCACAGAAGTGCTCCGTCGAAGCCGCCAAGATCGTGCGCGACGCAGCCATCGAGGCAGGCGCTCCTGAGAACTGTATCCAGTGGATCGAGCACCCGTCCATCGAAGCTACCGGCGCCCTGATGAAGCATGACGGTATCGCCACCATCCTCGCCACCGGTGGCCCGGGCATGGTCAAGGCCGCATACTCCTCCGGCAAGCCGGCCCTCGGCGTTGGCGCTGGCAATGCTCCGGCATATGTCGACAAGAACGTCGACATCGTGCGCGCCGCCAATGATCTGGTGCTCTCCAAGCACTTCGATTACGGCATGATCTGCGCCACCGAGCAGGCCATCATCGCCGACAAGGAAGTCTACGCTCCGCTGATCAAGGAACTCAAGCGTCGCAAGGCTTACTTCGTGAACGACGAAGAGAAGGCCAAGCTCGAGCAGTACATGTTCGGCTGCACCGCATACTCCGGTCAGACCCCGAAGCTCAACTCTGTGGTGCCGGGCAAGTCCCCGCAGTACATCGCCAAGGCCGCAGGTTTTGAGATTCCGGAAGACGCCACCATTCTTGCCGCCGAGTGCAAGGAGGTCGGCGAGAACGAACCGCTGACCATGGAGAAGCTCGCTCCGGTCCAGGCCGTGCTGAAATCCGACAACAAGGAACAGGCCTTCGAAATGTGCGAAGCCATGCTCAAGCATGGTGCAGGCCACACCGCAGCCATCCACACCAACGATCAGGCTCTGGTCCGTGAATACGGCCAGCGCATGCACGCATGCCGCATCATCTGGAACTCTCCGAGCTCCCTCGGCGGCGTGGGTGATATCTACAACGCCATCGCCCCGTCGCTGACCCTCGGCTGCGGCTCCTACGGCGGCAACTCCGTGTCCGGCAACGTCCAGGCAGTCAACCTTCTCAACATCAAGCGCATCGCTCGGAGGAACAACAACATGCAGTGGTTCAAGATTCCGGCCAAGACCTACTTCGAGCCGAACGCCATCAAGTACCTGCGCGACATGTACGGCATCGAAAAAGCCGTCATCGTGTGCGATAAGGTTATGGAACAGCTCGGCGTGGTTGACAAGATCATCGACCAGCTGCGTGCACGTTCCAACCGCGTGACCTTCCGTATCATCGACTACGTCGAGCCGGAGCCGAGCGTCGAGACCGTCGAGCGCGGCGCCACCATGATGCGCGAGGAGTTCGAGCCGGACACCATCATCGCAGTCGGCGGTGGTTCTCCGATGGACGCATCCAAGATCATGTGGCTGCTGTACGAGCACCCGGAAATCTCCTTCTCCGATGTGCGTGAGAAGTTCTTCGATATCCGCAAGCGCGCCTTCAAGATCCCGCCGCTGGGCAAGAAGGCCAAGCTCGTGTGCATCCCGACCTCTTCCGGCACCGGTTCCGAAGTCACGCCGTTCGCTGTGATCACTGATCACAAGACCGGCTACAAGTACCCGATCACCGATTACGCGCTGACCCCGTCCGTCGCCATCGTCGATCCGGTGCTGGCACGCACTCAGCCGCGCAAGCTCGCATCCGATGCCGGTTTCGACGCCCTGACCCACTCCTTCGAAGCATACGTCTCCGTCTACGCCAACGATTTCACCGATGGCATGGCGCTGCACGCAGCCAAGCTGATTTGGGACAACCTCGCCGAGTCCGTCAACGGCGAGCCGGGCGAAGACAAGATCAAGGCCCAGGAGAAGATGCATAATGCCGCCACCATGGCCGGCATGGCATTCGGCTCCGCATTCCTTGGCATGTGCCACGGTATGGCCCACACCATCGGTGCTTTGTGCCACGTTGCCCACGGTCGTACCAACTCCATCCTGCTGCCGTACGTCATCCGCTACAACGGCTCCATCCCGGAGGAACCAACCAGCTGGCCGAAGTATAACAAGTACGTCGCTCCGGAACGCTACCAGGAGATCGCCAAGAACCTCGGCGTGAACCCGGGCAAGACTCCGGAAGAGGGCGTCGAGAACCTGGCTAAGGCCGTTGAGGACTACCGCGACAACAAGCTTGGCATGAACAAGAGCTTCCAGGAGTGCGGTGTGGACGAGGACTACTTCTGGTCCGTCCTTGACCAGATTGGCATGCGTGCCTACGAGGATCAGTGCGCTCCGGCAAATCCGCGTATCCCGCAGATCGAGGATATGAAGGATATCGCCATCGCCGCCTACTACGGCGTCAGCCAGGCAGAAGGCCACAAGCTGCGCATCCAGCGTCAGGGCGAGGCCGCCACGGAAGAAGCTTCCGAGCGTGCGTGAGTCGCCTCACGTATATAGGTCGTCGATATTGATCTATATATAAGGCACTTGCGTTACGTCGATAGACACCATTGATAACGAGGAATTCGGTTGGATTCGTTCAACCGGATTCCTCGTTTTTTATATATGGAAAAGCATTTTCGGATGATGCTGCATTATGATCGCAACAGACGATCGGCAATGTGCATCTCATTCGTTTTCAGGGACTTGAAAACAGGACTTGAGACTGCGACACGCGAGGATTTCTTAAGACTACCCCTGATGCTTAAATAAAGAAGTTGCCTGATTTTAGGGCTCGCAAATTGGAATTAAAAAAGCGAGCGTGGCACAGTGATCACGAGAGTGAAAACTGCATGGCTGCGCACTGATGTGGTATGACCACGGAACTTCCACGGTTTCGGGGGTCTTCTGCGCCGGTGCCCTTTGAGAAGCAGGCTGGTAAACAGTAACTAACGAATCGCTAGAAAGGGCGGAAGGCAATGGCGGGACAGAAAATCCGCATCAGGCTTAAGTCCTATGACCATGAGGTCATCGACCAATCGGCGAAGAAGATCGTCGAAACGGTGACGAACGCGGGCGCAACTGTGGTTGGCCCGGTTCCGCTCCCGACCGAGAAGAACGTGTTCGTCGTTATCCGTTCTCCTCACAAGTACAAGGATTCTCGCGAGCATTTCGAGATGCGCACTCATAAGCGTCTCATCGACATTGTGGACCCGACCCCGAAGGCCGTGGATTCCCTTATGCACATTGATCTGCCCGCAGATGTGAACATCGAGATCAAGCTGTAAGGGAGGAGGGAACCATTATGTCTAATCGCACCGCACTGCTGGGCAAGAAGCTCGGCATGTCTCAGGTCTGGGACGAGAACGGTTTCTTCGTTCCTGTGACCCTCGTTGACGTCTCCACCAACGTGGTGACTGCTGTCAAGTCCGAAGAGTCCGACGGCTACAAGGCTGTTCAGCTTGGCTACGGCCAGGTTGACCCGACCAAGGTGACTAAGCCGCTTGCCGGCCACTTCGCCAAGGCTGGCGTCACCCCGCGTCGTCACCTCGCTGAGGTTCGCACCGATAACGCCGAAGAGTTCGAGCCGGGTCAGGAGCTGACCGCTGAGCTGTTCCCGGAGGGCACCTTGGTCGATGTGACCGGTACCACCAAGGGCAAGGGCTTCGCAGGCACCATCAAGCGCTGGGGCTTCAAGTCCTATCGTCGTACCCACGGCTCTCACAAGAACGAGCGTCGTCCTGGCTCTGTTGGCGCATGCGCTACCCCGAGCCGTATCCTCAAGGGCAAGCGTATGGCTGGCCGCATGGGTCATGTAATCAACACCACGCTGAACCTCACCATCGTTTCGTCGGATGTTGAGAACGGCGTGCTCGCCATCAAGGGTGCCATCCCGGGCCCGAAGGGCAGCATCGTTCTCGTCCGTTCGGCAGTGAAGGGAGCCTGATAAATCATGGCAAACGTTACTCTGAACGTTACCGATAACCAGGGCAATGCAACCGGAACCGTTGAGGCTCCGGCTGAGATCTTCGGCTTCTCCGCCGAAGAAGTCCAGTCCCGTATCCCGCTGATCCACCAGGTTGTGGTGGCCCAGCGCGCCGCTGCTCGTCAGGGCACTCATGCCACCAAGACTCGCGGCATGGTTTCCGGCGGTGGCCGCAAGCCGTGGAAGCAGAAGGGCACCGGTCGTGCTCGTCAGGGTTCCATTCGTGCACCGCAGTGGTACCACGGTGGCACCGTGTTCGGTCCGCAGCCGCGTGACTACTCCCAGCGCACCCCGAAGAAGATGAAGGCCGCTGCTCTCAAGTACGTGCTTTCCGATCGCGCCAACGCAGGTCGCGTGGCAGTCGTGGACTTCGGCGTTTCCGAAGCCCCGTCCACCAAGGCCGCTGTTGCCGCTCTTACCCCGGTGACCGAGAACAAGTTCACCACCGTGGTGCTCTCTCGCGAGAATGTGAACGAATGGCTTTCCGTTCGTAACATCCCGACCGTTCACCCGATCTTCGCCGATCAGCTCAACACGTACGATGTGGTCACCGCTCAGTACGTGGTCTTCTCCAAGGAAGGCTTCGACGCTTTCCTTGCTGCGAAGGCTGAGCCGGCTGCAAAGGAGGCCTGATTTTCATGGTCGCTATTCACAAGCCCGCACACGACATCATCCTCAAGCCTGTCGTTTCTGAGAAGAGCTACGCTCTGTCCGATCGCGGTCAGTACACCTTCGTGGTGGCTCCGAACGCGAACAAGGTCCAGATCAAGCAGGCAATCGAAGAGATCTTCAATGTCAAGGTGACGAACGTCAACACCCTCAACCGCGCCGGCAAGCGTCAGCGCACCCGCAACGGTTTCGGCCAGCGTGTCAATCAGAAGCGCGCCATCGTGACCGTCGCCGAGGGCCAGACGATCGACATCTTCGGTAACTGAAGGCTAGCCGAGAAAAGTTAAAGGAAGAACTAGATTATGGCTATCCGCGTTTATAAGCCGACGACTGCAGGCCGCCGTAACGCGTCCGTCTCGGACTTCTCCGAGCTTACGCGTTCTACGCCTGAGAAGTCGCTGGTTCGCAAACTCAGCAAGACTGGCGGTCGTAACTCTTACGGCCGTATGACCTCCCGCCATCGTGGCGGCGGTCACAAGCGCCAGTACCGTCTCATCGACTTCAAGCGTTGGGACAAGGACGGCGTGCCGGCAACGGTCGCTCACATCGAGTACGACCCGAACCGTTCCGCTCGCATCGCACTGCTGCACTATGCAGATGGTGAGAAGCGCTACATCATCGCTCCGGAAGGCATCAAGCAGGGTGACGTCATCGAGACCGGCGCCCAGGCTGATATCAAGCCGGGCAACAACCTGCCGCTGCGCAACATCCCGACTGGTACCGTGGTGCACGCGATTGAGCTCCGCCCGCTGGGTGGCGCCAAGATCGCTCGTTCCGCAGGTGCTTCCGTGCAGCTCGTCGCCAAGGATGGCGCTTACGCTCAGCTGCGTATGCCGTCCGGCGAAATCCGCAACGTGGATGCTCGCTGCCGCGCAACCGTCGGTGAGGTCGGCAACTCCGATCACGCCAACATCCAGCTCGGTAAGGCAGGTCGTGCACGTTGGATGGGCAAGCGCCCGATCACCCGTGGTGAATCCATGAACCCTGTCGATCACCCGCACGGCGGTCGTACCCGCGGTGGTAAGCCGCCGGTTTCTCCGTGGGGCAAGGGCGAGGTTCGTACCCGCCGTCCGAAGAAGGCTTCGAACAAGATGATTGTTCGTCGTCGCCCGAATGGTAAGAACCGTAAGTAAGGGAGTGTCGAGTAGATGACTCGTAGCATCAAGAAGGGCCCCTTCGTCGACGCCCACCTGCAGAAGAAAGTCGACGAGCAGAACGAGAAGGGTACGCACAACGTCATCAAGACGTGGTCCCGTCGTTCGATGATCACCCCTGATTTCATCGGACACACCTTCGCCGTTCACGATGGCCGCAAGCACGTTCCGGTGTTCGTCACCGAATCCATGGTTGGCCACAAGCTCGGTGAGTTCGCCCCGACCAAGACCTTCAAGGGTCATGTGAAGGACGACAAGAAGGCACGCCGCTAAAGGAGAGTAAGGACACATGGAAGCTAAAGCAATCGCTCGTCACGTCCGCGTGACGCCGCGCAAGGCTCGCCGTATGGTCGACCTCATCCGAGGCAAGAAGGCGACCGAAGCCATCACCATTCTGAAGTTCGCTCCGCAGGACGCATCCCTTCCGGTGCGTAAGGTCCTGGAGAGCGCCATCGCGAACGCTCGCGTGAAGGCCGACAAGGCCGGTGAGCCGTTCCGCGAGAACGACCTGGTCGTGAAGGAGACCTATGTGGACGAAGGCGTGACGCTCAAGCGTTTCCGCGCTCGTGCACAGGGCCGTGCCGCTCGTATCAACAAGCGCACCAGCCACATCACGGTCGTCGTCGCTAACAAGGAAGGAAACCGCTAAAGATGGGTCAGAAGATCAATCCGTTTGGCTACCGCCTGGGAATCACTGAGAACCATCGTTCCAAGTGGTTCTCCGATTCCAACAAGGTCGGCGAACGTTACCGCGACTTCGTTCTCGAAGATGACGCCATCCGTAAGGCCATGAGCAAGGATCTCGAGCGTGCGGGCGTGTCCCGTATCGTCATCGAGCGTACCCGCGACCGCGTGCGTGTGGACATCCACACCGCTCGTCCGGGCATCGTCATCGGTCGCCGTGGTGCTGAGGCTGAGCGCGTTCGCGCCAAGCTCGAGAAGCTCACCGGCAAGCAGGTCCAGCTCAACATCTTCGAAGTGAAGAACGCAGCACTGGACGCCCAGCTCGTTGCACAGGGCATCGCTGAGCAGCTCACCAACCGCGTGACCTTCCGTCGCGCGATGCGTAAGGCCCAGCAGGATGCCATGCGTGCAGGCGCCAAGGGTATTCGTATCAAGCTCTCCGGTCGCCTTGGCGGCGCCGAAATGAGCCGTTCCGAGTTCTATCGCGAGGGTCGCGTTCCGCTGCAGACCCTGCGCGCCCTTATCGATTACGGCTTCTTCGAGGCCAAGACCACTTACGGCCGCATCGGCGTGAAGGTCTGGATCTACAAGGGCGATATGACCGAGCGTGAGTTCGAAGAGCAGCAGGCACAGCAGGGCAACAACCGTCAGGGCCGTCGCGGCGATCGCCGTCCGCGTCGTGGCCAGCGCAATGCTGCCCCGCAGCAGAACGCAGCAGCAGAGGCTCCGGCCGCAGCTGAGGCACCTGCCGCAACGGAAACGAAGGAGTGAGCTGAGAAATGCTTATCCCAAAGAGAACCAAGTATCGTAAGCAGCACCGTCCGGTCCGCCGTGGCATGTCCAAGGGCGGAAACGAGATCGCATTCGGCGATTTCGGTATCCAGGCTCTGGCTCCAGCTTATGTGACCAACCGCCAGATCGAGGCCGCTCGTATCGCCATGACCCGCTACATCAAGCGTGGTGGCCGCGTGTGGATCACGATCTTCCCGGATCGTCCGCTGACCAAGAAGCCGCTCGGCACCCGAATGGGTTCCGGTAAGGGTACTCCGGAATTCTGGATCGCTAACGTCCACCCGGGTCGCGTCATGTTCGAGATCGGTGGCGTGTCCGAGGATGTCGCTCGCGAGGCTCTGCGCCGCGCAATCGACAAGCTCCCTATGAAGTGCCGTGTTATTGCTCGTGAAGGCGGTGACATCTGATGGCAGTCGGAACTGCAGACTACACCATGAAGAATCTGAACGAGAAGACCAACGAGGAGATTGAGGGCTTCCTCAAGAAGTCCAAGGAAGAGCTGTTCAACCTGCGCTTCCAGTCCGCGACCGGTCAGCTCGAAAACACCGCCCGCCTCAAGGCGGTCAAGCACGACATCGCCAGGATGTACACCGTCCTGCGCGAGCGTGAGCTCGGCATCAGCCAGGCCCCCGAGGCGACCGAAACGAAAGCTGAGGAGAAGTAATGGCTGAAGAGCGTAACTTCCGCAAGGTTCGTCGCGGTTACGTCGTGTCCGATAAGATGGACAAGACGATTTCCGTCGAGCTCGAGCAGCGTTCGACCCACCCGCTGTACGGTAAGGTCGTGCGTTCCACTCGTACGGTCAAGGTCCATGATGAACACAACGAGGCTCACATTGGCGACCTCGTGAGTATTATGGAGACTCGGCCCCTGAGCAAGACCAAGCGTTGGCGTCTCGATAGCATCATCGAGCGCGCTAAGTAAATAAGTTCGGCAAGGCTCCGTGAGTCACCCCGCCTGCTTCAAGCAGGCAGGCGGGGTGCTTGGGGAGAACCAGCTCGGCTAAGGAGAATCAATGATTCAGCAGGAAACGCGGCTTCATGTCGCCGACAACACGGGTGCGAAGGAACTCCTCGCCATCCGAGTGCTCGGCGGATCGAAGCGACGCTATGCCGGCATTGGCGACGTGATCGTCGCCTCCGTCAAGGACGCCATCCCTGGCGGGTCGGTCAAGAAGGGCGACGTCGTCAAGGCTGTCGTCGTCCGCACTGTCAAGGAGCACCGTCGTGTGGACGGCTCCTACATCAAGTTCGACGAGAACGCCGCCGTCATTCTCGGCTCTGGCCGTGAACCGAAGGGCACTCGTATCTTCGGACCGGTCGGTCGTGAACTGCGCGACAAGCGCTTCATGAAGATCGTGTCCCTCGCCCCGGAGGTGATCTGACATGGCAGCCAAGATTAAGAGCGGCGACCTGGTCAAGGTCATCCGCGGTAAGGATCGCGGCAAGGAAGGCACCGTCAAGCAGGTGCTCAAGGACGATCGTCTGATCGTTGAAGGCGTGCAGATCGTCAAGAAGCACGTTCGCGCCACGCAGCAGGGCCAGCAGGCCGGCATCGTGGCTGTCGAGGCTCCGATTCATCGCTCCAACGTGATGGTCATCGATCCGGAGACCAAGCAGCCGACCCGCGTGCGCATCGTCGAAAAGGAAGAGGCTCGCGACGGCAAGGTGAAGACCGTGCGTGTGCGTGTTGCCAAGAAGTCCGGAAAGGAGCTGGCATGACCGATACCACTGTCGAAGCGCCGGCAACTCCGCGCTTGAAGCAGAAGTACAACGAGCAGATTGTGCCGGAGCTGGAGAAGGAATTCCACTACTCCAACCCGATGCAGGTCGCTCGCGTCCAGAAGGTCGTCGTCTCCATGGGCGTTGGCGCCGCGGCTCGCGACTCCAAGCTCATCGAAGGTGCCGTCAAGGATCTCACCCTGATCACCGGCCAGAAGCCGAAGATCACCAAGGCTAAGAAGTCCGTCGCACAGTTCCACCTGCGCGAAGGCCAGGCCATCGGCGCTTACGTCACCCTGCGTGGCGAGCGTATGTGGGAGTTCCTGGATCGCCTTCTGACCATGGCTCTGCCGCGTATCCGCGATTTCCGTGGCATCAATGGCAACCAGTTCGACGGTCAGGGCAACTACAACTTTGGTCTCACCGAGCAGTCCATGTTCCACGAGATTGATCCGGATTCGATCGATCACCAGCGCGGTATGGACATCACCGTGGTGACCAGCACCAAGGACGACAAGGAAGCTCGTGTGCTCCTGAAGCATCTTGGCTTCCCCTTCAAGGAGAACTGATATGGCAAAAACCGCTCTTAAGAACAAGGCGGCCGCTAAGCCGAAGTTCAAGGTGCGCGCTTACACGCGTTGCCAGGTCTGCGGTCGTCCTCACTCCGTCTACCGCAAGTTCGGCCTTTGCCGCATCTGCCTTCGTGAGAAGGCTCACCGCGGCGAGCTGCCCGGCGTTACGAAGTCCAGTTGGTAAATAACGACGCTGAAGGTCCGCGGCCCAATCGCTGAAAGCGTGCGGGCGGCGGAAACCACGGCGAGAAAGGGCAATAAGCCCAAATGACAATGACAGATCCGATCGCAGACATGCTTACGCGTCTGCGTAATGCGAGCGCGGCAAAGCACGAAACCGTGGATATGCCGTACTCCAAGTTCAAGGCGAACATCGCCGAGATTCTGAAGCGCGAAGGCTACATCAAGGACTTCACCGCTAAGGAAGCCAAGGTCGGCCAGACCCTCGAGGTCACTCTCAAGTATGGTCCGAACGGCGAGCGTTCCATCCAGGGCATTAAGCGCATCTCCAAGCCGGGCCTGCGTCGTTACGCAAAGTCCGATGCTCTGCCGATGCCGCTCGGTGGCCTTGGCATCGCAATCATCTCGACTAGCTCAGGACTGCTGACCCAGAAGGAATGCCTCGACCGAGGCATCGGCGGCGAAATCGTCGCTTTCGTTTGGTGAGAAAGGAGAGCTGAAACATGGCATCGCATATTGGTAAGCTCCCCGTCACCATTCCTGCTGGCGTGGAAGTTAAGATCGACGGTCAGTCCTTCACCGCCAAGGGCGTTAAGGGCACTGACTCCTACGAGATTCCGGAAGGCATCACCGCTCAGGTCGAAGGCAACGAGATCATCCTCATCCCGGCTGACGATCTGCGTCCGACCCGTGCAAAGCACGGCCTGGCTCGTTCCATTGTGGCGAGCATGGTCAAGGGCGTGCACGAGGGCTATACCAAGACCCTGGATATCGTCGGCACCGGTTACCGTGCTCAGGCGAAGGGTAAGGGTATCGAGTTCTCCCTCGGTTATTCCCACACCATCACTGTTGAGCCGCCGGAAGGCATCGAGTTCGAACTGCCGAACCCGAACCAGGTGATCGTCAAGGGTATCGACAAGCAGGCTGTCGGCCAGTGCGCCGCTAACATCCGCAAGCTTCGCGCTCCGGAACCCTACAAGGGCAAGGGCGTCAAGTACTCGGATGAACGCATCCTGCGCAAGGCTGGAAAGGCTGGTAAGTAATGAGCGTCCAGATTTTCGGTAAGGGCAAGAAGGTCGCGCTCCAGCGCCGTCACGCTCGTTTGCGCAAGCGCATCAGCGGTACCCCGGAGCTCCCGCGTCTGGTGGTTACCCGTTCCAACCGTCACATGGTTGCCCAGATCATCGACGACACCAAGGGCATTACCTTGGTGAGCGAATCCACTCTGATGAGCGATTTCGCTGGTTTCGAGGGCACCAAGACCGAAGCCGCCAAGAAGGTCGGCGAACTGATTGCCAAGAAGGCTCAGGACGCAGGCATCACCGCGGTTGTGTTCGATCGTGGCGGCAACAAGTATCATGGCCGCGTCGCAGCTGTCGCTGAAGGCGCCCGCGAGGGAGGTCTGGCACTGTGAGCGACAACGAAAAGGAAACCCAAGTGGCTGAAGAAACTCAGAACACTCAGGCTGCTGCTGAGGCTACCAACGAGGATCGCAAGTCCCGTCGTGGCCAGCGTGGTGAGGGTCGTCGTGGCGAGCGTCGTAACCGTCGTGAGGAATCTCACGAGAACGAGATGCTCGATCGCGTGGTGACCATCAACCGTGTGTCCAAGACCCACAAGGGTGGTCGTACGTTCAGCTTCGCCGCCCTCGTGGTGGTTGGCGACGGCAACGGCACCGTGGGTGTCGGCTACGGCAAGTCCCGTGAGGTCCCGGCTGCAATCGCCAAGGGCCAGCTGGATGCCAAGAAGCACATGTTCACCGTTCCGCGCATCAAGGGCACCGTCACCCACCCGGTGATCGGTCATGATGCCGCAGGTACCGTGCTCCTGCGCCCGGCTGCCCCGGGTACCGGTGTTATCGCCGGCGGTGCAGTCCGCGCTGTCATGGAATGCGCTGGCATCACCGACGTCCTGACCAAGTCGATGGGCTCCGCCACCGCCGTCAACGTGGTGCGTGCAACTGTCGACGCTCTCAAGAAGCTCGAAGAGCCGGAAGAGATCGCAGCTCGTCGTGGCATGTCCCTCGAAGAGGTGGCTCCTGACTCCCTGCTGCGTGCTCGCGCCGAAGGCATCGCCGAGGCTCGCAAGGCCCGTGAAGAAGCACAGGCCAAGGCCGCTCAGAAGGACGGTGAGTGATGACTAACCTGAACATCAAGCTGCACCACGGTCTGGTGAACTCCACTCCGAAGCAGCGTGCTGCGGCTCAGACTCTGGGCCTGAACAAGATTGGCAAGACCGTGACTCGTGAGGACACCCCGGCCCTTCGTGGCCAGCTGCTGGTTCTCCGTCACCTGGTCACCGTTGAGGAGGCTGACTGATTATGGCAGATATTCTGCAGATGCATGACCTGAAGCCGGCTCCGGGCGCCAAGAAGGATCGCATTCGCGTCGGTCGTGGTGAAGGCTCCAAGGGTAAGACCTCGGGCCGTGGCGACAAGGGTACCAAGAAGCGCTATCAGGTTCGCCCGGGCTTCGAAGGTGGCCAGCTGCCGCTGTACATGCGCCTTCCGAAGCTGCGTGGCTTCAAGAGCCCGTTCAAGAAGGAATATCAGGTCGTCAACGTCGCAGCTCTTGCGGAACTGTTCCCGCAGGGTGGCGAGATCACCGTTGCCGATCTGGTAGCCAAGGGTGCCGTGCGTGACGGCTACCCGGTCAAGGTTCTGGGCGACGGCGAGGTTTCGGCTGCCTACACCATCAAGGGTGTCAAGGCTTCCGCTTCCGCCAAGTCCAAGATTGAGGCTGCCGGCGGCTCCATCTCCGAGGACTGATTCCACGGAATGTAGCTGACTTAAGCTCGTGAGTGAGGCTTCTCCCGCTGAGGCGGGGGAGGCCTCACTTCGTTTTTCGGTCCAGTACGGGGAATGAAAAACGAAAAACTGTGCCCAGAAATCTAATAAAAAATGACAGAGGATGGAACACTCCACGTGTAGGTAGACGCCGTACGCTAGACTCGACCGGTAGAGTCTGTTTTTGCATGGGTGCGCAGGCGCGCACGTCGATGGAAGGAATCCCAGGTGAGGACGTTAATCCAGGCCTTGAAAACCAAGGAGTTGAGGAACAAGATCCTCTTCACTCTTGGTATCATCATCATTTATCGTATTGGTTCGTTCATTCCGACCCCAGGTGTCGACTACAAGGTGGTCCAGCAGTGCGTCGGCTCGATGAACAGCACCTCCGAGAACTTCATTGGTCTGGTGAACCTCTTCTCCGGCGGCGCAATGCTGCAGCTGTCGATTTTCGCGCTAGGCGTCATGCCGTACATCACGGCATCCATCGTCATCCAGCTGCTCCGCGTGGTTATTCCCCGCTTTGAGGCGCTGCACAAGGAAGGTCAGTCTGGCGAAGCCAAGCTGACCCAGTACACCCGTTACCTGACCATTGGCCTTGCTGTGCTGCAGTCCACCACCATTCTGGTGACCGCCCGCTCCGGCGCCCTGTTCAACTACCGGTGCTCCCAGGTTGTGCCTGACGGTTCCGTCTGGAACCTCGTGGTCATGGTGCTGATTATGACCGGTGGTACGGGCCTGATCATGTGGATGGCCGAATTGGTCACCGATAAGGGTCTTGGCCAGGGTATGTCCATCCTTATCTTCATGTCCATCTGTTCCGGATTCCTGCCGCAGTTGTGGGAGATCGGTTGGGGCACCAAAGGCACCGATGGCAATTGGGCGAAGTTTGCCGCGGTCGTCGGTGTACTGTTGGTTATCATGATCCTCGTCATCTACGTCGAGCTTTCCCAGCGTCGTATTCCGGTGCAGTACACCCGTCGTATGATTGGCCGTAAGATGTACGGCGGATCCTCCACCTATCTGCCGCTGAAGATCAATATGAGCGGCGTTATTCCACCGATCTTCGCGTCCTCCATTCTGGCCATCCCGACCCTGATCGCACAGTTCGGCAAATCCGACCAGTCTTGGGTCAAGTGGATCAACTCCAACCTGGCCAACACCACTTCCGTGTGGTACATCGCACTGTACGCGTTGATGATCGTGTTCTTCTGCTTCTTCTACACGGAAATCACCTTCAACCCGGACGAGACCGCAGACAACATGAAGCAGTACGGCGGCTTCATTCCTGGAATCCGCGCAGGCAGCGCTACCAGCCGTTATCTGAGCTACGTGATGAACAGGCTCAACACCGTCGGTGCCGTGTACCTACTATTCGTGGCGCTTATTCCGACCGTGCTCATCATGGCGCTTGACCTCAACACCAAGTTGCCGTTCGGCGGCACCACTATCCTGATTATCGCAGGCGTCGGCCTCGACACCTTGCGTCAGGCCAAGGCCCAGACAGAACAGTTCCAGTACGCTGGATTCCTGTTCGAGGGCACTGACCACAAGGAAGGCAAGTAAAACCTCAAAATCGTGATACCGTTTCGACATGAGTCGGTATCACGATTTTTCATGTAACTAATCGAGAATCAGAAAGCCTCGAAAGAGGCCAAATGAAACGGAGAACAACATGCGACTGCTGATCATGGGACCTCAGGGCGTCGGCAAAGGCACCCAGGCTGCTCTGCTGAGCGAGCACTACGGTATTCCGGCGATCTCCACCGGCGATATCTTCCGCTACAACATCAAGAACAAGACCGAACTTGGCGTTGAGGCACTGAAATACATCGACAAGGGCGAACTGGTTCCTGACGAGCTGACCAACAAGATCGTCAAGGATCGCTTGGCCATGGACGATGCCAAGAACGGTTGGATTCTTGACGGCTACCCGCGCAACGCCTCCCAGGTCGAAGCGTTGGACGCCATCCTCGCCGATCTGAACACTCCTCTGGACGCCGTGGTGGCTCTTGATGCTGACCATGACGTGCTTATGGAGCGCATGAAGAAGCGCGCCGAGATTGAAGGCCGCTCCGACGACACTCCGGAAGCAATCGCCAAGCGCCTCGACGTATATGCCAAGGAAACCGCTCCGCTGCTGGCAACCTACGAAGAGCGTGGCCTGCTGAAGACCTTCAACGGCGTCGGTTCCGTCGAAGAGATTCAGTCCACCATCGTGGCTGAACTCGGCTGAGATAGCTGAGGATTGGGCTGATTCGAATCGTATGCATAGATAAGAAAGCCCAGTAAAATACCATAAATCAATCGAAAACGGGAATTACGACACGCCGAACATGCCGTAATTCCCGTTTTCGTGTATTCTTGCAAGTTGGTGTGTCTTCGGGCACGCATAGTAATCGCCAAAGAACGGAACGAGGCTCATGGCTAAAGACGGTGTGATTGAAGTCGAAGGACAGGTAGTGGAGGCACTGCCGAACGCGATGTTCCGCGTTGAACTCGAGAACAAGCATATCGTGCTCGCAACCATCTCGGGCAAGATGAGGAAGAACTACATCCGCATTCTGCCGCAGGATCGAGTTGTGCTTGAAATGAGCCCTTACGATCTGAACCGCGGCCGTATTACGTACCGTTACAAGTAAGGTACACAAGCAAAGGAAAACCATGAAGGTCAGCCCTAGTGTGAAGAGGATCTGCGAGAATTGCCGCGTGATCCGTCGTCACGGCCGCGTCATGGTGATCTGCGTCAACCCGCGCCACAAGCAGCGCCAGGGCTGAGAGTAGATCCAGCGGCACAATAAGTACAGGCGCTGAGTCACAGATCGCGCAAGCGATATGAACCCCGGGTACGCAGGCCCGGGCCGGGAAACCGGACGACTCGGTGCAAGACCTGCGGAAAACAGAAGGAATCGCAATGGCACGTCTTGCCGGAGTCGACATCCCCAATGAGAAGCGCATCGAGATCGCCCTCACCTACATCTTTGGTGTGGGTCGTACTCGTGCCAAGGAAACGCTTGCCGCGACCGGTATCAACCCGGATATTCGCGTCAAGGATCTGACGGATGAGCAGCTGATCACGCTGCGTGACTACCTCGAAGGTAACTACAAGATCGAGGGCGATCTGCGTCGTGAAATCGATGCGGATATCCGTCGTAAGATTCAGATCAACTGCTACCAAGGCCAGCGTCACCGTAAGGGACTTCCTGTGCGCGGTCAGCGCACCAAGACCAATGCACGTACCCGCAAGGGTCCGAAGCGTACGGTCGCCGGAAAGAAGAAGGCCACCAAGTAATCGGTGGCTGTCAGTTCAGACCACGAGACGTAAGTTTCATCGCCTGAACAACAAAGCAAATTCGTTATTAGGAAACGAGGGTCAATGGCAGCTCAAAAGCAAGCCGCGCGCAAGCCGCGTCGCCGCGACCGTAAGTCGGTCCCGGTTGGGCAGGCGCACATCAAGTCCACTTTCAACAACACCATCATTTCGATCACCGACCCGTCCGGCGCAGTTGTGTCCTGGGCGTCCGGTGGCGATGTCGGCTTCAAGGGCTCCCGCAAGTCCACGCCGTACGCCGCTGGCATGGCCGCTGAATCCGCAGCCCGCAAGGCTATGGAGCACGGTCTGAAGAAGGTCGACGTGTTCGTGAAGGGTCCGGGTTCCGGTCGTGAAACCGCTATCCGTTCCCTGCAGTCCGCCGGACTCGAAGTCGGTTCCATCACCGACGTCACCCCGCAGGCACACAACGGCGTTCGTCCTCCGAAGCGCCGTCGCGTCTGAGCACTAAAAGAAATCATCAATCCAACGCCGCTTATGGCCGGTGAGTGCACCACCGGCCTGAAGCTGAAAGGATAACCACAGTGCTTATCGCACAGCGTCCGACACTTACCGAGGAATCTCTCAACCCTCAGCGTTCCCGCTTCACCATCGAGCCTCTCGAGCCTGGTTTCGGCTACACGCTTGGCAATTCGCTGCGCCGTACCCTCCTGAGCTCCATCCCTGGAGCGGCTGTGACTTCGGTGCGTATCTCCGGCGTCCCGCACGAGTTCACCACTCTGCCGGGTGTTGAAGAGGACGTTACCGAGATCCTGTTGAACATCAAGGGCATCGTGCTCACCAGCGAATACGATGAGCCGGTTGTCATGTATCTGCGCAAGAGCGGCAAGGGCGAGGCCACCGCGGGTGACATCACCCCTCCGGCCGGCGTCACCATCGCCAACCCGGATATGCATATCGCAACCCTCGCGGAAGATGGTGAGCTCGAAATCGAGTTCACTGTCGAGCGTGGCCGCGGTTATGTGCCTGCCCAGATGAACAAGCAGGATAACGCCGAGATCGGTCGTATTCCGGTCGATTCGATTTACTCCCCGGTGCTCAAGGTGAGCTATCGTGTGGAAGCCACCCGCGTTGAACAGCGTACTGACTTCGACAAGCTCATCCTGGACGTGGAGACCAAGCCGGCAATCTCCCCGCGCGATGCAGTCGCATCCGCAGGCTCCACCCTGGTGGAACTCTTCGGCCTGTGCCGTGAGCTTAACACCCAGGCTGAGGGCGTCGAGGTTGGACCTGCCCCGGTGGCAGAGGAAACCAACCCGGAGATGGCCGTTCCGATCGAGGATCTCAATCTCACCCAGCGCAGCTACAACTGCCTGAAGCGTGAAGGCATCCACACGATCGGCGAGCTGGTCGCCCACACTGAGCAGGATCTGCTCGACATCCGCAATTTCGGTATGAAGTCCATCGACGAAGTCAAAGAAAAGCTCCAGTCCTTGGGTCTGGCTCTCAAGGCTTCCCCGTTGGGCAACTTCGATACCAACAACCTCGAAGGCGGCACCTTCTTCTCGCCGGAAGACGAGTGATTCGCCGCTTTTGACCTAACCGCTTCGTCGGATTCGGATGTTCGGGCGACTGCCCACCTGAATCCGACGGGGCTTTCAAGGAGAAACAATGCCTACACCAAAGAAGGGTCCGCGTCTGGCCTCCAGCCCGGCTCATGAGCGTCTTATGCTCGCGAACATGGCTACCAGCCTGTTCCAGCGTGGCCGCATCACCACCACCCTGCCGAAGGCCAAGCGCCTTCGTCCGCTGGCTGAGCGTCTGATCACGCTCGCCAAGCGTGGTGATCTGCACAGCCGTCGTCGCGTGATGCGTGTCATCCGCAACAAGTCCGTCGTGCACAAGCTGTTCACCGAGATCGCCGAGCAGATGGAGCAGCGTGAGGGTGGCTACACCCGCATCGTCAAGATTGCTCCGCGTCGTGGCGATGCTGCTCCGGCAGCCATCATCGAGCTCGTCACCGAGCCGGTGAGCCCGAAGCAGGCTGTGGTCAAGGAAGCCGAAGCTGCAACCAAGGTTGCCGCTGAAGAAGCTCCGGTTGTCGAAGAGGCACCGGTTGAGGCTCCGGAAGCCACCGCAGAGAACGCCGAGTGATTGGCATCAAGCAGGCTTGACTAGCTGATGAAAAGGCTGGGAATCGAAAGGTTCCCAGCCTTTTTTGTTATGCGTTGTCATGTGTTGTTATGCGCCTTTTGTTATGCTCATTGCCGTGAGATTACGTATCGACTTGGCATATGACGGCGCTGATTTTTACGGATGGGCGAAACAGCCTGACATGCGCACCGTACAGGGGGAAATCGAACGTGTGTTGCATACCATTCTGCGCGTGCCGGAAGGCGACGACAATGAGCCGCTGCGCCTGACTGTCGCAGGTCGTACCGATACCGGCGTGCACGCGTCGCACCAAGTTTGCCATCTCGATATCAATGAGGAGACGCTTGCACGTTGCGTCGGGCATATGCAGGTCGAACCGGTGATGGCGTTGACACGACGACTGCAACGCATGCTGCCGAACGATATCGCCATTCGTTCCATTAAAGAGGCTCCTGAAGGATTTGACGCACGTTTCTCTGCGCTGGAACGCACTTACGTATATCGCATTGCCGACCGATCAAGCGAAATCGATCCACGTATCAGAAGTTGCGTGCTGCATATCGACGATGATCTTGACATCGACGCCATGAACAAGGCTGCTGAAATGACGATCGGTCTGCATGATTTCGGCTCGTTCGCAACTCCCAATCCAGGAGGAACCACCATACGCGAGGTCAAAACCGCATATTGGAGGCGTATACCGCAGCATCCGCTTATCGACGACGGAACCACCATGGGGGAGCGGTACCGAACGCCCGCCTTGGAATCGGGACTGCTCTGCTTCACCATCGTCGCCGACGCATTCGCGCGCAATATGGTGCGTTCATTGGTTAACGGTTGCGTACAGGTTGGTATCGGCAAACGTTCCTTGGATTGGTTCGCCGAAAAAATGGCAACGCCGTTGCGTGAAGGCAGCACCGGTCCGATCGCTCCGCAAGGATTGACGCTCGAACATATCGAATATCCGGAAGACGACCAGTTGGCGATTCGTGCCGAAACGATCCGGGCAAAGCGCACGCTATGAAAACGGGCGTGGAAATATACGTCGGCACGGCGCACATTGCGCGAATATGCGTTCCGGAATCGTTTCGGAAGCACGAAAAGAACGCAGGAATCGGAATTCCACCGAAAAGAATGCGTGAATCGTGCGTAATGTCACAGCGAGGTTACGACGGTCTGACAAGTCCGTAACCGAGACGCAACTGTAACAATTCGCAGTATTTTACGGTAATCGGAAGCCATTACGTTCTCTTCTATCAAGGCATGGGCCTGAGTCTGGCATACGTTTTAGGGGTAGAAGGAGTGTGAACCGATGATTGAATCCGCTGCACGCAGGTTGGCGACGGAACTGGTGAATCGCCGTGAGTCGATCAACCGCGAGTTGAGCCGCAATGGCGTTCGTTTCGGTATTTACAAGGACGGCGAATACCATGACCGTCTCTTTCCGTATGATCCGATTCCCCGTATCATCGAATCCAACGAATTCGACGAGATGGAGGCGGGTCTCAAGCAGCGCGTGAATGCGCTGAACGCCTATCTGCGGGACGTGTATTCCGATAAGAAAGTCATCAAGGACGGCATTATCCCCGAAGAATACGTATACACTTCGGCAGGATATTTCCCGCAGGTCAACGGCGTGACCCCTCCGGGCGGCGTGTTCGCGCATATCGCAGGCGAGGATCTGGTGCAAGGACAGGACGGCAAATGGTGGGTGCTGGAAGACAATCTGCGCATTCCTTCCGGTGCCAGCTATCCGCTGTTCGCACGCGATATCGAACGTAGGATCACACCGAGCCTGTTCCGTGACGTGCATGTGCGAGACAACCGCGATTATCCCCGTTTGCTGCGCAAGTCCATGGATTTCGTCTCCACGGAGGGCATTGCCGTGGTGCTGACGCCAGGGCGATACAATTCTGCGTTTTTCGAGCATGCCTATTTGGCGGAAAAAACCGGCGCCGCGCTGGCGTTTCCGGAAGATCTTGAAGTGGTTGACAACAAGGTGTATTTCCTTGATTATGCGGGCAAACGCCATCGTGTGGGCGTGGTCTACCGTCGCTTGTCGGACGAATATCTCGATCCTTTCGCATTCAATCCGGATTCCGTGATCGGCGTGCCGGGCATTCTTTCCGCATATCGTGCCGGCAATGTGGCGATCGTCAATGCACCGGGCAATGGTGCCGCTGACGACAAGGCGATCTACTATTTTGTGCCCGCCATGATTCGATACTATCTGGGCGAGGAACCGATTCTGCACAATGCGCCGACCTACATGCCGATGTTCGAACAGGACCGCAAGGAGGTGCTCGGACGCATCGGTGAGCTTGTGATCAAGGATGTTGCCGAAGCGGGCGGCTATGGTGTGGTCTTCGGCTCGTCTCTTGACACAACCCAGCGTGAGGAGCTCGCTGACCGCATCAAAGCCGAACCGCGCCGGTTCATCGCGCAGGAGGTCATCCAGTTCAAAGACATCGATGTGGTAGATCCTGAAACCGGTGAGATGAGCCCGCGCAAGTGCGATCTGCGCGCGTTCGTGGTGACCGGCAAGAACACGCACGTGTGGTATTCGGGCCTGACGCGCTATTCGTCGGTGCCCGGTCAGATGATCGTCAATTCGTCGCAGGGCGGCGGTTTCAAAGATACGTGGGTGCTTGCCAAGGATTCCGGTGTGGAACACGATTCGGTGCCCGGTTCGGAAAATATTCATCTGCTGGAGCAGTCCCGCAAGCATTCGCTGGCGTTGGTCACGGCGTCGAAGGCCGACAACCTGTATTGGCTGGGGCGTTATACGGAACGTGTGTTCACCACGCTGAACCAGTTCTTCCCCTTCTACGACCGTGTGATGGACACGGATGTGGACGCGTTCCGCCCGTTCGCGCGTGCGTTGGACCTACCTGAGGATTTCGAGGATTTCGACGCGTTCATCCACAGTTTCCTGTACGACGAGAAGAACCCGGATTCGGTGCGTAGCGCCATCGTCTACGCATTCAACAACGCGGTGATTCTACGTCCGGAATTGAGCTCCCGTTTGCTGCAGCAAGTTGAGCTTGCCATGAGTTCGATTGTGGAGGCGGCAGAACGAGGCACGTCGGAAGCGGATATTTTCAAACATCGCGATATTGCCGACAATATGCTCGCCTTCTGGGGTGGAGTGGAGAATTCTTCCGTCGATCCCACCTTGAAATCCTTCATTTTCGTAGGAAAATACTTGGAACGACTGGATTTGTATACGCGATTCGGCTATTCCATGGACGAATTGAAGGCGCCGCTCTCCAAACTCGCCAATTATATTCTTCCGTTGGAAGGATTGCCGGTGCCGCAATGCTTCGTTGACGGTTTGCGTTGGCTGGTCGGGCAGCTGCCGGATCGTGGCTATGCCGATTTGGCGGAGCGATTGGGTGCATTGCTGCAGGACTTCAACGACCGTATCTGCACGAAGGAGCTGAAGGATCTGGGCATGCTCAATGCCATGAACATGGATGCGAAACGCCCGTGAAAGGCGAAGGCACGCATACACGCTGAAATGGTGGGTCGGTTGCCTTGGACCGCTCAGGTCGTGTATAACGGCTTGAGCGGTTTTCCATGGTACCGTGAAAGAATAACGCTGCTGAGACGCTACTGAGGAGTCGATGTGAAGAAACTGGTGTTTGATTATGAGATGAAGCTCTCATTCAGCTCGCCTGTGACGGACCATCGTTTTCAGCTGCGCTGCATTCCCGCGACAGGTCCTCGGCAGCAGGTTGTGGACGTGGAAGTGAACATCGAGCCCGAAGTCGAGCTTGAAACCACCGTCGATTCCTTCGATTCCGTGGTGATGACCGGGTTTATTCCCGAACCGCACACAGTGTTCAACTATTCGGTGACCGGCATCGCGTTCGTGGACAACGCGCATATCAAATCGGAAATCTACAAGCCGCTGTATCGCTTCAATTCCGCGCTGACCATTCCCGGGCCGGCAGTCAATGCGCTGATCGACGTGTGCAAGACGCGCATCGCGGCCTTGCCTGCAGGCAGCACACCGGTGGATCAGGCGAGGGAAGTGATGGATGAGGTGTTCAAGACGTTCGTGTATACGCCGGATTCCACCACCATCCGCACCACTGCGGAGGAGGCGCTCGCCCAGCATAAGGGCGTATGCCAGGATTATGCGCATGTCATGCTGTCAGTGTGCCGCCATGTTGGGCTCACCGCGCGTTATATCGCCGGATTGCTGAACGGAGAAGGTGCCACGCACGCTTGGGTGGAGGTGTACCACAACGAGCGTTGGATCGGTCTTGACCCGACACACAACCGTATGGTCGATGACAATTACATCACCATCGCGCACGGTCGTGATTACCGTGATTGCATGCTTGACATCGGTATTTTCTCCGGATGCAATGTGCAACAGCACCAGTGGGTGAACGCCTCCGTGCATGAACAGGAGCTGTAAACAATAAAAAAACCGAAGCGCCGTTGCTCCGGTTTTTCCACTTGCGGATAAGGCGAGATTCGAACTCGCGGAGGGGTTTGCCCTCACACGCTTTCGAGGCGTGCTCCTTAGACCGCTCGGACACTTATCCATTGCGCTGCTTGAAGACAAGCAACTTGATTATTCTGCCACAGCTTTGGCGATTGTCAAATCCAGCTATGAGATTTTTGCGATGTTTGCGATTGTTCGGCGTGTCTTGGCTGCATGGATGATGCGTCACGTTGTCATGCTCGCGGTTGCGTGGGTATCGCGTGAACTGCTGCGTGGATTGTTGTATGAACTGGCATGTGTTGGTGTGCGTTGGTGTGCGCTATTCGAACAATGCTTCGTCGAATGATGGATAGCCCCATGTGAGAGCCAGATCCACACGGTCGGCGATCATGCTGGTAAGTATGCCCAGAGACTGTTGCCTTGAATCATCCGAAGAGTTTTCCGCGGTCGTGCGGGATTGCGCTGAGTCGCTCGTCGAATTCGAACTTGATGCGACGGCTGCGATTTCGCTGCGCGCGCAATTCATTTCAATGACGGCGTCGGTCGGTGCGAACAATCCAGTTGCGGAATCCACAATAGTATCGGGATGAGCGAGCAATTGCGCGACATCATAGGCTTTCGCACGGGTATCTTCAGCTCCAGAGAAGGAAATCAGCCGCTGCGAAGTTGTTTTATGACGGTCGCTGATATCAAGCGTCGCATGTCCGATGGAACGTGCTGCGAAGACCCCCATTGCGAATCCGGCCTGATCTTCCGCAACGGACATGGCGGAAAGCGAATCCGCGTCAACATCAAGTGAATCAATGTCATCGCAACGCGACAGCGTGGGCTGTGCGATGTTGATCGCAAGTCGCGCCGCCATCAAACGGGCAGTGTGACGGGCCTGCGCACTACGCAACGTGCCGTCGGCGAACCGTGCAGGACAGTAGGCCGCGGTGTTTGCCCAATCTGAAACCGCCTCCTGTGCGGCAAGATAGCGCATAACGATATGGCGTGACCTGTCTGCCATGATGTCGGCGTTGGCAGTCGCGTCGGCATACGCCTTCTCACAAGGACTTGGCTGCTGTTCCGCTTCGGCGCGACCTGCGATTCGGGGAGCGGAGCAGGCGGTCAGTGATGCTACAAGCACGCCTATGCATGCCAAGACGCAGACGCGTCTTGAGGTCGACGAGACCGAGGGGAAAAGAGGGGAACGTGTCTGCATGAAACATTAGACTAATAGTTGACTGTGACCATTGGGCCGAGCGCTCGGAATAACTTCATATAGGAGGTCTTGGAAGTATGGAACTGGACCTGGCAGGAATGCACCAGCTCGCAGCTGGGCAGGGAATCGATCCCGAGACGTTGGATGCCGCACTCTCGGAGGCATTACGACTGGCATATCTGAAAACGCCGCACGCGGCGAAGCATGCTCGTGTGGAGCTTGATCCGCGTGCCGGAAGCTTTACCGTTTGGGCTCAGGATGAGATTCCGGTCGAACCGACCGAGGATAATCCGCACCCTGCGCCGACTCTGGGCGAGGAATACGATGACACTCCGCGTGACTTTGGACGCTTGGCCGCAGCCACCGCGCGTCAGGTCATCAGCCAGCTGTTCCGCAAAGCCGAGGACGACAAGGTGTTCGGCGCGTTCTCAGGGCAGAAAGGCAAGCTGATCACCGGTATCGTGCAGCAGGACGTGAAGGACACTTCCAATGTGCACGTGGCCGTTGGCGATGTCGAAGCGCTGCTGCCCCGTCGTGAGCAGGTGCCTGGGGAGCGCTATCGCCATGGTGAGCGCATCCGCGTATATGTGGTGAATGTCGCACGTGGTCTCAAGGGCCCGGAAATCGTAGTGTCCCGCTCCCATCCGGAGCTGGTTCGCCGCCTGTTCGAGCGTGAGGTTCCGGAACTGGTTTCCGGCGCCGTGTCGATTATGGCCATTGCGCGTGAGGCCGGTGCCCGCACCAAGATCGCGGTGCGAGCCAACACCGAAGGCGTCAATCCGAAGGGTGCCCTGATCGGCCCCGGCGGCGCTCGCGTGCGTGCGGTGATGGAGAATCTCGGACCGGAAAAGATCGATATCGTCGACTGGTCTGCCGATCCGGCGAAGTTCGTCGCAGCGGCGCTGTCTCCGGCGGTCGCCACCGGTGTGCAGGTGGTCAGCGAGAAGAACCAGACCGCAATCGCTTTCATCCATGATGATCAGCTGTCCCTTGCCATCGGCAAGGAGGGCCAGAACGCACGTTTGGCCGCCAAGCTGACCGGATGGAAGATCGGCATCGAATCCGCCGAGGCACACGCCAAGAAGATGGCCGAAGCGCAGGCTTCGACCAGCGGGGAAACCGCCGAATAACCAACACTTTCAGCAACGGCAAGCCCGTGGGTGTTCAATCCACGGGCTTGAGTATGCTGGACTCGATAATCCAAAGCGTGGGGGTACGTGCCGTCATGCCCAGGGAAAAGACGAGGTATCACGAACATGGTTGCACGATGAGAAGGAACAAGCTCGCCGTGAATCAGTAGCGGTCGCGCTCGTATGCGCGCGGCCCAAGATAGGAGAAATTGAGTGCCGAAAGCACGCGTATATGAACTTGCCAAGGAACTTGGCGTTGACAGCAAGACTGTTTTGAACAAACTTGAGGCGATGGGCGAATTTGTGAAGTCTGCATCGTCTACCGTTGAACCTCCGGTTGCCCGTAAGCTGAGGAATGCCTTCGCTTCCAACGCGCAGGGCAACGCATCCGAATCCAAGAAGCCTGCGGCCCCGGCCAAGAAGCCGGCTGCCCCGGCAGCTTCGCCCACTCCTGCGCCTCGTGCCACTCCGGCTGCTCCCGCGGCATCTGCGGCAAAGCCTGCCGCTCCGAAGCCGGCACGTTCTGCAGCATCCAAGTCCGAAGCCCCGAAGCCCGGCCAGCGCATGCCTCGTCCGGGTGATTCCCGCCAGCATGGCAATCGCGCCAACGGCAGCGCTCCGCGTCCGCAGGGCGAACGCCGTCAGGGCGGCAAGCCGGCTCCGGTTCCGGGACCTCGCGCACAGCGCAACAATAACAATACCAATGCTCCGCAGGGCGGCAATGGCAACAATGCCGCCAATGGTGCGAAGCCGCACACTCCGGGCCCACGTCCGGGTAACAATCCGTTCAGCCGCAAGCAGGGCATGCACACTCCGACACCGGGTGACATTCCGCGTCCGCATCCGATGAACCGTCCGAACGCTAACAACAATGGCGAAGGCCGTCGTGGCGGCCGCCCAGGTCAGGGCGGCGGCCAGCGTGGTGGTTTCCGTGGTCGTCCGGGTCAGGGCAGCGGTGCGAAGCCGGGCCAGTGGGGGCAGCATCGTCCGGGTCAGGGCGGCGGTCAGCGCCCTGCAGGCGGTGGCAACCGTTTCGGTGGCGGCGCCAATACCAACGGTGGTGGTTTCCAGGGCGGCAATAGCGCTCCGAGCAACGGTCCGGCACGCGGTGGCGGTCGCGGTCGCGGCGGTGCTGCAGGCGCGTTCGGACGCCAGGGCGGCAAGTCCTCGAAGGCCCGTAAGAATCGTCTGGCAAAGCGTCAGGAATTCCAGGAGATGAAGGCCCCGGTCATCGGCGGCGTGCGCATTCCTACCGGCAACGGCCAGACCGTTCGCCTGCGTCAGGGCGCATCCCTCGCCGATTTGGCCGAAAAGATCAACGTCAATCCGGCTGCTTTGGTCACCGTGCTCTTCCATCTTGGTGAGATGGCCACGGCAACCCAATCCTTGGACGAGTCCACCTTCCAGATCCTCGGCGAGGAAATCGGCTGGGATATCAAGATTGTGTCTGCCGAAGAGGAAGACAAGGAGCTGCTGCAGCAGTTCGATATCGACTTGGATGAGGAAGAGCTGCAGGAGGATGAGGATCTGAAGCCTCGTCCGCCGGTCGTTACCGTAATGGGCCACGTCGATCATGGTAAGACCCGACTGCTCGACACCATTCGCCGTACCAACGTCATCGCACGTGAGGCCGGTGGCATCACCCAGCGTATCGGTGCATACCAGGTGACCGTCGATCTCGAAGGCGAACCGCGTAAGATCACGTTCCTTGATACCCCAGGCCATGAAGCCTTCACCGCCATGCGTGCCCGTGGCGCCGAACTCACTGACGTCGCGATCCTCGTGGTAGCAGCAGATGACGGCGTGATGCCACAGACCGTGGAAGCCATCAACCACGCGCAGGCAGCCAACGTGCCGATCGTGGTGGCCGTCAATAAGATCGATAAGCCGGGAGCGAACCCCGACAAGGTCCGCGGCCAGCTCACCGAATACGGGCTCGTGCCGGAAGAATACGGTGGCAGCACCATGTTCGTCGACATTTCCGCCAAGCAGGGCACCAATGTCGACAAGCTGCTCGAAGCCGTGCTTCTTACCGCCGATGCTGAGCTTGACCTGCGTGCCAACCCAGATATGGACGCTCGCGGTGCCACCGTGGAAGCTCGACTCGACAAGGGCCGCGGTGCCGTGGCGACCGTGCTTGTTCAGTCCGGTACGCTGCACATCGGCGACTCCATCGTCGCTGGCACCTCCTACGGACGCGTTCGCGCCATGCTTGACGAGAACGGCAACCATATGAAGGAAGCCGCGCCATCCACTCCGGTGCAGGTGCTTGGCTTGACCTCCGTGCCGACCGCAGGCGACCTGTTCCTGGTGGCCTCCGACGACCGTACCGCACGTCAGATCGCCGAGAAGCGTCAGGCCACCGAGCGTGCCGCCCAGCTGGCCAAGCGTCGCAAGGTCGTGTCTTTGGAAAGCCTCAAGGAGCAGTTCGCCAAGTCCGAAGTCGACATGCTCAACATCGTCATCAAGGGCGATTCCTCCGGTTCGGTCGAAGCGCTGGAAGATTCCTTGATGAAGATCGAAGTGTCCGACGAGGTCGGCATCCAGGTGATCCACCGCGGCGTCGGCGCCATCACCCAGAACGACGTCAACCTGGCTACCGTCGACAAGGCCGTCATCATCGGCTTCAACGTTCGCCCGAACCGTCAGGTGGCGGATCTGGCCGAACGCGAAGGCGTGGAAATCAAGTACTACTCGATTATCTACAAGGCCATCGAAGACATTGAGGCATCCCTCAAGGGCATGCTCAAGCCGGAATTCGAAGAGGTTGTCACCTCCCACTCCGAGATTCGCGAAATCTTCCGTTCCTCCAAGTTCGGCAACATCGCGGGTGTCATGGTGCAGGACGGCGAAGTCAAGCGCGGTACGAAGTGCCGTATTCTGCGCAACGGCATCGCGACCGTCAACGATCTCGAGATCTCCTCGCTGCGTCGTTTCAAGGACGACGTCACTTCCGTCAAGGAAGGTTACGAAGCGGGTATCAACCTCGGTTCGTTCAACGACATCGAGCTTGGCGATATTATCGAGACCTTCGAAATGCGGGAAATCGAACGTAAGTAGTCGATTGATTCGAACCAACGATCGATAACAGGAAAGGAACGCCCACAGCTGATATACGGCTGCGGGCGTTCCGCAATACAACAAGAACTTATTTCAAAAACTAAGCTGATACATTTATCTGATTGAAGGACGATAATGGCAGGAACCAATCCTCGCGCCGCACGTATCGCGGCGTTGATTCAACGTGTGATCGCATCCTCCATGGAGGCGCAGCTGCACGACAAGCGTCTCGCAAACGTGACTATTACCGAAGTGCGTGTGACCAACGATCTGCAGATCGCCAAGGTCTACTGGACCCAGCTTGGCCGTGAAGGCCATGAGCAGGGCGAGCGTCGCCGCGCACAGCAGGCGTTGAACCAGGCCAAGGGCCGTCTGCGTTCCCTTGTGGGCACTAAGGCCGGCCTGCGCCTGACTCCGCAGCTCGAATTCGTGTTTGACGAGGTGCCGGGCGAGGCGCATGAGATCGAAGATATTCTCGCCATCGCGCGCAAGCGTGACGAAGAGCTCGCCAAGACCCGCGAAACCGCGCAGTATGCGGGTGAAGCCGATCCGTACAAGCATCCGGAAGAGGATGACGACGATGATTTCGACGATGACGACGTCGAAGTTGAAGATTGGGACGATGACGAAGAAGCCTGAACATTCCGGTCTGCTGATCATCGACAAGCCGCAGGGCGTCACCAGCCATGACGTAGTCGCGGCCGTACGCGGCGCCCTGCATATGAAGCGAGTCGGGCATGCGGGCACGCTCGATCCGATGGCCACCGGCGTGCTGGTGGTCGGATTCGGCAATGCCACGCGACTGCTCAACTACATTGTCGACCATAACAAAACGTACGAGGCCACCATTCGTCTTGGGCAGCGCACCACTACGGACGATGCCGAAGGCGAGCTGTTGCCGGCAGGGGAGAGGGCAGTGAACTTTCCTTCGCGTCAAGCCGTGGAACAGCTGATCGCAGAACGGTTCACCGGGCGTATCGAACAGGTACCGAACGTCTACTCCGCCATTAAGATCAATGGCCAGCGTGCCTATGATTTGGCACGCGAAGGCAAGGATGTGGAGCTTAAGGCACGTCCTGTGACCATCGAAGAGTTCAACGTGCGGCAGGCGCGTTACGGCTACACACATAGCGATCGTGCCGGTGCGGAACTTGTTGGCGCAGTCGTGGCCGAGAAGGCAAGCGATGGATGGATTGCCGACATTGCACCGCATGAAGACATGCAGCCCGTCATGGAACTCGACGTGACCGTGACCTGTTCCGCAGGCACCTACATTCGCGCGCTCGCACGCGATTTGGGCGAGGAACTCGGGTTGGGAGGCCATCTGACAATGTTGCGACGCACACGCGTCGGCAGATTCTCAGTGGATATGCCCAACGTCATGAGCGCCCACGCTGAATCCAAAACATTCACCAATCGTGAAGGCATGGAAGTGACTCGCAATCGTGCGGTGCTTGACGATGCCGATCATGCGCTCGATCATGCGCTCAATCCCGTGGCCAGCGCCGCAGCTTCCATGAGTATGCTGGCCGTTAGCGAGCAGGAAGCGGCCGACTTGCGTTTCGGACGCAGAATCGCGCATGACATACGTACGACCACGGCGGCGTACGTTGAGGAAACCAACGATTTGGTCGCCATCCTCGAACGTGCGAAACGCGGTGAGGCTAAACCGGTCGCGGTATTCAACTGAACCATCTAATCAGACTACAGATACGAATTCATACACAAGAAGGACATGATGAAGACAATCACGCTCACGCCTGATGCCAGCGGCATGGTGGATTGGCCTACGCTGAGCAACGATAAGAAATCCGTGGTGACCATCGGTTCGTTCGATGGCATGCATCAGGGCCATCAGGCGGTGATTCGCCGCGTAGTGGAACTCGCCAAGAAGGAGCAGTCCTTCTCCGTGGTGGTGCTATTCGATCCGCGCCCTGCATTGGTGCACGGTTATGCGGCGAAGAACGGCGGTCAGGAGCCGCCGACCGGCATGGTTGACACGCAAGCGCTCACCAGCATGCAGGAGCGTCTTCGCGCCATCAACAAGCTGGGAGTGGACTACACGCTCATCGTGCACTACACACTGGCATTCGCGGCGAAATCATACCGATTCTTCCTCGGCCAGATGGTCGGCAAGCTGGGTATGCGCACCTTGGCGCTCGGTTCCGACGCGGCCATGGGGGCAAATCGCGCCGGAGACGTAAAAGCCATCGAGAATCTAGCGCTCGCTACTGGCGTGTTCCAGCTTGAAGTGGTTGATGATCGAGGTCCCGGAGAGACCCGAGTGCCAGCCAATGCCCAACCAGTTATGCCGACCGGCCACGGCGAGCCGACAGACCCGCTGGAAGGCGCTTCCAAGGCGGAACGCCGCGCATGGAGCAAGAAGAACCAAGCCAAGCCCGTGCGTGTGTGGAGTTCCACGAACGTGCGCTACCTGCTAGGCCAGGGGCGCATCAAAGACGCCGACGCGATTCTGGGGCATCCGCACGCCGTGGAAGGCATTGTGGTGCACGGCGAGGAACGTGGACGCACCATTGGATTCCCGACGGCGAATTTGAACGACAATGTGGCCGGTTATCTGCCGGTTGACGGCGTGTATGCGGGTTGGCTCGTTGATTTGGGAGCGAAGACTGCAGAGGACGACCATGCGGAAGCGGCAGCCGATGGTATTTCGCAACAGTTTGACTCGTCTTCCGTTGACGCCCGCCTTGCCGATCATTCGCCGTATCGTTGGCCCGCTGCGATTTCCATCGGCACCAAGCCGACCTTCAACGAGACGACCGGAATGAACGAGCGCGTGGTCGAAGCTTACGCCATCACCGACGATTGGCTTGATTTGTACAATCATCAGGTGCGCGTGGAATTTACAGGATTCCTGCGTCCGCAAATTAAGTTCGATTCCGCACAGGATCTGATCGACGAGCTGAAGCGCAATGTCGAGGAGACCAAGCGAATTACTGCCTGATTTTCCAAAAAGTTGTGTCGGACAGTGATGACACTGTCCGACACAACTTTATCTATATGCCTAATAGGCATTCGCGGATTACTTCAATGTCGGAATATCCGTGGTGTATGCCTTCAGCCATGTGTTTTGCAGTTGTCTCAGCGTACCGTCCTGCTTCAGTTCGTTGAGAGCTTTGGAAACTTTCGAAGTCAATGGTGAATCCTTCGGCAACACGATGCCCATGCCTTGTTTATCTTCGGATCCTGGAATCTGGCCAACGACCTTACCGTTCTTTACTTGGGAGGATGTTGCCACATTAACTGCGGCTGGAGTGTCCATGACCAGCGCGTCGATTTGATCGGCATCCAGTGCTTGAGCCAGCGTCGCATTGTCATTGAAAGTCTGCACGTTGGTGCTGAGCTTCTGCTTGGCGTAGTCATAGGAAGTGGTGCCGACCATAGCGCCGATTGTAGCGCCCTTGAAATCGCTGAGCGATGTTGCTGATGCGTACTTCGAATCACCTCGTACGACGATGGACTGCGTCGGATTGTAGTAGCTCGGGGAGAAGTCGACAGCCTTTTTACGCTGGTCGGTGATGGAGAATTGCTGAATATTGAGATCCCAATCCTTCGTGCCTGGGGCGATGGCCGCGTCAAACGTGGTGCGTCTCCAATCGACTTGGTTCTTGGAATACCCGAGTTTGTCTGCTATGGCATACACCAAGGCTGATTCGTATCCTTTGCCGCTTTCCGGCTTGTTGTCAATTACCCATGGCTCATATGCTGGTTCTCCAGTGGCGACCGTAAGTTTGTTTGTGGTTACGGTGTCTTGGGTGGATTGGGAAGAGGAATTAGATCCGCCGCAAGCACTGGTACCGGTCAGCGTGGCAATGGTCAATAATGCAGCTGCCAGACGGATGAAATGCGATGAACGAGACAATGGACACCTCGGTTTGCTTGGATGAATATGGCGAACACCCAGAGGCTATCGCTTCTATGCTAATGACATGCCCCATAAGGTATGGGGAATACTTATGACGTGTTCAATAAATCCCCTGAGGATTTTGTCTGTATCCTGGCACAGAATCGGCACTTATGAAAGACACCATCACTGTGGCTGTGCAATGCGCGCTTGCCAAGGAAACCAAGCCATTTCTCGAACGAATTGAGAACGTGTCTCATGAACGGCACGGTGGAATCGACGTGGGCATGGGAATGTATCGGGGTGCTCGTCTGGTCGTAGCCGAAGGTGGTATGGGCTCTGTCAACGCTGGCGCCGCATCGCAGATGTTGATTGACCGCTATGAACCGGATTGTCTTATATTCAGCGGTATCGCCGGGGGATTGAACCCCGCTTTGCGTATTGGGGATATTGTGGTTGGAAATCAATTGCATTATTTGGAAACGAATACCCCGATTATTGCGGAATGTGCGCCTTGGAAGGAATCCTTCGCATCTAGCGATGTGCTGCGTGATGCCGTTTTGGGCGTATTGCATCAGCATGGATGGGCTAGGATTCCTTCACTGCGTGAATTGAAAGCGGGATTGCATACCAGTTTCAAGGATCTATCGAGTGAAGGGAAACGACGTTTTGTGTGTGGTACCATCGCCACGAGTAATCAATTCAACACTGACCCGGCTGTTTTGGAAAACATTAGAACCATGATTTATGCGGACTGTGAAGAGATGGAAGGAACCGCCACCGCACATATCTGCACCAAAAATAACGTGCCTTTCTTAGTGATTCGAGCCATCAGCAATCAATGCGGGGAATCCTACGAATCGCTGGATAATCATCAGAACGACTTGGTTGATGCGGCACGAGCGGCAGCTTCTATAGCATTAGATGTGATTGATATGGTGGTTGAAGGGCGAATCGGTCTGGGCCAGTGAGTCCTGCGGACTTATGAAAACAGCCAGAGACCTATGAAGGATTTTTCCCTATTCCATAAGCTACTGGCCGTTCTCATAAGTCACTTGTCTCCTAATTACGGAAATGAGAGAAGAATTCTTTCGTTTCCGGATCTTGCGATTCGTCCATGACTTCTTGAGGCGAACCGTTTTCGGCGATAACACCGTGGCGCAGCAGCACAATGCGGTCCGCAGCATCATGGGCGAAACTCATTTCATGGGTCGCCATGAGAATCGTGGTGCCCTGCTCTTTGAGCTCGGCCACCATGTTCAGCACCTCGCCCACCAGCATCGGGTCGAGTGCCGAGGTAATTTCGTCAAGGAGCAGCAGTTCCGGATCGGTCATCAACGCTCGGGCGATGGCCACGCGTTGTTGCTGGCCGCCGGAAAGCTGATCGGGGTAGGCACCGGCCTTGGCGCGCATACCGATGCGGTCAAGCAGCTCCAGCGCGCGGGCTTCAGCACGATCCTTATCCCAATGGTGCACCTTGAGCGCCGCCAAAGTGACGTTCTTGATCACCGACATGTGGGGAAACAGGTTGAACTGCTGGAAGACCACGCCGATGCGCGAACGAATCTTATCCTGGTTGGCGTGAGGATCGGTGATATCCGTGTCTCCCAGCCAAATCTGTCCATCGTCGACACGTTCCAACAGATTCACGCATTTCATCAACGTCGACTTGCCCGAACCGGAAGGGCCGAGCAGCGCCACCACCTCATGCTGGTTGACATCGAAGGAAATACCGTCAAGCACCGTGGTGGAGCCAAACGATTTGCGGATGCCGTCCAGATGCAGCACAGGCGTCTGGGATTTGCCTGCGGACGGGGTCATAGTCTCGCTCATACCGTGCCTCCACTCAACTCGCGCTTACGCAAACGCGCCGAATACCAGTCGTTCAGCAGAATGAACGGCACGCTCATCAGAATGAACAGCAGGCTCGCAACCACATACGGGGTGAAATTGTAGGTGCTCGCCACCTCGATCTGGGCAGCACGCACTGCGTCGACCGCGCCCAGCACGGAAATCAATCCCACATCCTTCTGCATGGAAATGAAGTCGTTCATCAATGCGGGAGCGACCTTGCGCAACGCCTGCGGAATCACGATCATGCGTGTCGTCTGACCTGCGGTAAGTCCGAGGGAGCGCGCCGACGCGCGTTGCGAAGGATGCACATCATTGAAACCGGCGCGTAGCACTTCCGCCACATATGCCGAATAGCCCATGATCACGGCGATGGTGCCTAGGACCGACGGGTCGATACGTCCGAAAATACCCAAGCCGGGAATGCCGAAACCGATAAGATACAGCACGACGATCATTGGAATGCCGCGCATAATCGTGGTATACAACGCGGCAAGAGCGCGCAGCGGGAACAGTACGGGATTATTGCTGGTGCGCACCAACGCAATCAACGTGGCAAAAATGGCCACACCGACCAACGCTATGGCGAGCACCTTGATATTCAGCCACAATCCCTTCAAAATCTCGGGGAATGACGAAACGAAATATTCGGCGGAGAAGAACGTCTCCTTGACACGCGGCCAACCGGGGGACATCTTCAAACCGATGACGATGATCGCCACAAACACAATCGTGCTGATCAGACTGGTCATTACCGATTGCAATTGCTGCTTTTTGCGATACGCGCGCCGGGAAAGCTCGACCTCGCTGACTTGATGTTCAGCGAGGCCGTCCGGACGACTATCCGAAACACTCATGAGAGAAATCCTTATGTAGCGAGCTTGCCATGAGCCTACTTGAGTTCTGCCAGATCGGTGGTGTATTCGGCCAGCCACTTGTCCTGCAGGGCCTTGATAGTACCGTCGGAATCCAACTCCTTCACGGCCTTGGAGGCAGCGGAGGTGAGCTTGGAATCCTTCGGAAGCACAATGCCCATGCCGTTCGGATCGGTGGAGTCGGCAATGCGGCCGACGACCATGGCGTCCTTAACCTGCTCGGACTGCACCATGTACACGCATTCCACGGTGCTGGTCACCAGAGCGTCGATCTGGCCGGCGTCGAGCGCCTGGGCCACGGCGGCGTCATCGTTGAAGGTCTGCACGTCATCCTTGATCTTCTTGGCGTACTTGTAGCCTTCGGTGCCTACCATCGCGCCGATGGTGGCGTCCTTCAAGTCGGTCAGGCTCTTGGCCTTGGCGTACTTGCCGTCCTTCTTGACGATAATGGCCTGAGAATCGTTGTAATAGCTGGCGGAGAAATCTACAGCCTTCTTGCGTTCAGGAGTGATGCCGAACTGCTGGATGTTCATATCCCAATCCTTGGCGCCCGGTGCGATGGCAGAATCGAACGTAGTGCGTGTCCATACCACGTCGGACTTCTTGAAGCCCATCTTCTCGGCGACGGCGTAAGCCACGGCCGCCTCATATCCCTTGCCAGATTCTGGCTTGTCGTTCATGACCCACGGTTCGTAGGCCGGATCGCCGGTGGCGATGGTCAGCTTGCCGGGAGTGACGGTCTGCTGCGTGATGTCGGAGCTGTCGGAGCCGGCTGACTTGGTATCGGAGCCGGATCCGCAGGCGGCGGATAGCGTCAGCGCGGCGATGGATGCCAACGCCGCCGCGGCACGTATAAATTTTCTGCCTGAGAATGCCATTTTTCTTTACCCTTGTCTTCATGCTGCGTGTAAAGCGCGATTCTTCTTGTCCATAATGAACGTACGCCACTATAGACTATTGATGTTTCTGAAACGGCGCACGCGATATCGCATTATGTGATATCGCATTATCGACGGACTCGCGTTATTCGAGCGTGAATCCGTCGAACACAAAACCGGGACTGACCACACAGGAGACAAGCGCGTCGCCCTTTCCTGGAACGGTGCGTTGCCAGACCCCTGCAGGTACCACGGCATGGCCGGTGGGGATTCCCTGCGCGCCGTCCGGAGCGATTCCCGTGCCCAGCACGATGGATTCCACTGTGCCATCGCCGGCGGGCGAATCGCCCGTGCCTCCCAATTGCAACGTGACCGGGGCTGGACCGTGCCATAACCAGATTTCATCGGCGTCCACCTTATGCCAGGCGCTCATGTCTCCCTCCGGCAGAAGGAAGTAGATCAGCGATGACAGGGGACGGTGCGAGGCTTCGTCCGTTTGCGGCGACTGCCAGTCGCGTACATACCATCCGCCTTCCGGATGGGCTTCAAGACCAAGGTCCGCCACCACGCCACGGGCATAATCGCTCATCTGATCAAGTGGGACACTCATGATATTCCTTTCGTTTGTATCGCTGCACCGTCAGCGAAGGTCGAACGCGCCGTCGTTGTAGACGATATCGCCGGAAATGATGGTCGCCCGGTTGGTGCCGGCCCCGTGACGGACGAAATCCTCCAAGGTTCGTTCGATGGCCTGTGGTGAGTCTGTGCCGACGGGAATATCGAAGAACGCAAGATCGGCTGTGGCACCGGCGTTGATCTGACCGATACGGCCCGCGCCAACATGCAATCCCATTTCCTCGGCACCGCCGATGGTGATCATGCGAATGATGCGGTGGGTCAGGTCATCGCGGGTGTACCCCTGCTCGCGTGCCAGATCGTAAACCATGGCCGCATCGTCGAGCACATCCAGGCTGGGTGAGCTCGACAGTGAATCCGTGCCGATGGCAAGCAGATTGCCCTCTTCGAGATATTGGCGGATCGGCGCGTCCTTGCCTGTCACGGTAATGCGGTTGGAACGCGGACACAGTGCCACGCCAACCCCACGCTGGCGTAGGATGCGGCGATCCTCCGCATCGGCCCACACGCCATGCGCGATATGCACGTCCGGGCCGAGCGACCCCAGCTGGTCGACGAACTGGATGGCGGACGCGCCCTTGCCTGCGGCCTTGAGCTGCTTGTAGCTGTCCCACTGGCCATCACGCCAATCGGCTGCGGAATACGTGGTGAGCGTGGACTCATGCTCACCTGCCTCGATCGGCGTTTCCGACAGGTGGATATGCAGTCGCATGTCGAGCTGACGTGCAATGTCGGGAAGATCCACGAATGGTTCCGTCTCCAGCGTGTAGGGCGCATGCGGGCTGATGCCGATGCTTGGCAACCCCTCGTGATGCATGTGCCCGAGATTGCTGATCAGCTCTGCGATGCCCTCGGTTTTCCAATCGTCGTTATGCCAGCCCATGACCTCCCAATAGGCGATGCCATGCATGCCCTGCGAGGCAAGTGCGCCCACGGCTTCCGGGTCGGTGACGATATCGGCTGCCGCGGTTGTGCCGGCTTCTACCATCATGCGCGCGCCCTGATATGAGGATTCCTTCCACGGACGTGTTTCCTGCAGCTTCTCGTACACTTCGTTGAAGCCGAGTTCCCAGGCGCGGAAGCGGTCGTAGGTTCCACGTCCCACTTCGGCCATATTGGTGTACTGAAGATGCGTGTGTGCGTTGATCAGGCCGGGGGTGATGATGCCGTCCCAATAGTGTTCGACGATGCGCCCATTGGCGGCCATATCGTGCTTCAGCGCATCGAGCACCCACTGTCGGGTGCCCACATGCACCACTCGGCTGCCGGACACCGCGATGGCGCCATTGAGCACCACCGGTCCGGTGACGGGAATGATCAGCGGAGAGCTGTACAGCGTCACCGAGTCGAGCGGCTGCGGATGCGCGGCCAGGTGCAGGGGGTTGTCAAGCTGCATGATGCTGTTCCTTTTCGTTTTCCGCGAAACGGGTGAGGGTCCAATCGTAGCCGTTATCGGCTACCGCTTGGCTTGCCTGGTAGCCGCGTACGCGCAATGCGATATCGGCGATATTGCAATCGATATCATGTCCAAGCTTCTGCAGTCCGTTCTGCAGTTTTCCTTGATTTCTCAACAGATGCGTGACCGCTGATATCTGCACGGCGAAGCTTAGATCCATGATTTCGATCGGATTGCCGCCTCCGACGGTGTAGTTGACGCCGTCGCCTTCCGAAATAAGCCGGATTCGCGGTCCGCTTGGAACGTCAAGATTGCGGATTTCACGCTTGTTCTCCGCTTGGAAACCGTCAATTTCATCCAATGCGATTTCGTTGGCGATGCCTCCGATCACCGAAAGCACGGCATTCGGCTTCATGATCTGCAGATGTTGCATGGCGATGGTGTGACGCACGCCGGTTGCGGAAATCACGATATCGGATTCGGAAATCGCGTGATTGATATCGTCGGCGCCGAATCCGTCGAATACGGCCTGCAATGCGACCACGGGATTGGTATCGCAAATGGTTACGTTGGCGCCGAGCGCACGCACGCGATGCGCGAAACCGCGTCCGACAGGACCATAGCCAACCACGCATACGTTTTTGCCTGCGAAGCAGTCATGGCCGAGAATGCGCTGCATGGTGGTGACGCAGGTTTCGCCGGTGCCGTGCGCATTGTCGAAACCGGTTTTCAGCATGCTGTCGTTGACTGCGATAACGGGGAATGATAGCGCTCCGGCGTCCTGCATGGCTTGGAACGCGCGAATGCCGCTGGTGGTCTCTTCCGCCACGCCGATGATGCGTTCCATCAGTTCGGGGCGTTCCATCGCGGCCAGTCGCGCGAAGCTCGCACCATCGTCGATGATGATGTTCGGCCGGATCTCATCAAGCAGGTCGAGTGCCCCCTGATGCGCCTGCTCCGGCGTCCAATCGGGATTGTATGCGACGGGAATGCCCTCTTCGCGCAGATGCGCCGCGACGCGCTCGTCATTGGCTTCGGAACCGCAGTATGCGCCGACGATGGCTCCTGCCTGCTTTAATTGGCGGAGCAGTACGGCGGTTTTCGGCTCAAGAATCAGGCAGACCGCAATGCGAATACCGGTGAAATCAACATCCTGCCGTGCCTCGCGCATAAGTTCCGCCGACACCGGCATATGATCCTGTGCGAAATCAATCGCCCCTGCTCCGGTCAATTCGCGTGCATCGGGTACCTCGTCCAAGGGAACCGTTGCGTCAATGGCATGGTATGTCTGCGATTCGGCCTGATCGTAAACGGGAATCATGCCCCAATCCTGCGCTTTGGCGAGATCGGATTGCGTGAAACATGCCTGTGTATCGTCATCGCCGACATACAAACGGGTGCCAGCCAGCGAAAGATTGGTTTTCTGGGAATATTCCGCGGCCCATGCACTGAATTGCGATTGTTCCATGAATCACCTTTCCTTGATCCGTCTTCTCTGTCCGCGCATTGCGCTGCAGCTGCATAAGCATAATGTATATGCTTCGCGTGCATACATGGGAAAACGGTATGTAGGGTGTGCTATCGCAACATGGCACCAAGCGCATCCTGCAATGTGTCGACCTGAACGATCGACAATCCGGGAATCGCGATTTCCCTACGTAATGTCGGCACTACAGCGGTGGTGAAGCCAAGACGGGCGGCCTCGCGCAACCGGTATTCCAGTCGCGGCACCGGACGCACCTGCCCGGTCAACGAAATCTCACCGATCGCACACGTGGTGCGGACGATCGCCTTCGACTTCGCGGCGCTCGCCAACGCGCCCACAATCGCCAGATCGCAGCCCGGCTCACGTGCCTGACCCCCGGCAATCGTGGAAATATAGAGATCGTTCGCCAGAAGATTGACGTTGCCATGCCTGTATAGCACCGCCACCAGCATGGCGATGCGGTTCGTATCCACGCCATTTGCCGCACGGCGAGGCGTCGGCAATACCGATTTGGTGACCAACGACTGCACTTCGATGGGCAGGCTGCGGTGGCCGTCCAACGTGAACGTCACGCACGTGCCCTCCACCGGAGCGGAACTGGCGGAATTGGATGATGAAAGAAAAAGCCCAGACGGGTCCGTCACCTCTTCGATGCCTTCGCCGCTCATATCGAAACAGCCGACCTCATCGGTGGGACCGAAACGATTCTTCACCGCGCGCAGCATGCGAAGCGCGGTTTCAGCATCCCCCTCGAACTGGCAGACCACATCAACGAGATGCTCCAACGTGCGCGGGCCGGCAATCGAGCCGTCTTTGGTGACATGACCGACCAATAATACTGGAATATCAAGCGTTTTTGCGGTGTCGATCAGGGCGCTCGCCACTTCGCGTACCTGCGTCGACCCTCCGGAAATGCCGTCGACTTCCTGTGAGACGATGGTCTGCGCGGAATCGACGATGGCCAGCGCAGGCTTGCTTTGCTCGATCAGTCCAAGTACGGTCGACAGGTCGGTGGTGGCAGCCAGTAGCAGATTCGGCTCGACAGCGCCTATGCGTGAGGCCCTCATACGCACCTGCGCCTGCGATTCCTCGCCGGAAATATACAGCACCGTGTTGCGTTCCGGTTGCGCCGCGCAAAGACGGGCCACGTTGCCGGCGGTTTCCAGCAGCAGCGTCGATTTGCCGATGCCAGGCTCGCCTGCGATGAGCGTCACGGAGCCGGGTACGATGCCGCCGCCGAGTATGCGGTTGAACTCCGTGAAACCCGTGCTGATTCTGGAAATGTTTTCCGTGCCGATTTCCGTGATGGGCTTCGCTGCGGAAGCAGGCACCGCATGCGATTGCGTGCGCGATGTGCGCCCGGGGGCTGCGGTGCGTTTCGAAGCGGCGGGACGGGCCTCATGAAATTCTTCGATGGTGCCCCATTGGCCGCATTCGGGGCAGCGGCCCAGCCATTTCGGGCCGTTCCAGCCGCATTCGGAACATACAAATTGCGAGGACGTCTTTGCCATACCGCCGACAATACGGATATTTTGAGACAAGCGTTCGCCGCGATGTTAAGGGGGTACTGATGCGGGGGTGCTGCGCGATTGTGTCGCCCGGATTTGAGCGTCTTGCGGATGTGAAAGAATAACAGCCATGTCTAATACGCAAACTTCCTCTTCCCATGGCAAGCTGATTGTGGCTGTCGTTGCCGCCGCTTTGGTGGTTGTACTCGCTTTGGTGTCCGCTTTTATTTGGCCCGGCTGGGCGTTGAACAAGGGTGACGGGGCGAGCTCCCAAGGCGCCACCTCTCAGGGAGCGTCGCAGAATGCCTCCGAACCGACCACGCCGTCCATCGACGCGGTGGCTTTGCCGGATGGTGCCAGCGAACTGCTGAAGGCCATGCCTGATTCCGTACTGAATTTCGCACGCACCAAGGCCGATGCCAGCACTTCCTGGAGTGGAGCGTCTCCGGTTGAGGAGTACACGCTGACGTATTCAACCGGCACGGACGGCCAGGAAGTCACTCTTGAAGTGGCGCAGTGGTCCCAGGACGAGGATGCGCAAGGCCAGTACGACAATCTGACCGGCGCCATGACCGGCAAGGAGCTGGGCAGCGGCAATGTGAAGGTTTCCGGCGAGGCTACCGGTGCCTACAGTGCTAAAACCGATCCGAACGATGAGACCAAGGCCATCGCCGTCTGGCGTAACGATACCGTGGTGTTCCAGGCCACTGGTGCCAAGGATTCGGTGCGGCGCTTCTACCAGCAGTTCCCGCTGTGACATTTGGCGGTCGGATACTGGACCCGCATGATGCACGCATGATTCAGTCGTGGCCTATGAGGGTTGTGGTTTAATCTGATTTTCCAATAAAGAGGTGTGTGCTTCCACCATATGAATGCGGTTGTGCGCGTTCGTCCCCGAAGCAGTGTAGTATTGGGCAAGTTGCAAACTTTTACCCTTTGAGTTTAAGAACGGAGGCTGAGATGGGCTCGGTCATCAAGAAGCGCCGCAAGCGCATGAGCAAGAAGAAGCACCGCAAACTGCTTCGTAAGACTCGCCACCAGCGCAAGTAGTCTTCAGGCGCGGTTGAGGCGTCGCTTAAACAAAATCCCGTATATCTTTTCTGATATACGGGATTTTTGCATATCTCAAAGAAATAAACGAAAATCACGAAAATGAAATCACAAGCAAGATGCAGCATCAAAGTCAATAGATGCAAATGAGGCTGTGCGCTCGATGTGAACGCACAGCCTCATAAGGATTCGCGGAACTTCCGCTACTGCTCTAATCTCACTTGTTGGAGTTGGTGAGCACGCGCGGGCCGTTCGGGTCGCCCACGATGACCTGATCCACCATGTGCAGGAACAGGCCGTGCTCCACCACACCGACGGTGTTGATGAGGTCGTCGGCCAGGGCTTCCGGGTGTTCGATGCGCTCGAGATGCAGGTCGACCACATAGTTGTTCTCGTCGGTACGCACCGGCTGACCTTCGGCGTCGAGGCGCAGCACCGGCCTGTAGCCGCGTGCTTCGAACCTCTTGACGACCTGGCCTGCGCCGAACGGAATCACCTCGACCGGCAGCGGGAACTTGCCAATGGTGTCGACGACCTTGGATTCGTCCACGATCCACACGATCTTGTTGGAGTTGGTGGCCACGATCTTCTCCCACAGCAGGGCAGCGCCGCCGCCCTTGATGCCGTTGAAGTTCTTGTCGACCTCGTCGGCGCCGTCAATGGTCACGTCGATGTGATCAACGTCATCGATGTCGACGATCTTGATGCCGTAGCCTTCTGCTTGTTCCTGGGTGCGGCGGGAAGTGGTCACGCCGGTGAACTCCAGGCCTTCCTCCTGCACGCGGCGGCCAAGCTCGTCGACCAGGAAACGCACGGTCGAACCGGTGCCCAGACCTGCGATCATGCCGTTCTGAATCAGCTTGGCAGCTTCGATGCCAGCTGCCTTCTTCAATGCGTCCTGCTGTGCCTTGTCCATGATCCTCCTTCGATATGGGGTTAAGACCGTCTCCATATTATCGGATGTGTTGATTTTTGTGCGTTTGTCGACATGTCTTGGCCGATGATGTGCAATCAATTACCGACAAATGTTTTCACGAGGTGTTTCACGTACTTTTTTGGCTGGGGATATGGGTTCCGGTGCGAGATTCCATTAATTGTGTTTGACTGCGAACGGCGCGTCCTCCAATACCAGTGTGCCATCGCCCTGCACATACCCCTCCACCGCGATGTAGCCGCGAATGCGGCGGAGTCTGCCGTCGAACGTCGGACTGGAATTTGGCGGGGGAGTGAAACGAATGGTGCCCGACACCGACAGTCCCGAAGGGCTTTTCCGGCGTGGTTGCTGGGATTGTTGCGGTTGCGTCGCCGATTGCGGTGCGTCTGCCTGCGATTCCTGCGTTTCTGGTGATTGCGGGGAGTCGGCTGTTTTATCGGATTGCGTCGCCGATTGCCCGGATTGCGTTGGCTGCAGCGTTCCGGCGGATGCGTTTTCCGTGTCTTCACGCGGGAAATAATCCGTTTTGATCAGCATTTCCGCATACGATTTGTGCGGTGCGGTGGTATCGGATTGCGTAGAGCCAGACGTCGCGGTATCCGATGGCATGGAGTCGGATACCGACGTGGCAAGCACTGTGGTCGGTTCCGGCATTTCGTCGGATTCTGCCGGCATTCCGTTGGGAGGCAGCGGCAACGTCGACTCGTCGGGCGCGGGGTAGCCTTCGGGCTCCACCAGCATGTCCGCTATGGAACGCGGCCGCGGTTCCGGATCGGACATACCTATCAGATCGTCGGCCAGAGAGCCGCCGGCGGATTCGCCCTGCCCGCGTCCGATATGGTATTCGTCCGAAGTGATTTTGCCGTCGAGCAGCATCTGGGCATCGTCGGGAACATCGATGCCTTGCGAGTATTCGGAAGCCAGCAGCGACTGCCAACCCTCCAAAGGAAGATATCCTTCGCGAACCTTCGAACGGCAATCGCCGGCATACGTGCGCGCAAGCTCGTCCACCTTCTCATTGCCCGCATTGCCGGCATGGCCCTTGACCCATACGAATTTCACCGATCCGGGACGTTTGGAAATCTCGGCGTCGATCGCGCGAATCAAATCCGCGTTCTTCACCGGCTTCTTCTGTGAGTTCTTCCAGCCGTTCTTCTTCCAGCCATGCACCCACGTGGTGGAACAGTTGATCGCATACTGCGAATCAGTTTCGATCACCAACGGTTCGGAACCGGGATGCGCGCGCAACGCCTCCAACACTGCGCACAGTTCGCCGATCTGGTTGGTGCCGTTCGTTGCTCCACCGGCGTCGCAATCGCCCTCATGGTGGTGCCCCGGCTTGCCACCCGTCGCGAGTTCGTGATCGGCCCAGCCCCAACCCATTGGACCATTCGGATTACCCAAAGCGGAACCGTCTGTAGAAACCGTAATCGTCATGCCTCTACCCTACGAAAGCCATGCGACTCGCTCCGCGCCCGTCTGCAAAGGGCATCCATGCGGGTGCTCATCGTCCAGACATAGCATGGCCGAAGTCTGGAACACGCCCTCGCCATAATCGAATGTGGCCATGCCATGGTGCCGTTCGGCCGTCCCTCGTACGGTTTCGGTGTCCAGACCGGTGCCGCCGTGCTTCGTCGAGACGGGGCCTCCGTCGCGTTTTCCAACAGACGACAAAAGGTCCGTCCCATTTTACGGAACGGACCTTTTGCTCGCGTCACGGTCGCATATCGACCGCGATTATTGTGCGGCGGTTAAGCCGAATGTCACTCGGCCAGGGCCTTGTCCACGACTTCGGTGGCCTCGGCGAGCACCTTGTCGAGAGCCTCCGGGGATTCGAAGGACTCGGCGTACACCTTGTAGATGTTTTCGGTGCCGGACGGGCGTGCCGCGAACCAGTTGTTCTCGGTGGTGACCTTCAGGCCGCCGATCTTGGCGTTGTTGCCCGGAGCCTCGGTGAGTTTGGCGGTGATGTCTTCACCGGCCAGCGTGGTGGCAGCAACGTCGTCGCCGGAAAGCTTGGCGAACTTCTGCTTCTGCTCCAGCGTGGTCGGGGTGTCGATGCGCTTGTACCAGCTTTCGCCGAAGCGTTCCACCTGCTCCTGATGCAGCTGTGCCGGGTTCTTGCCGGTCTTGGCGGTGATTTCCGCAGCCAGCAGGTCAGGGATCAGACCGTCCTTGTCAGTGGTCCACACGCGGCCGTCCTTGCGCAGGAAGCTCATGCCGGAGCTCTCTTCGCCGCCGAAGGCGACTTCGCCCTTGAACAGTGGGTCGACGAACCACTTGAAGCCGACCGGCACCTCAACGAGCTTGGCGTCGATGGAAGCGGCCACGCGGTCGATCAGGGAGGAGGAGACCAGCGTCTTACCGATGCCGGCGCCTTCCGGCCAGCCCGGGCGATTGCCGCCGAACAGATACTCCACGCACACGGCGATGTAGTGGTTCGGGTTCATGACGCCCCAGTTCGGGCATACGATGCCGTGGCGATCGGCATCCGGATCGGTGCCGCCGACCAGGTCGTACTTGTCCCAAGCGCCGTTGTTGAGGGAATCAACCAGACCCTTCATGGCGTATGGGGAGCTCGGATCCATGCGGATCTTACCGTCGTGGTCGATGGTCATGAAGCTCCAGGTCGGGTCGACCTGCGGGCGTACCACGTCGATGGTCAGGTTGAACTTCTCGTTCATCAGCGGCCAGTAGTTGACGGAAGCGCCGCCGAGCGGGTCGATGCCCAGGCGCACGCCGGAGGAACGGATCACGTCGAAGTCGATGACGTTCTCCAGATCTGCGACGTAGTGCTCACGGAAGTCGAAACGCTCGACCAGATCGGACTTGACGGCCTGCTCGAACGGAACACGCTTGATGTTCCTGAAATCGCCGAGCAGCTCGTTGGCACGGTCTGCGATGGCGTTGGTGACGTCAGCCGGAGCCGGGCCGCCGGTGACCGGATCGTACTTGAAGCCACCATCGGTCGGCGGGTTGTGCGACGGGGTCACGACGATGCCGTCGGCCAGACCTTCGCCGGTGAAACGCTGCGTGCCGTCCGCTGCGCGGTTATGGGTCAGGATGGCCTGGGACACAACCGGAGTCGGAGTGAAGTCGTCTCGGGAGTCGATGCGCACGGTCACGCCGTTGGCGACGAGCACTTCGATGGCGGTCTTCCAAGCCGGTTCGGATAGGGCGTGGGTGTCGCGGCCGATGTACAGCGGGCCGGTCACGCCGGCCTTCTTGCGGTATTCGGCGATGGCCTGGGTGATGGCCACGATGTGGGCCTCGTTGAACGAGGTCTTCAGGGACGAGCCACGATGTCCGGAGGTGCCGAAGGAGACACGCTGCTCGGGAACGTTGGGGTCGGGGACGACGTCATAGTACTTGCCGATGACCTCGTCGACATTGATCAGATCTGCTGGGGTGGCGGGCATTCCCGCATTGTTTGCAACCATAGCCACTATTCTGCCACGCTTTTGCTGCGAATGTGCGTAATTGTCCCATTATGTGCGATGAATACGTTGTCTATTTATCGCATGTTCAGATATAAATATAAGAATTTTCGTTAATGATGGATTGTGCTCTCGGTCGATTTGCGCAATGTCAGATGATGGTGTATAGTTCTGTGCTATTCGACTGAAGCAGGGTTGCTAGTCAACATAATGACGCAAGACCTGAGATACGGCTTAACTATAGCTATATCTCAGGTCTTTTTTGTTGCCCGAAGCAGTGTTGCTTGGATCGAATCGGTTGTAAGGGAAAGAAAGGAAAACAGGATGGCTGACTCACTCGCATCGCAGATCATCACTGCAATCGGTGGTCCTGAAAACGTTCGCAGTCTGACGCATTGTGCCACTCGACTGCGCTTTGAATTGGTTGACGCATCCAAGGTCGATCAGAACAGTCTCGAGCACACGCAAGGCGTGCTCGGTGCGGTGCCGCAGAGCGGTGACCGTTACCAGATCGTCATCGGCGGTGGCGTTGCAACCGTGTACGAAAACATCATGCATCTGCCCGAAATGGCCGGTGTCGGCGGTGCCTCCGCATCCAGCGATGGTCAGAAGAGCAATGCCGACGTCAAGGCCGAAGCCCGTTCCAAGGCCCGCGGCAAGGTGGCTTGGCTGGACTCCTTCTTCGAGTATCTCGCCGATTCCTTCCGCCCGATTCTGGGCGTGCTGCTCGGCGCTTCCATCATCATCGCGCTGGTCAACCTGCTTATTTCGTTGAACGTCATTTCGAATGACGAGGCCTCCGCGGGCTGGGTGTTCGTGAAAGCCATCTGGAAGGGTGTATTCTACTTCCTGCCGATCATGGTCGCCTACAACGCTGCCAAGAAGCTCAAGGTCGACCCATGGCTGGGTGGTGCCATCATGGCCATCCTCATGACCCCGCAGTTCACCGGCTTGATGGACGCCAAGACCACCACGTGCGTGGAGAACGCCGCTTTGGGCACCAAGTCTTGCACGGCCAACATATTCGGTCTGCCAATGGCATTGAGCGACTATTCCGGCAACGTGTTCGTGCCGCTGCTCATGGCCGCCGTGCTTGCTCTCGTCTGCCACGGATTGAAGAGGATTATTCCCGAAAGTGTCCAGCTGGTCTTCGTGCCGTTCTTCTGCATGATCATCGTTGGTGCGCTGACCGCCTTCATCATTGGCCCGATCGGTGTGTGGGTCGGCAACGGCCTCGGCGTCGGCTTGTCCTGGATGAACACCCATGCTCCGTTCATCTTCGCCATCATCATTCCGATGCTGTACCCGTTCCTCGTGCCGCTCGGTTTGCACTGGCCACTCAACGCACTGATGCTCATGAACATCCAGACCCTCGGCTACGACTTCATCCAAGGCCCGATGGGCGTGTGGAACTTCGCCTGCTTCGGTGCTACCGCTGGCGTGCTCTTCCTTGCTGTGCGTGACAAGGACAAGGACATGCGCCAGACCGCTTTGGGTGCGCTCGCGGCCGGCCTGCTCGGTGGCGTTTCCGAACCGTCCCTGTACGGCATTCACCTGCGTTACAAGCTCATCTACAAGCGCATGCTGGTGGGCTGCGGTCTCGGTGGCGTCGTCATCGCCATCCTCGGTTGGCTCTTCCCGTCCGTCACCGCCGCCGGCCAGACCGTGCATGGCGTGACCACCACCGCTTTCGCATTCACCTCGCTGCTGACCATTCCGGTCTTCAATCAGATGTGGGTGTATGCAGTGTCCATCGCCGTGTCCTTCCTCACCTCCTTCCTTCTGATCATCACTTTCGACTACCGCACTCCGGAACAGAAGGCCGAAGTGCTGGCCCGCGTGGCCGACGGTCAGAAGACCGCTGTCTCGTCGGTCGAAGCCAAGGGAGCCGCTCCGGCTGCTGCCACCGCGACTGCCACTGCTACCGCAACCGAGACCGAAGCCCCGGCTGCTGCCGCCACCACCATGGTGAACGCTCCAGTCGCAGGCCATGTGATTTCCCTGGACGAAACCGGCGATCCGGTGTTCGCATCCCGCGCGCTCGGCGAGGGCGTCGGCATCCAGCCGGCAGACAGCACCGTCGTCGCGCCGGTATCCGGCGTACTGCAGACCGTCGCCGAAACCGGTCACGCATTCGGTATCAAAACCGATGATGGCGTGGAAGTGCTCGTGCACGTCGGCATCGACACGGTGAAGATGAACGGCGAAGGCTTCGATGTGAAGGTCAAGGCCAACGAACACGTGAACGCGGGGGACACCCTCGTTGTCGTCGACTTTGATAAGGTTAAGGAAGCTGGATACAGCACCACCACGTTGATGACGGTGCTGAACACAGTGGCTTTCGCGTCCGTCGCGCCAAAGACCGGCGTCGACGTCAAGGCCGGTGAGTCGGTGATCGACATTCAGCGCTGACCAATCACGTAGTCGGAAGGGGTCGACGTGGACGTTCTTCGCGTATTCAACAATAATGTCGTACTGGCAAAAGACGGCAATAGTGAGGTGATTCTCACCGGTCGAGGCATAGGCTTCCAAGCCAAGCCCGGACAGCATGTTGACGACGCGAAGATCGTCCGTCGGTTCGTTCCCGTAGATGGCAAGGATCCCGATCATATGGCTCAACAGGTGGCCGGGATCCCGCCCGAAATCATTCGTCTCGTTACGGACGCCATGAACCGCACCGGTCTGAAGGAACAGGCCGACAGACAGCCTGCATTGGTGCTGGCATTATCCGACCATATTTGCGGTGCGATTCGCCGATCTCAGAACAAGCAGACCATCGAATATCCGCTGGAAGCCGAAGTGCGTTCGCTCTACGCGAGCGAATACGCCAAAGGCAAAGCTCTGGTCGATGCGATGAACACGTATCTGGGAGGCGCCCTACCGGATTGCGAAGCCGTGGCTTTGGCCCTGCACTTGGTCAATGCGGGCTTCTCCACCGGCGATCTTTCCGCCACATACACCATGACCGGCGTCATCCAGCAAATGCTGACGGTCATCGAAGGCTATTACGGCATCAACCTTGACCAGAACAGCGTCAATGTGGCGCGTTTCATCACGCATCTGCGCTATCTTTTCGTGCGCATCCACCAACATGAACAGCTTGATGACGAGCCTGAACCAATCGTGGAATCCATCAAAACCTCATATCCGAAAGCATCGGATTGCGCGAACAAACTCGCGATCATCATCAAAATGCGATTGGATGCAAGTCTTTCGCAAGCGGAAATCGCCTATCTCACCTTGCATGTCGCACGAGTGACTTCTCATGCGGCGGAATCGCATGAGAATAATAGTACAATCAATGCATACTGCATAAAATACACAATCATCGTAATAAATAATTGATAATTACGATTAATAGTTACTGATTTACATTGGCAGTATTGGTTTCGGGCGCTTCCGGCACACGCACACACAACGACTTACGCTCCACACTGAAACGAATATGCTGCGTTTCGGGAAGCATATCGCCGTCAACCTGCGCCAAAACGGGCTTCTCCAACTTGATTTCCGCGCTGACGCCCTGAATCTGGTCAACCGTAGAATTCGTGGAGAGCGGACTCTGCTGTGCCTTGCCAGTGATGGTCTGATGCAGCACATCGCCAAACAGATTCGCCCAACCGATCAAACCGCCGGACGTGTCAATAATCTCATAATCAAGGATGCCATCATCGTATACGGCGTCTGGCATGAGTGAAAATACCGGAATCTGGCCGCAATTGCCAGCCATGAACGTGCGGAACGTCAGTCCGTGCGTGGTGTGCGTGCTGCCATCCGCGCTGGTAATGGTCACGTCGCCCTTATATTTCGGGGCGAACAGGTTCTTCACGCCCGACACGAAATAGGCGAGCCAGCTGATGTTCTTCTTCAACTCAGGATCGGTGTCGTCGATCATCACCGCATCGAAGCCGATACCTGCGATAATAAGGAACGCATGGCCATGATCGGTGGTTTCATCATCGAGCAACGTCAAACGGCCGACATCCACCAAACGCGAGCCGTGAGACGTGGCGACGGTCAACGCCGCATCGATATCATCCACGGGAATGCCCATATTGCGGGCAAACAGATTGCCGGTGCCAATAGGGATGATGCCTAGCGCGTGGCCGGTTCCCGAAAGTGCGCTCGCCACCGTGCGCACCGTGCCGTCGCCGCCGACCGCGACCACCACATCGGCGCCATGCTCCAACGCCTCCAACGCGCAGGCGCGACCATCCTTATCAAGCTGTGTTTCGATATACTCGACCTGCGTAAGATGCTTCGCCTCGCAGAATTCCTGAATATGCTGCTTGCGCTGTTCCGCTTGGGGCTTCGACGGATTGATCACGAACGCATAGTGCACCTGATCGTCGTCGCGTTTGTCGAGCTGCTCGGCAAACCTACGGTGCTTATATGCGCGCACCGCGAAAAAGACGGCCGCGCACACCGCTGCGACCGCAAGAACGACAATCACAATGATAACTGGCATAGGCATGTCACCTATTTTTCACGTAAGACGTGAAAAAAGCGAATCAAGCACGATTTATTCGACGATTCCTGCACGTTGTATACAAAAATGAGAGGCTTGCGGCGAGTGTCGGCTTTCGGCACTAGTCTAGGAGACATGCTTGATATCCAATTCATTCGTGAACATGCTGACGTTGTCAAGGAATCCCAGCGCAAGCGTGGCGAATCGGTCGAACTGGTCGACGAGGTGCTGCGCTCCGACGAGGTTCGTCGTTCCTCTCTGAAGGAATTTGAGGCTGCACGTGCGCAGCAGAAAGAAATCGGCAAGAAGGTCGCCGCGGCTCCGGCTGATGAAAAGGCCAAGCTGATTGCCGAAACCAAGGAACTCTCCCAGAAGGTTTCCGAATACAAGGCCGCAGCGGACGCCGCAGCCGAAGAGTACACCACCGCCATGTGGAAGCTCTCCAACGTGGTTGAGCCGGAAGCTCCGGAAGGCGGCGAAGACGATTACGTGGTGGTCAAGAAGGTTGGCCAGATTCGTGATTTCGCAGCTGAAGGCTTCGAACCGAAGGACCACCTGACCCTCGGTCGTGGCGTTGCCGGCATTGATATGGAACGTGGCGTGAAGGTCGGCGGTTCCCGCTTCTACTTCCTGCGCGGCCAGGTGGCCCGCATGCAGATAGCCATGCTCACCATGGCTGTGGACCAGGCCCAGGAGCACGGCTTCACGCTGGCCATCACCCCGACGTTGGTGCGTCCGGAAGTGATGCGCGGCACCGGCTTCCTCAACTCCCACGCCGACGAAATCTACCGTCTGCGCGAACCTGACGAGCAGTACTTGGTCGGTACCTCCGAAGTGGCGCTCGCCGGTATGCATGAGAACGAGATTCTCGACCTGTCCGACGGTCCGCTGCGCTACTGCGGCTGGAGCTCCTGCTACCGCCGCGAAGCAGGTGCTGCTGGCAAGGATACTTCCGGCATCATCCGCGTGCACCAGTTCGACAAGGTGGAGATGTTCGTCTACACCAAGCAGGAGGACTCTTACAAGGAGCATGAGCACTTGCTGGCCATGGAGCAGGAGATGCTCGGCAAGGTTGAGGTGCCATACCGCATCATCGATACTGCTGCCGGCGATCTGGGCTCTTCCGCAGCACGTAAGTTCGATTGCGAAGCTTGGGTTCCGACCCAGGGTCGCTACCGCGAGCTGACCTCCACCTCCAACTGCACCGAATACCAGGCCCGTCGCCTGAACGTTCGCGAACGTATGGAAGATGGCGGCACCCGCGCCGTTTCCACGCTGAACGGTACGCTGGCCACCACCCGTTGGCTGGTCGCCATTCTCGAGAACCACCAGCAGAAGGACGGCTCCATCGTCATCCCGCAGGCCATGCGTGCCTACATGGGCGGCAAGGAAGTCATCGAACCGACCAAGTGGGAAGCCTGATTCCACAACTTCCTTGCACTGTGATATATTGACATCTTGTGTGTTGGCAGTGATGTCGACACACAAAGGGTAGGTGTCTGAGCGGTCTAAAGAGACGGTCTTGAAAACCGTTGAGGTGCAAGCCTCCGCGAGTTCGAATCTCGCCTTACCCGCCTATAAGGCTTACTGAGAGCGCTTTAAGCGCCCGGTAAGCCTTTTTTGTTGTTGCAATCCGGGCAAACTTCACCCAAGTTCCTATAGGCCGTGAATACCAATGGCGCCGGTGATTGTCACGCGGGTGTGTTGTGCGCCCTGCCGTGCGAAGGCATGTCGTTGGAGGATGCCGTACGTTGCGCCAATGCTGCTTCGGCGTTGGCTGTAACGCGATCAGGGCCGGCTACCTGCCCTGATCGAAATGAGGTTGAGCTGCTTGGGAAGGGCGTTCTAAAACTTATGGTACAAATAACCATAAGTGGTTATATCATGTGCGCGATTGCGTTGAGGCGGCGTGCATATAGCCTGTCTGCAATGTCGTGCGGCAGATTTAAGGAGATTAGTTTCACATGAGCAATGAGAAAGGGACCCTCTCCATTGAGGAGCAGGGCATTGACACCATTTCCGAAGAGGAGCGTAGGGGCACGCCGGCCAGTCTGTTCTGGCCTTGGTTCGCTGCCAATATTTCCATGTTCGCCATGTCGTACGGCGCGTGGGCGCTTGGGTTCGGCATCTCGTTCTGGCAGGCCACCGCCATGACCATTATTGGCGTGGTCGTCTCGTTCCTGCTGGTCGGCATCATCTCCATCGCAGGCAAACGCGGCAACGCGCCCACCATGGTGCTCACCCGCGCCACGTTCGGCGTGGAAGGTGCCAAAGTGCCAGCGGCGCTGAGCTGGATCGCCACATTGGGCTGGGAGATTTCACTGACCACCACCGCTGTGCTGGCATTATCAAGCACCATCGAAAAACTCGGTTGGGGCTCTGGTGTCGCGCCCAAGATCATCTCCACCATTGTGGTGGTCGGCCTTGTAGTGGTCGCAGGTATTTTCGGATACGACCTGATTATGCGTTGCCAGCAGGTGATCACCATCGTGACCGGTGTGATCACCGTCGGTTTCTTTATTCTCGGCTGGGGACATATCGACTTTTCCGCCATTGACTCGGTTCCGGCGGGATCATTGCCGGCCATGCTCGGCTGCTGCTTCTTCGTGATGACCGGCTTTGGCTTGGGCTGGGTGAACATCGCTGCCGATTACTCGCGCTATCTGCCGCGCAAGTCCTCCAATGGCGGCATTGTGTTCTGGACCACATTCGGTGCGTCCATTGCCAATGTGTTCCTGATTTTCTACGGTCTGCTGCTCGCGGTTTCCAATGCTGATATGGCGGAAAACGTTGGAAATGATCCGATTGGCGCCATGGCTTCCATTCTGCCGACCTGGTACTTGATTCCGTACACCATCGTGGCCGTGCTCGGTTTGATGTCCGGCTCCATTATGGACAATTATTCCAACGGGCTTGCGCTGCTGTCGTTCGGTGTGAAGTTGCCGCGTACTGTGGCTGCCGCGCTCACCGCCGCTTTGACTGTGCTTGGCGTGGTCTACGTGACTTTCTTCTCCGACACGTTCATCGGCCCGTTCCAAGGCTTTCTGACCACGCTCGGTGTGCCGATGGCTGTATGGGCCGGCATGTTCGTAGCCGACGTGATCATTCGCAAGAAGGATTACAGCACTGCTGATTTGTATGATCCGAAGGGTCGTTACGGTGCGTGGAACGGTAAGTCTTTCGCCATTCTCGTCGTCGGTACCGTGCTTGGTTGGGGATTGGTGGTCAACACTGCCGCCAGCTGGCTGAACTGGCAGGGTTATCTGCTGTTCCTTATCGGTGGCAAAGACGGTAGTTGGGCTGCCGCTAATCTTGGTGTGATTGTTGCGCTGATTATTGGTCTTGCGGGATTGTTGATTTTCCAGCGCGGCGATATTGCCAAGCAGGAAGCTGATTTGTCGGTTTCGGAAGCCTGACCAAACTTAAGTGATATACAGAAAGGAAAAGCCATGATCGCGGAAGATGAATGGCTGGTAGTCATCGACAGGCAGCGTGTTTTTGCGGAAAGCGAATGGTCCGCATGGGCTTGCCCGGACGGCTCCTACCACACTACTGATGAAGCGTTCGCACGATTGGCCAAAGCGTTCGGCGATCGTGTGATTTATACGCGATATGTTGCGCCTGAGCCGCCGCAAAACGCTTGGGTTGATTATTTCAAGGATTGGCCGCAGTTTTTGGTTGCTCCCGACGATCCGATGTACGATCTCACCGCGGATACCGCGGAATTGGCACAAGGCCATGCCGTGGTCAGTTGCGACACCTTCGGCAAGTGGGGAAGCGTGCTGAGCGAAGCCATTAAAGGCGCTAAAAAAATCACGATATGTGGTGTCGCCACCGATTGCTGTGTGCTTACCACTGTGCTCGCCGCGGCTGACAATGGTGTAGCGGTGCGCGTTGCTGCTGACGCTTGTGCAGGCAGTTCGCCAGAAAACCATCAGATGGCATTGAACACCATGGCATTGTTCACGCCGCTGGTCACCGTTACCAACACTGACGCTATTCTGAAGTAAAAAAAATACCGCAAGCAAGCCATTTTCTGCGGGGCTTACTGAAGTTTTTCAGTAAGCCCCGTTCATGTATATCGCAGCAAAACGGGTCTCAAAAGCGTTTGAGAGTCCGGACTCCTCCACTCGTTGGAAGTTTTATCTCGTTGTCGGCCCTGTGAGCGTCCAGATCCTCCCAGTGGGTGGGATGGTGAGGCGGGATGAAAAGGAAGATTCTTCGGTTATACGATGCGGCGGTCGGCGGCCCAGCGGGTGAGTTCGGTGCGGTTTGACAGCTGCAGTTTGCGTAGTACGGAGCTGACGTGCGTTTCCACGGTTTTGATGGAAATAAACAGTTCCGCAGCCACTTCCTTGTACGTGTAGCCGCGTGCGATCAAGCGCATGACTTCCTGCTCACGGTTCGACAAGCGGTCCAACTCGTCATCGTGGATCGGTCCGCTTGCAGAGCCGCTCATGCCAGCCGGTGAGCCATTTTGGAAGGCAGACAGCACGAATCCCGCCAATTTCGGCGAAAACACGGCATAGCCCTCATGTACTTGCTTGATGGAAGAAATCAAATCATCGCCGGAAATCGTTTTTGTCACGTAGCCTTGCGCTCCGGCACGAATTACCGATCCGACATCCTGCGGCGAATCAGACACCGACAGTGCCAGAAACACGGTATTAGGGGAGTATGCGCGCGATTTCACGAGAATTTCAGCTCCGCCGCCGCCCTCACCGCCGGGGACATGCACATCAAGCAACACCACATCCGGCTTCGTCTGCGCGATCATCGCCACCGATCCCTCGACATCGGCCGCTTGCCCGACGATATCGAAATGCGGCTGCAGCGTTGCGATAACGCCCGCGCGGAACATTTCATGATCGTCAACGATGGCGATGCGGATCTGCTGTTCCTGCTCGTTCATTGCTGCTCCTCCGTTGGCATATTTGTACTTACGGTTGCATTCGCGTCTGTAGTTGCATTCGCAGGAGTTGCTGCGATTGGCATATGCATGCGCACCTCCGTGCCCCATTGCGGTCTCGATACTATCTCCACTGTACCGCCACGTCGCTTGATTCGTCCGATAATCGATTCACGAATGCCAAGGCGATTCGCAGGGATGGCATTCACGTCAAATCCGTTGCCATGGTCGCGCACGAATACTTCCACCAGTTTGCTGCTTGCCTCGCAGTAGACGGAAATCGGCTCTCCTCCATGCGCTACCGCATTGATAAGAGCCTGTTGCGTGGCGTCAAGCAGCGCATCGGTTTGCGCGCTTGGACGTGCGTCGCCCACCGTCACCACTTCGATCGGCTTGCCATGCGTGTCTTCCACATGTGCTGCGATCTCTTTCAAACCGGCGTTCACGGAACGGTCAGACGTGGTGCGTTCCTGATACAGCCATTCACGCAATTCGCGTTCCTGCGAGCGCGCCAGCGAAAACACCGTCTGCTGATCATCGGCATGCAACTGAATCAGCGCCAACGTTTGCAATACGCCATCATGCAGATGTGCGGTCATGTCGGCACGTTCCTCTTCGCGTTCCTTCAACGCGCGTTCCGTACCCAAATCGCGAATCAGTGCCATGATCCATGGCACAATCGCAAGCAATGCGCCAATCAGCAGTGTCAAACCGGCGCACAGTATGCGAATCATGGAAAACGCGTCAAAATGCATGCAGGAACTGACATACAAAGCGTATGCGGCGAAAATAATCGCAATGCCGCCAAGCATCGTCCATAATTGGCCTTCTTCGGCGTTGAAACGCAACCAAGAGACGCCGATACCGACCAGACCAAGCAGCAGGGGCACAATCAGAGTGCGTTCAACACCGCCTGCGAACATGACGAAACAGATGGAAAGCAGTATCAGACCGGCTAATGCAAGCAAAGCGGGTTTCGGTGCTTTCTTCAGTGTCTGTGCAAGGTTTTCGCTGGAAGATTGCGTATCGCCATACGTTCCGTCGTTGCGTGCAGTCGTATCTTCAAAAGATGGTGGTTGCGGGTGCGGACCATCTTGCGGAGCTGTAAAAGATTGATATTCCGGGGAAACGGGATATGTTCCGTACGGCATGTTGCCTCTGGAAAGCGGTGCCTGCCATGGCGAACGCTTGCCGGCAATAATGTACGCCTGCTGCACCGGATCGCCCACGGGCAGTGCCATCCACAGGAAAACATAGGCGATCAGTCCCGCACCGAACAGACATGTGGTGGCGAGAAAAAACAGGCGCACCCATAGCACGGCAATGCCCAAATGCATGCTGATCGCCTTGCATACGCCGGCTCCCATGCGTCCGTATGGAGGGCGCATCAACGGCAGTTTGGCCGGCTGCGTCGGCAGCGGACGTCCCTCATGCAGGGCTTGATCGCAGCAGTAGCGCATATACACGGCGCTCGCCTGGTCGTATTGGCTTTGCGTGTACCACGGTTTTCCTAAGGATTTCATACTTCTATTGTGCCCTGTGAGGGATGCCGTTTCAGGGCATTCATATAGTGTTCAGGGCAGATTCAGGGTGTTCCCCGATACGTGTGGCACGCGCGAGTTGCTGTAATGGAACCATGAGCAATGCAAATAATGATCCGCTGGGTGATCGCGGCAACGCAGGGCCGCAACCCGCTGCTGGACAATCGTATCATCGGCAGCCTGCGTACGGTTCGCCGCAACCTTCTCGCGGTGGCCGTTTCTTCGCGTGGATTCGTTCCAGCCAGGTCAAGCGTGGGCATGATCGTTGGATTGGCGGCGTGTGCGATGGCATAGCACGTCGTCTTGGTTGGAATACCACGTTGGTTCGTGCGCTTATGGTGGTTGCCACGCTGTTTTTCGGCGCGGGTGCCGCGTTCTATGGCCTGGCGTGGTTTGTGCTGCCGGATGAGCGCGACAATCAGATTCTTGCTGAGGATTTGATTAACGGCAAGTGGGATTGGAATTGCATTGGCGCGCTGTTGTGCTGCCTTGTTGCCATCTGTTTGCCGGGTGCAGGATGGTTTGCTTTCGCGTTGGCCGCGTTGGTGCTGTGGCTTCTGCTCAATAGGCAGATTTATGCGCCGAATGTTCGTCCAGCTCAGTGGCAGCAGCCCCCGTATGGTCAGGCTCCGTACGGTCAACCGCAATATGGTCAGCCTCAATATGGAAGTCCTTCGTATGGACGGCCGGTGCCTCCTGCATCGCCGTCTCCGGCGCAATCGAATCCTTATACTCAGCCGATGCAGGCGAGCGGCGCATATAACGGGGCGGCCAACACGGCTTCGTCACCGGAATCGCAATCGCCTCAGCCTCAGCGCCCTCAGCCTCAGTATCATGCCTACCAACAGCAGGCCAATGGTCCGGCCGCTTTTGCCACGGCCAATGTTCCTCCAACATTCACCGCTCCGGCAGCCCCGGTGGCGCAGACGCCTACGCAGCCAAGAAGGGGGCGCCGTAAGCCGGCCGGTCCACTGCTGGTATTGATGATGTTCGGTCTCACGATGATCGCATGCGCGCTATGCGTATGGTGCATTATGACGTACGGCGTTCAAGGCGGGCAGCGGGGCACCGAATACACGTTGCAGGCATGCGCGGCATTCGTCGGTGGCATCTGTCTGGTGACGGGAATCGTTATTGTCGCGCTCGGATTCGCGGGCAGAAGAACGGGAGGATTGCATCCTCTGACATGGATATCCGTATTCATGTCGTTGGTCATGGTGATGGCTTTGGCGAGTTATTCGCTGTTCAGCTATCGGATTGACACGAGCATTCCCTCATCCTACAAGAGGGTCAATGTGTCGGGAATAACCACCATGGGCTCTACCGCCAGTGAAATGAGCAAATACGAGCAGGGCATCGTCGCGCAAGGCAATGATTACGCCACCGACGTGCTGCATATCGACTTAAGCGATTACGCGAAAAACAACGGTCCGCACAAAGTGGATCTTCAGGATGGCACACAGGGCACAACTTCCTGCCCTACAGGAACGTTGAATGTGGTGGCCTCAAGCGCACAGGTCGTGGTGACCTTGCCGAACGGCTGCTGGTGGGCGTTCGGGTCTAACGGTAATTTCTATAACATCACCGATTTCGTCGGCAGTTCGGACGGGCTCACGTTGGATTCCGGCAATATCTATGTCTCGCTTATGGGCAACGATTCCACGAAATCGGTAGTGAAAAAGCGTGCGCTGGGAACTTACGATACTTACGATCGGAGTTGCGGCTCATACGGAGATGAATCCGGCATCGAGGATTTCGATGATGAGACCGATACGGAAGATGGCACGGATACCGGCGCCGATTCCACTAGGACCGATTCCCCATTCAAAGACGGGGATGTGGACAAGGCCTACCGCGAAATCTACGACAATCATCAATATTGGCCGTGCTTCACCGGTGATGACAAGGCTCCGGTCAGACCAGCCGGACTGCGGATCAATACTATGGCAACGATCGGCGGCAGCGTCGCGGTGCAGTATGCGTCCGACAACACATTGGGCAAAGCGGGAAAGGAGTGACCATGAGCGACGACAAAACCCAGGAAATGCCGGTTATGACGGATGCTGGAGATATGCCTACCGAAACGTTGCATACCGTGGATGCGCAGTCCGCGTATGACCAGTCGCAGCACAGTGGGCGTGCGGCGCAGGATGATAAGCCGCACGTGGAATCCGTTCCAGCGCAAAGCGTTCCGACCTATACCGCTTCGGCAGCCGGTGCGAATGACGGGCGCAAGAATCGGCAGATTGGAGACGACATCATCAGACCTTCCGGAAGAAGCGGTTCGACCATCGCGCTCGGCGTGTTCACGTGCTTCATGGGGGTGGTGACGCTGCTTTGCGGCATGCATGTGCCAATGAATCTCTGGTGGTGGGCCAGTGATCCGAAACAGTCCTTCGTATTCCTGCTTGGGGGCATCGGCGTGCTGCTTATCGCCGTCGCCGTGATTTGGGCGATAGTCAGTGCGGTGCATTCGAACCGATCCAAGAATGGAAACGATGTGGATGGCGACGATCCATTCGACGCTCCCCATAGCTCGGATACCACGGCCTTTTCGACTGATTCGGATAAGTCACCGGTTTCGGAACGATCGTGAGAATCAGCTGAATAACCCCTGATATCAGCCGCACCAACGAAATCGAGGCTGACGTCGCAAACAAATACGTGGCCACCATGGCATGACCAAATCCAACACTTGCTTTTCCATCTTGACGTTGGATTTTGGTCGTACCATGGTGGTCATTTTTATTGTGATTTACGGGGCTTACCGCAGTTTTCAGTAATTTTCACGGTGTTTTTCACTGTGTTTTACTGTGCGGCCTCAGCCTGTGCCAAATCCTCAAATCCAGCCAAACGAATCGTATTGCGAATCGTCTCTTCGGTGAGATTACGCTGTTCGTGCCGCAAACGCTCCACAAAATCGCGGTACAACGCCACAGTACGGTCGGAATAGGTGCCCAATTCGCCGCGCAGATACGTTTCGAACGACGTGGTCTCTGGCGTATCTTCGACAGTGGTCAGCACGCGCATCGCCTCGCCAAGATGAGGAAAACGCTCACGAAAATCACGCGCCCACGACACCTGAACTGTTATGATGCCTTCCTGCAAGGCGTTGCGATCCGCGGAAATCCGGGGAATATACGGCGCAATGTTTGCACAATACTCCTGTGGATATGTGGATTGCATCATGCGACCATACTTTTCCGTCACCAAATTACGTCCAACACGGTCGGCTTCCTGCAAGTCCGACCGGTAACTGCGCAGCAATTCTTCCGGCCACGTCATGAACTGACTGGCACGCATCTGATGGAACATCGGCCAATTGCCTTGGCAGGACGCGCGGCCGCCCTCATTATTGGTTTGCTGAAACTGATTCCACTCCAGTTTGATAATGGATTCAACAAGATTTGCTGTATCGTGACCGTCTATTACATCTGAACTTACGCTGCTATTCATATGATTTCGATTCTTGATTTCGTCTGATTATTGCTCTGATTTGCAATGCTTGCGATGGAATTTTTGATTGCAGGCACGTCACAAGCTGTGCAGACAACTTGCATCGGACTTGATATGGTCCTCAATATACGGACGTTGCCATTCCACAAACGTTTCGTGGGATTCGGTCAATCCCTCCCGCAGCAATTCATCCACAACATCACTGCAGATGCGCTCAACAGTGGCGATAATGTGCTCTGCCGCAGGCTTCGCACCCTTGCCGCCCTCACCGAAACCGGCACCACCGAAACATGCGGCGGAACTCAATCGCAATATGTCTTCCAACTGTTCGCACACGCCGGCAAGCCTTGTTGCCATACGGCGGCTCAGCTTGCGCATGGCAACAAACTGCCATTTGTAATACGGCAGATATCCAACGCTCACCGGCTCATTGATCAGAAACACCAACGAAGCCGTGGCGTTCACGAACTCATGAATGCTCAACATCGCAGCAGCACCATCGCCACGTTGCAGCATGCGCGGCAGATTGTATTGCCCCGCCTGAGCCATCATGCCCAAACAGCGAGAAATCAAGGAAAGTCGAACATCTTCCGGCATGAACTTGAACCCCTGCCGAGTCTTGGAAAACACCCCTAACGGATCAGCGAACACCTGGCCGTTTGTGGCAGTGGCAAGTGTGGCTTCGTCCAAACTCAGCCAAGACGCATAGTCGTTCTGCGCCGGAGCCTCACGAAACAGTGTGATCCGTTCGAAGAAATCACCGATACGAAACACGCCATCACGGCGAAACTCGCCTTGCGCACGCGGCGTAAGTGGCGATTGAGATGCGGCAAGAGCGTCGGAATTAGCCGAACCATGCCCGGCAAAATGCGGCTTGCCCTGCTCCTCAACAGTGAAATCGCGACTCAACGCATCGTAATTAGCCTGCAATTGCTCGCCAATCGCATCATAATCCTCATCGGTAAGCCACAGGCAGAAACGCGGCGCGAAATCATGATCGCGCGACAACTCATCGTCGAAACCGAAACATTCCGAACCATAACCGACCAAACCTGCGGCAATCCGCCCCTGATATGCCGAATATGCGCCGGCAACCAACGGTTTGCCGAGATCATTCCAGAATGCGCGAGACAAAGCAAGTCCCGAAATATGGTGAGAAATCGCAGGAATCGAAGATGTGCCGGATTCTGCCATACAGTGCGGTTCGCTCGATTGCTGAGATTCGCTTGATTTCGGTGAATGCTGAGATTCCAAGGATCCTTGCGATTCTTGATATTCTTGCGATTCCCGCGTTTTATGAGATGATGGCATGTGCTTATGCAACGCCTGTTTTGCCGCTTCAAGATTGGCTGCAGTCGTGTGATAGTAGTCGGTGTTGCGTCCGTAGCATTCCTCAATCACGCTCAACGCATGCTCATAGCCGGAAACCGCATCCTGCAGGCAGCCGGCCATATAGCAGGCCTGCGCATAGCCGGCCAGCGCCGAAGCATAATGCGCACTATGTTCCAAATGCCCGGTACGGTAGATTGTCAACGCTTTCTGGGCGTGCTGCATGGCATCGCTCGCCCAATACCGGTCCATCTGTAGGAGCAGCAACGCAAGATTGGTGTGCGTGGAGGCAATGTCGATATCAGCGCTCGCATCGGGGGAAGATTGCTCCAACAGATTCAGCGCCTGTTCCAGCTCGCGCTTCGCCTGATTGAGACGACCGGTTTCGCTGTATAACATGGACATATTGTTGTGCAGCGCGGCCAGGCGTCGGTCGGTGGGGGAGAAGACGGATGCGGCCGCGTCAAGCGCCTGACGGTACAGCTGTTCGGCCTCCTCGTACTGGCCTGCGGCTCGCATGCCCGTGGCCGCGTTGATCAGCGTCGTAGCCCACGCCTGCGGGTCGATTCCCTGAAGATGCAAATGATCCGCAACGCTTAACGATTCGCGGATAATCGGCAGATTGTCGGTATGGCGACCTTGCGAACGGTAAAACCCCATCGTTTCGTTCAACACCGTCAGCAAACCGGCGTCATTATGGCTGTGTTCGGCTTCGGTTCGTGCCTTCTGCAGGTACGGTTCAGCCTGTTCAGGAGCCTTATGCGCATCGAAAATCGCATCAAGACCACGCAGAAATCGTTGTACATCAAATGTTGCGCATTCGTCATCGCAATTATTCATATTCAGATTGACATCACTGTCTGCCATCGCAATCCCTTCATCGGTGACTTCCATCATCTCCCGAACCGCAGACGGCATCGCAGACGGCGAAACAACGAAAGATGGGGAACATGCGATACGTCGTAAAAAGAACAACGGGATATCTCATCATATTTTTTGATGAGATATCCCGTTAAATAACAGAAATAATCGAAATAACTGACTGTCGAATGTCAGACATGCACTTCGCGCATACGCTCCGTAGCACCCGTATGCGTTTCGTAACGACGCGAATAGGTGACCAGCATAATCACCGCAATCAAGGCGATCGGGGCACCGGCCAAACCGGTGTAATGGTAGTTCATGGCGGTTGCCGTCAATGCGGCGCCACCAACGATCGAACCGATCGCATTGCCAAAATTGAACGCGATCTGCACGGCCGCGCCCGCAATCAGCTCGCCGCCGCCCTCACCGGCCTGCACCATCAGCAGCTGCTGCGGAGACGAGTTGAAGAACAGTGCGAAACCAAGCATGAACGTCAACACCGCAGTCGTAACGAGATTGCCGGGAACGAAAAACACAAGCAGCAAACCAACCGTGGCGATGGCCTGCGAAAGACCGGCAGTGGCACCCGGCTTCCACAAATCAGTCAAACGGCCGCCAGCAATACCGCCAAGCACCATGCCGAAACCAGCAAGCACCATTAACAGGGGAACCATCGAGGAATTCCATCCACCGACTTTCTGCAGCCACGGCGAAATGTAGCTCCACCAGCAGAAAATACCGGAATTACCGCAGAACACCGCCAACAGAATAAACCACGGACCGGCGTGGGTGAGGAAACGGAACTGCCCTTTAATGCCAGCGTCCTTGATCGGCGCGACGAACGGCACCCACGCAATCACCAACACCATCGTCATCAACGCCCAAGCGGCAAGAATCGCAAACGCCAAACGCCACGACAGCATTTCCGAAAGCAATGTGCCCGCAGGCACACCCAACATATTGGCAACCGTCTGACCCGTCACCATCATCGACACGGACTGCGCTTCCTTGCCCTTATCGGCCAAAGTCTTGGCAATCAGTGTGGCCGTACCGAAAAACGCGCCATGCGGCAAGCCCGAAATGAAACGAGCACCCAACAACATGGGGGAATTGAACGAAACCGCGCTCAACGTATTGCCGACCAGCGCGATGATCATGAACAGAATAATGAGATTCTTCGGCGGTATCTTACGGCCGAACACCAGAATCAGCGTGCCCACGCACACGCCGATCGCATATGCGGAAATATAATGGCCTGCCGCAGGAATGCTGACCTGCATGGCGGCGGCTGTTTGGGGCAGAATGCCCATCATCACGAATTCTGCGGCACCAAGAATAAAGGCGCCGGAAGCCAAAGCCAGAATGCTTCTTTTCACAGTCTCTCCTCCATGAATGTGAAGCGTGTTGGTGTGCGCGCTTGTTTACGCGCTTGTGTATTACGTGTTTTTTGATTTTTCAGGTGGTTGCGTCTCGCATATGCTGTTTTGCACCGCTGATGCGCTGGAAATAAAAAAGGCGGAACCGAAGTTCCGCCTTAAGTTGTCGGGCTGGCGGGATTTGAACCCGCGGCCTCTTCGTCCCGAACGAAGCGCGCTACCAAGCTGCGCTACAGCCCGTTTTGCAACAGTTGGAAATATTACACGATTGCTTAGGTAATGCAAATACGGCGTGTCGCATGTGGTGTAGTGGCTTCTCGGTACACTGTGGGCTTATGAGTGAGACCATCGAATCGCAAGAAAATCAGAATGAAGAGGCTGCCGTTCCCGCTATGACCACAGTGGAACGTGCCGAAATGCTGCTGCAGCAGGATGCGGCTATCTACGCCAAGATCAATGACGGCGCTACCCTGGATGAGGCCGTTGATCCAGGCAATAAGGAATTCGGATCGCTGGCGCATCCGGAACAGGTGCAGATGCGCGTGGCCAAGCGTGCCATGATGCTTAAGGACGGCATTCAGCCGTACCCGGTGACCCTCGACGTCACCGCCACCATCGAAGAGGTCCGCGCCAAATATGACGGCAAGCTCGAAGCCGGAGACGAAACCGAAGACGTGGTCGGCATCGCCGGTCGCGTACTCTTCCTGCGCAACGCCGGTGGCTTGTGCTTCGTGCAGCTTTCCGCTGGCGATGGCACCAAGATCCAGGGCATGATTTCCAAGAAGGAGATTGGCGCTGATTCCCTCAAGCAGTTCAAGCAGCTGGTTGATTTGGGCGATCACCTGTTCATCAAGGGTCGTGTGATTGCCTCCAAGACCGGCGAACTGTCCGTGTTCGCCACCGAATGGGCCATTGCCGCCAAGGCGCTGCAGCCGCTGCCGGCCCTGCACAAGGACCTGAACGAAGATACTCGCACCCGCAAGCCGTACATTGGCATGATCGCCGACGAGAAGATGCGCAATATGGTGCGCAACCGTTCCAAGGCCGTCGCCTCCCTGCGCAAGACCTTCGCCGATCATGACTTCCTCGAGGTTGAAACCCCGATGTTGCAGACCGTGCACGGCGGTGCCGCCGCACGTCCGTTCACCACGCATATGAACGCCTTCGACCTTGACCTGTACCTGCGTATCGCGCCGGAACTGTTCCTCAAGCGCTGCCTGGTCGGCGGCATCGACCGCGTGTTCGAGATCAACCGTGACTTCCGTAACGAAGGCGTTGACGCCACCCACGCTCCGGAATTTACCATGGTCGAGGCCTATCAGGCTTACGGCAACTACGACACTATCGGTGCGCTCGTCAAGCAGCTCGTGCAAGACACTGCCATGGACGTGTTCGGCACCCACAAGGTGACGTTGCTTGACGGTTCCGAATACGATTTTGGCGGCGAATGGAAGACCATCAGCATGTATGATTCCCTGTCCGAAGCGCTCGGCGAGGAAATCGTGCCGAATGGCGGCCCGGATAATCCGGGCACTTCAGTGGAACATCTCGGTGCCATTGCCGACAAGCTTGGCGTGGAACGCGACGATGTGGAGAACCACGGCAAGCTCGTCGAACACCTGTGGGAGCACTTCTACGAAGACAAGCTGTTCGAGCCGACCTTCGTGCGTGACTTCCCGGTCGAAACCTCCCCGCTGGTCAAGGGCCACCGTTCCAAGCCAGGCGTGGTCGAAAAGTGGGATCTGTATGTGCGCGGCTTCGAGCTGGCCACCGGCTACTCCGAATTGAACGATCCGGTTGTGCAGCGTGAACGTTTCGTGGCTCAGGCCAAGGATGCGCTCGCGGGCGATGAAGAAGCCTGTGATATTGATGAGGACTTCCTCGAGGCTCTCGGCGTGGGCATGCCTCCGGCAGGCGGCATGGGCATGGGTATCGACCGACTGCTGATTGCCCTGACCGGCGCCACCATCCGCGAAACCATCACCTTCCCACTAGTGAAGCCGCTGAATTAAGGCAAAGCCTTAATTCAATATCGGTTTCGCGCGAGGCGGAAAAGCTGACGGCCCAGTGGGCCGTCAGCCCGCCGGAGCCATCCTTATAAAATTGCCGCTGAATTAAGGCAAAGCCTTAATTCAATATCGGCTTCACGCGTAAAATCATGAAAGGCCGTCTGACTTCCAACGTCAGACGGCCTTTGCGTTTTAAAAGAAATCCCCGGGGTTCATAATATTCCGCATGAGTGACGTTCCGAGGCATTCGCCAGTATCATATCTCCTATTTCTGGGAATGAATGAAGGCATGCAATGAGCATGATTCTAGAATGACGTTCATGGGAATAACGATTTGGATTCGTGGGGCGCGGCTGAAAACGTTGCCGTTGGCGATTGCGCCGGTGTTGATTGGTGCGTCGTTGGCTTGGCGCGATGCGGGTGAGCGTCGTGTTGTGGTGGCGGTGTTGTGCGGTTTCGTGGCATTGCTGTTGCAGATTGCGGCTAATTTCGCCAATGATTATTCCGATGGCATTCGCGGTACGGATGCGGGGCGCTCGGTTCCGGTGAAAGATGCAGACGATTCCGCGGTCTCCGGCAAAGCAACGCCGTCACGCGGTCCTGCCCGTCTCGTGGCTTCCGGTGTGAATCCCAGGAAAGTACTGGCTGCGGCGGGAATCAGCGCTCTGCTTGCTTGCCTGTGCGGACTGGCGATCATTGCGCTGACTGGCTACTGGTGGTTCATTCTGGTCGGCATCGCATGTCTGGCGGCCGGCTGGTTCTATGTCGGCGGCAAGCACCCATACGGCTACCACTATTTGGGTGAGGTCTTCGTATTCATTTTTTTTGGATTGGTTGCCACTTGTGGCACCATGTTCGCCTTGTCTGGCACGATTACGCCTGATGGACTGCTTGGCGGTTCAGCTGCGGGATTGGTTGCGGTTGCTGTGCTATGCGTCAACAATCTGCGCGACATCGAATCTGACGGCAATCACGGCAAACATACGTGGATGACTGCAATGGGGCTGCGAAACGGCACTATCTTCACTATTGCAATCCTGATTATTTCAGCATTGATCGCGTTGCGCCATCTGTTGCAATCGTCGATATATGCGGCAAACAGCATTCCACTAATCGCAATTATTGCAATACTGTGTGCGGCGCAAATCGCCGCATCATATGCAATCGCAAGAAAAACCTACCACAAAGCATTGCCGTTATGTTCGCTCGATTCATTGACTGTCGCAGCGATTTTCGTGCTATCGACGATGCTTGCATAGCGTTTGACTGACAGTAGATTGCAGCGGAATGAAAATTGTTGCATAAACGTAACTCGAATAATCGAGAAAACACTCGTTTTTGGGTGTGCGAGGCGGTAGACTGGCAAACATGACTTACAAACTAGTACTGCTCCGTCATGGACAGAGCGCATGGAATAAAACCAATCAGTTCACCGGCTGGGTCGACGTCCCGCTGACCGAGCAGGGTGTCGAGGAAGCCAAGAACGGCGGTCGCCTGCTCAAGGAGAAGAACGTCCTTCCGGATATCGTCTTCACCTCGATGCTGCGTCGCGCCATCAACACCGCCAACGTGGCTCTGGATGAGGCAGATCGTCTGTGGATTCCGGTCCAGCGCAGCTGGCGTCTGAACGAGCGTCACTACGGCGCTCTGCAGGGCAAGAACAAGACCGAGATCCGTCAGGAGTACGGTGACGAGAAGTTCATGCTGTGGCGCCGTTCCTACGCCACTCCGCCGCCGGAGATCGATCCGAACGACGAGTATGCGCAGAACAACGATCCGCGCTACACCGGCGATCCGGTTCCAGAAGCCGAATGCCTTGCCGACGTGGTCAAGCGCGTTGAGCCGTACTTCAAGTCCGACATCGAGCCGGAACTGAAGGCTGGCAAGACCGTTCTGATCGCCGCTCACGGCAACTCCCTGCGCGCCATCGTGAAGATGCTCGACAACCTCTCCGAAGAGGAGATCGCCAAGGTCAACATCCCGACCGCAATGCCGCTGCTGTACGAGCTGGACGAGAACTTCAAGCCGATCAAGCCGCGTGGCGAGTACCTGGATCCGGAGGCCGCCGCCGCCGGTGCCGCCGCTGTCGCCGCCCAGGGCCAGAAGTGAGTTTGTTGCGATTGATACGCAGGTAATCGCGTTCAATCGCACGGAACGTATATGAAAAGGTGGAAATCCACAGTACGTGGGTTTCCACCTTTTTGCGTCCGGTGCCTTTGTCGGGTTTTTGCGTCCGTCTGCCGGATGAAATACGGAACATGGGATGTGCGGCAGACGGACGTCAATCGCAATCGGCTCAGATCACGCCGTATTCCTTAAGTAACATCGGAATATCGGTGGAATCGAGCTTCTTCAGAATCTGCTTCAACACGGTCTTTTCAATGGGGTTGAGCTTCATGTCGGTAATCGGCTTGCCGTCACGCAGCATCACCGTGGCGTTGAGCAGGTTGCGTACGTCGTAGACCGAACCCCACACCTCCGGCACGCCACGGTCCACATCGCACAAGGTGTACACAGCTTCCATGCCGGTGCGCATCGAATATTCAGTGGTGAAGATCGTGTCGCGCGGGGTTTCGGCAAACTGGCCGAGGAATGCGAAATTCACGGCACCATCAGGCACCACATCAGGGCGGTCGCCGGCGGAACGAGGCATGAAGAACGCGTCGATGTATGGCATCATCACCGGAACCGTGTTCGCGTGGTTTTTGGCCAGATCCGTGATCTTTTCGACCGGTACGCCCATATGGTAGAGCCATTCCTCGCAGATCTCCTCGCCGGTGCATTCCTGCATCGGCTTCTTCACATAGTTGCCGGGCTTGTCGGGGAACAGACCGTACACCCACACGCACAGCTGGTCTTTCGGCTGGTCGCGGAACTGCTGCTGGCGGTTCAAAGTCCAGCTCATCAGCCAGTTGGAATCCTCCACGGTGACGATGCCGCCTGTCACCACGCGGCCGGAGAACGGGTCGCGCTTGCAGATTTTCTGAATATACGGCGGAATTTCCATGTCAAGCGTGGTCACGGTGGCACTCATCCACTTCGAATGCTCCGGATCGCCGCAGAATACGTCCGGGTGGCCGAAGCTCGGGTCTTGCTTGGCGATGCGACGCCACATATCCCAACCGCCGCCGGGCTTGATTTCCGGAGTCCACGCGGCCGTCTCGGTCTGCGAGCCCATCGACGAGTTCTCCACGCAGCCGCCGTTGGTGATGAACACCAGATCGTTTTCGCCCAAGTCGATGCTTCGCTCGGTGCCGTCCGCTTCGGTCAAATCGATGCGTGTGGCCATTTTCTTGGTTGGTGAGCTATACGGATTGCGTACGAACACACCGGATTCAGCCTGCTTCTTCAAAATCGTGTCTTGACCGGTGCCTGTATGCTGCCGAACTGGACCCATGCCTCCGCCGATCTTGAAATCGACATTCTCCACCTTCACGTTGTAGTGGAACTGCACGCCGAATCCTTCCAAATACTTGATCATCGGCAGAATCATCGACTCATACTGGTTGTAACGGGTGAAACGCAACGCACTGAAGTCCGGCAATCCGCCAATATGATGAATATATCGACGGATATACAGCTTCATTTCCAACGCACTATGCCAATTTTCAAAAGCGAACATAGTGCGCCAGTACATCCAGAAATTCGAATTGAAAACCTCATCGTCGAAATAATCAGAAATTTTCTTGCCGTACAGTTCCTCATTCGGTGTGAAGAACAATTTCATGATCTCCATCGAGGCTTTGTCTGACAGATTGAATTTGCCGTTCGTGCCTGCGTCAACACCGCGCGCTTTTGTGGAGCGGCAGAGTGAGAAGTTGGGGTCTTCCTTGTTCAGCCAGTAATACTCGTCAAGTACGGAAACGTCTTCCTTTTCGATGGATGGAATGGAACGGAACATATCCCACATCACTTCGAAATGGTTGTCCATTTCACGGCCGCCGCGCATCACATAGCCGACACCGGGAATATTCGCGCCGTCGCAGGCGCCTCCCGGAACCGCGTCCTTTTCGAATACATGAATGTGACTACCCGGCATTTGCGCGTCTCGCACCAGGTAGCAGGCTGCGGTGAGTGCAGCCAAGCCGGTGCCGATGATGTACGCGTTCTTGTCGTTCACGCCTTCGGGCTTCTTCGGTCGGGCGAATGCTTCGTAATTGCCGTTGGAATAATACATGACTGCCTCCTTTGGATGTCACTGCACATATTGTGCCGCGACATTACATAAAAGTATATGGGCAAAAAATAGACATGTTGTTTAATTTTTCTTACGGCTTGATGGAAGCGAAATAATGCGGGAGATAGTGCTTGACGATTCGTACTGAACAATTGCAAAAAACAAAACAAGAAGGCGGCTTCCGCGGGGAACGGAAGCCGCCTTCTCAAAAGGAAGATGGAAAAGAAGATCGCAAGAAAAATCAGGCGATGTCGGTGCCTTCGTCGCGGGTCGGCTCCTTGGACGGGTCGAAACCGGAGACGATGTACACCACGCGGCGAGCCGCGGACACGGCGTGATCGCCAAGACGCTCCATGAAGCGGCCGATCAGCACCACGTCAATGAGCTGCTGGTTGGTGCCGGACCAATCCTCGGACTGAGCCAGTTCGAAGGTCTTCTTGTGCAGTTCGTCGAGCTTGTCGTCGTTGATGATGATCTGCTCGGCGGTCTTGGTGTCGCGGTCAGACAGCATGGCCACGGTCTGATCGGCGACGTCGTTCAGAAACGCCTGCATTTCGGTGAACAGCGGCTGGGCTTCGGCCGGCAGTGGGGAAGCCGGGTAGGTGCGGCGGGCGGCTTCGGCGATATGACGAGCCAGATCGCCCATACGTTCGAAAGTGGTGGCCAAACGCATGGTGGAAACAACCACGCGCAGATCGGTGGCAACCGGGTTCTGCTTAGCCAGCAGCTTCACGCACTGGTCGACAACGCTGGCTTCGAGGGCATCGATTTCGATGTCGCCATCGATAACGGCCTGGGCGGCTTCAAGATTCTGGTTCAGCAGCGCGTCGCCGGCACCGTTGATCGCCTTGCGAACGCCTTTGACCATGTGGTCGAGATCATCGGCAACAGCCTTGAGCTCTTCGTTGAAAATAACGCGCATGTGACTTGCCTTTCAATGCTTCACAATTTCAGGTCTGGTAATACCTTGCATAAGTCTATTAGAAAAACGCCATATTCATAACCAGCGTTCGTGTTGTTCCGTGAAAGTTCACCGGCGCGTTCACCTTGCGTTCATGAACGGGCTGTGGTGTCGTGGAGCATGAGAGCCGTAGGATATGCGAGAATGAAATCATGGTTGAATCTTTGAGCTCGTGGTGGCGTTCATTGACGCACCGCAATGACGATGATGAGCATGATGCCGATGATGACACATTGGATGATGCCACCAATGCGTTGCTTTCCATGCTTCCGCTGGCTTCCATTGTGGTCGATGAGCATGATGAGGTGATTCGCGCGCATCCTTCCGCATATTCGCTTGGTGTGGTGCGAGACGACGTCATCATCGAAGACAGTGTGCTTCAGACGGTACGCGAAGTGCGTTCCTTCGGTGGCAAAAAGCAGTTCGATCTGACCACCACCACCGCGTATGTTGCGCAACATACGCCGAAAGCAGGCAGGCTTTCCACTCGCCAAGCCGCGAAACAGGCGCTGATTGGGCAACAGCCAGCCAGCAAGCCCACGGCAACCGTGTCAAGGCCAAACTGGTTGAAAGTCATCGTCGGCAAACTCAGCGACAATCTGGTAGTGGTGCTGATCAGCGACGTCAGCGAAAGCGTACGATTCTCGCAGGTACGTGACTCCTTTATCACCAATGTGTCCGAACAGCTGCTCAAGCCCACGCAATCGCTGGAACAATTGGCGGATATCGTGGAACAAGGTGGAACAAGCCAGCAGGATGTTGAGCGCAACGCCATGCAGCTGCGTCAGTCCTGCTCCCGCTTGGAGCATATGATTTCCGACCTGCTGCTGCTTATCAAGGCGCAGAAGCCGATCTTGCCGACCGCGGACAATCGCATCAATGTAATGGATTCGGTGCGGGCTGTGGTCAACTCCCATCGTGAGATGGCGGCGCAACGCAATATCACCATCGATATGAAGGGCGACGAAAGCTTGGAAATCAATGGCGAGGCCGAACAGGTTCAGGCGGCGCTTGCCAAACTGGTTGAAAACGCCATCACCTATTCAAAGGACGGTTCGACGATCAACGTTGTGGCCAAAGCCAATGAGGAGGGCACGGAGGCGGTCATCAGCGTGCTTGATCGTGGTGCTGGCATTGCCATTGGCGAGCAAAGCCGCATTTTCGAGCGATTCTATCGTGGCGATAATCAGAATGATCATTCCGGCGATGGCATTGGTTTGGGACTTGCGATTGTCAAGCATGTTGCGTTGACGCATCATGGTTCCGCTTCAGTGTGGAGCAGTCCGGGGCAGGGAAGCACGTTCGCGCTGGTATTGCCGTTGGCTGGGGAGTAATACGGAGTAATACAGGGAGACAGCATGATGCCCGTCTTGCTTTCAATAAGGCAAGACGGGCATCATGCTTTTATTTATGAAAAAATTCTCGGGGGTGTGTTGCCGGTTATTCCCCGAGACGTCGGTAGTCCCAACGGTCGAAATGCTCCCAAACCAGCATAAGTACGCCAATGACTGTGCCGGCCTCGCATACGGTCTGCGCACGCTCGGCGTTGATGCCGAATGCAAGCAATGCAATGCAGACGATCAGTGCGATGGCCCAAAGCGCGGTGCCGAACGTAAACACCTTGCGCAAATCCACTCGCACTGGTTTGGGGGAGGGCTTCCTCACGCTGGGGTCAATGATCGGAGCAATCTTCATATCGTCATACCCTACCTTGCGTCATAGATGTTCCACCACATAGTCGATGCAGCGGGTGAGCGCGTCGACGTCGCTTGGATCCACCGATGGGAACACGCCGATGCGTAGTTGGTTGCGGCCCAGCTTGCGGTATCCGTTGGTGTCTACAATGCCGTTTTCGCGCAGTGCGGCAACCACTTGGGTGGCGCTGATGCGTTCGTCAAGGTCGATGGTGACCACGGCGTTGGAACGAGCGTTCTTGTCGGCGACGAACGGGGAAGCGTAATCGGACTTTTCCGCCCACTGGTACAGCAGGGACGCCGACCTTGCGCAACGTGCCGAAGCCCAGGCGAGGCCACCGTTGTCGTTGAGCCAGCGCACCTGGTTTTCCAACATGATCAGCGTAGCCACGGCCGGAGTGTTGAGCGTCTGATCCTTGCGCGAATTCTCGATGGCCGAGGTGAGCGATAGGAACGGGGGAATCCAGCGGCGTGCGCCCGGAAGGTCCACGCTTTTGGCGATGCCGTATGCGCGTTCGACCGCGGCGGGGGAAAGCACGGCGATCCACAGGCCGCCGTCGGAGCCGAAGGCCTTCTGCGGAGAGAAATAATAGGCGTCGGTCTGGCTGATGTCGACCGGCAGCGCTCCGGCGCCGCTGGTGGCGTCGATCAGTGTGAGCGCGCCCTGTTCCTTGGTGCCTGCGATGCGTTTGACCGGTGCGGCAACGCCAGTGGAAGTCTCATTATGGGCCCAGCAGTAGGTGTCCACGTATTCCGTGAGCTCTGGCAGACGGTAGGTTCCCGGCTCTCCTGCGAAAATCTCCGGCTCCTCAAGGAACGGTGCGGATTGCGCTGACTTGGCGAACTTCGAGCTGAATGAGCCGTACGTGCCGAATGCGGCCTTGCGGGTGATCAGCGAGGCGCAGGCGATATCCCAGAACGCGCTGGCTCCGCCGTTGCCCAGCACCACTTCGTAGCCATCGGGAATCTGGAAGAATTCGGACAGTCCTTCGCGGATTGAGCCGACCACCTGCTTGATGGGAGTCTGTCGATGGGAGGTTCCCAGAAGATTACGGGCTCCCTTATCGAGCGCTTGGATTTGCTCCGGACGGATTTTGGTCGGGCCAGAGCCGAAACGTCCGTCTTCCGGAAGCACGTTGGAAGGAATGGTCACAGTGTTCGTCATGACAACCTAGGGTAGTCATGACGGTCGGATTGTGCGTGGTGATGACCGCTTTTCGGAACCATGACGTGGCGATGATGACTGCGATATCCCGGTGTCGGTGTAGCCTGAGCTTCCGTGACGGTTCTGTAACCACGCGGTCATAAGCCTGCTGTGGTTGAAGTAATCCGCAAGGAGTGTTGATATATGAGGCATGCGGCGCATAAAGCTGCCAAGGTTTCGAATGAGCGTTTCAGCGTTGCCAAGGCGCTGTTCACCTCGAGCCGCGGTTCCCACACCGCCAAGGCCGTTCGTATGGTCCAGCTGGCAAATGGTGGGGGTGCCGTTGTGGGTCTTGAGCCTGCGGTTGCCGAAAAGCTGAATGAAGTGGCTCCGATGAGCCGCCGCGCCATGCGTGAGGCCGCTCGTGTAGCCGGTCGTCGCTCCGCATTCATGGCTTCCGCATCGCTGGCTGCGTTGGTCGGCACTGCGGCCACTGCCATGGCGGTCGGTCAGCAGAATGCGTCTGAAATGTCTTTTGCCGACAATGCCACCACTACCACGCAGATGAAGCGTGTCTCCGACGATGCGGCATCCCGTTCCGAGTCCCGTAGCGGTCTAGACGCTCTGGCCTCCACCAGCAATAGCGGTGATTGGCAGCTTGGCGAAACCAGTTCCTCCATGGACACGAATCTTCTGTCAAAGTCCATTGCCGACAATCCCAATGTCGCCGTTCTCATGGATCAGGACGCCGGTCTTCTTCCTTCGGGCTTCAATCCGAACCACGGCACCGGTGATACCGGCAATGACTACCCATACGGTCAGTGCACATGGTGGGCGTATACTCGTCGTGCACAGCTTGGCCTGCCTGCCGGGAGCCATTTTGGCAATGCACGGAGTTGGGGTGATTCCGCTCGCGCTCTCGGCTATTGGGTTGATAACACGGCACGCCATGTTGGCGATATCGTGGTATTCGCTCCAGGCCAACAGGGTGCGGACAGCTATTACGGGCATGTCGCGATTGTCGAAGGAGTGAATGCCGACGGTTCGATCAAGATTTCGGAATCCAACGTCAAGGGTCTTGGCGTGATTTCCGATCGTACGTTCACTGCGCAGGAAGCTTCGCAGTTGACATATATTCATTACTGATTCCTCTGTTTTCGTTAATTTGCGCTTGCCATCCCTTTTTTGGCATAGCGTGATCACGTCGGCGTGTCGCATGATATGACACTGTTCTGATTGTCTTGCTGTTCTGTTGCAGGGGAACGTTTATGGTAGCTTCAGACACGATGAATATTGCTAAACGTTTCACGAGTATCTTCGCCGTTGTTGCTGTGTCTGCCTCGTTGGGTGCGGCAGTTCCGGCCGCAAGCGCAGACGGTGCTATGGCTGATACCACGGTAACCGCTACACGTTCTTTCCCGAAGACCACCGCGACCAAGCGTGATTTTCTCGCCGAGCACACATCCACGGATGTTGAGTCCAACGCCGATTGGGGTGGCATCGAAAGTTTGAATGTTCCCCAGACCGAGTCTCAGGCGGAAAAGGACCGAAAGGCTCAGGAGCAAGCTGAGGCTGAAGCTCAGGCTCAGGCACAGGCGGCTCAGTCTCAGGCTCAGGCGCAGACGCAGGCTGAAGCTCAGACTGCCAGCCGTTCTTCCGAACGTGCCGACATCAGTAGCGTTCCTACGGCTCCTGCGAGTGCCACTGGTCAGGCATTGGCCGACTATGCTCTGCAGTTCCAAGGCTATCCGTATGTGTCTGGAGGCAATACTCCGTCCGGCTGGGATTGCTCTGGCTTCGTACAGTGGGTGTTCGCCCAGTTCGGTGTAAGCCTGCCGCATTATTCCGGTGCCCAGATGAGCGTTGGAACGGCTGTCGGAAGCATTGCCGAAGCAGCTCCTGGGGATATCATCGTCAATACTCAGCATGCCGCGATCTATATTGGCAACGGCATGGTGATCAACGCGCTGAATCCGGCTCAGGGAACGCAGGTCACTTCGCTGGCCGTGTTCTCAGGTGGCTATGCGATTCGTCGTGTGCTCTGAGCGAACATACGGTTTGATTTTTTTAAGGCGTATCCTTTCGGGGATACGCCTTTTTGTATGGAAAAGACCGAGTCGTTGCTGACAAAACCGCATGTCGCGCGGTATGGTGGAGCCTAGAGGCAATGCATGGTGGCGTTGCCGAGGTGATTCAAGGAGGTCGTCTCATGATTAATGACAAGGCAATCCTCGTTGGTGTTGATGGATCCCACGCCAGCTACAAGGCCACGTGGTGGGCTGCGAATTATGCGAAGCATGCGGGATTGACGTTGCAAATCGTATGTGCGTACTCGTTGCCGAGCTATGCCGCTGTCTCCTTTGACGCGACGTACACCGCCATGGGAGACGACAATGCGGCCCACAACGATGCTCAGGAGATTCTGTCGAAGGCCAAGGCCATCGCCGATGAGCAGGGCGTTGAGGCGACGACCCTCATCGTCACGGGCGATCCGGCGTCCGTGTTCGTGGAACTGTCTCGCAACTATAATCTCATCGTCATCGGCAATCGTGGCAAGGGCGGCTTGGCGGAACGTCTGCTGGGTACCACCAGCTCCAGTCTGCCGGCATATGCGTACTGCCCGATCGTGGTGGTGCCGTACACCGACGATGATGGCAATCTGATGCATTTGAACAACACCATTACCAAGGTGGCCGTCGGCTCCGACGAATCCAAGTGGGGTTTGAAGGCTCTTGAGATTGCGGCTGATTTCGCCGCCGCATGGGATGCCGAGCTTGACGTTATCTCCGCGGTGCCGAATATGAAGGGTTCCGACGATGAAGGCGTGATGGCTTCGTTCAAGGATGATCTTGAAGTGCGTATCAAGCCGCTTGAGGAAGCCCATCCGGATTTGAAGATCAACAAGCAGATCGTGCCTGGCCCGGCAGTTGGCGCGCTGACCAAGGCCAGCTACGATCACGACGTCGTCGTGGTCGGTTCCCGTGGCCGCGGCGGCTTCACTGGTCTGCTGCTCGGCTCCACCAGCCAGGGCTTGCTGCAGCATGCGGTCGGCCCGGTGTATGTGGTGCCCCGCAAGTATGTCGAGGCTGCGGAAACCCGTCTTGATACGGTTCCGAGCTCGCCGGCCGAGGTCAAGCCGAAGGCACTCGACGATATCAAGGGTGTCGAAGAGGTGCCGGTCGCCAAGGCCGAGCCGGAAGTGGTCAAAGCCATCGAAACCAAGATCGACCCGGAACGTCAGTAAATTCAATAAATATATATAAAAATGGCGATTGCGGCGCTGTGAAAAGCGTCGCAATCGCCATTTATTTTTTAAAAAATCTTTTTACAAAGAAAACATCAGTGCTTGATGGTGACGTTCATACGGACCGGAGTTTTCTCCACGTACGTATGCTTCACCGTGCAGCCCTTGTCAATATGACGGGTGACACGTTCCTTGAATTTCTCGGCATCCTCGTCGTTCAAGCCGGCGTCGGAAGCGTCGATGACCACCTGCTCGTCGAAACCGATATAAGCGTCGTTGTCGGCGTCATAGGTGCCATCCACAACGATTTTCGCACCCTTGCCCTCGCCCAGCGTATGTTCGACGGCGAACTGGCTCGACAGTGCGGCACAGCCGGCCAAAGCGATTTTCATCAGGTCTCCAGGCGTGAACTGGCCACGGCCTTTGCCGAACTTGATATGCGCGCCATCTTCGCTGAACGCATCCCAGGAACCGTCTTTGTTACGCTCGACCCACAGCCTTTTGCCCATGGTGAACTCCTCATCGTCTTGCCGGGAGCGCCATTCGCTCCTCGCCTACATACCTAATGTAATCCATTGATGTCCATTCACCGTGAAGCATTCCGAAAAGCGTAGGAAACATCAACGCGCGGGCGGTATATGCTTGACCTGCGATTCTGTGCTGTTAAGCTTGCAATCATGGCTTTGACACCTGAACAACTTGCAGATATTCGTACTCGCATTCCGGCGCGCCCGGAAACCGACATTCCCATGCCATATGAGGATTTGGTGCGTCGTATCCTGACGGAGGGCACGTTGAAGTCCGATCGCACGGGCACTGGCACCATCAGCCTGTTCGGACAGCAGATGCGATTCGACCTGAGCGAGTATTTTCCGCTGCTTACCACGAAAACGGTGTTTTTCAAGGGACTTGCCTATGAGTTGCTGTGGTTCCTGAAGGGTTCCACGAACGTGCGTTGGCTGCAGGAACATAATGTGCATATTTGGGATGAATGGGCCGATGAGAACGGCGATTTGGGTCCCGTGTATGGTGCGCAGTGGCGCAGCTGGCCGGCGCCTACGCCTGATGATCCGAATCGCACCATCGATCAGATCAGCAATGTGCTCGATCTGGTCAAGAACCATCCGGATTCCCGCCGTATGGTCGTATCCGCATGGAATCCGGCCGAAGTGGAGAATATGGCGTTGCCGCCATGCCACGCGCTGTTCCAGTTCTACGTGGCGGATGGCAAACTTTCATGCCAGCTGTACCAGCGTTCCTGCGACATGTTCCTCGGCGTGCCGTTCAATATCGCGTCCTATTCTTTGCTGACGCTAATGATTGCCCAGCAGGCAGGACTGCAGCCGGGGGAGTTCGTGTGGACGGGCGGCGACTGCCATGTATACGACAATCACATCGATCAGGTTCTGGAGCAGTTGAGCCGCAATCCATATCCGTATCCTCAGATCCGCATTAACAAAGCCGCTTCTCTGTTCGATTACGATTACAGTGATTTTGAAATCGTCGGCTACCGGCACCATCCAACCATCAAGGCGCCGGTGGCGGTCTGAGAGTCGTCGCCAGACGTTAGACTACTGACCCTAGTTCGACTTCAAGGAGTGAGTGAAATGGAGCATGACAGTAGCTGCAGTGGCTATCACGAACCCGAGCCCGGACTTGCCGGGCTTGAGAACGAGGAGGATTGGGGTGATGATTTCCCCAAGACGTTCTCGGTGAATCTGATTTGGGCGCAGGCCTGTGACAAGGAAGGTCATGACGGCGCCATCGGATTCGAGGGTGGTATGCCGTGGCATCTGCCCGAAGATATGAAGCGTCTCAAGGAGCTTACCGTCTCGCATCCGGTCATCATGGGGCGCAAGACGTGGGAATCCCTGAGCCCGAAGTATCGTCCGTTGCCGAATCGCGACAATATCGTGGTTTCGCACGATTCGTCTTATAGGGCGCCTGGAGCGACCGTGGTCGACAGTTTGGATGATGCGCTTGATCTGGCCCGTCAGGAAGCCATTCCGGATGATGGTCTCGACCGCAGCGAAATCTGGATCATCGGTGGCGGTCAGCTGTACCACGAGGCGATGCCGTTTGCGGACAAGGCATATGTGACGCAGATCAGCATGCACGTTGACGCCGACACCTATGCGCCTGACATCAAAGGCCTGGTGGAATCCGGGGCATGGAAGGTGGCCGAGGAAGGCGTATGGCAGGGCACTACGAAGGGTTCCGACGACATCGCCGGATTCCGTTTCATAACCTTTGAAAGAAATCACGAGGAGTAAACCCATGTATACCGTGATGACCGTGTGCACCGGCAACATCTGCCGCTCTCCCATGGCCGAGATCATTCTGCGCACCGAATTCGAGCGTCGTGGGCTCGCCGACAAGGTCAATGTCGAATCCAGCGGTGTCAGCGATGAGGAATACGGCAATCCGATCGATCGTCGCGCCGTCAAGGTGTTGCGTGAGCGTGGATATGAGCTTCCGGCGCACCATTTCGCGCACCGCATCACTCGTGATGAGATCGAGCGCACCGACCTGTTCTTGCCTATGACCGCTTCCCACATGCGTGCGTTGTTGCGTCAGCTTCCGCAGGCCAAGCGTGAGAACGTGCACATGTACCGTAGTTTCGATCCGAATCTTGCCAAGCCTGCTGCAGGCTACGAAAGCGAGATTGATCTGGTCGATCCATGGTATGGTGGCGCCCACGAATTCGAAGTGGCAATCGATCAGATTGAGGAAGTGGCTCCGTTCATCGTCGATTGGGTCGAGCAGCGGCTCTGAACCTATGTTGAATGTGCCATTCGAGGCGATTGAAAAAAGCTCGGTTCGTTTGAACCGGGCTTTTTTGTATGAGAGATATGCTGGCGTGGCAACTGCAATACGACGATCGCAAAAAGATATTTGAAAAGATTCAAAAAGAAGTAAAAAGCGACCCCGGCCGGACTTGAACCGGTGACCTCCGCCGTGACAGGGCGGCGCTCTAACCAACTGAGCTACGGGGCCGTTGTTTCAGCCTTGCGACCGACAACAGATGTATATATTACGGCAAAGTCGCCATTGTGCAAATCACGGCGTGTCATCGGCGAATATTTGCATGGATCGGCGAAGGAAAAAATGTTTATGAAATCGGAAATAGCGAGAAAACAAAGCAACGGCCGGTCGTATATGAGGGGAAAACTTCTCATATACGACCGGCCATTACATTTGCGGTGCCGTGTTGTCGCTCACGACACTACGTCTTGTTGAAATCAGTCGGTCTGCTTCCAGGTTTCGACGTCGATATGGTGTTCTGGATTGGCCTGCCATGCTGCCCAAGCGGACTTCACGATGTCTTCCACGTTGTACTGTGCGTGCCAGCCCATCTCTTCGTTGATGCGCTTCGGGGAGCCGATCAGGTGCGGCGGATCGCCTGCGCGGCGGGCCATGACGGTCTCTTCGAACGGCAGGCCGGTGACCTTCTTGACCTCATCGACGATCTGGCGCACGGAGGTGCCTTCGCCGGTGCCGACGTTGAAGGCATCGTACTTGCGCTCGTCGCGGTCCAGATACTTCAGGGCGGCGATGTGGGCGTCGGCCAGATCGGAGACGTGGATGTAGTCGCGCACGCAGGTGCCGTCCGGAGTCGGGTAGTCGTCGCCGAAGATTGCCGGAGCCTTGCCCTTCTTCAGGCGGTCGAACAGCATCGGGATGAGGTTCAGGATTGCCGGATCCTCGAGCTCGACCGGGCCGCAGCCAGCCACGTTGAAGTAGCGCAGACCGCAGAAGCGAATGCCATACGGCTCTTCGCAGGCGCGAGCCATCCACTCGCCGAACAGCTTGGTCTGGCCGTACGGGTTGATCGGCAGCATCGGAACGACGTCTTCCGGCACCACGTCGACCGGCGGAACGCCGTAGGTGGCTGCGGAAGAGGAGAAGACGAGCTTCTTGGCGCCGGAGTCGCGCATGCCGGTGAGCACGTTGAGCATGCCGTTGATGTTCTGCTGGTAGTACCACAGCGGCTTCTCGACGGATTCGCCGACCTGCTTGCGGGCGGCGAAGTGAATGACGGAGTCGACACCTTCGGCCTTCATGATTTCAGCGAGACGTTCGCCGGCACCCGGAGCGGCGATATCCATGCCGTACAGGCGGGAGCCTTCGATGCGGGTTGGCTTGCCGTAGCTCAGATCGTCAACGACGACGACCTGTTCGCCGGCCTGATGAAGAGCGTGGACGACGTGGGCGCCGATGTAGCCGCACCCACCAGTGACGAGAACTGTCATGTTCTGGCCTTTCCTCCAAATGAGCGATAAAGCGCTTTGTTCGAAAAACGAACGTTCAACGAACGTTGTTCACTTTTGCTCTAGTTTGTTACTTTTTGAACAATTTGAGTATAACACATGAACAGTAACGCACATAATCGCTCCGTTCCTGCGTTTCCTCTATAAATAGGGTATGCAAGAAGATGCGAACACGCCGACTGAAAATCAAGTAAACGGCGAAAACGAACAAAACATGTCAAAAACGCAAGGTGAACTACAGGCTGATGCTGGTCAGCGTCCTGCCTTGTATGGGCGCAAGGTGCTTTCCTTCGTGCGTCGTTCCGCCAGGCTCGACGCGCGCTTGCAGCGTGCATGGGATACCTATGCCGATACCTATCTTTTGAATATCAATGCAGGTGAAGGCTCCCTTGACGTGCGAAACGATCTGGTGTTCGACCAGTCGTATATTGCGGAAGCGTGGGGCAATGCCAATCCTCTGATTGTGGAAATCGGCACCGGTCAGGGCGAAAACGTTGTTGCCGCAGCCGCCGAACACCCAGAAATGAATTTTCTGGCGCTTGAAGTCTACGATCCGGGTGTGGCGCACACCATGCTGCTTGCTGGCAAGCAAGGCCTTGCCAATCTGCGCATCGCACAGGTCAACGCTCCTGAACTCTTCAAAGTCGCCGCAGATGGCTCGATCGCTGAAGTGTGGACCTTCTTCCCCGATCCATGGCCCAAGATGCGTCATCACAAGCGTCGCATCGTGCAACCGGAGCTTGCCGGTGAGATTCATCGCACGCTGCAGGCTGGGGGAGTGTGGCGTATCGCTACCGATATTGAAGACTATGCATTGCATGTGCATGAGGTCATGGACGGTATTGAAGGATTCCAGAATGACGGCACGTTGACGGTGAGTCTGCCGGTTGAGCATGTCGGCAAGGGAAATGCCGACGAGGCCGCAAGTCTGCGACACGCCGATTTCAGTGAATCAGAGCGTTTTTCTGGTCGAGTTTTGACGAATTTCGAGAAAAAAGGACTTGCTGCCGGTCGTGTGATTCATGACTTCACCTATCGCCACGTATGAGGCTTCATATTGTGCTGTTCATGTGATGAAATGGCTTTATCTCAACGATTTTCAACATGTGAACAGCATGGTTTCCGCAATTGTGCAACGTTGCGACACGCCGAGACTTGCATGTTTCGATGATTCGCGTATAGTTAAGCGAGTTGTCAAGCGGAAACGCTGAAAGCGCCCCCTTCGTCTAACGGTTAGGACACCAGACTTTCAATCTGACAACGAGAGTTCGACTCTCTCAGGGGGTACTTACCTTGGTAACAAGGTGGCAATGGCCCCGTAGCTCAGTTGGTTAGAGCGCCGCCCTGTCACGGCGGAGGTCACCGGTTCAAGTCCGGCCGGGGTCGCTCGAACAGATTCCTGTTCATGGCTCTGTAGCTCAGTTGGTAGAGCGAACGACTGAAAATCGTTAGGTCAGCGGATCGATGCCGCTCGGAGCCACCATGGTTTGAAACCTCGGAAATCTCCGAGGTTTTTTGTTTTCGTCACATTTTTAATCATATGGGAACCAAAATTGCGGCGGACTGACTGCAGAGAGGCCATGACTTTTTGAAGGGGCAGACGCTTCGGTCATGGCTCTCTGAATCTCGAGTCTTGCCGAATCCGTGATGTGGGCGTATCAATGCCCCGCACGGGTGTGTCATCTTATGCGCTACTTAGCAATGACCAAGAAACCCCCGTTGAGGGGTGCATTTGTCTGTTAGCGGATTACACTGGAATACCGTAAGACGGAAACAATGGAGGGTTTGTGGGCAGAGCTATGCCATAACCCCGTTAAGGGAGTATTCACTGGGGCGGTAGCATGGAAGTGCTTTTGGTAGGTAATACCGATTTCATTACCAAACAGTGGATTCAGCATGCCTTTCCCCGAGACCATGTGGTGATAGCGGAACGAGAAGACACCGTAGACGGCAATGACCGTCTCAGAATCGTCAACATGTCTGATGCCAACACCCTTGCCGAAACCATCACCACATACGAATTTGATCGCATCGTATTCTTTTCCGAAAATCTGACCCCACGCAGCGACAGAGACGGCGATCTGGGAGCATTGCGAAGACTTCTGCATGCCATTCGCAACAGGCAAACGCAAATGCTGATGGTCAGCGGCCCCGAATCCGAGTTCACCTATCCGGAAAACGTCGACGTACGGGATACCAGCAAAAGCCTGATGTCTCGAGCATCGGAAGAACTCTGCCTGTATTATGCGCGTACCTACCGTCTGGAAGCGAAAATCATTCGAAGCCCGTACCTGTATGCGTCGGATCGCAACGGCGTCACCGCATATTTCAATCATCTATTTGAACAGGCGGAATCGGGCACATTGTCGTTCTGCGAGCAAAAGAACCAGCAGACATGCTTTCTCTGCGCCGACGATCTTGCCGAACTGATCTACCGCATGTTCGACGATTGGACCGCCGAAAGCGAAATATTCCATGTGCCCAACGTGTTCAACTTCACATACGGTGATTTGGCTGATGTGATTAGCGCGGCATTTCCCGGATTATCGGTGATTTTTGGCGAAGACAGGACCCAATGTTACCCAGCAGACGATCATGTGCTGCGATTGCGCTATGGCTGGTCGCCGCGATATTCGCTCAAACAGGATCTTCCCCCTATACTTCAGCGCTGGAAAGAGGCACGTGCTCAGGAACAATCCGGAAAGCACCCGATCTGGGATTTTCTGCGCAACCATTCGAAACCATGGATCGCATTCGAAATCTGCGTCACGTTCATACTGGAGGAAATGCTTCGCACCGCGGTACAAGGCAACAGTCAGCTGGGAACCGTGGATTTGCGCCTGTTTTTCGTGGTGATCGTCGGCACGATGTACGGACTGAACGCAGGCGTGTTCGCGGCCGCGCTCGCATGTGCAGGCATGGCGTTGTCGTACGCGTCGAACGGCGCATCATTCGCTCCACTGTTTTACGATACGTCGAACTGGATTACGTTTGTGGTGTATTTCGTTGCCGGCGCAGTATGCGGATACGTGCAGATGCGTAATCGCGAAAACCTGCGATTCATGCGTGACGAAAACGGTTTGCTGCGTGAGCGACTTGCGTTCCTGCGTGACCTGTACCACGATGTGCTTGATGATCGTCGTATGCTGCGCGGGCAGATTATCGGCAGGCGCGACAGTTTCGGCAAAATGTATGCGATGACCCGTGAATTGGACGAGGTGCTGCCTCGAAAGCTGTATCACGCGACCATTCGCATTATGCAAGATACGTTGGGCGGCGATAGTTTCGGTATTTACCGAATCGATAATGGTGGTCGTTTCGCGCGTTTGATGGCCGCGAGTCCGCAGACTGAATCCTTATTCAGCAAGTCGGCGCTGCTTGAGAATTATGCCAACATTGTCACGGCCTTGGATCATGGCGGATTGTGGGTAAACCGCAATCTTGAACAAAACCTTCCAATGTATGCGGCGGGCGTGCATGCCGATGGCAAGCTGGCCGTGGTGATTGTGCTTGCCAAAGCGCAGCCCGATCAAATGAACCTGTACTTCCAGAACCTGTTCACCATCATGTGCGGCTTGGTGGAATCCGCGATGGTGCGTGCCTTCGATTATGAGAATGTTGCGCGGCAGACGATGCTGGTGCCCGGCACGGAATTCTTGAACACTCAGGTGTTCCTGTCCAAAGTGCTGGCTGCAAACGAACTCAAGCATGATCATATGAGCAATCATCTGCTGTTGCGTGTGGAAGACGCCTGGCAAGACGATGGCAGCCGCCTGATGGGAGCCATTCGTCAAACGGATGAGGCCGGTGTACTGCAGGACGGCAATGTGTATGTGCTCATGAATCAGGCCAGTGAGCATGAGCTGCCGATCATCAACAGGCGTTTGATCCAGGCTGGATTGCATGTGAAGTTGGTTTCAGGCCACGAGGAAGATTCGTTGCTGGCTGAGGCTTCGGAACAAGTAGCTATCGAGTCGCAAGCGGATGAAACGCCGCGTAGTAACGTTGCGCAGAATGACTCCGCATCGCATGAAGGCGGCGCAGCATGAATGCGACGGTGATGGCGATGCTGCTTATCGCCGTGCATGTAATGATATGCGTGCTGCTGTGCGTATTGTCTCGCGTTGGCGTGCTTCGTGGGGGGCTGCTTCCCTTCATGCTGTTGGTGCCATTGTGGGGGCCATTATGCGTGCTGATGCTGCATACGCGCACGCTGATTCGCGTTGGTGAGCACACGGCTCCGGGGCTTGAGCAAATGCGTGTGGATGATGAGGAACGTCGAAGCATTCTGGTTGAGGAACGAGCCGATTTCGTCAATACAGTGCCGTTGGAAGAGGCACTGATCGTCAACGATTCGAGTCAGCGGCGTAGTCTGGTGATGTCCATTCTCAACGACAATCCCAGCCGTTATATCGATGTGCTGTCGCAGGCCCGACTGAATGAGGATGTGGAAGTCGTGCATTATGCGGCTACCGCCATGGCACAGATCAGTGCCAAAGAAGACCTTGCATTGCAACGCTGCCGTAACGATTATCTGCAGCATCGAAATTCCGAAACGATGTTGGAACGCTATTGCGATGCGTTGGAACGATATGTCAATTCCGGTATTGCACAAGGATACGCATTGCAGTTGCAGAAGCAGCGATATGCCGAAGTATTGCAGGAACGACTTCGCAAACATGACGATTATTACGTTGCATGCCGTCTTGCGCAAATGCAGATCGATCTTGGACTCTTTGATGATGCCGCACGCACCATTGACGGCGCTATGGAACGGTGGCCGGATCAAGGCGATGTATGGCTGATGCGTCTACGGCTCGATGCCGCACGCAATGATGGCGATGCGTTGCGTCAAACCGTTCAGCAGATTGAAAGCAAGCATATTTATCTCGGTGGCCAAGGAAGACGCACGCTGCGGTTCTGGACGGAAACCAAGGAGGCTGAACGCGCATGATCAGAGGATTCCTGTCAGACGTGTTGGCCAAGTGGAAGCGATTCCGCTGGCAAGGTTTGGTCAAAGTCTGGGCTGTGTTCATGGTCATCGCATTGGTGTTGCTGGTGGAGAGCTTGGGCTTGCATTATGGTGCCACGCGTTTCGACATCACCTACTTGGATCGAGACAAGGCCATTCCTGCAGCCAACGCCATCGCTGGCGAAAAAGCTACGAATCTGTTGGTGGTTGACAGTTCGCAGGAGGGTGTCAGCGATGTCGAAGCCATGCTCGACCAGATTCTGCTTGATATGAAAGTCCCTACCACTACGGTTGACGTGGCTGACGAAAACGCTGAATTTCCAGCGTTGAATCACTACAGCACCATAGTGGTGGCCATGCCTAATCTCGACTGTCTGGGCGAGCATGTGCTGCAAATCATGCAATGGGCCAAAAAGGGCGGCGGAGTCATGTTTGCCATGACTCCCGAAAAAACCGGCTATTTGGACGTGATCGGCCCGCAGATCGGCATTGAATCGTCCACATACGAATATGTGGCGACTGAGGGCATTACACCGTCCAGAGATTTTATGTTGGGTGGCGGCCAGACATACACATTCAGTGACCCGTTCAAATCGTCGCTGAGCGTCGCATTGAATGATCGTGCACAGGTGGAAGCGGTCAGCACCAATGGCAGAACGCCATTGGTGTGGAGGAACGCGGTGGAGTCAGGAACGGCTGTGATGTGCAATATCGGCATTTACGGCAAGGTGTTTCGAGGATTTTACGCTTCGGCGTTCAGTCTGCTCGGTTCTGCCATGGCCTATCCGGTGATTAACAGCGCGGCGTTCTACTTGGATGATTTTCCCTCTCCGGTACCGTCTGGCAATGGCAAATACATCAAACGTGACTACAACATGAATATTTCTGAATTCTATTCTCAAGTATGGTGGCCGGATTTGGTGCGTCTTGCGGAACGGTACGGTATTCGTTTCACCGGTGTGATGATTGAGAATTACGGCGATGACACCAAGGATGATCCGGTACGACAGACGGACAACACACAATTCGAGTATTACGGAGGATTGCTGCTTCGGCAAAACGGCGAAATCGGATATCACGGGTACAACCATCAGCCGTTGGTGTTGCCGAATACGCATTACGGCAAAGAATACGCGTACGTGCAATGGCCGAATCGCAAAGCCATTGTGGCATCATTGCAGGAACTGATCGCATTCCAGAAAGACGTATTGCCGGCCGCAACATCGTCGGTATACGTGCCGCCGTCGAATATCCTCTCCCAAGAGGCACGAAAGATCATAGGCGAGGATGTGCCGCAGATTCGCGCCATCGCCAGTACGTATATGCCCTCCGACAGTTCCTTGCCGTACATACAGGAGTTCGGTGTTGCGGCCGATGGCGTGGTGGAGGCTCCACGTATTGTGTCCGGCGGCATGGTGGGCGACACGTACATGCGTCTTGCCGCGGTTTCCGAATTGAACATGCACTATGTGAGCACGCACTTCATGCATCCCGACGATCTGCTTGATGAAGATCGTGGTGCGAAAGAAGGCTGGGAAACCTATCGCAAGGGATTGGAAGATTATTTGGATTGGTTGGAACAGTCGGCTCCGTCCATTCGCATGCAGACTGGAACGGAATGCGCTGCGGCGGTGCAACGATTCTCAGGATTGACGGTTTCGATGGAAACAACCGATACCAGTTGGGATCTGAAACTTGGCAACCTCACCGATCAAGGGTGGCTGATGTTCCGTGCCAGTAATGGTACGCCCGGCAATGTGCGCGGCGGAAGCCTCACCAAGATGACCGGCAATTTGTATCTGCTCAAAGCCACGAGCGCCACGGTTCATATAGAACGTAAGACTGGGGGGGTGGCATGAGAATCTGCCTGGTTTTGGAAGGATGCTACCCGTACGTGCATGGTGGCGTGTCCACATGGATGCACAGTTATATCGAAGCGATGAAAGAGCACGAGTTCGTATTGTGGGTGATCGGCGCCAAAGCCGAAGACCGCGGCAAATTCGTATATGATCTGCCCAGCAATGTGGTGGAAGTGCATGAGGTGTTCCTCGACGACGCCTTACGTCTGAGCGGTGAACGCGCGCAAGTGTCGTTCACCGAAGAGGAATTGCGGTCATTGCGCGAACTGGTGAATCTTGGCAGCCCGGACTGGGATGTGCTGTTCAACCTGTTCCACACCAAAGGCGTGCATCCGCTGTCGTTCCTGCAAAGCCGTGAATTCATTGACCTGTTCACGCAAATCTGCATGGAAGAATATCCGTATGTGGCCTATGCGGATGCTTTCCATACTGCGCGCTCCATGCTGCTGCCGGTGTTATACCTGATGGGCGGCGAAGTGCCGGAAGCGCAAATCTATCATGCGATTTCCACCGGATATGGCGGATTGCTAGCCTGTTTGGGCGGTTCCATCAACCATGCGCCGGTATTGCTTACGGAACATGGTATCTACACGCGCGAACGTGAAGAGGAGATTATTTCCGCCGAATGGGTGCTTCCGGTTTTCCGTCCGCGCTGGATTCGTTTCTTCTACATGCTTTCTGAACAGATTTACCAGCGTGCATGGCGTATCACTAGTTTGTTCGGTCGTGCCCGTCTTATCCAAATCGGTATGGGCGCTCCCGCCGACGCCTGCCAGGTTATTCCCAACGGCATTCAATACGAACGTTTTTGCGATATTCCTCTAAAACCCGACGATGGTTGGGTTGATATCGGTGCGGTGGTGCGCATGGCGCCGATCAAAGACGTGAAAACCCTGATTCATGCGTTTCATGAGCTTTCATCTCGCGTTGACAATGTGCGTTTGCATATTCTTGGCGGTGTTGACGATCAGGAGTATGCCGACGAATGCTATGAGCTTGTGGAACAGTTGGGCGTGCGCAATCTTGAATTCACGGGCCGTGTGAATGTGGTGGAATACATGCGCAAGCTTGATTTCACCGTGTTGACCAGCATTTCCGAAGGCCAACCGTTGTCGGTGTTGGAATCGTTCGCTGCCGCACGCCCATGCGTGACTACTGATGTCGGCTGTTGCCGTGAGCTGTTGGAAGGTGAGGATGGCGATGATTTCGGCACTGCCGGTTTTTATGTGCCTCCCATGTACCGCGAAGGCTTAAGCGGGGCGATGGAACGCATGTGTTCCAGTCGCGTGTTGCGTGAAACCATGGGGCAGATCGGCCGCGATCGTGTGAATGCCTATTATCGGCATGAGCGCATGCTTGACGATTATCGCAAGCTGTATGCCGATACTGCGGATCAGTTCGGATTGGAGCGCTGATATGGCTGGTATTGGATTTGAACTGAAGAAACTGTTCCATCGTAGGGGCTTGATGGCAATGCTGCGAGCCTACGGCTATGCCGGCGTGATTTGCGCAGGCCCGATGCTGCTGGGCGTGCTTCTGCAGTTTGGCGTGCTGATTGTGAGCGGTTGGTGGCAGGTGGGCCGCCCCGACCGTGATCTGCTCGTATGCATGATCACATACACATTGCTTGCCTCGTTGGTGTTGACAAGTTTTCTGTCGATGCCGGTCACACGTTTTTTGGCGGATATGCTGTTTGATCACGATGAGAAGATGATTCTGCCATCGTTTTGGGGGTCTACCGGCATCATGTTGGTGGTGGGCGCGGTGTTGTACACGGTGTTTCTGCTGTTTTCTGGATCCACGCTGATGCAGGGCGTGTTGTGTTTATGGTTGTTTCTCGAAATGGTCGTCAACTGGAATGCGATGAGTTATTTGACGGCCATTAAAGATTACAAAAGCATTCTGTATTCTTTTGCTGGTGCAGTGCTGGTGGCGTTTATTACGTCATGCGTGCTGCTTGCGTTGGCATGCCCTCCTGTGGAGTCGCTGTTGTTTGCGGTGGTGCTTGGCTATGGTGTGATGCTGGTATGGGATGTACTCCTGTTGCATCGTTATTTTCCGCAAAGTCGTGAGCATCCGTGGCTGTTTCTGCAGTGGGTCGATCAGTTTCTGCCGTTGGCGTTGACTGGATTGTTCACCACTATCGGCCTGTTCGCCCATTTGGTGATCACTTGGTGTGGGCCGCTTGGCATCAAAGTGAAGGGTCTGTTTTACGGTGCGCCATACTACGATGTGCCCGCCATGCTTGCATTTTTGACGATTCTGATCACCACGGTGAATTTTGTGGTGTCGGTGGAAGTGAATTTCTATCCGACATATCGTTCGTATTACAGTCTGCTCAACGATGGAGGCACGGTCAAAGACATTACCGTTGCCGAAAATGAAATGCTGGCTGTGCTCAATCGAGAATTGCATTACACGGCGTTGAAGCAATTGTTGGTGACCGCTGCCGTGATTTCGTTGGAAAAAACAGCGCTGAACGCGCTTCCTTTGGGTTTCAACGATGCGATGCATGGATATTTTCGTGTACTATGCGTCGGATATGCGCTGTATGCGGTCGGCAATACCATAATGCTGATTCTGCTGTACTTCACCGATTATTCCGGTGCGTTGACTGCATCGGCATTATTTGCCGGGTCGACGGTTATTTTCACGGTGATCGGACAGTTCTTCACTACCACACTGTTCGGCTTCGGTTTTCTGATGGGAGCGTCGCTGTTCGCTATTTATGCGACATTCCGGCTTGCCTCATACACCGACAATCTGCCATACCGAGTGCTGGGGCAGCAGCCGATTGTGGCACAGACGAAACGTGGACGTTTCACCGAACTGGGCATACTGCTTGAACACGGCGAACAACGAATCGATCAATCACTGCAGCGCACGGAATATAAGAGGCACGTGCGGCGCGAGTGCGGGACGAACATTACAGAAGCGAGCAATACAATCGGGGAGGAATCGTAAATCATGACATGGTGGAATCGACGCAACACGAAAGCCATTACCACGCTTGTCAAGCAAATAGCGGCATTGACGGCAATGCTGATGGTGCTTTCCTGCGCCGGATGTGCGACTTCATCACCCAGCGATAATGAACAATCGCAATCATCGGATTCAACGCAGACGCATGAGCAAGTCAAGAAAAGCGCTGAACAAAGCATCGACGGCGCACACTTGCGCGACAACCAATCGTTATACAAGGTGTATGACGACAGCGGCGTGGAAACCATGTATCTGACGGTATCGCGCGGTAATTCGTCAGAAGGAACCGACCATAGCTGGAGTGAAATCAACCAGTATTCCGTTGAGGACTATGCGGCAATGGGCGTTGGACGCTACAAGGTCAATGGTTTGCTGCAGGTCGGCGACGAACAAGGGCCGGTTTCCGGGGAGCTTGGTTTTGGCGAAAGCGCGCCGAACGCCACCGTGCAGGTACGTGGTCAGTCATCGAGTAAAAACGAGCAGAAGAATTACAAGATCGAGTTGAAAAGCGGCAAAGGCAAGTGGCGTGGCCAGCGTACCATCGCATTGAACAAGCATATGGGTGAAGGTCTGCGTTTCCGTAACAAAATGGCCTTTGATCTCATCAAAGGCATCGACCAGATGATGGGGCTGCGCACGCAATTCGTGCACTTGTATGTGAAAGACGAGACCAGCGGATCGGATTCCTTTGACGATTACGGTCTGTATACGCAGGTCGAACAGCTCAACAAAACCGCATTGCAAGCGCACGGACTTGATAAGAACGGCCAGCTGTATAAAGTCAATTATTTCGAATTCCATCGAGACGAAGACGTGATCAAACTCGCCGACGATCCCGACTACGATCAGACGAAATTCGAAGAAAAACTGGAAATCAAAGGCGACAACGACCATACCAAACTGATTGCCATGTTGAACGCGCTCAACGATTATTCAGTGCCGATGAGCGACATTCTCGGCAAATATTTCGATACCGAAAATCTCGCATACTGGATGGCATTCCAGCTGTTGACCGGCAATACCGATACGCAAAGCCGCAATATGTACCTGTATAGTCCCACGAATTCTGACACCTTCTACGTGCTCGACTGGGACAACGATGGCATGCTCATGCGCAAGGAATATGAGATCAAACAACGTTCCGACGGCAAAAGCTGGGAGAACGGCATCAGCAACTACTGGGGCAACATGCTGTTTAGCCGCTGCTTGCAGACCAAGTCGTTCCGAACTGCGCTCGACAAGGCAATGCAAGACGAATACAAGTACATGAATGCCAATCGCATCAACTCCATGGTGAAGCATTACCGCAGCATTACGGAACAATATGTGTGGAAAATGCCTGATTCCATGTATGAAGGCGTTACCAAAAGCCAATATGATGTGATCGCGAACCAGCTGCACAGCGAAATCGAACAGAACTACCAGACATACCAAACCGGGTTCAACAAGCCCATGCCGTTCTACATCGGCACACCTACCCCTACCAATGGCAAGCTCAAACTCAGCTGGGATGTCTCCTACGATTTCAACGATGAGGATTTGCGTTATACCGTCACCGTGGCCAAGGATTACGAAGGTAAGGATGTAGTGTTCACACAGAGCAACCTCGTATTGCCGGAAGCCGTGATGGACATGCCCGGTGAAGGCCAGTACTTCATCAAAGTGAGTGTGCGCAACGCATCAGGCGAGACTCAGGACGCGTTTGACTACTACGTCACCGACGGCAACAAGATCTACGGCACCAAGTGCTTCTATGTGAAAGCCGACGGCAGCATTGTGGAGGATGCCAATGTGCAATGACGGTGGCAATCGAGGAACGTCGCTGCTGCAGCGCGTCAAACGTCGAGTCAGCGAAGAATTATCCGTTCCGCCGCGTACAGCCAAGGAACGGTTCCGTCATGAGCTCAAATATCTGATCTCATACGCGCAAAAAGCCGATTTGAACGTGCGTATGGCGCCGCTGCTTGGTCTCGACAAACATGCGAGCAACGGCGGCTATATGATTCGCAGCCTGTATTTTGACGATTATTGGAACACCGCATATCAGGAAAAAGTCGATGGTGTGCTGCTGCGCAAGAAATATCGTATTCGCATCTACGATTACAGCGACCGCGTGATCAAACTGGAACGCAAACGCAAAAGCGACAGTTGGATCTACAAGGAGGATGCGTCGCTCACGCACGAGCAGTTCGACCGTATTCTTGCCGGCGATTACGAGTTTTTGCGTGACAGCGAATATCAATTGTGCCGCGAGTTTTATGTGGAATGCGTGTGCAATGTGTTGCGCCCGCGTGTGATCGTCGATTATGAGCGCGAACCGTGGATTCTTGACGCCGGTACCGTGCGTGTCACTTTCGATATGAACGTGCGTGCGGCGGTTGGAGGATTCGATATTTTCGACTCCACACTGCCGGTACTGCCCGTGCTTGAGCCGGGAAAACTGGTGATGGAAGTCAAATTCACCGAATTCCTGCCGCAGATGGTACGCGATCTGTTGCCTGGCAAAGCTCAGGAGTTGACTTCGGCTTCGAAATACGTGCTCTGTTATGACAAAGCCTCGTATTTGCGGGGATTCGACTACTGGCAGGAAGGTTGGAGCGTGCCGAGCCTGTAAAGACAGTCTGTGATCGGCTGGCATTTCCCGAAATCAAACGTTACGAATCAAGGAAGCAAAGAGAGAAAGAACAGCATTATGAGCGTTAATGACATGATCAAAAAGTCGGTGCTGAAATCCTTCAGCCAATATAATGTGCCCAAAATGGCGCTGGCATTGCTGGTGGCGTTGATCGTTGGCATCGTTATTTGCTGCGTGTACCGCCGTTTCTACACGGGCGTGGTGTATTCGCGCAGTTTCGCGGTCACGTTGGTGGGCATGTGCGTGCTCACCTGCATGGTCACATTGTCCATCAGTACGAATATTGTGATTTCTCTTGGTATGGTCGGTGCATTGTCGATTGTTCGTTACCGTACCGCAGTCAAGGACCCGATGGATTTGCTGTATTTGTTCTGGGCGATTACTTCAGGTATTGCGTCGGGTGCGGGCATGTATGTGCTGGTGATTGTGGCCGGATTGGTGATGATCGGCATGTTGGCATTGTTCTACTCGTATCAAGACAAAGGGCGCGTGTACATTGCGGTGATCCACTATGTGGGCGATATGGCTGGCGATGAGATCACGCGTGCGTTCGGACGTACTAAATTCTTCGTCAAATCCAAAACCATGCGTGGCGAACGCGTGGAAATGGCCGTCGAAGTGTTTTGCGACGACAAGGATATGGCGTTCGCCGAGCGTATCCGTGCGATTGATGGCGTCGAGGACGTAACACTGATACAGTACAACGGCGAATACCACGGATAGTTTTTTCGACGAGAGGGAGACCGCGTGACCGACATGCCGGAAATGGGCGGAATGCCGTCTAACGACGAGCTGGTGCCTTTTTTCACATTCGAAGACATCGATTATGCGCTCGAAAACGGCGAATTCTGCTGTTATCTGCAGCCTAAATGCAATGCGGAGACGGGAACCATTGTAGGAGCCGAGGCGTTGGTGCGCTGGAATCACCCCAAATATGGCGTGATTCCCCCAGGATGGTTCGTCCCGGTATTGGAAAGAGCCGGGCGTATCTGCCATGTGGATATGTTCGTATGGCGTTTCGTGGCTGAGATGCTGGGCAGATGGGAGCGTGAAGGACGCAATCTGGTACCGGTTTCCGTGAACGTGTCCATGATGGATATCAACCAGATGGATGTGGCCGACGTGATTGGCGGGCTGCTGAACGAATATAACGTCGACGCGCGTCTATTGCAGGTGGAAATCACCGAAAGTGCCGTGGCGAAAAACCTGCCCATAGTGGAGGGCACCATCCGCAAACTGCATGCGAGAGGCATCGTGGTGCTGATGGACGATTTCGGTTCGGCATATTCCTCGCTGAACATGCTCAAAGACATTAATGTCGATGTGATCAAACTGGACACGAAGTTCATCGAACTGAGCGATGAGAATGCCGGTAAAGGCATGAAAATCATCCAATCCATGATTGTGATGGCCAAGAAGCTGCATCTGATGATCATCGCCGAGGGCGCCCAAACCAAGGAACAGGTCGATCGGCTGAAAGCACTTGGATGCGGATATATCCAAGGATATTATTTCTACCCTCCACTGCCGGTGAACCAGATGGAAACGCTGTTGGCTGAACGCGCCGACGGTCGGCACTATTGGGATATGTCGTGCGATTACCTGCATCGCAATCATGTGACTGTCAACGGCCGGGTGCTGTTGGGAGTCTCCGCGTTGGCGGCCGACACCTTTGAAATCCTGGCTGATGGTCTGGCGGAAATATCCCGGTTGAATGTGGAGACAGGCGAATACCGTGTCATCAAACGGGATGGGGTGATTCCCGATCCGGAAGTCGACGAATTCGGCGCCTACATGCGTGCGGTGGCCGCCAACCGGGTGGTGCATCCTGACGATGTCGGGCGATTCTTCGCCGATCTGAATCTGACCTCAATCCGGGAACGGCTATACAGGCAGGAAACCGTGCTGGGGATATACCGCAGCGAGGTATTGGCCAAAACCGGCGTAGTTACATTCGCGGTGATTCCCACTCACGTATGTTCCCCATCCGACCCTTGGGCTGTGGTGCTGGTCGGACGGAATCTGTCCATGGAACTATTGACATGCGGCGATGCCGATAATTACCGCAGGGACTCGCTTACGGGGCTGCTCAACCGCAATGCCTACGATGACGACTTGGAGTACATCCAGGCCACGCATGACCAGCCGTTGACGGTGGTGTACGTCGACATGATCGGACTGCATGAAATCAACAACCATTTGGGGCATGCCAAGGGCGATTCGGCGTTGTGCGGACTTGCGAATGCGATGCGTGCCTGCTTTGGTGACGACAGGATCTACCGCGTCGGAGGCGACGAGTTCGTGATTATCAGCTGCAACCATACGGTGAGCCAAAGTATGCGTCGGATGGCGCGTATGCGTCGGGATTTTCTGGAAGGTGATTGGGATATATCCGTAGGCATGGCCGAATCCGATGATGGAGGGGATCTTCCGGACCTCATCAATCAGGCGGAAATCCGTATGCGTCAGGACAAGAAACAGTATTACGTCAATGGCGGAGGCAAACGCCAGCTCCGCATGCTCAACAACCAGCTTGAGGATATTCTGGTGCGCGATGAGGATATGAAAATGCTGCTTGAACATCTGAATGTACGTTATCCGGTGTCATTTATAGTCAATCTGAATACCGATACGCAGCGTTCGATCATGGTGCCCGATTTCTTTCAGCGTATGCTTGATGGTCATGGCGGTTCCTTCCGCGAAGCATTACGTGAGTTTTGCTGTGTGAGGATTGCTCCCGAATATCAAGAAGGTCTCCTGCGACTGCTTGACTACGATGTCGTCCGTAGCCGGCTCAAGTCGGAAGGTGCAGTGCAATGCGGTTACGTGAAGAACGACGGTGAGCGGTTCATGTTGACGATTCTTACCGACAACAGATCCACGGACGAGACCATGTGGGTGTTCGAACGTAAGGACCTGCCGTAGCAGAAGGACAGGTTGTTCGATGGATGATTGCACCCCCCCATCTTATTTTATTTTGTGAGAATGGTCACATAATGTCGTGGTGTCGTTGATCGCATGACAGTTGAAAATGGGTTTATGATAGGAACGTTGGCTTCGGCAAGGTATGGCGAAGCCTGTGAACGCACAGTAGCTTAAAGGAGAGCACTATGGTCTATCGCATGATTTTCAACCAGACGGCGTATTTCGGTCGCGGAGCCATCAAGGAGATTCCGGGCGTTGCCAAGTCGCACGGCTTCACCAAGGCATTCATCGTCACCGATCCGGTGTTGCTTGAAACCGGCACCGTCAAGAAGGTCACCGATGTGCTCGATGAGGCAGGCATGCCGTATGAGGTCTTCGACAACGTCAAGCCGAACCCGCCGGTCGAATGCATTCAGGACGGTGTCGCCAAGTTCGCCGCATCCGGTGCCGACTTCCTGATCGGCTTGGGCGGCGGCTCCCCGCAAGACACCTGCAAGGGCATCGGCATCATCACCGCCAACCCGGAATTCTCCGACGTGCTCTCCCTGGAAGGCGTTGCCGACACCAAGAATCCGTCCGTGCCGATCTTCGGCGTGCCGACCACCGCCGGCACCGCTTCGGAAACCACCATCAACTATGTGGTCACTGACACCGCCAACAAGCGCAAGTTCGTGGCCGTCGACCCGCACGACATTCCGATCGTCGCATTCGTCGACCCGGATCTGACCGACTCCATGCCGCGTGGCCTCAAGGTTGCCACCGGACTCGACGCCCTGACCCACGCCATCGAAGGTTACATCACTCCGGGCGCATGGAGCCTGTCCGACTGCCTGTCCATGCAGACCATCCGTATGATCGCCAAGAATCTCGCCAAGAGCGCAGACGGCGACATTCCGGCAGGCGAGCAGATGGCATACGCCTCCTACATCACCGGTATGGCCTACTCCAACGTCGGCCTCGGCCTGGTGCATGGCATGGCCCACCCGCTGGGCGGCCGTCTCGGCGTGGCCCACGGCGTTGCCAACGGCATTCTGCTGGCTCCGGTCATGGAATACAACAAGGACTACACCGGTGAGAAGTACCGTGACATCGCCGACGCCTTCGGCATCGCGGACGCCTACACCGGCGATATCGAAACCGTGCGCGAAGAGGCCGTCCAGGCTGTGCATAAGCTCACCGTGGATCTGAAGAACCCGACCACCATCTCCGAAGTCGGCGCCACCGAAGCCGATCTTGAGCCGCTGGCCTATGATGCCTTCCACGATGTGTGCACGCCGGGCAACCCCCGTCAGGCCACGCAGGAGGACATCCTCGCCATCTACAAGAGCCTGATGTAATGCGGCAATTCCCACGAACCGGCAATCGTGCGTAACGAACGACGAATCGTGAGAGAACATCGCTGAGAACATAAAAAAATCGTGGCGTGAATCGTAACAAATTCACACCACGATTTTTGTATGCAATTATAATTACGCATGTTGATGAATTGAATACTTCAATTCAATATGAATATATGCGAATTAATCGTTGGAATCCTCGTGCTTTTCACTCCACTCCTCATCAGTAGGGGTGTCGTCATACCATTCACGTCCCTCCTGCTCGGCCAATTCCATCTGCTCGTTGATCCACGCCGCCTCCGCAGGATTGATATCGGCGGTGTCAAGCACCTTCTGCCACACCGGATACAGCAGATGCATCACCGGATACAGCGCGGTGAGCAGAATCTCCGGCTTATGCTTGCGTGAATGCTGTGGATGCGCGTCGAACGTGTTCTTGAAACGACGCATGTAATTATTGAACGACGTGAGCGACGTGTCCATACGGCGGGCGCTGATGCCGGCGATCATGCGCGGGCAGTACACGGTTTTCAAATCCTTGCCCAGCAGATGCAGCGAAATATCGATATCCTCATGCATCACATCGGCCTTGTCGCGGCACACCTCGTCGCAAATTTCGCGCCAAGCTGAAGCACGGACCGCCATATTCGAGCCAAACAGCAATGGCTGGCCGCCGTCGGCCTTGTAAATGCGCTTGCGCGTGGAATTATCCCCACGCAAACCAAAATGGCGGCTCGGCAAATCGTAATACATCACCGGACCAGTGGCACCCATGGCCTCCGGATCCTCAGTGAAAATGCCGGACACCACCTCGACCCAATCCGGGCGAATCATGCAATCAGCGTCGAAACGGCCTAGAATATCGCCGGTGGCGTGATTCAAACCATAATCTCGCGTCGGAATCAATCCCTGCTCCTCATCCTGATGCAACAAGCGAACAGGGGCTTGAGGGTGGTCTTTCATAAACTGCTCCACCACAGCTACCGTCGAATCGGTGGAACGATTGTCGACAACGATCACTTCATGGGGCATCACGGTCTGCCTAGTGGCATTCAACAGGCAATCGTTGATACGCTCCTCTTCATTCCAAGCGGGGATGACAATTGAAACGTTCAGCATAACTACCACAATAGCTCAGCCTGTACACGACGCCTATCGCTACAATGGGAAGCCATGAGCGAAAGCGAACAGCGATTGAACAATACGCAGAGTGAAAACGGTGCGAACACCAGCGAGCAGCGCTGGGATCTCGGCACCTTGTTTCCAGCCAAAGGAGATCCCCGAAAACCGCCGGAATGGTTGGGGCGTGCGCTGCTATACATCGCCATAGCCATTGTGGTGTTTACTTTCTGCTGGCGCAGCTGGGGCAAAATCGAATACCTGGTGATCGACATCATCGTCTCGCTGTTCATCGCGCTCGCGGTGGAGCCGATGGTGGTGCCGCTGGTCAAGCATGGCTGGAAACGTTCGTTCGCCTCGCTGTTCTCGCTGCTGATGCTGGCCGTGATTCTCGGCGTGCTGTTCACGCTGTTCGGCAACCTGTTCGTGCAGCAGGTGATCGCATTGGTGAACGGTCTGCCCGACCTGTACGAGCAGATGTGCCAGTTCGCCAGTCAATACGCGAATTTCCAACTTCCTGAGATCAATAATCTCGGCAATGAGATTCTGAAGAACATTCAAACGTCATGGGTCACCGATTTCGCGGGTACCGCGCTAAATACAGTGTCGGGATTGTTTTCGTTCCTGATCAACCTCATGACGATAATCATGACCACGTATTACATTTCAGCGGCTGGCCCGAAACTGCGTCGTGCCGCATGCCAGTGGATGGCTCCGGCGGCTCAGCGCCGATTCCTGTTCGTGTGGACGGTGAGCCAGAGCCAGATCTCGTCGTTCCTGTTCTCCCGCGCCATTCTCGCGTTGCTGAACGCGTTCTTCACCGGAATCTGTCTGATGCTGCTGCACGTGCCCTATTGGCTACCGTTGGCGCTGTTCTGCGGTATGGTTTCGCAGTTCATTCCTATGCTGGGCACGTATATCGGCGGCGCATTGCCGGTGCTGTTCGCGTGGGGCAGCTGCGGACTGTGGCAGGCCGTGGCGGTGCTGGTGTTCATCTGCGTGTATCAGCAGATTGAGAATCTGATCTTCGCGCCGAAGATCTCCCAGCGCACCATGGATGTGAATGATGCCGTGGCGTTCCTCGCGGTGTTGGCGTTCACTTCGCTGTTCGGCGCGCTTGGCGCATTCCTCGCATTGCCGGTGGTCGCTTCCGTGCAGACGATCTTCCGCACCTATACAAAGCGGTACGAGCTGGTTGACTCCCCGCTGATGGATGATCCGGTGCCTGAAAAGAAGTCGAAGCTGGTGGAAGGTGCCGAAGTCATCAGCGAGCATCTGCACAATATGCCTCGCGCGGTGCAGGGATCCAGTGCGCATGTGCCGATTTCCGACGAAGTGCGGCAGTTACAGGAGCAGGCGTACAATATCACCCGTTCCGAGGAATCGCTGGAATCGGGCGAAACCGTCGCCATTCCGAAGCACGTGTTGGACAAAACGGAACGCAAGCCATTGCAGGGTCTTGAGAGCGAAAACCCATCGCAGGAATCCAACGAAAAATCGGAATCCGGCAATGAACGGAAGAACGGCGAATCGCGGGAAGCTGAAGGAAGCACGAAAAACGCGGATGACAATCCAAGAAGTAGGTGGCGTTAATGGTACTGCTGAGCGTACTTGACATTCTGCTGGTCATCGTCGGCGGCGCAGGTGTGGTCTATCAGGCGGTGTGCATTCTCATCTCCCTGTTCACCAAGCCGATCAAATTTCCCGATGCGCCGATGAACAAGCGTTACGCGGTGCTGATTTCCGCACGAAACGAGGCGAAAGTCATCGGCAACCTCATTACCTGCATCCAAACGCAGACGTACCCGAGCGAGCTGATCGACATTTGGCTCGTTGCCGACAATTGCACCGACAATACCGCCGAAGTGGCGCGCAACATGGGCTGCCATGTGGTCGAACGCTTCAACAAGGAACTTGTGGGCAAGGGCTACGCATTGACGTATCTGCTTGACCAGATGAACGAATCCGGCGCATCCGACCTGTACGACGCGTTCTTCGTGTTCGATGCCGACAACAAGCTCGACAAGCATTACGTCGAAGAGATGAACAAGGCGTTCCAGTCGGGCTTTAAGATTCTCACCAGCTACCGTAATTCCGTGAATTTGTCCGACAATTGGGTCTCTTCCGGTTCTGCATTGTGGTTCATCCGTGAATCTCGATTCCTGTCGGCCTCGCGCATGTGGCTCGGCAACAGCTGCCATGTAGGGGGCACAGGTTTCATGTTTTCGCAGGAGATCATGCGTCGTAATAATGGTTGGAAATTCCACCTTTTGACCGAGGATTTGGAATTCACCATGGATTCCTTGCTACACGGCGACCGCATCGGCTACTGCGGTACCGCGATTCTGTATGACGAGCAGCCTGTCACCTTCGCGCAGAGCTGGCGTCAGCGTTTGCGTTGGAGCAAGGGTTTCCTGCAAGTGTTCCGTTATTACGGGCCGGCTTTGGTCAAACGCGCCATCAGGGAACGCGATTTCTCCGCCGTTGATTTCACACTGTTGTTGTGTCCGTTCACGGTGATCGGTATTGTGCGCGTTCTGCTGGGACTGTTGTTTGCGACCTGCGGATTCGTGACATGGCAGAGCCAGTTGAGCTCGTTGGCCGGTTGGACGTCCGGCATTGTGACGTCGGTGATCGGCATGATGGCGTTGGCCGCGTTGACGATTATTGTGGAACGCGATCAGATTGGTGCCACCAACAAGGAGCTGTTCGCGTATGTGCTGAGCTTCCCGATCTACATGTTCAGTTATGTGCCGATCTCGTTCCAGGCTATGTTCGCCAAGTCGGAATGGAAGCCAATCGAGCATAAGGGATGACGTTTGTTCGCTGGCTTGCGCGTTTCCTGCCTTTTCGTTTTCATTTCGATTTTTCATTTCGATTTCCGCTTATGACTGGAGTGTTGTTGTTCCATGGATGATTCGGCTGAATACCGGCATGTGAAACGCCGTCGATACATCACGGTGGCGCTTTCCGTGGCGCTCACCACGGTATTGTGCGTTGGCTATGTCGTGGCCGACATTTTCGACAAGCTGCCGGGCGTTCTTACCCTGCAGGAGGTCGAACACATCACCGCCAAGACGCCGGGCAACGCCGTTCCTGCGGCAACGGTGGTCGGAGGGCTTGACGCTTCGAAGACCGTGGATGCAGTTGCGGCGAAGGCACTGATCAGCCAATTCGAAACGGCCGCCTCCGACTTCGGTGGCGAATATGCCATCGCCATCGCCGATGCGGCTGGCAATGTGGTGGCCGAACATGATCTCGACAAGTCGTATACTCCGGCATCCACCATGAAAACGTTGACGGCATATGCGGCGGCGACCACGCTCGACATGGGCAAGACGTTGGATACGCAGACCTATCTGGAACAGCGTGAGGACGGCACCGCGCGATTGGTGCTCAAAGGCAATGGCGACATGCTGCTCGGTGCCGGTGCATCGGATTCGGCGCATATCAATGGGCGTGCCGGACTGGGGACGCTTGCCGCAAATACGGCCAAGGCGTTACACCAGCGGGACATCACTTCCGTGACGCTTGTCTATGATGATTCCCTGTTCGGTAACGACCGTTGGCCGAGCGGCATCGCCGAGCTCGACTCGGACCATGTGTACTACGCGCCGACCGCGTCCATGGCGGTAGATGGCGGACGCAATTGGAACGGTGCCAATCCCGCAGATCCCGATATTTTCAGCACATACCCCGCTTTGAGTACGCAGCCTGCCCGCGAGGCCGCGCAGGTGTTCACGCAGCGTTTGGCTGAACAGGGCATTGCCGTGAACTCTTCCGTGGAGCAGGGAACGGTACCCGAAGGCACCAGTCCCATCGCGGACGTGCATTCCGCATCGCTGAATGAGATCATGGCGTTCATGCTTCGGCATTCCGACAATTCCTTGGCTGAGGAATTTGGCAGATTGCTGGCTTTGCATCTCGGCGTCGACAATTCGCCGGCCGGGGCTGTGCGGTCAGTCGAACAGGTGCTGGTTCAGCGGGGAATCTCCACCGAAGGTCTCATCATGCCCAACTGTTCGGGTCTGTCCGAGGAGTCCAAACTCACCGCGCGCACCCTGCTGGAAGTGCAGCAACGCAACCTGACGAGCGGTGCCGGAGCCGCCGCTGCCGAAGGATTGTCGGTCGTGGGATTCGTGGGCACTGCCGCGAATCGTTTGAACGATGCTGACGAGGCTGGTCTCATCCGTGTCAAAACCGGCAGTTTGGGGGATGTGACCTCCATGACCGGCAATGTGTCGCGTCACAACGGAGGTGCGCTGAGCTTTGCCGTGATCGTCAACAATCCCGATGATTTCGAGGCTGCGAAATCTGCTATCGACACTTTTGTGGCCGCACTGCCGAAGCTGTGATGCCATGGTGTATTCGTCTCGTTTGCGTAAGGGTGTCGGCGAGTTGCGGGTCGCGCTGGAATCGGCCGGATTGGGATTGCAGGATGCCCGATTCGCCCGTCATGGCGAGCACACGCCCGATGCGGACGCTCCTCTGATTATGGTGGCCTGTTCCGGTGGCCGCGATTCGATGGCGTTGGCTGCAGTTGCTGCGAAAACATGCGCTTCGTTGGGATTGCGATGCGGGGCGATCATCATCGACCACCAGTTGCAGCAAGGCTCTGCCGGTGTTGCGCGGGCAACCGCCGATCGTTGCGTTGCGTTGGGTCTTGACCCAGTTCGTGTTCGTGCGATTGACGTGCCCGACTCCCGCGGCATCGGTGTTGAAGCGGCGGCGCGTGAAGCGCGCTACCATGCGATTGTCGACGCATGCTCCGACGCTTCGGCCGTGCTGCTGGCTCATACGAAAAACGATCAGGCGGAAACCGTGATCATCGGTTTGTTGCGTTCCGCGGGCCTCGATGCGGTTTGCGGTATGAACGGTTCCTTTATGCGAGACGGGGTGCGTTTTCTACGCCCGTGGCTGAATGTGACCCGCGAAGAAACCACTGGCATCTGCGAGGATCTGCGGCTTGCTTGGTGGGACGATCCCACAAATGGGCCGGATGTGGGGTATTCGGGCGGAAATGAGCCTCTTCCCGCGAACTATCCGCTGCGATCCCGAATCCGGCACGATCTCATGCCATATCTTGAATCGTTCGCGGGAAGTGACGTCGTGTCGAGACTTGCGCTTGGAGCGAGGCTTGCCGAAGACGATCGCGCATATCTTGACGATGTGGCGCAACGCGTGTGCGAGCAAGGCGTAACCGTGAACAACGGCGAGATAATCATCGACGTGCGTGCGTTGCAATCGCAAGATATAGCCATCAGAAGACGGGTGATTGTGCGCTCGCTTGCAGAAGCAGGCATTTCGTGCATGGCACGGCAGGTTGAAGGGATCGACAGGTTGATCTGCGACTGGCACGGCCAGAAAGGTGTGAATCTTCCCAGCGGATATTCAGCATATCGCCAGAAACACGTCATTCGCGTGTGCCAAGATGGTGGGCATGCGAATCGCTGACGTACAAGAAGATATTGATCACGAGCTGATCAGTAAAGAAGAGATTGCCGACATCATCAACCATGCCGCAGCCCAGGCCAGTGAAGACTACTGTGGCAAGAACCCGCTGCTGGTTTGCGTACTCAAGGGCGCAGTGAACACGCTTGCGGCGTTCTCGCAGGCCATGAGCATCCACGCGGAGATGGATTTCATGAGCTTGTCGAGCTACGGTTCCGGCACTCAATCGAGCGGCAAGATCACCGTGCGGCAGGATCTGTCCACCGATGTTCGCGGTCGTCACGTGCTTATTGTGGAAGACATCATCGATTCGGGCGTCACGTTGGCGTGGCTCGTCGATGAGCTTAGGAGCCGTGGTGCCGCTTCCGTGGAGATCTTTGCGCTGTTGGAAAAGCCGGCGCGCCGTAAGGTGGATGTTCCTGTGAAATATAAGGGACGTGAGATTCCCGATGAATTCGTGGTCGGTTTCGGCTTGGATTATGACGAGCGATACCGCAATCTTGATTCGATCGCGGTGCTGAAGCCGGAAGTTTATGAAGGAGGTCAGGCATGAGTTTTCCTGGTCCGGGCCAGTCGCCGAATAACAACGGCGGCGGCAATAACCCGTTCACCAATCCGTTTGGACGCAACAATAACGCCGGCAATGGCAACGATTACAACGGCAAGGGTGACAAGTCCAACGGCAATGGATCCAATGGCGGTCCGCGTCCGTTCTGGCAGTCTCCATGGCTGTGGGTTGTGGTTGTGGCATTGCTTGCCGTGACCATGTTCCAGATTTTCGCCGGAACCGGTTCCCAGACCATCGACACCAAGGATGGTCTGCAGATTCTCAACGGCAACAATGTTGAATACGCGCAGATCGTAGACAACACCCAGCAGGTCAAGCTCAAGCTTAAGAGCGACTACTCCGCTACCGACCCTGATACCGGGCGTATGAAGAACTACGGCAAAAACGTGCAGTTCTACTACACGTACGCGCAGTCCGCAACCGTGGTCAAGGCCGTGCAGAAGGCCGATCCGGTCAAGGGCTGGACGGCGACCATGCAGCAGAGCAGCATTTGGACGTATCTGCTGACCTCGCTGCTGCCGTTCCTCATTATCTTTGGTCTGTTCTGGTTCATGATGAGCCGTATGGGCGGTGCTGGCGGCATGTTCGGTATGGGCGGCAAGAAGAACAGCGGCAAGCTGCTCGAAGGCCAGACCCCGACCACCAAGTTCGCCGACGTGGCCGGCGAAGAGGCGGCCGTGCAGGAAGTCGAGGAAATCAAGGACTTCCTGAAGGATCCGTCTCGTTACAAGGCTTTGGGTGCCCGCATCCCGCGTGGCGTGTTGCTCTACGGCCCTCCAGGTACCGGCAAGACGTTGCTGGCACGAGCCATCGCAGGCGAGGCCGGTGTGCCTTTCTATTCCATGGCAGGCTCCGACTTCGTGGAAATGTTCGTGGGCCTTGGCGCATCCCGTGTGCGCGATCTGTTCGATGAGGCCAAGAAGAACGCTCCGGCCATCATCTTCATCGATGAGATCGATGCCGTCGGTCGTAAGCGTGGCGGTTCCGGTATGAGCGGCGGCCACGACGAACGTGAGCAGACGCTGAACCAGCTGCTAGTTGAGATGGACGGCTTCAATAACGACACCAATCTGATCATCATCGCCGCGACCAACCGCCCCGACGTGCTTGATCCGGCACTGCTTCGCCCGGGCCGTTTTGACCGTCAGGTAGCCGTCGAAGCGCCTGATTTGGAAGGCCGCGAGGCTATTTTGAAGGTGCATGCCAAGGGCAAGCCGTTCGTGCCTGATGTCGATCTGCGTATGATCGCCGTGCGTACGCCGGGCTTTACCGGCGCTGATCTGGCCAATGTGTTGAACGAAGCCGCATTGTTGTGCGCCCGCGCCGGTGCGCAGCTGATCGACAACCGCGCCATCGATGAGGCCATCGACCGCGTGCAGGCGGGGCCGAAGCGCCGTTCCAAGGGCATGGCGCTCGACGAACTGCGCAACACCGCATACCACGAGGGTGGTCACGCGCTGGTGGCAGCTGCCATGAACGATACCGATCCGGTCACCAAGGTCACCATTCTGCCGCGTGGCCGTGCGCTCGGCTACACCGCGGTGATGCCGACGGAAGATCGCTATTCCATGTCGCGTAACCAGCTGCTCGACCAAATGGCGTACGCCATGGGCGGTCGTACCGCGGAGGAGGTCGTGTTCCATGATCCGACCACCGGCGCTTCCAACGACATCGAAAAGGCGACGAACATCGCACGTCAGATGGTGCTCGACTACGGCTTCTCCGACAAGTTGGGTGCCATCAAGTGGTCTGATGATGAGCAGAGCGAACTTGGATCGCTGAACCACAAGTATTCCGCACGCACCGCCGAAATCATCGACGAGGAAGTGCTCAAACTGGTGGAAACCGCGCATACTGAGGCGTGGAATGTCATCAACGAGAATCGTGAGATTCTTGATGAGCTCGTACGTCAGCTGCTCGTCAAGGAAACCCTCAACGAAAAGGAACTCGCGGAAATCTTCGCTAATGTCAAGAAGGCGCCGAAGCGTGAAGTGTGGCTGAGCGACAGCAAGCGCCCGGATTCCGACATTCCGCCGGTTCCGATTCCCGAATCCCTGAAGAAAAGCGCAGGATTGACCAACTGATGAGCGATACCGAAGCATTCGATACCCTCTTCGACGACAAGGCCCGTGCCGCCCATGCGGCCGGGCCTGTCGGCTATGACGAGGAAGGCGTGCGCCAGGCAGTACGCCTGTTTTTAAAATCCATTGGCGAAGACCCGGACCGTGAAGGCCTGCTCGACACCCCAGATCGTATTGGGCGTGCCTGTAAGGAGCTGTTCGCAGGCCTTGGACACGGCCCTGAGGAAGTGCTCAAAACCAAGTTCAAAGTCGATACCGACGAAATGGTGCTGGTACGCGATATTGAACTCTTCTCGGTATGCGAACACCACCTGTTGCCGTTCCATGGCGTGGCCCACGTTGGCTATATTCCATCGAACGGCCAAGTGGCGGGCTTAAGCAAGCTTGCACGACTGGTGGAACTGTATGCCCGCCGTCCGCAAGTGCAGGAGCGTCTCACCCAACAGGTGGCCGACGCGCTGATGGAAGGTATCGAAGCACGTGGCGTGATCGTGGTCACCGAATGCGACCACATGTGCATGGCCATGCGTGGCGTGAAGAAAGCGCAATCGCGTACGGTCACATCGGCGGTACGCGGCTGCATGCGAGACGCGGCGACGCGAGCCGAAGCCATGAGCCTGATTCTGTCGCAGCATGCGTGAGCGACGTATGGCACAGCTTGGCCGCTGACATGACTTGGTGAAGTCGAATCGTAAATAACAATAACCGGATATAGGAGGGGAAACCGGATGACCATTGATATGAAATCGATTCATGATAGTGACCGTACGCTGGTGATGGGCGTGCTCAACATTACGGAGGATTCGTTCTCCGATGGAGGGTTGTGGCTCGATCCTGCGAATGCGAAAGCGCACGGCGAGGCGATGATGAAAGATGGAGCTGACATCATCGACATCGGTGCCGAATCCACTCGCCCCGGAGCCAAACGCGTCAGCGAGGAAGACGAGCAAACCCGCGTGCTAGGTGCCGTGGACGCGCTGATTCCGGAAGGCGCGGTGCTGTCCATCGACACTACGCGCGCATCGGTGGCTCGCATGGCGTTGGAGCATGGTGCGCAGATCATCAACGACGTGTCCGGCGGTCGGCTGGACCGCGAAGTGCCCCATGTGGTGGCCGAACACGCGGAAAGCCTTTACATTGTGCAGCATTGGCGCGGTTGGCTTGCCGGCTCTGCAGGCGACGTGCCTGACGCGGATACGTCCGTGTACGCCAATGGCGTGGTGGATGACGTGTATGACGAACTCATGAAGCAGGTCGACGACGTGCTTCAGGCAGGCGTCTCGCCGTCACAGATCATCATCGATCCGGGTCTTGGATTCTCCAAACCGAGCGTCGAACATAACTTCCCGCTGATGGTGGCATTGGAGCGGTTCAACGCCACCGGGTATCCGGTGCTGATCGGAGCTTCGCGCAAACGATTCGTCGGCGCGGCGCTTGCCGATGCCGGTATCGACGAGCCAGACATGGATAGCAAAGACAATGCAACCGCTGCCATCAGCGCCCTGTGTGCCGAACATGGAGCGTGGGCCGTGCGCGTGCATGACGTGGAGAAAAGCCGCGACGCGGTGGCGATCGGCAATGCATGGTGTGCTTTCGCTAACGACTGATACGCGCCCGACAGCGCAGATATCGCAACGCCGTAAACCACTGGAACTCTTAGGATATGCAAAGAAAGGCTGGCATGGATCAGATTCGATTGACTGGCGTTCGCGCGGTCGGCAAACACGGAGTGCTTGATTTCGAACATGAGCGTGCGCAAACGTTTGTCGTCGACGCCACGTTGTTTCTTGATCTCGCGCCAGCCGGGCATTCCGACGACCTGCGGGACACCGTCGATTACGGTGCTATCGCCAAAGGAATAGTCGCCATCATCGAAGGCGAGCATGTCGATCTCATTGAAAAACTGGCGGATCGCATCGCCAATATGATTCTTGAATATCCTGCCGTGGCACAAACGCAAGTGACCGTGCATAAGCCGAGTGCGCCAATCGTAGTGCCATTCGACGACGTGAGCGTAACCGTGGAACGTTCTCGTGAAACAATTTCGGCTGCATCGCAAGTGCATCATGCCATCATTGCCATGGGTGGCAATCAGGGCGATGTAGTGGCCACCTTGCGTGACGCGGTGCGTTCGATCGACGGACTGACGTCCACTCAGGTTACGGGCATTTCGCCGCTGTACCGTACCGATGCGTGGGCATGCCCGATGGTACCCCCGACTTTTACAATGCGGTTGTTTCCGTGACCACCAAGCTATCGGCAATGGAGCTGTTGCGAGGATTGCAGCGCATCGAAGCCGAACATGGTCGAGTGCGTACCGACCATTGGACCTCACGCACACTTGATCTGGACATCATCGATTTTGACGGTCAGAGCAGCGACGATCCGGACCTGACGCTGCCTCACCCCCGTGCGTGGCAGCGTGCGTTCGTGCTGGGGCCGTGGCTGGCACTCGAACCCGATGCCAAACTGCCGGGCGAACATGCCGGTTCCGTGGCTCAACTCCTCCATGAATCGACCGATCGCGACCATATCGACGAAATCGCAGATGATTGGATGGTAGAAAGCCCGACCGGCTACGGTACCGACGACCTTGCCTGCGATGCCAATAATGCGGGCGATGCGGATGATATGGGCGAAGCGTATGATGCGATCGATTCCAGCGATCTGCCGGAAGGAACCGCCGCAGCCAAAGCGGCCGCACTCGCTTCTGCACAGCCAGAACCCGCATCGAAACGTGCGGTGATCTCACTCGACAGTCCAGCAACCGATGCCGAACAGCAGTTCCGCATGGCCATCGTCACGTTGGACGGCATTCCCGGCAACCAAGTCGAGGGCATCTCACCCCTCTACCATGTGAGCCAACTCGACGGACTCCCCGACAAAATGGCCGCGGTAATCCAGATTTCCACGCGCATGGGCGCCCATGATCTGATTGAAGCATTAGGCAATGTGGAAGCCTCCGTCGGCGAAGACCTCGATCTCGACCTTATCGACATGGAAGGCGTGACGTGCGACGAACCCGACTGCAAGGTGCCGTGGCCCACCGCACGCAACCATGCCGCAGTGCTTGCGCCATGGCTTGACATGGATCCCGATGCGCGACTAGGCAAGGATCCGGTATCATTCCTGCTGGCCATGGCTCCCGATACCGCGCAAGTGGGACTGCTGACCGACAATTGGATCATCGGAGGTACGCTATGAAAGCGCGCAGAACCCCTTGGTGGTGCTACGTTCTTGCTGCCGCATTAGGATTGCTGGCCGGTATAGGATTGGCGAAATATGGCGAGATTTCAGGTTTGCCATTGGTCGGCGCTCCATGGATCGTGCCCGTGGTGTTGGCGATTCTGGGATTCGTCGTGCTGTATATGGCATTGCAGATCCACAAATACACCACCACAGATTCCGAAAAACGCGCGCAGCTGAAACCTTTGGACCCGCAGAAGGCGTTCTCCACACTGGTGTCGTGCAAAGCGTTGGGCGTGGCAGGAGCGGCGTTGGCCGGCTGGTATGGTGGGCAGCTCATCATGAGCCTGCCACATGGCGAAGCAACGTTCTACAGCCAAGCCATACTCGAATGCGCGATCGCGGCAATCGTATGCATAGCCGATATGATCATCGGTATTACGGGGGAGTGGCTGTGCCAAATCCCACCAATCGACGGTCCGGAAAGCCCGAAAATGAAAACGGCCACGCAACGCAATCGTTACGCGGCCGCGGCTACCAAATCAGCGACACAATCGAAAGTCTGATTACCTCACTTCTTCAGATTCTCCTCGGGAACGCGAATCATCACCTCTTGGGTCATGCAGGCGACAAGCTCGCCATCCTGCGTATACACTTTCGCCTGACCTAAGCCACGGCCGTGAGCTGCAGTAGGCGTATCCTGCACATACAAATGCCACTGATTGATATCGATATCGCGATACCACCACATCGAATGATCGATCGAAGCAAACGAAATACCAGGCGTGGCAATACTCAACCCAGCGCGACGTAATACCGGCTCCAACATCACCTGATCGCAACCCATCGCCAGCATCGCACGATGCATAACCTGCGGAACATCAACCGTGCCATCAGCCTTCATCCACACCATCTGCTTGCCGGAATCATTGCTGGCGCTCTTCTTATCGGCACCCAATATGATCGTGCGCGTCACATGACGAATGTCGAACGGCGACTTTTCCGCATAATATTTGGCAAACGAAGACTTCTCGGCAAATGGTTCCATAATCTGCTTCGCACTGGTCAATGTTTCCGGCTCCGGTACACCTTCCGGCATCGGATCGGCGAACTCAACACCCTCCTGACCCTGCTCCTGGAAACTGACGATGGCGGTAAGAATCGAACCCTGAGCCTGCGTGACATTCACACGACGAGCTGAAAACGAGCGGCCATCACGCAGACTCTCCACATCAAACAGCAAATCCTGACGAATATCACCGGCAGAAATGAAATAGCCATGAATCGAATTCGGCAGGCGAGACGGCGACACCGTTTTGGACGCGGCCATCATAGCCTGCGCAATCACCTGACCGCCATACACGCGGCCAGTGGGGAAATACAGGCTTTCACCATTCACGTACGTGTGGTTGCGGTACATGGACGGCGTGCCCAGTTGAAGCACCTTTGCTAACCGTTGCAATGGTGTGATTGCCGTTTCTGTCATGACACTCCTCGATTCTTTTGAGTCGCATAGGTAACGCTTCATTCCGGATTCGAGTCTACGCAAGGGCGGTAAATTCCGCCGGATTGTTTTGTAACGAATGCGTGAGAAGCGTGAACGGCAGGTAATCGTCAACGATTCACATACGGCAAAGCGCCGCACTTCGTAACGAAGCACGGCGCTTTACTGAAATACGGGGTTAACCGGCCCTGCAATGATGGACTTGCTTCGCAAGGCTCATTGTTGCCTTCCTTCGGCTGTCGCCTCACTCAGGCTAAGCCTACAGACTGTCCACAGGACTGTCTGCTTAACGGCTTAGCGCGTTAGCTTGCGATGGAGACGGTGGGGGCGAGCCGCGTCTTCGCCGAGACGAGCGACACGGTTCTCCTGATAGGCCTGGAAGTTGCCTTCGAACCAGTACCACTTGGCTGGGTTCTCATCATCGCCTTCCCATGCAAGAATATGCGTGGCCACACGGTCGAGGAACCAGCGGTCGTGAGAAATCACCACAGCGCAGCCCGGGAAGCCAAGCAGTGCGTTTTCAAGCGATTCAAGAGTTTCGACATCAAGATCGTTGGTCGGTTCGTCGAGCAGCAGCAGGTTGCCGCCCTGCTTCAAAGTCAAAGCAAGATTCAGACGATTGCGTTCACCACCGGACAGCACGCCGGTGAGCTTTTGCTGGTCGGAACCCTTGAAGCCGAAGGACGCCACATACGCGCGGGTCGGCACTTCAACGCCGGCAACCTCAATGAAGTCAAGACCGTCAGACACGGCCTCCCACAGGTTCTTATTCGGGTCAAGGCCAGCACGATTCTGATCCACATAGCTGATCTGCACGGTCTCGCCGATCTTCAACGAGCCAGACGTCAACGGTTCAAGGCCGACAATGGTCTTGAACAGGGTGGACTTACCCACACCGTTCGGGCCGATCACGCCGACAATGCCGTTACGCGGCAGCGTGAAGCTCAAATCGTCGATGAGCACGCGGTCGCCGAATGCCTTGTGAATATGCTCGGCTTCCAGCACAGTAGAGCCCAGACGCGGGCCAGCCGGAATCTGAATCTCGGAGAAGTCAAGCTTCTTGTTGTTACGAGCCTCCTGCTCCATCTGGTCGTAACGTTCCAGACGAGCCTTGTTCTTAGCCTGACGGGCCTTCGGAGAAGAACGCACCCAATCAAGTTCACTCTTCAAACGCTTGGCGAGCTTGGCGTCCTTGGCGCCCTGGATTTCCATACGCTTGGCCTTGGTCTCCAAGTACGTGGTGTAGTTGCCCTTATACGGGTACAGCTGACCACGGTCAACCTCGCAGATCCACTCAGCCACGTTATCCATGAAGTAGCGATCGTGGGTAACGGCGATGACGGCACCCTTGTACTGGTGCAGGAACTGCTCCAACCACAGAATCGACTCGGCGTCAAGATGGTTGGTAGGCTCGTCGAGCAGCAGCAGATCAGGAGCCTCAAGCAGCAGCTTGCACAATGCCACACGACGGCGTTCACCACCGGAGCACACCGTTACCGGAGTATCCGGATCCGGGCACTGCAGAGCATCCATAGCCTGCTCAAGCTGAGAATCAAGATCCCAACCGTTTGCAGCATCGATATCGTTCTGCAGCTTGCCCATCTCATCCATCAAAGCATCGAAATCGGCATCCGGATTGGCCATCTCTTCGCCAATCTGATTGAAACGAGCCACCTTTTCCGCGATCTCGCCGAACGCCATCTTGATGTTCTCGCCAACAGTCTTGGTGTCATCCAGCGGCGGTTCCTGCTGCAGAATGCCGACGGTATAACCCGGAGTCAAAGAAGCCTCGCCATTAGACACGGTGTCGAGTCCGGCCATGATCTTCAGCAGCGTGGACTTACCCATGCCGTTCGGGCCAACAACGCCAATCTTCGCGCCTGGCAGGAAGCTCAAAGTCACGTCATCGAGAATCACACGGTCGCCGTAAGCCTTGCGGGCCTTGATCATCTGGTAAATAAACTCAGCCATATAAATCTACAATCCTGTCTTATCGTTGCAATTCCAACGTTTTGCTGGACCTGATTCCGTAATGACGCAAATGAAGAATGGCACAATCGTCCACGAGGTGTTCCGAACGGCCCGTTTTGTGTCATCCGCCGTTTGTTTTCCCGTGTCATCCCGGTGTCTGTCCACGCAAAAGCACCTTGTGGATTATCCCATATCCCATCGTCATGCCGCAACAGTGGGCTATTCGACGTGTGCTCTGATAGCGGTGCATTCGTGATTGTTGTATGCTGTCATCACGTGTAGGGGGATCCTCGATGCAACAGGATTGTCTGTCATGAAGCAAAACAGCATTTTACTAATGCTTGCCCGTAATTTGTAAGCTCTACCCTAAATTTCCTTATTGAGAGATGACTTCCTTGATCTAGATGCTGTGCAATATCTAGCATGATAGGATGCATGGAAAGTTTTGTGTAATCATAGTTGAGTTGTATAGCTTGCTAATTAAGTTTTATCAGGCTCAGGCGTTGAAGATTGTCGATTGACATTGCCAAATGCATTTCTTCTTCTAGGGTGAATCCTGGCTGCTGGTCAAGATAGTCGAATATGAAAAATCTGTAGTCAGTGAGTTTCTCGTTTGCATCGATTTCTGTGGGTTGGATGCAAGGATATGTGGGGTGCGCTCGGAAAAGATTGGGGAATCGCGCATCACGAGCTTTCGGTATACCTCTCATGAGCCTTAAGGAAAAGAACTTTGCGACGAGCTGGATTTATTTATCACCAGTTCCCATGTGGCGCAGTATCTTTCACCATTGCGAGGGATGTGCAATATATATTTCTCATGGTTCAATGAGTCGGGTCGCTGATTGCATCTATCTTGCATTGCAAAGTAGCGTGTGGTATCTTGGTATGCAAGATAGTTGTGATGGGCGCAACGGTGGCATCGCAAAAGGAGGGAGAGACGGTGCAGGGGAGAATCCCAACGCAGATGCTGAAAGGCGTCATCGCGGGTTGCGTGCTTGCCGTCATCGCGCAGGGAGAAACCTACGGGTACGAGATCTCGCAACGGCTGAACGGCTACGGCTTCGGCGATGTCGCCGAGGGGACTATCTATCCGGTGCTGCTGCGGTTGGAGAAAAGCGGCTGCATCACCGCCACCTATCGTGCCTCGGAACTGGGGCCGAAGCGCAAGTACTACACCATCACCGAGCAGGGGCTGGGTGAACTCGCGGGCTTCCGCGATGAATTCGGCATGCTGTCCGTCGCGGTACAGAACCTGTTCGTCGTCGGAGACACGGGCAACGGTGCAATGAAACCCAAGCAAAGCAAAGGAGCGCCGTCATGAGCAGAGCATCCCGCCGTTTGCGGAAGATCAATAATGAGATGGAATATCGCATCGATCCGATGGATTTCGACGTTATGACCGACATCGAGTGCTACTTGGAGATCACGAGCCTGACCGACATGCAGCGGCAGGAGGTGCGTCGCGACATCATCGACATGCTCATCGACGGCCGCCGTCGCGGGAAGACCGCGAGGGATATCATCGGCCGCGATTACCGCGCGTTCTGCGACGACATCGTGTCGGCCATCGCGCCGGAGTCCTCCTGGCAGCGGATGCTGGGTTGGATGAATTTGGCGTTCGGAATCATGGCAATGATGGGTTGGCTGCTATTGATAATCGGCGTCATCGATGGATGGAAGAGCGGCATGCTGCCGGACGTCCCGGTTCGTGTCGGGATACTTATCGCCTTTGCGATATACGCCGTGGCAGCGGTGGGCTTGGTTAGGTACATCTCGCGCCATAGCTTCGACATGGTGAAAGCCCATCGCAAATTCAACAATCACGATGTGGTGTCCTTGGTGGCGTATGTCCTGGCACTGGTCTCGGGAACCGCTGTATCGACTTTCGTCACCATGTCGTTCCGAATGCCGGCGCTCACGCTTGCGGCAATCACCATCGTTGTCACCGCGCTTGCGGTGTTTCTGGATTATCGCGTCGAATAACGTGCATTGATGCTAAGGCTGAGCCCCGGTGCCTTGAAGTCGATGAAGCCACAACTTGGCATGACAACGAAAGGGGCAGACATGGCACGCAACGATGAATGGTCCGAACCGTCGGACTTGTACGCACAGCATACCTCGCAGCTCGTCGGCGAGGTCATTCACCCCGCAGGACGCTCACCACAGGAGATTTGGACGGCATCTTCGCCGGGCGTCCACTTTCGGAACGGCCCGACAGCGGGCGTCGGTGATATGCAAGATCTACTTGACGTCGGGCATGGCCTCCGTGGCCGACGTCAAGGCTAAGAAGGAATGCCTATCCAAGACCGCCGTGCTGCGCAAAGCGCTGGCGGCATACCTCAACGACTCCGCAACAGTGTAAAAAGTAAGATAGCAGTAAATCGGAGTAAATCGGAATTTTCGGAGGTGCTATATGCTTGATATTCAAGATGATATGAATCAATACCTCGCATTTTCACACTATATCGATTGGAATGAACCGAGTGTGCAAAGAAAAGCCAAGGAACTAAAAGACTCCACTGAAGGCGAAATCGAACTGGCAAAAGCCGCCTACCATTTTGTTAGAGATGAGATCAAGCATTCATGGGATGTCCAAGACAAAAGAGTCACGGCAACAGCCTCAGACGCATTAAGGGAGGGCGTCGGTATTTGTTGGGCAAAATCTAATTTATTGGCCGCCCTATTAAGAGCAAATGGCATTCCTGCCGGAATATGCTATCAAAGGCTTACGTTAGGCAGTACGCCTGAAAGCGGATACTGCATCCATGCCTTGAATGCCATTTATCTGAGATCCATTGACCGATGGATTCGTGTAGATGCAAGAGGGAATAAAGAGGGTGTACAAGCAGACTTTTCTGTTGACGATGAACGTTTGGCTTTCCCCATTCGGAAAGAGTACGATGAGGTGGATTATAAAATTGTGTACGCTGAACCGTTACCACAGACAATGAATATTCTTGAAAATAGTACAGATGCGCTATATATGTATCTGCATTTGTTGCCCGAAAGAATTTGACAAATTTAGTTTTATCAGGGAGATATCGAAGCCAGCCGAGCCAGTCAACGGTCAAGATGAACGGCGCATTTCATGCGCCGCCATTGACGGTCCCGTCCGTTTTTGCCAAAGGGCAATCAAAACAGGAAAGTCCTAAAAATGAACCGCACCTCCAATCATCGAATCTGAATTTCTTCAGTCCAACAATCGGGGTACATTTCAAAAATGTCTTCCCGCCCATTTCAATTTTGGGAGAAGAACAGATTGTATTCAAGTCCGGCCTTATCGACGGTTGGATCGTTCGGTGTGTCGCCGAAGTCGTTTTCTTCGTCCGAACGCTGCTCAAGTATCGCTTGTCATTCGCGGGATATGGCTCGCAATGCGGATGCATTGAACCATCCGGGGGGTCTGTCCACGCCAGACAGCAGATACATAGTGACGCGTTGATGACACGGCGCTTCTGCTCGGAGACTGTCGAGAGGCTGTCGAAATAGGCGGCCTTGTTCCTCGCCGAACGCAGATACATGGGGTTCCTCGCAACAGTCAGTCTTTCCTACTCGTTTTGCGGAACGTCTAGGAAAGCAGCACCGACGGCAACGCGCCACAATGCCTGTTGTTGTTCGGTTTTCTCGGTGGTTTCGGCATTGCCGACGATTTTGGACCACGTGCCTCACATGAGTTTCGACACCACATCGTCATGGGTGATTTCATTTCGCGAAGTTTGCAGTGCTTGCTGAGCCAGATCTCGCGCTTTGTCGGCGGTCATACCCGGGTCCGTTGAATCTCATGGTGCCAACATGGTTCGTCTGCATCTGTTCTGGTGAAGTGGTCATGCTTCTGCCATCGACCATATGTGAGAATTTGTTTATCGCCGGCGCTTGCGGAAGAGGTCGCCGAAGGAACGCCCTCAGAGGCTTGGAAAATTCCTAACGCTGGCTCCTTGTCTTAGACGAAGTGGGGCTCACTGCCGTAAAACCAGCGACAGTTCTTGGCCTAGGCATAATTTGAATCGCCGCAGCTCTGGCATGGGCTGGTCGCTACTCGGTCGACGGATTAGAGTGATTGTTTCTGCTTTCGGACGTTGGCGTGATATTGCGAATTCATTGGCTAAGAAGCTGGACGCGCATGGGCTGGTGTCGTTCGGAGCGTAGGGGATTGCTTGTTCATCTGAACAGAATTATCGTGATTGATGGCGAATAATGACGCAGGTGGGTGACACGGACTGGACACAAGTCCCGACCTTAAACGATGATGACACAAATTTGTGTCACGGGACATGCCGTGGAAACGTTGAAATAGCAAGGATTACAAGGCCTGTTTGATCTGGTATACAAACTCAGCCATATAAATCTACAATCCTGTCTTATCGTTGCAATTCCAACGTTTTGCTGGACCTGATTCCGTAATGACGCAAATGAAGAATGGCACAATCGTCCACGAGGTGTCCCGGACGGCCCGTTTTGTGTCGTCCGCCGTTTGTTTTCCCGTGTCATCCCGGTGTCTGTCCACGCAAAAGCACCTTGTGGATTATCCCATATTCCATCGTCATGCCGCAACAGTGCGGTGGGATCTGATTCAACGGCATGCTCATAAAACATGAGATGGTAGCCATGGTTTTAGCATCGTCTGTTCGCCAGACTGGGCCAATGCTAACTGGGTGGGTCAGTAGTCGAAGTGTTCGAGCTCGGAAGTCAGATATGCCTGTGTCCAGTGATGTGGTTGCAGGTCGTCCAGCCGAAGGAACAGGATGCGTCCGTCGTTTGTGTTATCGGTAATGGCGCATCGAACGTCGTTTCCCCAATATCTCAGTCGCTCTTGGCAGATGCCGCATGGAGAAAGCACTATGAACGGGCTGTTTTCGTTGTCTCTCACCAAGCAGATGGTGTGGGTGATCCGCTGATTGCGTTTCATCGCTTCGCACATCGCGCCCGTCTCGATGCACAGTGATGCCGAGGCGTTTGGCGTCTCGATCGCCACGCTGGTTACGATTCGTGCGGGCGTATTGTCTCTGCATTCCAGTCGCATTGCTGCCGCTCCGCCCCATCCGGAGGGGAAGCGTTGTTTGATAAGTTCCGCAGCGCTTCGATAGAGTTCGTCTTCGATGAGCCGTTCCGTTTCGTCCCAGCGGGGGTGCAGTCCGACTCCGTCCTCGCGGTATGCGACGGGCTTCACGATGCATGCGGCGTCGCGATTGACTTTGAACTCGGGATAACCGTCCGCGCCGACCTTGATTCCGTCGTCCACTTTGGACAGCGGCACGGTGGCGGCATAATCGACCAGCGTCGCGTTGAGCAGGTCGTAGACGCTGCGTCCTTCGCGTGCCGCCGCCACTTCCGCGCGCTCAAAGGTCGCGTTGTCGAAAGTCAATGTAGCCATGTTAATCACCTCGCTTGCCTAGGAACTATGATACAAGTGCGATATATGGCAAATCAACGAGGGTGTTTGACATCTTGCTGGGAGCGAATAGATTACTCGTTGAGAGTTTCACAAAAAGGAGAATATTATGACAATCAGCAATCCCAGCCCGTTTCCACTTGGAGAACCCAACGACGGGTTCGCGCAATACTTCGACGGGCAGAGCTACCTAGCATCGGTGCTCGAATCGTCGGAGGTCTCGATTCACAATGTGACCTTCGAACCAGGATGCCGTAATCACTGGCATATCCATCATCACGGATCGCAAATTCTCATTGCCGTTGGAGGCCGTGGCTACTATCAACTCGAAAATGAAGCGCCAAAGGAGCTGAAGGCCGGACAGGCTGTACGCATTCCACCGGATACCAAACACTGGCATGGCGCGGCGCAGGGCGAATCATTCAGCCATCTGGCGTTCATGATGCCTGACGGCAGTGGCAAGCCAATCGACAACGAGTGGCTTGAGCCGGTGGATCCGGACGAATACGCATCCTTGCGTTGATTCCAGGGATGCTTATATCCAATGAGGTTCAGGCATCTCGTCTTTCAGACGCTTCGTCCAGACAATGGTTTTGTGGAATGAAATGACGGGCGGATGAACGTTCGCCGCATCGCTGCAGACCAATAGCGTCGGCATTGGTCTGGTCTTGGTTTTTTGAATGCATGACGGACTCATCGTAAAACAATCGTTGTCAGTGGAAGCCGCTATGCTCCTTCCATGCGTTTGATCGAGGTATGGTCGGGAGAACCGGAACGGACTTATGCGCTGTTCGATAAGTTCCCCGCGGATGAAAACGGATTCGAGAATCCTGCGTCCGGCATGGACAAGGCCGCTTTCAGGGAATATGTGCGCGATCTTGAAAACGAGGCCGCAGGCATCGGGCTCAAGCCCGGTTGGGTGCCGGCCACCAAATACATCCTTGTGAACGATCACGGCGAATATGTCGGCATCTTCAACCTTCGGCATGAACTCAATGATGCGTTGAAGGAAGGCGCGGGCCATATCGGATACGGCATCGCTCCCGAATGGCGTGGACGCGGATATGCCACCAAGGGATTGAGGTTGCTGCTCGTCAAGGCGCGTGATGAGTTTGGCATCACGGAGGCGTACCTTTCCGTGCATAAGAACAATCCCGCCTCGCTGGCGGTGCAGCGTCATCTCGGCGCCCGTATTGACCACGAATCGGACACTGAGTATTTCACGCGCATTGACACTTCGGCCGCCGTTTAAGTTACAGGACACGGTCTTTGCCGTAGTGCATCTTGCCGAGGCGCTGCACGTTGCGCCTCAGATGATCACGCCGTCACAGTGATCGATCTCATGCTGGATGATCTGCGCGGTAAAGCCAGTGAACGTGGCGTGGCGCTCGCAGAACTTGCGATCCACATATGAGACCTCAATGCGCTGGAAGCGGACCGTGTGGCGCTCGCCTTTGAGGGACAGGCAGCCTTCGGACGCGTCGTAGGCACCGTCCTGCGCGGTGATGCGAGGATTGAACATGACAGTGATACGGCCACCCAAATCCTCGTCCACGAATGCGATGATGCGTTTGGACATGCCGATCATATTGGCCGCCATGCCCACGCAGCCATTGCGATGCGCGTCAAGCGTGTCCTTCAAGTCCTGTGCCACGGCTAAATCCGCTTCGGTATTTTCAGCCTCGACGGACGGTTGGCTCAAAAATGGGATAGACGTCATGATTTCACGCTGCATATGATGTTTCCTCTCGCGGGTTCCTTTGGCTGGTCTGCCAACATTGTATGGCGTTATTGTGCGACGCCGTACGGCGATGGAACGGATGACCGGTTCGCGCCTATCCATTTACGGAATGTCTCGTGGCGATTTTGAAATGTGGAACCGCAATCGACGCAATATGCTTGGAACCATGGATGACATGCCTCAATATCGGAAATACATGACGCAGGCGCTGGAACTGGCCCATAAGGGAGCCGGTTGGGTGAATCCGAATCCGTTGGTCGGCACGGTGGTGGTCCGCGACGGCGAGATTCTCGCAGCCGGATACCACGACCGCTACCGCGGACCGCATGCGGAACGCATGGCCTTCGACTACGCCGACGAGCATGGTATCGACATGCATGGAGCCACGGTCATCGACACTCTCGAACCTTGCTGCCATGTCGGATCGCAGCCGGCATGCACCAATCTAATTCTTTCGCACGGCATAACGCGCGTCGTGGTCGGTTCGATCGATCCGAATCCCATCGTGGCCGGCAAAGGACTTCGCATTCTTGAGGAAACTGGTGTGGAAGTGGTATATGACGTGATGCGGGCGGAATGCGACGCCATCAATCGCCATTTCTTCCACTACATCACCACAGGAATGCCGTACATTGTGGACGGCAGAAAACATGCGGAGGAATCTGATGCCGAATACGCTGTACGTCGACGCGGGCTATATGACACGTATGCGGCGGTGTTGGGCATATGTCCGACTGGTGGCCGTGCGGGTGTCCCGGGTAATTCGAACGGTACGGAAGGGTCGGTGGGAAGTGCCGCACGCCTTCCGGGTCGGACGGATCGGCTGGATGTTTCGGATGGTGCCTTTGCCCATTTCGACGGGCCGGTCCAAGCTGTGGATGCTAACGAGGTGGTGGTCGGAAGGCACAAGCCATTGCATCTCGACATCCGTGCGCTCGCCGATATGGAACCCGACGAATGGCTGCGCGAACTCGGCCGCCGCAAAATCGATAGCCTTGTAGTCGATGATGATGACGTTTTCGAAATGCTGTCTTCGATCTGACGAAAAAGGTGATATGCCTATGCCGTGTTTTCAGTTTGAAATGTCCTATATGTGGCAGTTTTTGGCATTTCAGAAAAATGATTTCCGTTATATGTGGCAGTCTCCCAAGGAAAATCTCGTCTAGGGGGTACTGATTGGGGTCTTTTGAAGCTTGAAACCAGTCTGGTCTGCCACATATAGCGGTTTTGGTTTGTCCGGGGATGGCAAATCTGCCACATATAGTGGCTTTCAGATGAGAATCTTTCTGCTTCCATTGGCGAGAGACGTTATGCGGATGTGTATCCTTCCCGAGGGCATTCTTTGACAGAGCATGATGGGCGTGCTTAATCGTTGGCTCATCCGGTCGGCCACGCGTTGCGCGAGTGCCCGTTCCTCGAAGTCGTTCATAAGGTTTTCGGCGGTCACTTGAATGTATGCCCAACCGTCATCTTCTAAGGCTTCACGTCTCTTGCTGTCGGCGAGCCATTGGCCGGCATGATGTCTTCCGTCGTATTCGATGGCCACTTTTATATCTGGATAGGCCATATCCAAAAGCGCGATTTTCCCATTGTTCAGTCGAACCTTCCAGTTGACTTTCGGGCATGGTAGCCCATTGCGAATCAGAGCAATCCTGCAACGGCTTTCCTGCGAGGAATCCGTGCCTTCGCGCATGAGCTGTAACGCATGTTGCATTTTTCTGATTCCTCGGATGGGACGTTGTCTATTCGCATTCGCGTAGTTGCTGAAATCTTTGAGCCGTTCCAGATATTCATGGAAGTCGTCAATGCAGACTTGGGGAAAACGTTGGTTCCTTCTTAGCATTGAATCGCCAAGCGTTATCAGTTCTTCTTGGGGAAGCCGATTCGCGTGCATTGCCCATGTGGTTACTGGATCCGTATGGCGAATCTTGCCATAATGCGTAGCGGTTTCGATGATTGGTCCTGTCCACAGTTCAAATTGGACGTTTTGAAGATGCGTGCGTGCGTTGTTATCTGTGGCAAGGGCATGCAGAGAAGACAGCATTTGCTGATCGGGATACCTTGGCATCTCGGTTCTTTGCAGGCATAATGCCGTGCTGTGTGTAAACACTAGCTGCTTACCGGTTCGTTGCTGCGCCGCAAGGCATTGTTCGATGGTACGCGCACGCAGCTGCGCGAGACTCTCAGAATATTGTGCTCCATTGTCCATGGAGCAAGAATAAAGGGATTGGCCGGTTTCTGCCATCCGCATTCGAAAAACAGTGGATAAGTGGATAACCGAGGTTATGCGCGAAAAAAATGTGGATAAACAGTCGGCCGCCGGCATGCCTGATTGAGACGAACGTGCGCTACTGCGCTGCTGCGGGATACCATGGCACGGGTAGAACATCACGTTGAAATGAGGATGTATGGGCGAGCCGTGTGTGATTAAAAACGTGTGTTTCGTAGGTTCGGATAAGCCGGTCGACATTGCTGTCGGTCACGGGCGAATAGTTTCGGTGCGGCCTTCGGAAAGACCAACGGATGCTGCTTCGAAGATATGGGTGATTCCCGGATTGTGGGACTGCCACACGCATTTCACGCAGTGGTCGTACACATTGGGACGGCTCGATCTGATTGATGCACGCAGTGCCGGCGAAGCGCTCGACATGTTGCGTCGGCACTTGGAGGAGCGTCGTGAAAGCGGCGCACTCGATCCGAACCAATATGTGGTCGGCATGCGTTTCCGGCATTCCCTGTGGTCCGATGACGCCCAGCCGACCCTGGCCGCGATCGATGCGGTGGCGGGAGACCAGCCGGTGGCGCTGTCAAGTGCTGACATGCATTGCGGTTGGGTGAACTCTGCCGCCGCACGCAAGCTTGGCGTAGATGTGGACGAATCCGGACTCGTCGGCGAGCTTGAGTGGTTCGACGCCTACTGCAAGTTGGACAAAGGACCTGGTGCGGCCAATGAGCTAATGCATCTGTTGCGCAACGCCGAACACGACGCTGCGAGTAAAGGCGTGGTCGGCGTGCGCGACTATGAGATGGCGGAGAACATCGACACGTGGATTAGCCGATTTTCGCAAGGGCTTGATGGTCTGCGTGTCGAGGCTGGCATATATCCCGAGAGACTCCGGCAGGCCATCGACGACGGCTGGCACACCGGAGACGAATTGCCCGGAAGTCATGGTTTGGGTCACGTCGGCGCGATGAAGATGATCTCCGATGGCTCGCTCAACACCCGTTCCGCCTACTGTTCCATGCCATATTCGGGCATCAGACCGGAAACCTACGGCACATTGAGCTATGCCCCTGAGCAAATCGAGTCGTACATGCGACTCGCCGTCGAACATGGCTTCGACATCGCCTGTCATGCCATCGGCGATGAAGCGAACACCATTGTGCTTGATTGTGCCGAACGCACCCATGCGCATGGTTCCATTGAGCATGCCCAAATGCTCAAGGAGTGTGACATTCCGCGACTCGCGCAGCTGGGACTTGCCGCAAGCATCCAACCGCAGCACGCCATGGACGATCGTGACGTCATCGCGCGATTCTGGGGCACCCCCGCCGGAATCCCTTACGCATTCAATAGTCTGCATAAGGCGGGGACCAAACTGCTCATGGGGTCGGATGCGCCGGTCGCGCCGCTGGACCCATGGCTGGCCATCTCCGCGGCGGTATTCGGTACGGAAAGTTCCGACCGCGAGCCTTTTCAACCTGAGCAGTGCCTTGATTTTGAAACGGCGCTCGCTTCGTCCACCGCGGTCGGACGCGTGGCTTTGCGGGACGCAGATGTGGCCGATTTGGTGCTTCTGGACTGTGATCCGAGCATAATCGATTCTCCGGAGGCCATGCGTGCCATGCCCGAGCATGTGCTTGGCACTATGCTTGCCGGTCGCTGGACGTACCAACAGGCTGAATGAAAACCGTTATGTGTGGCAGATTCCACGGTGCTGGAAAAGTCAAAATCGCTATATGTGGCAGACCTGAGATTTCTTAACGGGATTTTTCTATAGATTTATACCCTCGAATGTAGTGTGAATCTGCCACATATAGCGCAAATCGGATTTTGAAGATGCCTTAATCTGCCACATATAAGGGATTTCAGATGATTGGTGTGCCCGTGCAAGATGAGTATGGCGTGCGGGTCCACTCGGATAGGAGGAAGACCGCACCTCTGAGTGGGAGATACGGTCTTCCTGATGTGATTTTGAGTGAGAATCACTGCACGGCGGCGAGTGACTGATCGAGATCAACGATGATGTCGTTGGTTGGATTCTGCAGTCGGGTGTAGAAGTATCCGGATTCGGATAGGTCGAGCAGTCGGCTCATCTGTTCGCTTGACTTGTATTTGAAGGTTGTCGCCTGAATGATCGGGGGTGTGTGGGGTTCACCGTTTTCAGGCTGGCAGCCTCCCTGCACGCAGATGGTGTTGACGTTTTCGCTCATGGTTTTCTTCTTTCGATTGGGCGCTTCATTGCGTAGCGCTGCGGTGCAGCAAACATGTTCGCCTTATCACTGAGTTGACAATTGGCTATTTTTCAATGGAAACGCCGAATAGTTCACTGAATTGACAAACTTAGGAAGTTGATTTTATTATGTACATCAAGACAGGCGGAAATCCGCTTGACGGGAAAATCAAGGTCTTACGAAAGTAAAAACCAATAGCAAAGGAGCAACCCATGGGTCTGTGGGATATTGAAAAGATTCCGTATGTCGGTCGTGAAAAGGGGCCGCAGGAGGGTCTGGCTTTCCATTACTACGATGCCGACAAGGTTGTTGCCGGCAAGAAGATGAAGGACTGGCTGCGTTTCGGCGTCGCTTGGTGGCACACTTTCGATCAGGAGCTGGTCGATCCGTTCGGTACTGGCACCGCCCAGCGTCCGTGGTACGGAAAGTACTCCAATGCTGAGGATGAGGCCTTGGCCAAGGTCGACTACGCCTTCGAGTTCTTCCAGAAGCTCGGCGTCGAGTACTTCTGCTTCCATGATCGCGATATCGCTCCGGAAGGCGATACCCTGCGCGAGACCGACAAGAATCTGGACAAGGTCGTCGACAAGATCGAAGAGAACATGAAGTCCACCGGCATCAAGCTGCTGTGGAACACCTCCTCCCTGTTCACCAACCCGCGCTTCGTTTCCGGTGCTTCCACCTCCCCGTTCGCCGACATCTACGCTTACGCCGGTGGTCAGCTGAAGCACTCCCTGGAGATCGCCAAGCGCCTAGGTGCTGAGAACTACGTGTTCTGGGGCGGACGTGAAGGCTACGAGAACCTGTGGAACACGCAGCTGAAGCGCGAACAGGAGCACATGGCCAAGTTCTTCCACATGTGCCACGAGTATGCTCAGGAGATCGGCTTGGACGCTCAGTTCCTGATCGAGCCGAAGGCCAAAGAACCGACGATGCACCAGTATGACTTCGATGCATCCACCGCCATCGCCTTCCTGAAGACCTATGACATCGACTTCATGAAGCTGAACCTTGAAGGCAACCATGCCAATCTGGCAGGCCACACCTACCAGCACGAGATTCGTACCGCTCGCGAGGCCGGCGTGCTCGGCTCCCTCGACGCCAACCAGGGCGACAAGCTCATCGGCTGGGATATGGATGAGTTCCCAACTGACCTGTACGAGACCTCCACCGTGATGTGGGAAGTTCTCGCCGCAGGTCAGATTGGCCCTCACGGTGGCCTGAACTTCGATGCCAAGCCGCGCCGTACCTCCTTCTATGCCGAGGATCTGTTCCGCTCCCACATCGCAGGTATGGATGCATTCGCCGCAGGCCTTCTGGTTGCTGCCAAGATGCACGAAGACAAGTTCATCGAGAATCTGCAGGCCGAGCGTTACAGCTCCTACGATTCCGGCATCGGCGCAACCATCGAGAACGGCACCGCAAGCCTGGCTTCCCTCGAAGAGTACGCTCTGGACATCCCGCAGTCCAAGCTCATCGAGGCCACCAAGTCCGATCACCTCGAGTCCGTCAAGGCCACGATCAACAACTACATGATCGAAGCTCTGGCCGAGGCCTGATCTCGCGATAGCAGCCTGACCCAGCTGCAAATCGGGTCATAGTACGAGCCGGGGCGCACTCCGTCCCGGCTCGCCTTTTCAGCATCATTCTTTCCTCCTTATCTTTCCTTCCGATTCCTTGCGTGAGCTGTCCGTTGACTGCGTTGTCTGCGGGCGGCTTTCGTATGCTCGAAAATATGGGATAGATAAGGAGGATTTTGCATAAGACGAGGTATGAGCGTTCACGAAGAGATAATACTGAGCATAAGAGGTCACGCCTGTTGATGCCCTCTAACCGATATCTTCATCTCGCGATTCGTAAATTAATAAGAAAGAAGGAATCGTGAGGTCAGATAAAGAGGATTGTGCGACAAAATGAAGAAATCGTGCGGCAAAATGGCTGAATTGTGAGGCTGGGTAATGCGGCTGTAGGACTAACACAACAGGAATATGCGATTAGTGCTGAAGGAGTGGCACATGATCATATGCAGAATACCCCCGAGTTTCTTGGTTTTTATCCATGGTATGATACAGAGAACAAATATGAAGGGGTATTGAATCATATGGGAGCTTTCGCTTCAAATATATTGAAATACGTATCGTGCGCAGTGTTGGTTGGGATGATGGCGGTCTGCGCGGTTTTGCCGTTCGAGGCTTATGCGGATACCTATTCGGATTTGGTTGCGGCGCAGAATTCCCATGCCAGTAGTGTGCAGCGGGAGCAGGTGCTTCGTGAGCAGTTGAAAGGTGTCCAATCCGATTTGCTCGAACAGGTCGTTGAGCTCGACAAACTGACGAATACTCAGATTCCGGTAGCTCAAGAGAAGGCTGCTGCAGCTAATGATGCTGCGGCTCAGGCTCAAAGCGAAGCTGATGCCGCTGCGGACAGGCTTGATGCCGCGCGTAAGGATGAGCAGGATCTCAAAGAGAAAATAGCTCAAACTGGTGCGGATTATGACGATTCACATGCTGCCGTGGCATCAATGGCGCGTGAATCGTTGCATGGCTCGAATACCGCGGATGCGATGGCTGTTGTTACGGGTGCGAAAAGCACGAAGGAATTTGTGTCCGCCATGCAGACGCGAGACGCTTTGGCGCGAACCGAGGCGAATGCCGCCGCTGCGGATGCTGATGATCTGAATGTGTCCATGAATCGTGGCGAGCGTCTGAAGGCCATCGAACAACGCATCGCCAAACTCAAGTCTGATGCCGATACTAAAGCTGCAGCTGCGCTGTCTGCCGCGTCGGAAGCGCAGGATGTTAGAGATTCCTTGGACGCATTGCGTGTGCAAGGCGAGAATCGTCGTGCGGAATTGGAAAGCAAGCAGGATCAGCTGCAATCCGATGCGGCGAAACAGGCCGTGCAAACGGTGCTTCTTCAATCAAAAATCGATGATGCCAACAGACAGTACGCACAGCAACAGGCGGATGCGGCTGGCAGTGCCAATCCCGGTCAGTCCGCTCCGCAGCCTGCAAAACCGGGTAATTCCGCTTCTTCGGGAAATATGACTCCGCAGCAGCCTTCGAATCCAGTTCAGCCGTCTCAGCCGTCCCAGCCAAGTGTGTCCACTACTGGTCAGGGCACGCATAACGGAGATTACGGGAACATGTATCCGGCCGGCCAATGCACATGGTATGCGTACAATCGTCGTGCGGAAATGGGCATCGGCACGCCGTCTTACTTGCATAACGGAGGGGAATGGTATCTGACTGCGCCGGCATATGGTTTGAGAGTCGATCATAACCCTCAAGTCGGATCGGCGATCTCTTTCCTCCCCGGGCAAGACGGTGCCGATGGCTCATATGGTCATGTCGCCGTCGTCGAAGCAGTGTATGGAGACGGCACGTTCCTGATTTCGGAAATGAATTGGGGAGGTCCGTTTCTAATGCACTCGAGAGTGTTGGTGAATAGGGGCCAGTACTGGTTTGTGCACTGAATGGTGTTTCTGAGGATTCTGATTTTAATGCAAATGGGTGCCGTCACGGTTTGGCTGTGATGGCACCCATTTTTATGTTGGATTGTGCGCGGATTCACGATGGCTGATTGATTAGCCGCGTGCTTTTACGTAGGCCTCGTACACGGCTTCGGTCGGTTCGCCGGTTTCCACGCCGTCGATGGTGAGCTGCCATGCGGGCGGTTCCGTTTCGCCGGACAGCACCCAGGCGGCCTGGCGGGCGGCGCCGATGGCAACATACTCGTCGGTGGTCGGGCGGGTCACGTCCATGCCGAACGCGCTCGGCGCGAGCGTGCGGATTGCTTTGGACTTTGCGCCGCCGCCGATAAGTAGAATGCGGGAAATCTCAGCGCCAAGCGAACGAATAAGCTCTAGGCAGTCGCGCTGGGAGCACAGCAAGCCCTCGACGAACGCGCGGGCCATGTTCTCGCGTGTGGTGTTGGCCAGCGTCATGCCGGAAAGGGTTGCGGTGGCGTCCGGACGGTTCGGAGTGCGCTCGCCGTCGAAATACGGCACTAGCGTAATGCCGCCGGCACCCGGTTCGGAAGCAAACGCCAGCTGGGCGAGTTCCTCATAGTCCACGCCGAGGGCCGCGCGACCGGCGTCGAGAATACGCGAACCGTTGATGGTGCAGGCGAGCGGCAGGTAGTGGCCGGTGCAATCGGCGAAACCGGACACTGCACCGGTCAGATCGTAGGTCGGATTTTCGGAAATGGCTGCGGCCACGCCGGAAGTGCCCAATGAAACGGAAACGTCGCCCACGCTCATGCCAAGTCCGAAGGACGCCATGGCGTTGTCGCCTCCGCCCGGTGCGATGATGCAACCGCCCTCAACGTTCTTGCCGGCGATTTCCGGGCTTGCCTTGACTGCGGCGGAATCGTGCGGTCCGAGCACGGTCGGCAGCATGATTGCGTTGACGTGCTCGCGTGCCGCTTCGGTACCTTCCGCTGGCTCAAGCACCATGGCGATCAGATCGCGGCGGTATTCGTTGGAAGCGGCATCGTAATAGATGGTGCCGGAAGCGTCGGAACGGTCGGTGAACAGCGCTTCCAAGTGTGCGTCCTCTCCTTCCGCGACCGGGCCGTAGCCGGCGATACGCCAGCTCAGCCAATCGTGCGGCAGGCAGATCGCGGCAATTTTCTTAGCGTTTTCCGGTTCGTTTTCAGCCACCCACGCCACCTTGGTCAGCGTGAAGGAAGCAACGGGGGAGGAACCAACGGCCTTGACCCAACGCTGCTTACCACGTGCAATCACATCTTCCGGTTCGCCTTCTTCGGCGGGAGCCTCGCCCATCTTTTCGATGAGGGCCGCGGCTTGTGGCGCCGAGCTTACGTCGTTCCATAGCATGGCGTCGCGAATCACGTTGCCTTGCTGGTCGAGAATCACCATGCCGTGCTGCTGACCGCCAACGGCCAGTGCCTCAACATCGTCAAGTCCGCCGGCCTGCTGGGCTGCCTCAAGGAACGCGTCCCACCAGAATTTCGGGTCGATAGACGTGCCATTGAGGTGTTTGGCCTGGCCAAAACGCACCATTTCACCGGTTTCGGCGTTGGTCACGCGCACTTTGCAGGACTGGGTCGAGGTGTCGACGCCGGCCACGAGAGTTCGAGTCATTGTGTCTCCTTGCGGTGAGCTGGCGCAACGAAGTGCAAGGAAGTTGCACCGTCCGCCACCCCATTTAGTTAGATGAATGAACTATAATGTCTAGTGTACCATCATAAAGTGATTTGACTATAGAGACGGTGCGCTTTTCCCGCGAAGACGCGTCGAGAAGGAGGGAACCATGGCTTCACTGCGGAGTATCAATCAAGACGATTTACGAAACCATAATCTTTCCGTGGTGCTCGATTCGCTGTTGCGTGCCACCGAGCCGATGAGTCGCGCTGATCTCGCCAAGAAAACCGGCTTGACCAAAGCCGCCATGTCGGTGCTGGTGTCGTTGATGCTCGACAATGAGATTCTGATGGAGGGCGCGCCATCCGGCCAGTCGCTGTATGGGCGACCTAGCATTCCGCTTGAAATCAAGTCTGGTCGCCTGTGCGGCATGGGATTACAGGCCAACACCGACGGCTACGGCGTGGTGGTGCTCGATCTCGACGGTTCCGTTGTGGGGGAGCAATGGGTTGACGCCGACATGGCCAATGCCGATGAACAGGAGATTTTCGCCCGTCTCGACGAACTGGCTTTGCGGCAGGAAGATGCTCTTGCGAGGAAGGGTTATGTGCTTGCCGGTACCGGTTTGGCATTGCCGGGTCTCGTCACCGATGATTTGCGATTGCTGGGCGCACGCAATCTCGGTTGGGAACGTTTGGATCTCAAACAGTTCAATGTGGTCAAACGACTTGATCCTGTTGCCTGCAATGAGGCCAATGCCGCTGCATTGGCGCAGGTTCCTGGATATGCCACGCAGCGTGAAGGTTCGGGGCAGATCAAGCCGACAGATTCGTTCATCTACATGTCGACCGATGTGGGCATCGGCGGTGCGGTGATCCGTGAGGGACGTGTGGTGAGCGGCGATCACGGTTTTGGCGGCGAATTGGGACATGTTTCCGTCGACATGCGTGGTCCCATCTGCCGTTGCGGCCGTCGCGGCTGCCTTGAAGTGTATGCGGGCAGGCGTTCCATGGTGAGTGCGGCCGGAATCGCCAGCAGCGATGCCGCCGCGACCCGCAGTGCCATCGACGAACTGATCGACCGTTGGCACCAGCGCGACGCGCAAACCGTGGCCGTTGTTGAAAAAGCGTTGGAAGCCATATCTTCCGTAATCGCATCAACCATCAATGTCTGCGACGTTGACGTGGTGATGCTCGGCGGTTTATGGGCGCGTTTCGAGCCTGAACTAATCCGCAGAATCGAACGCATGGTACGCCCGCAAGTGCTGGCATATCCGGAAGTCGAGGCGAGCGTGCTCGTGGCCGATGTCATCGACCGTCCAGCCTTGATGGGTGCGGCCGAGATCGGCTTGCGACGCTTCATCGACAACCCGTTGCGTTTCATGGAGCAAAACTAGTCCACCCATTTGCTAAACTTACCGAGTTGGCATGTTCGCATGTTGCAACGTGGGGCGTTAGCTCAGTCGGTTAGAGCATCGGACTCATAATCCGCCGGTCCACGGTTCAAGCCCGTGACGCCCCACTCTTTTGTAAAGTCAAGGCTTCTGATACAATCCGAAAGGTTATCCGGTTCACGCGATGCCATAGGGGCGTTGCGACCCGGGTCCCCCGAATCTCTAGGAGACAAACTATGAAGCAGGGTATCCATCCTGATTATCACGCAGTGCAGGTTACCTGCTCTTGCGGCAACACCTTCGTCACCCGTTCCACCTACAACGGCGATCACATGACCGTCGACGTGTGCTCCAACTGCCACCCGTTCTACACCGGCAAGCAGAAGATCCTCGACACCGGTGGCCGCGTGGCACGCTTCGAGAAGCGTTACGGCAAGAAGGCCAAGTGAGTCTTATTGCTTAGGCAATGAAAAACGCCAGTCCGATTGTGGGCTGGCGTTTTTCATTATGCAACGGATACGCATGCGCTGGCGTGCATGCGATTGGGATATTCGTAAGATGCGTGGGATACCTGCGAAATACCGCGCTTCGGCAACGTTTCCAAGGCACCTTATATGATGGATAGGTTGAGTGGAGTTCAGCGAAGCGTTCACGCTGAAGCGCAGATTTATAAGCAGATAGAAAAGGCGTACATTGGCAGACGAGCAGTTCCCCGCGGCAGTTACCGCACTTGAGGAATATCACAATATCGAACAGCAGATGGCCGAGCCGGAAGTCGCGTCGGATCCGGATAAGATGCGTAAGCTGGGACGTCGTCACGCCGAGTTGGGCGTTATCGTTTCCGCATACACCGCATACAAGCAGGTGAAAGACGATCTGGAGGCAGCCAAGGAAATGGCTTCCGAAGATCCGGATTTCGCGGAAGAGGCGAAACGTTTGGAAAGCGAGCTTCCAGCGGCGGAGGAAAAGCTGCGTACCGCGTTGATTCCGCGCGATCCCGATGATGCGCGTGACACGATCATGGAAATCAAGGCGGGTACCGGCGGTGAGGAAGCGGCGCTGTTCGCGGGTGATTTGCTGCGCATGTACATGCGATATGCGGAAAAGCGCGGTTGGGCCGTCACTCTGCAAAGCGAAAACACCACCGAGCTGGGTGGCGTCAAAGACGTGCAGCTTGCCATTCGCGCCAAGGGCACTCCCGCGCCGGAAGACGGTGTATGGGCGTCCCTCAAGTATGAGGGTGGCGTGCATCGTGTGCAGCGTATTCCCGTCACCGAATCGCAGGGTCGCATCCAAACTTCCGCGGCCGGCGTCATCGTGTTCCCGGAAGCCGACGAAGACGATGATGAGATTGAAATCGATCAGAAGGATCTGAAAATCGACATCTTCATGAGCTCCGGCCCGGGCGGCCAGTCCGTGAACACCACATATTCCGCCGTTCGTATGACCCACATTCCGACCGGCATCGTGGTGAGCATGCAGGATGAGAAGAGCCAGATTCAGAATCGTGCGGCCGCACTGCGCGTATTGAAGAGCCGCCTGCTCGCCATGAAGCACGAGGAGGAAGCCGCACAGGCCGCAGACATGCGTCACTCCCAGGTGCGCTCGCTGGATCGTTCCGAACGAATCCGCACCTACAATTTCCCGGAGAACCGTATCGTCGATCATCGTACGAACTACAAGGCGTACAACCTTGACGCCGTGCTTGATGGCGATCTGCAGGCCGTCATCGATTCCGACATTCAGGCGGATGAGGCCGATCGTCTCGCCAACCAGAAGTAAGGCGTGGTGTGGCTACGGTATTCGAAACGGTGCGTTCCTCCGCGGCCATATTGAGCGCGGCGGGCGTCGACACTCCGGAACATGACGTCAAACTGCTGCTCGCCGAAGCCTTCCACGTCGATTTGAGGGACGTGGACAAGGCCATGCTTATGGGAGACGATGTCGAGCATCTGAACAGTGCCTTGACGTCCGTTTCTCCAGAATCGGACATTCATAATGCACCTGAAGGCATGTGCGTGTCCGATTCATCAGAATCGGGCGTTTGGACGAATGCGAAAACCACTGGGAATACTGTCGCGGCGGCCATGGAACGGTTCCATTCCATGGTGGATCGTCGATCCAAACGTGAGCCATTGCAACACATCACCGGCCATGCGCCGTTCCGCTATCTCGATCTGAAAGTCGGACCGGGCGTGTTCATTCCGCGTCCTGAAACCGAGTTGGTGGTGCAGGAAGGCATCGAATGGACCACCCGGCATGGCATGTACCGTGCTAAAGTGGTCGATTTATGCGCCGGTAGCGGTGCGATCGGACTTGCTTTCGCCACGGAAGTGCCGGGCAGCGAAGTCTGGGCCGTCGAAAAAAGCGAACGGACCGCGCAGTGGACGCGCCGCAATCTTGACGAAACCACGAAACGGTATCCGGCGATCGCAGGTAATTATCATCTGGAAATCGCCGACGCCACGCAGATGCCGACACTGAACCAGCTTGATGGCACAATCGACATCGTGCTTACCAATCCTCCGTATGTGCCGCTTTTCGACATTCCCGTACAGCCAGAAGTACGCGATTACGATCCCGATCTGGCGCTGTACGGCGGTTCCGCGGATGGTACGCTCATTCCGGAGCGCATCATCTCACGCGCTTCGAAACTGCTCAAGCCAGGCGGGCTCATGGTAATGGAACACGATGTCACGCAGGGGGAGCGGCTTGCCGCTTTCGCACGTACTTGCGATTTCGTCGATGTCGTCGTGCACAACGATTACACCGGTCGTCCACGTTATCTGACGGCAGAAAAGCAAGAAATCGTATAATACAAGACGTTTCACGGCATGCCGGTGAAGATATAGCCGGAAGTTGAGTCTCACTATAAGAACATTTTATGCATGACGTTGTCCGTCGGGCTATAAAGAACAATCGGAATGCACATAAAGAACGGACGGCAGCCATAAGCGGCCGTTGCGGTTCCGCGCACGGGATTGAGATGAACATGAATGGCTTTCATGGTGCGCGTTGAGAGGAATGTGCGGCATTTTCAAGAAAAGAGGAAGAACGGAATGAACGTCAAGTTCTCCGCCAAGTGCGTTGCCGTGATCGCGGCAGGCGCAATGTCAATGTCCCTCGCTGCCTGCTCCGGCGGCAGCATGGACGATTCCAGCAGCTCCAATGGTAGCGCGGCCAACAGCGATACCATCACGCTGGGATCCATCACCACCAACTCCGGCACCGCCGCCGCATACGGCGAGGCCGAAGTCGCCGGCTTCAAGCTGGCAGTGGACGAGATCAACGCCAAGGGCGGTATCAACGGCAAGAAGGTCAAGCTCGAGTCCATGGACGATAAGGGCGACGCCACCGAAGCCTCTAACGCCTTCAACAAGCTCGCCGGCGACGACAGCGTGCTCGGCGTGCTTGGTCCGACCATCTCCTCCACCACCGCGGCAGTGGCTCCGCTGGCCGACCAGGCCAAGCTGCCGGCCATCGCTCCGGCCGCCACCTCCGACTCCATCGAGACCGGTGGCTACATGTTCCGCACCTGCTTCAAGGATTCCTATCAGGGTGAGATCGCGGCCAAGTTCGCAGCCGAGACCCTGAAGGTCAAGAAGGTCGCCGTGCTGTACGGCACCGGCGACCCGTACTCCTCCGGCGTGGGCAAGGCTTTCGCCGATGCCGCCAAGAAGGCCGGCCTTGAGGTTGTGGCAGAGGAGAATTCCTCCAGCGCCGACGACACCGAGTACTCCTCCCAGCTGCAGAAGATCCAGGCCGCTGGCGCCGAGTTCCTGTACGCTCCGTACTATTACTCCGTTGCCGGTCCGTACATCATCCCGCAGGCCCGTTCCGTCGGCTACGATGGTTATGTGATGGGTCCTGACGGCTACGATGGCTTGAAGATGACCGACGATAAGTCGCTGTACAACAAGGTGCTCTACACCACCCATTATTCTCCAGACGACACCTCCAACGCCAAGGTGCAGGACTTCATCAAGTCCTACAAGAAGGCCAACAAGAACGCCGATCCAAACACCTTCACCGCACTGGGCTATGACTCCGTGTACATGATGGCTCAGGCGATCGAGAAGGCCGGCAAGAACGCCACCCGCGAGTCTGTGCGCAACGCCATCTCCGGTATGAGCTTCGAAGGCGTGACCGGCAACTTCACGCTCGACAAGAAGGGCTCCCCGAAGAAGTCCGTCATCGTCCTTGAGCTCAAGGACGGCAAGCCTCAGTACAAGACCACCATCCAGCCGTCCAAGTGATTTCCATCTGCTTGAAGGCAAGGTTTTTGAAAGCCTGAGCATATAAGAGGAGGGGACCGGGAAACCGGTTCTCTCCCTTTCGCGTATCAAGGCGTTTTTATCCATATTCGTCGGGTTCGAGAGCCTGACGGCAGACATTTTTTTGAAAGGAGGAATGATGGGCGATCAGATCATCATGTTCATCAGCCAGATCTTCAATGGTTTGAAGATTGGTAGCGTGTACTCGCTTGTGGCACTTGGCTACACCATGGTGTACGGCATCATTCGTTTGATCAACTTCGCGCACGGCGATTTCATCATGGTTGGCTCCTATGTGCTGATGCTTACCATTCCGGCAATCGTCGCGTTCGGCCTGCCCGCATGGGTGGCCGTCATTCCCGCGATCCTCATGTGCGTGGCGGTGGGCGTCATCGTGGAGAGGGCCGCATATAAGCCGGTGCGTGAGAAGGGCAACAGCATGACGGCCCTCATCACCGCAATCGCCATGAGCCTGTTGCTGGAGAATGGCTCCCAAGCCATCTTCGGCGCCGATTACCAGACTGTGCCAACGATCATCCAGATTCCGACGCTGTCGCTCGGCAAGCTGAAAATCGACGGCGCGACCATCATCACCATCGTGCTCGGCGTCATCATCATGGTCGCGCTGCAGCTGTTCGTCTCCCACACCAAGCAGGGCAAGGCCATGCGTGCGGTTTCCGAAGATAAGGAAGCGTCGATTCTGATGGGTATCAACGTGAACTCCACCATCACGCTGACCTTCGCCATCGGTTCCGGTCTGGCTGCGGTGGCGGCGCTTATGTACTGCATTTCCTATCCGCAGGTGTCTCCGATGATGGGTGCGATGCTGGGCCTGAAGGCATTCGTCGCGGCCGTGCTCGGCGGCATCGGCTCCATTCCGGGTGCCATGGTCGGCGGTCTGGTGATCGGCGTGGTCGAAAGCCTGACCAAGGCGTATATCGGCACCATCACCGGCGGTGTGATCACGTCCGCGTTCTCCGACGCCATCGTGTTCGGTATCCTCATCATCGTGCTCCTGGTCAAGCCGTCCGGCCTGATGGGCGAACCGGAAACAGAGAAGGTGTGATCCCATGAAGAAATCTATGCTTTCCACCAAACAGTCCTATCTGATGTGCGCGATCGGCGTGGTCGTACTGTTCGGCATCCTGATGGGCGTGTGCGAATCCGGCATGGCCAGCGCCTATATCAAAGGCATTATGATGACCAGCTGCATCGCCATCATCATGACCACTTCGCTGAACCTCACTATCGGCGTGCTCGGACAACTCACGTTGGGCTGCTGCGGTTTCGAGGCGATCGGCGCGTATTCCGCCGCTTTGCTGAGCAAGCTGCTCGTCGCCAATGGCATTGCTATGGATCCGACTTTGCGATTCCTGCTTACCACCCTCGTCGGTGGTGTAATCGCCTGCATTTTCGGCATTCTGGTCGGCATCCCTGCATTGCGTCTGCATGGTGATTACCTCGCCATCATCACGCTTGGCTTCGGTGAGATCATCCGCGTGATCATCCAGAACCTGAAGGTCGCCGGCGGCATGGGTCTCGACAAGGGCGCCGCAGGACAGGCGTTGATCGGCATCGACCGTCTCGCCAACCTGTATGTCGTGTTCTGGATCACCGTCGTCACCGTGGTGCTGTTGTTCATGTTCGCCCGTTCCCGTTACGGACGTGCCGTCAAGGCCATCCGCGACGACGAGATCGCAGCCAGCGCATCCGGCATCAACATTACTTACATGAAGGTGCTCGTATTTGCGATTTCCGCGTTCTTCGCAGGTATCGCCGGTGGCATCTTCGCACAGTACATCGGTTCGTTGAATCCGTCCATGGCAGGATGGCTGCAGTCAATCAACTACGTGATCATGGTGGTGTTCGGCGGTATGGGATCGCTGACCGGTTCCATCGTCTCCGCCATCGGTCTGACGATTCTTCCGGAATTGCTGCGCGCCTTCTCCACCTACCGTATGCTCGTGTACTCGGTGGCGCTGGTACTCATCATGATCTTCCGACCGCAAGGCATCTTCGGCAACTGGGAATTCTCCCTGACCAAGACCATCAACAAGCTGTTCTACCCGATGAAGTTCAAGGCACACGGCAAGCCGAAGCAGGCCGAAACCGTTAAAAAGGTCAAAGCGTCCAAGGAATCTGGCAAGAACGCGAAGAAGACGGCTGAAAAGGCCGAAACCGCTGAAAAGGTTGCTGAGACGGTCACCACTACCAAGGAGGCGAAGGCATGAGCGAGCCCATCCTCAAGGCCGAGCATCTCGGCATCACCTTCGGAGGCTTGAAGGCCGTATCCGACTTCAACATGACCATCAACTCCGGTGAGCTCATCGGTCTGATCGGACCGAACGGCGCAGGCAAGACCACTGTGTTCAACCTGCTGACCGGCGTATACCAGCCTACGGAAGGCGAGTTCTTCCTGGACGGCGAACGCATGAACGGTAAGAAGACGTACCAGGTGGTGCGTGCCGGAATCGCCAGAACCTTCCAGAACATTCGTCTGTTCGGTCAGATGACGGTGGAAGAGAACGTGTTGGTCGCGTTCAACGAATCGTTCAGCTACCACATGGGCGGCGCGATTTTCCGTACGCCGAAATTCTGGAAGCAGGAACGCGAGATGCACGCCAAAGCCATCGACCTGCTCAAGATCTTCGGATTGGAAGGTCTGGCGGAAACCGAAGCCGCGAATCTGCCGTACGGCGCCCAGCGCAAGCTGGAAATCGCACGCGCCCTCGCCACCGGCATGAAGCTGCTTCTGCTCGACGAACCGGCCGCAGGCATGAATCCAACGGAAACCGAGGATCTGCTTAACTGCATCAACACCATCCGCGACCGTTTCGGCATCGCCATCCTGCTGATCGAACATGACATGAGCTTGGTGATGAACGTCTGCCAGCGCATCCAGGTGCTCGACTACGGACGCACCATCGCAGCCGGCACGCCGGATGAGATTGCCAACAATCCGCAGGTCATTTCCGCATACCTTGGTTCCGATGACGAAGATGACGAAAGCGAGGAGGAAGCCTGATGCTGGAAGTCAAGAACCTTTCCGTTTCGTACGGTGCCATCGAAGCCGTTAAGGGCATCAGTTTCACCGTGAAGGATGGAGAGATCGTGTCCTTGATCGGTGCGAACGGCGCGGGCAAAACCACCACGCTGCACACCATCACCGGTCTGGTGCCGGCTAAATCCGGTTCCGTGATGTACAACGGCGTGGACTTGCTGAAAACCCACAGCAACAAGATCGTGACCCTCGGCATGGCTCACATTCCCGAAGGCCGTCACGTCTTTACGCGCATGAGCGTTGAGGAGAACCTCGAAATGGGCGCGTTCAGCCTGAAGGACCAGTCGAGCCTCAAGAAGGACCTTGACATGGTCTACGGTCTGTTCCCGCGTCTGAAGGAACGTCGCAACCAGAAAGCCGGCACACTGTCCGGTGGCGAGCAGCAAATGCTCGCGATGGGACGCGCGCTGATGAGCCATCCGAAAACGATCCTCATGGACGAACCGTCCATGGGTCTGTCCCCGAAGCTCGTCAAGGAGATCTTCTCCATCATCCGCAAACTGCACGAGCAGGGCATCACGATTCTGTTGGTCGAGCAGAACGCCAAGATGGCGCTGTCGATCGCAGACCGCGCGTACGTGCTGGAAACCGGCCGTATTACGATGGAAGGCGACGCCAAAGAGCTGTTGAACAACGAGCAGGTGCGCAAGGCGTATCTGGGCGCATAAGGTCAGTTTCAACGCAGTTGAAGAATCCTGCCTTACAATGGTGGGGTCAGCAAGCCGAAAAGGGAGGTGTCATGAGCGAGATTCGCGCTATTTCAGACGAATCCCTTGCCCAGGCTGTCGAAATCGTACGTGACGGCGGATTGATTGTGATTCCTACGGACACGGTCTACGGCGTTGCGTGCGATCCGCGCAACATTGAGGCGATCCGCAAGGTGTTCGCGGCAAAGCAACGCCCGAAATATAAGGCGTTGCAAGTGTTGTTGCCGTCTATTGAAAGCCTGGAGAAGCTGCATTTGGATTTGCCGGTGCCGCTGAACCGCCTGTCCGCCATGTTCATGCCGGGTGCGTTTTCTCCGATTGCTGTGGCGGGCGACAACTGTACGCTTGCCACGGTGCGTACGGATCCCGCCACAGGAAAGGCCACGCAAGGCGTCCGTATTCCGAATTCTGCGGCCGCATTGCGTGTTTTGCGTGCGACCGGTCCGTTGGCCGCCACCAGCGCCAACCGTTCCGGCGATGAAAGCGCGCAAACCGTTGACGAGGCCGTTCAGGCGCTCGGTGATGCGGTGGATCTGTATTTGGATGGGGGAGCGACCCCTGGCCATGTGGCTTCCACAGTGGTGGCGGCCGACCCGCATGGGCGTGACGGCATTGCGATTCTTCGAGAGGGAGTGATTCGCGAACCGGTTATCCGAAAGGCCTTGACGTTGAATGGCGGTGCTTTGGGCGTATGAGAATCTATCTGTTCATTGCTGCGATTGCCGGTGGTGTCACCTATCTGATTACGCCGCTGATTCGTCATATCGCCATTGAGATTGGTGCGGTCGGCGAAGTGCGCGCACGTGACGTGCACACCATTCCGACCCCGCGACTGGGCGGTTTGGGCATGTTGATCGGCTTCACTGTGTCGATGCTGTTCGCATCCCGCATTCCGTTCATTCAGGGATTGTTCGCGCAATCGCAGCAGGCGTGGGTGATTCTCTCCGGTGCCGTTATGATCAGTCTGCTGGGCATGGCCGATGATTTGTGGGATCTTGATTGGATGCTCAAGCTTGCCGGCCAGCTGCTGATTTCCGTGTTTGTGGCATGGGGCGGCTTGCAGATCATTTCGCTTCCGCTTGGTTCGTTGGTGACGGCATCGCCGAGCCTGTCGATGGCCATCACCGCGTTTTTGGTTGTCGCGTCCATTAACGCGGTCAATTTCGTGGACGGTCTGGATGGCTTGTCGTCGGGCATTGTGGCGATTGGCGGTATCGCGTTCGCCATTTATTCGTATATCATCGCCCGCAATTCGCCTTCATACGCTTCGATGGCAACGCTAATCGACATTGCCATGGTTGGCATGTGCGTGGGCTTTCTGCTGCATAACTGGCATCCGGCGAAACTGTTCATGGGGGACTCCGGTTCCATGCTGCTTGGTTATCTGATCACCTGCGCTTCGATTGTGATGACCGGTCGCCTTGATCCCGCCAGCATTCATGCCAGCATCTATCTGCCGGTGTTCATGCCAATTCTGCTGCCGATTCTGGTATTGTTCCTGCCGATTCTCGACATGTGTCTTGCGATTGTGCGGCGATTGCGTAAGGGGCAGTCGCCAATGCATCCGGACCGTATGCACCTGCATCATCGCATGTTGCGTATCGGGCATTCCGTGCAGGGTGCTGTGCTGATTCTGTGGGGGTGGGCCGCGCTGATCGCCTTCGGCTCGATTATGACGCTATTTTTCAAGGCACAGTATGTGCTTATCGGATTTCTGATTGCGGCTGTGGCATTGACCGTTGCCACCATGCATCCGTATTTAAAGCATAGAATTCCTGAGATACTGGAAGAGGATGCTGCGGACGGCAGCAGGCACGCCGCGTTGCGGTCATCGAAGTACGGCAAAAAATGATTAAACGCTTTGCCTAGCGGCATTGGTTGACTTTCATGACACTCTTGTTTACCGCTGATTTTGCCGTGTCGCGTTAAGTCAGCCCGCGTTCATATAGTGAGTCTATGGCTACAATTCCTGATATGAATGCAGATTCCACGTACGCTCCGCTTCCTCCGATTTTCGCACAGCTTGGCCTCGCATATGACGATGTGCTGCTGCTGCCGAACGAGACGGATGTCATTCCGTCCGAAGTGGACACGACCACCCATCTGACTCGCAACATCACGATGAAGGTCCCGGCGATTTCCGCCGCAATGGACACCGTCACCGAGTCCGATATGGCCATCGCCATGGCTCGTAATGGCGGCATTGGCGTGCTGCACCGCAATCTTTCCATCGACGACCAGGCCGCTCAGGTCGACATCGTCAAGCGTTCCGAATCCGGTATGATCAACGATCCGTTGACCGTCAGCCCGGATGTGACGCTGGCTGATCTCGACAAGCTGTGCGGTCGTTTCCATATCTCCGGCCTGCCGGTCGTTGACAACGACAACAAGCTCGTCGGCATCATCACCAACCGTGACATGCGTTTCATCGCATCCGAGGATTACGACCGCCTCAAGGTTTCCGAGGTCATGACCCGCGAAAACCTCATCACCGGTCCGTCCAACATCTCCAAGGAAGACGCCCACGACCTGCTGGCCAAGTACAAGGTCGAGAAGCTGCCGCTAGTTGACGATGAAGGCCACCTCACCGGCTTGATCACCGTGAAGGACTTCGTGAAGACCGAGCAGTATCCGGACGCCACCAAGGACGAACAGGGTCGTCTGCGCGTTGCCGCCGGCATCGGCTTCCTGGGTGACGCCTACAACCGTGCTTCCGCTCTGATGGAAGCCGGCGTGGACGTGCTCGTGGTCGACACCGCCAACGGTGAGGCCAAGCTGGCTCTCGACATGATTCGCCGCCTGAAGTCCGATTCCGCGTTCAAGGGTGTTGACATCATCGGCGGTAACGTGGCCACCCGTCAGGGCGCTCAGGCCATGATCGACGCCGGTGTTGACGCAGTCAAGGTCGGCGTTGGCCCAGGCTCCATCTGCACCACCCGCGTGGTGGCCGGTGTCGGTGTGCCGCAGCTCACCGCAGTGTACGAGGCCGCTCAGGCCTGCCGTGCCGCTGGCGTGCCGTGCATCGCCGACGGTGGCATTCACTACTCCGGCGACATCGCCAAGGCTCTGGTTGCCGGTGCCTCCACCGTCATGCTCGGCGGCACCCTCGCAGGCTGCGAGGAAGCTCCGGGCGAGAAGGTGCTGCTGCACGGCAAGCAGTACAAGCTGTACCGTGGCATGGGCTCCCTCGGCGCCATGGCTCCGCGTGGCAAGAAGTCCTACTCCAAGGATCGTTACTTCCAAGCCGACGTCACCTCCAATGACAAGGTCGTTCCGGAAGGCGTTGAAGGCGAAGTGCCGTACCGCGGACCGCTGAACGCAGTGCTGTACCAGATGATCGGCGGCCTGCACCAGTCCATGTTCTACATCGGTGCTCACAACATCGCCGAAATGCCGGAACGTGGCCGTTTCATCCGTATCACCGACGCTGGCTTGCGTGAATCCCATCCGCACGACATCGTCATGACCGCCGAAGCTCCGAACTACTCCGGCCGCCAGTGATTGCTGAATCCCAGTAATCAATAATCGGTAAAAGCCTCTTACTTCTCGGAAAAGACCGAAAGTAAGAGGCTTTACTCATATCTGCAACGTGAATATTTATAACCGAACGTCGTCCTATCGCCAAGTAGCGGCATTGATTACGAAGCAAATCGCGAAAAACAAACGTGACTTCCCAGTGCGTGGGCCTTCCAATCTCCCTACCTCGCGGTATCTTCGAATGTTCAGCTGAAGCGTACCAAGCGGTACGCGCACACGCAAAGGAAACGAGGCAAGATGGTTGACGCACATGACGGTGAAACATACACGGCGAAGGATTCACGCCTGATCTGGATCGACTGCGAAATGACTGGTCTTGACATCTTCCATGACGAACTGTGCGAGATTTCCGTAGTGCCGACGGACTTCGACCTCAACGTGCTTGACGAAGGCATCGATTTCGTGATCAAGCCTTCCGATGCGGCCGTGGCTAATATGAACGATTTCGTGCGCGCCATGCACACCCGTTCCGGACTCATCAACGAATGGGAGAACGGCCTGAGCGTCGAAGAGGCCGAGCGGAAAGTCACCGAATACGTGGCCCGCTTCACCCCGGACGGCGTCAAGCCGCTGCTCGCAGGCAACTCCATCGGATCAGACAAAAAATTCCTCGACCGTTACATGCCGAACCTCATGGAACACCTGCACTACCGTGTAATCGACGTGAGCACGTTCAAAGAGCTTGCCCGCCGCTGGTATCCGGCCGTATACAACAACCGTCCGCCGAAGAACGGCGGACATCGCGCGCTCGCCGACATCATCGAATCCCTGGACGAACTGCGTTACTACCGTAAGGCGTTCATGGCAGCGGCGCCCGGTCCTGACGCAGCCGAAGCCAAGGCGATCGCCGATCAGATCGTGGCAACCAGCATTTTAAACAACAACTGATTCCGCATATCGCACAATCGTTGGAAAATCTGATATTCCAACGAAAACATGGAAAGGACTCCAGTGAGCGCAGCCGATTGGATCAGCATCGAAATCCCGCAAGATATTCGCTTGGTAGTTGCCGATATGGACGGCACCCTGCTTGATGAGCATAGCGAGATTCCGCAAGGTTTCTGGCCGATGCTTGCCCGGCTGCGCTCGCGAGGCGTTGAATTCGTGCCGGCGTCCGGACGCCAGTACGCTACCTTGCGTGCCATGTTCGCCGATAAGGCGGCGCAGGTGCTTGACGGCGGCGAACTTTCGTATATCGCGGAAAACGGCAATGTCGTGGCCATTGACGGTAATATCGTTGAAGTGCACGGCGTCGATACCGATGTGACCCGCTGGACCATCGACACGGTGAACGCTTCTGCCGCAGCTGGCGAATACGATATGGGATTGGTGCTTTGTGGTCTGCGCACGGCATACGTGCAGCGCACGGACAAGCCGTTCCTTGACGAAGTCGGCAAATATTATGCGGCACTGGAGATTGTGGACGATCTGCATAGCGTGCTTGAAGATGTAATCGCATCAAACGGCGAAAGCGACACCATACTCAAACTGGCGATTCTCGATTTCGACGATGCCGAAACAATGGCCGCGGAAAAGTTGACGCCACTGAAAAACGATTATCAGGTGGTGGTTTCCGGCAAACTGTGGGTCGACATCATGAATGCTACAACCAATAAGAAACAGGGCGTCGAAGCGTTGCAGCGCGTGCTTGGCGTCACTGTGGCCCAAACGGCGGTATTTGGCGATTATCTTAACGATTTGCAGATGCTCTCGGCAGGGCAGTGGTCGTTCGCCATGGGCAATGCGCACCCCGCGTTGAAGCAAGCCGCGCATTTCGTGGCTCCCAGCAATGCCGATCACGGGGTGCTTCAGGTTGTCGACAAGCTGATTGCGTAAGGAAGCCGTTTTTTCGAAATTGATGGTCGATTGAACAGGAAAGGCGGTGCGGCATGCGGCAGGCTGAGGCATTGGCGATTCTGCAAAGTGGCGCGAGCGTCTTTCTGACGGGTGCGCCGGGTGCTGGCAAGACTTACGTGCTTAACGAGTTCGTGCGTCAGGCCCGTGCCGAAGGTGCGGCGGTGTCGGTGACGGCGTCCACCGGTATCGCGGCCACGCATATCAACGGGCAGACCATTCATTCATGGAGCGGTGTCGGACTTGCCAACGCGCTCACCGACAATCTGATCAAAACCATACGTACCCGACGCAAACGTAAGCTGCAGGGCGCTGACATTCTCATCATCGACGAGGTTTCCATGCTGCATGCGTGGCTGTTCGACATGGTCGATCAGGTGTGCCGCATCATTCGACGTGACCAACGCCCGTTCGGCGGGCTTCAAGTGGTTCTGTCCGGCGATTTCTTCCAGCTTCCGCCAGTGAGTGTGGGTGGGCGCAACCACGATCTGGTCACACCAAGCCCGGAATTCGTGGCTTCCCGCGAACGATATGCGAAAGCGGGCCTCAATCCAGATGGTTTCGTCACCGAATCATTGGTATGGCGGGAATTGAATCCCGCAATCTGTTACCTGACCGAACAGCATCGTCAGGATGACGGCAGTCTGCTCACCGTTTTGACCGATATTCGCAACGGTTGTGTGAACGACGACGACCGCAATGTGCTACTCACCAGACTGGGCGCAATCCCCGAACCTGGTCAGCAGGCCGTCAATCTGTTTCCCGTCAACAAGCAGGCGGACACGCTCAACGACATGCGCCTGTTCGAAATCAACGAGGAACCGCACGAATATTTCGCCGAGGCCGCAGGACCAGTCAATCTGGTGGAACGTTTGAAGAAGAACATGCTTGCCCCCGAACGCTTGCAGCTCAAAACCGGGGCTGCGGTGATGGCCGTACGCAACGACACTGACCACCAATTCGTGAACGGATCATTGGGTACCGTGCGCGGATTTGCCGCCGAAAACAAGGGCGGATGGCCGATCGTTGAATTTGAAAACGGCAATATCGTTACCATGAAGCCGAATTGCTGGGAAATGATGGACGGTGACACAGTGCTCGCCAGTGTCAACCAAGTGCCGTTGCGCTGCGCGTGGGCGATCACCATCCATAAATCGCAAGGTATGACGCTCGACCGTGCGGTGATGGATTTGCGGCGTACCTTCGCACCCGGCATGGGGTATGTGGCGCTGTCTCGTGTGGAAGGTCTGCAAGGCCTGTATTTGAACGGTGTGAACGAACGCATGTTTTTGGTTTCGCCCGATGCGGTGCGATTGGATGGTGAGTTGCGTCTCGCCTCGGCACAGGCATCCGATATGTTGGCTCATGATGGCATCGCCGCGTTCCAGCAGAACATCGCTGTTCCCGACGGTGACGAGTTCGCTCAGGACGCGCTGTTCTAGTATGGCGATTGCCTTGTTCGACATTTACGATGATTTTCGGGATTCGACGGATATGACTGTTGTGTTCCGTCCGTGCGTTGCCATACGTCGGTGAACGGGTGGTTGAATTAGGCTTACGTCCCCTTGCCTGAGTAGTTTTGGGCGTATGACTAAAGCACTTCGTATGTCCACCATGTTCCTGCGCACTCTGCGTGAGGATCCCGCCGATGCAGATGTCGTATCGGATAAGCTTCTGCAGCGCGCCTGCTACCTGCGCAAGGCCGCTCCGGGTATTTGGACCTGGCTGCCGCTGGGCCTGAATGTTCTGAACAAGATCGAAAACATCATTCGTGAGGAAATGGCTTCGATCGACGCCCAGGAAGTTCACTTCTCCGGTCTGCTGCCGCGTGAACCGTATGAGGCCACCCACCGTTGGGAAGAGTATGGCGATAACATCTTCCGTTTGAAGGATCGCCATGAGGCCGACTACCTGCTGGCGCCGACCCATGAGGAAATGTTCACCCTGCTGGTCAAGGACCTGTACTCCTCCTACAAGGATCTGCCGGTTACCCTCTACCAGATTCAGACCAAGTATCGTGACGAATTCCGTCCGCGTGCAGGCCTGATTCGTGGCCGTGAATTCATCATGAAGGACGCCTACTCCTTCACGCTTGACAAGGAAGGCCTCGTCAAGGCGTATATGGACGAGCGTGGCGCCTACGAGCGTATTTTCAACCGTCTAGATTTGAAGTATGTGCCGGTGCATGCCATGGCCGGCCCGATGGGCGGCTTCGAATCCGAAGAGTTCCTTGCCCCGATGGAAATCGGCGAAGACACCTTCGCACAGTCGCCGAGCGGCAAGGCTTGGAATGTTGAGGCTCTGACCACTCCGGAACCGGAAGCCATCGACTTCAGCAACACTCCGGCCGCTGAAAAGCGTCCGACGCCGAATGCTGAAACCATCGATCAGATGGTTGAATTCGCCAATGCCAACCATCCGCGTTCCGACGGCCGCGCGTGGGAGGCTTCCGACATTCTGAAGAACGTGGTGATCGCCGTGATGCATCCGCAGGATGACGATCATGACGAGCCGTGGCGCGAACTGGTGGTTGTCGGCGTGCCTGGCGATCGTACCGTTGACATGAAGCGTCTTGAAGCGCAGTTCACTCCGGCTGAAATCGAAGAGGCCACCGACGATGATCTGAAGAAGCATCCGGAACTCGTCAAGGGCTATATTGGCCCGATGGCGTTTGGCCCGCAGGCTCGCGGCGGTGAAAAGGCTGAAAACGCCAACGAAACCGGCGAAGCGTTGCGTTACCTCATCGATGCGCATATCGCCCGCGGTTCCGCATGGTTCACCGGTGCCGATGAAGCCGGCGTCGACTACTACGATCTCGTGTACGGCCGCGACTTCGAGGCCGACGGCGTGGTGGAGGCCGTGCAGGTTCGCCACGGAGACATGAGCCCGGACGGTTCCGGCCCGCTGAGCTTCGAACGCGGTGTGGAAATCGGTCAGGTGTTCCAGCTCGGTTTGAAGTATTCCAACGCGCTCGGCCTGAAGGTGCTCGACCAGAATGGCAAGACCGTGCCGGTGTGGATGGGTTCCTACGGCATTGGCGTGTCTCGTGTGATGGCTTGCATCGCCGAAACCCACCATGACGAGAAGGGCTTGGCATGGCCGGCCATCATCGCTCCTGCCCAGGTGCATGTGGTGGCCACCGGCAAGGATGCGGCCGCATTCGAAGCCGCCGAGCAACTGATCGCCGATCTGGAAGCCAAGGGTATCGAAGTGATCTTCGATGACCGTAAGAAGGTTTCCCCGGGCGTCAAGTTCAAGGATGCCGAGCTTATCGGTGTGCCGCTGATCGCCGTCGCAGGCCGCGACACTGTCAACAATGGCACCATTGAAGTGCGTGACCGCAATGGTGAGAACGCCGAAGCCGTGCCTGTTGCCGACGCCGCCCAGATGATCGCCGATCGTGTCGCCGCGCTGCTGAAGTAATAATCGTATTTTTTCTGATTATTTCATCATATAAACGGAAGATTATGGATATTCCATAGTCTTCCGTTTTCTATCTGGAAACAGATAGAAGGAAGCATGATTTTGCGGAAAACATTTATGAGGCAAACAAACTAAAAACCATGCATATATTGACAGTGCATTGCTGTGGATAAGTGAGATTTATCCACCGACTATCCACGACTCGCCCGAAATGGCGTCCTCTATCCACATTTGCAGGTTGCGCTTGTGCCAGTATGGTCGAATCGGGGATAGTGGTTCTACCGCGGAAACGCAAGGAAGCGGAAAGGCGTGCAGAACCCCTCTCTCGCAACCCATTTCTCCGACTGCGCGTTGCTTTCGCACCTTCATCGGTGCTTTCCGCGGCCCCTTTATTACCAAAGCGATAGAAAGGGCCGATCATGGCACAACAGCAAGCTCTCATCACCATCACCGGATATGTGGGCGCCAATCCCACGCAATTCAACAAGGATGGCATGCCTCATGCCAGTTCGTTCAGAATGGCGAGCACCAGACGGTATTTCGACAATCGCACACAGCAATGGAAAGATCTTCCCACCACATGGATCACGGTGAAAGCGTACCGGAATCTATCCGAAAACATCTGCCAATCGTTGAAGAAAGGCGAACCGGTTATTGTAGTAGGTTCGCTTGCCACGGAAACATGGACTGATATGAATGGTAAACCGCAGTCGCGCATTGTGCTGGAAGCCAGCGCCGCAGGGCATGACCTCAACCGTGGCGTCACTGCGTTGCGCAAGTTCGTCAAGCCAAACGACCAAAGCCAACCGGAAACGAAGAGCACGGAACCTCAAGTGGGAGTCGACCCGTTCGCAAGACACGGCGGTGTGGCTCCGGTTGAGATAGTGGTTCCCGAAGATGACGAAGCCGCCGAATTCTCGGGAAACCCCGAAGAATTCGACGGCGACATATATTAGGAGGCACCGATGCCTCGCACGATGGGCGACGATTGCCTATTGATGATGCGGCTCGCTACCAGATGCGCACGCGCTGATCGGGATCAAGCCACATGCCGTCCTCAGGCTTCACATCGAACGCCTTGTAGAACAGGTCAACGTTGCGTGCGATGCCGTTCGTGCGGCATTCAGCGGGGGAATGCGGGTCGATCTGCAGATACTGCTCCGCCAGCTCGTCACGATTCTTGGTGCGCCAGATGGATGCATAGCTGAGGAAGAAACGTTGCAATCCGGTGAAACCGTCGATTTGCGGCGCTTCAGCTAACGAAGCCTCAATTGCGTCCATGGATCCGTTCTTCTCACGGCCGGCTGCCTCGTCAAGGGCGAACGCGTACGCCTTGAGTGCGATGTTCACGCCACTTAAGTCGCCGATGTTCTCGCCAATGGTCAGCGCGCCATTCACATGCGGAGCTTGGGTGGGATCATCGGCGTACTTTTCGGCGAGCTGGGTCGGCACGAATGCGTTGTACTGGTCGATGAGCTTCTGCGTGAGCTGTTCGAAATTGGCTTTGTCTTCTTCGGTCCACCAATCGTTGAGCTTGCCGTCGCCGTCATACTGGGCGCCCTGATCGTCGAAACCGTGGCCGATCTCATGACCGATCACCGCGCCGATACCACCGTAATTCGCGGCGTCTTCGGCATTCGGATCGAAGAATGGCGGCTGCAGAATGGCGGCCGGGAACACGATTACGTTCATGGTCGGCTCATAGTAGGCGTTTACCGTTTGCGGGTTCATCAGCCATTCGTCCTTGTCGACGCTCTTGCCGACCTTGGCCAACTGGTAGCCGGTCTCATACAGGTTGGCGGCACGCATGTTCTCGGCGAAACCGGCATCCTCATGTACGTCAAGCGCGGAATAGTCACGCCAATGGTTCGTGTAACCGATCTTCGGCACGAACTTGGAAAGCTTCTCCAACGCCTTCTGCTTGGTTTCCTCGCCAAGCCAGGCGGAACTGGAAATGGACACGCGGTAGGCGTCGATCAGATTGCCGACCAGCTGTTCCATGCGCTGCTTCGACGACTCGGGGAAATGCCTCTTCACATATTCGCGGCCCACATCCTCGCCGCAAATGCCGTTGACCAGCGAAACGCCGCGCTTCCAGCGCACACGCTGTTGCTTCTGACCAGACAACGTCTTGCCATAGAACTCGAAATTCGTCTCATCGAATTCGTGCGGCAGCTCCAATGTGGATCCGATGATCACATGCACGCGAGCCCACAGCTTGAGATCATCAAGATCCGCGGTCTTCCAGAACGCGTTAAGACCGGTGAGAAAGTTCGGCTCATGCACCACCACACGGTCGAAAACACCGCGGAAATCAAGCGGTTGTACCTGTGCTGCGGAAGTCTGATCATATGCGGACTGCCAGGATTCAATCCATGTGTCGAGATCATAATCGGCGAGCATTCCGCTCAATTCCGCATAATCAGTGGGATTATAGGTCTTCACCGAATCACGAGTGGCTACATTGTCCCAATGGTTCGCGGCGATACGCGTCTCAACATCGAGGAAACGCTTGGCGTCGGCTTCGGCCTGCTCGCTATCGGCGGCAAGCTTCGCGTTCTTGAGCTGCTTGGCCACCATATCGACGTACGCTTCGCGAATCGGCGCATAATGGTCTTCACGGTAATACGCCTCATCGGGCAGACCCAAACCGGCCTGCTCAACATGGATGATGTTGGTTTCGGGAGCACCGGGATCGCCATATACGGCAATGCCAATCAAGTCAGGGCCGCCCGCCGGATTCATCGCGCCCAAAGCGCGGGTGAGCTCGGTTTTGCTGGCAGCGGCATCAATGGCCTCAAGCTGGCGTTCAATGGCGGCGAGCCCGGAAGCGTTGATGGCATCAACGTCCAGGAAGCTTGCATACAGGGCGTGGGACTTCTCGGCAGGGCAGTCGTCGTCTTCAAGAATCTCACGAATCTGGTTTTCGGCGTCTTCGGCGAGCTTGTCGAACGAACCATAGCGGGAACGGTCGTCAGGAAGGCGATACATGTCGATCCACGGGCCATTGACATAGCGGAACAGGTCTTGCGCAGGGCCGGTCACGGCGGAGAACGATGCCGGATCGATGCCCGAATTCAAAGTGGTACTCATGACTTCACACTATCCATCTTTGGTGACAAAACAGTGTATCTGAAACGAATAATCGTCATTATGCAATTTCATATGTAAGACGCGATTGCCTGATCGTAAGAAACGTATGCACTGTAGGGCGTACGAAGTAGGGTTATAAGCATGATTGAACTGAAAACACCGAAAGAGATCGAAGAGATGAAGCCGGCCGGCCGTTTCGTCGGCGGTATTCTGCGTGATCTCAAGGAATTCACCAAAGTTGGTACCAATCTGCTGGAAATCGACGAATTCGTGCACAAGCGCATCGTCGATCGCAAGGGAGCCGAATCCTGCTACGTCGACTACGCTCCGGATTTTGGCACCGGCCCGTTCGCACACTACATTTGCGTTTCCGTGAACGATGCGGTGCTGCATGGCGTTCCGTTTGACTACAACCTGAAAGACGGCGATCTGGTCAGCCTCGATCTGGCGATCAACGTCGACGGTTGGGTTGCTGATTCCGCCATCAGCTTTGTGGTCGGCGAACATAAGGATCCTGAGGATCTGCGCCTGATCAAGTGCACCGAAGAGGCTTTGGAAGCTGGTATCGCCGCTGCACAGCCGGGCAACCGTTTGGGCGATGTTTCCGCAGCCATCGGCGATGTGGCTCGCGAATACGGTTATCCGATCAACCTGGAATTCGGCGGCCACGGCGTCGGCCGTATCATGCACGGCGATCCGCATGTGCCGAACGACGGCCGCGCCCACCACGGCTACAAGCTGCGTCCGGGCTTGGTCATCGCCATCGAACCGTGGTTCCTCAAGACCACCGACGAGATCTACCAGGATCCGAAGGACGGTTGGACACTGAAGAGCTCCGATGGTTCCCGTGGCGCGCACAGCGAGCACACCATCGCCATCACCGATAATGGCCCGGTGATCCTCACCGTTCGCGACAAGTGATCAATGGTTGGCGAAAACGTTGTGATTTCGTAGGTGGACTAACAAAATTCATCAGACGAAGCCGATGTCTGGAATTCTTTTGCAATTCTAGACATCGGCTTTTTATGTGCGTATTTGTACGGGAAAAACTGAATATTCGTTATATGGGAATGAAGAATCGAATGTCAATCGATTGATTTTGAGACGAAACCATGCTTGGAAACGCGGATGCCATATAGTGTTCGATACTTCCGAACGGTTATGGACGGTTAAGGAGCGTGCAAGCATGGCCACAGCCAATCTGAGTGTGGAATCCAAAGACTTCACCCTGCCGGTGGTCGAAGCCACGGCAGGCGCGGACGGCATCGTGGTATCCACGCTGCGTAATGATGGCTGGGTCACGCTTGACCCCGGATTTTTGACGACCGCGCAGTGCGAATCGAAAATCACCTACATCGACGGCAAGAACTCGATTCTGCGCTACCGCGGATACCCGATCGAGCAACTGTGCGAGCAATCTGATTTTCTTGAGGTCGCATGGCTGTTGCGCCACGGCGAACTGCCGAATCAGGAGCAGTACGACCGTTTCATCTCCGACATCAACCATCGCACGATGGTGGGGGAGGATTTCCGCACTTTCATGGGCTCCTTCCCGCGTACCGCGCATCCGATGAGCGTGATGGCGTCCGCGGTCAACGCGCTCGCCACCTTCTACCCGGATACCACGGATATCAACGATTCCGACCAGCTTGACGAAGCCGCGACCATTATCATGGCGAAGGCGCGAACCATCGTCAGCTACATTTTCCGCCGTCGCCGCGATGAGCCGATGCTGTACCCGGATTATTCGCGCGGTTACGTGGACGATTTTCTGCGCATGTGCTTCGCGGTGCCGTACGAGCCGTTCGACTCCGATCCGCTGTACGTGCACGCGCTCGGCCGACTGCTGATCATCCATGCCGATCATGAGCAGAACTGCTCCACGTCCGTGGTGCGTATCGCCGGTTCCGCCCACGCCAACCTGTATTCCGCGGTCGCCGCAGGCATCAACGCGCTTTCGGGCCCATTGCATGGCGGCGCGAATGAGGCGGTGTTGCGCCAGCTCAAAGCCATTCGCGATTCGGGTAAAACCGTCAAGAAATTCGTGGAAGATGCCAAAACCAGAGGTCAGCGCATTTCCGGCCTTGGCCACCGCGTGTACAAATCGTATGATCCTCGTGCGGCGATCGCCAAGACGTATCTGCAGAAGATCATGGAACGCGCGGATACGTTGAAATTGCCTGCCGATGAGCGTGCATTGTTCGACGTCGCCACGGAATTGGAGAAGATCGCGCTGAATGACGAGTATTTCGTGTCTCGTCACCTGTATCCGAATGTCGACTTCTACACGGGATTGATCTACCGTGCGATCGGTTTCGATCCGTCGATGTTCACCACATTGTTCGCATTGGGGCGCATTCCCGGTTGGATTGCGCAATATCGTGAGATGCTTGCCGATCCGAACACCAAGATTGGTCGCCCACGTCAGGTGTACACCGGTTACACCGAACGCGATTACGTTCCAATCGACCGTCGATAGTTGTTTTTTCGCTGTTTCATGGAATCGTGATGTCTTTCGCCAAGCCCTGCGGCTAAAGTATTGCACGGAAACGTGCAAGTAATGCAATCACTATTGTGAAGGAGCAAAGAATGACCGATCAGCGCACTGCGTGGGGTTGGGGTCTGGCCAGCGTGGACGCGGCCGGCAATACTCTGGATGTTTGGTATCCGGAATTGAAGCTTGGCGAGGAGCCGGAGGAAGTGGCTCGCCCGAACCATGATTTCGGCAACCTCGCCCATGAGGGAGCGGACGTGCGTGGCGTACGCCGTATTCCGGTGTTCACCGTATCGAAGCTTGACGAGCCGATCGAAGACGCAGCCGACGCCTACCTGCGTCTGCACTTGCTGAGCATGCGTCTGGCCAAGCCGAACACACTGAACCTGGACGGCATTTTCGCGGCCCTTAACAATGTGGTGTGGACCAACTATGGCCCGTTCGCGGTCGAGGATTTCGCGCTACGCAAGCTCGATGTGATGGCCGCCGCCAACCAGAGCGCTCCGGGCCTGCCGAAGGTCGACGTGAACGTGCTGTCGATCGACAAGTTCCCGCGCATGGTCGACTATGTGGTGCCGACCGGTGTGCGTATCGGCGACGCCGACCGCGTGCGTTTGGGCGCCCACCTTTCCGAAGGCACCACCGTCATGCATGCCGGCTTCGTGAACTTCAACGCCGGCACGCTCGGCGTTTCCATGGTGGAAGGCCGAGTCTCCCAAGGTGTTGTGGTCGGCAACGGTTCCGACATCGGCGGCGGCGCATCCATCATGGGTACCCTGTCCGGCGGCGGCAAGCTCAAGAACTCCATTGGCGAGCATTCTCTGCTCGGCGCGAACGCGGGCATCGGCATCTCCCTCGGCGACAATTGCGTGGTTGAAGCCGGTCTGTATGTGACAGCCGGCACCAAGGTGACCATCTACGACAAGGCCAAGGTCGCAGCGGGAGAACCGCTCGAAACCGTCAAGGGCGCCGACCTTTCCGGCAAAGACAACATTCTGTTCATCCGTAACTCGGTGTCCGGACGTATCGAAGCGCGCTATCGCAAGACCGGTATCGAACTGAACGAAAAACTGCACAAGAACTAAAAAACAAGCCATGAAAATCTCCCTTATCACCGTCGGCAAAGTCAAGGAAAAATATCTGCGCGACGCCATCGCCGAATATTCGAAACGCCTCAGCCGATACTGCAAGCTTGACATCGTCGAAGTGGCCGACGAGAAAACACCCGAGCATGCCAGTGAGGGAGTTGAACGGCAAATCAAAGCCAAGGAAGGCGAACGCATCGCCAAGCATATACGTGACGATGCGTTCGTCATCGCGCTCGCCATCGAAGGCCAGCAGCTGACCAGCGAGGAACTTGCGCGGAAAATCGACGGTCTCGGGCTGCATGGCACAAGCCATATCCAACTCATCATCGGCGGCTCGCTCGGACTCGATCCAACGATTTTAAAACGGGCAGACTACCTGCTGAGCTTCTCCAAAATGACGTTCCCGCATCAGTTAATGCGCGTTATTTTGTTGGAACAGATCTATCGTGCGTACAAAATCAATGCCGGAGAGCCCTACCATAAATGATTCGTTCACGTTTTCGAATGATTCGCGCATGATTTCCGCGCATGAAATACGAGACTGCGTCAAAAATGCCGGAAGTCGATAAGTAGAAGGTGTTGCCTATACTGGTGCCCCATGAGTGACTACAGAAGCGAACGCGAGCAGCGAGAGCGCCGTCGTCGCACTTTGGTGCGAGCGGTGTGCATCGTCATTGCTGCGGCGATGCTGCTGAGTCTGGTGATTCCTGCTATCTACGCAGGTCTTTGACGCCCTTGGCCTGGTATGATCCTCCCCGGGTCTGCATTCCCATACGTAACGAGACTGGTTCGCGGCTCGGCAAGATGGGAGCGAGCATGCGGGCATGTGGAAAAGTTGAGGATTGTGTGAAAGCCGTATGAGGCTCCATGACAGAATATAAAGAACGCATAAAGAAATGTATGGTGTAAACGATGGCAGAATTTGATTTTTCCCAAGCGATCGGCGAAGCGCGCGCCAAATACGAATCGATTTCCAAGGCGCTTGACGTCGACCGACTGACCGCACAGGCCAAGGATCTTGAAGTGCAGGCGGCCGAACCGGGACTGTGGGATGACCCTGAAAACGCGCAGAAGGTGACCAGCAAGCTTTCTGCGGTACAGTCCCAGTTGAAGCGTCTCGCCTCCGCAAGCCAGCGTATCGACGACGTCGAAACGCTCGTGGAATTGGGGCAGGAAGAAGACGACGCCGACACGTTGGCGGAAGCGCAGTCCGAAGTCGAAAGCATTCAGAACGATCTGGCAGACATGGAAATCCAAACCCTGCTTGACGGCGAATACGACGAACGTTCCGCTGTGGTGACCATTCGTTCCGGTGCCGGCGGCGTGGATGCGGCCGACTTCGCGCAGATGCTGTTGCGCATGTACCTGCGTTGGGCGGAACGCAACGGCTACAAGGCCAAGGTCATGGACACTTCCTATGCGGAAGAGGCAGGCATCAAGTCCGCCACCTTCCAGGTGGATGCCCCTTATGCGTATGGTCGCATGAGTGTGGAAGGCGGTACTCACCGTCTGGTGCGCATCTCCCCATTCGACAACCAGGGCCGCCGTCAGACCAGCTTCGCGGCTGTGGAAGTGGTGCCACTTGTCGAAGCGACCGATCATATCGACGTGCCTGATTCCGAAATCCGTATTGATACCTACTGCTCTTCCGGTCCTGGCGGTCAGGGTGTGAACACCACGTATTCCGCGGTGCGCATCACCCACATTCCGACCGGCATTGTGGTGACCATGCAGGATGAGCGCTCGCAGATTCAGAATCGTGCCGCGGCCATGGCCGTGCTGCAGTCCCGACTGCTGGTGCTGCGCCACGAAGAGGAAGCCAAGAAAAAGAAGGAACTCGCCGGCGATATCAAGGCCAGCTGGGGTGATCAGATGCGCTCCTACGTACTGCATCCGTACCAGATGGTCAAGGATCTGCGCACTGGCTATGAGACCTCGCAGACCCAAGCCGTGTTCGACGGTGATATCGACGCGTTCATCGAGGCTGGTATCCGCTGGCGTCATGAACAGCGTCGTGAGGCGGCGGAAGAAGCGGAAGACTAAAGGCCGCGATTACCGTAATCAGAACAGCACATAGTGGAGGGGTACGACGATGGCGCTGATTTCGCTTGAACATGTGAGCAAGGTGTATCCGAAAGGCACCAGGCCTGCGTTGGATGACATCAACCTCGACATCAATCGAGGGGATTTCGTGTTCCTCGTGGGCGCATCGGGTTCCGGCAAAACCACATTGCTGAGCCTGTTGCTGCGTGAAGAGGAGGCCACGGACGGCGAGATCCGCGTCGCAGGCAACGATTTGCGACGCCTGTCCGCACGGCAGGTACCGCATTATCGTCGTTCCATCGGCTTCGTCTTCCAGGATTACAAGCTGTTGAACAACAAAACGGTGTGGGAGAATGTGGCGTTTGCACTTGAAGTGATCGGCACAAGCCGTTCCACCATCAAATCGTTGGTGCCGAAAGTACTGCAGACGGTTGGGCTTACCGGCAAGGAGGACAGCTATCCGCATGAGCTTTCCGGCGGTGAGGCGCAGCGCGTGGCCATCGCGCGAGCGTATGTGAACCATCCGCAGATCCTGTTGGCCGACGAGCCTACCGGAAACCTTGATCCGACCACATCGTTGGGCATTATGGAAGTGCTGGATGCCATCAACCGCACCGGCACCACCGTCGTCATGGCCACGCATAATGAGGAAATCGTCAACTCCATGCGCAAGCGCGTGGTCGAATTGCATACCGGCAAAATCGTGCGTGACGAGCAGCAGGGATCCTACGATTCCGCACTGTACTTCCCGGATGCCGAAGTGGAATCCAAATCGCATCAGGCGCTGAATGGTGGCGATGCTGACGCGAAATACCGTGCGCCAAGCGGTTTGGTCGTGCCTGATGCTTCCGAGGGGACGGTGGATGTGGAAGGTTCGACGCGAGCCGAAACCGCGGCGAATGCGGTTGATGCCGTGGCTGCGGCCATCCACGGCGACAATGAAGATGCGGGCATTGCACGACTTGCCAATTCCGTGCATTCCGGTCGCACAGGCCGTTATGGAGAGGCGTTCGCTTCGGTGGAAACCACGTTGACCTGGGGCAAGGGGCTGAAGCTCGAGGAGCTTGCAGAACAGGAACAAGCTGATTCGTCTGCACGTTCCCAGAGCGAATCCAATGCCGATGCCACTATCGTTTCGCCTGAAACAAGCGCCGAATCAGGCAACGCGGATGAAAACGAACAGCGGGCAGAGCCAACGGTTCCTGCGCCTCCGGCACCGCCGATGCCTCCCGCGCCGCCGGTGCCGCCGACCCCTCCTGCTGTTCCTGCGGCGACCGACGATGACGCGGCGAACTGCGCAGAACAATCCGTCGAGCAATCCTCCGAACAGCATGAAACGTCCGAAAACAAGGAGAACGACTGATGCGTTTGCGTTTCATTCTTTCCGAAACCTGGAGCAGCCTCAAGCGCAACGTACCCATGCTGCTTTCGGTGATGCTCGTTACCTTCATCTCATTCCTGTTCATCGGAGCGTCGGTGCTTACCCAGGCACAGATCACCAAAGCCAAAGGCGATTGGTATTCCAAGGTCGAAGTGGTGGTGTGGATGTGCCCCGACGGCACCAGCCAATCCGTGAACTGCACCGCGGGAACCTCCGCGACGCAGGCACAGATTAACGACTTGCAGCAAACCATCCGCAACGAGCTTGCCGATGATGTTTCGCAGATCACCTTCGTCAGCAAGGAAGATTTCTATAACGACACCTTCCTCAAGCAATATCCGAACGGCGAATATCAGGGGCGTACGCTCACTGCCGATGACATGCAGGATTCATTGTGGCTCAAACTCAAGAATCCTGAAAAATACCAAGTGGTTTCCGAAGTGCTTTCCGGTAAGGAAGGCGTCGATACCGTCAGTGACCAACGGCAGATTTTCGAGCCGGTTTTCGCCGTACTGAACCGCGCTACCATTGCGACCGCCGCGTTGGCTGCGGTGATGGTGGTTGTTGCCATTATGCTGACCGGCACCACGATTCGCATGTCTGCGGCGTCTCGCAAAACCGAAACGGAAATCATGCGTTTGGTGGGTGCTTCGAACTGGACGATTCGATTGCCGTTCATTCTGGAAGGTGCGATCGCGTCGTTGGTGGGTTCGCTGCTGTCTTGCGCTACGCTTTCGGTATTGGTGAAGGTATTCGTCACTGATTGGCTTGCGACTTCCGTAAAATGGATTCCGTATGTGAATCAGATGACAGTGCTTTGGATTTCGCCGATTCTGGTTCTTGGAGCGGTATTGCTGTCCGTGATTGCATCCACGGTATCGCTGCATAGATATCTGAAGGCCTGATAAGTATTACTTAATGGCAAGTGGCATTACGTGTCGCGGATTTTAAGCATGAGATGCTATGGTGTGGAACAATGATGGGAGGCAAGTGACCGAATGATAAGCAAAAAAGCTCTCAAGCCGGCCGCTGCGGTGTTTGCAACGGGGGCTATGTGCGCCACGATGGCGATCGCCCCGTTCTCGCCTGCTGTTCCGCAGGCGCATGCTAATACGTATAGCAATCTGGTGAACGCGCAGAATCGGAAGTCCGACAGCGCACAGCGTGAAGTGCAGTTGCGTTCGCAGCTTTCTGGTGTGAAGTCCGATCTGGCAAACAAGATCGTCGAGCTGGACGAATTGACGAATACGAAGATTCCGGCGGCCCAGGCTCAGGTCGATGAGGCCAATGTTGCTGCTGCTTCGGCGCAAAGCGAGGCGGAGGCTGCCGCTTCCCGTTTGGAAGCGGCGAAGAAAGACAAGGAAAACCTCGAAGAGCAGATTGAGCAAACGGGCAAGGACTACGACGACGCGCATGCGGCCGTGGCACAGATGGCTCGTGAAGACCTGCATGGTTCCGATGCATCCACTGTGATGAGCGTGGTGACAGGTTCCACGAGTACGCAGGAATTTATTAATTCCATGCAGTCTCGTGATGCGTTGAGCCGTACCGAAGCCAATGCGGCCAGCGATGCGGCGAATACGTTGAACACGTCGATGAACCGCAGCGAACGTCTCGCCGCCATCGAAAAGCAGATCGCCAATCTGAAAACCGCAGCTGACGAAAAAGCCGCTTCCGCGCAGCAGGCTGCTGCTTCCGCACAGACCCAGCGCGACTCGCTTGACCAGTTGCGTGCAGAAGGCGAAACCCGCCGTGCCGAATTGGAAAGCCAACAGTCGCAGCTGAACGGCAGCGTGGCCAAACAGGCGGCGCAAACGGTTATGTTGCAGTCGCAGGTCGATTCCTTCAATCGACAGTATGCAGCCGAGCAGGCCGCAGCAGCTAATCAAAACAATGGTGGCAATCAAGGGCAGACCCAGCCAGGCAACAACAATACCAATAGTGGTGGCAACAATGTGACGCCTGCTCCCGCGCCTACTCCTACTCCTACGCCTGCTCCCGCGCCGAGTACTAATAACAATTCCGGTCAGGGAACCTCCAATGGCGATTACGGCAATGGCTACGTGGCCGGCCAGTGTACGTGGTGGGCGTACGAACGTCGTAGACAGATGGGCATCGGAACCCCCTCGTACTTGGGCAACGGTGGTCAGTGGTATCTTACCGCTTCCTCGTATGGTCTGCGAGTGGACCATAATCCGCAGGTGGGAGCGGCTCTCTCTTTCCTTCCCGGACAGGCTGGAGCAGATGGTTTCTACGGTCATGTGGCCGTTGTGGAAGCGGTGAATGGAAGCACCATCACCATTTCCGAGATGAATGCGTCCGGCGGTCCCTACAACGTGTCGTACCGCACGCTATACAACGCGTCACAGTTCTGGTATGTGCACTGATTCATCAAGGAGCGTTTGAGTTTTTCCTTGAGTGTTGTGTCACGGGAGCGCGCCGCCTGAATCGTTGGGCGGCGCGCTTTCGTGATATCGTCGATTGTTGCGTTGCAGAACACTTCTTCGAAGAACCGGAAAGGAGGTCCGACATGGCCAAGGAGCAAGGTGTGAAGCCGATTGCACAGAACAAGAAGGCACGCCATGATTACGCCATCGAAGACAAGTATGAAGCCGGTCTGGTGTTGACCGGCACTGAGGTGAAGTCGCTTCGTGAGGGACGCGCATCGCTGGCTGAATCGTTCATCACCATCGACCGTCGTGGTGAAATGTGGCTTGAGGGGGCCAACATTCCTGAATATCTCAATGGTACGTGGAACAATCATGCCCCTAAACGCAAGCGTAAGCTGCTGCTTCATGCGGCGCAGATCGACAAGCTGGCACGTCAAAGCCAAGCCAAAGGTTTCACCATCATTCCGCTGAGCCTGTATTTCAAGGATGGCCGCGTCAAGGCGGAAATTGCGTTGGCCCGAGGCAAGAAGGAATTCGACAAGCGTCAGGCATTGCGCGAGGAACAAGATAAGCGTGAGGCGTTGCGTGCCATGCGCTATGCCAACAAGCAAGTGCGATAAGTCGAAACCGGAAAATTTCCGGTTTCACATGCTGACATAAAGCGGTGGTCGTAATCTTTTTGTAGCTTGCCCTCTCTAATGTATGGTTCGGATTCGGTCGAATAGACCGAGCGAGATATAGGAGAAAAGGATATGGAAGCGAAGAAAAGTCTGAAGGCGGCTGCCGCGTGTGCGCTGAGCGTTGCGATGCTGTTCGCTGGAGCGGCATGCGGCACCAGTGATGGAAGCGACGATGCGGCTTCGTCCGATAGCGGTTCGAAATCGAGCGAACTGAAGGGTTATGACGTTTCGTCGGTGCAGAAAGACGATGACATCGCCAAACTGTTGCCTGACTATGTGACGAAGGACGGCAAGCTCACCATCGGCATGGACACGTCGTACGCTCCCGCCGAATTCCTTGCGGAGGACGGCAAGACTCCGGTCGGTTTCGATGTCGATATCGCCAAGGCTTTGGCGCAGGTGTTCGGCCTTGAAGCGGATCCGGAAACCGCGAATTTCGATTCGATCATTCCATCGGTCGGATCCAAGTACGATATCGGCATTTCGTCGTTCACCGTGACCAAGGAACGTTTGGAAGCGGTTGATTTCGTAAGCCATTTCGATGCCGGATCGGCATGGGCCGTGAAGAAAGGCAATCCGAACAAGATCGACACGTCCGATCTGTGCGGCAAGAAGGTGGCCGTGCAGACTGCAACCATGCAGGAGACCGAAGCGAACAAGATGGCCAAGCAATGCGAGGCCGACGACAAGGATAAGCTTGAAGTGATCTCCAGCAAGCTGCAGACCGATGTGACCACGAACGTTGTTACCGGCAAGGCTGACGTGTTCTATGCCGATTCGCCGGTTGCGGGCTATGCCATCGCGCAGACCGATGGACAGCTGGAAACATTGGGCAAGGTCGAAGGCGTCGCCCCGGAAGGCATCGTCATCAAAAAAGGCGACAGCCAGATGGATGAGGCCGTGCAGAAGGCCGTGCAGAAGCTCATCGACGACGGTACGTATCTGAAGATCCTCAAGTATTGGGGTGTCGAGGACGGTGCCATCAAAACGTCGGAAATCAATACGCCGGGCGCCGAATGATTCCATGATTGAACCGTCTGCGGGTCAGACGGTTTCAAATCGCCTAGCTGGCGACGTGCCGGGAACAAAGCGGGTTTTGATCATATTGTGATATGGCAAAACCCGCTTTTTCGTAAGGGAAAACGGCATATCGAATAGAGTTTGCGTGCTATTAACGTGGCCGTAGCAATCGTTTTCTATGTTGCCTGCAGAACTTCGGTTCGGCCGTATTCATACGGTTGGTGATGAAGAGAGGATTCGCGATGGCTTTCAATAATCTGAGGAAACTCGCTGTTTTTGCACTAAGCTCCGCCATGATCGTTTCGTTGGGTGCGTGCGGCACATCGGAAAAGTCCGATTCCGCGGCTTCCGGCGATTCTGAGTCGTCGTCGAACACCACCGGTTATGACGTTTCCGGCGTGACGAAGGATGACGATATAGCCGCGATGCTGCCGAAATCAGTCGCCAAGGACGGCAAGCTCACCATCGGCATGGACACGTCGTACGCTCCCGCCGAATTCCTTGCGGAGGACGGCAAGACTCCGGTCGGCTTCGATGTCGATATCGCGAAGGCGCTCGCCAATATGTTCGGTCTTGAGACTGTGCCGCAAACGTCGAATTTCGATTCGATCATTCCATCGATCGGCACCAAGTACGATATCGGCATTTCGTCGTTCACCATCACGCCTGAGCGGATGGAAGCCGTCGATTTCGTGAGCATGTTCAAGGCCGGTTCCACGTGGGTGGTGAAGAAGGGCAATCCGAACAAGGTCGATACTTCCAACCTGTGCGGCTTGAAGATTGCGGTGCAGACGGGTACCACGCAGGAAGAGGAAGTCAACGCGGCCGCCAAACAATGCAAGGCCGACGGCAAGTCCGAAGTGCAGATTCTGTCGAATAAGCTGCAGACCGATGTGACCACGAACGTGGCGACGGGCAAGGCCGACGTATTCTATGCCGATTCGCCGGTTGCCGGCTATGCCATCGCGCAAACCGAAGATACGCTAGAAGCCCTCGGCGAGGATGTCGGCGTGACCAAGGAGGCCGTGGCGATCAAGAAGGGCGATTCCGATACCGCCAAGGCGGTGCAGGCCGCACTGCAGAAGCTCATGGATGACGGCACGTATATGAAGATCCTCAAGCATTGGGGCGTGGAGAACGGAGCGATTGACAAAGCCGAAATCAATCCGACCGACCTCGGCTGAACGATCAAACGTAAGGCAGGCATCGCATACGGCGATACTGTGAAGCTGATATGACGGAAGGCATGCGGATCGAATCCGCGTGTCTTCCATTTTTCGTATATGGATTTTCCGTGATTTGATGGAGCTTCATCGCGCGATTCTTGGCTGATACGTAAGGTTTGCGCAATGTAACGTACATGTAGCATTGCGCTCTTATCGTGCCTATTTGAGATACTGAGGTTCTCTGCAACCGAATGGCGTTGAGATTTTCGGTATGGCAATGAAGAGATAAGAAGAAGGATATGCGTATCATGTCTTTGAAGATCAAGTCCGTTGTGGCGCTTGCGCTGAGTGCGGCGATGTTGTTTTCCACTGCCGCTTGTGGCACCTCCGAGGCGTCCAATTCCGGTGATTCGTCGGATTCATCGAACACTACCACCGGTTACGATGTCAGCACCATTAAAAAAGATGACGAGCTGGCCAAGCTGGTTTCGTCCGGCGATTTGGTGAAGGAAGGCGAGCTTTCCGCCGGTATGGAGCTTTCGTACGCTCCGGCTGAATTCTATGCCGAAGACGGCAAGACTCCGGTCGGCTATGATATCGACATGACCAAGGCCATCGCCAAGACGCTTGGTTTGAAGCCAAACATCGTGTCTTCCATGTTCGACACCATCATTCCTTCCATTGGCTCCAAGTATGATCTGGGCATCACCGCCATGACCATCACCGAAGAGCGTATGCAGTCCGTGGATTTCGTGAGCTACTACCGTGCAGGTTCCACGTGGGCCGTGAAGAAGGGCAATCCGAAGAAGCTTGACACTTCCGACATGTGCGGCGCGAAGATCGCGGTGCAGACCGGCACCGTGCAGGAAGAGGAAGCCAACACCATCGCCAAAGGATGCGAGGCCGATAACAAGGCCGAAGTGATGTCGTACAAGCGTCAGGCCGAAGCGGCCACCGCAGTGGCTACGGGTAAGGCCGATGCGTTCTATGCTGATTCGCCGGTCGCTGGCTATGCCATCTCCCAGACCGACGGACAGCTTGAAGCCTTGGGTGACGTCGAAGGTGTGGCCAAGCAGGGCATCGCTGTCAAGAAGGGCAACACCCAGCTTGCTGAAGCCGTGCAGAAGGCCGTACAGAAGCTGATGGACGATGGCACGTATATGAAGATCCTCAAGCATTGGGGTGTGGAATCCGGCGCTCTCGACAAGGCTGAGATCAACCCGACCGATCTCGACTGATCTCATCCCCACTATTTACATCAACAACGGAGGAACTGAAGCATCATGGCGAAGAAACAGATCGACGGCGACGGCCTCGATATTCCGAATCGCATCAAGGCGCTGCCGGTTAAGCGTACGGGCCCGATTGTGGCGGCGGTCATCGTTGCTCTGCTCGCCGCCATGCTGCTGCAGGGCCTGATCACCAATCCGCGTTTCGAATGGAATGTGGTCTGGAAGTACCTGTTCGACGAGAATGTGCTCGAAGGCATCAAATACACGCTGCTGCTGACGGTCATTTCCATGGTCATCGCCATTATTCTGGCAGTGATCCTGGCCGTGATGCGCAAGTCCATCAATCCGGTGCTGCGTGGCGTGAGCTGGTTCTACATTTGGTTCTTCCGTGGCACCCCTGTGTATACGCAGCTGGTGTTCTGGGGTCTGTTCGCCGTGTTGGTGCCTCGCATCGGCGTGGGCATTCCGTTCACTTCCATTGAATTCTGGAGCATTGACTCGCAGTCCGTCATTACCGCGTTCAACGCGGCATGGCTGGGTCTCGCATTGAACGAAGCGGCATATCTGGCTGAAATCGTGCGTGCGGGTCTTGAAGCCGTCGATCCGGGTCAGACCGAAGCGGCCAAGGCGCTGGGCATGAAGCGTTCCATGATTATGCGTCGCGTGGTGCTTCCTCAGGCCATGCGCATCATCATTCCGCCGACCGGCAACGAGTTCATCGGCATGTTGAAGACCACCTCGCTGGTCAACGCCGTGCCGTTCACGTTGGAACTGCAGTTCGCCACCACCGCAATCGCAACCCGACTGTACAAGCCGATTCCGCTGCTGATCGTGGCCTGCATCTGGTACTTGGTGATCACCTCCATTCTGATGGTGCTGCAGTCTCGCCTGGAGAAGCATTTCGGCAAGGGCTTCGATGCGCGACCGGCCGGCGCGCGCGGCAAGCAGCCGCCGCTGCCGGGCAAAACCGGAGGCGAACCGAAAGACGATATCGCCAAGCAGAACGAGGCAACGTTCGCGGGCATGACCGCGTGAGGGGAGTGAGCAATGACTGAACCAACCACCAACGGTGTTGTTCCCGCAGTGAAGGCCACGCAGGTGCATAAGGCTTTCGGTAGCCTGCACGTGCTCAAGGGCGTCGATATGACGGTTATGCCCGGCTCGGTGACGGTGATTCTGGGACCTTCTGGTTCCGGAAAATCCACGTTCCTGCGCCTGATCAACCAGTTGGAAACGCTGACCGGCGGCGAAATCGACGTCGACGGCGAAATGATCGGCTACAAGTACGTCGACAAGGACGGCAAGCAGGTGCTGCAGACCCTGAACGACAAGGAAGTGGCCGAGCAGCGTTCCAAACTGGGCATGGTATTCCAGAGGTTCAACCTGTTCCCGCACATGACGGCTCTCGAAAATGTGATGGAAGCGCCAGTCCACGTCAAGCACATGGATAAAAAGGAAGCCCGCAAGCTTGCCATCGAAGAGCTGAATCGCGTGGGCATGGGCGATCGCCTCGATCACTATCCGGCACAGCTTTCCGGCGGCCAGCAGCAGCGCGTGGCCATCGCCCGTGCGCTTGCCATGAAGCCGGAAATCATGCTGTTCGACGAGCCGACTTCCGCACTCGATCCGGAATTGGTGGGCGAAGTGCTGAACGTCATGCTGTCTTTGGCGAAAGAAGGCATGACCATGGTGGTTGTCACCCACGAAATAGGCTTCGCGCGCGAAGTCGCCGATCAGATCGTATTCATGGACGGCGGTGTTGTTGTGGAACAGGGCGGTCCTGACATCATCGACAATCCGCAGGAACCACGATTCAAGGACTTCCTGCAGCACGTGCTGTAAATCGCCGTAGGCATAATCGTTAAGGATCAGACATCTCTTCGTCGCAAGAATTGCGATCAAGGGAATAACCGAAGAAAATCCCCATGTTGAAAACTGTCGGCATGGGGATTTTTGTGTTCATATATCAAAGGTTCGGCGCGATGAGCGGTTTCGTTTCGAAAATGACACCATTACCCGATAAGCTGAGGTGTTATGTGTGGAATCGTAGGATATGCAGGAAATGTGGAAACCGCGTGCGGCAAGCCGTTGGAAGTGTGCCTCCAAGGCCTACAGCGTTTGGAATACCGCGGGTATGATTCGGCCGGTGTGGCGCTGACCGCGCCCGGCATGGACCATGTGGAAGTGCGCAAGAAGGCGGGGCGCCTCGCCAATCTGATCGAAGACGTGGAACGCAATCCAATGCCGATGGCCACCGTGGGCATCGGACACACCCGTTGGGCCACCAACGGCGTGCCGAATGACATCAACGCGCATCCGCATACTTCGCGTGACGGCAAGGTCGCCATCATTCATAATGGCATCATCGAAAACGCCTCTCAGCTGCGTCTTGATCTGCAGACGGAAGGTTACCGTTTCTCATCGGAAACCGATACGGAGGTCGCGGCGAAACTGCTAGGCAAAATCAGCGAGAAAATCGTTGAGGAAACCGGCAAGCCCGACCTGTTCAAGGCCGTGCGACGCTTGGCGCGCATGCTGGAAGGCGCGTTCACGATTCTCGCCACCGACTGCCGTCAGCCGGGTATCGTGGTCGGCGCCCGCCATGATTCGCCGCTGGTGGTTGGTCTTGGCGAAGGTGAGAATTTTCTCGGTTCCGATGTGGCCGCGTTCGTCGCCTACACGAAGCGTGCCATGGAAATCAACCAGGATCAGGCCGTGATGGTGTCCGCCGATAAGGTCGTGGTGTCTGATTTCATGGGCAACATCGTGGCCGATCCAAAGACCTACACCGTGGATTGGGATGCTTCCGCGGCCGAAAAGGGCGGTTGGGACTCCTTCATGGACAAGGAGATCCACGAAGGGCCGGCGGCGGTGCAGCGCACGCTGTTGGGACGTCTCGGCAAGGACGGCAATCTCAATCTTGACGAGGTTCGCATCGACGAGCATGATTTCAAGGCGATCGACAAGATTATCGTCATCGCCTGCGGTACCGCCGCCTATGCGGGCATGGTGGCCAAGTACGCCATCGAGCATTGGGTGCGTATTCCGGTGGAAGTGGAACTCGCCCACGAATTCCGCTATCGTGATCCGATTCTCACCCCGCGCACGTTGGTGGTGGCCATTTCGCAGTCCGGTGAAACCATGGATACGCTGATGGCATTGCGTCACGCGCGTGAGCAGGGTTCGAAAGTGCTGGCCATCTGCAACACGCAGGGCGCGTCCATTCCGCGTGAATCCGACGCGGTGCTGTACACGCACGCAGGTCCGGAAGTGGCGGTCGCCTCCACCAAGGCGTTCGTGGCGCAGATTACTGCCGCCTACGTGCTTGGCTTGTATTTGGCGCAGGTCAAGGGTGCAATGTTCCGCGACGAGATCGCGCAGACGTTGGATTCCCTCAAAGACATGCCTCGCAAGATCCAGTGGATTCTTGACACGCAGACCAAGACCGTGCATGATGCGGCCGCGCAGATGATCGATGCGAAGTCCTTCCTGTTCCTGGGCCGTCATGTCGGCTACCCGGTCGCGATGGAAGGCGCGTTGAAATTGAAGGAAATCGCCTACACCTTCACCGAAGGTTTTGCGGCCGGCGAGCTCAAGCACGGTCCGATCGCATTGGTGGACGAAGATGAACCGGTAGTATTCATCGTGCCGCCGGCGCGTGGCCGCAATGTGCTGCACGCCAAGGTCATTTCCGGTATCGAAGAGGTCAAGGCCCGTGGCGCGTACATTATCGCCGTGGCCGAAGAGAATGACCCCGATGTTGAACGCTATGCGGACGTGGTGTTCTGGCGCCCGGCCTGCCCGACGCTGATGAGCCCGCTGGTGGATGTGGTGCCGCTGCAGCTATTCGCCATGGACATGGCCAAGCTGAAGAATTACGACGTTGACAAGCCGCGTAATCTCGCCAAATCCGTCACCGTGGAGTAATCGTTCATACGATGCGTCAACAGCGTCAGCAGAAGAGGCATCGTTACGTTCTTGAAGAGCCTCATATTCCGTTCGAATATGGGGTTCTTTACGAGAACGATGCGATTATCGTGGTTGACAAGCCGCATTTTCTCGCCACCACACCGCGTGGCATGTGGTATCGCGAAACCGCGTTGATCCGACTTCGGGAACAGTATGGCGAACCCGATATTGTTCCCGCACACCGTTTGGACCGACTTACCGCAGGTATCGTCGTATTTGTGCGCAAACCGGAATTGCGTGGCGCTTACCAAATGCTGTTCCAGAATCGCAAAACCATCAAAACCTATGAATGTTTGGCGCCGCTTGCCCCCGAACGTCATCCGCAGTACGGAACAATCGTAAGAATCGACAGGCACCAACCATTTCCGGCAATCCGAGCATCGCATATTTGCAAGGATCGCGGGCGACTTCAGGCGTACGAAATTCCGGAAACCGTCAATGCGCAAACGTTGATTGAGCGGGGGAGCGCGGTACGTTGCGTCGACGGCAAAGCATATGTGAATTATGTGCTGCACCCGAAAACCGGCAAAACGCACCAGTTGCGTGTGCATATGAATTCGTTGGGCTTGCCGATTTTGGGCGATGATTTCTATCCGAATATTGTGCAGCATTCTTACGATGATTTCTCGCAGCCGTTGGAATTAGTGGCTCGTGAATTACGTTTCGACGATCCAGTGACGGGAGAGCCTCGTACATTCGTTTCGAAAGTGCCGCTTGGCTGATTAACAGTCTGATCAGCAGGTATTGCTCGCGGAATAAAGATATATAAAAACTGTCCATCGCTGTACTCATATTTGACCGCATCGCTATGGCGTGTTGAAGTTGCGCGTCCCTATAATTGGACACTTTACATTTCGTGTTATCAAGCGTGATTAGGATGTGCTCTTGTTGTGCTGGCTGGCAAAGGCAAGCCGGCTGGAAAGAACGAGAGAGAATATGAACCATATTTCGAAAGCGCTTCGTGGCGTTGCCGACAAGTATAACGGCGTATCACTGATTATCCGCATTATCGTCGGTCTTATCGCAGGTACCGCACTGGCATTGGTCGTTCCGCATATGACGTGGATCGGCGAATTCGGCACCCTGTTCGTAAGCGCATTGAAGGCCGTCGCTCCGATTCTGGTGTTTGTGCTGGTGGCAAGTGCTTTGGCTCAAGGCAATTCCAAGCTTGACGGCCGTTTCGGCACGGTGCTTTTCCTGTATCTGTTCACCACGTTCCTGTCCGCCGTAGTGGCGGTGCTGACGTCTCGCATGTTCCCGCAGACCATATCGTTGGGCGATGCCGCTGACGCCGATGTGGTACCGCAGGGCTTGAGCGAGGTTGTGCAGACGTTGCTGACCAATATTGTGGCCAATCCGATTCAGGCCATGATCGACGGCAACTACATCTGCATTCTGATGTGGGCTTGCCTGTTTGGTCTTGCCATGAAGGGCATTGCCAATGAAAGCTCCAAGGCGTTCCTTGCCAATGTGGCCGATGGCGTGTCTCAGGTGATTCGTTGGGTCATCAATCTCGCCCCGTTCGGCATTATGGGCTTGGTGTTCACCAGCGTTTCCGAAAACGGTTTGGCGGCCTTCACTGAGTACGGTAGCCTCCTGCTCCTGCTCGTCGGCACCATGCTGCTGATGGTGCTCGTGTTCGGCCCGCTGGTCATTTTCCTGTACCTGCATCGCAACCCGTATCCGCTGGTGTACCGCTGCTTCAAGGAATCCGGCCTGACTGCATTCTTCACCCGTTCCTCCGCGGCGAACATTCCGGTCAACATGCAGCTGTGCGAGAAGCTCGGTCTCGATAAAGACATGTATTCCGTGTCCATTCCGCTGGGCGCAACCATCAACATGAACGGTGCCGCCGTCACCATCACCATCATGGCCATGGCTGCCGCCAATACGATGGGCATTCAGATTTCGCTGCCGGCCGCCATTCTGCTGTCTGTGGTGTCGGCGCTCGGTGCATGTGGCGCTTCCGGCGTGGCCGGCGGATCGCTGCTGCTTATTCCGATGGCCTGCTCGCTGTTCGGCATCAGCAACGATATCGCCATGCAGGTGGTGGGTGTCGGCTTCATCATCGGCGTTATTCAGGATTCCGTGGAGACCTGCCTGAATTCCGCTTCCGACGTGGAGTTTGCGGCGACCGCCGAATATCATGCTTGGCTCAAGCAGGGCCGTCAGCTTCCTGCGTTCATGTATTCCAAGAAAGAACGCCAGCAGCTCGGCATCGAAGCCTGATTTCGGTTTCGGCTTTTCAGTTTCTGAATGCGAAAAGGCGTCTTCTCGATTGTGTTGTGCAACACATTGGGAAGACGCTTTTGTGCATTGGTTCTTATCGTATTGATTTGGCAATGTGCAGGTGCGATATTGGACTCTTGACTGTCTCACCATGCCTCGATGAAGGGCATCGATATACTGGAAGCAGTTGTTGAGTGCAGTTTCGATTGAATGGAGGCTTTTCGCATGGTTACCGCGAAAGATGTCGCGAAACGGGCTGGGGTTTCACAAGCGACGGTATCGTATGTAATGAGCGGTAGCCGTCCCATTTCTGAAGCTACGAAGAAACGCGTGCACCGGGCTATGCAGGATTTGGGGTATGTGCCTAATGCCAACGCGCGTTCGTTGGCTGGGGGACGCAACAATATGATTGCGGTCATGGTGCGAATGGATAAGAATACTCAGATGGCGGAGCTTCATCCATTTTTGACGACCATTGTGAGTGAGGCTGGCAAACGGGAATGCAACGTCATGCTTATGCCTGCCGAAGAGGGTGTTGAGGGCTTAGACCATTTAGTAAGGCAAGGCACTATTGATGGCGTTGTCGTGTTTGATATTGAATGGCATGACAGTCGATTGGCTGACGTGGCTGCGCTGCAAGTGCCGACTGTGCTTATTGGCACTACCGAAGATGCACATGGATTGCCATGCGTGGATGTGGACTACCGCCGCATCGCGCAGCTATGCGTCAACTATCTTGCTCAAGTTGGCTCACAGCGTATGGTGTTGATTGGCGATTCGGAACGAGGCGTGGAAAAGTATGCTTTTGCTAAGTTTTTCGCTGATGAATCTCGTGTGGTCGCTGCGGTGCTGGGAATGCAATATGACTTGTTTGTACCGCCTTACCCGGGATGGCGGGGCATGTGGACTTTTTCTGATACGTTGAAGGAGCTGGCGGCTTGCCATGGCGGTATTGCAGTCAGAACGCCGGAAGTGCTGGGTGAACTGATGCAGCTATGTGCTGAGTTGGATATAGTGCCTGGAAGGGATGTCCAAGTAGTGGCGGTGTATGTGGATGGTCACGCTGAGAGGCTGCGCTACCCCGTGACTAACGTCGATCCGGTGCCGGAACAAGTTTCGGTGGAGACGGTGCGTGAGTTGTTTGAACAGATTGATGGCAAGCCATGCGAAGCTGTGCGTTTGGTGCAACCTCATATCACCGAACGCGATGGAATTGATGACTTGGATGCCGTAGCGATTTAGGATCTTGTATTTAGAAAGATATCGGTTTCCTCTGTTTGTGTTTGTGCTGTTTGGCCCAAGCTCATTGTGATTTACTTCTTCGGTTGACCTCGTTGTGTTGCGTTCGCTTCTCCGGTCTTTTGTTGCTTCTTGTCTGGACTTTCTGCGGCTCTTGACATAGTTCCGTGGTGAATTGCTGCGACACGCCGAGCATCTTATGTTTGAATGCAATTTTTCTTTGGAAATCCAGCGTTCATTTATGCGCTTCAATTGTTTTGACGTGCTCATACTTGATATGATGGTATATTTGTTTATGCGCATCAAAGTTGAAGCGCATAAACGATTGAAAGGACAGTCGAAATGAGAGTTATGAAAAGCAAGATGCTCCATGTGGTGGTGGCTGGTGCGGCTGCAGTAGCGATGATGGCGCCTCTTGCTGCTTGCGGATCAAGTAGTACTGGTGGTGAGAAGACCAAGATCTCCTTCTACTCTTACTTCAAAGAGAATCAGATTGGTGACGTGGTCAAGGGATTCGAAAAGGCTAATCCGAACATTATTCTTGATGTGCAATACGGTCAGGATCCATCTCAGTACATCTCCACGTTGCAGACCCGTCTGGCTGGTGGTAAGCCGCCGACCATCTTCAACATTACGATGGATAACCGTACTGACGTCATGAACTCTGGTGCGGTTGCTAATCTGACTGGTAAAGATTTCCTCAAGGGCGTGGATGATTCTAATTTCCAGCTGTTCCAGCAAGACGGCAAAATCTACGGTCTACCGGTTTCTGCTTGGGTGGGTGTGATGTTCTATAACAAGGATCTCCTTAATCAAGCTGGTTACGATGAGTTTCCCAAGACTTGGGATGAGTTCATTGAAATGGGCAAGAAGATTAACGCTTCCGGAGGCACCGCTTTCCTTGAAGATTTCAACTCGCAACCATCCGGCACGCTGGCCGGACTGGTGGCCTCCAATTGGGCTAAGCGGGGCGTTGATGTTCCTGATCAAGATATCTGGGATGGTAAAACCACCTTCACCGATGCTTGGGGACCAGCGGTTGAGGCTTGGGGTAAAGCTGTTAAGGAGGGTGTCATACCAACCAAGTCCGTTGGCCTATCGGCTGATCAAATCAAGCAGGAGTTTGTCAATGGTTCCTTGGCTGTTATGCGATCCGGCCCATGGGATCTTGAAGATGTAAAGGCTTCTGGTGTTAACTTCGGCGTTGCGGCTATGCCGGCCATCGATGGTGGCGAGCAGTGGATTAACGGTGGCCCGGACCAAGGCTTTGCCATCGCTGAAAAAGCGACCGATAACGAGAAAGTCGCTGCCGAAAAATTCCTCTCATACCTTAACAGTGAGGAGGGCCTTAAGGCTTTCACTTCTGCTGCGGGTACCATGTCTCTGTCTGACAACTATCAGGCTGAGCCTCCGGCGGAACTCAAAGATGTTGTCGACACATATTTTGCAGCAAATAAGTTCTACTGGTACAACTGGTCCAAGTCCCCGGCTGCAATGACTACTGTGATGACTGACCAACAGCAGAAGCTTGTCCAGGGCAAGATCTCTGCTAGTGACATGACCAAGGCGCTTGACAGCAAGTGGAGCAGCCTCAAGTAGGTACGACTTTCTTCTTTTTCTTTCCCTTTCCTGAGACCGTACTGGTGCTCATCCGGTCTGGTGCGGTCTCTTATTGTTCAAAACATCAAAGGAAAATCCTATGACTGCTTCATTTTTAGCGCGGATTCCCCGGCGTAAGAGTGGGTTGTGCTCCTCTGTATGGGCTGAAAACCTCGCTTCAATGTGGTTTTTATTGCCCATCATCGTTGTGTTCGGAGTCCTCACTATCGTTCCGCTGTCGCAATCATTTTTTTATTCGTTAACAGACTACGATGGCTGGTCTTCCACTTTTAACTTCGTGTGGTTTGACAACTATGTCAGAGTATTTCAAGATCCTGACTTGTTGTCAGCTCTTGGTTTCACCCTGCTGTACGCCTTTGCCACCACGTTGTTGGTGACCTGTTTGGCCATCCCGTTGGCTGTTACTCTTAACAAGGCGATGTGGGGTCGTAGTTTCGCCCGTTCTTTGTTCTTCTTTCTGGGTGTGCCTGCACAAGCCATTATTGGTTTGATCTGGTCGTACATTTTCTCCCCGCTGAGTTCCGGCTTGGTGAACAAGATTCTCGCCATTTTTGGTATCCCAGGTGTGGGATGGCTCGCAGACGACAACCTTGCTCGCTTTTGCGTGATTTTCGTTTCGATTTGGATGCAGGTAGGCTGGCATGCTACCCTCTATCTGGCGTTTCTTCAGACCATCCCTGCTGATTTGTACGAATCGGCCCGTGTGGATGGCGCCAATGCAGGTCAGCAGTTTGTTCATATTACGCTTCCTCAGCTTGTTCCCGGCATTGTAGTTTCTATGTTCCTGCTTATGACTGGTGGCCTGAAGATCTATGATCTGCCGTACACGTTAACTAAGGGTGGTCCTGGCTCTGCTACTACCACGTTGTCTCAGGCGATACTTGAAAAGGGTATTGGGCAAAGTGAATACGGCTTGGGTTCTGCACTATCCGTGCTATTTACTGTGGCTTGCATTGTCGTCATCGTCGTTCAAAACGGTGTTGCAAGCGCCGTTGAAAAGAGGTTCCAATGACATACTCTCAACGTGAACTGGTGCATAAGATCATCCGCACGGTTGTGGTTCTCGTTCTCGCTCTGATTTGCGCAATCCCGTTATGGTACGTAATCGTCAGCTCATTCAAAACATCGGTTGACATGTTTAAGAATCCGTTGGGTCCGCCGACCGAGTGGACGTTTTCCAACTATGTCAAGGCGTTTGAAGGTGGCAACATTATTCGCGCTTTCGCCAACACTCTTATCGTCACCGTGATTACGGTGCTGCTGCAAGTGCTCATCGGCTCCATGGCTGCATTCGGTGTGGTGTATAAGAAATCGAAGTTTACTGCCATTGTGGGCGGTGTCCTCATGATTACTTTTGCGATTCCCGCGCAGGCTACCATTCTGCCGCTGTATCGTATGGAATCTGATTTGCAGATCGTCAATACGCTTTTCGGCCTCATCGCTTTGTACATGGGATCGAGCGTGTTCTGCTACTTTCTCATCGTCGGCTATATGAAGTCCCTGCCGCAGGAACTGTTCGAAGCCGCCAAAATTGACGGTGCCGGTCCGTGGCGTATTTATCGTACTATCGTGTTGCCTCTGATTACTCCGATACTCACTACGGTGATTGTGTTCCAGACCATGAGTACATGGAATGACTTCCTGTTGCCGAGTGTTTTTCTGAGTTCCACTGACAAGCAGACTGTGGTATTGCAAGTATATAACGCGGTCCAGCAGTTTGGTACTAACTGGCCACTATTTATGACAATCACTGTGCTCGCGCTGCTTCCGGTGTTTATTTTCTTCTGTTTCTGTCAGAAGTGGATTGTCTCAGGTTTGGTCGCTGGCTCGGTCAAGGGCTGAGGGAGGTTTTGTCATGACCGATTTGCTCACGGAAACTCATGCGACGGCACGATTGGCGACTGTGGAGCAGCCGGAATATGATGCCGGACGTTCTGTGGACTTATCCGCATTGCCGGGGTATCGGTTGCCCATGGCTGGCGGTTATGCAGTGTTGGATCACGCTACAGGTCAGCCGATGGCATTCGTGGATGAGGCCAACTTCAACCGGCATGTGCTACTTGATGATACGGTGGCGTGGCATAGTGCTGACTATTGCTGGGGCTCCGGCTACGTCACTACAGAAGGTGGTTCCTCCCAATGGAATGTTCCCATGTGGCGCGAAGTGCGTAGCCATGCGGTGGTTGCTGACTATGCACTGCAGGGATCGGGATTGGCGTTGACTGTGACACGCACCGGCGGTAATTGCCTCACCGAGCGTTACGAGTGGCGCAATGTCACAGCGAGGCCGGTTGTCATCACTGGTCTGGGTATTTCCACGCCGTTCAACGACCGGTATCCTGATGCAGCGAGGGCACTCGATGAATGTGTGAATGCGCACGTGTTCGCCGGCGGTGCCTGGGCTTGGGTGCTGGCTAAGCCAATGGACGGTCTCGGTAATCGTTTGGGGCTTATCGTGCGTGAAGGCGCTATTAACGCCTATGCAGTCGACACGCGCAACCACGTTACTTATTCTGATGTGCGAGGACACATCATGCTTGAGGTCACTGATCGGGCGCTCAACCCAGGGGCCTTTGGCGGGCAGCAGGACATCACGCTGAGCCCGGGCGAGGTCTACACGCTGGTCTGGGAGATTGGTTGGTATGCCAGCGATGAAGAGTTCCTCGCAGCCACGAAGGCTCCTGCCAAGTTCTCCGCTCTACGTGTTGAGCTTGGCGGTCGCATTGAGGTGTCCACGACTTTGCCGGTGACTGCCTTAGATGGAGGGTTGACGGTGTCTCATACCTCGTCGGGTGCGTTGCTTATCAGTGATGTGCCAGGCGTTCATCAGGTTGCCATCGGCGAAGGAAAACAGCGTTCGCATACTGAGGTTCTGTTTCACAAGTCCTTGCGACAAACGGTCAATGACCGGGTTCGTTATATTCTGAACCATCAGGTGGCGTACGAGCGTAACGGGAAACTGGCTGGGGCTATGGTGGCCACTGACATTCGTACTGGTCGGCATGTTATTGATCCGAGCTGGAATGACTGGTCTGATGGTTCGGAGCGTATCGCGATGCCTGTGCTGGTTCAGCGCTCGCTCAACATGGGATTCCTTGACGCGGATCTAAGTGTGCCAGCGCAGCATGCTGCTGACGCCTGGCGAGATTTTGCCGAGGCTGAGCTTATTGACAGCGCCGGCTCATGTCGTCGTGGTTCTGGTCAGCAGCCTTCGGAATTTGGCGGTCGTTTGTACGACGTATCATGGTTTGTGGATTTCTATACTGAGCACTATCGTGCTAGTGCAGATCGGCACGATCTTGACATGGCGGTTAAAATGATGGACCGTGCAGCCTATCTCGGTGGGGAGAAATTCCTGTGCATCGAGTTTGCTGAGAACACTGCTGCTGTGTCGAAGCTATTGGAGGAGTCTGGAAGATCTGCTGATGCTGAACGCATTCGCTCCCGTGTGATTGCCAGTGCCGATTATTTCCTCGAGGTGGGCCGTGCGTTGCCGTATCACGAGGTGTCTTATGAACAGTCGATGGCAGCGCCGTTGGTGAGCTTGTTGCTACAAGCATACTATTTCACAGGTCGTCGGGAGTACCTCGATGGAGCTAAGGAGCGTCTGCGTTGGTTGTTGTCTTTCGGTGGACCTCAGCCGGATTGCCGTTTGCGAGACATCGGCATCCGGCATTGGGACGGCTACTGGTTTGGCATCAACCGGCAGTTCGGCGATGTGTTCCCTCATTACTGGAGTGTTCTCACAGCCGAGGTGCTGGCTCGTCTGCCTCAGTCGGAGCGTACCGAGGAGACGCAGCGCACAGCGTTAGGCATTTTCAAAGCAAACCTTGCCAACATTAACGCCGACGGTTCGGCTACTTGCGCTTACTTGTTCCCCTCCCATGTGGACGGGAGAGCCATGTCCCAGGCCGATCCATTGGCCAACGATCAAGATTGGGCGCTTAACATCTGGATGCGCATGATTCGTGAGGAGGGTTTCCCCGAAGCCTGATTTCACCCGATTTCGGATTTTCGGTTTCTGAATACGAAAAGGCGTCTTCTCGATTGTGTTGTGCAACACGTTGGGAAGACGCTTTTGTGCTTATTCGTTCTATTTTTGGTTCTGGGCTTGCGGGAATTACGATTGCGGGATAGATTCGTAAGGGTAGTTGACAAAAACAAAGGAGTAAATATGACTCAACGCAGAGCCTATCGTTGGCCGCAGCCGTTGGCCGGGCAGCAGGCCCGTATCTGGTACGGCGGGGACTACAATCCCGACCAGTGGCCGGAAGAGGTGTGGGACGATGACGTTCGTCTGATGAAGAAGGCCGGCGTGAACCTCGTGTCCGTGGGCATCTTCTCATGGGCGAAGATCGAGACGAGCGAGGGCGTGTACGATTTCGACTGGCTCGACCGCATCATCAACAAGCTCGGCGAGGCCGGCATCGCCGTGGACCTCGCGTCCGCGACCGCGTCGCCGCCGATGTGGCTCACCCAGGCGCATCCCGAGGTGCTGTGGAAGGACTACCGCGGCGACGTGTGCCAGCCGGGCGCACGCCAGCATTGGAGGCCGACCAGTCCGGTGTTCCGCGAGTACGCGCTGAAGCTGTGCCGTGCGATGGCCGAGCATTACAAGGGCAACCCGTACGTGGTCGCATGGCATGTGAGCAACGAGTACGGCTGCCACAACCGCTTCGACTATTCCGAGGACGCCGAACGCGCGTTCCGGAAGTGGTGCGAGGAACGCTACGGCACCATCGACGCGGTGAACGACGCGTGGGGCACGGCGTTCTGGGCGCAGCGCATGAACGACTTCACGGAAATCGTGCCGCCGCGTTTCATCGGCGACGGCAACTTCATGAACCCGGGCAAGCTGCTTGACTTCAAGCGCTTCAGCTCCGACGCGCTGAAGGCGTTCTACGTCGCCGAGCGCGACGCGCTCGCCGAGATCACTCCGGACCTGCCGTTGACCACGAACTTCATGGTGTCCGCCGCCGGTTCGGTACTGGACTACGACGATTGGGGCCGTGAGGTCGATTTCGTGTCGAACGACCATTACTTCATTCCGGGCGAGGCCCATCTGGACGAGCTCGCGTTCTCCGCGAGCCTGGTCGACGGCATCGCGCGCAAGGATCCGTGGTTCCTGATGGAGCATTCCACATCGGCGGTGAACTGGCGTCCGGTCAACTACCGCAAGGAGCCGGGCCAGCTGGTGCGCGACTCCTTGGCGCATGTGGCCATGGGCGCGGACGCGGTGTGCTACTTCCAGTGGCGCCAGTCCAAGGCAGGCGCGGAGAAGTTCCATTCCGCGATGGTGCCCCATACCGGCGAGGATTCGGCCGTGTTCCGTGACGTGTGCGAGCTGGGCGCGGATCTGAACGTGCTGGCCGACAACGGACTGCTTGGCACGAAGCTGGCGAAGTCCAAGGTCGCCGTGGTGTTCGACTACGAGTCCGAGTGGGCCAGCGAGCACACCGCCACGCCGACCCAGAAGGTCCACCACGTGGACGAGCCGCTGCAATGGTTCCGCGCGTTGGCCGACCATGGCGTGACCGCCGACGTCGTGCCGGTCAGTTCGAACTGGGACGACTATGAGATGGTCGTATTGCCGAGCGTGTATCTGCTTTCCGAGGAAACGACCCGCAGGGTGCGTGATTACGTTGTGGGTGGCGGTCGCCTGGTCGTGACCTACTACACGGGCATTTCGGATGAGAGGGACCATGTGTGGCTCGGCGGCTATCCGGGATCGATCCGTGACGTGGTCGGCGTGCGCGTGGAGGAATTCATGCCCATGGGTGACGATTTCCCGGGCGTGCCGGATCATCTCGAGCTCAGCAACGGCACGGTCGCGCACGATATCGCCGACGTGATCGGTTCGGTCGACGGGTCGGCCACCGTGCTGGAAACGTTCAAGGACGATCCGTGGACCGGCATGGACGGCGCTCCGGCAATCGTCGCGAACACGTTCGGCGAAGGCCGCAGCGTGTACGTGGGCGCGCGTCTCGGCCGTGATGGCATCGCCAAGAGCCTGCCGGAGATTCTTGAATCGCTCGGCATGACCGAAACCGGCGAAAACGACAGTCGCGTGCTGCGGGTCGAACGTGAGGGATCGGACGGTTCGAGATTCGTGTTCTCGTTCAACCGCACTCACGAAACGGTCCAAATCCCACTCGAAGGCAAGATCGTGGTTTCTTCGTTCGCTGAAGTGAGCGGCGAGAACGTCTCGATCAAACCCAATGGCGTGATCGTCACCAAAAAGTAAGCAGATAATCGCAAGATAATAAATGGGCGTCGGCAGGTTGAATAATCGTCAATCTGCTGATGCCCATATTTGTTGTGAAGCAATTGAAATGCAAGTGGATTGCGTGGCTGAATCGAAGAGATTGGAGGATTGTACGCCGGCTTTCGGGTGACTGACGTACACTCGAATGCGTATGTCTGTACGCACGTTTTCGTGTGGGAACATCAAACGGGAGGAATCGGCTTGAAACTGGTGAAACGAATCATCGCCATCTGCTGTGCGGCCATTATGGCAGTCAGCGCGGCCGCTTGCGGAGCCAACGTCGATTCCCACACCGAAATCACCGTGTGGTCGTGGGAGCCGAGCATGAAGCAAGTCATCGCCAGCTTCGAAAAGGAAAATCCCGACATCCACGTTATTTGGAAGAACACAAGCGGTTACGACAATCTCAACAACGCCATTCAAGACGGCTACGGCATTCCCGACGTGGTGCAATTGGAATACTATGCATTGCGCCAGTACGCGGTAAGCAGCCAGCTGATGGCGATCACCGGGCGCGCGAAAGGCTACGGCGATTTCTACACGCCCGGCACATGGGCTTCGGTACAGCTGAACGGCCGCGTGTACGGCCTGCCTATGGATTCCGGTCCAATGGCGTTCTTCTACGACAAAAGCGTGTTCGAACAGGTCGGCGTTGACGCGTCCAAAATTCGTACATGGGACGACTATTACGAGGCCGCCAAAAAGCTCAAGGAGATCGGCGTGTACATCACCGCCGATTCCGGCGACGCCAGCTTTTACGACACGATGATCTGGCTTGCCGGTGGACGTCCGTTCTCCACGTCGAACGACGGCAAAAACGTGACGATCAACCTCACCGACGATGAGGGTACGAGAACCTTCACCGAATTCTGGCAGAAAATGATCGACGAAGGTTTGGTCGCCACCAATCTGACCACATGGTCCGATGAGTGGAAGGAAGCCGTGGGGGAGGGGAAGGTAGCCTCCGTGTTCTCCGGCGCATGGATGCCGTCGCTGCTCATGTCGAACCTTCCTGGAACCGCGGGTTTGTGGCGCGTGGCGCAGATGCCCACGCAGGATGGCGAATACACCACGTCGGAAAACGGCGGATCCGCACTGGCTGTGCTGCAACGCTCTCGCAAGCCCGAAGCATCATATCGTTTCATTGAATACGCATGCCATAACGCGGAAGGCATCAAAGCCCGCGTGAATGGCGGCGCGTTCCCCGCCGACAACAACACGTTGTCTGATCGGGAATTCCTGCGCAAAACCACCGTGACCGACGAACGTGGTATTGAAATACCGTATTTCGGCGGTCAGGAATACAATCGCGTGCTTTCCGAAGCTGCGGAAAACGTGTCGACCGGTTACCAGTATCTGCCATTCGAAGTGTATGCGCGAAGTGACTTCCGCTCCACCGTGGGCAAAGCCTACAAATGGTCGAGTCTCTTGTGCAGGGAGCAGGACAGGTTGAACATCATCGCGGCCGGCGGCAAAGTGTCCGACAAATCCGCCATCGGCGACTCGCTGAAGGAAACCGATTCCACAGATCGACTCAAATTGAAAAGCGGCATCGCGCTTTGGCAGAAAGATCTGAAGGAATACGGAGCCAATCAGGGCTTTACTATTCAATAAATATTAATTATTTGCAAAATAATACAAAAATAATGATGGCTGTCTTGTGTTCGATTGAAAGCAAGACAGCCATCATTATTATGTAATGAGATTACATATATTTAAATATAAGATTTTCTATCGTACGTTACGTTCGTAAATATGCAGCATGCCTTTGAAAATCAGATCTGGATCGTAAATATCGATCATATCGGTATCATCGGCGAATACTCGGCTTAAACCACCCGTCGCAACCACGCGGAATTCTTCGTCGATTTCGCGATGGAATTGTGTGATCGTACGTTCGATGCCTCCGAGGAAGTTGTAATACAAGCCGGCTTGCATGGCTGGTTTGGTGCTTTTCGCCAGAATCGATGCGGGACGGGTGATTTCCACTTCCGGCAACTGGGCCGTGGCATCCCACAAGGCGGCCGCGCCCGTGCGAATGCCGGTGGTGATCAGTCCGCAAATCACTGAAGCGTCAGCTGTCACGTAATTGAATGTGGTGGCCGTGCCGAAATCCGCCACCAGAATCGGACCGCCATACTCGTAGTAGGCTCCCGCGCAGTCGGCGATGCAGTCGGCACCCATGTTCTGTGGATTGTCCATACGAATGTTAATGCCGGTTTTGACGCCCGGTCCAACGATCATCGGGTCGATATTGAGGAATTTCACAATGCTGGCGCGGAACGAATGCATGACCTTCGGCACCACCGATGAGATGATCACATCATCCACATCGCCCGGCGCGTAGCCGCTCAACCGCAGGAATTGCGTGATCATCAGGCCATATTCGTCTGATGTGTGGTTCGATTTCGTGGTGATGCGGTATGTGCCGGCGATGTGCCCGTCATCGAGGAAGCCGATCACCACATTGGTGTTGCCGATGTCGACTGCGACCAGAAGCATGTCGAATTCTCCTTACGATTACTGTATTGACGCTATTTCTTGCGATTGTGGTTGATATTTACGATATTCACGATTTGGGTGGAATCGTGTTGTCGGTGTTGCGCAATGCCGACAATTCGGTGAGTATGCGTTCCGCCAATTCCTGCTTGCTCATCTTGTTCCAATGTTCGATGATTGGCTCATCGGGGGTTGCGCCGGGCTTCAATACCGTCACCACGTTCGTGTCTACCGCGAAGCCGGCACCGGGGATATTGAGATTGTTGGCCACCAGCATGGAACAATGCTTCGATGCGAGTTTTTTTGCCGCGTTCGCTTCCAGATTCTGCGTTTCCATGGCGAAACCGCACAAGGTCTGGTCAGCTGTTTTATGCTCGCCCGCCCACGCGAGAATATCGGGATTCGATGTGAGCTGCAGATCGATATTGACGCGCCCGTTCTTCTTGATTTTCTCCTGAGCCTGCTCGACGGGTCGGAAATCGCCGACTGCGGCCGCCATAATCGTCAGATCGGCTTGCGTGAACCGTTCCTGTACTGCGTTGAACATGTTCCGTGCGGTGGTGACGTGAATCACATCAACGCCATGCGGCGCGTTCAATGACACAGGGCCTGACACGAGCGTCACATCCGCACCCATGTCGCGTGCCTGTTCGGCGATCGCATAGCCCATTTTTCCGGTGGAATGGTTGGTGAGGTAGCGTACGGGGTCGAGCGGCTCCTGTGTGGGGCCGGCGGTAATGAGCACACGCAATCCGTGCAATGGCAACATTTCGGCAGGTTGGGTCGCGCGCAGCAAATCAGCCACGGCTGCTTCGATTGCGGCAGGCTCCTCCATACGCCCTTTGCCGACATCCCGGCAGGCGAGCATGCCGGAACCCGGTTCCACAATGGTCCACCCGAGTTCACGGCAGATATTGAGATTGCGCTGCGCCACAGCATTCTCGTACATGCGCACATTCATGGCAGGGCATAGGATTTTCGGCCCCTCGCTATAGGCAAGCACGGTACTCGTCAGTTGGTCGTCGGCGATACCGCATGCGATTTTTGCGATGATATCCGCGCTTGCGGGGGCAATAACAAGCATGTCCGCCCATTTCGCATCATCCACGTGATTGATATGTAACGGATCGGAAGGAGTGTGGGCAACATCACAATCGTTGCGCTGCGCGGCGAACATGGATGTGCGTGTTTGCGTGTGCGTAAGCGAGCTGAACGTCAGCGGAGTGACGAACTCCTGTGCGGCTGCGGTCATCACCACGCGAACCTCATGCCCCTGCTTGCTCCAGTCGGAGGCGAGATGGCAGGCCTTGAAAGCGGCGATACTGCCGGTTACGCCAAGAAGAATATGAGCCATAGCCGTGTTGTCCTTCCGTTGACCCTAACAAGACTGATGAAAACTGCGTCAAGTATATATCGAAGATATCGAACCGGCTGAAGCATACGGTATTGCTGTTGGGGGAATCAGCCATTGAAGTATCAGTGGGCATGGCGGATTGTAGAATCAGGCTTCGGTGATCGACCTGTACAGGCGGTCAACCAGAACAAAACCATAATCAAACAGGAGCAATCATGTCGCAATCTTCAGGTGCGTACGGCGAAGCCGACGCAACCGGACAGAAGAACGAATCGAAGGAACAGCCGCACAACACGGCCAGCACCGACACCACGCTGAACGCGCGGGCCAAATCACCGAAAACGCAAGGCCCGAAGAAGTGGGTCTATGTGCTTGTCGCCGTCGTTGCGGTCATCGCCATCATCATTGGTGTTAACGCTTTCCGAAACCATAGTGAATCCAACAACGCGAATGGTACATCGGCCAAAGCCGACACCGTTACTGTGGGTCTGAAACTTTCCCCGGTCAGCCTTGACATTCGTCAACAGTCCGGAGCCGCGCTCGAACAGATCCTCGACGGCAATGTCTACGAGGGACTGGTGTCGCGCGATTCGAACAACAAGGTCCAGCCAAGCATCGCCAAATCCTGGGACATTTCCAAGGACGGTAAGACCTATACGTTCCATCTCAATGACAAGATGAACTTCTCCAACGGCCACAAGCTTGATTCGGCCGACGTGGTATGGTCCATCAACCAGCTCATCGAGAAGCAGTATCTGGATTCCGACGCCATCGAAAGCGTCAGCAAGGTCGAGGCGGTCGACGCCGACACCGTGAAGATGACCCTTTCCGAACCGGATTCGAACCTGCTGTGGAACCTCACCGGACGTCCGGGACTGGTGTTCGACAAGGACGCCAAGTACGACGCGAAAACCCAGGCCGTTGGTTCCGGACCGTACACCGTCGAATCCTTCGACCCGGGCAACAAGATCGTGCTCAAGGCCAATGCGAAGTACTGGGGCACCGCGCACAAGGCGCAGACCAACAAGGTGGTCATCCGCTTCTTCTCCGACGACAACGCCGCAGTTAACGCGCTCAAGAGCGGCGACGTGGATGTGCTCTCGCCGGTGAACGCCACGCTCGCCAAGGGGCTTGACAAGTCGAAGTATCAGGTCTCCGCGGCATCCGGAAGCGACAAGTTCGTGCTCGCCTTCAACTGCACCAATCCGAAGCTGGAAGACAAGCGCGTGCGCCAGGCGATCCGCTACGCCATCAACCACAAGGAGATCATCGCGTCCCGCGGCAACGTCGACCAGACGCTCGGCGGTCCGATCCCATCCGTCGATCCTGGCTACGAGGACCTGACCGGCCTGTACCCGTACAATCCATCCAAGGCCAAGAAATTGCTGGGCGAAGCCGGATACTCTGTCGACAAGCCGCTGAAGCTCACCCTCACCTATGCCAACACGTATGGTCCCGAACTCGGCAACCAGCTTAAGAGCCAGCTCGCCAAGGTCGGCATCAACCTGACCATCAATTATGTGGAATTCTCCACTTGGCTGCAGGACGTGCACGCCAATGGCGACTATGAGCTTTCCTTGGTGGACCACGCGGAAAGCCACGATTTCTATTCGTGGACGAACCCGGAATACTACTTCCACTACAACAGCGAGAAGGTTCAGGAACTGTATGCCAAGTCGCTGGCCTCCACCGATTCCGCGACCAGCGAGAAGTACCTCAAGCAGGCGGCGCGTACCGTCAGCGAGGACGCTCCCGCGGATTGGCTGTTCGGATACCGTGTGACGGTCGCCCGCGACAAGAATCTTCACGGCTTCCCGGGCAAGCTTACGCAGATCCTGCTGCCGCTATGGCAGGTCTACAAGACCAAGTAAGTTACCGGTAATGAAATTTATCATCCAACGGCTGGGGCTGTTCATCGCGGCCCTGGCCGGTCTTTCTCTTTTGGTGTTTCTCGCACTGCGCATCCTTCCCGGCGACGTCGCCGCGGTGATTGCGGGAACGAAGGCGACACCCGAACGCATCGCCGCGTTGCGCTCGCAGCTCGGACTTGACCGTTCTTATCCGGCGCAATACGTGGATTGGATACTTGATCTGCTGCACGGCGATTTCGGAACATCCGTGATCAGTGGGCGTTCCGTCGCATCCCAAGTGACGGAACGTGTCGGTATCACCTTTCCTCTGATCGTTATGAGCCTGGCTATCGCACTGGCCATAGGGCTTCCGCTGGGATGCGCTGCCGTGCTGACCCGCAATCCGCATCTGCGTGGCCTGTTCCATGTGATCGCCATCGTCGCGGGCGCCATCCCCGCGTTGTGGGGCGGACTGCTGCTGATTCTGCTGTTCGCTCGCGGCAGCGGATTGTTCGGATTGTTCCCATCCCAAGGTTTTCCTGATGAAGGATGGTCGGATCCATCATCCGCATTGTCTCCTCTTGTATTGCCGTCAGTTGCTACCGGTATCACTGCGGGGGCATCGGTAATGCGGTACACGCGTGCGGCGGTCGGCGACATGGCCTCGTCGCAGGCGGTCGATATGGCAATGGCATGCGGCATGACCCGCAAGCAGGCGATATTGAAGGTCGCCTTGCGTCTTGCCACGCCGCAGCTCGTATCGGTGATCGGCCTGACCTTCGCGCATATGGTCACCGGCGTGATGGTGGTGGAGAACCTGTTCGCGCTTCCCGGACTTGGCGCCATGCTCGTCACCGATGTCGGCAACCGCGACCTTACCTCCGTGCAAAGCGAGCTGTTCCTGCTTGCGGCGTTGTTCCTGTTGCTGGGGTTTGCAGTCGATTTGGCACACCGTGCGTTGGACCCACGTCTCAAAAGCGCGGGCGTCGGCTCGCAGGAGGTGTCCGCATGACCGATTCGAACAATCGAAAAACATCGCCCAAACCCGTGTCATACGCGACGGTTCCGGACGGAGACAAGCGCACGGCAGCAGGGTCGTCGGCAGCGAAGACGGTCATCGCATCCATCTGGCATACCGGCGGTGGCAAATACGCGATGATCGTCATCGGACTCTGGGTCGCAGTATCGGCCATATCGCTGTTCTGGACGCCGTACCGTCTCTTGGACACCGATGGCTACCATGTCTGGGCGTCACCATCCGGTTCCCATCCGCTGGGTACGGACGGTGTCGGTTCTGATGTGCTGAGTTGGCTGATGGCGGGATCTCGTACCAATCTGGCGATAGCGTTGCTCACTGTATGCGTCGCCGCTGCGGTCGGTCTGCTGCTCGTCGCAGCCATGGTGTCACGCAACAGTGCGTTTGCTTCCACATCGGTGGTCGTCGTGGACGCGCTGATCTCCCTGCCCACCGTACTGATCGCATTGATTCTCACAGTGCCGTTCGGAGCTTCGGCCGCGGTCATCGTCATCTCCTGCGGATTCGCATACGGCATGAATCTGGCAAGGATTCTGCGCCCAGCCGCCATGCTTGCGGTGCGTTCGCCATACGTTGAGGCGTCATTATGGGCCGGGGCCAGTCCGATTCGCGTGTTCTTCACGCATGTCCTGCCGAATACCCTGCCTGTGCTCAGCGTGCAGCTTTCCATCAGCGCCGGCACCTCGTTGCTTGCCGAGGCGGGATTGACCTACCTTGGCGTGGGAGTCGGTTCGGGCGTTCCCAGTTGGGGGCACTCGCTGTCCACGTCGGTCAGATTCATCAGCATCTATCCTATGGCCGTGCTATGGCCGGGTCTGGTGGTCACTGTGGTCGTCATCGCGTTGAACCTTTTCGGAGATGCGCTGCGTGACGCCATCGACCCATTGACGAATTCGTCATTGAGGAACATCTCATGAGCGTGAATATTCGGAATCTCGATATCTCCATCAACGGCAATCCAATCGTGCATGATGTGCAGTTGACCATTGCGGACGGCGAACGCGTGGGGCTGATCGGCTCATCCGGCTCCGGCAAGTCGATGATCGCCAAAGCCATGATGGGACTCCTCCCCAGTATGGCGCAGGTATGCGGCGACATCGACTTGGATGGTACGCATGCCGTCGGCGCCACCGATGAGGTCATGGCCAACTTGCGTGGCCGCTCCGTGGGCATGGTGTTCCAGAACCCATCCGTCGCGTTGAATCCCGTGATGACAGTGGCCCAGCAGGTCGGATTGCCGCTGTACCTCCATTACGACCTAACGCTTGAAGAGCGGGTGAAGCGTGTCAAGACGATGCTGTCGAAAGTCGGTCTTGCCGAGGATACGCTGCTCAAATATCCACATGAGCTGTCGGGCGGCCAGCAGCAGCGCGTCGGCATCGCCACGGCGTTAATCACCTCGCCGAGACTGATCATCGCCGACGAGCCTACTACGGCATTGGATTCGATCACACAGCGGCAGATCGTCGATCTACTGACTTCGCTGGTCGACGATTCCGGCGCGTCCATGCTGTTCATCACCCATGATTTTTCGGTGCTGCGTCGCGCCACCACCCGATGCTACGTGCTATCCGAAGGGCATGTCGTGGAATCCGGCGCGACTTCCATGCTGCTGGAGCGTCCCACGACGCCCGAAGCCACAAATCTGGTCCGGGCTGCGCGCGAACTTTCGCTCGATGTCGAAGGAGGACGATGATGGCCGAACCGACCATTCTGCTCGAAGGACGTGGCATCGACAAGTTCTTCGGCAAAGGCAGGCAACGCAGACAGGTGCTGTTCGGCGTGGATATCACGGTCTACGCGGGGGAGTGCCTTGCCGTGATCGGCGGCTCCGGATCGGGAAAGACCACGCTTACGCGTGTGTTGCTCGGTTTGGAAGATGCCGATGCCGGCGACATACGCTATCGCGGTGAGGTTCTGCGCAAGCAGACCGCGAAATCGTTGCGTAGCCAGTCCGGACTGGTATTCCAGAATCCATTCGATTCGTTGGATCCGCGATGGCGTGTCGCGAAATCCGTCATGGAGCCGTTGCGGTTGCGCCACCACGACTGGTCACCTGAACAGATTTCGGCGCGTGTGGACGACGCTTTCCTCAGGGTAAGCCTCGATCCGACGGTATACCGGAATCGCTTCCCCATGGATCTATCCGGAGGACAGGCACAACGTGCCGCGATCGCCCGCGCCATCGTCGACCATCCGACCGTGTTGCTTGCTGACGAGCCGATGAGCGCCATCGACGTTGCCGCACGCGTGCAGATTCTCGAATCGTTCAAGGCGATCCGTGCCGCCGAACCGGAGATGGCGCTCATCATGGTGTCTCATGATCTGGGTGTTGTCCAACACATAGCCGACCGCATCATGGTGGTCCATGACGGGCATGCCGTCGAAATCGGAACGGCCGCCCAAGTGCTGGAACATCCGAAAAACGACTATACGAAACGGTTGGTTGACGCCGCTTCGATGTGATGGCCTCCCGCAAAAACTAACCCATGTCCGCTATTCGGACATGGGTTAGTTTTTGCCGCCGGAGGATGTGCTATCGTATGGCTCATGTTCAATTTCTCATGTTGTTGCTGTCGCTGACCAACCGCCCGAGGGGCGCGTGGTTCATCGAAGCATAACTTGAGACAGGACATTCTTTCGGCATCCGCATTCTAGTGGGATGCCATTTCGTCGCACAAGAATCATCCCATAGCCAGTGCCTTATGCGGTTGGCATGCTGCGGCTGCATATGCGGATGAACTGCGGTGAAAACACCATCGCAGGTCCCGTTTCCAAAATTGCAAGTGACAAACGCGAGCTTCTCGAAATCAAAAACAACGAAATCATCCATCGGAAGCCAATAAACAATCATTTGCAAGGAAACGCCATGACCATCCACAATTCCCTTTCCGAACTCATCGGCAACACTCCGCTCGTCAAACTCAACCACGTGACCGACGGCATCAAAGCCACCGTCGCCGTCAAAGTCGAATATTTCAATCCGGGAGGTTCCTCTAAAGACCGCATCGCGGAACGTATCATTGACGCGGCCGAACGCAGCGGCGAACTCAAGCCGGGCGGTGTGATTGTAGAGCCGACCTCCGGCAACACCGGCGTCGGACTTGCCCTCGTGGCGCAGCAGCGCGGCTACCGCACCATTTTCACCCTGCCGGACAAGGTTTCCGAAGCCAAGCGCGCGGTACTCCGCGCATACGGTGCAGAAGTGGTCGTAACCCCTACCGATGCTGGTCCGGATGATCCGCGCTCCTACTACCAGGTGGCGGAACGTCTCGCCAAAGCAATTCCGGGAGGGTACCGCCCGAACCAGTACGACAATCCGAACGGGCCGGAAAGCCACTACCACACCACCGGTCCGGAAATCTGGGAAGCCAGCGATCATCAGGTCACACATTTCGTGGCTGGCATTGGCACCGGCGGCACCATTTCCGGCACCGGCCGTTACCTGAAAGAAGCTTCCAACGGCAAAGTACAGGTGATTGGAGCCGATCCGGAAGGCTCCATCTACTCCAATCCGGACGACGTGCACCAGTACAGCATCGAAGGAGTCGGCGAGGATTTCTATCCGAAAGCTTTCGACCGTGAGCTTCCCGACGAAATCGTGCAGGTCAACGATGCCGAAGCGTTCGAAATGACCCGCCGTTTGGCTGCGGAGGAAGGCCTGCTGGTCGGAGGGTCGTCCGGCATGGCCGTTATGGCGGCCCTCAAATACGCTCGCGAGCATGATTTGGATGAAAACCAGCTGGTAGTGGCGCTGCTGCCCGATTCCGGCCGCAGCTATATGGAAAAGATTTTCAACGACGATTGGATGCGTGCCAACGGATTCGCCGACGTTGTGGAACGCACGTCCAAGCCAAGTCTTGCGGAGCGGTATCTGTAAACCGCCGATCAGCTGTTTCACGACCATGTCCATTATTCGTTCAACCCAAACCATTCGCTATTTTCAAGGAGTTCCCATCATGACCATCTCGACCAACACCGAAGCCCTGAACGCCACCGCACTCGCCACCCGCGCCATTCACGCAGGACAGGAACCCGATCCGACCACCGGAGCCGTGGTCACCCCTATTTATATGACATCCACGTTCAAGCAGGATGGTGTCGGCGGCCTGCGCAACGGTTATGATTACAGCCGTTCCATCAATCCGACCCGCAATTCCTTCGACGAGCAGCTCGCCGCGGTCGAAGGCGCGAACTACGCGCTGAGCTTCGCCTCCGGACTGGCCGCCATCGACGTGCTGCTGCGTGCCACGTTGAAGCCGGGCGACAATATTCTGCTTGGCAATGACGTGTATGGCGGAACCTACCGATTGCTTTCCAAGGTGTTCGTGCCGTGGGGCGTCGGCCTTGACGTGGTGGACATCACCGACACGGCTGCCGTTTCCGTGGCGCTCAGCCAGAAGCAGTACCGGTACATTTGGGTGGAAACCCCGTCGAATCCGCTGCTCAGCATCACCGATATCGCGGCCACGTCAGCGGTCGCTCACGCGCATGGCACCAAAGTGGTGGTGGACAACACCTTCGCATCCCCGGTATTGCAGCATCCGTTGTCGGATGGCGCCGACGTGGTCGTATATTCCACCACAAAATACATCGGCGGCCATTCCGACGTGGTCGGCGGAGCGGTGGTGCTCAACGACAGGGAAATCCGCGATGAAGTGGCGTTCCTGCAGAATGCGGCCGGAGCCGTGCCATCTCCGTTCGACTCCTGGCTTGACATTCGTGGCCTCAAAACGTTGGATCTGCGCGTCAAGCAGCACAGCCGTAATGCCATGAAGGTGGCGCAATGGCTGGAAACCCGCCCTGAAGTGGAACGCGTATGGTATCCGGGACTGGAATCCCATCCAGGCCACGAGATTGCCGCACGACAGATGCATGGCGGATTCGGAGGCATGATCTCCGTGCAGATCGCAGCCGGATTCGAAGCAGCCAAGAAGTTCGCCGGTGCCACGGAAGTGTTCACCCTGGCCGAGTCGTTGGGCGGCGTGGAATCCCTGATTGAGCATCCGGGTGCCATGACCCACGCTTCCGTCGCCGGTACCACGCTGGAAGTGCCCGCCAATCTCGTGCGACTTTCCGTCGGTCTTGAAGATGCTGACGATTTGATCGCAGATTTGGAACAGGCTTTTCGCCAGATCTAGTAAAAACAGCTTGTGATAAAGCCATCATGAGAATGTGACAACTTTGTGTAATCTGTCACATTGTTGCGACATGCATAAATCCTCGCCATCGAATGAGCCGGAAGCGTATCTTTTCCTCTCCCACTCAGGCTATGGCGAGGGTTTTACCATGTGAACGATCCGGACATCGTGCTCGCCGACGAACCGACCAGTGCGCTTGATTCCTACACTTCCATGCAGATTATGGTTGGTGCCATCGTGCTGCCGGTCGGTAACGCCACTGCCCTCCGCACCGAGTAGAAGCGGTTTGATACTAGACTGCTGCGTATGACAGAGTTTACGTCGGCGCGTGACGCCCTACGCACCTACTTCGGATATGACGCCTTCCGCCCCGGTCAAGAAGGCATAGTCAATGCGATTATCCAAGGCCATGATGCGCTCGGCGTCATGCCCACCGGTGCTGGCAAGTCGATCTGCTACCAGATTCCCGCCACGCTTCTTCCGGGCATGACCATCGTCATTTCCCCGTTGATCTCGTTGATGCGCGATCAGGTCGACGCGCTCAACGACGTGGGCATTCCAGCCGCGTTCATCAATACCACGCAAAGTCCCGACGAACAGGATCTGATGTTCGCACAGGCGTTGTCGGGACGGATCAGACTGCTGTATGTGGCTCCGGAACGTTTGGAAACCGAACGTTTTCGCACGTTCGCCAGTCGTGTGCCGATTTCTCTGGTCGCCGTTGACGAAGCGCATTGCGTGTCGCAATGGGGTCAGGATTTCCGCTCGTCATATCTTGGTATCGGCGATTTTCTGAAGGCATTGCCGACCCGTCCGACGGTTGCCGCGTTCACTGCGACCGCGACGGAACGGGTGCGCCGCGATATTATCGGAATTCTCGGATTGCGTGATCCGTCCGTCACCGTCACCGGCTTCGACAGGGCCAACCTGTATTTCGACGTGATCAGGATGGAAAGGAAACGTAAGGCTTCGTGGGTGGCTTCATATATTGCGGATCATCCTGACGAATCCGGCATCGTGTATTGCGCGACCCGCAAGGAAGTGGAGTCGCTTGCCGAATCGTTGAATATCGCCGTGCGCGAGCTGCGTGCAGCGAAAGGTGAGGATGCGACGCGACTTGGCATGGTCGCAGTCGCCTATCATGGCGGTATGCCGGCCGAAACGAGGGAGCGGGCGCAACGTGATTTCGTAACCGACCGTGTGCCTGTGGTGGTTGCCACGAATGCGTTCGGCATGGGCATCGACAAGTCGAACGTGCGTTATGTGGTCCACCATAATATGCCGGAATCGATCGAAGCGTACTATCAGGAGGCCGGTCGTGCGGGGCGCGACGGCGAGCCGAGCCGGTGCACGTTGCTGTGGAACGATTCCGATATTGCTACGAGGCGAAGGCTGCTTGATTCGGATTATGAGAACGAGCGTTTGACCGCCGAAGAGCAGGAGGCCGTGCGTGCATCGAAACGGCGTCTGCTCAACGCCATGATCGGTTATTGCCGTACCACGGATTGTCTGCACGAGTACATGACCAGGTATTTCGGTGAGGCCGGGGGAGCGGCCGTCCGTGATGACGGCACATGCGTGGGAGGATGCGCGAGCTGCGGGAATACGTTTGAAACCGTTGACGTCACGGATATCGCGCGGGCCATCAGCCGCTGCGTGCATGACGTGAACCAGAAGGTCGGTTCGGGGAAGATCGTCAAAGTGTTGCGAGGGTCGAAAGCGCAGGATTTGAACTATCTTCATCCTGCCGATCTGCCGACGTACGGCATGTTGAGCGCGACTTCGGAGGCGCAGATTCGCGACGTGCTCAGCCAGATGGCGACGGATGGTTTTCTTTCCATCTCGGAAGGCTCCATGCCGATCGTTCGCTTCGGTGAACGTGCGGCGGAAACGGTTGCGCCGAATTTTCATTATGAAATCAAGAAGATCGAACGGAAGCACGCTGCGAAACGTGCAGAATCGCCGTCCGTGGGCTCTCAGGCCATGGGATCGTATGTGCCGGGCGACGGAGACGAGGAATTGTTCGCCAAACTGCGTGCGTTGCGGCTTGATATCGCCCGCGAACTCGGTAAACCCCCGTATATCGTCTTTTCCGATAAAACGCTGCGCGATATGGTGCGTATCAGGCCGACCACCGGCGAGCAATTCTCGCAAGTCAATGGCGTTGGTGCGCTCAAATTGGAAGCGTATGGCGAACGGTTCATGGAAGTGATCCGCGATTTCGTTGCATGAATCATGTGACGTGTCAGCTTGAGGAATAAGCGTATCGATTATTGCAAAATCATACGTTTTATATGATACGTAACACGTTATCGGCAACATGTATGGCGGTGAGGTTGACGTATGCCGGCAAAACGGCGACAGTAGAGACGAACAGTTGTTGAAGAAAGGATTGATGATGGCAGAAGACAAGCCGGTTGTGGAAAGCTTCCAGCTCGACCACACCAAGGTGAAGGCTCCGTATGTGCGTTATATCGACACGCAGACCGGTCCGAATGGCGATGTGATTTCCAATTATGATTTGCGTTTGGTGCAGCCGAATGAGAATGCGATTCCGACCGGTGGCCTGCACACCATCGAACATACGATTGCGGTGCTGTTGCGTGAACGTATCGATGGTTATATCGATTGTTCCCCGTTCGGCTGCCGTACCGGTTTCCACCTGCTGACGTGGGGTGAGCATTCCACGGAAGAAGTGGCTCGCGCGTTGAAGGAGGCGTTGGAATTCATTGCATACGAGGCCACATGGGATGACGTTCCTGCCACCACCATCGAAAGCTGCGGCAATTACCGCGACCATAGCCTGTTCACGGCGAAGGAATGGTGCAAGGATATTCTCGCCAAGGGCATCAGCTCTGACGCGTTTGAGCGCCGTCTGGTCTGATTCGCGTGCGATTGCACGTCTTTTTTCGGGCATGTTGCGAATACTGTGCCGTGGGCATGGTATTTTTGACGCTCGGAAGAAGACAAGGTGATGCAAAGGTGAACGAGATGGGTGAGGAGAGCGTCATTACCTCTGAACGGCGGTTCCGTCGCGCCACTATGGCCGATTTGCCGACCATGCTGAAGATTTATGAGCATGCCCGCAAGTTGATGGCCTCCAATGGCAATCCCACGCAGTGGGGTGATAAGTTCCCGCGTGAGGAAGTGGTTCGTGACGATGTCGAATCGCAACGCACCGTGTTGCTTGTCGATACGGTTGATGGCAAGGAGCGTGTGCTCGCCCAGTTCGCATTGTGTCCGGGCGTTGACCCGACGTATGTGAATATCGATGGTGCCTGGCTGGATGACGATCCGTATGTGACCATCCACCGGATTGCCTCGTCGGGTCTCGCCAAGGGTGCGGCGAAGGACTGCATCAACTGGTGCATCGAACATTACGGCAATGTGCGCGCGGATACGCATCCCAACAACAAGGCCATGCAGCATGTGCTCGAATCGAATGGTTTCGCGCGCTGCGGCTTGATTCAGTTGATTGACAGGCCGTCCGACACCACGCGTATCGCTTATCAGCGTCATGAATGGTGAGATTTGCGGATTTATATGGATTGATATCAATCAATATAAATTCATCGCAAATAATCGCAAATAATCTTCGATATTGAGAAGCAAAAATCCCGTTGAATATCGTATTTCAGATGTTCAACGGGATTTTTATATCCGATTGTGTTGCTTTCGATATATCTTACGAAAGATATATCGAAAGCAACCGTATTGTCGGTTTTTAGAACAGTCCTGGCTCGTTCAATGCGGAATGCTTGCGGCTGTACACAAAATACACGATCAGACCAAGGGCGAACCAGATTGCGAAACGCACCCAGGTTTCCCAATTCAAACCGCAAATCAGAATGAAGCAGAAAATGATCGCGCAGATCGGCGTGAACGGCACGCCCGGAGCACGGAAGCCGCGGTGTGCGTCCGGCTGGGTCTTACGCATCCACAGAATGCCCGCGGACACGATGATGAATGCCGACAGCGTACCGATGTTCACCAATTCGAACAGCACGTTGATGTTGATGAAACCGCCGGCGATGGCCGTTAGAATACCGAAGAACCATGTACCCTTGAACGGGGTGCGGTACTTCGGGTGCACTTCGCCGAAGAACTTCGGGAACAGGCCGTCGCGGCTCATGGCATAGCAGATGCGGGATTGGCCGTACAGCTGCACCAGCATCACCGTGGTCATGCCGATCAGAGCGCCAAGATTGACAATGAACGCCAGCCAGTTGAGACCGGTTTCGAGAATCACGCCGGCCACCGGAGCATCAATGAAGTTTGCGAACTCCTTGTATGGCACCACACCGGTCATAATCAGCGTCATGATGATGTACAGCACGGTCGACACGGCCAACGAGATAAGAATGCCGCGCGGCAGTGTCTTGTTCGGATTGATGGTCTCCTCGGCGGAGGAGGAGACGGCATCGAAGCCGATGAAGCTGAAGAACACGATCGACGCGGCCGGAACAATGCCGTACGGCTGCGTGGAGCCCGGCTGGAACGTGTAAATGCCGTACGGGGAGAACGGCTTCCAATTAGCAGGATTGATGTACCAGACGGTGCACACGATGAACAGCACGATGATGGCCAGTTTGATCATCACCATAATATCGTTGGTTTTCTTCGTCTGGTTAATGCCGATGGACAGCACCCAAGTGATGATGAGCACGATCACGAAACCAGGCAGATTGAAGTATGTGGTCACGCCTGGCGTGGTGCCGTATGCCGCGGTCAGTTCAACTGGCAGATGTAGGCCGAAACCTTCCAGCAGTTTGTTGAAATATCCGGACCATCCGGCGGACACGGTGGCCGCCTGCAATGCGTATTCCAAAATCAAATCCCAGCCGATCACAAACGCGATCAGCTCGCCGAACGCCAAATACGCGTACGAATATGCGGAACCGGACACTGGTGCCATCGCGGCGAACTCCGCATAGCACAATCCCGCGAAACCGCAGCAGACCGCGGCCAGAAGGAAGGAGACGCACAATGCCGGACCTGCGGTGAGGGCACCCTTGCCGGTGAGCACGAAAATGCCGGTGCCGATGATGGCGCCGATTCCCAGCATGGTAAGGTCAAACGTTTTCAATGTGCGTTTCAGCGGAGTCGACTCGGACACGAGCTGATCCACTGACTTTTTGCGAAAAAGATCCATGGTCTTAATTCCCTAAAAATGGTTTTATATGGGCTGGACCGGACGGATTTCCGGGACTCTGGCACGCCTCAAACGCCAGAAATCAAAGAAGGGCTGAACGCCTCATATACGGGAGGTGTACGCGCCTTATGTAAGGAGAGTGTAAAAACCTGGCGCGGACAAAAACGTGAAAACCCCGTGAATCGTCTCACCATGTGTGTGCGTCTTTCCGAAGCCGTCACGTGGGAGCGCAACAATAGAGCCATGACTTTCAATGCTGCCCGTGAATGGCAATTCTCATCCGAACAAGGCAAGGCCAATTATGAGGCCGCCCAAAAGCAATACCCGGCGCAGGCCATCGTCGATATGGCCGCATTGCGAAACAACATGCGTCATTTGGTGAGCGTGGTTGGCGGCCCGAATTCCGGCACCGCTGTGATGGGTGTGGTCAAAGCCGACGCGTACGGGCATGGTCTTATTCCGGCCGCGCTCGCGGCACTTGCGGGAGGTGCGACCTGGCTGGGCACGGCGCAATCACATGAGGCACTGCTGCTGCGCAAGGCGGGCATCGGGCCGGACCGCTGCCACATTCTGACATGGGTATATAACGGCATGGCTGTGCCTTTTGACGAGCTGATCGACAATGATATCGATATTTCCGTAGGCTCATTGCCGGGCATTGACGGCGTTGCGGCCGCGGCGCGTCGTCTTGGGAAAACCGCGCGTGTGCATGTGAAGGTCGATTCCGGTTTCGGGCGTAATGGGTTCACTCCGGCCACGTTCGACGCGGCGCTCGCCAAGCTGGTGCCTCTCGCTAAGGAGGGTGTGTTGCATATTGTCGGCCAGTGGAGCCACTTGGCGGTGGCCGATGCTCCGGACGTGCCTGAATTCGTGGCGTCCACTGATAAGCAGATCGAGAATTTCAAGGATTTCACCCGTCGTATGGAAGTTGCCGGCATTGCGCCGGAGATTCGTCATCTTGCCAATACGGCGGCCACGCTTTCGCGCCCGGAGATTCATTTTGAGCTTACCCGCCCGGGTATTGGCTTGTATGGTTATGAGGCTGATCCGGCTATGGGCACGCCTGGCACGTATGATTTGACTCCGGCCATGACGTTGCAGGCGCAGCTTGGCACGGTCAAGGATGTGGAGGCAGGCCATGGCATTTCCTATGGCCGCACGTACCTGACTCCTACAGACACGTCCACCGCGATCGTGCCTGTCGGCTATGCGGACGGCATTCACCGTTCCGCTTCCGGTTTCGATATGGAAGGCGCGAAGCATGTGGTCAAGCCTGGCGGTCCGGTGCGTGTGATGACTACGGAAGGTCCGCGCCTGTACCGTGTGTCTGGCCGCGTGTGCATGGATCAGTTCATGCTTGACCTGCACGGTTCCGCGGAAAAGCTTGGCGTGCATGAGGGCGACACCGTGCAGCTGTTCGGTCCGGGCCGCGGCGAGGATTATGCTGAACCGACCGCCGACGATTGGGGCCGTGCCGCAGGCACCATCAGCTATGAGATCTTCACCTGTCTGTGCAACCGCATTCCGCGCCTGTACGAGCACGCCACCGACGTGCTGCCGGCAGAGGATCTCGCCAAACTCAATCCCGCAACCATTCTGTAAGGAAACGGGCGTGGAAAACAAGGCACGCCGTGAAAGTCAATATGGTGGGCGCGGCACGTTCGATGGTTGGTCAACGTGCCGCGCTTGCTGTTAAGGTGGTGAGCTATGCCAGGAATGATTCTGAAGGAAGACATTGAAAAGGTCCGCGCCACCGCCGATCTGTATGACATTGTGTCCGCGACGGTTTCGCTCAAGCCTTCCGGAACTGGCACTTATGTAGGGTTATGCCCTTTCCACGATGAAAAAACGCCAAGTTTTTCCGTGCGCCCGGCGTTGGGCGTATGGCATTGCTTCGGTTGCGGTCTCGGCGGCGACGTGTTCGGCTATATTGAACATCAGGAGAACGTCGACTTCCGCGACGCCGTCGAGCTTTTGGCCGACAAATACCATATCGAATTGCGTTATGACCAGTCGAGTGCCAAGAAGGAGCATACCGGTTCGAAACGTGCCCGCCTGCTGGAAGCCAACGAGGCCGCACAAGAGTTTTTCGTATCGCAGCTGATGACCAAAGACGCGCTCGCCGCACGTAAATTGCTTGACGGTCGTAACTTCAGCCAGGCCGATTGCCAGCGTTTCGGTTGCGGATACGCTCCGCAAGGTTGGGACAATTTGGTGCGCTATCTGGCCGGTAAAGGCTTCACGCAGCAGGAGATGCTGGACGCGGGATTGGCTCGCCAAGGCCAGCACGGGGTGTACGACTATTTTCGAGGCCGAGTAACATGGCCGATTCGCGATTCGACCGGTCGTACGCTGGGCTTCGGAGCGCGCAAATTGTATGAGGACGATTCGATCGGTGCGAAATACATCAACACGCCGGATACGGTGTTGTACCGCAAAAATCAGGTGCTCTATGGCATTGACATGGCGAAGGCTGCGATCGTCAAGAAACGTCAGGTGGTGATCGTCGAAGGCTATACCGACGTGATGGCCATGCATCTGGCCGGAGTTGACACTGCGATCGCCACATGCGGTACCGCGTTCGGTGCTGAACATGCCAAAATCGTACGTCGTCTTATCGCCGACGATTCGTTGGGCGCGGTACAGCTGATTGGTCCGTTGAAGGTTGATGGGCAGCAGTTGAGTTCCCGCATCATATTCACGTTCGATGGCGATGCTGCCGGTCAGAAGGCCGCGATTCACGCGTTCGGATTGGATGCCGCGTTTTCGACGCAGGCGTTCGTCGCCGTGGCCGATGACAATCTCGATCCATGCGATTTGCGCATCAAACGTGGCAATGAGGCAGTTCGCGCGCTTATTGCGAATGCCGAGCCGCTGTATGATTTCGTGATCAAAACCGCTATCGGACGTTTCGACACCACCTATGCCACGGGGCAAATGGGGGCGGTCAAGGCCGTGGCGCCACTGATTGCGCAGATTCGCGACCGTTCGCTGCTTGACTTGTATTCACGCAAGGCGGTACGCCAAATCGGCGTCGATCTTGACATCATGCAGCGCGAAGTGCGTGACGCCCGTCGCAAACTCAATGTGCGGGACGAGGATGCGTATGCACCGAAACGTCGTTTTGCCGCCAATGCCGCAGCAGCGGCGGAACCTCGCATGGATCAGGGCGCGAATCCGTATGCGAATCCTTCCGCGCGCAAGGCGTTGGAACATCGTGACGCTGCGGAGCAATCCTATTACCGTATCGACGATGCCGTGTTCATTTGCGAACAGCAGTTCATGGCGACCCTGATCCAGGTGCCGCTTGCCGTGGATCCGACATTGTTCGCCAGCCTCACGCTGTCGAGCTTCATGACCCCCGTGTTCCGTACGCTGTTCCAAGCCATCGCTGCGGCCGGCGGTCTGCCGTCCACGGATACCCCGCAAGGACTGTGGATGCATAATCTCACCAAAGCAGGCGGACCGATGCTGGAATCCGTGATCAACGAGCTTGCCGTCATGCAGCTGCCGTTGCCGCCGAGTGACGCCGATACGGAACGTGCGTCGCAACAATCGCAAGAAATCAACGTGCAATTGCGCAAACCGACGGACGATGAGCGCAGGTATGCGTCCGAACTCATCATTCGACTGCTTGACACGGGCATCATGCGCAAGATTGGTGCGGACAAGCGTCGCATGGCGCAACTGCCGGACGGTGCCGAGAAAATCGAGCTGCTCGGTCAGATCACCAAACTTGAGACCTTGCGTAAGGATCTGCAGGCGAGGGTGTTTGGCAATAACGTCGCCTGAATATCTGTCGTGTACTTGAGCTTCCGCCGTGCGCCAGAACGTCTGATACCCCCGAACATCTTTGTCTGGCACTTGGATTTGCCTCATATCCGAGTGTCGTATGAACGGCCGGCGAACATGTGGTGAACGAGGCGAGAATACTTGACGAATTCTTAGTTGACATACAGTATCTTCCGGCGTGTTTTGCAATTGCAAAACAGTTTTGCCGGTTTGCAAAGGTAAAGAACAGTAGGGCGTAGTGGCTGAAAAACGTTGGAATGGTCGGAAAAATCGTATGCCAAGGGTATGTGCTATGCGATTTTTCGGGTAAAGTGAATACGGCGTTTCTTGAGAAAATCGCCCGGGTCTGCAAACGGTTTGCAAACTGGATTCACGGAGGAATGAATGCGACGATTGGTCGTTAAAATCCTGAAAAACGAGACCATTCTCGTAGTTGCTTCCATACTTGCTCTTATTTCATGCTTTATCGTGCCTCCTGACAAGGAGTACGGCGGATATATTCATGCGAGCACCATTTCGCAGCTGATCTGCCTGATGCTGGTGGTGTGCGGCTTCCAGCGCATCGGCGTGTTCCGTATCATTGGCTCACGATTGCTGCATCATGTGAGCACCGCACGCGGATTGGTGATCACGCTGATTTCGCTCACGTATTTTTCCGGCATGCTGATTACCAATGATGTGGCGTTGGTTACGTTCATTCCGTTCGCGATCGCGGTGCTTACCATGGCCCATATGGAGGAGCATGCGGTGCTGGTCGGCACGTTGATGACCGTCGGCGCGAACGTGGGCAGTATGTTGACGCCGATCGGCAATGCGCACAACCTGTATTTGAAAGCGTTGACGGGCATGCCGTCCGCTGAAATGATCGGCATTATGGCACCGTATTCCGTTGCCGCGGCGGTATTGCTGGTGATCATCGTCTGTGTGGCGTTCGGCAAGAAACCTGTTTCCGAATTTTCCTCTATCGACGGCAGCGGCATCGAACAGAATGTGCTCGCTCCGAATTCCGACCAGCCGCAGCCGGATGAGATTCGTGTGACCGGCTATGGCGCCGGCTATGGAGGTTGGCGAACAATCGTATATTGCGCATTGTTCATCGTGTGTTTGCTGGCTGTGAGCGATTTCATTCCACTATGGGCCATGTGCGTGATCGTGGTGGTGGCGTTCCTGTTCTGCGATCGCCGCGTGTTCCGCAATATCGACTGGGGATTGCCACTGACCTTCTGCATGTTCTTCATTTTCATCGGCAATATGAAACGAGTGCCGGAATTTTACCAGCTGGCCGAAGCTCTGGTGGGACAGCATCCGCTTGAAGTCGCCGTGGTGTCGAGTCAGTTCATTTCCAACGTGCCGACCACGTTGCTACTGTCGGGCTTCTGCGATCAATGGCGTGCTCTGATCATCGGCACCAACCTTGGTGGCATGGGCACGCTGATCGCATCCATGGCGTCGCTGATCGGCTACAAGAACGTGACGCGCAAGTATCCTGACAGGAAGGGACGCTATCTGGCTGTTTACTCGGCGGTGAACGTGCTGTTCCTCATTGTGCTGGTCGGTTTGAGCTGGATTATCGAACCGTGATCTTTCGCTTCCCTGATCTTGCGGGCTGTCGGCTCGTTTCAAGGTCGGGGAGTCGTAGGTTTTCATGGTTTTGCCTCGGTATGATGGCCTTATTCCGCGCGTTCAAGTTGGCAAGAACGCGCGAACTGACTATACTGAATCAGGTTTGGCCCTGTAGCTCAGCTGGATAGAGCATGTGACTTCTAATCTCAAGGTCGGGAGTTCGAGTCTCCCCGGGGTCACCACCAAGCCCTTACGTCAGCAGGCGTAAGGGCTTTCGCATATCGATAGGCGGCTGCTGCTTCGGCGGTAGCTCGGCAGCGGGAGGACCCATGAAACGAATCGTCACCGGCATTCTGGCGCATGTTGACGCCGGCAAAACCACGCTGTCGGAAGCGTTGCTGTATGCCACGGGCAACGTACGCAAACTCGGCCGTGTCGACCATGGCGACGCGTTTCTCGACACCAACACGATGGAACGGCAGCGAGGCATCACCATCTTCACCGAACCGGCGATCATCACCACGCCGAACCTCACCCTCACCTTGCTTGACACTCCGGGGCACGTCGATTTTTCGGCGGAAATGGAACGAACCCTCGCCGTGCTCGACTATGCGATTTTGGTCATTTCCGGTGCCGATGGCATCCAAGGGCATACCGAAACGTTATGGCGATTGCTGAAACGTTACAACGTGCCCACATTCATCTTCATCAATAAAATGGACGCTCCCGCAGCTGACAAAACGAAACTGCTCAATCAGCTGAAGAAGCGCCTTTCCGACGGCTGCATCGATTTCACCGGAGCGCATGATGGCAATGCGGCGCTTGCCGATGTTATGGAAGATATCGCCATGCAAAGCGAAGCCGCCATGGAATCGTATTTGGAAAGCGGAACTATCCCGGATGAAACCATTCGTAAGATGATCGCTGATCGTGACTTGTTCCCGTGTTTCTTCGGATCCGCGCTGAAAATGGACGGTATTGACGAGTTCATCGCAGGATTTGAGCGGTATGTGCGCGAACCGGAGTATGACAGCGAATTCGGCGCGCATATATATAAGGTATCGCACGATGCGCAAGGCAATCGCCTGACATGGCTCAAGGTAACGGGTGGTGAATTCAAGGCGAAGACGATGCTTTCCGGCACTGCGCGGGTTGGCACCGACCTTGGCGAGTCGAAAATCGACGACGATGGCATGTGGCATGAGAAGGCCGATCAGGTGCGCGTGTATTCCGGCGCGAAATTCACTACGGTCGATTCGGTTGTTGCTGGCACCGTGTGTGCCGTTACGGGCTTGACGCGAACGTTTCCCGGTGCTGGGCTTGGAAAAGAGTCTGACGGCGTGAATCCAGTGCTTCAGCCGGTGCTTACGTACACGTTGCTGCCGGGGAAGTGTGATATTCACGCTTGCTTGGTTGCGTTGCGCGAGCTTGAGGATGAGGATCCGTTGCTGCATGTGGTGTGGCAGTCGCATCTTGAGGAAGTTCATCTGCAATTGATGGGTGCGGTGCAGTTGGAGGTCATCCAGCAGATGATGCACGACCGGTTCGGCTTGGACGTGTCATTCGGCCCGGGCGGCATCTTATATAAGGAGACGATCGCACATCCGGTTGAGGGTGTGGGCCATTTTGAACCGTTGCGCCATTATGCGGAAACGCATGTGCTTCTCGAGCCATTGCCTATCGGCAGCGGCATGAGGTTCGCGAGCGTGTGCAGCGCGGATGTGCTCGACCGCAACTGGCAGAGGCTGATTCTGCAGCATTGCCAGGAACGTGAGCATTTGGGTGTGCTTACCGGCTCTCCAATTACCGATATGAAGATCACATTGCTGATTGGCCGTGCGCATTTGAAGCATACGGAAGGGGGCGATTTCCGTCAGTCCACGTATCGTGCGATTCGGCAAGGCTTGATGGACGCGAAGGAACGCGGCGACTGCCGTCTGCTGGAGCCGTGGTATGGCTTCCGTTTGGAGGTTCCGCAAGATATGGTCGGCCATGCGATGGCCGACATACAGCGTATGAGCGGCTCGTTCGACACGCCTTCCGGCGATGGTGAATATATGGTGCTTGAAGGTGAGGCGCCGGTCGCCCAAATGCGAGATTATGCGATGGATGTGAACGCCTACACGCACGGGCGTGGGCATTTGAGTTGCGTGTTCGCAGGGTACAGGCCATGCCACAACGCCGACGAGGTGATTGAGCAGTCCGCATACGATCCGGAATCCGACTTGGAGAACACACCGGATTCGGTATTCTGCGCGCATGGAGCCGGCTACCCAGTCAAATGGTACAAGGTTCCCGAATTCATGCATCTCGACTACGCTTGGCATGGCACGGGGAAGCAGTGACTGTTCGGGAAAGACCGGATAACGGATAAACGAAGAGCCCCACCAATCCGGTGGGGCTCTCTGATGGAGCGGACAACGGGACTCGAACCCGCGGTCTCAACCTTGGCAAGGTTGCGCTTTACCAACTAAGCTATGTCCGCAAAGAACTTCCGCCGTGAGAAGCGGAAATTCAGTGGGTGATATAGGAATCGAACCTATGACCCCTTCCGTGTGAAGGAAGTGCGCTAGCCGCTGCGCCAATCACCCGTGGGATAATTCTGCCGGTTTCCCAGCTTCGTTACCCGCTTCGCGTGGGCGATACAAGATTCGAACTTGTGACCCCTTCCGTGTCAGGGAAGTGCGCTACCTCTGCGCCAACCGCCCGAAGCGAGTGCTAACTTACGTGGATTCTCGGCGGAATGCAAATCATCGGCGTGTCGCGATGGTGTTGCGAGGGGGCAACACGCTGTCAATTAGCGATCGAAACCACTGGAATTTCCATGGTTTTCGCGTCTGGATCGGACTCAACGAATGATTCTTCAGAAGGGGATTGCGTCAACGTCAAGCGCATCTGATGCCATGCCACATTGCCGTGCGTCGAAGCGGACATGCCTTCGTCCACGAATCCCAGACGGGCGTAAAATCCAACAAGACGTTCCTTGCATGTCAGCACAATGCCTTTGCGCCCGGCAATCGTCGAATCAAGAATCACACGACGCAGCAGATAGCTAGCGCAACCGCGATGCTGGTAGACGGGAGCCACGTCCACGCCGAAAATCATCTGCCAAGCGCCATGCTCGTCGTGCAGGGAAACATCCTCATACATGACGTCAGCCAAATCCTTTTCATTGGTCGTCATGCCGTTGACGAAACCAACCAGCGTGCCATCTTCCACGGAAGCGGGGAAGCAGGTATCGTCGTCATCGTCAGTGTTGATCAAGAGCCAGAAATGATTCGGATACGTGGCGACGCGTGCGGCCAGGCTCTCGTTCGTTGCGGCCTCCGCAGGTGGGAAGCAGGCAGCCTCCACAGCCTCAATCGCGTCCAAATCCTCCATCGTTGCATGTCGAATGAGCATGTGCATACTTTCTCGCAAGGTATACCCAATCTTCACATTTTGGTATGGGCGAACAGAGGAAACGCCAGCGTGCGATACTGTGAAAGGATCGCCGGAAGCATTTTCGGAAGCTGATAAACGCCTATATGAAAAACCGATAACGACGTGGCCTGTTCCGCGATTGTCGTGCGGTACGATGGGGCGCGTCCACGGCGAAAGCCTGAAACGGTCTGAAAAGGTTCCGGGGGATCCGTAGAGCATTCGAAAACCTGAAGAGAAAGATGGGAGGCGCGTGTGTTCGACTGGACATTCGTGACGCATTACGCGCCGTTCTTCGTCAACGGCTCGGTGATGACGCTGTTCATTTCCCTGTTCGGCATCGTGCTTTCGACCGCGGTTGGACTTATTTGCGCAGGCATTGAAATTGCACGCATTCCCGTACTCAAGCAGATTGTGCGCGTCTACATCGAACTCAGCCGTAACACGCCGTTGCTGGTGCAACTGTATTTCCTGTATTTCGGCTTGCCGAAGCTTGGCATCGTATGGTCCGCGGAACAATGCGCGATCGTGGGACTTGGCTTTCTTGGTGGCTCCTACATGGCCGAAGCGATGCGCGGCGGCCTCGAAACCATTCCGAACGTGCAACGTGAATCCGCGTACGTGCTGGGTCTAAGCCAATGGCAGACCTTGAGCCGCGTGGTCATTCCGCAGGCCATCAGTACGTCCATTCCGGGCGTTGTGGCCAACGTGATCTTCCTGATCAAGGAATCATCCGTCGTGTCGGCCATCGCGCTTGCCGACGTGATGTACATGGCCAAGGATCTGATCGGCATGTACTACAGCACGTACGAGTCGCTGCTGATGCTGGTCGTCGCATACTTGGTGATTCTGCTGCCGATCTCATTGTTCGGCACTTGGCTGGAACGGAGGTTCGACTATGAGCGGCGCTGAGATTCTGCTCGAGCCGGGCGTGTTCCCGCGCCTGCTGCAGGGCCTGTGGGTTACGGTGTGGATCGCCGGTGTTTCGGTGGGGCTTTCCGTTCCGGTGGGATTGGTTGTCGGTTGGTTGATGACGATGAAGAATCCCGTCATTCGCGTGTTGACCAGGATTTATTTGGATTTCATTCGCATCATGCCGCAATTGGCGTTGCTGTTCATCGCGTTCTACGGTTTCGCCCGTGCGTGGAATTGGAATTTGGATGCGACTGGCGCATGCGTGTTCGTGTTCGTGCTGTGGGGTGGCGCGGAATTGGGCGATTTGGTGCGTGGCGCGCTTGAGTCGATTCCGAAAGCCCAGTATGAGTCCGCGTATGTGCTTGGGCTGAGTGGCTGGCAGACGTTCGTTAAAGTGATTCTGCCGCAGGCGTTGCGTAGGCTTCTGCCGGCTTCGGTGAATCTGGCGACACGAATCGTGAAAACGACATCGCTGGCCGTGCTTCTCGGCGTGGTCGAGGTCATCAAAGTGGGCCAGCAGATCATCGACGCGAACCGTTTCCAATATCCGACCGGAACCCTGTGGATCTACGGGGTGATTTTCTTCATGTACTTCATCGTGTGCTGGCCGCTGTCCATCGTGGCCCGCCGATTGGAAAAGAGGTGGTCGCATGACTGACACAGTGGGCAAGCAGGATCAGGCAGGCCAGGCAAGTCTTGAGATTGCGCATTTGGTCAAGCAGTACGCCAATGCCGACAAGCCGGTGCTGAACGATATTTCCTTTGACGTGCCGCATGGCAAGGTGTTTGTGATCGTTGGACCTTCCGGTTCCGGCAAATCGACGTTGTTGCGCACCATCGCAGGCCTTGAGCCGATTCAGGGCGGCACCATTTCGCTCAACGGCGAAGTGATCGAAACAGGCAAGCCGGGCACTGAGTCCGCTGGGCGCAGCAAGCGCAGTAGCGAACTGCGTACCCGTGTTGGCATGGTGTTCCAAAGCTACGACCTGTTTCCCAACAAAACCGTGCTCGGCAACATCACATTGGCACCGACCCTGGTGCAGAAGCGAGATAAGGCCGAAGTCGAGCAGGAGGCGATCAAGCTTCTGGAACGCGTCGGCCTTGCCGACCGCAAGGATTCCTGGCCGCATGAGCTGTCCGGCGGCCAACGTCAACGCGTGGCCATCTGCCGTGCGCTGATCCTGCATCCGGAAGTGCTGCTCTTCGACGAAGTCACCGCCGCGCTCGACCCGGAAATGGTGCGCGAAGTGCTCGACGTGATGCTCGAGCTTGCCGATTCCGGCCAAACCATGCTCATCGTGACGCACGAAATGCAATTCGCGCGAGCCATCGCCGACCAGGTGATCCTGCTTGAAGACGGCGGCATTGTGGAACAATCCGACAATGCCGAACAATTCTTCACCAATCCGACCACCGAACGAGCCAAGCGGTTCCTGCGCACGTTTGAATTCGACCGGCATCGCCAGTCCGCCAATCAATCCGAATAAGCAAGACAAATGGCGAGAATCGGCGAAATCCAAGATTTTGATAGCAGTCATCTTTGCAAGAGAGGAGAAACCATGACCGCATCAATCATCAACAAAACATTCAAGAGCATCGTGGCCGCATCGGCCGCGTTGATCATGGCAGCCTCGGTGACTGCTTGCGGCCCGTCCGCGGCCACTCCGAGCGATGAGAGCTCCACTGGCAGCGATTCCAGCTCCAGCAGTAGCGCCACCGCCCGCACTCTGGACGAGATCAAGAAGTCCGGCGAACTCAAGGTTGCCGTCTTCTCCGACAAGGCCCCGTTCGGATACATCGACAAGGAAGGCAAAAACGCCGGCTACGACGTGTACTTCGCCGAGCGTCTCGGCAAGGATCTGGGAGTGAAGGTCAAGTACACTTCCGTCGACCCGGCCGCCCGCGTGGACGTGCTCACCTCCAACAAGGTGGACATCACGCTGGCCAACTTCACCGTCACCGACGAGCGTAAGGAGAAGGTCGATTTTGCCAAGCCGTACATGAAGGTGGCACTCGGCGTGGTCTCCCCGGAAAATGCCGAAATCACTGACGTGAGCCAGCTTAAGGGCAAGACGCTGATCATCGCCAAGGGCACCACCGCCGAAAGCTACTTCGAGAAGAACGAACCCGACGTCAAGCTGCAGAAGTACGACCAGTACGCCGACGCCTACAATGCGCTGCTCGACGGTCGTGGCGACGCTTTCTCCACCGACAATACCGAGGTACTGGCTTGGGCCAAGTCCAACAAGGGCTTCAAGGTCGGCATCACCAAACTCGGCGATGAGGACACCATCGCTCCGGCTGTACAGAAGGGCAACAAGGAGCTGCTCAACTGGCTGAACGACGAAATCGTGAAGCTGGGCAAGGAGAACTTCTTCCACAAGGATTACGAAGAGACCCTGAAGCCGGTGTACGGTTCCGACGTCAATCCGGATGACATCGTGGTCGAGGGCGGCAAGCTCTGACAATCACCTGACCTGACGGCAACCTGCCGTCCGTCAATTCTGTTTCCAAGCCTTCCGTGGCATGTGCCGCGGGAGGCTTTTTCATATCCTGATAACCGTTCATAAAAAAGAATTATTACGATTTGCGCCTTTCATAAAAATCGCATATAGCCACGCCGGCATAGGAAAGGATTTTTACCGATATCTTGTGATTATCGCTTGAAAGAAGCCATACGAAAACACGCATGAGAGAGGGGACAGCGTATGAAGTACGCAGTGATCGGTGCAGGCGGAATGGGCATCCAGTACGGTGTGCTGCTGCAGGAATTCGCACACAAGGATGTCGATTTCATCGATACGTGGAAGCCGAATGTCGAGAAGATCCGCGAGCAAGGTGGCGCCTACGTGTCTCAAGATGGTGAAGACCGCCATCTTGTGCCGATCAACGTGTACTACCCGGAGGAATACGCCGGCCAGCCAGACGTGTGGATCGTGTTCCTCAAGCAGATGCAGCTTGACGGCGTGCTCAAGCGCTGTGCCCACCTGTTCAACGAGAAGCAGATTGTGTTCTCCGCCATGAACGGCTATGGACACTTCGAAAAGCTCAACGAATACTTCCCCAAAGACCGCATTTACGGCGGCACCGCACTGATCGGTGCCTACGTGTACGGCCCCGGCGATTTCAACTTCACCGGCGGAGCACATGCCAAGGCCATGAACCTGTGTGCCTACGCGGACGATGTGACTGACGAGGTGCGCAAACACGAGCAGGCGCTGTACGAGGATTTCGCAACGGCCACGCTCAACCCGACCATCGTGGACAACTTCATCGGCATGTGCATGGCGAAAATCGTATTCAACTCGGTGCTGAACACGTTGTGTACCATGTACCAGATTCGTTTCGGCGAATTCCATGCGCATCCCGACGCGCGTTGGCTCACCGAACAGCTGGTCGATGAAGCTTACAGCGCGGCCGAAGCGGCCGGATACCAACTGTTGGGCACGCGCGAAACGGAAGTCGAAACCATTCTGCATACCGCGGGCGTGGCACATCCGCTGCACTATCCGTCCATGTATCAAGACCTGACCAAGGGGCGTCCAACGGAAGTCGACTACATCAACGGCTATATCGCCAAAGTCGGACGCGAGCATGGCTACGAATGCAAGCTGCACGAATTCCTAACCCGCGAAGTGCATCTCGCCGAACAAGCCTTCGCCATCCACAATCCAGACATCGTGAAACAAGCTGAGGCAGACGCCGAAGCAAGCAAATAAACGGTCAATCATCAATCGCAATGAACGGTAGGTAGCTGCCAATTGCTGCGAAACAAACTTTTCGCACACCAATAAGAGAGGGGAAACCATGACCATCACCATCGCCAAGAAGAGCGGCATCAAACGAATCGCCGCCGCAGTACTCGCCGCTGCAACACTTATTTCCGTTGCGGCATGCGGTTCCGGCAACAGCGCATCCGCATCCGACAGTCTGAATACCACGAAGGGCAAGACCACCACAATCACCGTCGGCGTGTGCGCAGGACCATACGGCGACATGGTCGACAAGGTTATCGCGCCACTGCTGAAAGATGACGGTTTCAAACTGAAAACCAAGCTGTTCAACGATTATGTGCAGCCCAATAAGGCACTTGCATCTGGTTCCATTCAGGCGAATCTTTTCCAGCATGGCAATTATCTGAAGAAGTTCACCGCCGACAACAATCTCGACCTGACCTCCCTTGGACAGACCCCAACCCTTGGCTTGGGCATCTATTCCAACAAGTACAAGTCCATCGATGACATCGAAGACGGAGCTACGGTCGCAATCGCCAACGATGGCTCTAACCTGGCACGTTCTCTCGGCGTGCTCCAGCAGCAGGGTCTGGTGACGCTCAAGGGCGAGGTTGATGCCACCAAGGCCACGGTCAACGATATCGCATCCAATCCGAAGAACCTCAAAATCAAAACGATCGATGCTGCACAGCTGGCCCGTTCCTTGGACACCGTTGATGTGGCTCTGGTGCCGGGCAACTACTCTTGGGCTGCTGATCTGAAGCCTGCCGACGCGCTCGCCTTGGAAAAGCAGGATGATGGTGTGATCGAAGTGTTCGTGGTCCGCACCCAGGACGTCGATTCCGACTTCGGCAAGGCCGTCAAGAAACTGCTTGTCAGCCAGAAATTCAAGGACGCCATCGCCAAGAGCGAGTTCAAGGATTTCGGCAAGCCGAAGAACTGGTGATCCCGTCAGCGAAAGCTTACGACAGGCCCGCATGAGCCATAATCGGTAGCATGCGGGCCTGTCGTTCCGAACGGAACGATTCAAACGAAACGAGGAATGAAATGAGCGTCATCGAACTGGACGACGTGTCGGTTGCTTTCCACGAAGGAGGTCGCACCGTAGAAGCGGTCAAGCATGTGAGCCTCAGCGTGGAAAAAGGCGAGATCTTCGGCATCGTCGGCTTTTCCGGAGCCGGCAAATCGACGTTGGTGCGCACCATCAACCTGCTGGAACGCCCGACCGGCGGTAAAGTGCTTATCGACGGCACCGACATTACGAGATTGAAGGGCGCGACCTTGCGCGAACTGCGCAAAAAGATCGGTTTCATCTTCCAAAGCTTCAATCTGATCGCCAACGTCACCGTCGGCAAGAACATCGAATTCGCGCTGAAGGCGGGCGGATATCCGAAATCGCAATGGTCCGACCGTATCCACGAACTGCTGAGGCTCGTCGGCCTTGAAAGCAAGATTGACAGCTACCCGTCCAGCCTGTCAGGCGGACAGAAGCAGCGCGTGTCCATTGCGCGTGCGCTCGCCAACAAGCCGGAGATTCTCTTGTGTGACGAGGCGACCAGCGCTCTGGACCTCGAAACCACGGAAGGCATTTTGGCGCTCTTGCAGCGCATCAACCGCGAACTGGGCATTACCATCGTGTTCATCACGCATCAGCTTGACGTGGCGAAGCAGATTTTCGACCGAGTGGCCGTTATGGAAAACGGTGTGGTAGTGGAGCAAGGCAACACGTTCGACGTGTTCAGTGCTCCGAAACATCCGACCACCAAAGCGTTGGTGGAACGCTATCTCGGCATTGCCGTGCCACCGCAATTGGTGCCATCGCTGCCGGCCGGCACCATCGTGGAACTGCGATACAAGGGCGATGCGGCACTCGAACCGCTCATCAGCCAGGTTGCGCAGGATTACGGTGTGAGCATCGACGTGCTGCACGCGAATGTGGAATATTTCGGATCGCAGGCCATCGGCATTCTGATTGTGCTTGTTTCCGGCGCGGGGGAGCCTCTGCTGCAGGCGTTGAATACGTTGAGAACGCATGTGTTCAGCTATCGGGAACTTGATCGTGGGCAGCTGGTTGTGGCCGCCGAAGCTGCGGATAATCAGGAGGCGTGAGAACAATGGAAGAAACTCTGGAAATCCTTCAAGACAATCTTGGGCAAGCACTGATCGACACGGCATATATGGTTGTGGTGTCGGCGATTATCGGCGTAGTGCTGGGCACGCTGGTGGCATTGCTGCTGTATTTGACTGAAAACCGCTTGTTTACGCCGAATCATGTGCTGAACGTTATTGTAGGGTTCATCGTAAATGCGATTCGCTCGCTGCCGTTCCTGATTCTCATGGTGGTGCTTATTCCGGTTGCGCAATTGATTTTGGGTGATCCTTACACGCCGACCGGTGGCGCAATCTCCCTGTCGGTCGCCGCGGTGCCGTTCTTCGCGCGAATCGCGGAAAGCGCGTTCTCCGAAGTTGATCCGGGCTTGCTTGAGGCTGCCATCTCCACTGGCGCTACCACACGCCAAATCATTGTGGATGCGGTGTTTCCGCAAGCTTTGCCGTCGTTTATTCGCGGCGTGGTGCTCACCATCATTTCGTTGATTGGCTATTCCGCAATGGTCGGCACCATCGGCGCCGGCGGCATCGGCGATATGGCCATTCAATACGGCTATAACCGTTACGAAACCGGCGTGCTCGTTGTGATTGTTATTATTCTGATCGTCATTGTGCAGATCATTCAATGGATTGGCGATTGGTTCGCACGCAAGGTGACGCACTGATGGTTGCGTATATGCGTGAATGTGCGCATATGCAGTCGCGCGATGATAGGGAGGGTTGATTAATGACTTCGTATGTTTCTCCTGTTGCGTTCACTACGGTGGCGCAGTCGATTCCGCCGAATGTGTTTGCCGATATGGATCGCAAAGTGGCTGCCGCGGTTGCCGGTGGGGCTGATGTGATTGATTTGGCCAAAGGCAATCCAGACGCGTTTCCTGCTGATTTCATTCGAGAAGTAGCCAAAAAAGCGGTTGACGATCCGGCAAATGCCCGGTATTCGCCATTCGATGGCAAGCCAAGTTTTCTGCAGGCTGCCGAACAGTGGTATCGCAATACGTACGGTGTTGAGGTCGATTGGAAAACCCAGCTTTTTGCCGTGGAGGGTGCGGTTGATGGTCTGGCGTCTCTGTTCGCCGTGCTTGTTTCGCCGGGTGACGCCGTGGCATACGCCGATCCGTATTATCCCTCGTACCATTGCATGACGGTTATGAGCCAAGCTGAGGAGGTGCTGCTGCCGTCGCTGCCGGAACGTGGTTTTCTGCCGGACTTGGATGTAGTGCCTGCCGATACGTGGAATCGCGTGAAGGTGCTGGTGCTCAACTATCCGAACAATCCGACGGGCGCGCAGGCGCCGCGCGAGTTTCTTGAGCGGGCCATCGAATTGGCGCACGAATACCATTTCGCCATCGTGCAGGATTTCGCCTACGCCGGTTTGGGTGTGGAATCGCAGCAGATCAGCATTCTGTCATTGCCGGACGCGTTCGACGTGGCCGTCGAAGTGTGTTCGCTGTCGAAAATGTATGCGATGGCCGGCTGGCGTGCCGGTTTCATCGCGGGCAACGACGATATTGTGTCTCATGTGAAGCAGTACCACTATCAAATGGGTTCCATGGTTACGTCCAGCATTCAAGACGCGGGCACTGCGGCGTTGCTGTCGGATCAGAGCTGTGTGGCCGAACTTGCGGAACGGTATGCGTCTCGTCGCGAAATCGTTGCAGGTGGATTGCGTGAAGCCGGACTTGATGTCTTCGATTCAGACGGTGGCATCTACGCTTGGGTACATGCTCCTGAAAATCAGACGGGTGAACAGTTTGCCGACACGCTGCTGGAACGTACGGCCGTCGCCGCGCTGCCGGGCACGTGTTTTGGCAAAGTGGGCAAGGATTACGTACGATTCAGCCTGCTCAAATCCGAAGATCAGTTGCGTGAGGCTGTGCGTAGAATCGCTGAAATACTGTAGTTTTTCCGGTGTTTTCGCATTTTCGTATGCGTGTGAACGATAAAAAGGGCCCTTGCTTTCGTGATGTTTCTCTTTCGATCGTCATGAAAGCAAGGGCCTTTTTGCATGCCTGCTTTGTGATATGCATGTCGCGATTGGTTATTCGTTTTTTTATAGTGCTATACAAAAAAATAATAACTGTTTCAAGAATCGCAATACCGCGCGGTGCTGTCAAAACCCATAAGCAATGCCTATAAGCGAGCCAGCGTTTTGCCTGTTGTCGCGTTGTTCAATGGCGTTAGTTCATGAACGAACAGTTCAACCGCAAGACTTTGCACAAACTTTTTTGGAGGAATTGAACATGTCCATCAACCGTCGCCAGGCATTCCATGACATCGCCCGCCATCGTTCCGCAGACGTTCCTTATTTGACAGCCGCATGGCAGCACCTGATCGGCCACGAGTATGGAGCCGACGATTTCGCCGACGCTTACATCGATTTCGTGAACAAGTGGGATTGGGATTGGGTCAAAATCAACCCGCGTGCCATCTACTACGCCGAGGCATGGGGGTCCAAGTACGATCCCAACGAGTATGACGGCTATGTGATTCCACGTAAGCTAGAAGACGTGGTCAAGACGCCGTCCGACCTTGCGAAGATCGTCGAGCTCGATCCGAAAGCCAACGAAGTGCTCAGCCAGCAATATGCGTCCGCAGCCAAGATTCGCGCGGCCTTCACTGACCGAGCCGTACTGCAGTCCATTTTCAACCCTTTGAGCGTGCTGCTGCAGCTTGCCGATGTGCCGCTGTATCCCAGCGACCAATATGCCACCCCGGTACTCACCCGTGACGAACTCGTGTTCGATCATGCCGACGAAGCCAAGCAGGCACTGACCAACATCGCCAACACTCTGGCTACCTACGCGGTCGCGCTGGTTACTCCGGTCGAACAGGGTGGTGCGGGACTTGACGGCATTTTCTTCGCGCTCACCGGGACCGTGAGCGAAGGTTACTTCACCAAGGAACAGTACGCTGAGTTCGGCGAACCGTACGATCGTATTGTGCTCGACGCCATCAAGAACGCCAATCCCGACGCCGAAGTGTTATTGCACACCTGTCGCGCCTTCTCCAACCCGGACTGGTTCGACGATTACGGCGTCGAAATCGTGCAGTGGGACCAGTACCTCGATGGTAATCCGCAGATCGACGCGGATCTCAAGGTCGTTCCAGTCGGCGGCCCGAGCTTCACGGACTTCGCCACCAATGGTGACGCCAATGTGGTCAAGGCGGACATTGAGAAGGTCATCGCGCTGCGCGGAGGCAAGCCGTTCCTGCTGTCACCAAGCTGCACCGTGCCGACGCCGGCCAGTGAGGAATCGTTGCAGGCGCTCGCCGCGGCACGCGCCTGAGTCCGAGATTTTCCATACGAAAGCAAGAAGAGAGGAACTTGTTGATTATGTCGTTGAAGGTAACTGCGAAGAAAGCATTGGTCGCACTGGCCGCGGTTGGTGTGCTGTCAAGCCTGTCCGCATGTGGTTTGGGTGGAGACAATGCCAACTCCTCGTCCGCATCCAATGATTCCGATACGGTGAACATCGGCGTGCTGTACCCGAAAACAGGCCAGTATGCCGAATACGGCAAGATGTTCCAGCAGGGACTTGATTTGGCCGTCGAAAAAGTGAATGCCGACGGTGGCGTGCAAGGCAAGAAACTCGGTCTAAAATACTACGACACGCAGTCCGATGCCAAACAGGACGCTTCCGTAGCGCCGAAGATCGCCGCCGACCAATCGATTATCGCGGTGGTGGGCGATTATACCTCTCCGGCTTCCTCGGCGGCTTCTCCGACTTTCCAGCAGGCGGGTCTTGTGCACTACGGCTTCAATAATTCCGCGCCGACGTTCACTGACACCGGTGACCATGTGTGGACGCCGCAGATTGGCCAGGACATCCAGCAGAAGGCCAATGCCGACATTGTTGCCAAGCATGCGAAGAAGATTTCCGTGGTCTACATCGAAAACGATTGGGGCAAGCAGGCCTACCAGTATTTCAAGGAGGAAGCGGAGAAGCAGGGTGTTGAAATCGCCTACGAATCTTCCTATCTGCCTGATTCAACTGATCTTTCCCCGATTCTGATTCCCGCACGCGACGCCCAGCCTGATGCCGTCGTCGATATCGGTTACGGTCCGGACGGCGCTCTGGTCATCAACACGTTGCGAGACAAGCTTGGCTTCACGGGCGAGTATTTCGGCGGTCAGGAGACCAGCGAGTTCTTGAACCTTGCGGGCAAGAACGCCGAAGGCGCCATTATCACCGGCTGCTTCTCCGCCGAAGGTACCAAGGATGAGAAGGCGCAACAGTTCGTCAAGGACTTCAACGCTAAGTATGGTAAGAATCCGGGCAACTTCGAAGTGACCGCATACCAGTCGATTATTGATCTGGCGTACGCGGCTAACAAGGAGGGCGCAACCCGCGATGGCATTCAGAAGGGATTGCAGACCATCACTGATTTCCCCCTGTACCAAGGCAACGGCGGCACGTTCAAGTTCAACCAGAAGACGCGCAGGGCCGACGATATCGATCCGATTCTGCTGATTGTCAAGGATGGCAAGTTCGTGCAGTATGACGGCGAATGATGAACTGCCGGGAATGCCGGATTCCATCATGACGTGAATTCGGCATTCCCGGTTTTGCCGTTGAAAAGCGTGCGGAAACGTTGAGGAACGTGGAGTGATCGGAAGAGAAAACAGATGATAGATACGTTATTTTCAGGGCTGATTCACGGCAGCGCCTACGCGCTGGTCGCGGTCGGCATGTCACTGGTGTTCGGTGTAGCGAATGTCACCAACTTCGCCCAAGGATCATTGGTGGCTGTCGGTATGATGATGGCATGGTGGCTGGGTTCATCGCTTGGTTGGGGCATCGTGCCAACGGTCATCGTGGTGGTACTGGTCACCGCATTGCTGGGATTGCTGCTTAATATAGCGGTGATTTCGCCGCTTGAAGGGCGCAAGCCGATTGCCGCGTTGCTGGCGACCATCGGCGTCGGTCAGATTCTTGACAATGGTTTGCAGATTATTTTCGGACCGCAGACACGCCCGTTTCCTAAGCTGCTTGATACCTATAATTTCCAGGCATTCGGTGTGCGTTTCGGCACGTCTGACGTGGTTATGGTCATTTTTGCGATTGCTTCCATGCTTGCGCTATGGGCGTTCCTGAAATTCGGTAAAACCGGTCAGGCCATTCGGGCCACTTCGCAGGATTCAGAAGCCGCGCGGCAGATGGGCATTCCAGTACGTTCCATTCGTAACATTTCATTTGTCATCGGAGCGGTACTTGCAGGTGTTTCCGGTATTTTCGTTGGCTTGTTCAACGGCAACATCAACCCGGCGAACGGTGGAACCATCGGCATGACCGCGTTCGTTGCGGCCACCATTGGCGGTCTTGGATCCATTCCGGGGGCCCTTGCCGGTGGCGTGGTGCTCGGCGTGGTTGAAGCATTGGGTATCTCCTGGCTGGGCGACGGCGCTCATGACCTCATCACTTTCGGCGCGCTGTTGATCATTCTGATTGTGCGTCCGCAGGGCTTACTCGGCAAGAATGTCGATGTTAAATCCGAACCGCTTACCGGCACGTTCCTCGGTGGTGGCCGACCGATCACCTTGCCGTGGTGGGGCAATCTCATCGGCGCGGTGGTGCTGCTCACAACCCCGTTCTTCTTCAACGACTACCTGTCCGGTATCGGTACCCAAGTCGCGATTTATGCGATTGCGGCGGTCGGTCTGACGCTGATTTCCGGTTCCGCGGGCCAAACGATTCTCGGCATGGCCGGTCCGTTCGCGGTTGGCGCTTACGCTTCGGCCATTCTGACCACGCAATTGCACTGGCCGTTCCTGTTGGCTCTGATCGCCGCTGGTCTGATCGCGGCCATCGCCGCCAGCGTCCTCACCTTCCCCGTGTGGAAGCTTGCCGGTCATTATGTGGCCATCGCCACTATCGGCGTCGGCTATGTGATGGTCGCCATTATTCGACTGGCCGAGCCGTTGACCAAGGGTTCTCTTGGCATTCAGGGCATTCCGTTCCCGAACGTGTTAGGACAGCCGCTATACACCCAGCAAATGCAGTACCTGCTTGACATCATTGTGCTGTTGGTCGCATTGGTGGTAGTCAGCCGCATTCGTTCCTCGCATCTGGGGCATGTGTTTGAAGCCATCGGTTCCGATCAGGATGCCGCTGAGGCATTGAGTATCCGAACCGGTGCCTATAAGGCGCTCGCTTACGCGTTGGCGGCGTTCTTCGCAGGATTGGCCGGCTCTCTTCTGGCGCATCAATACACGTACATCGATCCGACGATTTTCAACGTCAACATGTCGTTGCTGATTTTGACGGTGATTGTGATGGGTGGCATGAATTCGCCGCTTGGCGCCGTGCTCGGCTCCGTCATTCTGATTGGCGGCCCGGAATTGCTTCGTTTTGCATCTGACACGCGCGTGCTGCTGTATGGCGTGCTGCTGGTGCTCGTCATTATGTTCCGACCGCAGGGTCTTTTCGCAAAGAAGGTGTGAGCAATGACTTTGCCATTCAATAACGCAAATATCGACGAAGCAGTCAAAAAAGTGCCGATCGATAAAGAGGATCTGCATGGCGAAGGCGATATCGTGGCTTTCGCAGCAGAGCATCGTCGTGCCGTACTTGATGCGCCTGCCGTACTGCAGGTACGTAACTTGAGCAAATCCTTCAATGGTCTGAAAGCAGTCAATAATATTTCGTTCGATTTGCATCAGGGCGAAGTGGTGTCGATTATCGGACCGAACGGATCCGGAAAATCGACGACCATCAATCTGATTTCCGGTTTCATTAAACCTGATTCCGGATTGATTGATATTGATAGCGAAACCGTTGCCGGATTGAGCGTGCCCGATATTTCCGAACGCGGCTTGGCGCGTACGTTCCAGAATGGTCGAGTGTTCGGCGGATTGACGGTTGATGAAAATGTCGCGCTGGGCTTCCACAAGCGGCTCAATGCGCAGCGTCCATTCAAGCAGGTGCAGCGGTATCCGATCATTCGCTGGTTGTCGTTGTTGGGGGAGACGGCGGTCGCGTTGGTGCCGGGGCCGAAGACCAGAAGCGAGAAGCAGGATGTAAACGAACGTGTCGAACGTGAAGTCGACCGTTTCAAGGAGCGTCTTGGTAATCGTCGCAACGACTACACCTACACGTTGTCGTACGCGAATCGTCGACGCACCGAAATCGCACGCGCGCATATCAGCGAACCGAAACTGCTGCTGCTTGACGAACCGACCGCAGGCATGAACCAGTCCGAAACCGCCGAAGTATTGCAGCAGCTGCAGCATCTGAAAGCGCAAGGGCACACCATTCTGCTGGTCGAACACAAAATCGAACTGGTCACGGCATTATCTGACCATGTGATCGCCATGGATGGCGGCAAAATCATCGCATTCGACGAGCCTGATGAGGTACGCAACAATCCGCAGGTGGTTGAAGCATACTTGGGCAAGCGTAATGAAATCCGTAAAACCACGGCTGCAGGCGGTCAGAAAGACATTCTCGCCAAACAGAACGCCATTGAAGCCGCGGATGCTGTGAATGGCGTCGCTTCTGTGAGCGAACTGAGTGCTGATCGAGATGTGAAATCGTCTTATGCTCAGCCGCTGCTCACGCTTGACAATGTCGATATTTTTTACGGTCAGGTGCACGCATTGCAGGGGGTGTCTATTGACATACCGAAAGGTGCCATCGTCTCACTGCTGGGTGGTAACGCTTCCGGCAAATCGACCACGATGAAAACGATTCTTGGCTTGAAGCAGCCGAAGAATGGCACGTTGACATATGAGGGCAACGACATCACCGCGCTGTCCACTCGCCATCGCGTGCAGGCCGGTATTGCCGCGGTGCCTGAGGCAAGGCGCATTTTCCCAGCCATGACGGTAGAGGAGAATCTGCTGACGGGCGCATACACGCGCAAGCGCGGCGGCGATATTGCGGGCGATGTGGAGCAGATGTACGAGCGTTTCCCGCGGTTGAAGGAACGTCGCACGCAGCAGGCGGGAACCATGAGTGGCGGCGAACAGCAGATGCTCGCCTTTGCGCGTGCGCTGATGAGCCATCCGAAAATCATCTGCATGGATGAGCCAACTATGGGCCTGTCTCCAAAACTGGTGGAGTACGTGCTTGAGCAGATCGCCAAGCTGCGCGACGAGCTGGGCGTGTCCGTGCTCATGGTGGAACAGCAGGCCGAACTCGCCTTGTCCATCGCCGACTATGGCTATGTGCTGCAAAACGGCCGTATTCGACTGCGTGGCAAAGCTTCCGATCTGCTGCACAATCCTGCGGTGCAGGAAGCCTACCTGGGTGGCGCATCCGAGACGTGATCGCGGTTTGCTTTTCATCGGATACGGTTTTTGATTCAAGGAGAAATAATGGCGGAACAGCAGCGTGTTGCAGTGGTGACCGGTACGGCCGGAGGCGTTGGCGGGCGATTGGCGTGCACTCTTGCGACAGAAGGATGGCATGTGTTTGCTGCGGTGCCTGCAGACGCGCATCTGACCAATGTGGATTTGCGTCCACGGCAGGAAGTCTCCACCAAATTCAATGTGTGACATTGCCATGTGCATATGGGCAATGATCATTCTCGAGCGTTATGCGAAGAATCGATAGCGCTTTCAAAAACCGCATGATTACGCGGCTTTGTCAAAAGACCATAACCAAAGTCTATAGGCAAAGCCGCGTTTCTTTGCCGCATCCGTTGTTCAATGACGGTTGAGATCGCATGAAAGGCATGCGACTGACCTGACCCGAGGGGGTGCACATCATGACCAGATTCAACACTCAGCTTGTTCACGGACTGCCGGTCAACGACAATAACACCGGAGCCGTGAATCCGCCGATCTACAACTCGTCCACTTATGCTTTCGAATCGGTTGAGACCATGCCCCGTTGGGATTATGCGCGCAGCGGCAATCCGACCCGCGAATTCTTGGAACAGCAGATCGCACAGCTTGAGCATGGCACACGCGGATTCGCCTTCGGGTCCGGCTTGGCCGCCATTCACGCGGTGCTGTCCATCTTCCAGCCGGGCGATCGCATTGTGGTCGGCAAGAATATCTACGGCGGCACCTATTCGCTGCTGAACGAATATTTCGCACATTGGGGCGTGCTTGTGGAAGCGGTGGACACGGCTGATTACGAAGCGCTCGACGAAGCGGTTTCCGGCCGTTCCTCCGAGGGGGCTTCTCATGCACGCCCCGCTAAGGCTGTGTATTACGAGGTGCTCACCAATCCGCTGTTGCAAGTCAACAATGTGACCCGTATTTCCGAAGTGGCTCACCGCTATGGCGCGCTGTCAATCGTCGATAACACGTTCGTGACGCCGTATCTGCAGCAGCCGCTCGATTTGGGTGCTGACATTGTGATTCATTCCGCCACCAAGTATTTGGCCGGACATTCCGAAGTGAACGCCGGACTGGTGGTGGTCAAGAATGACGAACTCGGTCAGAAGATTTATTTCGCTCAGAATCGTCTCGGAGGCGTGCTCGCGCCGGTCGAATGCGATGCGGTGCGTCGTGGCATCCAAACGTTGGCGTTGCGTATGGAACGTCAGCAGGAGAATGCCCGCGCGGTGGCGAACTACCTGTTGCTGCATCCTCTGGTGAAAGCCGTGCACTATCCGGGGCTGCCCGGCCACGAGTATGAGCTTGAATCCAATGGTCTGAAGGGTGCCGGTGGCGTGCTGAGTTTCGAAGTCGTGCCGGGCATGAACCCCGCCGATGTGCTCAACAACCTGAACATCTTCCATCTGGCCGTCTCGCTTGGAGCGGTGGAGAGCCTCGCCGAACTGCCGTGCCGCATGACCCATTTCGAACTGCCTCGCGAGGAGCGCCTGAAAGTCGGCATCACCGATGAACTGGTGCGTTTGGCTGTGGGCATTGAAGACAAACAGGATTTGATCGAGGATCTTGGTCAGGCTTTCGATATCGCCTACGAGCGGTATCTGCAGCGCCACGAGGGCGAAGATCTGTTCGCAGCCGTGGCCCAGCATGTGTATGCATAGGCCGTTATTTCCACCATTCATGCATTGAAGAGCGGCGAAACACGCATTCCTCAACGCCGAGTTGATTGAAAAGCAACAAGGAGAGTATGTACCACCATGACCACTGCAACGGAGACTGGCTGTTTTGAAACCAGAGCGATTCATGCCGGCTATGACCGGCAAACCAATGCGGATGCGGTAAGTGTGCCCATCTACGCTTCGGCTGCATTTGATTTGGAAAACGCCCGCCGCGGCGACGCCTTGGCCGGCGGATCGTTGCCTGGTTTTGAATACTCGCGTGTGGCCAATCCTACGGTGGATGCATTGGAACGGCGGCTCACATCCTTGGAAGGCGGTGTCGGCGCCGTCGCATTGTCTTCCGGTATGGCGGCGGTGAGCTATGCTCTCATGTGTGTGGCCGAGGGCGGCGGCCGGATCGTTGCCCCCGTCAACCTGTATGGGGCTTCCGTTGACGCATTAGGCGATTTTCTGCCGAAATTCGGTATTTACGGTGATTTTGTAAGCGATATCAACGATCTCGCGTCGGTGGAAGCTGTGATTGGTCCAGACACCAAAGCGATTTTCACGGAGTCTGTTGCCAATCCAAGCACCGCCGTTGCCGATATCGAAGGGCTTGCCGATCTTGCGCATAAGCATGGCATTCCGCTGATTGTCGATAATACGGTTCCCACACCGTATTTGCTGCGTCCGATTGAATTTGGAGCCGATATCGTGGTGCACTCCACCACCAAGGGTATTACCGGCCATGGCAATGCCCTTGGCGGAGTGGTCGTGGATGCGGGCCGTTTCGACTGGAACAATGGCAGATTCCCGCAGTTCACGCGTGAGGAATTGGTGATCAGCGACCAGCGTGCCGGCGAATGGCACAGTTTCCACAGCAGGTTCGGCAATCAGGCGTTCATCAAACGTATTCGCATCAAATATCTGCGCACGTTTGGTGCCGTGCAAAGCCCATTCAACGCATACATGCAGTTGATTGGTTTAGAGACGTTGACCGTCCGTGAAAAGCAGGAAGTTGCTTCTGCAACTGCGATTGCCAAGCATCTGACGACATTGTCTCATGTCACGTCCGTGAATTATGCGGCGCTCGAAGATTCCCCGACCTATGATCTGGCGCGCAAATATCTGCCGAACGGTATCGGCACGATTCTGTCATTCACTGTCGAAGGCGACGGAAGCAATGTCGAACGTATTCTCGACGCGACGAAGGTCTTCTCATATGTGCCGAACATCGGTGATTCGCGCTCACTGATTGTCAACCCGACGAAGGTGACGCACCGTGAGGTGCCTGCCGATTATTACGACGCGGCGGGCGTGAGCGACAATCTCATCCGTCTGTCGATTGGTTTGGAAAATGTCGACGATCTGATCGCTGACCTTGACCAGGCGATTGCCGGGGCGTACTGAGTTTTTCAATTGTGTATCTGATGATATTTGCAGATGCATGGCTTTCTGTAGCCGTATTTCGTTATGTTTCGGGATAATGATGTTAGGGGAAAGAGCGACTGGAACAGGTAAGGATAGTTCGGAAGCGCATACGAATTTGCTTGGTAATGGATCCGTTCCCAATGGCGTGGCATCATCGTTGATTTCCTTGGTTATTGGTGTAGTCCTTATATGGGCGTAGTGCATATGGCCGTTCAAGATGTATATGACATGCAGCATGGCCATCTTGTCGAATATGGAGCTGTCGGTTCCGTGTTACGACACCCTAAAGACGCGTATACGAAAATGTTGCTTGAGGCATCGCCTAAATTTGATGGGATTAATGCATCGTAAGGAGTGATTTTATGACTGATAAAACGGCAATCGATTTCTATGGAGCCGACTGGTGCGGCGACTGCCGCCGAGCCAAGGCGGCATTGGACCGTTTCGGGGTCGCCTACAGCCTTCATGATATCGAGCATGAGGATGGTGCTGCAGAGAAGGCCATTGCGATCAGCGGACAGCAGCACATTCCCGTGATTCGGTTCGCTGCCGATGGCTCATGGCTGGTGGAGCCTTCGGCCACACAGTTGCAAGCCAAATGCAAGGAGCTCGGCCTGATCTGATTCAACATTTCGTATGCCATCTCACGAGCCGGACAACGGAATTGTCTCCTGTTCGGCTCGTAGACGTATATGGGCCGGCTTCCGAATGGACTTTGCCCAGCTCGCGGACATTGTCTGCACGTGATTGCATTCTTTGGTAAATTTTTGCTTGGGTTCGGCAATAGTTGCAGAGCCTACGGAAAGCCGTCAATCAACAGGCTTTCGAGAGAAAACCAAAGAAGGGAGTAATGCCATGCCGTTCCTTATTACGCTCCTTGTCATTGCACTTATCATCGCTTTTCTGTTCCTGTCCGCGTTGTTCATCGTGCCGCAGCAGCAGGCCTACATCATCGAACGTTTCGGCAAGTTCAACAAGGTACAGTTTGCCGGCATTCATATACGAATCCCGTTCGTGGATCGCATCGCCATGAAAACCAACATGCGTGTCAACCAGCTCAACGTGCAGTTGGAAACCAAAACGCTCGACAACGTGTTCGTCACCGTGGTGGCCTCTACCCAGTTTCGTGTCGATCCCAGCAATGTGGCGACCGCATACTACGAGCTGCGCGATCCGGCCGGCCAGCTGCGCTCCTATATGGAGGATGCGCTTCGTTCCGCCATTCCTGCGTTGTCTTTGGATGATGCCTTCTCCCGTAAGGACGATGTGGCTTTCGACGTGCAGAAGACTGTCGGCAACGAAATGTCCCGCTTCGGCTTCACCGTGGTCAAAACGCTGATTACCGCCATCGATCCGAGTCCGCAGGTCAAAAACGCCATGGACTCCATCAACGCTGCCCAGCGTGAGAAGGAAGCCACGCGTCAGCGTGCCGAAGCCCAGCGTATTCAGATTGAGACCCAGGCGGCCGCCGAGGCTGAGAAGACGCGCCTTCAGGGTGAGGGCCAGGCTAATTATCGTCGTGAGATCGCCAACGGTATCGTCGACCAGATTAAGAGTCTGCAGGCTGTCGGCATGAATGTGAACGACGTGAACAATGTGGTGCTGTTCAACCAGTATCTCGACACCATGCGTAATCTTGCCTCGTCGCAGAACGCGAAGACGGTAGTGTTGCCTGCTTCGACGCCTGGTGGTTTCAATGAGATGCGCGACCAGATCATCCAGGCCATGATGTCCGCGGACGAAGCTGCGAAATAGTCGCACAATAACCGCAACGTCATATTGAATGGCATTGACACCAAGTGGGGGGCATCCCGTAAAGGACGTCCCCCACTTGCGTGTGATGCTGATATGGTTTTGCTTGCCTCTACAGCAGATGGGCCATGCATAGCGTCAGCTTAATCGTGCGATATGCGAATGGCGCTTCCAATGACATCATCCGAATGTCTTCCTCGTTGTTTTCATTCTATTTTTGCGAGATTCTGTGATTTTGCTATATGGAACGAAATGAAGTGATTTCGGCACGAAACATGAAATCCATCCCTGTTTGGAGTTGTTCACGAGGGTGTTATGCGTGAGCTTGGCTATCTCGGGGTGTTCCCCTAAGGGATGCGAAGAACGAGGAAACAGTATAGACTCGGTTACGGATCAAGCGCGTTAGACGCCGTATGGGGAAGGCAAAGAAGACTATGGCGAATATTGAAGGGCAAGAGTCGGTGATGGGGACGCGCAGACCCATCATCGAAGTGAAGAACCTGCGTAAGGAGTATCCGGTGCTCGACGAGACCGTCGTGGCGTTGGACCGTATCAATCTCACCATTCCGCAAGGTCAGATCTGCTGTATTTATGGCGAATCCGGTTCCGGCAAATCCACTCTGCTCAACCAGCTTGCCGGTATGGAAAAACCAACCAAGGGCGGCGTGCGCATCAGGGGAGTGCCCATCTCCCGTCTAGACGAACGGCAGCTGGCGGAATTCAGACAGAAGCATCTCGGTTTCGTATTCCAGTCATACAATCTGCTGCCCAATCTGACCGCCGTCGAAAACGTGGCAATGCCGTTGATGTTCCAAGGCATGCCAAAAAACAAACGCGAGACAATCGCCAAGAAAATGCTGAAACGAGTAGGGCTCGGCAAACGCATGAACCACTATCCGACGCAAATGTCAGGCGGTCAGCAGCAGCGCGTCGGCATTGCGCGAGCGTTCGCATCGCGGCCGCAAGTCGTATTCGCCGACGAACCGACCGGCAATCTCGATTCCAAAACCAAAAACGACGTGATGGACATGATCTGCGCGTTCGCACGAGACCTGAACCAAACCATCGTGCTCGTCACGCACGATGACAATATGGCGCAATATGCCGATCGTATCGTCACGTTGCTTGACGGGCGCATCATCGATGACCGTCTGGTGAATAACGCATGACAGCAAGAAGAGAAGGGAAAACCATGAATAAAGGCAGCCATTCCGCAAAATTCATCAACATGGTCATCGCACTGGTGGCATCCGCCGTCATCGCGTTAACCTGCATCGTGCCGACGGCGCTCGCCGAAGACGGCGATGGCACGGACGCCGGCAACGGTGGTTCCACCGTGCAGCTGGCGGGTCCGGTACCGAATATCATCATCACCAACTTCACGTATGGTGACGGCTCCGTGGCGGTCGGCACGAGTTTCGATCTGGGCTTCACCTTCCAGAACATGGGTAAGGTCGCGGTCAGCAATATGGTCGTGACTGTTGACGGCGGCGAGAATTTCGCCATTTCCGGCGGTACGAACACGTTCTATTACGATTCGCTATGGGCGGGTTACTCGCTGACGCAGACCGTGCCCATGCAGGTGCTGTCGAGCGCGAAGAACGGTGCGCAGGGCATCGATATCAACTTCAAATACGAGTATGTCGATGGCGACACCCGCAACTCCAACACTTCGGATATTAAGATTTCCATACCGGTTTCACAGCCTGACCGCTTCGAACTGGGTGATCCCGTGCTTCCCAACACCATCAATGCGGGTGAGGAATCCACTATTTCCATGGAATATGTGAACAAGGGCAAGGGGGATGTGTCCAACGTCGAAGCGTCCATCGAGGGCGACGGCATCACCGCCACGCAAGCCACACAGTATATCGGCAATGTGGCATCCGGTGCTTCCGGCTCCATTGGATTCGCTTTCACCGCTGATGCGGCCGGCGAATATGATGCCAAGCTGAAGGTGACGTACGAGGATGCCAATGGCCAGCAGCAGAGCAAGGAATCGCCGGTGAAGATCACTGTGTCTGAGGCACCGGCCCCCGTTGATCCAGGCACGGATGTTGGCCCGCAGGAAAACCAGGGCGTTCCGGCTTGGGTGTGGATTGTCGTTGCTGCGACTGTCGTTGCTGTGATCGCCATTGTGGTCGTAGTGGTTGTGCGTCGCCGCAAGAAGGCGAAGAAGGCAGCCGAAGATGATGATTGGGATTGGGATCCCACCGATTCGCATGCCGGCACTGATGCTGATGACACTGCCGATACGGCTGATACCACGGCTGGCACCACGGCAGGCGCTATTGATGCGCCGACCCAGGTGATTGATTCCGTGCCCTCCGTCAAGGAGTGAGCATGCGTTTTTCGGATATCGCACGTTCGTGCATGCAGAATCTGCTGCGTCGCAAATCACGTACGGTTCTTACGGTGCTCGGTGTGATCGTCGGCTGCTGTTCGATCGTGCTCATGATTTCCATTGGCCAGGGCATCAACGAACAGAACGAGCAGATGCTCAAAAACATGGGCAACCTGAACGACATCACCGTATATGCGGACGGCGGAGGTTCGCATTCCACGGCACCGTCATCCAGCATGAGCGGTGCTGGCAGCGAACAGGCGAAACTCGACGATGACGCCGTGCAGAATTTCCGCAGCATTGCCGGTGTGTCTGGAGTGCTTCCACAGAAAACGATGTCATACAGTGTGGATGCCACGCAAGGAGCTGGTTCCCGGTATGTGTCGCAATATGTCAACGTGGTGGGAGTCGACGCCACGCAATTGGAAGAATCCGGCTATAAATTGGCCAGTGGACGTCTTCCGATGCGTGCCGGCGAAGTATTGGCGGGCAAATCCTTCGTGTATTCGTTCTACGACAAGTATGCGTCAGATCCGAGCAATCATCGTATAGAAGCGGGCGGTTATTACTGTGATGAGCACGGTTGCTCCGAATCCGAAGGCGAAGACCCGTTCTTCGATATGCTGAACTCCAAAATCACACTGATCACCGGAGCCAACTACCAAAGTCCCGACGACTACCGCAAGGTGGGCAGCGGATCCGTGGCGTCATCCGATTCCGGCAGTGGTGAGAATTCCACCATTACCATGCCATACACTGTGGTGGGTGTCATTGATTCCTCCGCCAACAACTATGATGCGTTCACTTCCGGCATTGTGATGAGCATCGACGATATGAAAACGTTGAACACCAAAATATCGGGGGGCACCAAGGCCAACACGTCAAGCAAGGTCGTTTACGATCAGGTACTGGTGCACACCCAAGACATCAAAGACGTTGCCGACGTTGAAGCGCAAATCAAGGGCGCCGGTTATCAGACTTCCTCGTTTGAGCAAACGCGTAAGGAGATCGAAAAGCAGTCGCGGGGCATCCAGTTGGCGTTGGGTGGCATTGGTGCAGTGTCGTTCTTCGTTGCCGCGATTGGCATTGCCAACACCATGATCATGTCGGTGTCGGAACGTACTCGCGAAATCGGCATTATGAAGGCTCTCGGCTGCTATGTGCGCGATATTCGCATGATGTTCCTGTGTGAGGCTGGCGCGATTGGCTTAGTTGGCGGTGTGATCGCCTGCCTGATTTCCGCAATTGGTTCGATAGGCATCAATATGGCGTCTTTGGGTGGATTCAGTGTTGAGAATCTCGGCAAAGCGATTATGGGCGGCGACGATGTGAGTCGTATTTCGGTGATTCCATGGTGGCTTTTTGTGGTGGCCATGCTGTTTTCGATTGCCGTCGGCGTGATCGCAGGTTTCGGCCCTGCCAATAAGGCTGTGAAGATTCCGGCTTTGGATGCCATCAAGAATGATCAGTGATTGCTGATTACGGATTGCCGATTGCGTGACCGATTGCAGATTGGCGGGAATGGTCTTGCGGATATAACGACCGTTCCCGCCAATTCGCTTATGCACATTAATTATTCGTTGAGAATACCGCGAATCCGAGAGACGATGGTTGCTGTGGTCAATCCGTAACGTTCATTAAGCTCGTCAAGTGGCACTCGATCGGTGAACTCTTTGGATGCGCCGAAATTCAGCACACGAACATGAGAAGCTTTGGCATTATTGGAATTGGCATAGAATGCGGTGACCTTTTCACCCCATCCGCCTTCCAACTGGCCATCCTCCAACGTAACGACCAAACGATGCCCATCGGCAAGCATCGTCAGCAACTCGGCATCCATCGTGGAATACTGCAATGCGTCAACAAGCGTCGCAGTGATCGCAGCGTGCGTCGCATCATCTTCAGCAAGCGCCGACGTGACTTTCGCAGCCAACGGCATGGTGTTGCCGAGTCCAAGAATCGCAACATCTTTGCCGGGCTGAACAATCTGATAGCGGGCGAATGGGCATTCCCCGGCAATATTGACGGCTGGATCATGCTCTTCGGCACGCTGCAACGGGTCGAATGCCATATCGGCGGTACGCTCGAGTGAGAGAATCTGCTCGCCGGGCATACGAATCGTCACTACGCCATGGTCGGACGGACCGGTTGCCCAAGCTAGCATGTCAAGCATCTGTTCGCCGCTTGCGGGAGCCAAACAAGTCACGTCGGGAACATTGGCGAACATCGTCATATCGAATGTGCCTGAATGCGTGTTGTCGGCACCGGAAATTCCCGCACCGAAAATCAGCAGTGTGGCGGGAACATGGTTCAGCGCCAACTCTTGTTGCAGTTGGTCGAAGGTGCGCTGGAAGAACGTGGCGGAAGTCGCAAGCACGGGGCGGCCGCCTGCTTTGGCGATGCCCGCGGCGAACGCGGCCGCATGCTCTTCCGTAATGCCGGTATCAACATAATGTGCGCCCGCACGCTCGCGAAAATCTCGTGTGATGCCGTTCGATCCAGGGGTTGCGGGGGAGATGACCACCAATCCCGGTTCGCTGCTGAAACGGCGCTCCAACGCTGCCATGGCCATTTCGCCATAGTATTTACGTGCGTCGAGCGGTTTGCCGAGCGAGGCCTCCGGATCCTGCCAATGATTGGCCTCGCATTTGCCCGCATGAGGTTGAGGATTGGTCTGATTGCAGCCGTCCGAACCATTGTCGGACTCCTCGCCATCGTCGAAGCCCAAGCCTTTGGTGGTGTGAATATGCACTACGATCGGGTGGTCGATGCCTTTGACCTCGTTCAACACCTCCACCAGCGTGTCAACATCATTGCCCTGCTCCACATAGCGGTAATCCAAGCCGAATGCCTTGAACAGGTTCAGTTCCGCCGTGCCATCTGACGCACGTAATTTGGCAAGCTGGCCGTACATGCCGCCGAAATCCTCAGCGATCGACATTTCATTGTCATTGACGATGATAATGAGATTGCCGCCCTGTTCGGCAGCGTTGTTCAGTCCCTCGAAAGCGATTGCTGAACTTAAGGAACCGTCTCCGATAATGGCGATGACATTGCCGATAGCACTTTCGCCTGTTGCGGTGCGCTGCATATCGCGGGTTTTGGCGAGACCGCACGCGAGTGAAATCGAAGTGCCGGTATGGCCAAGTACAAACGAATCATGCTCGCTTTCCAACGGATTGGTGAAACCGGTCACCTCGCCGAAACGTGATTCGTCGAGATACGCTTCGGCACGTCCGGTAAGCATCTTGTGCACGTAGCTTTGGTGCGACACGTCGAAAATAAAACGGTCGTGAGGCGAGTCGAATACGCGATGCAATGCCACGGTGAGTTCCACCACGCCAAGATTCGAGCCTATATGCCCGCCATGCTTCCTGCCGTAATCAAGCAGCGTGGTGCGGATTTCAAAGCATAAGTCGCGTAATTGTTGGGCTGAAAGGGCATGTACATCCGCAGGAGTGTGAATCGAACTCAAAATGCCAGCGGTCATCGTGCGCAATCACCCTTCCCTACGATCAGTGCAACCAAGTGCGAAATCTTATCCCACTGTATGCCCCGACGAGGGTGTTTGCGGGCAAAGGAGCGCAAAGTCTTCTCAACTTGAGGCACAATAGAGGTGTTTGCAATCGTGAAAAGCCGTCATTCGCAAAGGAGCGCGAACATGAAAGCCGTATATGCCAACGGAACGAATTATGATGATCCGCTGTCCATGCTCGAAGTGGGCGATATGCCCGAACCTGAAACCAAGCCATTCTGGTCCACCATTCGTGTGAAATCAGCGAGCGTGAACCATCATGACGTGTGGAGTCTGCAAGGTGTGGGGCTTGCCGACGAGCAGACGCCGATGATCCTCGGCACCGATGCGGCTGGCGTGCTGCAAGAAGACATTCCCGTTCGCAAAGGGCTTAAGGCCGGCTCCGAAGTGGTGCTGTACACGTTCATCGGCACCGATGGGGCCGGAGTCATGCCGGGGGAGCGTCGTTCGATTCTTTCCGAACGATATGCGGGAACCATGGCCGAATGCACACAGGTGCCCAGCGCCAACGTGTTCGCCAAGCCTGAGAATCTCAACTTCGATGAGGCTGCAGCATTGGGTACCAGCTGGCTTACCGCATATTCTTTGCTGTTCACCTCGGCGAATGTGAAGCCGGGAGATACGGTGCTTGTTCAAGGTGCCGGCGGAGGCGTGTCGACCGCTGCGATCCAGCTTGCCCATGCGGCTGGATTGGAAGTGTTTGTCACCTCACGTAGTGAAGGCAAGCGCAATCGTGCACTGGAGATCGGCGCAGACGCGGTGTTCGAATCGGGTGCGCGACTGCCCCGCAAGGTGGATGCCGTCATCGAATCCGTCGGAGCGTCCACTTGGAGCCATTCCGTCAAATCCGTGCGTCCGGGAGGCACCATCGCCATCTGCGGCGCGACCACGGGCGATCAGCCTGGCGCCGAACTTACGAGAATCTTCTTCCAAGATATTCGTGTGCAAGGCAATACCATGGGTTCTCGCGAGGATTTCGCACGCCTGTTGAAATTCGTGGAACATGCCGATCTGCATCCGGTCATCGACTCCGCATATGCGATCGATGATGCGCGACTTGCGTTTTCCAAAATCGTGAATGGTGACGTTTTCGGGAAAATCCTGTTGCACATCTAGCCGATTGCGTAAAGTAAACGGTGTTCAAGAACATGTTCTTTTGGATTCTTTCGGAGGTCTTTGATGGCAGACAACAAGCCTGAAGTCGCAGTGATCATGGGATCGGCGAGCGATTGGGAAACCATGAAGCACGCCTGCGAGATGCTTGACCAGTTCGAAGTGCCGTACATGAAGCAGGTGATTTCCGCGCACCGCACCCCGGAATTGATGGGTGAGTTCGCGCATAATGCCCGTGCCAACGGCCTGAAGGTCATCATCGCCGGCGCTGGCGGCGCGGCACACCTGCCGGGTATGGTGGCGGCCCAAACTACCCTGCCGGTCATCGGTGTGCCGGTGCGTTCCCATGCGTTGTCCGGCTGGGATTCGCTGTTGTCCATCGTGCAGATGCCGGGCGGCATTCCGGTCGCCACCACTGCGGTTGGCAATTCCGGTGCCACAAACGCGGGCCTTTTGGCTGTGAGCATTCTAAGCACCACCGATGAGCGTCTGGCCAATGCCCTGCAGGAATACCGTGACTCGTTGAAGGAAAAGGTGGCTGAATCCAATGCCCAGCTTGTCTGAGGAAACCAACGGCCGTGTTGAAAGGCTGATGCCGGGTGCCACCATCGGCATTATCGGTGGCGGTCAGCTTGGCCGTATGATGGCGTTGTCCGCCCGCTATATGGGCTTCCGCATCGGAGTTCTCGACCCGACACCGGACTGCCCGACCGCGCAGGTGGCTGATTTCCAGGTCACTGCCGAATATGACGACATCACCGCAATCCGCGAACTGGCCGAAAAATCCGACGTACTCACGTACGAATTCGAAAATGTGGACGCGGACGCGATTGACCAGGTGCGTTCCCTTGCGTCGGCTCCGCAGGGCACCGATCTGCTGCGCGTCACGCAGGACCGTGTCAACGAAAAGCAGTTCATCAACGACCACGGCACGCCGACCGCACCGTGGAAGGCCGTCAACAGTGTTGAGGAACTCGACGCGGCGCTTGACGAAATCCACTATCCTGCGGTGCTTAAAACCCGTTCCGGCGGTTATGACGGACATGGACAGACAGTGCTCAAGTCGGACGCCGATCTTGAAAAGGTGCGTGCCCGTGCCGATCGCGGTGGCGGATTCCCACCAAGCATTCTTGAAGGCTTCGTCGACTTCGCATTCGAAGCGAGCATTCTCGTTGCGGGCAACGGCAAGGATTACGTGACTTTCCCGATCGTGCGCAACGAGCATCGCAACAATATCCTGCATATGACCATTGCTCCCGCCGAAGTTAGCGAAGCCGTGGCGAAGGAGGCGCACGAACTCGCGTTGCGCTTGGCGCAGGGCTTCGAATTGGCGGGCATTCTCGCCATCGAACTGTTCGTCACCAAGGATGAGCGGGTCATCGTCAATGAGCTTGCGCCTCGCCCGCATAATTCCGGCCATTACACTATCGAGGCCTGCTCGTTCGACCAGTTCGACGCGCATATCCGGGGTATCGCGGGTTGGCCGCTCGAACAGCCTGAACTGCTCAAACCGGCCGTCATGGTCAACGTGCTCGGCCAGCATGTGGCACCGACCCGTGCGCTGATCGCCGAGCATCCGGAATGGAACATGCACGACTATTGCAAGGCCGAAGTGCGCCACGACCGCAAGATGGGCCATATCACCGTGCTGACCGACGATACGGCCAAGACCGTGGCCGATCTTGAGCGGACTGGCTGTTGGGATGATTTGAAATAAACCTAGACGGTAGGTTTCGCGCGCCGGCCTTTCCTCCAAGGATCGGCTGGCGCGCGAAGTCATCAAGGATGGACATAGATTGGCAGACGGACGCGTGGAGCGCAATACCAAACAAAAAGAACTGATTCATGATGCTCTGAAGGGGAGTGATGAATTCATTTCCGCACAAGATCTGCATCGCAAGCTGGAAGACGAAGGCGTGAAAGTGGGGCTCGCCACCGTATATCGTCAGTTGAACGCGCTGGCCGAGGCTGGGGAGGCCGACACTGTGCGTTTGGAAGGCCAGCAGCTGTTCCGTCTGTGCGGCGATGATGGACATCACCATCATCTCGTATGCACGAACTGCGGCAAAACCGTGGAAATCGAATCGCCATCCGAAACATGGCTGCGTGGCATCAGCGCAAAATATGGTTTTACCATCGAACGGCATACGCTGGAAGTATTCGGACTCTGCTCCGACTGCCAAAACAAGGTGCGCTAGCAATTCCAGCAATCGTAGTGAGAATGTACGCGAATGGCGAAATCATACGAAATGAGATATCGCCAGCCATCCAAACTGCTTGTACCCCCATTATGCTTTTGCGATTTCATTGGTATATCCATAAGAAAATCAGAAGAAACTGTGGATGAAATCGATCATTATATCTTTTTGTCAGATATAGTCGCGAAAATGGTACCTTGGTGTCGCCGTGAGGCGGGAAACGAAGTGAACTGACACGTTACGAGTGGAGAGACGCACTTGACGAACGAATCCGTGAATAACGAGACGATTGAGGAACTGAGGATCTCGACGATCGATCCAAACGCACCCGCCAAGGAACGTAAGGAATTCCCCGGGTGGCTCTACGGAGTGCTGTTCATCCTGTTCGATGCGATAGGAGTGGCTGCGCTGCAAATCGGCGTCAGCGAATCCGCTACCCGTGTTCAACTTTCAAATAATATGTGGCTCACAGGCTGGGGATTCGTCGGGAAGATGTTTACCAGCGCCAATTTCGTAGCGGTGTTGAATCTGCTCCTATGGGGCGTGCTGTACGTGATTCTGCTCATGCTTACCAACCGATTCTGGGTGGCTACACCGATTTTTCTGGCGGTGACATTCATTGTTGCGGTGATTGAGCATTTCAAGGTTTCGATACGATATGAGGCGATTCTGCCGAGCGATTTGAACTTTTTGAAATCCGACGCGGGTAATCTGATGAGCTTCATGCCGGCTGGCGCGCAATGGACCATTCTGATCGCGGTCGTGGCCTTTGTGGCTTTCGTAGCGCTGTTCGTCTTCCTGAACCATCGTGATGCGCGCCACGGCAAGCTGTTCCGAGGCTCGGACAGGCAGTCCCATGCAGTGAATGTGATTGTGCGCCTGTTGCTGATTCTGCTTCCCGGACTGTTCTTCACGCTGTATTCGATGCAGGTGAGCACTGTCGGTTCCTGGGCCAAGAGTTTCGCCACCGTCATGGGAGACAAGCCTTCCATGTGGGATTCCGTCTACGATGCGCAACGCAATGGTCCGCTGGTGGCGTTTACCCGCCAGCTCAATCCGAGAGTCATGGTCAAGCCGGATAATTATTCCGAGGAAACCATGAAGGATGTCGCGGCCCGCTATACGAAGGAAGCGAAGAAGATCAACGCATCGCGTACCGAAAATATGACCGACAGCACGGTGATCTATGTGTTGTCTGAATCGTTCTCCGACCCGTCTCGCGTGCCGGGACTTAAGGTCAACAAGGATTCCATGCCGAAGATCCGTGAGATCAAGAAGAATACGACATCCGGCCTGATGCTGTCGTCAGGATACGGCGGCGGCACCGCCAACTTGGAATACATGGGATTGACGGGTCTTTCCATGGCGAACTTCGATTCCTCTCTGACCAGTCCGTACCAGCAGCTCGTGCCGAGCGAGCATTGGACGCCGACCATCAACCAGCTGTGGGGTGCGACGAAGAATTCCATCGGACTTCATCCGTATGAATCGTCCATGTATTCGCGTGCCACCAACTATAAGAAGTTTGGATTCTCGCACTTCTATACGTTGACCGGTCCGGACGTCATCTCGCATCAAGACAAGATCGACGATTCGCCGTATGTGTCGGATGAGGCCACGTATAAGAGCACCATTGAAGAGGTTGAGAAAACCGACGGCAACCAGTTCCTGCAGGTCATCACCATGCAGAACCACATGCCATACCACGATTGGTATAAGAACAACGATTTCAAGGCGGAATCCACCACGGGCACTCCTTTGGAGGACGATGAGAAGGAGTCCATCGAAACCTATCAGAAGGGTGCGTCTCTGACCGACGAGGCGACCGCCGACTTCCTCGACAAGCTCGACGCCATCGACAAGCCGATCACCGTAGTATTCTACGGCGATCATCTGCCGGGCATTTATTCGTCCGCTTCCGAAGACGACAACAATTCGCTCGCTTTGCACCTGACGGATTATTTCATCTGGTCCAACAAGGCGTCCATCTCGCAAGGCAACGAGATTGGCAACGCCGACTATTCGTCGCCGAACTTCTTCGTGGCGCAGGCCGCCGAGCATATGAACGCCAAGGTGTCCCCATATCTGGCGTTCCTTACGCAAATGCATGAGAAGATCTCTGCCATGGAGCCGCCAGTCGTCAACAATATCCAAGGATGGGACCGTATTCCTGAAGGCCAGAACATTTATCTTGATGCTGACGGCAATCCCATGGCTGAAAGCGATTTCGATACGGAAACCAGGCAGCTGCTGGCTGACTACAAGCTGATCCAGTACGATATTACGACAGGAAAGAATTATCTGAAAGATACGGATTTCATGGATTTGCCGTGATATTTGGCAGTACGTGCGGATGATATGATAACGTCCGAATTCTTGCGCATTTTCGGATTCCGGCCTTGATGGAAAAGGACATGGGCCGTGCCGGGTACGATTTTCAGTCGCCAGACAATGAAAAACCGCGATTGGAAGGAGGCACGGAGCCATGTCCAGGGAAATCATACAGTTCGACCAGGCCATGTTCGAGAGCAAGCTCGACGCCATGGTGCGCGAGAAGGTCGAGCGGATCGTCAACGCGATGCCCGACGCTTCAGGCGGACGAGATCGCCAACGCCGCCACCGGTTACGGTGCCCAGGCCTCGTATGGCACCGCCGCGCAGATTCGGTCGATGTTTAGTTGACATTGTGGATTCCATGGAATGCGGTCTGATGTGTAAGCACCGCATTCCATGGAATTGACATGCTTCAATCTGTTACAAATGTTCTTTTTCTACAATTGACAATTGTAAAAAATGCTGTTATAGTCATAACCGTCCCAGTCAGCCAAAGATGACTGATTCCATTGAGAAAGGCATGACATGAACCTCACCCAAGCCCAACTTGCCAAGTATATGGACCACACGCTGCTCAAGGCTTCTGCCACGGCTGACCAGATTGATGCTGTGGTGGCCGAAGCTATCGAGTACGGCACCGCATCTGTATGCGTTAATCCTTACTGGGTACCGCGCGTCTCGAAGGCTCTCGCTGGTTCCGGTGTGGCCACTTGCACTGTTATTGGCTTCCCCCTGGGTGCCTCCACCACTGAGACTAAGGTGTTCGAAACCCGTGACGCCATTGCCAAGGGCGCCGACGAAATCGACATGGTGATTAACATCGGTGAGCTTAAGGCCGGCAACGATGACGTGGTGCGTAACGATATCCGCGCTGTGGCCGATGCCACCCACGAGGGCGGCAAGCTGCTCAAAGTCATCATCGAAACTGCGCTGCTGACCGACGAGGAGAAAACGCGTGCCAGCAAGCTCACCGTCGAAGGTAACGCCGACTATGTGAAGACCTCCACAGGCTTCTCCACCGCAGGTGCCACCGCCCCTGACGTGGCGCTGATGCGCAAGGCCGTCGGACCTGACTTCGGCGTCAAGGCAGCAGGTGGCATTCATACCTTGGCGGACGCCTATGCGATGATCGAGGCTGGAGCCACGCGCTTGGGCGTCTCCGCATCCGTGGCCATCCTTGAAGAGGCCGCGCGCCAGTAGACTCATCAGTCTCTATGTATACGCTGTAATTTTTCGACGACGAAAGGAATGCAATGACGCATAATTACCGGCGATACAAGCGTGTATTCGCTATCGCGCTCGATTCCATCGGCATCGGCGAGGCTCCGGACGCGGCCAAATTCGACGATGAGGGTGCTGACACCCTGGGGCATATCGGCGAATTCTTCAACGGCGAGCTTCACCTGCCGTATCTAGGCAAACTGGGTCTGAGCAACATCAGGCCCAGTAACCCCATTCAGGGTGTGCCGGTGGCCGAGCATGCCGTTGGCTGCTTTGGCAAGATGACGATTACCTCGCACGGCAACGATTCACTCGATGGGCATTGGGAGATGATGTGCCTGCCTGTGCGCTTCGAGATGGCCACGTTCCCAAACGGGTTCCCACAGTGGATTGTCGACAAGCTTGAAGCATTCTCCGGTCGCAAGGTTATCGTCAATAAGCCATACTCCGGCACCGAAGTCATCCATGACTATGGCGAGCATCAGATGGCCACCGGCGACTTGATTCTGTATACGTCGGGCGATTCCGTACTACAGATCGCCGCGCATGAGGATGTTATCCCGGTGAAGGAGCTGTACCGCATCTGCGAATACGCGCGTACGTTGATTAACGGTCCCGAGGTCGTGATGGGGCGAGTCATTGCCAGACCATATGTGGGTCCGGACAAGGATCATTTCACGCGTACTGCCAATCGCCACGATTATGGCCTGGAGCCTACCGAGAAGACCGCACTCGATTTTCTTCACGAGGCGGGTGTGGATGTGCTCGCTATCGGCAAAACCAACGACATCTTCTCCGGCCATGGTATCGATCGGGGTTGGCGTAATAAGAGCAATATGGACGGCATGGACCATGTAGACGAAGCCATGGGCCTCGATTTCACTGGCTTGTGCTTCGTGAATCTTGTGGATTTCGACGCGATGTACGGTCATCGCCGCAATGCCCAAGGCGACGGTGATGCCCTGATGGCCTTCGACGAGCGGCTGGGGCGTGTGATGGGTGCAATGCACGATGACGATCTTTTGCTCATCACCGCCGACCATGGTAACGATCCAACCTATAAGGGCACTGATCATACGCGAGAATACGTGCCGATCCTGGCATACTCACCGTCCATGGCCAATCCCGGCCAGTCGCTTGGCACACGTGACACGGCATCCGACATGGGCGCCACCATTCTTGACAACTTCGATGTCGAGGGCAATGGCAACGGCGTGAGTTTCTTGAACAGCATCGTCTGAGTCCGCGTATTGCTGAGCCCCGTCCAACATGATGGCGTGAAAGCGCGTCACGTTCGCAACGCATGCGCTTTCACGCGTTCGCAATATCTCATCCGTAAATCCTTTGACCATTGAAAGGAACACTCATGGCCACTCCTCACATCGAAGCCGAACCCGGCGATTACGCCGATGTCGTTCTGCTCCCCGGCGATCCGCTTCGTGCCAAATACATCGCCGAAAACTTCCTCGAAGACGTTGTGCAGGTCAATGCTGTACGCAACTGTCTTGGCTTTACCGGCACGTACAAGGGACATCGCATCTCTACTCAGGCCTCTGGAATGGGCATACCGTCGCTATCGATCTACGTCAATGAACTTGCTAGCATCTACGGTGTCAAGACTATTATCCGCGTCGGATCCTGCGGTGGCATGGCACCAGACGTCAAGTTGCGTGACGTGCTGCTGGCGTCTGGTTCGACTACCGATTCGGCTGTCGTCTCCAACACCTTTGGGCATGGGGTGCATTTCGCGCCATTGGCAGATTTCGGCCTGTTGCATGCCGCCTACCATGTGGCACAGGAGCGCGGCATCGACGTGAAGGTCGGCGATATTCTTGCCGCCGATCGTTTTTATAATGACGAACTCGATGTCAAGAAGCTCGCCGATTACGGCGTGCTCGGTACAGAGATGGAATCCGCCGGCTTGTACCTGCTCGGTGCAAAACTAGGCTTCCGTGCATTATCGGTGCTGACGGTATCCGATTTGCTCTTCTCTGAAGGGAAAACCACTAGTGAGGAGAGAGAGCGCACGTTCAACAATATGATTACCATTGCGTTGGAGACGGCTATCGCCAAGGCGTAGTAAATCCGGAAATGGGGGAGGAGATGGGCATGGCTGCCAAGGATCGTCGTACTGCCGAGGCGCTGAGGGTAGCGAAAATGTACTACCAGCAGGATCGCTCGCAAAGTGAGATATCCAAGGAGTTGTCCATCTCCCGTCCCACTGTCTCCCGATTGTTGCGCTATGCCCTCGATACTGGGCTGGTGCGCATCGAAATCGGTGATCCAGGTGAGACGGCCGAGCAGATGGCAGACGAGTTGTTACAACGTTATAGCCTGCGTCATGTGATTGTCGTGCCTACACGCAACATCGCGCCAGCCGATCGACTTGACACGGTCGGACATGCAGCAGCCAACTATATCGAAAGCATTGTGCGTGACGACGATATCATCGGTATCGGCTGGGGGCGTACGGTGCATAGTGTCGGCGAGCATCTGGCGCCAAAGGACGTGCGCGGCGTGACCGTTGTGCAGATCAAGGGCAGCGCCTCGAACACCGAACACAACAACTATGGCTTCGAAAGTGCTAATGCCTTTGCCAACGCCTTCCATACGTTACCGCAGTATCTTCCGCTGCCGGTGATTTTTGAGCAGGAGCAGACCAAGGCGTTGGTGGAACGCGAGACCTATATCCGTCATATAGCCGATATGGGGCGGCGTGCCAACATAGCCGTATTCACAGTGGGTACGGTGCGCGATTCGGCAATGCTGTTCCGCTTGGGTTACCTGACTCAGCGTGAACAGTCTCATTTGCAGGCCACGGCTGTTGGCGACGTCGTTTCAAGATTCGTCGACATCGATGGGCGTGTGGTGGATGAAGATATCAACCGGCGCACCATCGGAATTGAGCTGGCAGACCTCAAGGCTACGCCGCATTCGATCTTGGTGGTTGCGTCGACGGCCAAAGTGCCGGCGACCCGTGCAGCCGTCGTTGCCGGATACGCCAATACGTTGGTGATTGACGAGGATAGCGCGCAGGATCTTCTGTCGTTCGAGAATTGATACGGCACGCATGATGGTGCGATGCCAGGTGTCTTTGCGCACTTATTCTGAAAAAATGTAAACTATGCAACACGCGCATTTGTAAAAAATGCGAAGATGTTTTAGTCTGTAGAAACAACATTCCGCATAAGACAAAGGAGTCGCAAATTGATGCGAATGCTTGATATTATCGACGCAAAGCGAAACAAAATCACATTGAGTGACGAACAGATCAGGTTCGTTGTCGAAGGCTATACCACTGGTGATATTCCCGACTATCAGATGAGCGCTTTGCTAATGGCAATCTGGTTCAACGGCATGACAGCCGAAGAAACCCGTGAACTGACTATGGCCATGCTCCACTCCGGCGATCAGCTGGATCTGTCGGATATTCCCGGTGTCAAAGTCGATAAGCACTCGACAGGCGGCGTGGGCGATAAGGTCTCCATCCCGTTAGCTCCGCTGGTCGCCGCAGCCGGGCTAATCGTACCTATGATTTCCGGTAGGGGATTGGGACATACGGGTGGCACACTCGATAAGCTCGAAGCCATTCCGGGGTACACTGTGGAGATCAATGAGGATGCGTTCAAACGCCAGCTTAAGGAAGTCGGCTGCATCATCGCCGGTGCCACGGGCAACATCGCCCCTGCGGACAAAAAGATTTATGCCTTGCGTGATGTGACCGATACCGTCGATTCCATTCCGCTGATTGCCGGCTCAATTATGAGCAAGAAAATTGCCAGTGGCACTGACGCGCTCGTCATGGATGTCAAAACCGGCTCGGGTGCCTTCATGAAGAATGAGGAGGACGCCAAGGCTCTGGCTCGTGCTCTTGTCGATATTGGCAAAGGCGTCGGCATGGATATCATGGCGGTTATCTCCGATATGAACCAACCGCTGGGACGTGCCATTGGCAATGCCTTGGAAATCGAAGAGTCAATCGCGCTGCTGAAAGGTGAGGGGCCGGACGACCTGCTTGATCTGGTGCTCACCATCGGCTCGCAGATGCTGCACATGGGTGGTAAAGCTACCACTCTTGAGGAGGGCCGGAGTATTCTCGAGTCCCACATCGCAGACGGATCCGCACTGGAACGCTTCCGTATGATGATCGAGGCACAAGGCGGCGATGACACCGTGATCGACGATCCAACAATCATGCCGCAGGCCCGGTATCATATCCCGATTATTGCGGGGGAAGAGGGTGTGGTCACTGCCATGACCAGCGACAAGCTGGGGTTGGCCTCTATGATGCTTGGTGGAGGGCGTGCCACCAAGGACGATGTGCTTGACTATGCCGTTGGCCTGACTCTGAACAAGAAAGTCGGCGATTCCGTGGCCAAAGGTGAAACATTACTGACTGTGCATTCCAATCGTGATGACATCGCTGATGTTGAACGGTTGATCCGCAACAACATCACTATCGGCAAGGAGGCCCAACCCATCACCCTCATTCACGACATCATCGTCTGATGCGGTCAATGAAGTCCGATATTAGACATCACACAAGAACATAAACCATAAGAAAGGTACCCTCCCATGTATCTTGCCATCAACATCCTCGGCCTGCTGGTCTTCCTTGCCGTAGGTTGGGTATTCTCCAATAATCGTAAGGACATCAAATGGAAGTCGGTTGGCTGCATGGTTGTCCTCAACCTCGTCATTGCCTTCTTGCTGACTAGCTTCGAAGCCGGTCGTGCCGTAGTCAAGGCGGCTGCCGACGGCTTTGCCTGGATCGTCAATATCTCCTATAAGGGCATTAATTTCGCTCTTGCGAACTGGGTTGGGGCCAATGGCGTTGACCCGTCCCCGGTCAATTTCATCGCTTCGGCGTTGTTGCCTATTCTCCTGATTGTCCCGCTGTTCGATATCCTGACTTACATTGGTTTGCTCCCATGGGTCATCAAATGGATCGGCCGTGGTCTGAGCTTCATCACCCGCCGTCCGAAGTTTGAGACCTTCTATGCGGTCGAGATGATGTTCCTGGGCAACACCGAGGCTCTGGCTGTCTCCAAGATTCAGCTTCAGCGCATGAAGGCAGGACGTAATGTAGTGCTCGCCATGATGTCGATGAGCTGCATCACTGCCGCTATTGTCGGTTCCTATATTCAGATGGTCCCTGGCGAATATGTCATCACCGCCATCCCGTTGAACTGCATCAACGCCCTTATCGTTTCTCACATGCTCTATCCTGTGGAGGTCACTCCGGAAGAGGACGTCATCTATGGTCTTGCTGATTCCGAGGCGGATGTCTTCGAAGGCCTGAGCGATGAGGAGCGTGCCAAGAAGGAGGCCGCCATCGCCAAGTACAACGCGATGCCGTGGTATAAGCAGCTCTATCACAAGGATCCTGCAGTTCCGAAGAAGGAGCCGTTCTTCTCCTTCCTCGGCGACTCTATTCTCGGCGCCGGCAAGCTGGTGCTTATTATCACTGCCAATGTCATTGCCTTCGTGGCGCTTGCAGGACTCATCGATGCTTTCCTGGGCATGATTTGGGAGCACCTTTCCCTCGAATCCATCCTTGGCGTAATCATGTACATCCCGGCGCTACTCTTCGGTCTTGACCCGAGTACTGCATGGTCGATGTCTGAGCTCATGGGGCTTAAGCTTGTGACCAATGAATTCGTGGTCATGGGCCAGATCACTGGTGATATCGCCACCTATGCTGAGCACTACAAGGCAGTACTCACCGTGTTCATCACCTCCTTCGCCAACTTCTCCACCTTAGGTATGGTCATCGGCTGCTTCAAGGGCATCGTCGATAAGGAGAAGAATGATGCAATCTCCAAGCAGGTGGGTCGTATGCTCCTTGCCGGCATCCTCGTCTCCTGCCTGTCCGCCGCCATTGTCGGTCTGTTCGTCTGGTAAGACACAAACCGATTGTGCTTGGGATTCCTCCTCCTGAGCATTGTGATTCGGCCGCCGAAATTCCTGATTCCGGTGGCCGGATTCATTTCGCTGCACTCGTGATTCCAATTCATGTCGGTTTCCCGTATTCGTTCTTCCAAGATCCGTACTGATTGGTTTGACGGAAAGGACATCATATGAGCGACATCACTTCCACGGCACACAATGTTCCCGATACCGCTTCCGAAGAGTCTGACACTGCTGTCGATGTTGCCGCAGTCAGTGCCAAAGCTCGTAAGACGCTGTTTCCATTGCTGTTTGTCTATCTTTTGGGCACGCTCGCTATTCACGCGTTCAACTTAGTGTTCCATGAGATTGGTGCCGATTTGGATGCTGGGGCATCCGCTTCACTGATCACGGCCATCCCCGGAGTCGTCTTAGGCATTGTATGTTTTGTGTTCGGTTCACTCGGTGATTTCATTTCCCTGCGCAGGATGACTGTCATTGGCATTATGGTGCTGGCCGCAGGGTCCATAGGCGGGTTTCTCCTTCATGGATCCCTGTGGTGGGTGATTGTGTTCCGCGTGGTGCAGACCGTGGGATTCCAAACCGCTGGCTCTGCATATTTGGTTATCGTGGCTCGATACCTTAAACCGGGGGAGAAACTGCTGTGGTTCGGCCTGTTTACCGCCTCCTATCAGCTGGGAACGGCTGCCGGTGTGCTCATCGGTGGCTGGCTCGGATCGATCGACTGGTCGCTGATGTTCTTAGTGCCGCTGCTGGGATTGTTCACTCTGCCGGTTCTGATGAGGAATCTTCCTGACACGGGAACCGGAGCGCATGTCGATGTGCCAGGGTTCGCGTTATTTGGTGCAGGCATCCTATTTCTCACCTTGTTCTTCTCGCTATCGCAATGGTGGATGGTCGCAGTGTCCGTGGCGTTGTTCATCCTGTTTGCTGTATATATCGCCAAGGCGCGTGAGCCGTTTATGACCACCTCGTTCTTCACGAATAGGCGATGGGCTACTGCCGTGCTCACTATCGTCATCATCTATTTCATCAATTTTGCAATTAGTCCGCTGCTGAATGCACTCGGCGGTGAAGTATACGGCATGGGGGCCTTTCAGGTAGCGCTGGTCATGTTGGTGCCATTGCTGCTGGCCGCCTGCTCCGGTGCGCTGTCAGGGCGCATAGCGGGGCATATCGGCAGATTTGCCGCCATTGTGCTCGGATGCACGCTGATGGCGGTGGGTCTGGTGGCCATGGCATTCGCATCCGGTGTGAGCATGGTTGCTGTAGGTGCTTCCCTCGCGGTGTTTTATATCGGTATGGCCATGCTGTATTCGCCGGTATCGTCCACGGTACTTGATGCGTTGGGTCCGGAAGAATATGGCCGTGGTGTCGGCATGAACGATCTTGCTCTGCAAGGCGGAGGCTCGGTGGGCATTGCTGTGTTCGGCGGATATATTGCCGTGCGTCCTTTCTCTGCTGTAAATGCCACCACGTTATTTCTGGTATTCGCCCTTATCGCTGCGTTTGCAGTGGTATGGACGGTTCTTCATCGTCGCCTGTGGCGGATTTGAGAAAATGCGTGTATACCCGTAGATATTCCGAAACGCCGGTCAATGGCCAATCGATAGTTCTCTACCAACCGTCCTGTTAACTAATTGTCAACCAAATCACTCATCAAAGGAGATCCATATGATTAGTACAACCCCCATCGTCATCGATTGTGATCCAGGCGTCGACGACAGCTATGCCATCGCCATGGCTCATGCTCATCCAGGCTTCGACATTGTGGCCATCACGGCCGTCGAAGGCAATGTGCCTGCTAGGCTTACCCGGCATAACGCATTGTGTCTAGCGGATACATTGGGTATTGACTGTCGTGTGGCGTTCGGCGCAGAAAAACCGTTGCGCAAGGCGTACGATCGTGATGCTTCGTCTATTCATGGGGCTTCCGGTGTAGGCGACGTGGTGTTCGACCCCCCGTCAATTGAGCCTGACCCCAAGCCGGCATGGGATGTGATCTACGAGGAAGCAGTCAAAGCCGAAGGGCGTTTGATTTTGTTCGCCACCGGTCCGCTCACCAATATCGCGCTGACATTGCAGCATCACCCGGATCTGCCGAAGTACATCAACCGTTTCTGCATCATGGGCGGTGGCACATTCGGTAACATCACTAAATTTGCCGAATTCAACGTATTCATCGATCCGACGGCGGCTCGTGAGGTGTTTGCTCAGCTGCCCGTTGAGATGATTGGTTTGAATATCACGCATGCGGCGGCGCTGACCGAAGCTGATTTTCAGGAAATGCTCGCTATTGGTGGCGATTCACGTCCCTCGAAGATGCTCCATGAGTTGGCCACGTTCTCCGAGCGGCAAAGTCATCTGCCTGGCTCGGACAACAGTGTCATTCATGACGCGGTAGCTGTCGCATCAGTGATCAATCCAGACCTGATTGAATACGATGAGCGATACGTGTACGTTGAGGACGGCGATAATGCTGAGAACAGTGGGCAGACTGTTATCGAGCCAGAGGACGATCTTCGTGAGCCGAAGTGCAAGGTCGGCATGAAGGTGGATCGTGACGCCTTTGCTGTCATGCTCAAGGGTGTCTTCCATCATTATGCGGAGTGACTGTTTTTCTTGGGCATAGCTAGGGCTGCTTCCGTATGGGGCGGCCCCTGCTCTATATCAGTTGTAATGCAGTCGGCTATCCACCATATCCAGCATTGCTGGGTGTTAATGAATGAGATTGATGATGACGATTGAGACGACTTTGATTGGCGGACTATTGCCGGTCTTATGGCGGGATATGGATTCAGAGAGACAGTAGTCTTTATAGATTGAACGGATTTGAGGCACTGAATGCCGCAATCTTCGAAGATCGGCAAGCGGCTATATTCCCGATGCCATACACTGAAAGGTGCTGAAAGGGGAATGATATGGCACTTACCGAACGCGAACGACAGATTCTGAAGAAGATCGAGCAGAATCCGATGATCAGCCAAAACGAGTTGGCTGAATGGTGCGGCATCACCCGTTCCGGTGTGGCCGCGCATATCTCCAACCTGATGAAGAAGGGATACATTCAGGGCAAAGGCTATGTGCTCACGCCGCCTCGCTATGTGGCGGTCATCGGCGCGATCAACATGGATGTGTACGGCATTGCCGACAACGACGTGGTGGGGGAGAGCTCCAATGTCGGCAGCATCGTCTCAACGGTCGGCGGCATCGCCCGCAACGTCTCCTTCAACCTGGGGCATCTCGGCGTGCGCAACTACCTGATCTCCGTATATGGCGACGACGAGGATGGCGAGCATGTACGCAGCGACTCCTTCGCCAACGGCATCGACATCACCTACTGCAGGCAGCTTCCGAATGCGTCCACATCGCGCTACCTTTCGGTGGTCGATGCCGATGGGAAGCAGATCGTCGCCCTCGATGATATGAAGATCAGCGAGAGCATCACGCCTGAATTCCTGGAACAGCGGGAACCGGTGATAGTCAATGCCGAGGCGGTGGTGATCGATTCCAGCCTACCGTCGCAAACATTGGCATGGGTGTGCAGCAAGGTGAGTAGGCCCATTTTCGCAAGGGTGGTGTCCGTTAACAAGGCAGAGCGCTTGGTGCCGGTACTGGGGAATGTCGACACATTGGTGCTGAGTGAGGCCGAATCGCAGTTGATTTCGGGAATCGCAGTGCATGACGAGCGGACCGCGCATACCTGCATGGAGGCGCTCGCCAAGGCCGGTGTGAAGCACGCGCTGATGTTTGTGCAGGGGCTTGGCCTGATATATCGCGGCGACGAGGAGACGGTGACCGTGCCGTTGCCCAAGGGCGACTCGCATGCGCTGCAGCTTGAGAACGGTGCCGCCAGCGGTGCAATGAGCGCGCTGCTGTGGGCTCGCATGGAAGGGCGCAACGACGTGGAAAGCGCGCGTTTGGCTGCCGCCGCCGCATCGCTGAGCATGAGACAGGTGCCTGCGGTGTTCCCCGATCTTGATGCGCATGCTCTGTTTGAATGCGTCGGCCTGAGTGTTGCGGACGATAGGTAGGGACGAGCAAGCGTTTTGATGGGTGCCGCGTGTCGTGTGACACGCGGCATTTTTCATGCTTTTTTGCAGTCCGACACAACTTGCTATCAACAAAAGTTGACGTCTATAAACAAATGTTGTATCTTAAAACCAAGATAAAACATTTTATCAACGTATCGAAGTGGATATGTCGAAAATACAGGAGGGAAATATCCATGGCGGATATGTCTTCTACCAATACGCTGACCGATCGCTACGTCGTGGTCATCGGCGGTATGAACATGGACATCTGCGGCAGATCGACGAGCACCGTAGTGGACCGAGACTCGAATCCGGGCGTCGTCAGCATGTCCGCGGGCGGCGTCGGCCAGAACATCGCACAGAACATGGCTCATCTGGGCATGCCGACATACCTGATCACCGTCTACGGCGACGATGAAAACGGCAAGACCCTGGAACGTTCGTGCGCGGCCAACAACATCAATCTTGACTATGCCGCACAGCTGGAAGGACGCCGTTCTTCCACCTACATGTTCATCACCGACGATACGGGCGATCTGCTGGTGGCCGTCAACGACATGGAAATCTGCAAGGAAATCAATCCGGCATTCCTCGAATCTCGCCTTGACTTCATCAACGGTGCCGCCATCTGCCTGCTTGACGCCAATCTTGAACCGGAAACCATGGCATGGATTGGCGAACACGTCACCGCGCCACTGTTCGGAGATACCGTTTCCACAGTCAAAGCGCACCGTTTTGACACGATCCTCAACAAGATGACCGTGCTCAAGCCGAATGATTTGGAAGCATCCGTACTCACCGGCATCGGTATCGCCGACCAGTATTCGGCAGGTGCCGCAGCGAAGACCTTGCTCGACAGGGGCGTGAAGAACGTATTCATTTCATTGGGTGCCAACGGAATCCTGTGCGCGAGACACGAAAACGACGAATACAGCTTCAAGCATGTGCCGCCATACCGCACCGAAATCGCCACGGCAAATGGGGCCGGAGATGCCGGCATGGCAGCCATCACCTGGAGCTTCTTCGATAACCCCGATCGAGATCTTGAAGAAGTCGGCAAAATTGCGCAGGCAGCATCCAGCATCGCGCTCGAATGCACAAAAGCAGTGCCCGATATCACCGTGGAGCGCATACGTAAGAAGATGTCCGGCGAGATCGAGCCGTTGCTCGACGAAGTGCGTACCGCCTGAATTTTGCTACATCACACGTCCATCAACCCATACAAACACAAGGAGAACCGACAATGGTAGTCAAGCAGATCTATTCTCTGATCGAATACGATGAGGCCGTCAAAACCATGGAGGCTGGTGCCGACAACATTGGACTGGTGCCGATGCAGAATGGTGGCGTTCCGGCACATCGCGTGCCAATCGAACGCGTGCACCGCATTTTCGACGAATGCAAGCGTCGTGGCGTCACCTCTGTGGCCATCATGCTGACCAACGATCCCGACGAGATGATCGAGCTTGCCAGAGAGGTGCAGCCTGACATTCTGCATATCGCAGGCGATGGGTACGCCGCAGATGAAGCATTCGCGGCCCGACTTAAGGAAGCCGCTCCGAACACCAAACTCATGCAGGCCGTGCTCGTTGACGATGAATCTGCCGTCGACCGTGCCAAGAAGTACGCCGAATACTGCGATTTCATCCTCACGGACTCCGGTCTGGCCCCCGACACTGGCATCGGCGCCAGCGGTCTGACCCACGACTGGAACATCGACGCCCGCATCGTGGCCGAATGCGGCAAGCCGGTCATCATGGCTGGCGGTCTTGGACCAGACAATGTTGCCGAAGCCATCGAACAGTGCAAGCCGTATGGCGTGGACTCCCTGACGAAGACCAGCATCAAATACGACGGCGGCTACATGGAGAAAGACATCGACAAGGTTCGTCAATTCTGCATCAATGCCGACGCTGCGGCCGCAAAGATCGGACAGTGACCGATGGCTATGGAAGTCAAACTGCTGCAACCCGTCAAAGTGGTCTGCACTGACGATTTAGGGGAAACTCTGGTCGATATCATGCAGACCGCGGGCTATTCTCGTCCGCTGATGGTCACGGATTCCTTCGTCGGAAGCATGCCGCTGGTCGTTGCCGCACGCACCAAGCTCGAACAGGTCGGTGTCGATGTGGCGGTATTCGACCAGGTCAAGCCCGACCCGCTTTGCGAAACCGTGGAATCCGGCGTCGAAGCATTCGAAGCACATAAGGCTGACAGCATCATCGCCATCGGCGGTGGCGGTTCCATGGATGTTGCCCGAGGCATCAACATCGTGCGTGTCAACGGCGGATCCATCATCGAATACACCGATTCAGCCAAGCCGATCGCACCATGCAACGGTATGATCGCAGTTCCGACCACCGCCGGCACCGGCAGCGAAATGTCCAATGCACTGGTGGTCACCGAAGGATCCACCGGTCGTAAACTCGCGGTGCTTGCCGATCCGGCAGTCAGCGAATATGCCGTGCTGAACGCGGATCTCATGCTGACACTGCCCGCAAAAATGACCATCGCTTGCGGACTTGACGCATTCTGCCACGCCGCGGAAGGATACCTTTCCCGAATGGCAAGTCCGGTCACGGATGCCATTTGCGAAAAAGTGATGTTCCTGCTGTACAACTATCTGCCGCGTGCTGTGGCAAACGGTCAGGATCGTGAAGCCAGGGAACGTGTGATGGTCGCGTCGACGCTTGCCGGATGGATGCTGAACAATGCGGGAACCATTGCGGGGCATTCCATCGCACACGTGCTCGGAGCGAAATACCACATCGTGCACGGTGAAGCCGTTGGCTACGCGTTGCCGGCGGTTATGGAGTTCGTTGCTCCCGTACGTGCGCATAAGGTTCGTGAGATCGGTCAGATTCTAGGTGCGGTCTACCCGGAAAATGCGCCGGACGAGCAGGTTGCGATTATCGCAAGCAGAGCGTTCAAGGATTTCCGCGACCGCATGCTCGGTCTGCATCCTGTTGAGGATTACGGCATCAGCGTTGAAGAACTCGTTTCCAATGCGCAGGCCGTAGTTGACGAGCGTTTTGCAGGAAACACACCTCGTGACATCGATCTTCAGGCAGCCGAACAACTGCTCGAAGGTTTCGGAAGTCGCTGATATCAAAGGCCATTGCCGGCCTTGCAACAAGTTGTGTGACCGATGAGCCGGAGTCGGTCAATCGTCGACCACCTCATTATCGGTTCAAAGTTGGAGTACATAAGGAGGAACCATAATGTCCAAGAAAATCATCCTTGATTGCGATCCGGGACATGATGACGCCGTCGCCATCTTGCTTGCCGTGGGCAATCCCAATATCGATCTGCTGGGCGTCACCACGGTAGGTGGCAATCAGAGCCTTGACAAGGTGACCTACAACGCCCGTGCAGTGCTGGAAAAGGCGCATGCCACCGACGTGCCGGTGCATGCCGGATGTGACCGTCCGCTGGTGCGCAAGCAGGAAGTGGCAGCTTCCATTCACGGCGAAACCGGTCTTGACGGCGTTGAACTGCCTGAACCCAGCCGTCCGCTGGAAGCCGGACATGCCGTCAACTGGATTATCGACACCATTATGAGCAACGAGCCAGGCACCATCACTCTGGTGCCGACCGGACCGCTGACCAACATTGCCATGGCCGCCCGCATGGAGCCGCGCATTGTTGAACGTGTCAAGGAAGTCGTGCTTATGGGCGGCGGATACCATGTGGGCAACTGGAGTGCCGTGGCCGAGTTCAACATCAAGGTCGATCCGGAAGCCGCTCACATCGTGTTCAATGAAGCCTGGCCGATCACCATGGTCGGATTGGATCTGACGCATCAGGCGCTATGCACTCCGCAAGTGCAGCAACGCATCGAAGGCGTGGGCACCGATCTCGCCAAGTTCGTGTCCGGACTGATGGATTTCTTCCGCAAAACCTATCAAGACAACCAGGATTTCATCGACCCGCCGGTTCACGATCCATGCACGGTGGCCTACCTCATCGACCCGAGTGTGATGACCACCCGTCGTTGCCCGCTAGATGTCGAAATCCACGGGGATCTCACCTTGGGTATGACCGTCGCCGATTTGCGCGGTCCGGAACCAAGCGCCGAGGAATGCCACACCCAGGTCGCGGTCAAGCTTGACTTCGACAAGTTCTGGGACTTGGTGACCAATGCGATCAAGACCATTGGCTGAATAGCAGAAGAAGAAAACAAAGGGGTTATCTCATGACTGAGACCAAAAACGACAAGATGCTTGACGCTGGAGGCAAGTCCGTCGTCGCGCTGATGGCGGCATTGATGGCGGCCATCTTCGCCTTCCAGATCAACGCGTCGATGCTTTCGCCGGCGCTGACCACCATGCGTGTCGAACTCGACACCACCGATGCGCAGATTGGTCTGACACAGACCGTGTTCTTCACCTCATGCGCGGTGTTCTCGCTGTTCCTGCCTCGACTAGGCGATCTGATCGGACGGAAGAAGGTGCTGCTGGGTATTCTCGTGCTTACCGCAGTCGGTTGCGTGGTTTCCGCGCTCGCGGTCAACGTGCCGATGCTGATGATCGGCCGTGTGATTCAGGGCGTTGCTGGACCAATTGTTCCGATGACGCTGATCATGCTGCATGCTAAGGTCACTGAAGATAAGAAGTACGCCAAGCTTATGGCCATCCTGACATCCGTCAACGGCGGCATCGGTGGCGTCGACGCCATTCTTGGTGGTTGGCTTGCCGGCACGTTTGGCTTCCGTTCCGTGTTCTGGGTGATGGTTGGCGTTGCCGTGCTCGCCATCGTGCTGGTTTTCATTTACGCTGAGGAGTCCACCGCTTCCGAAACTCCGAAGATGGATTGGGCCGGCGTGGTCTTCCTTGCCGCGGCATTCCTAGCCGCATACCTTGCCATCAACGAGATTCAGAAACTCGGCTCCGCCAACTGGGCTTTGGTCGCCATCGAAATTGTGGTCGCCATCGTGTTGTTCGTGGCCTTCTGGAATGTTGAGAAGCGTCAGAAGGCGCCGATGGTCACCACGCACTACCTCAAGCAGCGTCGTACCTGGGGCCTGCTGCTGACCACCCTGCTCACCATGACCGGAGTGTTCGCCATCATGAATGGCATCGTTCCGGCTCTCGCCCAGGATACCGAAGTCGGCGCGGGTATGAGCGCCAGCGTGGTCTCCTTTGCAACCCTGACCCCGTACGCGTTGATCGGCCTCGCCTTCGGCCCTGTCGCAGGCGTGCTCGCCTCCAAATTTGGCTACCGCGCCGTGCTCCGTACTGGCCTGATCGTTTCCGTGGTTGCCATACTGTTCGGCATTTACGTGTGCAATGTGCCGAGTATCTGGGCTCTTGTAGTCATGTCTCTGGTACTGGGCGTCTCCTACGCAGGTACCGCCAACATCATGCTCAACGGTCTTGGCATCGTGCTCTCTCCGGAAGACAACCCTGGCTATCTGCCTGGTTTAAACTCCGGTGCATTCAACTTGGGCGCAGGCCTGAGCTATGCGGTGCTCTACGCCGCTCAGAACGCGTTCGTCGCATCCGGCGGCGCGACCAGCGGCTATATCGCAGCCATGGTTGGCGGTGTGATTCTGCTCGGCCTCGCGTTCTGCGCATCCCTGCTCATTCCGAAGCCGGGAGAGCAGAAGTAATCAATATAAGCTTGCCTGTGTTGTGTGATTAAAAAAACGGCGGTTTTGCAGTCGGACTCCTCTCTGTCCGACCACAAAACCGCCGTCCTTTTTATATATATATGATTGCGATTGTATGGTTACAGAAATTTCTGATGGTATGCAATCGCTGGGTGCATTCAGATGTTCAATGCCTTGGCGCCAATGTCGTGACGGTAGAACATGCCCTTGGTGTCGAGCTTGTCGATAATCGCATACACCTTGTCTTGAGCGGTCTTAATATCGGCGGCAGAAGTCTCGACCAGCAGCACGCGACCGGAATTGGCAACCAGGCCTTCTTCGCTACGAGCCACGCCAGCGTAATACACGTGGGAATCCTCATCGACTGGAATCTCAGGAATCGCAGCGCCCTTGATCACATCGACAGGATAGCCATCGGCGGCGAGCACCACACCAAGCGTGGCATTGTCGTTATCCCAAGTGAATTCCGGAGTCTCGCCATTGAGCAGAGCGCTGATGCCAGCACCGAGATCAGACGTGAGCTTCGGCAGCACGACTTCCGTTTCCGGATCGCCAAAACGAGCATTGAACTCGATGACCTTCGGACCTTCAGCGGTGGCGATCAAGCCAGCGTACAGAATGCCAGTGAACGGCGTTCCCTCGTCAGCCATAGCCTGAACGGTCGGCTTCACAATGGTTTCAATAGCGGTATCAACCACATCCTGACCGATCTGCGGAACCGGGCTGTACGCACCCATGCCACCGGTGTTCGGACCCTTATCGTCATCATATGCGCGCTTATGATCCTGCGAAATCGGCATCGGCCAGAAATCAGTGCCGTTCACAAAGCTCATCAGCGAGAACTCCTGACCCTCCAGGAAGTCCTCGATAACAACCTTTGCACCGGCGTTGCCGAAACGATGATCGACGAAAATGTCTTCAAGAGCGGCGATGGCGGTTTCCTCGTCCATAGCAACGGTCACGCCCTTGCCGGCGGCCAAACCGTCAGCCTTGATCACAATCGGAGCGCCATGCTCACGAACATAAGTCGTGGAACGCTCCAAATCGCCGAACGTCTGATACTTTGCGGTCGGAATGCCGTGACGCTCCATCAGCTGTTTGGCAAAATCCTTGGACCCCTCGATCTGTGCGGCGGCCTTGCTCGGACCGAATGCCTTGATGCCAGCCTGAGCGAAATCGTCAACGATACCCTCGATAAGCGGCACTTCCGGACCGACGAACACCCAGTCATAGCCGTTGTTCTTTACGAAATCAATCAGTGCGGCATGATTGGACGGGTTGATCTGCGTGATGCGGATGCCGTCAAGCTCCATACCTGGATTGCCCGGAGCCACTGTGACTTCGCTGACGCTGCCGCCACGCATAAGCGCATGAGCGATGGCATGCTCGCGTGCACCGGAACCAATGACCAGAACCTTCATGTTTCCTCCTGTTATGTCCCCTCTGGGAAAATCCTATGTTCAGGAAAGTCTTTGGAAATAAAAGAGGGTGGCCGTTATGGCTCACCCCCGTATATGTATTTACTGCAGTTCGACGTCGCTATCGGTCTTCTTGACGATATTGCCGAGCACATAACCGGCTTCGCCATTGGACTTGAGCAATTCCATGGTCTTATCAGCATCTTCGGCGTTGACTGCCAGCACCATGCCAATACCCATATTGAAGATGTTGAACATTTCCATATGATCGATTTCGCCGGCCTTTTCGAGCACGTCGAAAATCGGCAGCACCGGCCAAGAGCCGAGATTGATGTGTGCAGCCAAGCCGTCCGGAATCATACGCGGAATGTTTTCGATGAAGCCGCCGCCGGTGATATGGGCGACGCCCTTGACCACGCCGGCCTTGAACAGCGGGGACAGAGCCTTCACATAGATCTTCGTCGGGGTAAGGAGCACATCGCCGAGCTTTTCGCCATCGAGTTCGTCAAGCACGGTGTCGACCGTGTAGCCGGCCTTCTCGAACAGGGCCTTGCGCACCAGAGAGAAGCCATTGGAATGCACGCCGGTGGACGGCAGACCAATGAGCACATCACCTTCAGCGATGGTGGAGCCGTCCACGATTGCGGACTTCTCGGCAACACCGACCGCGAAACCAGCCAGATCATACTCGTCTTCGTCATACATGCCCGGCATTTCAGCGGTTTCGCCACCGATCAGACCGGAACCAGCCTGTACACAGCCGTCGGCAACGCCAGCCACAACCTGCTCGAGCAGTGCTGGATCGTTCTTGCCGCAGGCGATGTAATCCAGGAAGAACAACGGTTCCGCACCCTGAGCGGCAATATCGTTGACGCACATGGCCACGCAGTCAATGCCGATGGTGTTGTGCTCGTTGGCCATCTTGGCGACGACCAGCTTGGTGCCGACGCCATCGGTGCCGGAAATCAGCACCGGCTCCTTGTATCCGAGGGAAGCCAGATCGAACAGGCCGCCGAAGCCGCCGATACCGCCGACTACGCCCGGACGGTTGGTGCGCGCCACATGGGACTTGATGCGCTTGACGACTTCGTAACCGGCCTCAACGCTCACGCCGGCTTCTTCATATGCTTTTGGCATATCAAACCTTTCTAGGGTTCAGTGTTCTTCTTGGGGTGAAGTAGTGGTGTATTCGTTGCCTTCGTACTTGCTCTTGTACAGGGCGAATTCAGGCAGTCGGACGCGGTCCTCCGGAGTCAACGACTTCAGGAAATCAGCTTCATAGTCATCCAAAGCGGTCGGATAATCGCCATTGAAATAGGCCACGCACAGACCGCCGTACGGTGCGTCCGCACCCAGGCCAATGGATTCGACCAATCCGTCGAGTGACAGGAACGCCAAGGAATCGGCACCGATGTATTCGCGGATTTCCTCCACGGACTTCTTCGCAGCGATGAGCTCCTTGGTGGTGGAGATGTCGATGCCGTAGAAGCACGGATACTTCAGCGGCGGCGAGCTGATGCGCATATGCACTTCGGCGGCACCGGCTTCCTTAAGCAGCTGCACGATGCGCTTGGACGTGGTGCCGCGCACGATGGAATCGTCAATGACGATCACGCGCTTGCCTTTGACCACGCCGCGCACGGCGGACAGCTTCATGCGCACGCCCTGCTCACGCAGTTCCTGTGTCGGCTGGATGAAGGTTCGGGCCACATACTGGTTCTTGATCAGGCCCATCTCGTTCGGCAGGCCTGCCGCTTCCGCATAGCCCGAAGCCGCGGACAGCGAGGAGTTCGGAACGCCAATGACCATATCGGCCTCGACCGGCGATTCCTGAGCCAGACGTGCACCCATACGCTTACGGGCGGAATGTACATTCACGCCGTAAATATCGGAATCCGGGCGTGCGAAGTAGATGAATTCCATCGAGCAGATGGCTAGTTGGGTCTGGTTCGTGTACTGCACGATCTTGTATCCGTGATCATCCACGACCACGATTTCGCCCGGGCGGATGTTGCGCACCAGTTCGGCGCCGACAATGTCGAGCGCGCAGGTTTCGGAAGCGAGCACATATGCGCCGTTCTTCATCTTGCCAAGGGAGAGCGGACGGAAGCCGTTCGGATCGAGCGCGCCGATCATGGCATCTTCGGTCATGATCAGATAGGCGAAACCGCCATGAACGGTATTGAGCGCTTCCTTGAGCTTGTCCATGAAAGTGCGCTTCGAGGAACGACGGATGAGGTGCATAAGCACTTCAGTATCGGAATTGGAGTGGAAGATCGCGCCTTCGTCCTCCAGCTTGCGGCGCAGGGACGGGCAGTTGGTGAGGTTGCCGTTGTGGCACAGGGCCATATCTCCATCATGGAAACGGAAGATGAACGGCTGAATGTTGTCGGTGCCGCCAGAGCCGGCAGTGGCGTAGCGCACATGGCCAATCGCCCTGCCTCCCTTCAGACGTTCGATTTCTCGCTCGTCGCTGAACACCTGGGTCAACAGACCCGTTCCGCGATGACCGATGAGATGACCATTATCGTTAGAGACAATGCCGGCACCCTCCTGACCGCGATGCTGCAACGCGTGCAAGCCGAAGTAGGTGAGTCGGGCGGCGTCCGGGTGGCCCCAAACGCCGAAAATACCGCATTCCTCGTGGATGTCTTCGAGTTCAGCTGACAAGCCAAAGCTCCTTCCAAAACCATGGAGACAAGGGGTTCGCTACCGTTCAACCCTACCAACCGGAGGCTACAATCGGTGGTTTTCGGGGAGTCTTTAGGTGGCACTTGGCATGTCGGATATGTCGAACAATTGTTCGAACTCTCTGATATGCTGAATGCAGGAAAATACAGTGCGGTGCATCGGCGATGCTTTGTCGGTGCTTTGCGAGGCGAAGTGCTCGTTGACGTTTCAAGATGGAGCCAAATCATGGAAGGAGTCTGAAGATGGCCGAACGTACCTATATCGCTATCGATCTGAAATCCTTCTATGCGTCTTCGGAATGTGCGGAACTTGGATTCGACCCACTTTCCACGAATCTGGTGGTGGCTGATCAATCTCGTACCGACAAAACCATCTGTCTTGCGGTGTCGCCATCGCTCAAAGCGTATGGATTGCCTGGCAGGGCAAGGCTTTTTGAGGTCAAGGCGAAGCTTAAAGAAGTCAATGCGGCACGGCGGGCGGCAGCGCCGGGCGGTACGCTGAGAGGTGAATCGTATGATGCGAATGAGCTCGCAGCAGATCCGAATCTGGCTGCTGGCGTGTATATAGCCAAGCCGCGAATGTCGCATTATCTCAACGTCAGTGCGAAGATCTACGGCATATACCTAAGGTATGTGTCCGAAGCTGATATTCATGTCTATTCGGTGGACGAAGTGTTCATGGATGTTACCGGCTATCTTCGTGCCTATGGCAAAAGCGCGCATGATATGGCCCGTGAAATGATTCAGCAGATTCTCCGGGAGACGGGTATCACCGCAACGGCCGGCATCGGTACGAATATGTATTTGACGAAAGTGGCTATGGACGTGGTCGCCAAGCATATTCCCGCGGATAAGGATGGCGTGCGTATCGCGCAATTGGATGAGATGTCGTATCGCCGGCTGTTATGGGCGCACAGGCCGTTGACTGATTTCTGGCGTGTGGGACGAGGGTATGCGAAGAAGCTCGAAGCCCAAGGTCTAATGACAATGGGCGATGTGGCTAGGTGTTCCATTGGTCGTGCCGACGAATATTACAACGAGGGTCTGCTGTACAAGATGTTCGGTGTGAACGCCGAACTGCTTATCGACCATGCGTGGGGTTGGGAGCCATGCACTATCGCCGACATCAAAGCGTATAAGCCAGCTGGTCATAGTATGAGTTCGGGGCAGGTGCTTACGGGCGCGGTCGGTTTTGACTCGGCGCGGCTGATTGTGAGAGAAATGGCGGACACCTTGTCTTTGGACTTGGTTGCCAAAGGTGTGAAGGCCGGTCATATGGGGTTGATGGTCGGTTACGATACCGCCAGTCTTGATCCAAAGCGGCTAGGGGAGTGTGGCACTCCGGAATTGAAGGCGATAGCTGAGCGAGCCATTGCCGAATATAGCGGTCCCGTAACTCTTGATAGGTATGGTCGGCGTGTACCCAAGCCGGCGATAGGGTCGATTGGTCTGGGCAACCATACGTCATCCACCACGCGCATCTGTGATGCGGTTGACGAATTGTTCTGCAGAATCGTCGATCATCGGCTGTTGGTACGTCGATTGAATGTGGTTGCTTCTGATTTGCAAACGGTCGAACAGCTGGCTGAGCGGGATGCTGCGGCGAATTACGTTCAGCCCGATCTGTTTTCGGATATGCAGGAAGTCTCAAATGGAAGCGATAGCAACGATTGCAGTGATAACGTCGATAACAACGCGCGGTCTTCCTACACTGACGATATGCAGGTTGCCGATGAGATTTCCGAACAGCATGTGCAGCAGACGATTCTTGACATCAAACGCAAGTTCGGCAAAAACGCCGTCATCAAAGGGATGGACATGTTCGCTGATGCCACAGGTCAACAGCGCAACCGACAGATTGGAGGTCATGCAGCATGAGTTTGCAGCAAACCGATCGTTACGATGACATCATCAACTTGCCTCATCATCGCTCGCGCACGCGCCCGCACATGAGCATGCACAACCGTGCCGCGCAATTCATGCCTTTCGCCGCTCTCACCGGCTACGATGACATCATCAAACAAACCGCCACCCATTCCAACGAAGCAGTAGAACGCGCCAACACCCCCGTCAATCTCGCCGAAGGCTACCTCTCTGCCTAGCAGACCACCAGTTGCTGTGATTCGTCGGTTGGCTGGCAAAAAATATCAGTCGGAAAGCCCGAACTGTATAGACAATCAAGTATCGTAACATCTCTTTCCCAGTCAGGGGAAGAATTACCCCACTAATGGTCGGCTTAGAGTCTTGATTCCTGCGTTTGCTTTCCGTTCCGACTTACGCTGATACCGGAATGCTGACAACAACACGAAGCCCACCATCTTTTCTGGCATGAAGCTGTATCCGCCCATCATGCAGTGATACGATTTCCTTGGCGATAGATAATCCCAGACCGTGGTTTTCGATTGTTTGCGCCGTTCCCACCGAAAAGCCGTGCTCCATGATTCTGCTATTTCTGCCTTTGTTGAACGGTGTGAACAGGTCATCAAGATTCATGTTTTGCAGACTCTCTCCAGTGTTTTCAATCTCAAGCGTCATCATATGACCATCTGATTCAAGGGTTTTCCTGACTGACACCCATATCGTCCCGCCATCCACATTATGCTGTATGGCATTGAGCATCAGATTCTTCACAAGTTGGGTAAACAGCAGTGGATCACCATGTATTCGAGCAGCTTCCAACTGTTTATGCACAGTTATATCCTCTGGAATTCCTCCGTCAAGATTCTTTTCAAGGACTCCCTCAACAACGGTGTCTACGGCAATTTCGGATGTCCCTTCTTGTTCCAACTGTTGCACTTTAGCCAGATTTAAAAGACTACCGACCAAGGCGATACACGATTTGTTGGACGCTAGAGCCTTCTCGACGAAGGGAAGAGTCTTTGCGTCCAACAATCCGTTATGCATAGGTATCTCCAGTGCGGCGGAGGTCGCTGCCAGTGGATTTTTGAGTTCATGCGATGCGTTAGCTATGAAGCGTTTTTCTCTCGCGATGGCCGCATTGACATCATCGATCGCGTCATTGTATGCGCTGGCTATTACAGATGCGGCATCGTTTTCTTCGGAAATATGTATGGGATGCCGAGACAAGTCAGAATCTGAAGTTCGTATCTGTTGCGCGACCGTATCAATCCTGCGTTGCGAACGAGTGCATATGCTCCAAGCAACTATGGCCGATAGGGCTCCGAATATCAGAATCGGCACCACGCTGGTGAGAAGCAGCAGATTACGAGCTGTGTCGTTGCCGCGGGAAGCTGTGACAGCGAATCCATTCGCGTGAGAGTCTTTCCCAGTCAAGACATACGCCTCACCTGAAGGTGGTCCGGCGGAATCCTGCTGTTGGTACTGTTCATCAGCGACATGCTCTGGTGTGAAGCGCCCTATGGTTATCGTATCGATTTGCTGGTCGACAATAATGAACGTTGCCACGGAAACGACTACCGTCAATGCAACGAATACGGACATGATGATTACGATGAGTCTTCTCCGCGTAGACCATCGGAAACGTACATTTCCTTTCATCTTCTTCATGGAATCCGATACCCCTGCCCTGGAATAGTCTCAATGAAATCAGGAATCCCGATTTTCGTTCTCAACGCATAAATGGTGGTCTTAACGATTCCCCGAGTATGAGCATGGTCATCATGCCATATTCCCGTGTACAGACTTTCCGTGCTCACTACACCCCCATTCGCTTCTATCAATACTTTCAGCACAGCAAGCTCCCTAGCACCGAACCTCAGGCGGCGTCCATCGACCGTGACGATACCCGTATGAAGATCCGCCTTGAATGCTCCGCGATGGAATACCGAATCGCTACTTAGACTTCTTCTGCGTCGTACCGCATTGACTCTTGCCAACAAAACGGCATAGTCAAAAGGCTTTGTCAGGTAATCATCGGCACCGAGGTTCAAGCCCTGAACAATATCCTCTATCTGTGAGGATGCAGTAAGCATCAAAACATATGTGGAATCGTGTCTCTCGCTAAGCATTCGAGCTATATCATCACCATGTATTCCCGGAAGATCTCGGTCCAGAATGACCATATCGTATCCGCCATTATTTAATTCTTCGACGGCATCGCGTCCGTCATACACAGCTTTGGTCTGTAAGCCTTCCATGCTTAATCCCATGTTGATGACATCAGCTAGATTCGCGTTGTCTTCCACAATCAGAATGCGCACAGCTACCACCCTTCTTACTGTGACTCACACCTTAGCAGTCATAGCCAGCAAAGTCAGGAATAGGTCAGATTCCGTCAGCTTCAAGGCAAAAACACATTGCGACACAAGCAACTCCCTATATTGCTGAAAAGGTGGAGCATTCCTCCGCCAAAAATAGAAAAGGAAAAAGAATGAATATCAACAGAAAAATCGCAACAGGCGCGCTCAGCATCATAGTCGCATGCACCGGAGTGGCTGGGCTCACGGCTTCTGCTATGGCTACCGTAGGCAATGGATCATATGCTCGCGCAGCTAGAAATCTCACATGGGCCGATGCATATAACACCGCAGGCAATGGGGGTTATGCTCGTGCCGAAGTCGGACGTGTTATCAACGGAAAACGGGTGGTTTACTACAACGGGTGGAAACACGGATACGCCTACGCATCTGCCTCAAATGGTTCCAGCTGGTATGCACGTGGACTGCTGAAGTAATGGCAGTTTCATAAGTTTTTTGAGAGGAGGCACTTTCACGAATCAACTCGTTGCACAAGTGCCCCTATATCAAAGGAAAGAACACGTATTATGCCTAACTCACCACGAATCATTCTGGCGTCTGTAGTCATTTGTTTTTTGCTGCCATTGAGTGCTTGCTCAACAAATGCAGCAAACCATGATGCATCTTCGTCTTCTTCTGAAAACTCTGAAACAGCCACATCGTACGAATCGCAGTTGAAGCAGGCATTGCAATCAGCTACCAGTGACTTCGAAAAACAGGTACTCAAGAAAGCAATCAAAACAGGGAAAATCAGCGATTCAGATTACCGTGAAGCCAACGAAAAATATCAGCAATGCATGATTTCCAAAGGAGATCCGATAACGTTCAGCACGGATCAGTCCACCGGTCTGATGCAGGAAAGCATGAATGTTGATGATCAGAATTACGATTCCGACAAGGTGAATTCGGATAGTATCGCCTGCGCCGAGGGAACGAATCTGTTGATTCGCGATCTTTACGAACGAATGGCCACCAATCCCTCGAATTCCGATGAAATCGAGCTGATCGTAAGCTGCTTGAAACGTAAGAAACTAGTACCAGAATCGTTTACCAAACAGGATTATTTGACGGAATCCGCCAAGCCAGACGGCAGTTCGAAGCTAGATACCAGTTCGGAATTATTCTCTCAATGCTTGGCAAACCCGAATAAGTGAGATAATGCGTACTTCCATATTTTCTACGTTCATCAAAGCGTGCAAAACCCGCAGTGTGGGATTCATAGTCATGTGCATGGTCGCATGTCTCTGCGCCGGTGCCGGACTTGCCTTTGGCCTTACTCATTCCAGCACGCCAACGTCACTTAAGCCATCGTCAAATACTGGCAATCTCCCTCTAAGCACCGAGCATTTTGATGATGAACGCACCATAACGGTAAAGGTTTCCTCATCACAGGCGCAAAACATATCGTTCGGGAAAACCGGACAGATCACACAGGTCGTATGTCCAACAGACGGCATAATCACTTCAGGATCGCGGGAATACGATATGGATGGAACTCCATTGGTGACTCTGTATACGGAAACGCCGCTATATCGGGATCTTTCCTTCGGGGATAAAGGCTCCGATGTCGAAGCTCTGCAAAATGAATTGATACGGCTTGGGTATGGAACGTCACAAACAGGAATCTTCGATTGGAACACATGGGACGCCTGGCGTCGACTCTATGCTGAATATGGTGGAGTCGTTCAGGAGAAGACATTCGATAGAACACTTGTGATTTGGATTCCCGCTGAAAGCTTGGCCACCACAGGCTGCATCGCCAAGTTAGGGTCGACCGTATCCGACGATTCCGTCACGGCAGCATTCACAACCGTTGAAGGAATTCTGTCTATTAAGGCGACAGCCCTGCCGACAGATCGCCTGGCTGGTGAACGTGTTGTCGAAATCAAGGGTCGGGAATATCCCATAGATGATGATGGCAATATAACCGATCAGGAAGCTCTCCAAGCAATGAACTATTGGGACGGATATACGGGAAACCGCAAGGATGGTGAACAAACCACTGATGTCTCCGTGAGCTATCGTCTCAAACAGGCGATTGACGTGTACTCAGTTCCCGCAGAATCGCTTGTCGGACTTACACAGTCAGACGGTTGCGTTGTCATCGGCAAGGGAACTGTCAGGAAAATTCACGTCGTCGGCAGTTCCTTGGGGCGTACGTTGATTACATTGACCGGCAAGCCTCCGTCTAGCATCCAAGCGAATCCAAGAAAGACAAGCTGTGATGCGCATTGAACTAGACCATATCGGACACCGTTACAGCGATGGGCCATGGCTGTTTCATGATTTGAATGCGACTCTTATTCCCGGTCATGTCTATGCGCTTACCGGCCCTAGCGGATCGGGAAAATCGACATTGCTGGGCATCCTCGCAGGCTGGATACGACCAGCAAACGGTAACGTTATCGCACAGAACGTGATATCGATGCGATGGGTGTTTCAAAATCCATATGGCACGCCGCAACGTACTGTATTGGATCACGTTGTACTTCCTCTGCTCGCCAGAGGACTCACCCGCGCGCAGGCCGAGCGCGAAGCAATCCCCCTACTGCGCCGTTTTGGATTGGAAGGCTTGCGCAATCATCGGTTTTCTGAACTCTCCGGTGGTGAGGCTCAGCGTCTTATGCTTGCCCGTGCTGTTATATCACATCCCTCATTGATGCTGGTTGATGAGCCTACTGCGCAACTTGATATCCGCACCGCCGCAACAGTTAGCGACGCATTAGCCCGTATCGCGCAATTCGACACCATTGTCGTCGTTGCCACTCATGATTCCCGAACTCGTGATGCATGCACCGACATCATCAATCTGGAGTTTTTCCAATGAAACTATCTTCCATTTGTTCCGAAGCGTGGCGCAATATACTCAATGGTTCCTCACATTGCGTTCTTGCGATTCTAGTGCTTACCTTTCTTACGGTCGGATCTTCGTCTTTCGAAATCCTGACATCGGCGAATATTCTCCGCCAAGCCAGCCAATACAAGGCCTCAGGTGGGAATATCATGGTTCTCAGTGCCGAAGGAGGCGTGGACGGTCAGGCCTGCGAGCGTCTGTCCGAACTCAATGACGTGCAGGCGTCCGGAGCAATCAGGGAAAGCGATCAGCTGATCGCATCAGCGCTTCCCGACACCAAGATTCCTGGTTATACTGTCACGGCTGGTTTCGCACAAGTACTTCATGCGAGGGAACATACCGAATCACAGGGCGTTCTTATTTCAGACGAACTTGCGAAGACGTTGGGGCTTCAAGCGGGCAATGAACTTGCTTTGAAGGATGGCAGGCACGCTCGTATTCGAGGAACTTATGCGTATCCTGATGACGGTCGCACTCCAGGGTATTCGTATGCGATTCTCTCACCTACTGCTTCCGCTGGAACATTTGATTCATGCTGGGTCAGTGTTTGGCCGCAAACGGACTCTACACAGAGTGCAATTTGGTCGGTTCTCACACCATCGGCAAAATCCGACAAGAATAGTTCAATAACATTGGGACAACTTAATTCATCTTTGGGAACAATATTTGACGGGCAATCCCTATATCGCGCTCGCACATCTAAAATGCTCCCAGCAATGGCGGTATGTGTGGGATTCGCTTTGGGCTACGCGATAATACGTATACGGCGTCTGGGAATTGCGTCTGCCTTACATTGTGGGGTATCCAAAGTCGCCCTATTGCTGCAGATATGTATCGAATCTCTTCTTATCATCTTGATAGCTGCTGTGATTACCATTTCCCTGGCTGATATGGCAGTCATACAGTACATCGATGCAATAGATAGACAGCAGGTGTTGCTTGCCGCCTTATGCCCATCCATCACCGGATTCGCGTCATACTTTTTGGGGACGTTAGCGTGCACACTTGTGATCAAAGAACGTCACCTGTTCATTTTCTTCAAGGAAAGATAGACAATAGATAAATCAGAGCAAGAAACGGCATAACGTGCTCATAAATAACGAACCTTGCTTCTCTGAAAGAGCGGGATGGTCGTCTTAGAGTCTGGAAAACTCCAGTCACTGGAAAAATCAGTACGTCAGAAGATGGCTTAACGTCTGGATTCTTCCACACGTTGGGAGATATGGTTCTCCGGCGGGTCTTTTAGCGTACCGGTTCCTCCAGTGAGTGGAGGGATATTCCCGCTGATGAGCGGTTTAGAGTCTGGAAAACTCCAGTCACTGGAAGATATAGCCCTCTGACATGCCTTTTAAAGTCCTGATTTCTCCAGTGACTGGAGGGATCATCCCGCTGGCAGGTCTTTTAGAGTCTAGAAAACTCCAGTCAATGGAAGGATTGCCCCGCTGGCGGGTCTTTCGGAGTACCGATTCCTCCAGTGGGTGGAAGGATTGTTTCCGTTGATGTATGGAAAGGGGATGTCTGGCTCATTCGGAAGAAAATCCGAACAAGCCAAACATCCCCTTTACGTCAGAACGCTTTTATGGATGCGGTCGCGAATCAGGCGGTGAAGTATTCCACGCCGGCTGCGAACAGCGGCTGATCCTTTTCGCCCGGAACGTTCTTGAACGTGCCGTTGCTGTAGCGTTCCGAATGGCCCATCTTGCCGAACACGCGACCGTCCGGGCTGGTGATGCCTTCAATGGCCAGTAGCGAACCGTTCGGGTTCACGTCCAGATCCATGCCAGGCACGCCGGCTTCGTCTACATACTGCGTGGCGATCTGGCCGTTGGCCTTGAGCTGCGCAAGCACGTCATCGGAAGCCACGAAACGGCCTTCACCATGGGAAATGGCGATGGTGTGCATGTCTCCAACGGAAGTCTTGGAAAGCCACGGAGACAGGTTCGAAGCAACACGGGTACGCACTAAGCGGCTCTGGTGGCGGCCGATGGTGTTGAATGTCAGCGTCGGGCATTCCGCGGTCATCGGCACAATATCGCCGTACGGCACCAAGCCAAGCTTGATCAGGGCCTGGAAACCATTGCAGATGCCGAGCATCAGGCCATCACGGTTGTTCAACAGGTCACGTACCGCTTCGGTAACGGCAGGAGCGCGGAAGAACGCGGTGATGAACTTGGCGGAACCATCAGGCTCGTCGCCACCGGAGAAGCCGCCCGGAATCATGATGATCTGACTCTTCTTGATCTCCTCAACCAACGCTTGGGTGGATTCGGCAACGGCAGCCGGAGTGAGATTGTTCACGATCAACGTGCTTACGTCGGCGCCTGCACGCTCGAATGCGGCTGCGGAATCATATTCGCAGTTGTTGCCTGGGAATACAGGAATGATCACATGAGGCTTGGCGACGCCGGTACCGGTGTAGACGGTCTTCTTCGGAGCTTCGAAGGAAACCGCTTCAACGGTCTTGCCCTTCTCGTCACCCTTGGAACGGTATGGGAACACCGATTCGATGCCACCCTCCCAAGCGTCCTGCAATTCAGTCAAATCCAGCGTCTCGCCAGCAGCAACGAAATTGTAAGCTTCGGTGGTCTTACCAATCTCACCGATCTCAACCAGATTCGACACTGACGGAAGCTTGGCACCATCAGCCAATTCCACAATGAAGGAGCCGTAAGCAGGAGCAAACAGATCATTCACGGAAATCGTAGAATCAAGAGCCACGCCAATCTGGTTGCCGACAGTCATCTTGAAAATAGCCTCGGCGGTAGCGCCATAACCCGGAGTGGACACAGCCAGAGCATCACCGAAATCAGTCAGCTCCTCAACCACAGAGAACGTCTCAAGCAGCGCATCCTTGTCAGGAGTCAAACCGTCAGCGAGATAACGCGGAGCGATACGAACCACGCGATGGCCGGCACCCTTGAATTCCGGCGAAGTGGCACGCTTCATATTGCCCACGGCCACGGCGAAGGAAATCAGCGTCGGCGGCACATCAAGCTGCTCGAACGTGCCGGACATGGAATCCTTACCGCCGATCGCGCCGGCGCCCAGATCCACTTGGGCCATCAGAGCGCCCAACACTGCGGCCATCGGCTTGCCCCAACGGGTCGGCTCATCGCGAAGCTTCTCGAAATATTCCTGGAAGCTCAGATATGCCTTTTCATGCTCGAAGCCCGCGGCAACCAGCTTCGACAGCGATTCAACCACAGACAGGTAAGCGCCCGTGAACTGGTTCTTCTCCATAATGAACGGGTTGAAGCCCCAAGCCATCGCGGAAGCGGTAGTGGTTTCGCCGAACACAGGCAGCTTGGCGACCATGGCCATGTTCGGAGTCAGCTGCTTACGCCCTCCGAACGGCATGAGCACAGTGCCTGCGCCGATAGTGGAATCGAAACGCTCGGAAAGACCCTTGTTGGAAGCCACATTCAGATCGGTGAGCATGGCATGCATGCGGTCAGACAAGGAACCGGAAGCCCACGGGGTGATGTAGGCCTGCTGAGCTTCGACGTGAGCAACTTGATGCTTCGGAGCACCGTTGGAAGCGAGGAATTCACGAGACAGATCAACGATCACGTCGCCGTTCCACACCATAGTCATGCGCGGATCTTCGGTTACGGTCGCGATGACTTCAGCCTCGAGATTCTCTTCCTTGGCATAGCCGAGGAACTCGTCGACGTCTTCGGCTGTAACGTCCACGGCCATACGTTCCTGCGATTCGGAAATCGCCAGTTCCGTGCCGTCCAAGCCCTCGTACTTTTTCGAAACCTTGTTGAGATCGACATACAGGCCGTCAGCCAGCTCGCCGACCGCCACGGACACGCCGCCAGCACCGAAATCGTTGCAACGCTTGATCAGACGGCATGCGTCACCGCGACGGAACAGACGCTGCAACTTACGCTCGACAGGAGCGTTACCCTTCTGCACCTCGGCACCGTCAAGCTCCAGAGATTCAACATTGTGAGCCTTGGACGAGCCGGTGGCACCACCAATGCCGTCACGGCCGGTACGGCCGCCGAGCAGAATGATCTTGTCGCCCGGAGCGGGGGTTTCGCGGCGCACATGATCTGCCGGAGTTGCGGCCACAACCGCACCGACCTCCATACGCTTGGCCACATAGCCCGGGTGATAGATCTCGTCGACCTGACCGGTGGCAAGACCAATCTGGTTGCCGTATGAAGAATAGCCGGCGGCTGCGGTAGTGACCAGCTTGCGCTGGGGGAGTTTGCCCTCGAGGGTTTCGGAAACAGGAACGGTCGGATCGGCGGCACCGGTCACACGCATGGCCTGATACACGTAGGAACGGCCGGAAAGCGGGTCGCGGATGCAGCCACCGATGCAGGTTGCCGCACCGCCGAACGGTTCGATTTCCGTCGGATGGTTGTGGGTTTCGTTCTTGAACAGGAACAGCCAATCCTCATCATGGCCATTCACATCAACCTTTACCTTGACGGTGCAGGCGTTGATTTCTTCGGATTCATCAAGATTCTTCAGAATGCCGTTCTTCTTGAGCCACTTCGCGCCGATGGTGCCCATATCCATAAGGCATACAGGCTTTTCGTCGCGGCCAAGCTCGTGACGCATCTCAAGATACTTATCGAACGCGGCCTGCACGGTCGCGTCATCGATCTGCACATCATCAAGTTGCGTGCCGAACGTGGTGTGACGGCAATGATCGGACCAATATGTGTCGATCACCTTGATTTCCGTGATCGTCGGATCACGCTGTTCCTCGGTGAAGTAAGCACGGCAGAACTGCAGATCAGCCAAATCCATGGCTAGGCCACGATCGACGATGAACTGCTCGAGATCGGCGTCGCTCATGGTGCGGAAACCTTCGATGACTTCCACCTTGCCCGGTACCGGCACCTGCGTCTTCAACGTGGTCTTGGTTTCCAACGAAGCTTCGCGCGCCTCGACCGGGTTGATCACATAATGCTTGATGGCGGCGGTATCGGCGTCGTTCAGCTCGCCTTCAAGTGCATACACCTTGGCGGAACGAACAGTCGGGCGCTCTCCCTGGGAGATCAGCTGAATGCATTCGCTGGCGGAATCCGCACGCTGGTCGAACTGGCCGGGCAGATACTCAACGGCGAACACTGCATCGGAACCGAAATCAGGCAGGTCGGCGTAAACGTTGTCCACCTGCGGTTCGCTGAATACGGTCGGCGTGGCCTGAGCGAACAGCTCTTCGCTGATGCCTTCCACGTCGTATCGGTTGACGAGACGGACGTTCTTCAGAGCCTTGATACCGAGAATGGTCCTGAGCTCGTTGGCGAGCTGCTGGGCCTCGACGTCAAAACCCGACTTTTTTTCCACGTATACGCGAAAAACCATGGTCAACTCCTTGAAAGAGGGGTTTGATAATCGTATTTGAAAATCAAAAAAGTTGGATCTGAATATAAGAAAATATGAAGATTTGAAACAATGAAGCCCGCATCCGGTTTCCACCTCAGATGCGGGCTCGCGAATGCATTACTCTGCGACTTCAATGCCTTCGGACTTGGCGAGTTCGGCCAAACGGCTTTCGATTTCTTCGTAGGCCGGGATGATGTCGCCCAGGTTGCGGCGGAACAGATCCTTGTCGAGATGCTCCACCTTGCCGGAATGATCACGCTGATCCCACAGACGGCAGGAATCCGGGGTGATTTCGTCGGCGAGCAGCAGAGTGCCGTCGGAAGTACGACCCATTTCGATCTTGAAGTCCACAAGCTTGACATCGATCTTGGCGAAGATCTCGATCAGGGCCTCATTGATACGGCGGGCGAGCGGAGCAATCTCAGCCAGATCCTCACGTGTGCACACGCCCAACGCAACCAGATCGTCATCGTTCACGAACGGATCGTGCAGATCGTCGTTCTTCAGGAAGTACTCCAGCACCGGCTCCTTGAGCTCGATGCCCTCTTCCACGCCCAGACGGGAGCAGAAGTGGCCGGCGGCGGTGTTACGCAGCACGATCTCGAGCGGGAACATGGTGACCTTCTTGACCAGCTGGGAGGTTTCGCCTACGCGAGCCACCAGATGGCTGTCGATACCGCGCTTCTTGAGCAGATCGAAGATCAGCGTGGTGATGAGGTTATTCAGCCTGCCCTTGCCGGCGAAGTCTTCCTTCTTCTCGCCGTCACCTGCGGTAGCGGAGTTCTTGTATTCGACCCAGAGCACCTCCGGATCGTCAGTTGCGTACAGTTGCTTGGCTTTGCCCTCGTAGAGCTTTTCCAACTTCTCCATTACTCGCCTTTCCTGGTGTTTGGGAGGTAGATAATTTGGTGAACTTGACGGTTAACAAGATACCAACGGGAGGCTACATTCGGCGCGTTTTCGGCCGAGTTGCGAAAGCCTCCCGTGCAACTTCCGCACAAAGATTCGATTGTGAAATCACATTGAGATCGAAATAGGATCAGATGACTGCAATATCAAGTGATTGTGCGACCTGCGCGGCTTTGTTGCGTGCGTCGCCTGCGTCGCTTCCAACAGCCAAGGCGACTGCCATGCGTCGATGGCCGTGCACTTCCGGCTTGGCGAAGATACGTAGGTCGGTGCCCGGTTCAGCCAATGCCGCACCGACATTGCGGAACTCAGCTTCGCCGTCGCCTTCCACCACAATCGCATGGCTGGCTGCAACCGAACCTTCCGGAATCGACAGCGCAACATGATCTTGCGTGATCGGAAGTCCAAGAATCGCACGCGCATGCAGGGCGAACTCGCTTAACCGTTGCGACGCCATCGTGACCATGCCAGTGTCATGCGGACGTGGGGAGACCTCATTGAACAGCACGGAACCGTCGGTCAGTACGAACAGCTCCACGCCGAACACGCCCCAACCCTTCTCGCCGGAAGCCTTGGCCTTCGCCACCAGACCTTCCACTGCGTTGCGCGCGATGCGTTGCGCCTGCACAAGCACATCCTGTGTGAAGGAAGCAGGCTGCCAGGATTCGCGATAGTCGCCGCTTTCCTGACGCTGTCCGATTGGAGCGCAGGTCACGATACCGGCGCTGGAGCTGATGGTCAGCACCGTCAGCTCGTAGTCAAGCGGAGCCAACGCTTCTACAATCACTCGGGAAACGTCACCTTCGTCGTGCGCGCGACGACCTTCCTGTGCCTCAACCCAAGCTGCGTCAATCGCTTCGGCGGAACGAACCACGGACTGGCCATGACCGGAAGAACTCATAATCGGCTTGACCACGCACGGGTAGCCAACCGTTTCTGCCCCAGCGCGAAGCTCTTCCAGCGAGCCTGCGAAGCGGTACGGGGTGGTAGGCAGTCCCAATTCCTCATGCGCAAGCACGCGCAAACGTTCACGATCCATGCAAATGGATGCGATTTCGGCGCTGGGTACCACTTGGGCGCCACGTTCGGCCGCGGCGGCCAGTTCGCTGGTGGCGATCGCTTCGACTTCCGGCACAATGATGTCTGGCTTAATTTCGTCGAACAATGCTCGCAACTGTTCGGCATTGGCCATGTCGAGCACACGGTATTCGTGTGCCACCTGTTGTGCCGGAGCGCCCTCATAGGAATCGGCCGCACATACCCATGCGCCAAGCCTCATGAGTTCAATAGCGACTTCCTTGCCTAGCTCGCCGGAGCCAAGGAATAGAACACGAGTCGGATGCTTACCAAGCGGAGTGCCTAAGGCATGATTCTTTGCAGTCATGTCTTCCATTGTGCCATTGGCGTAGGATGGAGTGCATGTCTGAGACGGAACAGGAAGAAACGCAACGCCCCCTGACCATCGCCATGGTGGTCGACACGTCGGGAAATCGAGGCAATGGCACTTCGAATTCGGCATTGCAATGGGCGGAGGAATTGAAACGGCAAGGCCATACGGTCAGGCTCGTAGGCGTTGGTGCGCCTGAATACCCGGCGCGAGTCAACCATGTGCCTCTGGTCAGTTGGGTGGCGAAGAAGCAGCAGATGCAGTTCGCCGAACCGAGCGACACGCTGTTCAGAACCGCGTTTCAAGGAGTGGACGTGGTGCATATCTACACTCCGTTCCGTTTTGGCCAGCATGCTTGCAAAGTCGCCAAACAGATGGGAATCGCGGTTACTGCGGGCTATCATGTGCAGCCGGAGAACATCACATATTCGGCGGGTCCTCTGAAATATATTCCGGGTATCGACTCGTTTATCTACTGGCTGTTCAATCTGTGGCTGTATCGCAAAATTGACCATGTGCATGTGCCCACCGAACTTGGCGCAAGTCTGCTGCGTTCCCACGGATACAAAGCGAAACTGCACGTGATTTCCAACGGATACGAAGCGCGATTCACTCCGAAAACGCAGCATGATGCAGGGAAATCCGCGCCGATTCCGTTCCATATCGTCTCTTCCGGACGATTGACGAACGAAAAGAATCATGTCGCGTTGATTCAGGCAATCGCACGTTGCAGGCATGCGCAAGATATCGAATTGACGATTGCCGGCACTGGTCCTCTGAAAAAGAAATTGCAGCGACTTGCGTCACGCTTGCTTTCCAGACCGGCGTCGATTGGATTTCATAAGAACGCAGAAATGCCGGCTTTGCTGCGTTCTGGCGATCTGCTGGTGCATCCTTCGATTGCCGATCTTGAGTCGGTGAGTGTGATCGAGGGTATGGCTGCCGGCTTGGTTCCGGTGATCGCCTCATCGCCGTTGAGTGCGGCAGGCCAGTTTGCGTTGCGGGATGAGTCGCTGTTCCCCGTTGACGATGTGGAAGCGTTGGTGAGACGCATCGATTGGTGGATCGACCACCCCGACGAATTGTCGAAATGGGGCGAAATCTATGCCGAACACACCAAGGAACATTATTCAGTGGAGGCGTCCGTGCATAAGTTCATTGCGATGGAACGCGAGGCGATCTCCGACAATATCGGCAAATAAAGCAATGCGTAATATGCGGCGTAAATAAAACCACGAACGTGATTAATGGCTGTTATGTAAACAAAAAAAGGCGTGGGATGCAAATCCTGCGCCTTTTATTGTTCGTTTTTTAATAATTATTCTATGCCTATTCCCATCGGCGATGCGCTATAGCAGTGCGATCAGCTGCTCAACCTGCTCGTCGGTGGTGGCCCAACTGGTGCAGATGCGCATCACCGTGTGCGTGTCATCGGCCTTTTCCATGAAGCCGAGGCGCACGCTGCGCTGCAAACGTTCGGAAGTTTCGTTGTCGAGCGTGATGAAGATCTGGTTGGTCGGCGCGTTGAAAGTGAGCGTATAGCCGCGTTTCACGAGCACATCGCGAATGCGGTCGGCAGCATCGTTGGCGCGGCGGGCGATTCTGCAGTACAAGTTGTCGGTGAACAGCGTGTCGAATTGCACGCCCAGCAACCATCCCTTGGCGAGCAAAGCTCCATGCTGCTTGACGAGCGTCACGAAGTTCTTCGGCATGTTGCCGTGCGTGAACACCACTGCTTCGCCGAACATGGCACCCACCTTGGTGCCGCCGATGTAGAACACGTCTGCGATGCGCGCGATGTCTTCAAGCGTCACGTCGTTGCCGGTTGCGGTCAGCGCGTAGCCGAGTCGTGCGCCGTCGATGAACAATGGCATGTCGTACGTCGTGCAGATCTTGCGGATCGCTTCGAGTTCGTCGAGCGTGTAGAGTGTGCCATATTCAGTGGACTGTGAAATGTACACGCATCCGGGGAATACCATATGCGTGTAGTTGCCGTCCGCATAGAACGTGGCGCAATATTCATCGAGCTCGTTCGCATCGATCTTGCCGTCATGGTGGGGGAGCGTCAGCACTTTGTGGCCGGTGAATTCGATGGCGCCCGCCTCATGCACGTTCACGTGGCCGGTGTTTGCCGCGACCACGCCGGCGTACTGCGGTGTGATGGAGTCGATAATGGTCTGATTGGTTTGCGTGCCACCTACCAGGAAGAAGATCTGAGCATCGGGGCGGGAGCATGCTTCGCGAATCTTGGTTTTCGCGCTTTCGCAGATGCTGTCATTGCCGTAACCCGGATATTGGTTCTGCGCGATCTGTTCGATGCGTTCGATGATTTCCGGTGTTGCCGTACAGGAATAGTCGTTTTCAAAAGACAGCATGATGCGCTCCTTGTATCTGACTTATGCTGATGACTTGCGACCGGCTGTTTGCTGTTATTCAAGCCGTCCGGATAGCAAAAAACCTCGGAATTTCTTCCGAGGTCTCTACCGGGGTGGCTAACGCGGCTCGAACGCGCGACCTTCTGAACCACAATCAGATGCTCTACCAACTGAGCTATAGCCACCATGTTTTCGCTTCATGCAGAAGCGCAACAGGTGAAAACTATACACGATTTTCCAGCTATGTCTACATCGGCGTGTTGCGTGTGCCTACCGTCGGCTTGCGCTGTGGACTGTTCATTATGTGAACGGCATATTACATAAAGCCGGAACCCACGCGTACCTTGTAGTCGCTGCATGCGTAAGGGTGTGCTGTAATGGCGGTGTGGGCCGTCTCGGAGTGTTTTCGGCGTATGCGGATCATCGGCCGAAAAGCTGTGAAGTGTGAAGGAAGAGAGATTCATGCAGAAGGTCAAAGCGTTTGGTGATTGGCTCACCAAGTGGTTCACCGCGATTGTGATTGTGTGGGCCGTGTTCAACTATTTCGTGCCGCAGGCAAGCTTGTGGGGCAAATCCTATACCGGTTATTTCCTGGGTATCGTGCTGTTCGGCATGGGTCTTACCTTGACCCTTGACGATTTCAAGCGCATTCTCACCCAGCCTCTGATGGTCATCGTCGGTACCGTGGCCCACTTCGTCATCATGCCGTTGGTGGCTGTGCTGCTGTGCTGGATTTTCCGTCTTGATGGTGCGCTCGCCGTCGGTGTGATTCTGGTCGGCTGCTGCCCGTCCGGAACCTCGTCCAACGTGATGAGCTATCTGAGCCGTGGCGATGTGGCGCTGGACGTGTCCATCGGCATTTTGTCCACGCTGTGCGCGCCGTTCATGATTCCGCTGTTGATGCAGTGGCTGGCTTCCCAGTATGTGTCGGTTCCGGTGGAATCCCTGTTCCTCAATGCGGTCAAGGTGGTGCTGTTCCCGATCGCTCTTGGCGTGATCTGCCATGCTATTTTCGGCGAGAAGATCGAGAAGATTACGGTCGCTCTGCCGATCGTGTCCCAGGTGGCCATCCTGCTTATCATCGGCGTGGTCGTCGCAGCCAATGGTCCGAAGCTGTTCGTGGCTTCCTCGCTGCTTGCCATCCCGGTGGTCATTCTGCACAACCTGTGCGGATACGCGTTGGGCTTCGGTTTCTCCAAACTTATGTACAAGGTATATCCGAAGGGCTTCCGTTATGCACAGCAGAAAGCCATCACCTTCGAGGTCGGCATGCAGGATTCCGCTTTGGGAGCGACTTTGGCGCTGACGTCGTTCGCTTCCAATCCGTTGGCCGCGGTGCCGTCCACGTTCTTCAGCGTTTGGCACAACATTTCCGGTTCCGTGCTGTCCAGCTGGTGGCGTGAGCATGATGACAGGCATCAGATCCATCCTGATTCCGACAATGGCGAGAAGGGCTCGGCTGCGAAGGCCCGCGAAGACGCTGCCGAAACAGCTAACAGCTGACATTCGTCAGTAGATTCCGTCGTCATATTGCGCATTCCCTGAATCTTTCAAAATGATTCAGGGAATGTTTTGTTTTGAGTGGTGCAAACGTGTCATTGTGATGTTTTGTTGCTTTATGTTGATGTAGGCAAAATGATTGAAATTATTGGGATTTAAGGGCGTCTTCACCCGTGTTTTTTGTTCGTTTTGGGGTATACTGTAATTGAAGGCCGGAGTTGTGGATCAGTCGAGAATTCGTCAGGTCGCAACGAAGCGCCTATGGCCGAGAGGTTCATGCGCAACGCCTTTAAGATATAACTGAACAATAGCGATTCGAGACGGCGGCAATGGGGCAGTACGGCGTAGGCGCCGGGCCGCAAATGCAAAACAGACAACGAGACTGAAGAGTGCGCGTAAGGTAGCGAGTAGCAAAGAAGTGGGAACCTCCTTCCCGAGTGGATGGCCCCGGATTCGAAAGGATCCGGGGCCATTCCTTTTGCGATTTGCGACACGGCATGTTGGAATGTCTTGGGAATCCGTATACTGATAATTCGTGTGTGCCAACGGCATGCCTTATGTGACAGGCGTGCGGGTTGGGATATCCCAGAACTCGATTGCATCACGCGCAGCAATGCGACGGTGAGAGAGGGATGGGCCATCGGGCCGGTGGACTGTGGCTATCTTCACGATTCAGATGCGTGGAGTGTGGGTGCAGTGCGGCGGTCACACAAAAGCAAGAGAAACCACTGAATCGGAGAATTCAAGTTGCCTACTATTGAACAGCTCGTCCGTAAGGGACGTCAGGCAAAGCCGAAGAAGTCCAAGACTTTGGCACTGAAGGGAAGCCCGCTGCGCCGCGGCGTGTGCACCCGTGTTTACACCACCACCCCGAAGAAGCCGAACTCGGCACTGCGTAAGGTCGCTCGTGTGCGCCTGAGCTCCGGTGTGGAAGTCACCGCTTACATCCCGGGCGAAGGCCACAACCTGCAGGAGCACTCCATTGTGCTCGTGCGCGGCGGCCGTGTCAAGGATCTGCCGGGTGTTCGTTACCACATCGTTCGTGGCGCCCTCGATACCCAGGGTGTGAAGGATCGCAAGCAGGGTCGTTCCCTGTACGGAGCAAAGAAGGCGAAGTAAGAGATATGTCACGTAAAGGACCTTCCAAGAAGCATCAGCTGCTGCCGGATCCGATTTACGGTTCCACTGTTGTGGCACAGCTCATCAACAAGATTCTGCTCGACGGTAAGAAGTCGATCGCCGAAGACATCGTCTACTCCGCTCTCGATATGGTCAAGGAAAAGACCGATCAGGAACCGGTGGCAGTGCTTAAGCGCGCTCTCGACAACATCCGTCCGTCCCTCGAGGTTCGCTCCCGCCGCGTCGGTGGCGCTACCTACCAGGTTCCGGTCGAAGTGAAGCCGGCTCGTGCGAACACCCTGTCCCTGCGCTGGCTGACCGACTTCTCCCGCGCCCGTCGTGAGAAGACCATGGCTGAGCGTCTGGCCAACGAAATCCTCGATGCCTCCAATGGCCTTGGTGCTTCTGTCAAGCGTCGCGAGGATACTCATAAGATGGCAGAGGCCAACAAGGCCTTCGCTCATTACCGCTGGTAATTAGTCGAGAACGAGAGTTAAGGAACACTCATGGCACTAGACGTGCTCAATGATCTCAACCAGATCCGTAACATCGGCATCATGGCTCACATCGATGCCGGTAAGACCACTACCACCGAACGTATCCTGTACTACACCGGCAAGAACTACAAGATCGGCGAGACCCATGACGGCGCCTCGACGATGGACTTCATGGCTCAGGAGCAGGAACGCGGCATCACCATCCAGTCCGCTGCAACCACCTGCTTCTGGAACCGTCAGACCCATGACGAGAAGCAGAAGTTCCAGATCAACATCATCGATACCCCGGGCCACGTGGACTTCACGGCCGAGGTGGAGCGCTCCCTGCGCGTGCTCGATGGTGCCGTTGCCGTGTTCGACGGCAAGGAAGGTGTGGAGCCGCAGTCCGAGACCGTGTGGCGTCAGGCTGACAAGTACGGCGTTCCGCGTATCTGCTTCATCAACAAGATGGATAAGCTCGGCGCTGACTTCTACTACTCCGTCGACACCATCAAAACCAAGCTGGGCGCGACCCCGCTTGTCGTGCAGCTGCCGATCGGCGCTGAGAACGACTTCGCTGGCGTTGTCGATCTGATTCGTATGAAGGCTTACGTCTGGAACGACGTTTCCGGCGACATGGGCGCTCACTACGACACTACCGACATCCCGGCCGACTTGCAGGACAAGGCCGAGCAGTATCGTGCAGAGCTGCTCGACCAGGTCGCAGAGTCCGACGAAGAGCTGCTTGAGAAGTATCTCGAGTCCGGCGAACTGACTGAGGACGAGATCCGTAGCGGCATCCGTAAGCTCACCATTAACCGTGAAGCCTACCCGGTGCTCTGCGGCTCCGCCTTCAAGGACAAGGGTGTTCAGCCGATGCTGGACGCCGTCGTCGACTACCTGCCGAGCCCGGAGGACGTTCCGTCCATCGTCGGTTTCGATCCTAAGGACGAATCCATCGAGATCGATCGCAAGCCGACCACCGATGATCCGTTCTCTGCCCTGGTCTTCAAGATCTCTACTCACCCGTTCTACGGCAAGCTCGTGTTCGTGCGCGTCTACTCCGGCGCCGTCACCCCGGGCGACACCGTGCTTGACTCCACCAAGGGCAAGAAGGAACGCGTCGGCAAGATCTTCCAGATGCACGCCGACAAGGAGAACCCGGTCGATGCCGCCGAAGCCGGCAACATCTACACCTTCGTGGGCCTGAAGAACATCACCACCGGTGACACCCTGTGCGACGAAAAGGCGCCTATCTCCCTCGAATCCATGACCTTCCCGGATCCGGTGATCGAGGTGGCCGTGGAGCCGAAGACCAAGGCCGATCAGGAGAAGATGAGCATCGCTCTGGCGAAGCTGTCCGACGAAGATCCGACCTTCCAGGTGAAGACCGACGAAGAGTCCGGCCAGACCCTGATCTCCGGCATGGGCGAGCTGCAGCTCGACATCATCGTCGACCGTATGCGTCGTGAATTCAAGGTGGAGTGCAACGTGGGTAACCCGCAGGTTGCATACCGTGAGACGATCCGCAAGGCCGTCATGAACCAGGAATACACGCACAAGAAGCAGACCGGTGGTTCCGGCCAGTTCGCAAAGGTCTTGATGAACTTCGAGCCGCTCAACACCGAAGAGGGCGAGACCTACGAGTTCGTCAACGAGGTCACCGGCGGCCACATCACCAAGGAATTCATTCCTTCCATCGATGCTGGTGTGCAGGAAGCCATGGAATCCGGCGTGCTCGCCGGCTTCCCGGTGGTTGGCGTCAAGGCTACCGTCACCGACGGCCAGGTCCACGACGTCGATTCCTCCGAAATGGCCTTCAAGATCGCAGGTTCCATGTGCTTCAAGGAAGCTGCTCCGAAGGCCAAGCCGGTCATCCTCGAGCCGATCATGGCCGTGGAAGTGCGTACTCCGGAAGAGTACATGGGCGACGTGATGGGCGATATCAACGCCCGTCGTGGTTCCATCCAGTCCATGACCGACTCCACCGGTGTCAAGGTCATCGACGCCAAGGTTCCGCTGTCCGAAATGTTCGGCTACATCGGCGACCTTCGCTCCAAGACCCAGGGCCGCGCAATGTTCACCATGCAGATGGACTCCTACGCTGAGGTTCCGAAGAACGTCTCCGAGGAGATCATCAAGGCCCAGCGCGGCGAGTGACACGCGCTGCCGCTTAAGTGGAAACTGTCTCCAGTCAGCGCTAGTATTCTGTAGCGCTGACTGGGTTCGGGCTCCAAAGTGGCACAAACCCGTCAAACCCAGTAAAATGTAGCAAGTGCCTTGAAGTGAGTTCAAGGCTTACTACGAGACGTCCAGGAGGACAAAACACATGGCAAAGGAAAAGTACGAGCGTACTAAGCCGCACGTTAACATCGGTACCATCGGCCACGTCGATCACGGTAAGACTACCCTGACCGCAGCCATCTCCAAGGTCCTGCACGAAGAGTACCCGGACATCAACCCGGCTTACGACTTCAACCAGATCGACGCCGCTCCGGAAGAGCAGCAGCGTGGTATCACCATCAACATTGCCCACATCGAGTACCAGACCGCTGAGCGTCACTACGCTCACGTCGACTGCCCGGGCCACGCCGACTTCGTGAAGAACATGATCACCGGCGCTGCCCAGATGGATGGCGCTATCCTCGTTGTGGCCGCCACCGACGGCCCGATGGCTCAGACCCGCGAGCACGTGCTGCTCGCTCGTCAGGTGGGCGTGCCGCGTATCCTCGTCGCTCTGAACAAGTGCGATATGGTCGACGACGAAGAGCTCATCGAGCTCGTTGAGGAAGAGGTCCGTGACCTCCTCGACGAAAACGGCTTCGATCGCGATTGCCCGGTCATCCACACCTCCGCTTACGGCGCGCTGCACGACGACGCTCCGGATCACGAGAAGTGGGTTGAGTCCGTCAAGGAACTCATGAAGGCTGTCGACGAGTACATCCCGACCCCGACTCACGATCTGGACAAGCCGTTCCTGATGCCGATCGAAGATGTGTTCACCATCTCCGGCCGTGGCACCGTGGTTACCGGCCGTGTCGAGCGTGGTAAGCTCCCGGTCAACTCCAACGTCGAGATCGTTGGTATCCGTCCGACCCAGACCACCACCGTCACCTCCATCGAGACCTTCCACAAGCAGATGGACGAGTGCGAGGCTGGTGACAACACCGGTCTGCTGCTCCGCGGCATCAACCGTGACCAGGTCGAGCGTGGCCAGGTTCTGGCTGCTCCGGGCTCCGTGACTCCGCACACCAAGTTCGAGGGCGAAGTCTACGTGCTGACCAAGGACGAAGGCGGCCGTCACTCGCCGTTCTTCTCCAACTACCGTCCGCAGTTCTACTTCCGTACCACCGACGTCACCGGCGTTATCACCCTGCCGGAAGGCGTTGAGATGGTGCAGCCGGGCGATCACGCTACCTTCGGCGTTGAGCTGATCCAGCCGATCGCTATGGAAGAGGGCCTGACCTTCGCAGTGCGCGAAGGCGGCCACACCGTCGGCTCGGGCCGTGTCACCAAGATCATCGAGTAGTTTCTGCTTGATATCAAGGCACGCTTGAACTAGCGTTTTTTAGGAAAACCTCCCGAGGCATGTTCGCCGAGGGAGGTTTTCCTATATATGGAAGGCTTACCGACAAAGTATGCACACCGTGGCATAATGAGCAAGGCTCTTTTTAAGCTTTCCCTGTTAGACGAAGAAATAGGTGAGTTAATTTGGCACAGACTACCAATGACATCAAGAACGGTTCCGTCCTGAACCTCGATGGCCAGCTGTGGGCCGTCATCAAGTTCCAGCACGTCAAGCCGGGCAAGGGCCCTGCTTTCGTGCGCACCACCATCAAGAACGTCCTCTCGGGCAAGATCGTCGACAAGACCTTCAATGCCGGCATGAAGATGGAATTCGAAACCGTCGACAACCGCAACCTCCAGTACTCCTACGAGGACGGCGACAACTTCGTGTTCATGGATATGACCACCTACGATCAGATCTACATTCCGAAGACTCTCGTCGGCGATCAGGCCAAGTTCCTGCTGGAAGGAACCGACTGCGTCGTGTCCTTCCACGACGGCACCCCGCTGTCCGTCGAACTGCCGGCTTCCGTGATCCTGACCGTTACCCATACCGAACCGGGTCTGCAGGGCAACCGTTCCAACGCCGGTACCAAGCCGGCCACCGTTGAAACTGGTGCCGAGATTCAGGTTCCGCTGTTCATCGGCGAAGGCGAGAAGGTCAAGGTGAACACCACCGACGGCTCCTACCTCGGCCGCGAGAACTGAGAGTAAGGACGAAAGAAGTTTCATGGCACGTTCCACCGCTCGTAAGAGGGCTCTGAATACGTTGTATGAAGCGGATGAGAAGGGACAGGACATCCTGTCCCTTCTTGCTGAGCGCATTGAGCAGCCCGGCGCCCAGACTCCGCTGCCTGAATACGCCATCGAAATCGTTCGTGGCGTTGCGGAACATATCGCAGCCATCGATTCCACGCTTGACGAGCATTCCACCGGTTGGAAGGTCAAGCGTATGGGCGTTGTCGATCGCAATATTCTGCGTATCGCGGCGTGGGAGATCATGTTCAATGATGATGTTCCGAATATGGTGGCCATCGACGAGGCGCTTGGCCTTGCCAAGACGTTGTGTGATGACGAATCACCGGCATTCATCCACGGTCTGCTCAGCGCTGTCAGCGCTGATGCGGATGCCGTTCAAGTGGATGAGCAACCGACCGAACCTTCAGCTGAATAAAGCTGAAAGTTAAGCGATTCGGCCGGGTCGCGAGTCCTAACCGGCCGCTATCCTTGGTACGAATACCTTGACTATAAGGGGGTTTTGGTGAACCAGTATGATTCCGAAGCCGTGATGTTTGACCCTCAAGATGCCGTTCTCGTTCTCGAAGACGGACAGGTGTATGTGGGTGAGCCTTACGGCGCGATCGGCACGACCAGCGGGGAGATCGTTTTCGCGACCGGCATGACCGGTTATCAGGAGACGCTTACGGACCCCAGCTACGATCGTCAGATCGTGGTACAGACGTTCCCTCATATTGGGAACACGGGAATCAATGGGGAGGATCCGGAATCCACGCGAATCTGGGTTGCCGGCTATGTCGTGCGCGATCCCAGCCCGAACGTGAGTAATTGGCGTGCCAACGGCAGCCTTGATGATGATCTGGAAGCCAACAAGATTGTTGGCATCAGCCGTATCGACACCCGCAAGCTGGTGCGTCACCTGCGTTCCGCCGGTGTGATGCGTGCTGCGATTTTCTCCGGTGACGCCCTGCTTGACGACAATGGCAAGCTGCGTACCATCGAATCCATGCTCGACGAGGTCAAATCCACTCCGCAGATGAAGGGGATGAGCCTCTACGACGAGGTCAGCACCAAGGAAGCCTACACCATCGAACCGTGTGGTGAATTCGCGGGCAAGGAACCGCTGTTCACCATCGCCGCGGTCGATCTTGGCATCAAGGCCATGACTCCGCATCGTATGGCTGAACGCGGTTGCCGTGTGCATGTGGTGCCTTCCAGCATCACGTTCGACGAGCTTGAAGCTCTCCATCCTGATGGTGTTTTCTTCTCCAATGGTCCGGGAGATCCGGAACAGGCCGCCCCTGAAGTGAACTTGCTTCGTCAGGTGCTTGATGCAGGTTATCCGTTCTTCGGCATCTGCTTCGGCAACCAGCTGCTCGGACGTGCGCTTGGCTTCGGTACGTACAAGCTGAAGTTCGGCCACCGTGGCATCAACCAGCCGGTCAAAGACATGACCACCGGCAAAATCGAAATCACCGCGCACAACCACGGTTTCGCCGTCGACGCGCCGATCGGCGAAACCGTTGACGCACCGTTCGAAAACGGCAAGTACGGCAAGGTGTTCGTCAGCCACATCGATCTGAACGACAATGTGGTTGAAGGCCTGCAGTGCGTCGATATTCCGGCATTCTCCGTGCAGTACCATCCGGAGGCCGCAGCCGGCCCGCACGATGCCGCATACCTGTTCGATCGTTTCGTGGATCTCATGCGTTCCGCCAAGGAGGGAACCCACAATGCCTAAGCGCACAGACATCAAGTCCGTGATGGTCATCGGCTCCGGTCCGATTGTGATCGGCCAGGCCGCAGAATTCGATTACTCGGGCACCCAGGCCTGCCGCGTGCTTCGCGAGGAAGGCATTCGAGTCATTCTCGTCAACTCCAACCCGGCCACCATCATGACCGATCCGGAAATGGCGGATGCCACCTATATCGAGCCGATCTCTACGCCGATCCTCGAGCAGATCATCGCCAAGGAACGTCCTGACGCCCTGCTGCCGACCCTAGGTGGTCAGACCGCACTGAACGCAGCCATGGCACTGGGCGAGGCCGGCGTGCTCAAGAAGTACAACGTCGAGCTGATTGGCGCTTCCCTTGAAGCCATCGACCGTGGTGAGGATCGTGAACTCTTCAAGAAGGTCGTTGAGGAGGCTGGCGCCGAATCCGCACGTTCTGATATTGCCCATTCCCTCGAAGAGGTCGATAAGATCGCTGAGAAGTTCGGCTATCCGCTGGTTGTGCGACCGAGCTTCACCATGGGTGGTCTTGGTTCCGGCATCGCGCACGACGAAGAGGAACTGCACCGCATCGCAGGCGCAGGCATCCATTATTCCCCGACCGACGAGGTGCTGATCGAAGAAGGCATCGAAGGCTGGAAGGAATATGAACTCGAGCTGATGCGCGACAGGAAAGACAACGTCGTGGTCGTCTGCCCGATTGAGAACGTGGATCCTGTCGGTGTGCACACCGGCGATTCCATTACCGTGGCGCCTGTGTTCACTCTGACCGATCGCGAGTATCAGAAGCTTCGTGATATCGGCATCGCCATCATTCGTGGCGTGGGCGTCGATACTGGCGGCTGCAACATCCAGTTCGCCATCAACCCGAACACTGGACGCATCATCGTCATCGAAATGAACCCGCGTGTGTCCCGTTCCTCCGCTCTGGCGTCCAAGGCAACCGGCTTCCCGATCGCGAAGATCGCCACCAAGCTGGCTCTTGGCTACACGCTCGATGAAATCCAGAACGATATCACGCAGTCCACTCCGGCCAGCTTCGAGCCGACCATCGACTACGTGGTCACCAAGGTTCCGCGTTTCGCCTTCGAAAAGTTCCCGGGTGCCGATCCGACGCTGACCACCTCCATGAAGTCCGTGGGCGAGGCCATGGCTCTGGCAGGCAACTTCCAGGAATCCCTCGGCAAGGCCATGCGCTCCATCGACAAGCGCCACATGGGCTTCAGTTGGGATGGCGACAAACCTTCCGCACAGGAAGTCAATGAGCTGCTGGACGCCATCAAGGTGCCGACCGAGCATCGCTATCTGCAGATTCAGCGCGCCCTGTGGGGAGGCGCCACCGAACAGCAGATCTTCGATGCCACCAAGATCGACCCATGGTTCATTCGCCAGTTCGAACTCATCAATGAGACAGCTCTTGAAATCAAGGGAGCGGAGAAGCTTAGCCGCAAGCTGTTGAAGAAGGCGAAGCTGGCTGGTCTTTCCGATCTGCAGATCGCCCACCTGCGTCGCTTGGGAGACGAAGGCGAAAACACGATCCGCGAGCTTCGTTGGTCGTATGATCTTCGCCCGGTCTTCAAGACGGTCGATACTTGCGCTGCCGAGTTCGACGCGGTGACTCCGTACTACTACTCCTGCTATGCGGACGAAAGCGAACTGCGCCCGCGTGAGCGCGAAGCCGTGATTATTCTCGGCTCCGGTCCGAATCGTATCGGTCAGGGCATCGAGTTCGACTATACCTGCGTGCATGCCGTGCAGGAACTGGGCAAGGACTATGACACCATCATGGTCAACTGCAACCCGGAAACTGTGTCAACCGATTACGACATGTCCGATCGCCTGTACTTCGAACCGCTCACCTTCGAAGACGTGCTCGAAATCTACGAGGCCGAAAAGAAGATGGGCCCTGTCAAGGGCGTTATCGTTCAGCTTGGTGGCCAGACCCCGTTGTCTCTGGCAGCTCGCCTGAAGGCTGCTGGCGTGCCGATTCTCGGCACCACGCCTGAATCCATCGATCTGGCTGAAAACCGTGAGCTCTTCGGCGAAGTGCTGAAGAAGGCCGAGATGAACGCGCCTCGCTACGGTACCGCTCTGAGCCTTGATGAAGCCCGTGAAGCGGCACACAACATCGGTTACCCAGTGCTGGTGCGCCCGAGCTACGTGCTTGGTGGTCGTGGCATGGAAATCGTGTACGACGATGCCCAGTTACGCAAGTACGTGGATCGCGCATTGAAGGAAGCCCAGGCCGATACCGTGGTTTCTGGCCGTCTGCCTTCTCCGCTGCTGATTGACAAGTTCCTGCAGGACGCCGTGGAAATCGACGTTGATGCCCTGTTCGACGGCGAGGAGCTGTATATCGGCGGCATTATGGAGCATGTTGAGGAAGCCGGTGTGCACTCCGGCGACGCCGCATGCACCTTGCCTCCGAGCACCCTTTCCGATGATCAGATTCGTCGCCTGCGCGAGGGCACCTATGCCATCGCCAAGGGCTGTGGCGTGCAAGGCCTGATCAACGTGCAGTACGCTTTCATGGCCAACACGCTGTACGTCATCGAGGCGAATCCGCGTGCCTCCCGTACCGTACCGTTCGCTTCCAAGGCGACCGGCGTGGCACTGGCCAAGGCAGCGGCCCGCATCATGGCTGGCGAAACCATTCAGCAGCAGCGTGACAACGACTTGCTGTTGCCTCACGGCGATGGCGGTGATATTCGCCGCGGTCAGCAGGTTGCCGTTAAGGAATCCGTGCTTCCGTTCAAGCGTTTCCGCACGCCGCTCGGCAAGACCGTCGACGTGTTGCTTGGGCCGGAGATGCGTTCCACCGGCGAGGTCATGGGCTTTGACCGTGACTTCCCGCATGCGTTCGCCAAGAGCCAGCTGGCCGCTTATGACGGTGGCTTGCCGACAAGCGGCAACGTGTTCATTTCCGTGAACGACACCGACAAGCGTCAGCTGCCGTTGTTCGCCGCACGCTTGGTGGAGCTTGGCTTCAACATTTGGGCCACCGAGGGTACCGCATCCGTGTTGCGTCGCTATGGCATCGACTCCAAGATCGTTGATAAGATCAGCGTTCGTATGGATTCCGATCCGGATGATCCAATCACCACCTACCATGCGGAAGGCAGCGTCGGCAAGAATGTCGTACAGTTGATCGAAGAAGGTGCCATCGATCTGATTCTCAACACGCCGAACTCCCGTGGCTCCCGTTCCGACGGCTATGCCATCCGTTCGGCGGCCATTGCTGCGGATCTGCCTCAGTTCACCACCATGACGGAATTCTCCGCCGTGTTGATGGCCATCGAGGCTGTGCGCAATAATGATTATCAGATCATGAGCATTCAGGATCATTCCCAGCAGCTGTTCGAGTTGGAAAGCCGTGAGTAATGGTAAGTAGCCTCAGTAGTGAAGAGATGAGTGCCCAGCGTTCGGATTTCGGTCTGCGTCTGAGCAATTCCATGGCCAAATATGGTCCGCTGTGTGTGGGCATCGACCCGCATCGGCAACTCCTTACCGACTGGGGCTACAATGTGGACGCCTTAGGCGCGGAACTGTACTCCATGCGCATGTTGCAGGCAGCCAATGGGAGAGCGGCGGCCGTCAAATTCCAGTTCTCCATGTTCGAGCGTTACGGTTCGAAAGGCATCGTGGCGCTCGAACGGGTACTGTATGCGGCCCGTCAGATGGGAATCATCACCATTGTCGACTGCCTGCACGGCGGTCTGCCGACTACAGTGTCCGCATTCGCCGACGCCTATTTCAAGCCGGGATCTCCTCTGCTGGCTGATGCCATCACCTTGTTGCCGTACTACGGCGCACGTTCTTTGGGTGGCGTGATCAACGACGCGCTCAACAACGGTCGAGGCGTGTTCATCGCATCGTTGACTTCGAATCAAGAGGGTGCCAGCCTGCAGACGGCCATTCGTCAGGCGGGCGAATACAAGGGCAGAACCGTGGCCTACGGCATCGCCAGCACAGCGCAGAAATTCAACAAGGGCAATGACGGTATGGGTTCCGTAGGCTTGATCATCGGTGCCACCATCGGTCAGTGGATCAATGATTCCGGTGTCGATCCAGCCAAGTTCACTGGTCCTATTCTGTCTCCGGGCTACGGATGGCAGGGTGCTGAAACCCGCGACCTCAAGACGGTATTCAAAGGCACCAAGGGCAATGTGCTTGTCACTGTATCTCGTTTTATCGCCGCACACGGCCCGGATATTGCCGCTCTGAGCGCGGCCACGGAATCCGTGGCGCTCGATATTCGTCAGGCGCTTATTGAAGCGCAGAACGAAATCGATGATGAGGTTTTGGACGACGACGAAGAGGAGTAATCGCGCGTTCTCAAATCCGGTGCTGAGATTCCATATTCCATGTTCTGCTGATTGTTATGAAAAATGAGGATGTAATGACTGACTCTCGTCATGGACGTTTGATTGTGCTTTGTGGTCCCGCCGGTGTTGGCAAGGGCACCGTTTTGGGACGCGTGCGTGAGCAGCATCCGCAGATTTGGCTGTCGGTATCCGCAACGACCCGTAAACCACGTCCAGGCGAAGTGGATGGCGTCAATTATTTCTTCATGACCGAACAGGAGTTTCTCGCCAAAGAAGATGCCGGTGAGTTTTTGGAAACCGCTGACGTCTTCGGTCTTGCCCACTACGGCACGCCCGTGAAACCAGTCGTGGAACATCTAGAACAGAATATTCCCGTCATTCTAGAAATCGACATCCAAGGTGCCCGTAGCGTCAAGCAGCGCGCGGGGGAGCTGGGTCTTGATGTGGTGACCGTGTTCATTGCGCCGCCGTCATTCGAGGAATTGGAGCGTCGTCTTGTCGGGCGTGGTACCGAAACCCCGGAACAGCAGGCGAAACGTTTGGAAACCGCGAAAATCGAGCTTGCCGCTGAACCTGAATTCGACAAAGTCATCGTCAATAATGTTGTCGATGATGCTGCAAATGAACTGTGGAATCTTATTGCAGCGGAATTCAATCTGTAATCATAATAAGTAAAGACTGCAACATGCGTTCGAATATATCGGGCGCATGTTTTTTTTTTAAAAAAAAATGAGGATTGCGCAGTAAGTAAACTACGCAATCCTCATTATGTATTATTTGAGATTCGTTGAAACTCAGGCGAGACCGGAAAGCTTGTTGATCAGCTCCGGATCGCGCGTGGCACCCTTATCTGCGGAACGGGCGAAGGCCGCGTAGGCCTTCAGCGCCTGGGAGACCTTGCGGTCGCGGTGCGCCACATAGCCGTCGCCGGCTTCGAGTTCGGTGCGGCGCTGGGCCAGCTCTTCGTCGGAAAGCTCGACGTTCACCGTACGGTTCGGGATATCAATGTTAATGATGTCGCCGTTCTTGATCAAGGCGATCGGGCCCTTGTTCGCCGCCTCGGGAGCGATATGGCCGATGGCCAGACCGGAGGAGCCGCCGGAGTAGCGGCCGTCGGTCAGCATGGCGACCTGCTTGCCGATACCCTTGCCCTTGACGAACGACGTTGGGTACAGCATTTCCTGCATGCCAGGGCCGCCCTTCGGGCCCTCGTAACGGATAACCAGCGCCATACCGGGCTTCAGGGTGTCGTTGAGGATGACCTCGATGGCCTGTTCCTGGGATTCGACGACCAGTGCCGGTCCACGGAAGGTCCAAATCTCCTTCGGCACACCGGCGGTCTTCACCACGCAGCCGTCAGGGGCGAGGTTACCGCGCAGCACGGCCAGACCGCCTTCGGTGACGGCTGGATGGTCGATGTCGTGGATTGCGCCGTTCACACGGTCGCGGTCGAGGGAATCGAACAGAGTGGTGTGCGTCCACGGATCAGGAGATACGATGTGGCCCGGAGCGGCCAGATACATCTGCTTGGCCTGCTCGGTGCAGGTATCACGCATGATGTCCCAGTCGTTGAGCTTGTCCTCAAGCGTCTTGTAATCGATGGAATGCACGTCGCGGTGCAGCTTGCCGGCACGGTCGAGTTCGCCGAGGATGCCGGTGATGCCACCTGCGCGATGCACGTCGGAGATCTCCCATTCGCCGGACGGCGAAGCCTTGCAGATGCAGGGCACGGTGTGGGAGATGCGCTCGATGTCGTCAAGCGTGAAGTCCACGTCGGCGGACTGCGCCATGGCGAGGATGTGTAGCACTGTGTTGGTGGAGCCGCCCATGGCCACATCCATGGTCATGGCGTTCTCGAACGCTTCCTTGGTGGCGATGGAACGCGGGAGCACGCTCTCGTCATCGTCGTCGTAATACTGCTTGGCGATTTTGACGATCTGCTCGGCGGCGCGCTTGAACAAATCCTTGCGGTAGGAGTGCGAAGCCAGAATGGTGCCATTGCCTGGCAGGGCCAGGCCGATGGCCTCGGTCAAGCAGTTCATCGAATTCGCGGTGAACATGCCGGCGCAGGAACCACAGGTCGGGCAGACGGTCTTCTCATAGGCGAGCAGATCCTCTTCGTTCAGATTGTCGTCGGCGGAGGCATACATCACGTCGATCAGATCGGTGTTCTTCTTCACGGTTCCGTCGGGAAGCACCGTGGTGCCGGCCTCCATCGGACCGCCGGACACGAATACGGTCGGGATGTTCAGACGCAGAGCGGCCATCAGCATGCCCGGCACGACCTTGTCGCAGTTCGGGATGCAGATCAGGGCGTCGGCACAGTGCGCGTTCACCTGATATTCCACAGTGTCGGCGATGATGTCACGGCTCGGCAGGGAGTACAGCATGCCGGTGTGTCCCATGGCGATGCCGTCGTCAACGGCCATCGTGTTGAACTCACGCGGGATGCCGCCGGCCTCCTTGATGGCCTCGGAGATCAGTCGACCAACCTTGTTCAGGTGCACGTGGCCGGGCAGGAACTCATCGAAGGAATTGGCAATGGCGATAATCGGTTTGCCGAAATCCTTACCGTCCACGCCAGCGGCACGGTAGAGGGCGCGTGCGCCCGCGAATACTCGTCCATTCATCAGTTTTGCAGATCGCATTTCCATGTTCTCTATTGTGGTGGTTAAGCGGGACACGGTTTTGTCAAGAGTCACTATGTGGAATTCCCAGAAGCGTTACATTCGCGAGCATTGCCGAAGATGCTTGCGCTTGCCGAAAACATGAGAGAAAGGGCTTGAATCAGGTCCAGTGGCGGCCCTATACTTAAGACTTTGGAAAAGAAGCTTTTGGCTTATCTGATGATTGGGAGATAATCAATATGGCATTCGGCACTCAGCCAACCCCGACCGGTCTTGCGGAACCGCCGATCGATGATTTGATGGAGCATGCTGACTCCAAGTACGCACTGGCTATTTTCGCAGCCAAGCGTGCCCGTCAGATCAATTCCTATTTCACCCAGCTTAACGAGGGCCTGCTGCAGAACGTCGGCCCGCTGGTGGAGTATCAGAATCAGGAGAAGCCGCTATCCATCGCCTTCCGTGAAATCAACGACGGTCTGCTTGAGGAGACCCTCGGCGAAGACGATCTGACCGAAGGCAACTGACGCGACGGCTCTTGAAACAAGAGCCGAATCTTGAATTTTCATTCGCCCCGATACCTGAACGGTGCGCTTTGAATAGTCCACAATGAAACTATTGATTGCGTATGCGAAGGACGGGGCGTTTTTCATAGCAACCAGAAGGGACGAACGTGTGGGGCGTTCGTGAAAGGAGCAGCCAGATGGCTGAATTGAAATTGATTTCCGCTGAGTCGGTAACGGAGGGGCATCCAGACAAGGTCTGCGATCAAATTTCCGACGCGATTCTGGATGATATGCTTGCCCAGGATCCGCAGTCTCATGTGGCTGTGGAGACGTGCGCCACCGTCGGCCAGTTCTTCGTTTTCGGAGAGGTGACGAGCGAAGGGTATTCCGACATTCAGGACATCGTGCGTTCCGTGGTGCGTAATATCGGCTATATCAGTTCCCGTATCGGCCTTGATGCCGATTCCTGCGGCGTGACCGTGTCGTTGACCGAGCAGAGCTCCGAAATCAATCAGGGTGTGGCCCGTTTGAGCGGCGAGGCGGAATCACAGGCATCTCGCGAGCAGCGCTACGAAGCACAAGGTGCCGGCGATCAGGGCGTGATGTTCGGCTATGCATGCGATGAGACTGATGCGCTGATGCCATTGCCGATTTACTTGGCGCATCGTTTGGCATATCGTCTTACGCAAGTGCGCAAGAATGGCGAAGTGCCGCACCTGCGTCCGGATGGCAAGACTCAGGTGACCGTCGAATACGATGAGAACGATACTCCCGTTCGTCTCGACACGGTGTTGGTTTCCACGCAGCATGATCCTCAAGTCGATCAGGCGTGGCTTAAGGAGCAGCTGACGGAACATGTGATTCGTCCGGTGCTCGACGATGTGCTTGCCGATCGTGTGGCGCATGATGAATATCGCGTGCTCGTTAATCCGACCGGTTCGTTCGTGCTTGGCGGCCCTGCCGCGGATGCCGGTCTGACCGGTCGCAAGATCATCGTCGACACGTATGGTGGTGCGGCGCATCATGGCGGCGGCGCGTTCTCCGGCAAGGATCCGAGCAAGGTGGATCGTTCTGCGGCCTATGCGGCACGTTGGGTGGCCAAGAACATTGTGGCCGCTGGCCTCGCGCATAAGGTTGAAGTGCAGGTGGCGTATGCCATTGGCGTGGCTGACCCGGTGTCCATCAATGTGGAAACGTATGGCACTGAAATTGGTGTGACCCGCGAGCAGATTCAGCAGGCTGTGCGTAAGGTGTTCGACCTTCGACCGGCCGCCATTATCGACGAGCTCGATCTGAAGCGTCCGATCTATTCCAAGACCGCTGCTTACGGTCATTTCGGACGCAACGATGCTGATTTCACTTGGGAGACCACCAATAAAGTCGACGAGCTGAAAGCTGCCATCGAGGGCTGAGTTACCCTTGAATCATGAGTACTGAGGATGCCGAACAGCTGGCGCTTGACGGGCTTGCCCCGCGCAAACGGCGCAAACGTGCGCCTACGCCCAAAACGCCGGCTGCCGAGCATCCCATCGCCCAAGTGGTGCTTGACATTCAAGCCACCCATTTGGGGCAAACCTTCGACTATTACGTCGAGGAGAAATATTCCGAAGATGCACAACCCGGCGTAATGGTGCGTGTGCGTTTCGGAGGGCAACGAGTCAACGGCATCGTATGGAACAGAACCGATACCAGCGAAACCCCGGAATCGTCGCTGAGATTCATTGAACGAGTGGTCTCCGATCGTGTGCTGGTGCCCGCGTCCATGCGAAATGACGTTACGCTTATCGCAGATGCGTTCGGTGGAACACGAGCCAACATCCTACGTTTGGCGGTGCCTGCGAGAGTGGCGCGAGTTGAACAGGAGCAGCGCCTCGGCAATCGAACGAATATCGAAAAAAACAGGCACGGGGAATCACTTGCCAAGGCCGAACGGGAATCATACGAACAACTGCAACGGCAATACGGCAATATCAATCTGCTTCACGAAGCGTTGGAATCGCAACGTTTCCAATCGTTCGTGTTCGATCCGCTTCCGGGTGCCGATCATTGGCGGCAGTGCGCGGCATGGATGGTGGTTTTGGCGCTGCTACAGGGCAAACCGGCGGTGCTAGTGCTGCCGACCATGCGTGAGATCGAGGATATGGCCGAGACCCTGCAGGCTATTGGCTTGCGTCCTTTCATACCGACGCAATCCTCCAGTGGAGCATATGACGGCGATTTCGCCATTCTGAACGCGCAGATGGTGCCGGCGGAACGGTATCGTGCCTATCTGGCCATCAGCGAAGGGCAGGTTCGGTGCGTGATTGGCACGCGTGCGGCGATGTATGCTCCGGTGGACGGCAATGCGTTGTTCTTCATACTCGACGACGTGTGCTATCAGGATGCCGATGGCATGATGCCATACGCCAACGCTCGTGGAGTGTTGCGGTTACGTGCGAAATCGCATAACGGCGTGTTCGTTGCGATGGCCAATGCGCGCAGCGTGCAAAGCCAGTGGGAGACCGATGCGGCGCACATCGGAGCCACTCAAGTCAGCGGTTTCAGCACGCCTATTCATGCGTTTCCTGCGGTGACCAAGGAGGCAAGTCCTTGGATTCGTTGGCTCAACCGCGATGAATTGGCGAGACTTGCGGATGCAACCATTGGTGCGCGCGTGCCGCACACTGCGGTGCGAGTGTTGTCGAAAGCGTTGGAAAGCGGCCCGGTGCTGTTGAGCATTCCGCAAGACGGCATCAGCGAGGCATTGAGCTGTGCGAAATGCCACCGCCAGGCGAGATGTTCGTATTGCACCGGGCCTTTGGAACGATTGTTGGACGGATCCGTGCGATGCCGCTGGTGTGGCTCCGCCACAGTGCAATGGGCGTGCCCTGCATGTCGGGGCGAGCGTATGCGAGTGGTTCGTGTCGGGGCCGCGGGAACCGCACAGGAACTGAGCCGGCTATTTCGTGGCGTTCCCATCGTGCTTTCAACGCCAAGCCAACCGCGCGGCATTGTTTCCGATATTGGATTTACGCCACAGCTGGTTATCGCCACTCCCGGTGCCGAACCCCGTGTGCGTGGGCGGAATCCTTCGGAGTGCGAATACCGTGCCGTGGCCATTCTTGACGCATGGACCAGCCTGTACGCGTTCGGTATCGACGCGGGCATAGACACGTTAACATCGTGGATGCGTGCGGTTTCGCTATGCGCGCCGCGAATCAGGGGAGGCCAAGCGCTGCTGATCGGAGAAACCGATCCTACGCTTGCCCAATCGTTGATGCTTTGGAATTCAACGCTGTTGGCGCAAACCGAACTACAGGAACGTGAGCAGACGGCATTGCCCCCAGTGTTCGCCGCTGCCTGCGTGTGGGGTCGCCGTGACGCGGTGAAAGCCACGTTGGAACGGATTGGTGCATTGGGAGGGGGAGATATGTCTACCATCGAAACCGCCGAAGGCGTGCTGCCGTCCGTACTGGGACCGGTGCCCATTCCACAGCCGCGAACCATTGATTCGCGTGAGTTGGAAGGCACTGCGGATCGTGTCAAGGCCGTGGTGCGTGTGCCGCAAAGCCGACGTGGCGAATTGGCGTTGCGTTTGCGTTCCGCCAGCGCCCGCCATGTGGCCGCTCGTGAGCCCGGCGAGCTGCGTTTCCAGCTTGATCCGAAGGAGCGAATCTGACGCACGTCCCCTCGCCGTGAAAAACTAGATAGGTTGAAGTTCGGCATAAGACCGTATGACAGTGAATGGAGGATCATATGAAGGGCTGGCCAGGAGAGCCTGACATGGAGTACGACGTGCTCATGGCAGACGGCGAAGCCGCGGCGAATGCGGGCAAACCGATTACCGATGTGATTTTCGATTTCGGCAATGTGCTCATCTACTGGGATCCGGTTGCCGTGATGACGCCACGGTATAGCGACGAGCTTATTGAGCAGTTCCTTGACAACGATATTTCCGGCTTTTATGACGTCAATGACGAGTTGGACTATGGCATGTCGAACGATGATGGTGTCGCCTTGATGCGTGAACGGTACGGAGACAAGTGGGCCGACATGCTGCAGTATTATCTCGACAATTTCGTTGACTCGCTGACCGGCGTGGTGCCGGGCGCCCGCGTGCTCATCAACGATTTGAAAGCTGCCGGCGTGCGTGTGTGGGGATTGAGCAACTGGCAGAAGGACCTGTTCCCGATCGCGCTTGATAATTTCGATATTCTGCGCAGTCTCAACGATCGTGTGGTTTCGGGGTACGTTTCCTTGCGCAAGCCCAACAAGGATATTTACGAGTTCGCGTTGCAGCAGTTCGGCATTGACGCTTCCGGCGCGGTATTCGTGGATGATAAGGCCATGAATATCGTAGGCGCGAACAATGCTGGCATTCGCGGCGTTCGATTCAAGGATTCGCGTGCGTTGCGTGCGTTGCTCATCGATGCAGGTGTGAAGATTCCTGCAGTGCGCCAGGCATAGTGTTGGTGCGTTGCATTCCCTTGTCGCACACGCTGCTGATATGCGTGCTGTTGATATGGCGGAATGATTCCACGATGATAACGATGTGAATGAGGATTTGATAAGGAGGACTTTCCATGCTGAAAGTGCTGTTTGCCGGTACTCCGGATGTTGCTGTGCCGTCGTTGGAGCTGCTGGCTGAAGACACCGAACATTTTGAAGTGGTCGCAGTACTCACCCGACCGGATGCGCCTACCGGTCGTGGACGCAAGTTGGTGCCGAATCCCGTGAAACAGGCCGCGCTTGAGCTTGGCCTGCCGGTGATCGAATCCGATCCGAGCGAGGAAACCTTCATTTCCGAACTGGCAGCCACCGGAGCTCAGGCTGCCGCAGTGGTGGCGTACGGCAAAATCCTGAAGCAAGATGTGCTCGACGCGTTGCCGATGGGCTGGTATAACCTGCATTTCTCGCTGCTTCCGCAGTGGCGCGGCGCGGCTCCTGTGCAGCGTTCCATTTGGGCCGGCGAAAAAGTGACTGGTGCCACGGTGTTCCGCATTGTGCGCGCCATGGATGCCGGTCCGATTCTGGCGCAATCCACCGTGGAAATCGGAGCGCACGAAACCGCCGGCGAGCTTCTGAACCGTCTTGCCGAAGATGGATCACGCCTGCTTGCCGCATCGTTGCAGGCCATGGCCGACGATCAGATCATTCCGGTGGAACAGCCTGCCGGCGCATATGAGATAGCTCAGAAGATCACCGTTGAAGACGCACATATTCGTTTCGACATTCCCGTGTTCGCGGTGGACCGTCAGATTCGTGCCTGCACACCCAATCCGGGCGCATGGTGCGAACTGCATGCCAACGCTGAAGCCGAACCGACCATACTGCACGTGCTTCGAGCACAGAGCGCCGATATGAGCAATCCCAACACGCCCGCTTCGCTTGAGCCGGGGCAGATTGCGGCCGGAAAGAAGAACGTATGGGTGGGCACTTCCTCAGATCCACTGGAATTGCTTGAAGTCAAAGCCCAAGGCAAAAAGGCCATGCGTGCCGCCGACTGGGCGAGAGGTGCTCATCTCGACGGAGCCTACTGCAAGTAAAATCGAAAACAGGTAGATCATATAAAGTTGCCGTGTGAACATCATGATTTCACACGGCAACTTTTGCTATATCAAGCTTGTGATACTGCGGTTCAAATCATCAGAAGAGTCAAATCTCGAAAATCAACGAAGAAAATCAAGAATCCGCGTCAAATCGCGTTCGCTCACACGATGTGGAGCATCCGCCTGAACCGCAGGCTTGGCGCAGAACGCCACACCGAGCCCGGCGGCATGAATCATCGGCAGATCATTGGCCCCATCACCAACCGCAACGGTCTGATCCATACTGATGCCCATGTGTGAAGCCCAATCATGCAGCGACTGCAACTTCACATCTTTCGTAACAATATCGCCAAGCACACGGCCGGTCAGACGGCCATTCGCGGCTTCCAAACGGTTCGCAATCCAAAAATCAAGATGCGCGTCGGCGGCAAGACAATCCACGACTTCATGAAAGCCGCCGGAAACCACGCCGACTTTCCAATCATGCGCATGCAAGGCATCAATCAAATCAAGTGCACCGTGCGTAAAATGCACACGACGATATACATCATCGAATACCGAAGTCGGCAAATCCTTCAGCAATGCGACGCGAGCCTGCAATGCCTCACGAAAATCAAGTTCGCCATTCATCGCACGCGCGGTAATCGACGCAATCTGTTCACCAATTCCAGCAGCGGCGCCCAACTCGTCGATGACTTCCTCATCAATCAGCGTGGAATCCATATCCATGACCAGCAGACCCGGATGAGAAAGGGTGGGCGTGGGTGCGATGTTCGGCGATTCTTGTTCAAGCATGGTTTTGATTGTCGGAAATCATGCGGACAATGAGTATTCTTAATGGGTGAATGTATGGGGCGGTTGCATTCCGGCTTGGGTTTGTCGGAATGTTCCCGCGTGTTGGAAGTGGGGTTTGCATGGATCAGCGTGACGATACGTTGGCATCATTGGGCGAGGCCAACGATCAGTTGATGGCCAAGAACCATGCGCTGGCCAAGGCGTTGAACCGCGCCACTCAGGAGCTCACCAAAGCCAAGGCGCAACTGAACCAGTTGGCCGGGCCTCCCATGACCTTTGCCACCATGGTGCGTGTGTATTCCGCTCGAACGGACGAACAGGGTGTGCAGCATGCCAGCGCCGAGGTGGTTTCCGGTACGCGACGCATGATCGTGCCGGTTGCTGCGAATGTGCAGGCGTCCAGACTTGAGGCGGGGCGCACCGTGCTGCTCAACGAAAACATGGTGGTGGTTTTGCAAGCTGACACCGATACGTTGGGTGCGGTGCGTACGGTGAAGCAGGTTATTGATGATGGACGATTGCTGGTAGCCGACAATGGCGGCAATGTTACATTGGTCCGCCGTTCGGGCACGTTGGCGAAGGCTGTGATCAATGTGGCCGATCGTGTTACGGTCGATTCGTCCGTGCGATTCGCGCTTGCGCTGGTTCCCCCGCAGAATGACGCTGATCTGGTGCTTGAGGAAGTGCCGGATGTCACGTTTGCCGACATTGGCGGTTTGGACGAACAGATCGAACGTATTCGCGATGCTGTGCAAATGCCGTTCCTGCATCGTGAACTGTTTGAACGGTATGATTTGAAGCCACCGAAAGGTGTGTTGCTGTATGGGCCTCCAGGCAATGGCAAAACCCTGATCGCCAAAGCCGTAGCCAATGCGCTTGCCGAAGGTGCGGCCGGCGGCAGGGGCGTGTTCCTGTCGGTGAAGGGGCCGGAACTGCTCAATAAGTTCGTAGGTGAGTCGGAACGGTTGATCCGCATGATTTTCAAGCGTGCGCGCGAACGTGCCGCGGAAGGCAAGCCGGTGATTGTGTTCATCGACGAGATGGATTCGTTGCTGCGCACTCGTGGATCCGGAGTGTCATCGGATGTGGAAACCACCATTGTTCCGCAATTTTTGGCAGAACTTGACGGCGTGGAAACGCTTGACAATGTTATGGTGATCGGCGCGTCGAACCGTATCGACATGATTGATCCAGCCGTGCTTCGCCCTGGACGTTTGGACGTGAAGATTCGTGTGGAACGCCCGAAGGCGGCACAGGCGGCGCAAATCATCCGCCATTATCTGACCGATGACCTGCCGCTGGTGCCGGGATTGGATGCGAAGGCCCTAATTGGTGTGCTGGTCAACGACATTTATGCAAACGACGAACATCGGCATCTGTGTGATGTGAGTGATGAGCATGGCCAATGGCATCCGGTATATCTGGCAGATGTGGTGTCTGGAGCGGTGTTGAAGAACATTGTGGATCGTGCCAAAACCCACGCCGTGAAGATTTCCATCGAGGATGGCCAGCCCGCGGCGATTGGCGTCGACTTGCTGGCCAAAGCGGTCGACGAGGAATTCATGGAAACCCAAGATGCGGTGCTGGATGCCGATCCGGAGCAGTGGAGCCGCATCAACGGTTTGGATGCCGGACATGTGACCAGCATCCGTCCGGTGGCGTAATGCTGTTAGACAATGTGAAAGCAGACGAAAGGAAGCCATATCGATGAGCGTTCGTCGAATCATGGGCACGGAAACCGAATATGCGGTATCGGCGCCGAAACTTGGGCATTACAATCCCGTGCAATTGTCGTTCGACGTGGTTGGTGCCGCGGCAAACAAACGAACCAAACATATCCGCTGGGATTATCGGCAGGAAGACCCCGTCAACGACGCGCGAGGCACCAGACTGGAACGCGCCGCGGCACATCCCGACCTACTTACCGACGCGCCGCAACTCAACATCACCAACGTGATCGCAGCCAATGGCGGACGTGTGTATGTGGATCATGCGCATCCGGAATACTCGTCTCCCGAAACCGATGATCCTTTTGACGCCGTGCTCTATGATCATGCCGGAGACCGTATCATGCGCGCCTGCGCACGCAAAGCCAGCGAACAGACCGGCACTGCAATCGTGCTACATCGCAATAACGTCGACGGCAAAGGCGCAAGCTGGGGCACGCACGAAAACTACATGATGCTGCGTTCGGTGCCATTCGACCAGGTTGCGAAACTCATGACGGCCCATTTTGTGGCAAGGCAGATCTTCACGGGATCAGGTCGCGTCGGCATCGGCGAGCGGAGCGAAACCACCGGCTACCAGCTCAGCCAACGTGCCGACTACTTCCATATGAAAGTCGGTTTGCAGACCACGTTCGACAGGCCGATCATCAACACGCGGGACGAATCGCATAGCACCGACGAATATCGCAGACTGCATGTGATTGTCGGCGACGCAAACCGTATGGATGTGCCGCAAGCGCTGAAGCTCGGCACCACCAGCATGCTGCTCTGGCTGCTTGAACATGCCGAAGAGGCGGGATTGAACATGGCTGAGGCCTTGGGGATGACCACTCTCGCCGATCCGGTGCACGCCATGCATGAGGCGTCGCACGATCTTACATTGGGTGCCGCGTTGCCGCTGGAATACGGCGGCGAAACCACGGCATGGCAGATCGAAATCACATTACGTTCCCTGGTATATGCCGCCGCAGCCGTGGTGTATGGGACCGACACGTCTGGCGAACCGGCGTGGCCGGACCGTTCCACCCGCAACATCATGGCGATGTGGGGACAGGCGCTCGCCGATGTGGCGGCCATTCGCCATGCCGACGATGACACACGACTTGCGATGCATGGGGAAGCTTCCCGCGTCGAATGGCTGTTGAAATGGCAGTTGTTGGAGAAGCTGCGGCGCAAGATCGGCTCTGGCTGGGATGATGCGCGCATCGCGGCCGTCGACTTGAAATGGGCTGCGATCGATCCCGCCGATTCGATTTTCGATCGGCTGCGTGCCCAAATGGAACGTCTGGTCACGGACGAGCAGTTGGAACAGGCTTCGGTTGAAGCGCCATCGGCTACTCGTGCGTGGTTGCGTGCTGAGATTATTCGTCGTTTCCCTGAGCAGGTCGTGGCCGCATCGTGGTCTCATCTTACCGTGCGTCATCGAACGATTGGTGATAATACCGTGGAGAATCCGATGGTCTCATTGGATATGTCAGACCCTCTGAAATACGGCAAATCTCAATGTTCTGGCTATTGTGAACGTGTCCAAGATGCGGCGTCGATTTTGGAAATGTTACGGTGAAATACTATCTGTGCGGGTAACATTGCCATCAATTGGTCGCGAAGAACGACCATTGGCAACAGGTAACATCATCCCGGTATTTTGAGGAGAGGACGTGCCGGGACTGTACAGAGGAAACGAAAAGGCATATCTATGGAACTGAGGCAAATCGCCCTCGAAGTCGCTCGCATCCTGCAGGACGCAGGCAAGCATGCGTTGAACGACCAGACGAATCCGCACGACATGAGAAAACTGGAAGCATCCGAAGACTGCTTCCACTTCACTTCAAACACCGACGAGCGCCTGCAGCAGTTCATCAGCAACCGTCTGACCTATGTCGACGTGTTCGATGGCTTCTGGCAGCTGAGGCCGGAACAGTGCTATCCCGGCCAACGATACTGGTGTGTGGGCGGCATCGACGGCGTGATCAATTTCGCACGCAACATGCCGGAATGGACCATCACCGTGACATTATTCGAATTCAACGACCAGTGCTCCGCACAGCCGATCCTTTCGGTCGTGCACGCTCCGGCGCTGGGATTGACGTATCTTGCGGTGCGTGGATCCGGCGCGATCCGTATTCGCAAGACCCCATTGGGAGACAAACGCGAGAAAATCATTCCTTCCACCACGTCGTCCCTCGATGGTTCGGTGGTGAGTTTCGGCATGTCCCCGGTATCGTCCGAATCGCAGCGCGCGCTCGATGTGGTGGCGAAGATCGCCGGGCGACCTGCCGATATTAAACGTGTCGGCCCGGCGTCCCTTGATTTGTGCAAGGTGGCCGACGGTACGTACGACGCGTATTTCGAACCGCACTTGCATGAGTGGGACGTACCTGCCGTGTCTGCCGGTGCCGTGGTGATTTGGGAGGCACAAGGCCATCTGACCCAATGGAATGGCGAAGGCGTTCACTGGCGCCAGGAGAACGATGTGATGGCCACCAACGGCCTGATCACCAACGATCTGAGCCAGTATTTGGCATAGTGTTGCATGCTGCGCCACACCTGATATAAGGTGTGGCGCAGCGTTTTTTGCAGGTTTGCAACCGGAAGTTACAGGGAGGAACGTCATGCCTCAGGAATTTGAACAGGCTCAATCCGCATCCGCAGGCCAAGAGGTGGGTGACATTGTCAAATCCGCCGGCATGCAAGTCGACGGAACCACTGATGCGTTGGATGCAGTGCTTGACGATATCGAATCGGTGCTCGAGTCCAATGCCGAGGAATATGTCGGTAGTTTCGTGCAAAAAGGCGGCGAGTGATGCCACAGCTGCGAGACAGCGGCAATCATTCCTCGTCTCCGCTTGATGCTGGAACGTTGCGTGAGGTTCATTCTTTCGCTCGTATTTTCGGCATTGAAACCGAATACGGCGTCAGTGTGACCGGCGCGGATGCGCCATGCGACGCCAGCCAGACGGCAATGATGATGTTCCAACCGATCATTGCCTCCGAGCGGTCGACCAATACGTATATTGAAAACGGTTCGCGACTGTATCTTGATGTCGGATCGCATCCCGAATACGCCACGTCCGAGGCCTGCGATCCCATGGATGCTCTGGCCGTGGATGCGGCTGGCGAACTGGTGATGCGCGACCTTGCGCAGGATGCCCAGCAGAGGCTTCGTTCCACTCATGGGGCGCATGCCACAGTGCATGTGTTCAAAAACAACGTGGATTCCGCGGGGCATTCTTTCGGCTGCCATGAAAACTACTTGGTACGCCGTTTTGTGCCGTTGGAAGTCATTGAACACGAATTGCTGCCGTTCCTTATCACACGTCAGGTGTTTACTGGCGCAGGCCGGGTGACGGAATCGGGTTTCCAGATCACGCAGCGTGCCGATTTTTTGGATGAGGCCGTTTCGTCTGCGACCACACGATCGCGCCCAATGGTCAACACTAGGGACGAGCCGCACGCCGATCCGGACGCTTTCCGGAGACTACATGTGATCATCGGCGATTCGAATCGTTCCCAATGGGCCACGATGATGAAGCTTGCCACCGCGCATCTGGTGTTGTGCGTCATCGAACAGGCGGGGCGTGAAGGGCGTGAGTCGGGATTCTCGCGTTTCGCATTCGCGGATGCCAGCGCCGCTAATCGTGCGGTCAGCCGCGATATGAGCGGTGTGACTGCTTCGTTCGACATGGCCGACGGATCGACGTTGCAGGGTGGTGCCGTAGCCATGCAGGAACGTTATCTGCAGGCCGTGGAACAGTTCGTGGATAAGCATCCGGAAGTGGCTTCGTCGTTGCCTCGCACCGATGTGCACGATGTGATTCGTCAGTGGCGCAATGTGTTGGAAATATTCCGTTCCGGCAATGTGGATGCCTTGAGCGACAAGGTGGACTGGGTGTGCAAGCGTCGCCTGTTCGAAGCGCTGCGTACCCGTTCCGGTGGGAATGTTGCACAGCGAAAACTGGAGCAACTGGATTTGGATTACCATGACGTGGCCAATGGTGCGTTATATGACTCGTTGCTTCGTCGTGGGACTTTGCACTCATTGATTGGCGATCGGCAGGCTCAGGAGGCCCGCACCATGCCTCCAGCAGATACGCGTGCCGCATTGCGTGGCAGGTTTGTCAGCGCGGCCAAGGCGTATGGGGCGCAGTATTCCTGCGATTGGACCAGATTGTCGTTGCAGACGCCGCAGAGGATGGACATGGTCTTGCTCGATCCATTTCAATGTGAAGGGAACGAGGATTTCCAAGCCATGCTTGATGCTTTGGCATAAAGTGAAGGCAGATGGTCTGCACGCATCTACGAGAGTGGGACACGGTCGAGGTTCATGGACCGTGTCCCACTCTCGTAGATGCGTTCCGCTATTTCGTTACGTGATTCTAAAGCGGTTAGTGTCGTTTGAGACTGGTCTCAGTCAGGCTTCGCCGCGGTATTTCGCCATCATCTGCGATTGCAGCTGCTGCGCGCTTGGCGGCGTCCATGTAATGGCGTCCGCACCCGCTTCGATGGTGGCGAGAATGCGTTCTTCGGAACCACCTCCTGATGCGAGAATCGGGATTTCCGGATGATGCATGCGGATGCTTGCCACAACCTGAGCGGTGCGTGCGCCTGCCGCCACATTGATGATGGCTGCGCCGGCAAGGATCTTGCATTCGGTGGTCTCATCGTCTTCCGTGACTGTGGCGATGACTGGAATGTCAACCATCAGCATGGTGGTTTCGATGGTTTCCGCAGGAGCGGGCGCATTGATGACAACGCCTGCCGCGCCTTGCATTTCGGCCACCATGGCCAATTCGGCCACACGTGGACCTGTGGTGGTGCCACCGCCCACGCCTACGAACAACGGCATTTGGGCTACGGTGAGCAGCGCTTGTGTGATGACCGGCTCGCCGGTGAACGGGTAGACGGCGAGAATGGCGTTGGCATTGGTGTTGCGAATGATCACGGCATCGGTGGTATAGGCGAACGATTTGAGCGTATGGCCTTTGACTGTGATGCCGCCGCAATGCTGCGATATGACTGCGGGCACTCGTGCATTGGGGGAGGAGAGGCGACCTTCGATACGCGCGGTTCCATAACGGGTGCGCGACACGTGAGGTGTCACGGAATGCTGTTCCACCGCCACGGCCTCACTGGGAGTGAACAGGGATCGTTTGCCGATACGAATTGGTTTGGGGCCGTTTGCCTCGGGAGTATTCTCCTGTTCGTCGCTCATTCCTGTACCTCCGTGTCTGTGTGATTCAGCATAAGGAATTCATGGATGGCTTTGCGTCGTTCCGCATACTCTTCGCCGAGGAGTCTGGTGTCAGTGTTGTCGATGATACGTTGCAGAAGTTCGCTGAGAGTGGAAAGCTCCTCTTCGTTCAGGCAGTCAAGCATATGCGTTGCCATGCCTGATGATTTTGGAAGCTGCTGCAGCGGTGCCACGCCCCGACGGGCCGCTTCGACGTTGCGTACCCGTGTCGCGGCGCGAAGTGCGGTCTGTGCGCGCGTCGCCTTGAGCTTGGTGTGCAGTATCAGGATGTTGAGTTCGTGAAGTTGGTTGATGACTTCTTTGCGCTGGTCGGTCATGAGATTCCCCATCTATATGGACACGATGTCTAATATGCATAGTCTAGCGCAGGGTCAACCTGAGAAACGGTTGCATGCGGGAATCAGAAAAAACAGATGCCCCGACCATCGTGGTCGGGGCATCTGATCGTCCATCATCACAATAATTACTTGGTGACAGCCTTCTTCAGCAGGGAGCCGGCGGAAATGCGAACGCCGTAGGTTGCCGGGATCTCGATGGTCTCGCCGGTGCGTGGGTTGCGTCCGGTGCGTGCGGCGCGCTTGACGCGCTCAGCGGAGAACAGGCCGGTCAGCTTCAGGCCTTCGCCGGACTGCATTGCCTCGACGAACACGTCCTGGAAAGCGTTCACAGCTGCCTCAGCCTGTGCCTTGGTCAGGTTAGACTTCTGAGCGATCTTCGAGACGAGATCAGACTTGTTGTATGCCATAAAGCATCCTTCTTGGATCAGGGGACATTCTGATTACGAACATCCACGTTCCTTATGATATTAGCGCACTATTATGAGGAAAACGGCATTTTATAAGGGCTTTAGGCGCTTTTTTTGAAAATAGGGGGAAATCAAAGCGTACGGGGGCGTTTGTCAGATTAAATTGTGCTTGTCGAGCCATTTCATAGCCAGTGCGCCGACTGGAATTCGCAGCCAGTAGAAGGCGATTCGGTAGACGAGAGTAGCGGAAACGGCAATGGTGGAGGGGATGCCCACGGCGGTGAACGCTACCGACAGCGCGGCTTCCACGGCACCTAGGCCACCAGGTGTGGGAACCGCGGAACCCAAGGTGTTGGCAAGCAGGAAGATGAACGTGGTCTCTATGGGATTCGTGTGATATCCAAATGCCATCAACGCGGCCCAGAAGCCCAGTCCGGTCGCAAGATTGAGGACCAATGCGCCCGCTATGCCGAAAGCCAGTTCCTTCGGGCGTGCGAGAACATCGACTAGATTGCGTGCGTAGGCCTTTGCCATCGGAAGATATTTCTCGGTCACCAAATGACGTACCGGCGGAATCGTCATGGCCGCCGACACGACCAGCGCGACGAGGGCGATCACCATGATCAGCGTATTCGTCGGAATCATGCCGGACAAGGTGTTGCGCCCCGTGAACAGACCGATCGTCAGCAGCAGCACGATGGTGGTGCCTCCCTGCACGGCCCAGACCGCGCTCATAACCGCCGTCGCGGCGGTGCTGCGATAGCCGCTTTTACGCAGGAACTGAAGGTTGACGAACGCGGGACCGACGCCGGCCGGCATGGAAACGGCGGTGAAACCGGATGCCATCTGAGAGCAATACAAGCCGATCGTATTGCGTTTGTCGGAATCCATGAACACGCCCAAGGTAATGGCGGAACCAAGCCATGCAATAAAGCCGAGAGCAACGCAAACCAGGGCCATAGCGAGATTCGCGTCTCTGACCGCTTCGATCATCTCGGCCGGCTGGATCTGTGTGAACACCACATATACGGCAATCACCAGCAAGGCGATGGCGAAGAAGGAACGGAAGCTGAATCGTGATAGTGTGACTTTTTCCATCGAATCCGCAACATCCTGCGGGGCAAGCGCGGAAATCCGTGTACGCAGATCGGCAAGCGTCTTCTTATCCCAACCTGGCAGCGCGCGTGTCGCGGCGGGAACGGCGGCTTTTTGCACGAAAGGCGCCAGATTGATTAGCTGCTCGTCTCCCCAGGTTCTGCGAGCACAGGCGACCGCACGGTCGACGCCGTTCAACGTCGCAAGCAATACGAGAAGCTGCACCTTGTCGAGGGCGAAGTTTGGCGATGCGCTGCCGTAATCGCCATTCTGCCATCCGGCAATCACCGGTTGATTGTTCTCCATACGAGACAAGGTGTCGGGTGTGATGCGCCGATGCGTGAAACCATGATGATGCGCTGCTGTGAGATATTCCATGAATGCTTCCATATCATGGTCGGACATGGTGTTTTGGTTGCATTCCAATGGCATGTGGTTGCGGCGGAACACTAGAATGGAGGATTCTCCATAATCGGCCACACCGTACACGTTCGGAGTTTCCAAGCCGGCATTGGACAGGCCAAGAATCATGGCATAGTGATGGTGCATGGCATCAACAGAGGAACGATCGCGGCGCATGGAAACACCGGTCAGGCGAAGCCACTGCCACACCTGATTGAGGTAGCCGGCCGCATGTACTTGATTGTCGAGCACGGAAACGGTGTACTGCGTGCCTTCATAATCGACGACATCGTAAATACGGGAATTTTCGATCAGATCATCATCCAACGTGGCCTTCAATACCCCTGAATCGGCGTATGGGGCGACTCTGCGTGTAAGCAGTGACACATCAATGCCGATGGAACGCAACGATTGCTCGATCTGAGTGCCCCAAGCGCCATTGTTCTGCGTGCCGATGGCGAAACGAATCAGCATGCCTATAACGCGGCCTATGGCATAGGATGCAATGGCACCGGCCAGCGAATTCCATGAAAGCACAACCATCAGCATCGCCACGGCGTACAGGACGTTCCACCCCCATTTGGTGCATGAGCGGATACGACGCGGACCTGAAACGGTGAGGAACGACGCCATGGCGGCGTAAAAATCGGGAAGTAGTCCGGTACCTACGGATGTGCTGTTGGATTGCAGCGGAATGATCAGCATGGCATTGCCGGAATTGCTGATCAGCGCGGATACGCCCCATACCGCGAAGAATCCGAAGATGAGAGATACCACGGAAACCACGCTTTGCAGCCACTCTTTGGATGCGAGCAGCTGAATGAGCACACTGACGGTGATGCATACGATGGCAAGTTGCTGCAGCAGGGAGGAAGGCACATCCATCAGCCAGCTGACCACACGGCCCGCGGAGCGAACGTCGGATTCCACGCCGGATGCAGTGCCGTGCAGATACACGGAGAACAGGATTACGCCTATGCCGAGCACCAGCGCGAAGAACGCATGCGTCAAATCGGCGAAATCGCGGCTGCGCTTCGGCGGCACATCGTCGATATGCGGCTTGGGCTTATTAGCTTCGGGGGAGTGAGACACTGTTGACTTGCTCCATACGTATGAGATTGGCTTCAGGTGGGTCACATTGCCCCACTGCATTCGATAATACGCCTTGAGGGTGGCTACGAAATACGTGGCCACCCTCAAGATGCATGGTTTTTAGCGCTTATTCGACAGTCGCGGTTCAGCGGTCGAAATCCACCAGCTTGCCGGCGACACCGGTATATGTTGCCGGGGTCAGCGCCTTCAAGCGGGCCGCTGTGGCATCGTCGAATGCCTGCTGGTCGATGAACTGTTCGACGGCCTCCTTGGAGATTTCATGGCCGCGCATGAGTTCCTTGACCTTCTCGTACGGCTTGTCCATGCCCGGCAGACCTGCCAGTTCGCAGGCGCGCATGGCGGTCTGAATCGGCTCGCCAAGCACCTCCCAGTTGGAATCCAGTTCGGCTTCGATGGCGATGTCGTTCGGATGGATGGAATTCAGACCGCCCATCAGGTTGTTGAGTGCCAGCACGGAATAACCCAGTGCGGAACCGATATTGCGCTGTGTAGTGGAATCGGTCAGATCGCGCTGCCAACGGGACTCGACGAGCGTTGCGGACAAGGTGTCAAGCAGCGAGCAGGAGATCTCCAGATTCGCCTCAGCGTTTTCGAAACGGATCGGATTAACCTTGTGCGGCATGGTGGAGGATCCGGTGGCGCCCTTGACGGGAACTTGGGCGAACACGCCACGGGAGATGTACATCCATACATCCACGCACAGATTGTGCAGAATACGGTTCGTATGGCTGATAGTACCGTACAGCTCGGCCTGCCAGTCATGCGATTCGATCTGCGTGGTCAACGGATTCCAAGTCAGACCCATGCGGTTGGCGACGAACTCACGGGAGACAGCAACCCAATCCACATCCGGGCATGCGGCCAGATGCGCGCCGAACGTGCCGGTAGCGCCATTGATCTTGCCGAGATATTCCTGAGCCTTGACCTTGTTCAGCTGGCGGTTCAGACGGTACACGTACACCGCAAGCTCCTTGCCCAGCGTAGTTGGGGTAGCCGGCTGGCCATGGGTCAGCGACAGCATGGCCTTGTCGCGGTATTCCTCGGCCTTCTGAGCCAGATGGTCGAGGATGGCCTGCGCGCCCGGCAGCCACACGTTCTCGATGCCGTTCTTCACGCAACGGGCAATGGACAGGTTGTTGATGTCTTCGGATGTGCAGGCGAAATGCACCAGGGTCTTGAGTCCGGTCAGCTGGGTTTCATGACCGAGCACGTCGGCGGCCTTGTCAAGCTGATCGTCGATGTAATATTCCACGGCCTTCACATCATGATGGGTTTTGGCCTCATGAGCGGCATGCTGAGCGATGCCTTCGGCACCGAAATCCTCAGGGATGGAGCGCAGGAACGCCTGCTCCTCATCGGTAAGCGGCTTGACGCCCGGGACGATGGTTTGGTTGCCGTTGCCTTCAAAACCGTTGGCAAGCAGAATCATCCATTCGACTTCCACACGCATGCGCTCGCGGTTCAATGCCGGTTCGCTCAAATATTCGACAAGCGGAGCGGTCTGCCCATGGTAGCGGCCGTCAAGAGGAGTCAATGCGATTGCAGGGGAGATATCAGTAAGCTTCATAGGTAACAGCATACGTTCAGCCGTAAACGAGATCCGGATATCTGTCCGTTCGACGGATGTCGCCTATCGTGCGTTATCGGTTCTGCTCGGCTGCGGCATGGCCACTGTGTGCTTTTATTTGCTCATACGACCTTCGAAATACATGACCTCTTGCAGGTCGCCGTCGAGAATCTCATCGAAATGTCGTTCGTGGGTTTTCACGGCGGATGATCCCATATCGGTTGCGTTCTGATATGCGGCTTGATGATATTTCAGCCAATGCGTGATCTCCTTGTTGTCGGGAGCGTTTGTGACGGGAGTTCCCTCGAACGTTGATTTCGGATTGTTGTCGGACTTGCTTGCGGTGCCGCGTACGGTCAGCCAATGTTCGGAATTGGGATTGGGCGCTCCGTCGAGGGCGGCCACAAGCTCGTCGTCCATCTCTACGCTGGTCACCCACGTTTTGTTTGGAATCGGATGGTTGGCTACGGGCGATCCGGCGGTGACCACATGTTTGATGTCATAATCGTCCTTCAGATCCGATGCGATGGTGGCGGCGACGATTCCTCCCTGCGAATGCCCGATCAGTGCGACAGGCTCATCGGAGTTGATGCCGGCCTGCTTCATGGCTTCCTGCACCATGCGTGCGCTGTCCGCCTCCATACGCTGCTTGCTGTCGGAACTCATAAGCTCAACGTTCTGCGGCCATCCGAACGGGGAATTCCGCTTGCCGTCGGTGCCGGGAATGGTGACGAGCCATGAGTCGGTGCCATCGGTTCTACGGTATTTGGAGATGGCGATGGTACCGTACTCAAGCCCGCTGTCGAGATCGGCTTTGCCGAGACGTTCCTCTCCGAGACGCCGAAGATCTTCCAACGCTTCGCCCACGCTATGCGACTCTCGAACCACTTCGGTTTTCGGCCGTACTCGGGTGACGGTGAGGTTGTTGCCCTGAATCAGGTTGTAGCCACGCGAGGATGCTTTGGAAATGGTGCCGGCCGCATGGTTGACTTCGTCGGTATGCAACAGGCCTGTGACTTTGCCGTATCTGCTGAGCGCGGCGCCGGCCGCGCCCATAATGCCTTCCTGCGCCCAATCCAACGAATCCAACAGGTAGATGGGGTTGGATTTGCCTTCGTTGATGGAACCCATCACGTATCCCAAGGCGGACATGGCCATGCCGGCAAGTATCGACTCCTTCGGGAATGATGTGATCGTCAATTGCAGAAGTTCGTTCAAGACCCTTCTACCGGCGTCATCGACTTGGGAATATAGGGATTGCGCACGAATGATCAATGCCGATAATTCAGACAATCGTGCCGCCATCGCTCCCAGTGCGTTCGCATGGGAGTCGCAACGTTCGATGAGTTGATCGTATGGCAATTCGATATGGTCTGCGGCATTGCAGTAGGAGTTTGATCCGGACAGCAGGGCGATGGTCGATGACGCATAGGGATAGGTGGAAAGCTGAAAACTCAACGCCCGGAACGAGTCATGGGTGCGATTCAGTTCGTCGGCCGCATGGCTGAGCGCTTTCGCAGCACGCAGATATGTTTCGGTTTCTTCCGTGGAATATTTGTATCCGCCGCTGACCTTGGCGGTCACTTGCCAGCTCATGCCGCACCTACCGACCATAGGATGCGTGAGGTGTCATTGAGCGCGTCTCGCAGCGCCAAGGATTGCTTGCGTAACTCATCGAGCCGCGCACGATAGGCTTCGGCCGCGGTTCCCGTCCAACCAGGCAGTGAACTGGAAGCGAGCGCGGCGTCAAGATCGTCGAGGCGTCGTGACGTGGAGGTGAGCTTGGCGTTGATCAGCGCTTGGGTGACGCGTATGCCGGTACGGCAATGGCAGGGCATGCCCGGCATTGAAGCCAGGGTGTTGATGGGGTTGTACCCCAGTGAGGGAACAAACGGGTATGTGATTGAAGTGTTCATAGCTGTATTGGAACACATCGGGCGGCTGCCGTGGCGTGGAGAGCGAGGCCTGTGGTCGGAGGACGGCAAAAAAACAAGTTGCCGGCGTGTCGCTGTTGGAAAATCAACGAAAGTATGCCGGCATGCCTGTGGATAACTTGCTTGAAGCAAGTTCCCTTACCAAGGTTTTGCAGGTGAGGACGTTCCGTCGGAATCCTGTTTGGCGGCAGAACCGGAATCATTGGAATCGGATTGGGTGGATTGCGCGTTCTGTGCCAGAAGCTCCTCGACTTTCTGACGCTGCTCGTCGGTCAATGTGCTTCCGTTGCCTTGATTGCCGTCGGTGACGGACTGCCCGCCTTCGATGGTGGTGCCGGTATCGGATTTTCCTGAATCCTGCATTGACTGGATCTTCTTGCGTATGGATTCGGTCAGTTTTGCCGAGATGGCGGCGTTATGTTCGATGGACGAACGTACGTTCGGCAACAACAACACGCCTGCCGCTCCGGCTTCACGGAATTGGGCGTCGGTCTGCTGCTGTTGGGTCTGTAATTTGTCGAAATCGGCGTCCTGCTGTTGGATGGCTTTGATATTCGCGTTCAAGCTGTTCGTGGCTTGATTGTAGTTGCTTACGGAGGCGAGATTCACTATGGCAAGCGCGCTCACGGCGATTGAAATGGCCGCGATGACGGCGATGATGATGCGAACGGGCAAGGATGCGCGTGCTTTGACGGTCGTGCTCACAGCAGCCTCCTGGATTGCGTGATCCATGCTCCGGCTTCGAAAGCCAGCAGCAGCGCCACGGCAATGGCGAACGGCCAGACCACGGCGACGGTTCTCGTGCGTTGTTTGGTGGTTTGCGTGACACGCCATTGGTCGGATGCCTCTTTGGAGGCTCCGCCGCTCATAGTTGTTGTCGCGTTGAGTTGGATGGCGGTTCCACTGAGTTCGTCGGCGATGGTGCTCATCTCGTCGGCGTTCATGCGTGATACGCCAGGTTCGCCGGTTTCCGGATCGGTGACCCACTGTCCGTTGCCTTCGTTCACACCATCGCCGGCCATGGGGATGTTACCCCCTTGTTCGCTGCCGACGGCAATGGTGAACGCGTCGGAAAGGTAGCGGCGTAACGATGAGAACGTACGACGTGTTTTCGAAGATGTCTGTTCGCCGTCCGAAATCAGGTACAGTACAATCGCATCATCCGGATGCTGCTCATGAATCGACTTGCATGTCAACAGCAACTGGTCAATCGGCACATCCAAAGTCGAACCAGTCGAAACGGAAGTCGATTCCGGTGCGAGCGTGTCCGCCCAATTGTCGATCGCTTTCGAATCAGGTGTCAATGGAACATCCAATGTTCCCGAAGCCCCGAATCGCAATGCCGCGAAACTGGAATTCGGGTACATGGCGGTGATGTCCTTCACGGCCTGCTTGGAAACATCCAAACGGCTGAGTTGCTCGTCGGAACCGTATTGCGCGTCCTTGACCGCCATGGAACCGGTCACGTCGACCGCCACCACCACATCGGTGGCGTTGATCGCGCGGCTATTCGTGGATGAGACGATACTTGGGGTCAATGCCATAACGGACACGAGCATGCAGGCAAGGGAACGTCTTACGCAAGCCCAGACGGTTTCGTCGCTTTGACCCCGTCTGCGGATATGCAGCACAATCTGCGCGACCGCGCAAGCCAGCATGGCCACGGCGACCGCCAAGCCGACGGGCCAACCCAAAGCTGGGGAGAGCGTCAGATGATTCATCGCTTCAACCTCCAAGCCAATATCAGCCAGAACACCATGACCACAGCCAGCGCCAATGTCCACCATCCAGGCGCGTCCGACATGGCGGCCTTGCTGCTTGACGCGCTTTCCTGGCTGCGACGTGATTCGATTTGTTTGACCAGTTCGGCAACGGAAGCGCCGTTCGATTGCGTGAGAAACACACCGTCATGTGATTCGATTTCGGATTTGAACTGACGGGTAGTCTGCTCCGATTCGCTTTGCTGTGGTCCGGAAAAAAGCCCGTCAACCGTGATTTCCGCCTGTTTGGTCAGGTCGAGTGCTTCCTGAAGCGTGTATGTCGGATCTCCTGAAACGACATTATCGGTGGCGAGCACAATGGAAGCGGCACGTTGACGGGATGAGGTGTCCGCATTGGCGCTGCCGTAGGCGAAACCGGGCAGCATGGCCGCACAGCTCACCACGCCGTCGCCGATCAGGGAAGTGGCGTCCTTGCGATTCTGAGTGCCTTCCAACCAGTCGGAGATCGCCTGATAGTCGCTGTCTTTCATCTTGTCGATATCATCTTGCGATTCAACACCCTTCAGTATCGTACTGGCCTTTTCGAGCTGTTCGGATGCCAGCTCATAATCGTCGGTCAACGGAAACACGGTACGTGACGTGGAATTGAAAATACTCAATCCGATGCGTTCACCCTTGAAACTATCAACCAATCTGCGGTAGGTGTCGATCACTTCTCGGTCGTAAGGCAACGTCGATCCAGACACGTCCAGGCACAGTACGATATCGCGGCTGCTTGCGCGTTCCTCTCCTTCATCAACGGTGCTGGGGCGTGCCACCAGCGCTACCGTCAATACCAACGCGGCCACCAGCAGAACAACGGCCATACGTGACAGCGTGCGCCACTGCCGGAACAACTTCGACGCGGTTTCGGTGTTGAGATCGTCATCCAAGCTGAACGTTCGTGCGAATTCGGTATCGGCATGCTTGCGTTTCGCGTCGACCAGCACCATGACGGCGACGACGGCCAATGCCACAATCAGACCTGCGAAACCGGCCCACGGCCAGTGCCATGACAATTCCATTCATCGCCACCTTTCCACAAGATTGGCAACCCACTCTCCGGCTTGTTCGACGGTAGCCTCCCTGGCAGTGTGATTGCGTTCGGCATCAGCGAATTCCGGCGGATACAACGCTTCGATGGTTTGCCTGAGCAAGGTGAGACCATGCTGATTGCCTGTCGTGCGTGGAGTCGCTTCAATATCGGTGAGTGTTTGGCTGCGCACATCGCTGCCGGTGGCTGCGGATGCAAAATCCCTGGCGATGGACGCAAGCAGAGCGAACGCGTTCTCCCTCGTAAGATCGCCTTTGGCGTGACGGGCAACCACATCATCGATGCGTTCGTGCCATACCGACGTGCCCGTGGCCGCATCATGACGTCCGTGATTGACTGTCTTCGTGGGCTTACGGTTCGGACGTGACAGCCACACCACGAGAATGATGAGTGCCATGGCGATGGCGAGGCACACTGCGATGACAATGCCCAGACCCGTTTCGATATGAATCGGATCCATCGTGTCGAAACCGTTGTCGGACAAGGTGATGATCATGCCTTGCCTCCCAGGGTGAGTGCGGACGGTGCTTTCAGCTGATTGCGCGTGGAGCGGGCCAGGGAAACGGATACCATCCGAACGAATTCGCGGAACATGCGTTCGCTTGAATCGGCGCGGATTACGGTGGAACCGCAACGATTCAACTCATGCCGGACGGATGCGGACAGATATTCGCGGTGCGTGCGAACCTCCTGCGCTGTTTTGCCAGTACGTAGGAACGCGGGGACGCGACGATCGCTGCCCGCGTCGAACACTGTGTGTGCGTGTGTGTCATCGAATGGATTGATGGTGGCCACGTCGATAAGCACCATCGGGTGGGTTCTCGCGATCCTGCGAATGGATTCCATATGACGTTCCTCAAGTGCGTGCTCGTCAGTGGCGAGTATGACCAGCGCATCCCTATCGCGAATGCGGCGGGCATACTCCAGCAAGGCGTCGATATTGCGGGGCTTGCTCCAATCACGTTGCAATGCATTGTCCAGCGTCTGCTCGAATTGCGCGAGCCCGCCATTAAAAGGCACGCGAGTGATCGAAGCTGCGTCGCCGAACACGATGGACACTTCGTCCCCTCGGCGCAGGCTGAGCGCGGCGAACATGCACAAGGCGTTGGCTGCGACTTGGTGCGCCTGCTCACCGGAAACGCAGGTGCCGGTCATCTCCTGCCCGACATCGAGCAAAAGCCAAGCTCGCGAGGTGGATGGGCGTTCCCGTTGCACCACCATTGGGCGGCCGACACGGGCACTGGTCTTCCAGTCAATCCATTTCGCCTCGTCTCCGGGCTCGTAGACGCGGATATCCATGACATCGTCGGCGCCGAAACGTTTGTCCGACGCATGCGCTCCCTCAAGAGTGCCAAGCGCTTTACGGACGGTCGGCAGACTCAACGTGGTTCCGAGAGCCTCGATCTTGCTGCGGATCGGATCTTCGGAACGAATTGCGTCGATCATGGAACGGGAACCGCCTGAACAATGGAGTCCACCACCTGGTCGCTGGTGATGCCGTCGGCAAGAGCTTCGAACGTCAGCAGGATGCGATGGCGCAGCACCTCATGGGCGAAGGTTTTGACATCTTCCGGAACCACATAGTCGCGTCCCTGCATCAGCGCGTTGGCCTGTCCGATACGGATCAGCGCGATGGATGCGCGCGGCGAGGCTCCGAGACGCACCAGTGTGGACAGTCCCTGCACCGGCTTGGTACCTGCCCCTCGTGATGTGGCCGCGATATCGACCGCATATTTCATGATCGCGTCGGAAACATGCACGCGGCGGGCGGCTGATCGCAGGAATTCGACATCGCTGATGGATACGACATCTCCGGTGAGTACTCGTGAATCGAAGGTGTCGGAACCGCGACGGGTAAGCATGGAGAGCATGCGTTGCTCTTCCTGAGCGGTCGGATAGGTCATGACCGCCTTCATCATGAAACGATCCATCTGCGCTTCGGGAAGGTTGAACGTGCCTTCCTCCTCGATGGGGTTCTGCGTGGCGATGACCATGAAAGGCTTTGGTAGCGCAATGCGCTGGCCTCCGATGGTGGTGGCTCCTTCAGCCATGGCTTCAAGCATGGCCGACTGTGTTTTCGCGTTCGAACGGTTGATTTCGTCGAGCAGCACGAAATTGGCGTGGATGGGTCCGATCTGCGTGGAGAACTTCTGTGTTGCGAAATCGAAGACCTGGGTGCCCACCAGATCTGACGGCATCAGGTCTGGGGTGCACTGCACCCTTTTGAACGATCCGGACACAGAGGTCGCCAGCGTTTGCGCTGCCGTGGTCTTGGCCAGACCAGGCACGGATTCGATGAGAATATGGCCGCCTGCCACCAGCGTGGTGATCAGCGATTCACGAAGATTGTCCTGCCCTACCAAGGTCTGTTCGAAGCGTGCGCGGATTCGTGCGCCGATTTGCTTCGCGCGGTTGATGTCTTCCGCAGACAACGTGCTTGGTGTGCTGACGGCCGGCATGGGAATGGGGACCGGGGCCGGTGCCGGATTTTTTGGAGGGAATAAAGCCATGATTGCTACTGTAACGGGTTAAGCTGACGGAAGGGACCAATTTACAGGCTTTTCACCTGCAGCGATGAGCGCTTGATTGGCGCGTGAGAACGGCTTGGACCCGAAGAATCCATATCGTGCTGACATGGGGCTTGGGTGGGGTGACGAGATGATGAACGCATTGGTGAGCAGAGGCTCCAACGTTTGCGCCTTGCGTCCCCACAGAATGGCCACTAAGGGTTTGGCACTGCCGTCGGGATTGCGGCGGTTGTTGAGTGCCCTGATCGCAGCGTCAGTGACAATCTCCCATCCCTTGTCTTGGTGGCTGCCGGGCTTGCCTGCTTCGACGGTCAGACACCTGTTCAGCAGCATGACGCCCTGGTTCGTCCAAGGCGTCAGATCGCCATTCGCGGGCATGGGGATGCCGAGATCATCCGTCAGTTCCTTGTATATGTTGGTCAGGCTGCGAGGTATCGGTTTGACATCTGGTGCCACGCAGAAGCTCAGTCCCACCGGATGCCCGGGGGTGGGGTAAGGGTCCTGTCCCACGATAAGCACCTTGATGCTGTCGAACGGAATGGTGAACGCGCGTAGAATATTCGCGCTGGCCGGAAGGTATCGGCGTCCGGCTGCGATTTCCCCTCGGAGAAAATCGCCCATGTGGTGCACCTGTGGCTCGACTTCGGCGAGGGCGTTCGCCCATCCGGGCTCCACGAGGTCTTTCAATGGTTTGATGTGCGCTTGTGTCATGAACCTTACTGTACGACGTGTTGCGGTCCTGACGATTGTCATGGTCTGGTTTTCACGGGATGGTTTCACGAGCGTGCGGAATAGGGTAGGAATGCAGTTCGATTGCGCTCTGACTGAGGTGGTCGGTACACTTGGCAGATAAGTGTGTGAGAAACGAGGTTTGCAATATGGCTAAGCAGGACAAGGAGACCTATGATTCCTACGAGAAGGATGTGTACGACAATCCTCCGTCGGGGCCTATGGGCGTTCACCGTGGTGCGCGTTCTGCAGCGTCCCGTGCCATGCCGTACGTCATTGTCATCATTGTGGCGCTGCTTGCGGGCCTGCTGTTCTGGGGCGTTTACTCGGGTGAGATCAACAATCTGAAGATGCCGTGGTCGTCGCAGGAGAGTCCGACCACTTCAAGTGCCGAAAAGAGCAAGAGCGGCGAGAGCAAGTCCAAGTCCCAATCCGACTCCGCTTCCGGCAATAAGACGGACGCATCCAATGCCGATTCGCCGACCGACTCGCAGCAAAATGATCAGAACGCCGACCAGAATGCCGGCCAGAATGCCGAGCAGACGGATAACGCCACTGCGCAGCAGGTCGTGAACACGGGTACCGAGGTGCGTGTGGTGAACGCGACGAACATCACCGGTTATGCGCAGAGCAAGGTCGATGTGCTGGCCCAAGCCGGGTACACCAGCGTTTCCGCCAGTAATCCGACGGGAAATATTCCCTCGCAGACCGTGGTTTGGTATCAGAACGAAACCGATAAGGCCACCGCCGAGAATGTCGCCCAGACCTTGGGGATTTCGAATGTGCAGCAGAGCGATGGGCTTGTCACACCGATCGTCGTGGTGTTGTTGGACTGAAAAACGCCGTGGGCAAACATGTGAAGCCTTGTTCTCCTCGTGGGGGCAAGGCTTTTTCCTTGAAATTCCAATGATTATGGCGTTTTTTATGAGGTTTGGTTTCTTGCTCACAGCGCAACCGTCGACATTGAGTTTGGCACTCTCGGCTTGAGAGTGCTAATCTGCCAATTAGCACTCGAGGAGTGAGAGTGATAACTGGCAGCTGACGGCTGGTGCGTTCTTCGCTTCGAAAGTGGGAATAATACCGTGTAGCCATATGTGGAGGAACAATGGCAAAGATCATTGCATACGACGACGAAGCTCGTCAGGGAATGCTCGCGGGCCTCGACAAGCTCGCTGACACCGTTAAGGTCACCCTCGGTCCGAAGGGCCGCAACGTGGTTCTCGACAAGACCTACGGCGCTCCGACCATCACCAACGATGGCGTTTCCATCGCTAAGGAAATCGACTTGGACGACCCGTACGAGCGTATCGGCGCCGAACTGGTCAAGGAAGTCGCCAAGAAGACCGACGATGTTGCTGGAGACGGCACCACCACCGCAACCGTGCTTGCACAGTCCCTGGTGCACGAAGGTCTGAAGAACGTCACCGCCGGTTCCAACCCGATCGCTCTGCGTCGTGGTATCGAGAAGGCTTCCGAGGCTATCGTCAAGGAGCTCATCGCAGCTGCCAAGGACGTTGAGACCAAGGATCAGATCGCTGCCACCGCAACGATTTCCGCAGCCGATCCGGAAGTCGGCGAGAAGATCGCTGAAGCGTTGGACAAGGTTGGCCAGGATGGTGTTGTGACCGTTGAAGACAACAACCGTTTCGGCCTGGATCTGGACTTCACCGAAGGCATGCGTTTCGACAAGGGCTACATCGCTCCGTACTTCGTGACCAACGCCGAAGATCAGACCGCAGTGCTCGAAGAACCGTACATCCTGCTGACCTCCGGCAAGCTGAGCTCCCAGCAGGACGTCGTACACATCGCCGAACTGGTCATGAAGACCGGCAAGCCGCTGCTGATCATCGCTGAGGACGTCGACGGCGAGGCTCTGCCGACCCTGATCCTGAACAACATCCGCGGCACTTTCAAGTCCTGCGCCGTCAAGGCTCCGGGCTTCGGTGACCGTCGCAAGGCTATGCTGCAGGATATGGCCATTCTGACCGGCGCACAGGTCGTGTCCGACGAACTGGGTCTCAAGCTTGACTCCGTCGACATGTCCGTGCTCGGCACTGCCAAGAAGGTCATCGTCTCCAAGGATGAGACCACCATTGTGGCCGGCGGCGGCTCCAAGGAAGACGTGGCTGCCCGCGTGGCTCAGATTCGTGCCGAAATCGCCAGCACCGATTCCGATTACGATCGTGAGAAGCTGCAGGAGCGTCTGGCCAAGCTGGCTGGCGGCGTTGCCGTCATCAAGGTTGGCGCTGCCACCGAAGTCGAGGCCAAGGAACGCAAGCACCGCATCGAAGATGCCGTGCGCAATGCCAAGGCCGCCATCGAAGAAGGCCTGCTGCCGGGCGGTGGTGTCGCTCTGGTTCAGGCTGCTGCCAAGGCCGAGAACAATGTCAAGCTCGAAGGCGACGAGGCAACCGGTGCGGCGATTGTGTTCCGCGCCATCGAAGCTCCGATTAAGCAGATCGCCGAGAACGCTGGTCTGTCTGGCGATGTGGTGATCGACAAGGTTCGTTCCCTGCCTGACGGCCAGGGCCTGAACGCTGCAACCAACGAGTACGAGGACCTGCTGGCTGCCGGTGTCACTGACCCGGTCAAGGTCACCCGTTCCGCTCTGCAGAACGCAGCTTCCATCGCTGGTCTGTTCCTGACCACCGAGGCTGTTGTGGCCAACAAGCCGGAACCGCCGGCAGCTGCTCCGGCCGCTGGCGCTGACATGGGCTACTGATCCAAAGGTTCGGTAAAGCCTAACGGCATAAGCGAAAAGCTATAAGCGGAGCCCGCTTCCCAAGGTGGAGACGGGTTCCGCTTTTCTTTGTGCCTGCTACTGCTTTGACCGCATCGGAAACATCTGTCGCTACTGTGCGAACAGACGCGACGCCTGCATTTCGGTTTCCGAATAAAGCATGGACGCTTGCGAAAGCGCATGCTGAATCGATTCAAGCGACTGTTCCATCTGCTGCTGGGCTGCCCGCCATTGTTCCGCCACCGCATTGAATTGCGTGGCGGCTCCACCGCGCCAAACGCCTTGCAGATTGTTGAGATTGGCGTACATGCCTTGCACCGATTGGCGAATCGCTTGGATGGAGGCGTTCACTGCCGCGCTTGAGGATTGAATCTGTTCGCTGTCCACCTGATACTGTGCCATGATGATCCTTTCGTTGCTGCGTTTTGTATGGTTGTTTTTGCCGTTCTTCACGCTTGACGCATCCGAACGGTAATGTGGACTGTATGGCAAGAGTGAACGCGATGAACGAAAAAACCAGGGTTGTGGTCGGAGGATGGCCGAATTCGTGCCCTACCGGCGTGTCGCACCAGGGGCAAAACTTCAAAAATCGTTGGAGCGAAGCGCTTTGTGCGCTTCTTGCCATGATACTGTGCTGTATTGCGATGATGTGGATAACTCCCGTCGGCAATGCGGATGAAGGTACCGGCACCGGAATCACGGCCACTGAAAACATCACCGACACCGGGAATCTGCTCGGATCGAACGTCGCTGAAATTACGGACGCCATCAGCAAAACGAAGCAGGAAACCGGGGTTACCGTGCGTCTGCTGTATCTGGCGAGCTTCAATAGCGACGAAAAACCTGCGAAATGGGCGAGCGCATTGTTGGAATCGCTTGACCCGAAGCCGAATACGGTGTTGTTGGCGGTCGCTTCGAATGACGGCAATCTGGTGGTTGCCGTGTCATCGAATTCCGACGAATGGCTGAAAAAGAAGTCGACCGTCGACGCGCTTTCCGATGCCGCGCAGAAACCGCTGATGGAAAGCACCCCGAATTGGTCGAAGTCCGCGACCGATATGATGGATCAGATCGTAGTGCAGAAGAAAACCTCGACGTCGTCGCAGACGGTGCTGTTGGGCGTTGGCGGCATGATCGCCGTATTGGTACTGCTGATTGTGATTATGGTGGTGTTCCATATTCTGCGTAAACGTGGCGTCATCAAGCGTAAGGTTCGTAAACATGCGGGGAAGCATGCCGGGGTTGCCGTGCGTTCCGAGCCGGTGAAGGCGTGGAGCGTTAATGACGAGCCGTCCGCTGATGCGCCTGATAAGGAACCGATGCCAAAGGAAGATTCAGAATCCGTTCAGGAAACATCCAGTGAAAAGAGTGATGCTTAAGGCATGAGCAAGCCTATTGAAGCATCCATTGTCGTTGTTGATGACGAACCGTCCATCCGCGAACTGCTGGTGGCGTCCCTGCATTTCGCCGGTTTTGAAGTGAATACTGCGGCTTCGGGATCCGAGGCCATCGAGGTTATCGAAAAAATACAGCCTGATTTGATCGTGCTTGACGTGATGCTCCCGGATATTGACGGCTTTACGGTGACTCGTCGCATCCGTCAGGAGGGCATCACCACGCCGGTGCTGTATCTGACGGCTCGTGACGATACGCAAGATAAAGTCATGGGTCTGACCGTGGGTGGCGATGATTACGTGACCAAGCCGTTCAGCCTTGAGGAGGTTGTCGCGAGAATCCGAGCTATCCTGCGCCGTACCCAAGAGCAGGTTGAAGACGATCCGATCATTCGCGTCGCCGATCTGGAAATCAACGAGGACTCGCATGACGTGTCCCGCGCCGGCCAGCCGATCGACTTAAGCCCCACCGAATACAAGCTGCTCCGTTATCTGATGGATAACGAGGGGCGTGTGCTTTCGAAGGCGCAGATTCTGGATCACGTGTGGCAGTACGATTGGGGTGGAGACGCTGCGATCGTTGAATCGTATATTTCCTACCTGCGTAAGAAGGTCGACGGCATTACGGTTGAAGATGAGAACGGCGAGAAGCGCAAGGTGACTCCACTCATCGAAACGAAGCGTGGCATCGGCTACATGATTCGCGCGCCGAAGAACTAAACGGTTTCTACGATGAATCAGGATATCCGTCAGCCGTCAGCTGACCCGCAGAACACGCAGAAGAACGCCGCCCAGCCGCGTCCACAACGTGTGCCCTTGCATCGGCGGATCAGCAGGAAGGTGCAAGCCATTCCACTGAGTACCAAGCTGGTCGCCTGCATCATTGTGCTGCTCACCATTGGCACCATTGGTATTTCCTTTTCCATTCGCACGCTTGTAGGCAATTATCTGCTGCAGAAAACCGACAACCAGTTGGTGAATCAGGCGCAGATGATCTTCAATAGCATGGATTCGCTGGACAGCACCACAAGCGAGGATGGCAGGAGCTTGGTGAACACGTACTATGTCGAGGTACGTGACAGCGAATACAAGCGTACAGGAGCGGGATCGGTGCCCATGCTTCGGGAGGGCGTGGTATCTGAACCGAGCCTGCCCCCCGACGGCAGTATCGATGGGATTACGCTAGGAGCGCCGTTCACCACGCAGGCGGTGGTGCATGTCACCACCAGTCGGGTGCCGGATCATACCATCATGCAGGCCGCGCAGTCGCCATGGCGTGTGGTGGCGTTGCCTTGGAGCGAGAAAAGCAAAACCGGTGAAGTCAAAAACAGTGGCGTCGTGTTCATCGGATTGTCGCTCAGCGACCAGATTGACACCGCGAACACGTTGACGCGGTTCTGCGCCATGGTCGGCATCGCAGTGGTGCTGATCGGAGTCATACTTGGCACCATCGTCGTGCAAAGCACGCTTGCTCCGCTGAAACGCATCGAAAAGACCGCGGCGAAGATCGCGGCAGGGGATTTGAGCCAGCGCGTTCCCGACTTGCCGGAGAACACGGAGGTCGGTTCGCTGTCCATATCGTTGAACACCATGCTGACGCGCATTGAGGAAAGCTTCCACGCGCAGGAGGAAACGACTGAGAAGATGAAGCGGTTCGTTTCCGACGCCAGTCATGAATTGCGTACCCCTCTTGCTGCGATTCATGGATACGCGGAACTCTACAAAATGCAGCGTGACATGCCGGGGGCGTTGGAACGTGCCGACGAGTCCATCGCGCATATCGAGGCGTCCAGTGCGCGTATGACGGTGTTGGTGGAGGATCTGCTTTCTTTGGCGCGTCTTGACGAAGGTCGTGGCATCGATATCACCCAGCAGGTGAAGCTCACTTCTGTGGTGAAGGACGCTGCCGACGATTTGCATGCGCTTGATCCGGATCGTGGCATCACCTGCGGCCAGGTGGTGCTGCAGCCGGGGCAAGATATGAACAATCCTGCGAGGTTGACGTTCCAGCCGGGGCAGATGCCGGATATTACGCTGACGGGCGATGCTTCAAGGTTGCGCCAGGTGGTGACCAATATCGTTGGCAATATCCACCGCTATACGCCGGCCGATTCGTCGGTGGAGGTTTCGATGGGCGTGCTGCCGGCTTCCATCAGCCCGGAGTCGCTGTCTCGCATGCCGTCGAACGAGCAATCGTTGCGTCACTTGGTCGAAGCCATCGAAGTCGGACAGTCGATGCAGGTGGGTATGAACTATGCGATCGTTCGCTTCAGCGATCACGGTCCCGGTGTTCCGGCCGAGGCGCGTTCAAAGATTTTCGAACGTTTCTATACGGCTGACCCGTCTCGAGCTCGGCAGAAGGGCGGCACCGGCCTTGGCATGGCGATCGCGCAATCCGTGGTCAAGGCGCATCACGGTTTCATCTGCGCTTCCGGCAGTGAGGGAACCGGCCTGACATTGACGGTGGTGCTTCCGGTGGCTCCGGTGGAGCCGCGTCCGTTGGCACAGGCCAGTGACGAACGCAAAGGTGACAAGTGGGGTCGCAGGCCGAAAAAGCAGTGATGTAAACGCCTGAAAGGGCCTGATTTGACGGTTATTGGCGCAAGAGATGGTATATATCCCACCTCTTGCGCTAAACTGTATCTTTGATTTGTTATCGGTGGGCGGTTTTCTTTCGCTTACCTGAAGGTATGTGGATTACGTAAGAGTGAGGTGACAATGCCTAGCGGACGCGTTCGTTGGTTCGATGCGAACAAAGGCTATGGTTTTATTCAGAACGAGCAGGGTGCCGATGTGTTCCTGCCTGCAGCTGCCCTGCCGGAGGGTGTGAAGACATTGCGTAAGGGCGCGAAGGTCGAGTATTCCGTGGTGGAAGGTCGTCGTGGCCCGCAGGCGATGGGCCTTACGCTCGTCGCGTCCGCCCCGTCTCTGGTCAAGGCGACGCGACCGAAGCCGGATGATATGGCCGCCATCGTGGAGGATCTCATCAAGCTGCTGGATTCCGCTGGAAACCAGTTGCGCCGCCATCATTATCCGTCGCCGGCCGAAAGCAAGAAACTGGCCACGCTGATGCGTGCCGTGGCCGACAACTTCGACGTACAGGAATAATTCATGTCCGATACCACAATGGATCCCAGGGCGATCGCTCAAGCGGTGGCCATCGAAGTCGCCGATGAGGATAGCCAGGTCGGCGATTTCGTCGAAGCCATCGTTTTGGGAGACAATGTCACTGATTTTCGTTTCGAAACTCGCGTGCGCGGGTATGAGGGATGGCAGTGGTCGGTGACGTTGTATCACGATGTCGAGTTGGATCATTGGACGGTCAATGAGTCGTCGTTAGTGCCTACCGACAAGGCGTTGCGTCCACCGGAATGGATTCCTTGGAAGGATCGTCTCGAACCGACCGACTTGGCGGTGACCGATTCGATCGGTACCGATCCCGACGATCCGCGTATGGAGGAGGGGTTCCGTAAGACGGGACCTGCTGAGCAAGGCGAAAACGTTTCTTCCAATGCGGAGTCTGCCGAAACGACGGATGCCGGCGATAATGCCGGGACGGACGCTGATGGGATTGCTGGCGCGCAAGACGAGAGCGCTGCAGCATCGGTGACTTCCGAAGAGGATATCGACGAGGCGGTTGAGGAATTCGACCTGTCCCGCCGACACGTGCTTACGCCTTTGGGACGTTCCCAGACCGCGAAACGTTGGTATGAGGGGCCACGTGGACCGAAGTCGTTGTCTACCAAAACGTCGGATGGCAATCCGTGCTCGACGTGCGGATTCTTCATTCCCTTGAAAGGTGAGCTGAACCTCCTGTTCGGCGTGTGCGCCAACAAGTGGAGTCCTGATGACGGTCGCGTCGTATCCATCGACCATGGCTGTGGCGAGCATTCCGAGATCGAGCCTCCGGAACCGTCGCATCTGTGGGTGCAGTCGAAGCCGGCTTTTGATGACCTTCATATCGACATCATCGCGCAGGCTCCGCGTGACGAGCGCGGCTCCGTCGAACTGATCGAACGGTTGTCAGTGGACGAAGGCGACAATCCGAACGATGAAGAGGAAGCCTCCGAAGCCGATATCGAAGCCAATACCGTGGATGACGACGCGAATCAGGAGGAAGTGCTCGAACATACGGCTCCGCAGGACGAGCCTGAAGTGGAAGCCACCGTTGAACTAGGTGATGACGAGGATTCGGAAGTCGAAGAGGCGTCTGAAAACGATACGGAAGCCGAATAATCCGGTTTTACTGCAGATATGAGAGAAGCCCGCATCCCCAACTTGGGGAAGCGGGCTTCTCTCATATCTGCAAACGTTGCGAATGTTTAGTGCACGACGGTGACGGTGCAATCGGCGAAATTGACGATCTGCTTGGAGACGGAACCGAGGAAATGCGCATCCAATCCAGACAGTCCGCGGGAACCGACCACCAAATGGCGTGCGTAACGGGAAGCTGCGATCAGTCCCTTCGCCGCGGAGATATGGAAGGCGTGCGATTCGATCTGGAAATCGTCGGGAATGCCGGCCGTGGGAATCTCTACCGAATCGAGCAGCTCGTCAAGAATGCGTTCCGCACGCTCCTGGCCTACGGCGATTGGCGCGATGGCGTTCTCATATCCTTCGATGACACCGAGATCTTTCAGCTGCCAGCAGAACATCACCTGCAGGGGAGCGTGATGCAGCGCAGCCAGATCGATGGCGAACCGCAGGGCGTGTCGTGATGTTTCCGATCCGTCGACGCCGACCACAATCGGACGCTGGCTTCTTGGCAGCGGGGAACCCGGCAGGTCGTATGTCACGGTGTTCTCCGAGGGTGTAAGCGCATTGGCGATGGCATCCTGCACGCTGGATTCCTCGTTGTCGAGAATGCGCACCACGGTGACCGGAACTTCCGCAGCTTCGGCGAGCGAAGCTGAAAGAGATCCGAGGAACCAGCGCGCCACGCGGCCAAGGGAACGGCGTCCTACCACAATCTGCTGCGCGTCCCTGCCTATCTCCAGCAATGCGGATGTTCCTGTGGCCTTGACCGATGTGAGTTTGACATGATCCTCATTGATGGTCATGCCTTGCGAAGCCTCGGAAACCCAGTCACGAAGCTTCTGGGCGATATCGTGACGGACTTCGGCCCATTGTTCTTCGTCTTCCGGCTCTGATCCCATATCCCAGGAATGGGACCAGGCGAACACCGCATTGACCTGCTGGCCTGTAAGTGATGCCTCGTTCAGTGCCCAGCGTAATGCGGCGAAGGATTCGTCGGAACCGTCAACGCCGACGACGATGTCATGGAGACGGGTGTCTGCGATCGATTCGGAGCCGGTCGCATTTAGGGTGGTGTCGCTCATCTTGGTGACCTCCTTGGTCGTTGCTATATGTCAAGCATATCCGTTTGGTTGCGTCGAAAGCGCAATTTACGCGCGGATGAAACAAACGTCACCGCGAATCGGTAGAGTGTTGAAGGACTAACAAGAGTGGAAGGACAAGCATGTTCGAACGGTTTACCGACCGTGCGCGGCGCGTGATCGTGCTGGCGCAGGAAGAAGCTCGTACCCTCCAGCACAACTACATCGGTACCGAGCATCTGCTGCTTGGCCTGATTCGCGAGGGTGACGGCGTCGCAGCCAAGGCGCTGGCCTCAAAGGGTGTGACCTTGGATGACACCCGCAAACAGGTCGAAGAGATGATCGGCAAGGGGAATGCCACGCCGAACGGCCACATTCCCTTCACCCCGCATGCCAGGCAGGTGTTGGAGCTGTCGCTGCGTGAGGCGTTGCAGCTGGGGCACAGCTATATCGGCACTGAGCATATCCTGCTCGGTCTGATTCATGAAGGCGAAGGCGTAGGCACTCAAGTGCTGATCAAGATGGATGTCAATCTTGGCGAACTGCGCAGCGCCACCATCGACTTGATCCGTGGCAATTCCGGTGATGGTAAGGGTGATGGCAAGGGCGATTTGGCCAACGCCGGTGGCGTGCAGGATCGTCGCAACCAGACCGGTTCCGCGATTCTTGACCAGTTTGGTCGCAATTTGACTGCTGAAGCTGCCTCCGGCAAGCTTGATCCGGTGATTGGTCGCTCGAGTGAGATCGAGCGTGTGATGGTGGTGCTGAGCCGCCGCACCAAGAACAATCCGGTGCTGATCGGCGAGCCGGGTGTCGGCAAAACCGCCGTGGTCGAAGGCTTGGCGCAGAAGATCAACGCCGGTGACGTTCCGGAGACGTTGAAGGGCAAACAGGTCTATTCGTTGGATCTGGGCTCCATGGTGGCTGGTTCACGCTACCGTGGCGATTTCGAGGAACGCCTGAAGAAGGTGCTCAAGGAGATCAAGACCCGCGGTGACATCGTGCTGTTCATCGATGAGATCCACACCATTGTGGGCGCTGGCTCCGCAGACGGTGCTCTTGGCGCTTCCGACATGCTGAAGCCCATGCTGGCCCGTGGCGAGCTGCAGACCATTGGCGCCACCACCACCGACGAGTACCGCAAGTACATCGAGAAGGATGCGGCTCTCGAACGTCGTTTCCAGCCGATCCAGGTGCATGAGCCGAGCATTGCCGAGACCATTGAGATCCTTAAGGGCTTGCGTTCCCGTTACGAGAACCACCACCATGTGACGATCACCGACGGCGCGTTGCAGGCCGCGGCCGAGCTGTCGAGTCGTTACATTCAGGATCGTCACCTGCCCGACAAGGCCATCGATCTGATCGATGAGGCTGGCGCGCGCCTGCGCATCCGTCGACTGACCGCTCCGCCGGAACTCAAGGAACTCGACACGAAGATCGCCAAGCTTGCCGAAGAGAAGGACCAGTCCATCAAGGATCAGGACTTCGAAAAGGCCGCTGAGCTGCGTGATAAGCAGGAGAAGCTGGAAGCCGAGCGCAAGCAGAAGGAATCCTCATGGCGTGAAGGCGAATCCGACGTGAAGATGGTCGTGGATGAGGATGTCATCGCCGAAGTGATTTCCCAGACCACCGGCATTCCGGTGTTCAAGCTCACCCAGGCCGAGTCCAAGAAGCTCATGACCATGGAAAGCGAGCTGCACAAGCGCATCATCGGCCAGGATGAGGCCGTGTCCGCATTGAGCCGTTCCATCCGCCGCGCACGTGTTGGCTTGAAGGATCCGAAGCGTCCGTCCGGTTCGTTCATCTTCGCCGGCCCTACCGGTGTTGGCAAGACCGAGCTGGCCAAGACGCTCGCCGAATTCCTGTTCGACGACGAGGACGCGCTGATTCGTGTCGACATGTCCGAATTCTCCGAGAAGTATGCGGCTTCGCGCCTGTTTGGTGCTCCTCCGGGATACGTCGGCTACGAAGAGGGCGGCGAACTCACCGAGAAAGTGCGTCGCAAGCCGTTCTCCGTGGTGCTGTTCGATGAGATCGAAAAGGCCCATCCGGATATCTTCAACACGCTGCTGCAGGTGTTGGATGATGGTCACCTGACCGATGGGCAGGGCCGCAAGGTGGACTTCAAGAACACCATCATTATTCTGACCACCAATCTTGGTACTCGTGACATCGCCAAGGCCGCCAACACAGGCTTCAACTTGGGCGCCAACACAGAGTCGAGCTACCAGCGCATGAAGGATCAGGTCTCCGCGGAGCTGAAGCAGCAGTTCCGTCCGGAATTCCTGAACCGTCTGGACGACATCATCGTGTTCAAGCAGCTCACCGAGCCGCAGGTGCGTCAGATCGTCGATCTTGATGTCAAGCAGCTCAATGATCGCTTGTTCGATCGCCACATGTCGCTCGAGCTTACCGACGCTGCCAAGGATCTGCTCGCGCAGAAGGGTTTCGACCCGCTGCTGGGCGCGCGTCCGTTGCGTCGTGTGATTCAGCGCGACGTCGAAGACGCCATTTCGGAGAAGATCCTGATGGGCGAACTTGAGGATGGCCAGCGCGTGAAGGTAGATGCGGAAGGCGAAGGCATTCTGGGCGAGTTCACCTTCACCGGTGAGGCGTTTGACGCTGGTGAGGGTGCTGAGGCTGATGCTGGTTCGGCTGGCGCTGAGCCTGGTGACTCCACTGAGTCCGCTGGTTCCGCGGCGCCGGAGACTCCGGCTGCCCCGGACGCGCCGGGCTCCCTGAGCGAGTGAGCTTAGGCGTCTGAGCGTTGCTTAACGGATGAAGGGTCGAACTGAGGTTCGGCCCTTTTTCGTTGGCGGCTGGTGACGTGGCGTGTGGTTGTGAGCATGTTGACGGAACGCCCTTTGAGAACGTCGCTTGGCAGGCGATGCGGCGCGTAATACCGTAGGGGTAGGAAACATGAGAATGGTAAACCATAACGGTAGTACGGTGAAACGAACGGGCAGTGGAATATACGGACGAACGGTAGGTGAGTGATGACGGCATACATGGATCATAAGGGTCTGACGAACGAGACGGTTGCGGTGCACGAGCCCGCGAAATCGCGGACAACGTGCTCGACCGCATCGCGGATGCGGAAGCGGCGGCCGGGCGCGAGGTGGCGTCGGTGCGGATGGTGATGGTTCGGCTGACGCTGTTGATTCGGCGCAAGCCGCCTCACTATAAGAGCGAAACAAAAATCAGGCCATATTAATCCGCCCATTCCTGTCCGAAAACGGTATGAGCGGTCCATGCATCAACGCCCGCAGTACCCACACCTACATTCGACGCGACAACCATGGCCCCTCCACGCTGTCGCTCCTATTCCATCCATCCTCGAGGACGCTCCTCCCTGTCGCACCCAAAAACGTCACATTAGAACGTCACGTCAGACTCAGGCCGCACACTTACGGGAGTTCCGGATCGTTAACGGAACGCGCTACTATGACCCCCGGTGAGCCATGCAGGCGATCAACGGCCTAACCATCCCTATGTGCCGAGTTCGTTGCATCTACACGCACTTCGACCCACCAAACCCTCGCAGCCGAAACCGGGAGACAGAAATGCACCTCACTGAAGCAAACATGATCTCGTGCCGCTCGGAGTACTTCCTCTACTCCGCCACACCGAAGATGCGCAACTGCATGTACTATCCCCATCGCATTGGGCTTGGTGCTTTTACGCCCGGGTACAGATTGAGCCGGGCCCCGATGAACAACTTCCTCATCGCCTACATCAGCGAAGGATCATTCCACATCCGTTTCGCGGACGTCGCTGCCGTTGCACATGAAGGCCAATTCCTTATCGTCGATTGCTATGAACCACATCATTTCTCCGTTGATGAACCCTGCCGAGATATCTGGCTCCACTATGACGGGCCTGCGGCGAGAAACATGTACGAATACATCGTGGGACGCTCCGGTAACGTCATCGACGGTGGAAGAAGCGGACACGGTCTCCACGAGATGCATGCCATTTTCGACATGCTCAAAGCGGGAAGAGCGGCAGGGGAGGCCGAACTATCCCATCACATCGACGGCGTGTTGGCTTCGCTTGCGTCCGCAGGCAAGTCGGGCGGCCCGCACGGAGACGCCCTGAACGTCATCGACCGGGCGCTGCCGTATATCACGGCGCACCTAAATGACGACCTCTCACTGGATTCACTCGCGACAGTGTTCTGTATCGACAAATACTATTTCTCCAAACGCTTCAAGGAACGCACCGGGACCACGCCACATCAGTACATACTCAATGCAAGGCTCGAGCGAAGCAAGTTCCTGCTGCACACCACGGCGCTGCCGGTGGGCGCCATCAGCGCCGACTGCGGCTTCCACAGCCAAAGCATGTTCTGCGCCGCCTTCAAACGCGCGAATGGCAAATCCCCATCGCAATATCGTGCAGAACTGTCCCAGCCGTTCCAATCCTGAAAATCCAGCAAAGCCAAGATTTCATAAATTTTGAAACCGGGATGCCACGAAAACAACAAGCGCGAGAGCATACCATATTGTCAGCGGCCACCGTGGACCGCGAGATAGAAGCCCGACGGCGACGTCGGCGGAACCGGAACAGGGAGAACGATCTCATGACCTCCACACACGAAACCAGAATCAACGACATTCACATGCCTTCCTCCATGGCACACGTCGTATGTCTCGGAGACAGCATTACCCACGGGGACACCGGACTGGGGTACCACGTGTCGCACCCATGGCCGGAAACGGTTGGCACCCTGCTGAACATTGACGTTCAAGGGTTTGGCCATGATGGCGCAAGCACCGTGGACTACCGCACATACCCGGAATGGGAAATGGCGAAGCTGCACCTTCCCGACGCGGATTTGATCGTGGTGGGGCTTGGCACCAACGACGTCGACTTGGAGAATGCACGCACGGAGGAAACGGTGAAACCCGTAGTCTCCCGTTTCGAGGACCTCATGGACGAAGCACTCGGCCTATCCGAGCAGCATCCGGCAGTAGCAGTGCTTTCCGTGCTGCAATTCGCAGTTGAGGAACCAATTTTCCGCGAACGCTTCACGTTGGAAGACATTGTGGAAATCAATCACGGCATCGATCTGCTCAATGAAGCATACCGCCGCATGTGCCGGGTGAACGGCTGGCATTTCATCGATTACGCTCGCAACATCAATCAGAGGCGCGAACTTTTTGGCAATTCCATCCACCCCAACCAGCAGGGCTACAACCGCATGGCCGCATTGCTGGCCCCCCGCTTCGCCGCACTGCTTGGCGCATAACGCCAATCCTACTCCACCCCACCTGATTCTCAGCGCCTGCAATCTGCAACGTCGCACCGCGAGCGCACCGGTTGAACACTCCTCACCTTACGAAGGGATACCTATGTCTCATTCAGCATCCTCAACGGACATGAAGCCAAAGCAAACACTTAGACAGCGGATGGCCTACACCTTCAGTGGTTTTGGCCAAGCCGCCTTCTACAACATGATGAGCACCTATTTCGTGGTATACGTCACTTCCGCCCTTTTCGCCGGAGTGGACAAAAACATCGCGGCCAAGCTCGTTGGCATTATCACCGGAGCCATCGTGATCATCCGCATCGGAGAGATCTTCGTCGACCCACTGCTCGGCAACCTTATCGATAACACCAACACCCGAATCGGCAGGTTTCGCCCTTGGCAATTTATCGGAGGCCTCGTCAGCGCGATCCTTCTGTTCATGGTGTTCACCGGATTGTTCGGTTTCGTCAACGTGAATCAGACATGGTTCATCGTTCTGTTCATTGCGGTGTTCATCATCCTTGACGTGTTCTATTCCCTGCGTGACATCTCGTTCTGGGGCATGATTCCTGCGCTGTCCGAAGATTCGCAGGAGAGGGCACTGTACACTTCCCTCGGCTCGTTCGGAGCCTCCCTCGGCTTTAACGGGCTGACGGTCATCGTGGTGCCCGTGGTCACCTATTTCAGCATGCTGTTCACCGGCAGAAACGAACAGAACCAGAGCGGCTGGACCGCCCTTGCGCTCATTGTCGCCATGCTCGCCATCATTTCGGCCATGTCCGGCGCGTTTGGCACCCGGGAACGCCAGAGTGCGCTGCGCACCAAGGCTCAAAATAACGGCAGCCCTCTTCAGGCCTTCGCGGCGCTGGCGAAGAACGATCAATTGCTGTGGGTCGCCCTGTCCTACTTGTTCTATGCCGTGGCAAACGTCGCGACGGCAGGCGTGTTGTTCTACCTGTTCAAATTCGTACTCGACAAGCCAGCGGCATTCTCCATTGCAGGAATCATCCCCGTCATCACTGGTCTGTTGATCACCCCGCTGTACCCTGTGATCAACAAATTCATTCCGCGCCGTTATCTGTTCATCACCGGCATGGGCCTAATGATCGCGGCGTATCTGGTGTTTATCCTCGCCTCCACGAATCTGACCGCCGTCATCATCGCACTCGTACTATTCTATCTGCCGTCAACTCTGATACAGACCACGGCCATCCTCACCATGACTGACACTGTGGAATATGGTCAGTTGAAAACCGGCAAGCGCAACGAGGCAGTCATCCTCTCCGTCAGGCCCATGCTTGACAAAATCGCGGGTGCCTTCTCCAACGGCATCGTCGGATTAGTCGCGGTGTCCGCCGGTATGATCAACACCGCCACCGCGGCCGACATGACCGCGCACGATATTCAGACTTTCAAGACGTTCGCCTTCTACACACCTCTCGCGTTCATCGTCATCAGTCTGCTCGTGTTCCTATTCACCGTGAAGATTGACGAAAAGGAACATGCGCGAATCGTCAACCTCCTCGAGTGCAAGCTCGGAAGCAAGGACAACGCTTGACGATGTCATGGGCGTTCCACGCCTACAAGCCGCGCCCCGATCACCGATCCGGGAAACCTGGATTCGATTAATCGCGGGCGCGGCTTTTTCGTACGCGTAAAATCGCGCACGGCAGCAGCGTGGCGAACGACGAAATCGCTGCGACCTGTTCCGGAATGCCGTGGATTAGGTTCGCGGTGGTGCCGGATGCCATTGGCACGTCCTTGCCGTTCAGCGTGAACGAAATCTTGGCGTCGCGCGTCATGATCCATGGGCTGAGCGGGCAGAAGGTGTCGAAGCTCTTGGCGCGTGTACACATGGGGTCGAGGCCTTGCAGGTCGCGCAGTGTCACATCGTTGACGCAGGTGAAACCGAGTACGTAATCCATGGCGTTTTCGACGGTGACGTTCTTCGTTATGCTGCTGATGACCACGGCCACTTCCGGCTCGAAGTTCATGTCGTTGGAGTCCCGCGGGGTAGATGATCGGGTCGTCGGAGCCGATGACGGAGGTGGACGGCTTGGAGAAGATCACCATGTCTTCTGGCGCGTACTTGATGTCGGAGTGACCGGCGTCGTGCATGAACCGGGCGTGGGCTTCGTAGTTTTTCGCGAGGCCGTACACTTTGGACGGGATGACCGAGGGCAGCAGGCGGATGCCTTAGATCGTCGATCTTGATGTCAAGCAGCTCAATGATCGCTTGTTCGATCGCCACATGTCGCTCGAGCTTACCGACGCTGCCAAGGATCTGCTCGCGCAGAAGGGCTTCGACCCTCTGCTGGGCGCGCGTCCGCTGCGTCGCGTGATTCAGCGCGACGTCAAAGACGCCATTTCTGAGAAGATCCTGATGGGTGAACTTGAGGATGGCCAGCGCGTGAAGGTCGATGCGGAAGGCGAAGGCATTCTGGGCGAGTTCACCTTCACCGGTGAGGCGTTTGAAGAGCCGAACACGGAGCCAGCTGATACCGATACTGCTGAAACTGAAACTGCACCGGCTGAAGCTGAGGCACCTGCCGAATCGACGGAATCCGCAGAATCTGCTAAATAAGCAATCGGTGCGCAGGCAACGCAACACACGGAAGGCCTTGAAATCATACGTAATGATTTCAAGGCCCTTTCTATACCAAAAGTAGTTCGAAACTTGACGAATTACAGCGTCAGTAGATCGAGATCGGTAGTGATCGACGTGTTGCGGGTGAACAGCGTACGACCTTCGCGCACCGAACGAAGTACGTCGCAACGCTCGTATACGGCGTCGAACACGCTGGAAGCGTCAAGCACAATGAAATTCGCGGGCTTACCTGCTTCAAGACCATACGAATCGCGCATGCCGAGCGTGGTCGCACCATTGACCGTCAGGAACTTCAACGCATCATCGATTTCTTCGAAACTCATCATCTGCGCCAAATGCAGCACATAATCGAGAATCAGCATCATATTGCCGTTACCGACCGGATACCACGGATCCTGCATGGAATCCTGACCAAGTGACACGTTCACTCCGGCCTCGGTGAGTTCCTTGACTCGTGTGATGCCGCGACGCTTCGGGAATGTGTCTTGACGTCCCTGCAGATACAGGTTCTCCGTAGGCGCGCAGGCGAAATTGATATGCGCGGCCTTCAACAGCTTGGTCAGATGGAAGAAATAGGCATTGTCGGCCGATCCCAAGGAACAAGTGTGGCTTGCCGTGGTCTTCGAACCAATACCAGCGCGATAGGCGAGTGCAGACAGCAATTCAAGATAACGTGAGTTTGGATCGTCGGTTTCGTCGCAATGTACGTCGATGAGTTTGTTGTACTTCGACGCCAGTTCAACCACGGTGTGCATGGAACGTTCGCCGAACTCACGGCACTGCTCGAAATGTGGAATGCCACCGACACAATCAGCGCCCATTTTCAAGCCTTCCTCAACCAAATCCGCTCCGGATTCACCATGAGGACCCTCATACGAGTACATGCCTTCCTGTGGGAAGGAGACGATTTGTAACGTGACGGTATCCTTAAGTTCCTCCTTCAATTCAAGCAAGGCCTTCAAGGAAGTGAGGTTTGGATCTGTGACATCGGCGTGGGAACGGATGAATTGCACGCCGTGACGCATTTCCTTTGCTATGCCGATTCTCGCCCGTTCCTTGACCTCGTCAACGGTAAGATCGGATTTGGTCTCGCTCCAGCGCTGAATGCCTTCGAACAGAGTGCCGGATTCGTTCACCGCGCCGGGCTTGCGTGCGGTAAATACGTAATCAAGATGCAGATGGGTGTCACAGAACGGCGGACATGCCAGTTTGCCTTCCAGATCGATGGTTTCGATGGATGATATATCCATACCCTGTGTGGCGAGTTTGGATACAAGCCTTTGTCCGATTTTCTTGAATCGTCCATCTTCAACAAGAATATCCTGCAATGGCGTGGTTTCGGCAGCAGTGCTTCCCGGCATGCCGGTGGCGATATGCACATTGGTGAATAGTGTGGTGGTCATGATGTTCCTTTGTTGTATTTTGCGATACGTATAAGCATAAAATAGTGCGAGGCAAGTGGGGATAGTCCACAATGGGGTTCGTAGATTGTCGTATCGCGTTTTATCCATCGTGGCAATGTCGTTGCTGGGGAAATGTTTTCATGATGAGCCTTTCCGACGCTGTTACGTTGTTGTCATATCAATTGCATTTGATGCTGTTAGTATCGGCATTCGCCGTTGCCCTTACGTAAAAGGGATATGATGTCAACGTCACTGAGATTGGACAAAATGTCATGTTGATAACAGTGTGGGATGTATTTTGTGCACCTATCTTCCAGCAATGTAATCCGCAGATCGCCGCTGGTGCGGCAGGGATGAGAAATGCCGTTAGATGGGCCTATACGCAGGAACGTTATGATGTGACTGAGTTTCTTGTCGGTGGGGAGATACTGATTATCGAAGGCAGCGCACTTGCTGAACACGCTGATGACGAAGGGTTAATCGCCTATGTGGATGCCCTGCACAGGGCTAAGGTAAGCGCTTTGGCGATGGAATTGGTGGATTTCTTCAACGAGGTTCCTCGAGCGTTGGCGCAACGAGCCGATGAACTTGGTTTGCCGGTGATTGGTTTGCGCAGACGCATGCCGTTTGTTGCCCTATGCCAAGAAATCAACACTGCTATTACCCGTGAACAGCTTACAGCTCATTTGCAGGTTGACAATTTATCTACATCCTTGGCCTCGCGTTTTTCATTGGCGAACACCGTTTCGGATGTTGCCCGGGCGCTCGCTGATACGTTGGGCGAGCATGTGACGATTATTGCGGCGGATGGCTCGTTAGCTGCTTCCGAAGGACTCGATGGCGTAACTGAGCGGAGTAAAGATATAGCTTTTCGTGTTCCTTCGGCTGACGGCATGCCTGTTGCCACTGTGATCGTTACACAGTATATGACGATTATGGAACCGCAGGCGCGTTCCTGCATAACTTCATTACTGACTCAGACGTTGCCGGCATTTGTCACTTCCGATATTGGTGAGAAACTTCAGGTGCGCCTGCTGTGTGGCATGACCTCTTCCGACATGGGTCCTTCGGCTGAGGAGATTCTGCAGACGCAGGATATGATTCGCGCCTTAGGGCTTCTTACGGATATGCGGGCGTTGCCATTCGCCGTTCGTGTGGAACATTGGGACCATGGTGCACAGGTGCTGTCGAAATGCATCGCGCGTGTGAAAAGCATGATGATTCCCAGACGTATGCGTCTTATCCTCGCGCTTGATGGTGAACTGCTCGTCGGCGCTATTCTCAGCGATGATGCTTCTTGGTTTGCGTCCATGTCTGAGTTCGGCCATGATGTGCTGCGGACTTTTGCTGAGACGGGCGGTGACGCGGTCCAGATTGTCGAAGGCCTGACCGCGTCGGATGCGGTCAATCTGCTCACGGCGTTGTCTGCGGTGCGCTTCGCGGCAGAATCGCTTGGCCATACGCGCAGCCATGCATATGCTCGCAAGAAGTCAAGTTCGCATGGCCAAGGCGCAGTTGTCCCCGTGAGCGCCAGCGCATATCGGCGTTTGTTGTCTGTAGCGACGGCGCAGGATGCCGTGCACACATTCGTCAGTCAAGTCGCCGGTTCCCTCATTGACGCGGACGATATGCTGATTGACACATTGTGCGTATTAATGGATTGCATGGGCAGCAAAACCATGGCCTGCGAATGGCTCGGCATACAACGGCAAACGTTGTATAACCGTCTGGAACGTGTAGAGCGGCTTACCGGCATTTCGCAGCATGACACCGTTTCCTGGAGTGCCATGTTGGTCGGAGTCAAACTCATTCATGAATTACGGGCCTTGGACTGACATGCACTTGTCGATTTGTCCATTCCCGTGCGCAAGTCGGTTAACATGACGGTCACCAGAGCGCAAATCCCATCATGCATAGTCATCGCCATGGTCGATGTTTCGATGAAAAGAAAGGTGACCGTAATGACAGTACAAACGATTACGCTGACAACGATTAATGGCCACAAGAGCAATGCAAACAATCGAGATGACAATGTCGAGGATGAGTTGCAAGTCATTCCAGAGAAAAGCAAGACTACGAGCCTATGGGGACAGTTCTGGGTTTGGTTCGGTGCCAATGTGGCTCCTATCAATTGGCTGCTTGGCGCTTTGGGCGTGCAGATGGGACTAGGACTGTGGGAGACCTTCGGCGTGATTGTCTTTGGCAATGTGATTGGCATGTCCGTATTCGGTGTGATGGTACTGCTTGGTCAGCGCACGGGATTGACCGGCATGCTGCTCGGTCGTCGTGTGTTCGGGCGCGTAGGCAACTACCTACCCAGTATTATTCAGTCGATTGTGGTGATCGGCTGGTGTGCGGTGAACACCTGGGTGGTACTTGATTTGGTCACCGCCCTGTTGATGAAAATTGGTCTGGTTTCCTCGATTGAAGGGCATTTCGCGCTGAAGGCAGCCATTGGCGGTGTGGTGATGATCATTCAGGTCATTATTTCACTGTTCGGCTATAAGGCCATCTCTACATTTGAAAAGTGGACTGTTCCGCCGACTGTGGCCATTCTGCTGATGATGACCATCGCCGCATGGGGATTCATGGGTATCGATTGGAATTTTGCAGGCTCGCTACCAGCTGGAGGAACCGACCATTTTGCGGCAATCTCCTCAATTATGACCGCCATCGGCATCGGCTGGGGCTTCACTTGGCTCACCTACGCTTGTGATTACTCACGTTTCGTGTCCAAAAGCGTGCCGAAGAAGAAGCTGTTTGGTGCCTCCGCCATTGGCCAGTTCATTCCCGTGTGCTGGCTTGGTCTGCTCGGCGCGACTCTTGCTACCAAGTCTGGTAGCATCGATCCCGGCCAGCTGATTGTCGACAACTTTGGTGCTCTTGCCATTCCGGTGCTGCTGCTAGTGCTGCACGGTCCGATTGCCACGAACATCCTCAACCTCTACAGCTGCACACAATCAGTGCTCGCCCTTGATGTGAAGGTTAATCGTCGTGCTCTCAACATCGTGATCGGCGTGTTCGCATGGTTCGGTGTACTGCTGTTCCTGAGCATGTCCGATATTGGTAACACACTGGATGGCTGGCTGTCGTCTGTGGCCGGCTGGACCGCAGTGTGGGGCGGTATCATGATGGTACATTTCTTCGTCATTGAGCGTAAGCGCGACGACTTCTCTTCGGTACTGAACCAGAAGGGGCATGAGGGCATGACGTTGGTACGTTGGCAGGCGCTGATCGCGTTCTTCGCCGGCTTGGCCATGTGCTGGGCCATGAGCTATGGCAGCCTGTTCCAGGGGCCTATCGCCGTTGCCATGGGCAACATTGATTTGAGCTGGCTTGGAGGTATGGTCACTTCGGCCCTTGTCTACTACGTTTTGGCCAAAATGACCTGTGTGGATCGCGAACTCGCGGAATAGGACAAGCCTGAGGTTTCTCTCAGGATTTGGTGCCGGTAAAATCTACAGGGGTTTACCGGCACTGCTCATTGCTCCCCTATAGCAGAAGGTGATTTCCATTGATTATCCGCAATGTACATATAGATAATGCTGACTCTGCCAGTGATATACGCGTCGAAGACCAGCGATTCACCGCCATTGAGTCTTCCGAATCGCATTGCATAAAGGAACGGTCAGGGGAGGAAGTCATTGATGGGCATGGTGGCTTAATGATTCCTCCCTTTGTCGACCCTCATATTCATCTTGATGCTGCTTTGACTGCCGGACAACCGGAATGGAATGAAACAGGAACTCTGTTCGATGGAATTCGCATTTGGTCGGACCGCAAGAAAACGCTCAGTGTTGATGATGTCAAGGACCGTGCTTTGCGCACCCTGAAACTGATGGCTGGGCACGGTATCCAATACGTGCGCACCCATGTCGATGTGACGGATCCCGATTTGACCGCTTTACATGCCATGCTTGAATTGCGCGAACAGGTGAGCGATTTCATGGATGTGCAAATCGTGGCTTTCCCCCAAGAGGGCATTCTCTCTTTCCCGAATGGCAAACGTTTGATGGAACGTGCTGTTGATGAAGGTGTGGATGTGGTGGGCGGAATTCCGCATTTTGAATTTAACCGTGACTACGGCGTCGAATCGTTACGTTTTCTTTCGGATCTCGCCATGAAGCATGATCGGCTGGTTGACGTGCATTGCGATGAAATTGACGATCCTTCATCCCGCAATCTGGAGGTTCTTGCTACATTGGCTTATGAATCCGGCATGGGTAGACGTTTCACCGCGAGCCATACCACTGCCATGGGGTCCTATAACGATGCGTATACGTACAAGTTGTTCCGTCTGTTGCGGATGTCTGGCATGAATTTTGTGAGTAATCCGCTGGTGAACATGCATCTGGGAGGACGGTTCGATACCTATCCCAAGCGTCGTGGGCTTACTCGAATCAAGGAACTTACCGAAGCCGGGATAAATGTGGCATTCGGCGAGGACGATATTCGCGATCCCTGGAGCCCGTTGGGCGCCGGCAATATGCTTGACGTGGTGCATATGGGGGCGTATGCGGCGCAGCTCATGGGTTATACGCAAATTCAGGAGTCGTATCGTTATGTAACCTACAATGGCGCCAAAGCATTGTGCGTCGATAATGATTACGGTATCCAAGTGGGAAAGAAGGCGAGCTGCATCATCCTCAATGCGCCTGATTTCTATCAGGCGTTGAACAATCATGTGGAGGTGATGGCCAGCATTCGACGGGGAAAAGTTGTTGCTTTGACTCAGCCGGCCGTTACGACATTGATGGTCTGAATATCAGTGCGCCTACTTCTGCGTTGTTCTCATGTTTTATCGTGGCCTCCAATCTAGATGAGGCATGGATTCAGGAATCAGAGTTCCTTCAATGAGCATGAGACTGACTGGATGATAATGATGTAAGAAACGGATGCGGGGTCGTGTGCAGGATTGCACACGACCCCGCATCCATATGTCGCTATCGACTGAAGATTGGCGGCATCGCGGCGGCGGCCATTACTTGATGGCGTTCAGCCACTGCTCCTTGGTGGCCTTCTCGGACTCAAGCTTGGCCTTTTTCTTCGGATCGGATTCGGCTGCGATCTTCGCGTCAAGCTCGGCGAGCTGTGCGTTGAGCTGCTCCTCGAAGGAGGACTTGCGGGCGTCGGCTTCCGGATCAGACTGCTTCCACGCGGCATCCTCGACAGCCTTGATTTGCTTGTCGACGGCGTCGAGGCGACCCTCGATGCGGCGTACTTCGTCGCGTGGCACATAGCCGATCTGATCCCACTCCTCCTGAATGGCGGCGAGAGCCTGACGAGCCTGCTTGGCGCTTTCCTCATCCTTGACGGGAACAAGCGCCTCGGCCTTGACCAGCAGAGCTTCCTTCTTGGCGAGATTCTCTTTCTCAGAGGAGCTGATCTGATCACGATCTGCCTGACGCGCGTTGAAGAATGCGTCTGCGGCGGCGCGGAAACGCTCCCACATGGCGTCATCATCACGACGACCGGCACGACCGGCCTTCTTCCAACGATCCATCAGCTCGGTGAACTTGCGGGAAGTCTCAACCCAAGCGGTGGAATCCTGAAGCGCCTCGGCCTCCGCGATGATGGCTTCCTTGGCTGCCTTGGCGGAATTGCGTTCTTCGTCACGGCTCTGCACCCACTTGCGGCGAGCGAAATTAAACTTGGTGCGGGCCGCGGAGAAGCGGGACCACAGGGCATCTGCGTCTTCCTTGTCGATGCGGATGTTGTTGCGCTGGTGTTCCTGCCACTGCTGGAAGAGTGAACGGAACTTGTCGGCAGTGGAACGCCAGTTGGTGTTTTCGTCAAGGGAATCAGCCAATGCCTCGGCCTTCTCCACAATGGCGGTACGCTCCTTAAGAGCCTTGGCGATGGCGGCCTTGCGTGCCTCGGTCAACGCGGTTTTCTTGGCCGCGCCTTCCTCCTTCAGCGCCTCGAACTGGGCCTTGAGAGCGGCCAGATCGCCCACCACTGCCGGCTGTTCGGTTTCCGTGGACAACGCCTTGATGGTTTCGTCGATTTCGCGGGACTTCACATTATTGGACTTGAGCTTGTTGGCGAACAGGTCCAGCTTGGCCTTCAGATCAAGGTAACGGCGGGCATACAAGGCCAGCGCCTCTTCCTTGGAGGCGTCAGAAAACTGGCCGACCTCACGTTCTCCTTCACCGTCCTTGACGAACACGGTGCCATCATCAGCGACACGGCCGAACGCTTCGGCGGCCTTCACATCAGTATCGGAGAATCCGGTGGACGCTGCAGCCGGGGCGGTGTGCTGCGGAGCCTTCTTGGCGAAGGCCGCAGGGCTCGGAGCGTGCGGCTTCATTGAAGCAGGGCTCGGAACGGCCGGTTTGCTGGCCTTGACTGCGGGCGTCGTCGCCTGCTCGGTGGTTTCATTAATGTTCTCGGACGCGGTGACATTCTCGTCGGCCATGGCCAGCTCCTTTAAGTAAGCTTCATGTAGTGCAGGGGATGCGGATCATACGAACGTGCTTCCAAAGCCTGAAAAACGCGATGCATTTTCCGCAACCTCATTTATTATAGGGAATCGTGGCAAAAGGCGCATCTATTTCAGGATTTCCAGAGTGGCTCCCCTCTGAACGTGTTGTGGAGCAGCGTGTTATCGACACGCTCCGTGAAGTTTTCGAGCTCAATGGCTTCATAGGCATTGAAACTCGTGCGGTTGAGCAGGGTTCGAGCCTGCTCAAAAAAGGCGAAACCAGCAAGGAGATTTACTTGCTGAGCCGTCTTCAGGAGGTCGGTCATGAGTCCGACACTCCGATTGAAGATCGTCTTGGTCTGCATTTTGATTTGACTGTTCCGCTGAGCCGTTATGTCGTTGAGCATTCGGGTGATTTGGCGTTTCCGTTTAAGCGTTGGCAGATTCAGAAGGTCTGGCGTGGCGAACGTCCTCAGGAAGGTCGTTTCCGCGAGTTCGTGCAGGCCGATATCGATGTGATCGGCAATGGTGATCTACCGGACCATTATGAGGTTGAGTTGCCGCTGGTCATGGTATCGGCTTTGGAACGTCTGCGCGAGTTCGGTCTGCCGAAGGCCACCGTGCATGCGAACAACCGCAAGCTCTCCGAAGGTTTCTACCGTGGTTTGGGTCTGAACGACATCGAAGGCGTGCTTCGTGAGATCGACAAGCTCGACAAAATCGGTGCCGACGAAGTGGCCAAGCTGCTGGTGGAAGGTTGCGGAGCCGACGAGAATCAGGCTCGTGCGTGCCTTGAACTCGCGGAGCTTACCGCCGCCGATGGTGCGGAGCTGTCCAGCAAGTTTGACGCGTTGTGTGAGAAGCACGGCATCGCCAATGATTCCGAGGCGTATGCGCTCGCACGTCAGGGTCTTGACACGTTGGCGATGATTGTTGACGAGGCCGCTCGTATTCGCCCGGGCTCCGTGATTGCGGATCTGAAGATCGCCCGCGGCTTGGATTATTACACCGGTTCCGTGTATGAGACGTTCCTTGACGGTGCAGCCTCGCTCGGATCTATCTGCTCCGGAGGTCGTTACGACAACCTCGCATCGCAAGGCAGCAAGAAGTACCCGGGTGTGGGCCTGTCCATCGGCCTGTCCCGCTTGGTTTCGTACATGTTGCACACCGCCGGTGCTCACGCGAATCGTGTGTCCCCGGCTTCTGTGCTCGTGGCCGTGTGGAACGAGGAGGACCGTTCCGCGTCCAACCTGATCGCCAACCAGCTGCGCGCCCGTGGCATCGCCGCTGACGTGGCTCCGACCGCGGCCAAGCTCGGCAAGCAGATCAAGTATGCCGACAAGCTCGGCATTCCGTACGTGTGGTTCCCCGCAGACGAGTCCACGCAAGACGCTTCGGACGAAGTCAAGAACATTATCACAGGCGACCAGCAGCCGGCCGACGCACAGTCTTGGGAGCCGGATACTGTGTATGCCCAGCAAACCGTTACCGTAGAAGCCTGAAATCGCAAGACTTCAATCAAGAGAATAAGGAATAGGGGAAGCATGAGCCAGACGGCTTATAGAACACATCATGCAACCGAAGTGACCGAGGAACTCGTCGGTCAGAAGGTGACGCTCTCCGGTTGGGTTGATCGTCGTCGCGACCACGGCGGCGTGGCCTTCATCGATCTTCGCGACAACACCGGTTTGGTGCAGGTTGTCATTTATGACGAGGACATGGCCCGTCCGCTGCGTTCCGAGTTTGTGATTCAGGTTGTAGGCGAGGTTCGCCTGCGTCCGGACGGCAATGAGAACGATCATCTGGCCACCGGCAAGATCGAGGTCGTTGCCGAAAGCATCGAGGTGCTTGCCAAGTCCGATGCGCTGCCGTTCCAGGTGTCCACCGCTTTGGAAAACGAGTCCGAGAACAAGCTGCCGGGTGAGGAAGTTCGTCTCAAGTACCGTTATCTCGATCTGCGTCGTCCGTCCATGCAGCGCAATCTGAAGCTGCGTTCCCAGATGTCGAAGGCCGCACGCCACGCTCTGGAGGAGATGGGCTTCGAAGAGATCGAAACTCCGACCATGATCAAGTCCACGCCGGAGGGTGCCCGCGATTTCGTGGTGCCGGCCCGTTTGGTGCCGGGTTCCTGGTATGCTCTGCCGCAGTCCCCGCAGTTGCTCAAGCAGCTGCTCATGGTTTCTGGCGTGGAACGCTACTACCAGCTGGCACGTTGCTACCGTGATGAGGACTTCCGTGCCGACCGCCAGCCGGAGTTCACCCAGCTTGATATGGAAATGGCATTCGTGGATCAGGAAGATGTGATGGCCATGGCCGAAAAGGTCATCGCCGCCATCTGGAAGTCCGCAGGTTATGAAATCCAGCTGCCGATTCAGCGCATCACTTGGCAGGAAGCCATGGATAAGTACGGTTCCGACAAGCCGGATCTGCGTTTCGGCAATCCGCTGATCGAGCTGACTGACTACTTCAAGAACACTCCGTTCCGCGTGTTCCAGGCTCCGTACGTTGGTGCGGTGCTCTTCAAGGGTGGTGCAGCCACGCCTCGCCGCCAGTTCGACGCTTGGCAGGATTGGGCCAAGCAGCGCGGCGCCAAGGGCCTCGCCTACGTGGTGTTCGCTGAGAACGGCGAGCTCAAGGGACCTGTTGCTAAGAACCTGTCTGAAGAGGAGCGCGCTGGCCTGAAGGAAGCCGTTGGCGCAGAAGACGGCGATGCCGTGTTCTTCGCTGCAGGCCGTCGCACCTCCGCTCAGGAGCTGCTGGGTGCCGTGCGTGTGGAACTCGCCGATCGTGCCGGTCTGCTTAAGCCCGACGATTTCGCTTTCACTTGGGTTGTGGACTTCCCGCTGTTCAAGCCCACCGACGATCCGGATGATGACGATGTGGCAGTCGGCCACTCCAAGTGGACTTCCATGCACCACCCGTTCACCATGCCGTCCAAGGATTGGATCGACACCTTCGACAAGGATCCGGAACACGCCATGTCTGATTCCTACGACATCGTGTGCAACGGTAACGAAATGGGCGGCGGTTCCGTGCGTATCCACCGTGATGACATTCAGGATCGTGTGCTTGATGTGCTCGGCATCACCCCTGAAGAGGCTGCTGACAAGTTCGGCTTCCTGCTTGAAGCCTTCAAGTACGGCGCTCCGCCGCACGCTGGCATCGCTCTCGGTTGGGATCGTACCGCCGCTATCCTGGCTGGCGCCGACTCCATCCGCGACGTCATCGCCTTCCCGAAGGCTGGCGGCGGTCGTGATCCGCTGACCGGCGCCCCGGCTCCGATTTCCGACGAACAGCGTGCGGAAACCGGCGTTGATTATGATCCGGAAGAAGACGAAGACTGATAGTGTTTTCGCTTTGAGATAACAGGCTGTCTTTGCATGATAGACCGTGCAAAGACAGCCTGTTTTTATTGTTTACGTTGTCTATTTTCTCTTGCTGCCGGTATGGTGGAGCAAAGATGAGTATCTGAAATATTATGAGAAAGAACTGAATCTGTAGTATGAATTTGAAGCAATCGTTGGAAAAACATGATTTTCATGGTGTCTGGATGCGACTTCTCGCGTTGGCGATGATACTGATTGTGGCAGTGAGTGCACTCATCGCATCCCCAGTCAGCGCTAACGCCACCGAAGTCGGAGATCCCTCCGCAGTCAAGGGCAAAACCTACGCGGTTGGTACTGATACTACGTTCGCACCGTTCGAATATCGGGAGAACGGCAAGATGACCGGTATCGATATGGAACTGATCCGTGCCATCGCCCAAGAAGAAGGATTCGAAGTCACCATCCAATCATTGGGTTTCAATGCGGCATTGCAGGCTTTGAGCTCCAATCAGGTGGATGTGGTGATCGCAGGCATGTCAATCACCGACGAACGCAAGGCGACCTACGATTTTTCCAATCCTTACTTCCAGTCCGGCATTCAAATGGCCATCGCTGAAAACAACGATAGTATTGACAGCTACAAGGATCTTGACGGTAAAACCGTTGTTGCGAAAACCGGTTCGGAAGGCGAATCCTATGCCAAGCAGCATGCGAGCGAGTATGGCTACACCGTGATTTCTGTGGACCAGTCGTCAACCATGTACGAGATGGTCAAATCCGGCAATGCGGACGCGGTATTTGACGACTATCCGGTGCTTGCCTACGGTGTTTCCCAAAATAACGGTTTGAAGATCGTGACACCGAAGGTGCCGCACGGCGAATATGGTATGGCCGTGAATAAAGGCAAGAATGCCGATCTGCTGGCCGCCATCGACGATGGTTTGAACAAGCTCATCGCTTCGGGCGAATATGAGACGATCGTCGCGCAGTATTTGGGCGAATCCGGCGCGAAGGAACAGGTCGAGGCGATTTCCGGCAAGGTCACCGATAATGGTGCCGATGATGCGGCTCAGAAGAAGGTCGGTTTCTTTGGGCTTGTCAAACAGTCGATGCCGGCTTTGCTGACCGGTCTGAAGAACACGTTGCTGATTACCTTGCTGTCGTTTGTGATCGCGCTGGTTCTGGGTGTCGCTTTTGGTTTGATGAAGGTGTCTGAAAACAAGATTCTGGAAGGCATAGCCAAGGTTTACATTGCAGTGTTTCGTGGTACGCCGATTCTGGTATGGGCGTTCTTCTTCTATTTTGGTGTGCCGCAGCTGATCGGACACAGTGTGAACATTTGGGTTGCGGGCGCGTTGACGCTGTCGCTCAATTCCGGCGCATATCTGGCGGAAATCGTGCGTGGCGCCGTGCAGTCCGTTGATTCTGGTCAGATGGAGGGCGCACGTTCGCTTGGCCTCAACTATCATCAGGCCATGGCGCGCGTGGTCATGCCGCAGGCCACTGCGATCGCCATGCCGTCGATCATCAACCAGCTGGTCATTATGATCAAGGATTCCTCGCTGCTGCTGGCCATCGGCTTCGGTGAATTGCTGTACCAGGCGCAGCAATTGTATGCGGCGAACTTCCGCGTTACCGAAACGTTGCTGATCGTCGGTGTGATGTACTTCGTGGCCATCACCATCCTCACATGGCTGGCCAATATCGTTGACAGGAAGGTGAATCGATGAGCGAGAACGGCAATCACGGTAACAATGATGGTGAAGTGATCATCGACGTCAAGAATCTGCATAAAAACTATGGCCATACGGAAGTCATCAAAGGCGTCGATCTTACGGTACGCAAGGGCGAGGTAATTTGTATCATCGGACCGTCCGGTGCCGGTAAATCCACCATATTGCGTTGCCTGAATGGACTCGAACAGGCCTCCAGCGGCCAGATTGTGGTCAACGGCCATGATTTGGGCGATCCGCACGTGAACATCGACCAGGTGCGTGAGCAGGTTGGCATGGTGTTCCAGCATTTCAACCTGTTCAACAACATGAGCGTGATCGACAACATCACTCTCGCGCCGAAACTGGTGCACAAGAAAACCGACGAGCAGGCACGAGAACATGCGATGGCATTGCTGAAAACCGTGGGATTGGCGGAAAAGGCCGATGTTATGCCGAAATCGTTGTCAGGCGGTCAAAAGCAGCGTGTGGCCATCGCGCGCTCCTTGGCCATGCGCCCGAAAGTCATGCTGTTCGATGAGGCCACATCGGCGCTCGACCCGGAAATGGTCGGAGATGTGCTCGAAGTCATTCGTGAACTGGCCGAAGAGGGAATGACCATGGTGCTGGTGACCCATGAGATGGGTTTTGCCCGAGAAGTGGCCACCCGTGTGATCTTTACGGATGCGGGCGTGATTGAAGAGGAAGGCACTCCGGATGAGATCTTCAACCATCCGAAGAGCGAACGTCTGAAGACATTCCTTTCCAAAGTGCTCTGACGGTTTTGACAGGGTGGCATGCGGATTACGGTGGTAACGTGATGGTCCCGCCATCGTAAAAGGTTCGCATACGAACCTGCATGTAAAAGACAGGCGAATGTAGGATGAAATTCATCTTGCGTTCGCCTGTTTTGCTCTTTCTCGTTGCCTGGCGTTCCTACGTTGGAATACATGAGTATTGGTGATATGTGTCGCCGCGTTATGGACGGTTTCAAATCCAAGGTTTCCGAACGAGTGGTGTTCGGTGCGGTGGCTGTATTGTTCGTAATAGTCGTGCTGGCTATCGAATTACCGCGATTGTGGTAGCTGCCATCATGGTGCGTGAGATACCAGTATTGCGGTCGATAGCGCGTTATGATGCATTTTGAGACAACGTCGTCTCACATTTCGAGCACGTCAGGGGGTGGTAACAGCCGCAGAAACATGGTTTCCATATACTATCCGTATGACAGATATCAAAGAAACGCAAGAGACGCGCCCGATCATGCCGGGTACGGAAGACAGCGACCGACCGTTGGTCGAATTGACCCACGTTGAAAAGCACTACGGTGACCTGCATGTGCTCAAGGACATCAACCTCACCGTCAAGAAGGGCGAGGTGCTGGTCATCGTCGGTCCATCCGGTTCCGGCAAGTCCACGATGTGCCGCACCATCAACCGTTTGGAAACCATTGATTCCGGTGATATTCGCATTGATGGAAAGCCATTGCCCCAGGAAGGCAAGGAGCTCGCCAGCCTGCGTGCCGAGGTCGGCATGGTGTTCCAGTCGTTCAACCTGTTCGCCAACAAGACAATTCTTGAGAATGTGACGCTCGCGCCGATCAAGGTGCGCCACATGGATAAGAAGGCGGCCGAGGATCTCGCCATGGATCTGCTCTCCCGAGTGGGCGTGGCTTCGCAGGCTTCCAAGATGCCGTCGCAGCTTTCCGGCGGTCAGCAGCAGCGTGTCGCCATCGCCCGAGCGCTTGCCATGCAGCCGAAGGTCATGTTGTTCGATGAGCCGACGTCCGCACTTGATCCGGAAATGGTCAATGAAGTGCTTGACGTCATGGTGGAGCTGGCTCACGAAGGCATGACCATGCTGTGCGTGACCCACGAAATGGGCTTCGCGCGCAAGGTGGCCGACAAGGTCGTGTTCATGTCCGACGGCCAGATTCTTGAGCAGAGCACGCCTGAGGACTTCTTTGAAAATCCGAAGACCGATCGTGCCAAGGACTTCCTGTCGAAGATTCTCACCCACTGAAATGACTGACGGGAATAAGACAGAAGAAGGATTTTCGATATGAAACTTTCTATGAGGGCGAAGCGTATGCTACGCAGGGTTATAGCGACCTTCTGCGCATGCGCATGCGTGTTCGCAGTGTCCGCCTGTGGCGCGGACGACGCCGATGGCAAGATTCGCGTCGGTATCAAGTTCGACCAGCCTGGTTTGGGATTCAAGAAGTCCGGCACCTATGTCGGCTTCGATGTGGATGTGGCCAAGTACATTGCGAAGAAACTCGGCTATTCCGAAGACCAGATCGTATGGAAGGAGGCACCGTCGAAGCAGCGTGAGGCCATGCTGCAGAATGGCGATGTCGATTTCATCGTTGCAACGTATTCCATCACTGACGAACGTAAGAAGGTTGTCTCCTTCGCTGGACCGTACTTCGTTGCGGGTCAGGATCTGCTCGTGCGTAAGGATGAAACCTCCATCAATGGTCCGGAGGATCTTAATGGCAAGCGTCTGTGCTCCGTAACCGGTTCCACTTCCGCGGTTACCGTCAAGGAGAAGTTCGCCAACGAAGTGCAGCTCATGGAGCAGCCGGGTTACGCGGAATGCGCTACCGCACTGTTCTCGGGCATCGTTGATGCGGTGACCACCGACGATATTATTCTGGCGGGTCTTGCCTCCGCTTCGCGTGGCCGTCTGCGTGTGGTCGGCAAGCCGTTCACCCAGGAGTATTACGGCGTCGGCATCAAGAAGGGCGATACGAAGCTGGCCACCCGGATCAACAACGCCATCGCCGATATGATTCAGGATGGTTCCTGGCAGCGTGCCATTTCCGACAACACGAAGGGCACTGCATACACGCCGAACGCGAAGTACAATCCGCCGGAGCCGACTGAGGGAGAGAAGTGATGGAAGCGTTCATCTCATTGTTCAGCCAGTACAATGTGCCGGCTGCGTTCCTGGTGAACATCGAACTGACCTTGTGGTCGGCGTTGTTCTCCACGATTCTTGGTGTCATTCTCGTGATGATGCGCATCTCTCCAGTCGCATCGCTGCGCATAGTGTCGGGCGCTTATGTCGAATTGTTCAAGAACCTGCCGTTGACCATCATCATGGTGTTCATGGTGCTGGGCGCCTATGCGCAGCTGAAGCTCAGCTTCTCCGACACGTTCGCCACGAACTTCTTCTGGCTGGCCGTCACCGGCTTGAGCCTGTATACGGCGGCGTTCGTATGCGAATCGCTGCGATCCGGCATCAACACGGTGCCTCTCGGTCAGGCTGAAGCCTGCCGCGCATTGGGATTGAACTTCATGCAGTCCGCCACACAGGTCATTCTGCCGCAGGCATTCCGCGGCTCCGTGGCACCGTTGGGAAATACGCTCATCGCATTGCTGAAGAACTCCACGGTTGCGGCCGCGGCATCCGTCGCCACCGAAACCTCGTCGTTGATGAGCGAAATGATCGAATACCGTTCCGACGTGATTATTCCGATCTTCCTTATCTTCGCGTTCGGTTATGTGATTCTGATCATTCCGATCGGTATGCTGACCACGTATCTGTCCAACAAGCTCGCGGTGAGGAGGTGACGCACCATGGCAAGCAATGAAAGCGCGGTGCTGTTCGACCAGCCCGGTCCTAAGAGCCGCAAAACCATTCGTATCGTCAATTGGATCGCAGGCATCGCCTTCGCGATCGTGGTTGTATTGATTCTCATGAGGCTTCACAATCCGCCGGATGGCGAGAACCAGCTGAGCTGGGAACTGTGGAAGCCGGCTCTTGATGCCGAAGCGTGGACCGATTTCTACCTTCCGGGATTGTGGGCTACTATTCGCGCCTCCGTGCTGGCAGTGATTGGCGCGGTCCTGTTCGGTTTGTTGTTCGGCATCGGCCGTCTGCTTCCGAACATCGTGATTCGTGCGATTTCCGGTGCCGTCGTTGAGTTCGCACGCGCGGTCCCTGTGCTGTTGCTCATGATCTTCTTCTGGCGTTGGTTCGCTTTTGCCGGCATGGCAAGCCCGGCATATTGGGCTGTTGTGCTCGCATTGGTGATCTACAACGGTTCCGTGGTGGCTGAGCTTGTTCGTTCCGGCGTCGGCAACCTGCCGAACGGTCAGCGTGAGGCGTCGCTCGCCTTGGGCCTGACTCGCACGCAGTCGCTGATGGAAGTCGAAGTGCCGCAGGCCATCTACGCCATGCTTCCTGCCGCTGTGACGCAGTTGGTGGTGGTGCTGAAGGATACCGCCCTCGGCTCGATCATCATGTATACCGATCTGTTGCAGGAATCGCGCCGACTTGGCTCGATGTACTTCAATATTCTGCAGACGCTGGTTGTTGCCGCCGTCATCTACTTCATCGCATGCTGGCTGCTGAGCCGACTTGCGGAATGGTTGCCGGAACGCATGCAGAAGCACACCGCGGCACCTGCCGAACCGGAACCGGTCGCGCCGATTGCCATTATGGATCCGTCGAATGTGAACCAGATCGCCGTGGCCAAGGAAAGCATGCCGCTTGGCGGTGCCCAGCGCCTGTACCATGTGCATCATCGTGGTTCCAACGCGTCGATCCGCCATTGGCGTCAGACCCGCTACGTTCAGGGATTCGACGAGACGCATCCGGAAAGCCAAGTCGAGTTCGACAAGAATGGCAGGCCGATCAAAGAGACGTCCAAGCAGGACAAGCTGAAATTCGACAAGCCGAAATCCGACAAATCGAAGGGCGATAAGCCCAAGCAGTGACGTCATTTGATCTGCGAAGACCGATAGGGCGCTGATTTCTTGCAAAGAGCGAGGAATCAGCGCCTTATTGCGTGAAAGAAGTCAGGCAAAACGTCAGAAAAGCAGGATGCGGCGTGGGTGTGGCGATGCCACGTTTCAATCGCCGCATAGCTTATTATCGGGGGACAGGCGAGGAGGCTTGACATGTCAGATAAAGATAAAGACACGAAGATGTCGTCCATTGCGAAGACGTTGAACAAGGTCGAGGACAGGCTCGAGAAGGGGAAGAACTGCAGTTCCGTTGCCGAAGGGCTCGCGAACGTCGCCAAGGCAAGCGAATTGCTCAGCTCCGTATGGACGTTGCCTCCCGGCCAGCTGCTACGATTCCATCACGATACGAGGGTTGCCGAAATCGACGGCGATTCCACGCCGGGCTTTGACGGCAACAAAGACGATGCGGAACGGTTCATTGCGATCAGTTCTTCCGAAATCGCACGATATCAGCGACTGATGTACGCCAATGGAGTGAAAGGGTCTCGCCGTCGTCTGCTGATTATTCTGCAGGGCATGGATGCTTCCGGCAAGGGTGGCATCGTACGTCACGTATTCAGCCAAGGTGATCCGATGGGCATGCATTATCACGGTTTCGGTGCTCCCAAAGGCGAGGAAAAAGACCACGATTATTTGTGGCGTATCAAACGCGAACTGCCGCAGAATGGTTGGATCTCCATTTTCGATAGATCGCAATATGAAGATATCGTCATGCCGCGCATTTATAAAACATATCCAGAAGAAGTATGGCAGGCGCGATATGACGAAATCAACCGATTCGAATCGCAATTGGTTGCGGACGGATGTTCCATCATCAAAATATTCCTTGTGGTGAGCAAAGAAGAGCAGAAGGAGCATTTTCTTAGCAGGCTGGAAGATCCGACCAAATATTGGAAGTTCGACCCGAGTGACCTTGAAGCGCGTGCCCGTTGGGATGACTACATGGCAGCATGGCAGGACGTGTTCGTGCGTACGAGCACCGAGCAGGCACCCTGGTACTTGGTGCCTGCCGACAATCGTTGGTATTCAAGGGCGGTCGTGTCTGAACTCCTTCGCAACACGTTGAAGAACATGAATATGATCTGGCCGCCCTTGGAAGTCGATGCCGATGAAATGCGGCGTCAGTTGGAAATGCTGTAGTCGAAGAACACGACTTCGCCGCTCGACTGTGTGGTGTCCAAATCGACGGTTCCGGTAATGGCCCAATCATGGTCGCCATCGGAATCGTCGATGATCTGACGCACTTTCCAGCTGTGTTCGCTGTTCTCCTTGGAATCATCCAGAATGAACAGTTCGCCGCTACGGGCTTTCGCATCCGTGTTGACGTATTCGTGCTCATCGTAGAAGTCGTCGAGCGCATCCTCCCATTCGTGCACGCCATAGCCCCAGTCTTTGTCGAGCGCGCCGAGCTCGTCGGGCTTGTCGAGATCCATAAGCTGCACACGGCGGAACATGGCATTGCGTACGAGCACGGTGAGGCCTCGACGATCCTCCACCACGGCCTGCTTTGTACCTGGTGCGGCCAGGTTCGCGGCTGCTGCGGAAGCGTCGGTGCCGGCTCCCGCGTTCTCCCATTCGTCGACCAGCGAGGAGTCGATGGACCGAACTACCACGCGCAGCCAGGAGATGATGTCCCGCAACTGTTCATTGCGCTTCTCCAAAGGAACGGTACGTGCCAGCGCGCGATATGCGTCAGACAGATAGCGCAGCAGCGTGCCTTCGGAGCGGGCGATATTGTAGCGCGCTATGTAACCGGTGAAATCGGAGGCCGTTTCGACCATGTCCCGGATCACCGATTTCGGGCTCAGCCAATAATCATTCGCCCAAGGCACATCATGGCGGTACTCGTCGAACGCCGTCTGAAGCATGTCTTCCAGCGGTTTCGGATAGGTGATTTCCTGCAAGCGGTCCATGCGCTCGTCATAGTCAAGTCCATCTTCCTTCATCCGGATCATCGCCGCATCGCGGGCTTGACGTTCCTGTGCACGCAACACCTGCTTTGGATCCTCCAACGTGGCTTCCACCATGGAAATCACGTCAAGCGCGTAACTTTCCGATTCCGGATCAAGCAGTTCCAACGCAGCCAGCAGGAACGGGCTCAACGGCTGGTCAAGCGCGAAATCATCCGGCATGTCGACGGTCATGAAATAGTCCTTGCCACCATCATCGCGGTCTTCCGTTTCGATCACATTCGTGTCGAACAAGGTCTGGAAGATCTCGTCGGCACGATCATGAAGACGCTCCTTCTGTTCTGGAGTCTGCGCAGAATCGTCGATCAGGCGATTGATGCGGTAGCGTGCGTCGCCGCCCTGCGCCACTTCGTTCAACACCATGGAATGCGTGACCTTCATATGTGGCACCAAAGTTTCAGGGTCCGCGTCGATCAGCTTATCGAATGTGTTCTCATTCCACGTGACGAAGCCCTCAGGTGCTTTCTTGCGTTTGACTTTCTTGAGCTTCTTGGGGTCGTTGCCTGCCTTGGCGAGGGCCTTGGCGTTCTCGATTTCGAATTCTGGTCCTTCGGCGATAACCAGCCCTTCCGTGTCGAAGCCCATACGTCCCGCACGCCCTGCGATCTGATGGAATTCGCGGGCACGCAGTTTGCGCATTTTCGTGCCGTCGAACTTGGTCAATGCGGTCAACACCACGGAATGGATGGGCACGTTGATGCCGACGCCCAACGTGTCGGTGCCGCAGATTACCGGCAACAAACCGTGCTGGGCGAGCTGCTCGACCAAACGACGATAGCGGGGGAGCATGCCCGCATGGTGAATGCCGACTCCGGTGCGCAACAGACGTTGCAAAATCTTGCCGAATGCGGTGGTGAACTTCGTGCCTTTGATCGCCTCTGCAATGGCGGCACGTTGTTCCTTGCTGGACACACCCGTGCTTGCCAGGGCGTTCGCCGTCTCCAATGCGGCGTCTTGGGAGAAATGCACCACATAAATCGGTGTTTCGCCTCTGCCGAACGCCAGTTCGACGGTTTTCTCCAACGGGTCAAGCGTGTACTCGTACGTCAACGGTACCGGACGCGGCGCATCGGCGATGATGTCGACGTCCGTGTCCGTCATGTCCTCCAATTTGTCGGCGATCGCATCGACGTTGCCCAATGTGGCACTCATCAGCAAAAACTGCGTGTTCGGCAATGTCAGCAGCGGAACCTGCCAAGCCCAGCCACGCTCCGAATCGCCATAATAATGGAATTCATCCATTGCCACACAGCCGACATCGGCATGACGGCCTTCACGCAATGCCTGGTTCGCGAGAATCTCCGCAGTGCAGCAGATGATCGGCGCATCGGCGTTGATGTGCGTGTCTCCGGTGATCATTCCGACGTTCTCGCGACCGAACACCTCCACCAAATCAAAGAACTTCTCAGACACCAACGCCTTAATCGGAGCCGTGTAATACGAGCGACGGCCCGTGCACAGCGCCGCAAAATGCATACCCAACGCCACCAGTGATTTGCCGGAGCCGGTGGGCGTGTTCAAAATGACATGATCGCCCGCGAGCAGGTCCATGATGGCCTCTTCCTGATGGGGCCACGGCTCAACACCTTTGACGTCCGCTACCCACTCGAAAAAGCGTTCATAGATCTCGTCCGTGTCGATGTTGCGCTCGCCATCGCTCCAATTCGGCGCCAACGCGCCCAAAGAACCGTAATTCGTATCGTCAGCCATGATTGCCAGTCTAGCGGCTGGCATGAACTCAAATGTCGAACGTGTGTTCGAATTATTGCGTATGTTGCGGTACAGTAGAAATTATGACTGAGGATTTGTTTGGCGCGATGGACGCTCCCGAAGATATGACACGCCCGCTGGCCGTGCGCATGCGTCCGTCGAGCGTGGACGAAGTGGTGGGCCAATCGCGGGTGCTAGGACAGGGCTCTCCTCTGCGCAGACTCGCCAATCCGGCGTCCAAAGGCTCGCTGACCGCGCCGAGCTCCATTATTCTGTTTGGACCTCCCGGAGTCGGCAAAACCACGCTCGCCTATATTGTGGCCAAACAGTCCGGTCGAGTCTTCGAAGAGCTTTCCGCAGTCACCTCCGGCGTCAAGGACGTGCGAGATGTACTCAGACGCGCCCATGATCGTCTTGTTGCGGAGGGCAAGGAAACGGTACTGTTCATCGACGAGGTGCACCGATTCTCCAAATCGCAGCAGGATGCATTGCTGCCAAGCGTGGAAAACCGTGATGTCACCTTCATTGCGGCCACCACGGAAAATCCAAGCTTTTCCGTCATCAAACCGTTGTTAAGCCGATCCGTGGTCGTCAAACTCGAATCGCTGGAACCCGACGACCTGAAAACGCTCATCAACAGGGCCATCGAAAGCGAGCGTGGACTTAAAAACGAAGTCAAAATCAACGACGAAGCCGTTGACGAAATCGTGCGTATGGCCGGAGGCGACGCGCGAAAAACACTGACGATCCTTGAAGCCGCCGCGGGGGCGCTTACCGGAGACAAAGCACGCAAAAAAGGTGCGAAACGGCCAATCATCACTCCCGACGTAGTGTCGCAGGTCATGGACGTGGCCACCGTGCGCTACGACAAAGACGGCGACGACCATTACGATGTGATTTCCGCATTCATCAAATCCATGCGTGGATCCGACCCGGACGCCACCATGCACTACCTGGCACGCATGCTGCGCGCCGGTGAGGATCCGCGGTTCATCGCCAGACGCATTATGATCGCAGCTTCCGAGGAAGTTGGCATGGCGGCTCCGCAAATACTGCAGGTAACCGTAGCGGCGGCGCAGGCCGTAGCCATGATCGGCATGCCCGAAGCGCGTATTATTCTCGCGGAAGCGGCGCTCGCCGTTGCCACCGCGCCCAAATCGAACGCCGGCTACAACGCTATCAACAGCGCGCTCGCCGATGTGGACGCGGGATTGATCGGCCAAGTGCCATTGCATTTGAGAAATGCGCCGACCGCCCTGATGAAAAGTTGGGGCAATCATGAGGGATATCGGTACGCTCATGATTGGCCGGGAGCCGTAGCTCCGCAGCAATACATGCCGGACGAGCTGGTAGGGCGGGAATACTACCATCCGAACGATCGCGGCTACGAGCATGAGATCAAACCGAGATTGGAGAAAATTCGGAAGATTCTGCATGAGAAGGGCGATGGTCAAACCGGCAACTCTGATCGAGCCTAGTGTGGTGTCAGTTCTCATTCTTCGTTGCCGTTGGACTAGGGGTCCGCTAAAATTCTTCGTTGGGGTTGATGCCTGCTTGCTATGAGCAAGGCCCATGCGTCAATCGCGGCGTCGCACATGGCCGCAGGAAAAAGTGCGCGGAAAGTGATTATGCAAGAACGGAATACAACGCTCGAAACCACCAGCCATATCAGTCGAAACAGTAGTGAAAACGTCAGGAAAATGCCGGACGAACGCATTCCTGGCAAGCTCATTGGAGCCATCGTGGCGGTCGGCTCCCTCGCCTTCATCGGCATTCTCACCGAAACCGTGATGACGGTGCTTTTCCCGCAACTCATGCGGGAATTCAACGTCGACACCGCAACCGTGCAATGGATCACCACCATCTACCTGCTGGTGGTCGCGGCCACCATGCCGTTGTCGTCATACCTCAACCGTCGTTTCAAGCACCGCACGTTGTTCCTTGCCGCGGTGGCGCTTGCCGTGCTCGGCTCGCTCATTATGATCGTCGGTCATGCGTTCCCGGTCATTCTCATTGCCCGTGTGATTCAAGGCATGGGTTCCGGTGTGGCCACGCCGTTGATGATCAACATCATTCTTGAACAGTCGCCAAAGAGCAAAGTCGGTCGTTTGATGGGCGTCGGTTCGCTGGTCATCACTGTCGCTCCGGCAATTGGTCCGACCGTTGGTGGCGCGGTGTCGAGCATTCTGCCATGGCGTGCGATTTTCGTGATCGTCATTCCGATTATTCTGCTGATCTCGTTGCCGGTCGGTTTAAAATGCGTCGAACAGCATCGTCCGACGGAAGAGGCGCGTCTCAATTCGTTGCAGTTCGTGTCGATTGTGCTTGCGTTGTGCGGATTGGTGATGTTCCTGAATCAAGCTGGAGTGGCCGTCAGCGCCGCGGTTTCCGGCGTCAGCGCCACGGTGTCGGCAGTGTTTGCCGTGGTGAGTCTGATCGTTGGATTGGGGTCATTGCTGTTTTTCGGCTGGTCGTCGAAGCGTTCGTTCTCGCCGCTGATCCGTTTGGGCTGGCTGCGTGACCCGATGGTGTTGCTGCATTTGATCGCCTACATGCTGCTGCCGATCGTCGGCATCGGTTTCGGTTATGTGATCACCAATGTGGCGCAGCTTTCGTTGGGAACCAGCGCGTTCCTGTCCGGCGCGTTGGTGTTGCCGGGTGCGTTGATCGGCGCGTTTTTTGCACCGGTTGGAGGCATGCTGTACGACCGTTTCGGGCCGGTGCGTCCGATTCTCGGCGCGTTTTTCGCCGCGATTTGCGGGCCGATTCTGCTGCTGGTATTTTCCATGCGACTGACACCCGTCACGCTTGCCGGTTTCTACTTCATTTTCGGACTTGGTTATTCGCTTGGTTTTTCCAATATCATGACCAATGCGTTACGCAATATCGCGCCTCAGTTCATGCCGGACGGCAATGCGGTGTTCAATACCTGCCTGCAGTTTGGTGGTGCCGCCGGTACAGCGCTCTTTTCCACGATTCTGTCGGTGGCTCAGGCCGGTTCGGGCGAAGAGGGCAGTGATGCGTTCCGTCATGCCACAGCCGTCGGCGGAAGTTGGACGTTCGCCATGATGATTGCCATTGTCTCCGTAGCCATCTGCTGCCTGATTGCGGCATTCCGTATCGGCGCAAAACGTAAATAACGGGTTGTAAAAAGCATGTTGGGGTGCGTGAAGACTCCACTGTCAGCGCAATTTCGTTCCCAGTCGCTTCGAAGCGGTAGGCTGTGAAGCTATAGAGAACACAGGAAAAGGAGACAAGGTGAGCAACTTCAGTGCACCTCTGCCCGTCATGGCCGGCGAAGATATGCCGGCAGGGCCCGCCGATCCGATTTTCAACCGTCTACTGAAAGACCGCATCATCTGGATGGGCGAAGAAGTCAAAGATGAGATGGCCAATCGCATTTGCGCGCAGATGCTGATGTTGGCTGCCGAAGATCCGAAGAGGGATATTTGGCTGTACATCAATTCTCCGGGAGGATCCATCACCGCAGGTATGGCCATTTACGACACCATGCAGCTCATCGAGCCTGACGTGGCGACCGTTGGCCTGGGTATGTGCGCATCCATGGGCCAGTTCCTGCTGAGCTCCGGCACTAAGGGCAAGAGGTTCCTGACATCCCACGCCCGCGTGCTCATGCACCAGCCTTCCGGTGGCATCGGTGGTACCGCAACCGACGTGCGTATCAACGCCGAGCTGATCATGGACATGAAGAAGACCATGAGCGAACTGACGGCTGAGCAGACCGGCCACACGGTTGAGGAAATCTACCGCGACAACGAGTACGACCACTGGTTCACTGCGCAGGAAGCGTTGGAATATGGCTTTGTGGACAAGCTCGTCTCCACGCACGACACGATGAACGCCACCAAGGGAGAGTGAACATGGCAAGCGAAGAATCCCAGTTCGTAGCCCGAGCAGAGCGACTTGCGGGTCCGGCCGGAGTGGTCGGATTCCAGGCGGCGGCTGCTCGCGAAGCAGCTTTCGCGCCGCAGAACCGCTACGTTTTGCCGCAGTTCGAAGAAAAGACCCCGTACGGTTTCAAAAGGCAGGATCCGTACACCCGTCTGTTTGAAGACCGCATCATCTTCATGGGCGTGCAGGTCGATGACACTTCCGCCGATGACATCATGGCCCAGCTGTTGGTGCTCGAAAGCCAGGATCCGAACCGCGATGTGATGATGTACATCAATTCCCCGGGCGGATCCATGACGGCCATGACCGCCATCTATGACACCATGCAGTACATCAAGCCGGACGTGCAGACCGTGTGCCTCGGTCAGGCCGCTTCTGCGGCCGCCATCCTGTTGGCAGCCGGTGCCAAGGGCAAGCGTCTGATGCTGCCAAATGCCCGCGTGCTCATCCATCAGCCAGCCATCGACCAGGGTTTTGGCAAGGCCACGGAAATTGAAATCCAGGCCAAGGAAATGCTGCGTATGCGCGAATGGCTTGAAAATACACTGGCCAAACATACCGGTCGTGATGTGGAGAAGATTCGCAAGGATATCGAGGTCGACACCTTCCTGACCGCTCCGGAGGCCAAGGAATACGGCATCGTCGACGAGGTGCTGGAACACCGCGGCTGAACGGTTGTTGTGGCAATCTTGGCCGAAGGTCGAGTCGCGCATCTTCACAAATCAATACCCCTGCCAGGCGTCGGCAGGGGTATTGTGTTTTTCAATGACGATCGCATGGCGTCAGTTGTTCAATGGCAGGTACGAAAAACAAAGGGGTGCGAATGGGACGAGTGGTCAGCTACAACGACGAAGTGTCACGATGCACGTTCTGCGGTAAAACGGAAAATCAGGTACGCAAGCTCGTTACCGGGTCGGGCGCGGCCATTTGCGACGAATGCATCGAGCTATGCGTCGACATCATTTCCGAAGAACGTGTCAAGGATGCCCAGCTGAATACGTTGCAGTTGCCGAAACCGGCCCAGATCAGCGCCTATCTCGACAACTATGTGGTTGGGCAGGAGTCAGCCAAACGTACGCTTTCCGTGGCTGTATACAACCATTACAAGCGCGTCAACATGGAAATGCGCGAATCCACGGAATTAAGCGATCGTGCAACCCGCGAAAACGACGATCCGTTGGCTGGCGTGCAGGTGGCCAAATCGAATATTCTGCTGCTGGGACCTACCGGTGTGGGCAAGACGTATCTTGCGCAGACGCTGGCGAAAGTCATGAACGTGCCGTTCGTGATCGCTGACGCCACCACGCTCACCGAAGCCGGTTATGTGGGTGACGATGTGGAAACCGTGCTGCAACGCCTTATCCAGGCCGCTGACGGCGATGTGGCGCGTGCGCAGCAGGGCATCATCTATATTGACGAAATCGACAAGATAGCGCGCAAAAGCGGCGAGAACACGTCTATTACGCGCGATGTGTCAGGTGAGGGCGTGCAGCAGGCCCTGCTGAAGATTTTGGAAGGCACTGTGGCTTCCGTGCCTGTGGAAGGTTCACGCAAACATCGGGAAATGGAGACGGTGCAGATCGACACCCGAGACATTCTGTTCATTTGCGGTGGTGCTTTCGTTGGACTCGCCGATATTGTGGCACAGCGCCTAGGTGCTCGCGAAAGCGGATTTGGTGCGGCCTGGCATGATCATGAGGTGCCGAATCGTGAGCTGCTTGCCCAGGCCTCGGCCGACGATCTTGCCGATTTCGGTTTATTGCCTGAATTCATCGGCAGATTGCCGGTGGTGAGCGTGCTTGAGGAGCTTACGGAGGATGATTTGGCGCGCATCCTGGTCGAACCGGAAAATGCGCTGGTCAAGCAGTATCAGAAGCTGTTTGCGATCGATGGGGTGACGTTGACGTTCACCGAGGATGCGGTGCGGCAGATTGCGGCCACGTCGATTCGCAGGGGTACGGGAGCGCGCGGCTTGCGGTCGATTATTGAGAAGATCTTGGAAGATACGATGTTCCAGCTGCCGAGTATGACCGGCGTGTCGGAAGTGGTGGTGGATGAGGCTTCCGTCAATGGCTCCGGCACTCCGAAACTGCTGAAGGTTTCGACGGAGGAGATTCCCCGCAGGCGCGCCGCGTAGCGTTTGCGGCGTGTCGCATACACATTCGTAAGATTTCAGATTTCGTAGGGTTTTACGCAATTGCAATCCATATCTGAAATCCGCGGAAACAAGTGCGACACGCCGAGATTTTGCTGCGCGGCCATTTGGGTGTATCTTATTCGAGTTGCCGAAAACAAGCAACGTTGCGCGAGTAGCCCAGCGGATTAGAGCAGCTGACTACGGATCAGCAGGTCGCAGGTTCGAATCCTGTCTCGCGCACTGGCCACCGGTCATCAGGTGGCATAAATAAATGAGATGACGTTGCGCGAGTAGCCCAGCGGATTAGAGCAGCTGACTACGGATCAGCAGGTCGCAGGTTCGAATCCTGTCTCGCGCACATGAACCTCCCTCGCGAAATGCGGGGGAGGCTTTCTTTTTCTGAGAGTAACGGCGGCGCTGCCGTGAATGGTGTTCGAATCAATGAGATCGGCGCAAACCCACCAGCATGCCTATGTGAAGCGGCTGTTGCCGAGATATGTTCGGTTTCTCTCCGGGCGAACGGTGTGGTACAAGAAAAGCTGCCATAACGAATAAAACCGTGAATCCCAGTGGAAAAAGACGGTTTGGAAATATAAACGCCGACACCTCTCGGTACACTGGAACCACTATTGAAGCGTCTGCGCATGCCAATACCGCAGACGCTTTTCTTAAGTGAGTGGCGGGCCGTGGATACTCGCGGCAACAGACGGGAGAGCAATGACCGAACGTAAGCAGGGACTCTGGGCGAAAATACGATATATCGCCGCTTCCGATCGCATATCGGGTTTGATTATGCTCGGTTTTGCACTCGCCGGTCTGCTGCTTGCGAACCTGCCATTCACGGCACATGCGTTTGAAGAGCTGGAGAGCTTCCGCATCGCCATTCCCCACACCAATATCGACATGGGATTGGGCCACTGGGTGCAAGACGGCCTTCTGACGGTGTTCTTCCTGACCGTTGGACTGGAATTGAAACAGGAACTTACTACCGGCTCACTGGCGAATCCCAAGGCGGCTGCGGTGCCGATGCTGTGCGCGGTCGGTGGCATGATGGCCCCGCCGGTGTTATTCTTGTTGACGCTGTTCCTGTTCTCCGGTTTCGGTTCCGATCCGCTGGTCATCGCTTCCGGAACGAATTTCACATTTGGTGAGATGTCCCATGGTTGGGCGGTTCCTACAGCCACGGATATCGCGTTCTCGCTGGCCGTGCTTGCCTTGTTCGCCAAGGCGTTGCCAGGCTCCATTCGCGCATTCCTGATGACATTGGCTACGGTGGACGATCTGCTTGCCATCATTCTGATCGCAGTGTTCTTCTCCTCGGTGAACGCATGGTACTGGTTCGTCGGCATCGCCGTGTGCGCGATCTTGTGGTATTTCCTCGTGCGTATGCGCAAAGTGCCATGGTTTGCCGTGGCCATCGTCGGTATTCTGGCTTGGGTGATGATGTTCGAAGCCGGTGTGCATCCTACCTTGGCTGGCGTGCTGGTAGGTCTGCTTACTCCCGCGCATGAATGCTACGGCGAAAAGACTCCACGCGCCGAACGCTATGCGGACAAGCTGCAACCGTTCTCAGCGCTGCTGGCCTTGCCGGTTTTCGCATTGTTCGCTACTGGCGTGCATTTTGAGTCGTTGACTTTGGCGCTGTTCGTTTCGCCGGTCGTTGTTGCCGTCATGGTGGCGTTGGTGATTGGCAAACCTTTGGGTATCATGGTCACGGCCTGGCTTTCCACGCATGTGGCTGGATTGAAGATGGCCAAGGGGCTGCGCGTGCGCGACATGTTCCCCGCAGCCTGTGCGTGCGGCATTGGCTTCACCGTGTCGTTCCTGATTTCCTCGCTCGCATATAAGGATGCCGAATTATCTGCGGAGGCACGCTTTGGCGTGCTTGTTGGCTCCATGGTCGCGGCGGTGATTTCTGGTATTCTGTTGAGCCGTCAATCGAAGAAGTTCGAACTGGCCGCTGCCGCATCGTCGAAACATAAGCATCATACTGCCGACGAGGACGCTGCCGGGGAAGTGGAATCCGTACTTGAAGACGGCACCGTTGTGGTCAGCCAGATGATCAACACACATCCAAAGGTCAAATAACGACGTTCCGGCGTATGGCATTCCGCGCCATATGCCAGACACAACAAAGCCGACGCTTATCACATATCGGTGAGCGTCGGCTTTGTTGTATGAGGAAACGATAGGCCGCTGGGAACGGCCACACTAGCGCTTGACTGCTACGAGCAGACCCGTACCGGTCGGAGTGAGCGCGGTGATGAAACGTTCATCGGATTCCACGGTTTCCAGCAGGGTACGCATGGCAATGGATTTAGCGTCGCGGTTGGCGGGATTCAATACGCCACCTGCGGAAGTCGCAGCGTCGAAAGCGAGCACATCCGTGAATACGATCACACCATGCTTCTTCAGCAGGCGGGGAGCCTGCTCAAAAGAGGCAGCATAATTTTCGGAATCGCCGGCAACAACGATCAAATCGTATGTTTCGGCGTTCAAACGCGGCAGAAACACGTTGACAGGAGCATTCACTGCGCGAAGCGTGGTCTGCGTTTCGTCGGAAAGATGATTGAACAACGTGCGAATCAGCGCAATGCCTTGGGAAGAGGAATCGACCGCGGTAAGCTGCCCCCTGTTATCCAAACCATTGACAAGCTGCAATGTTTCCACTACGGAACCGGTGCCGACGGCAATCACTGACGACGCATTCACCATATGCACCAGCATGCGCAACAACTCCGCCTGTGCTGCGGAACCCTGCGGAATGCCCGCTTCTTCGGCGTGGGTACGAATGGCGTTCAGGTTGGTTGACTGGCGTGAGAACGCATGATCTTCAACGTATTCCCAAGACTTGGCGAGATTGGTGTACGACGTTCTATCCATGGGTTCAGCGTTCCTTGACTTGGGCGATTAGTTGCCAGATTTCCTCGCCTACGTCGATGCCACGTGGGCATTCGCGGGTGCAGGCGCGAACCGACTGACATGCTGCGATACCGTCCGCGGAATCAATGGCATCCATACGAGCATTCGTCTGACCATCTCGCGAATCATTGATGAAACGAGACGCGGTGATCAACGCCGCTGGACCGATGAACGCCTCGCCTCCGGCGTACACTGGGCAGCTTCCTTCGCAAGTGCCACAGGCAATGCAATTGGTGAGCAGCTCATATTTGGCAAGCTGCTGAGGATTCTGCAGATATTCAAAAGCGTTGATTTTGCCGTCTTTGGTGGTGGCTAATTCGTTATTGGCCTGCAAATACGGCTTAAGCTTCCTGATCTGATCGAGCATCTGATCGATATCGGCAACCAGGTCACGCTGTACGGGGAAACCCGGCAGGGGAGCGAGCTCGATCACGCCAAGATCGCCTGAAGAAACGGAAACGGCGTCATCTGCAAGCGACGCATCTGCGTCTCCGGTATGGCGGAATCCCTCATCGTCCACTAATACGGTATTCGGCTGCTTGGCCCAATCCCTGACGGAAGCGGTACATAATAGCGTCGGCGTGCCATTGATGGACACCGCGTCGGAGCCGCACATGCCATGACCGCAGGAATAGCGGAATGCCAAAGTCGGATCGACGGTTCGCTTGATCTTCAACAGGCAATCAAGCACCGTGTCTTCCGGACGCACATGCAACGTGTAATCCTGCACCCACTGCTTGCCGCGGGGACGGCGACGCGCCGACGCGCCGGAATCTCCGAACGGAGAGCTTTTCCGGGCGAACGGGGAGCCCCCGCGTTCGCGGTCGCGGGCACGTTCGGGGCGCGGGGTGAACCTATTGACCCGCAACGTCACCGTGTTCATGCCGTTTTCCATACCGCTCATCTACTCGCCTTTCCAATAAAAACCGACAACAAGTTTGCCATACACCGTGCCCAGAGGGATCAGTACTCACGGGCTTTTGGCGGCATGTTCACAATATGTACCGGCTGCCAGGAGATCTGTCCGGAAGCATCCACCATGGAATGGGCGAGGAACTGCTCATCATCACGTTCCGGGAAGTCAAGACGTTTCAATGATCCGCGGGACTCATGGCGAGCGTCGGACGCCGCAAGCACGGCCGAACCAAGCTCAAGCAGATGTCGCACCTCCCAAATGGCGGTGATCTCCTGATTGAACGTGGCGGAATCGGAATGCGCATGCAAAACCTGGGCGCGGGCTTCCAGATCGCTACGCAATATGGCCTGCGCCTGCTCGATGCTGTTCGCGTCGCAGCGCACGGCGACCGCTTTTTCCATAACGGATCCTAAGTCGGCCATAAGCTGATACGGATTATCCGAAGCGTGCTCGTCGTCTTCGGGAAGCTGCGTCAGAAGATCCTTCAATTCAGAGGAACGTGCATCGGCGGCCTGCCGCACGTCGTCTGTTCCATCTTCGGCCTCTTCAACGGCTTCGGCCATCGGATCATTCACCGGAGCGGCGGCGATGCGTTCCGCAAGCGCCTTGCCGGAACGAGTGCCGAACAGGCAGGCATCCAGCAGGGAGTTGCCGCCAAGACGGTTCGCGCCGTGCACGGATACACACGAGCATTCGCCGGCTGCGAACAGGCCGTCAACGATGGCGCGTTCGCCGTCAGTCCAACGATATACCTCGCCGTTGGTGGTGATCGGAATGCCGCCCATGGTGTAGTGTGCGGTCGGTTTGACCGGCACATAATCCTTGGTCGGATCAAGATCGGCGTACTTTTCGATGGTTTCCACCACCTGAGGCAGCACTTCATGCATATGGTCGGCATCAATGCCGGTCATATCGAGCCACACGCAATCCTTCGGGCCATCTGGATCCTTCGGATCCGCCACGCCACGTCCGGCGTCGATTTCAGCGGTGATGGAGCGGCTGACCACGTCTCGCGCAGCCAGATCGGCGTGCCCGGGAGCGTACTTTTCCATGAAGGCCTCGCCATCGGCATTACGGAGCACGCCACCTTCCGCGCGGGCCGCTTCCGACAGCAGAATGCCGGTATGCGCCAAGCCGGTCGGGTGGAATTGTACGAATTCGCTGTCTTCCAGCTGCAGTCCGGCATGCAGTGTGAGAGCCATGCCGTCGCCGGTCAGATCCCACGAATTGGATGTGGTGTGGAACAGGCGGCCTGCGCCTCCGGTGGCCAGAAGCACGTTGCGCGCATGAATGGCGTGCACTTGACCCTTATGGGTGTCGAATGCCACTACGCCTTCGGCTTTGGTGCCATCTTCGCTGATCACCAGATCGGTTACATACCATTCTTCCGCGAATTCGACGCCTTCCGCCACGCACTGTTGCCACAGCGAGAAGAGGATCTGATGGCCGATGCGGTCTGCGGCGTATGCGGCTCGGCGAACCGGTTCCTTGCCGAAATCCTTGGTGTGCCCGCCGAAACGACGCTGTGCGATGTGCCCGTCTTCGGTGCGGGAAAACGCCACGCCGGCATGTTCCAGCTCGATTACCGTTGCCGGAGCCTCTTGCGCGAACAGTTCGGCCGCATCCTGATCGACCAGCCAATCGCCGCCTTTGACGGTGTCGTAGTAGTGCCAATGCCAATCGTCATGTTCGACATTGCCGAGGCTGGCCGCGATGCCGCCTTCTGCGGAACCGGTGTGCGAGCGCAACGGCTGGAGCTTGGAAATCACCAGAATATTCGGTTCGATGCCGGCTTCCTTCAGCTCTTGCATCTGCTCGCTTCGCAACATTCCTAACGCTGCGGAAAGACCTGCCGCTCCTGCGCCGACGATTACTGCATCATACATATCTTCAACATGCTTCGGACTCATACCAACGATTTTCGCACAAGGTGTGACCTCGCTGAGGTTCATTGAATGGCGGGTATGTTGTCATATGAGTGTTTTCGCATGTTCTTGCGTGTTTGTTTGTCGATGGCTGTGACGATTGGCGGTGTCAGTTGCGTTGTTGCGCGGTGTCTGCGTTGACGATGGTGATGTTACCGTGTTGCGTGTTGATGAGTCCGTTGAGTTCCAGTACACCGAGTTCCAATACGATTCGTGAGATCGGATATTCTTCGGGATTGGTCTCTGCCAGTATGGCGAGCAGTCCGTCAGTGGAGACATGGCCATATTTCGCGTCGCATTGTCGTATGGCTTTCAATATGGTTCTGGTGGTGTCGTCTGATTCCGGCAGGACGTCGTCGGCTGGTTCTTCCGTCTGTTCGTCGTCTATGACGACTGGTTGCGGGCGGTGCGAGGCATGGCAGAATTCATCGATGTCGGTCAGTGAGCAGATGATGTTTGCTCGTCCTTCTTGAATGAGCCGGTTGCAGCCCGTGTTGTGTGGCATGGTCACGTCTCCTGGCACCGCGAATACGCGGCGGTTGAGTTCGTCGGCCCATCCCGCGGTGTTGAGCGCACCTGAACGTGCGCGCGCCTGGGCGACGATGAGGCTGGACGACAAGGCCGCTATCAGACGGTTTCTAATGAGGAATCGTCTGGCTTCCGGAGCGGTTCCTGGGCACAGTTCCGAGATCAGTGCGCCGGAGTGGCTGATGATGGTTTCAAAAAGGCGTCCGTTGCTTTTCGGCCCGATATGGTTGAGTCCTCCGGCAAATACCGCGACGGTGCGGCCCGCGAGGGGAGCCCCGATTTCGTCCATGGCTTGGATGGCACCCCAGTGGGCTGCCGCATCGGTGCCCAAGGCGCCCCCGGATACTATGAGGTGCCCGGCACGGGCTGCCTGTTTGGCAAGCTCGTGTGCACTTTGCCTTCCGTATTCGCTCACTCCGCGTGACCCGACGATGCCGATCGGTTCCGGACATGATACCAATGCTTGCGGGTTGCCTTGCCCCCAGAGACATAATGGGGCGGCCCAGTCCGTATACATGGTGAGGTCGGCGAGCTGCGAAGGCCAGCAGGGATGGTGTGGTGCGACGATCCACTGTGTGCCTCCTACTGTGAACCAGTCCTTGAGCTCATCGGGATCGGTGCTGGGCAGTGTGGTCAAACGATGCTGCCAGGAGACCATTGCACCATGGAATGAGGCCATGCCTCGGGAGTTGATGCTGCGTCCCCAACGCGTGATGCCGTTGATGAATGCCGCATCCAGGGTTTTGCAAGCGGCTGTGGTCACGTTTTCATGATTGCCTGGACCGCTGTCGGCGAGTAGTTGCAAGGTGTGCGTGGCTGATCCGATGCCTTTGATCAGCGCGTACATCATCGCGTCGGCGCTGTCCAGACAGTAGGTGAGCACCGCACGTGCCAGGGTCTCGTCGTCAATGGCGGTTGTGTTGCCGTTCGTATTTGTATTTTCATTCATGTCAACTTCGTTCTCATGGAGATTCCCTGCATCATCTCTTCCTGCCCCGGAGAGGTTTTGCCTGATAGGTCGGCCAGAGTCCATGCGAGCCGCATGGCACGGTCCGCCCCTCTGAGGCTGAGCCGCTCACTGGCCAACGCATGGTTCACCAGTTCGATGGCTTTCGTGGACGTGTTGGCGCGAAGCCATGTTCCGGTGGCCTGCGCATTGCAGACCCACCCGAATTCACGAAAACGCTCCTGCGCGGTTTGCCTTGCTACGATGACCCTCAGGCGAATGGCATGGCTGGATTCGCCGGAAGGTGTCATTCCCGGATTGATTCGTTCCACGGGAGGCACTTCGATTTGAATGTCGATGCGGTCGAGGATCGGCCCGGACAGTCGGCTGAAGTATTTGATACGGTCTTTTTCCTTGCAGGTGCAGCGTTCGCCGTTGCCGTAGGCGTAACCGCAGGGGCAGGGATTGGCCGCCATGATCAGTTGGAATCTCGCTGGATAGTAGGTGGTGCCTTTCGCACGCGATATTGCCACGTACCCGGATTCCAAGGGTTCGCGCAATGTTTGTAGGGTGCGTGCCGAGAATTCGGGCGCCTCGTCCATGAACAGAATGCCCCGGTGCGCCCGTGTGATCGCGCCTGGCTGCGCCAACCCTGCGCCACCGCCGACCAGGGACGCGGTGGATGCGGTATGGTGCGGCGCTTCGAATGGTGGAATGTCGCTGATGCCATAGCTGGGCAATGTGCCGCATAGGGAGCGGATTGATGCGACTTCCAGCTGTTCCGATTCGCTTAACGGGCTCATAATGCCGGGAATGCGCGAAGCAAGCATGGTTTTTCCGGTACCGGGAGGGCCGGTCATCATCAGATGGTGTCCACCTGCGGCCGCCACCTCCAACGCCCATTTGGCCGTTTCCTGCCCCATGACCTCATTCATGTCTCCCGGGGAAGGGTATATCGACATGGCGGCGTCGTTGGGGTTCACGTCCCTGATCCGGTCGGGAATCTCGTACTTCGCGGTGCCTCCCATCAGTTCGATCAATTCGCCCACGTGGCGTACGCCGATGGCGTTGACGTCGGGCACGAGGGCGGCTTCGTCCAGATTGGCATGCGGCACGATCACTTTGCAGACGCCCTGATCGCGTGCGTGCAGCAGAATCGGCAGTAGTCCGTTGATGGGAAGCACCGTGCCGTCGAGATTCACTTCCCCGAGCACGACAGTGTCTTTCAGGCAATCGTGGGGTATCGTTCCGGATGCGCTGAACACGCTCGCTGCTATCGCCAGATCATGAGAGGAACCGCGTTTGGGCATGGATGCCGGCGAAAGATTGACCGTGACCCGTGTCTCTGGCCATTTTGCGCCGCTGGCTTGGCATGCGGATTTGACACGTTCCCTCGCTTCGGAAAGCGAGGTGTCGGGAAGTCCGATGATGGAGAAGTAAGGAAGTCCGGGGGAGACGAACGCCTGGATTTGGATGATGAAGGCTTTCAATCCGATTAGTCCCACGGAAAGTGCGCTGCCGATGGCCATCAGAACGCTCCTTCAATATGGTGCACAAGCGGCTTGCCGTCACGTACGATGACGGTGATGACGTCGAAGCGTACGCCGTTGTGTGGTGTGCGATGGTCGCTGTCCGACAGCCACTGCACGGCCGCGTGGCGCAGGTTGATCTGCTTGGATGACGTCACGGCTTCCTGCGGAGTGCCATAGCGGAGCGTCCGCCTGGTTTTGACTTCGACGAAGACGATGATTCCCGCATCGTCGCGTGAGACGATGTCGAGTTCGCCATACCGGCAGTGCCAATTGCGGTCGAGCGTCTGCCAGCCCTGGCTTTCCAGCCATGCGGCCGCATACTGTTCGCCAAGTTCGCCGAGCTGCCGTGCGCACAGAGTGCCATCATGCAATCGCTGTGCGATGGAATCAAGAAGCTGTTCCGAACGCTGCGTTGCGATCGGAACGTCATATGTTGTGTTGCCGTTCATGGTTCAAGTCCAGCAGAAAGAATCGGTGTGAAGCAAGCGTGAACGGCGAATGTGGATAAAGGATGCGGTTTCGGGCGTGTTTGGGATAGTCGGTGGATAACTTGCCGTTATCCACATTGCTCCACGGGACCAATGGCTGTGGAACGCCCGAAACCGTATATGATCGGAATGCTCAGTGACGGACCAGCTGCGTCAGCTCGTCAAGATTCAGTTCAAAGCTCACGCCACGTTCATCATGATGCGGCTGATACTGCGTGTTTTCCATGGCATGACGCACGAACTCGCCTGCGATATGTGCCGATTCGGCTAACGGCCTGCCCGCCATCAGCGCACCACAGAGTGCGGAAGCGAACGCGTCGCCGGTACCATGCGTCATGAACGGCAGCTTGCTGTGCGCAAGCTCCTGCTTGCCAGAAGCCCCCGAAGCAGCTGAGGCAACATAATTGCGAATCGTGCCATCGTCATGATCGATGCCTTTCAAAACCACGTTTTTCGCACCCAAATCAAGCAATGCGTCAATCATGTCATTTACTTCGGCATCGCTCAGATCGCGCCCTGGGTATGTGCGTTTCGTCAATATGGATGCTTCCGTCAAATTCGGCATCAGCACGTCGGCGCCATCCACCAGCGTGCCCATAGCTTCGCAGAGTTCCGGCGTGTATGTGGCGTAGATTTCGCCTCCATCTCCCATTACCGGATCCACCAAACGCAAGGCATGCGGATATTGCGAATACAGGCGTTTGATAATCGCAACCTGTTCGGCGGAGCCAAGAAAACCGGAATACACGCCGTCCAAATCGACGTTCTCCTTACGCCATGCGTCCAGATAGCCGTCCAAAATCTCAGTCGTATCGTGGAAGGTGAATACGCTGTAGCGCGTGTGTGCCGAAAACAGCGCGGTCGGCACCGGGCACACGTCGCACCCGGCCGCCGACAGGATCGGAATGGCCGCCGTCAGCGAGCAATTGCCGTATCCGCACATGTCATGCACCGCCGCAACGCGCGGAACATAATGCGGGTCGCGATCATACAGAATCACGTCATCCATGTTGAAACCCTCTCTTGCGATTGTCTGACCACGACTTTAGCCGCCCGTCTGACTTCGGAGACTCGATGCTTCGCACGGTGTTTCACCGCAGTGCCGTTTGCCGGCGTGTCGCAGTTTTCCAGATGGTTGTCAGAACGGTTTTGTAGAGCTTGAATGGCAATGATTCCAACGGTTTATAAAGGGATATAGGCAAGTGCGATAACGTTTGGCTTGCATTGCGGAGCGCGGCCGGATTATTGTCACTACCAACACCTGACCAGCCGCCACACACGGCAAGGCGGGTGGCCAGCAAGACAGGCAACGAACCATTCCACACAAGGAGCAGAAACCATGGCAGATTCCAAGAACTACCGCTTCGAAACCCTGCAGCTTCACGTCGGCCAGGAGCAGGCCGATCCGGCAACCGATTCCCGCGCGGTGCCGATCTACCAGACCACCAGCTACGTGTTCCATAATTTCGACCACGCCGAGGCCCGTTTCGGACTGGCTGATCCAGGCAACATCTACGGCCGCCTGACCAACTCCACCCAAAGCGTGTTCGAAGACCGCATCGCAGCCCTCGAAGGCGGCACCGCAGGTCTGGCCGTCGCATCCGGCGCAGCCGCGGTCGAATACGCGGTGCGCAACATTACCCAGTCCGGCGATCACATCGTCGCCGCCAAGAACATATACGGTGGCACCTTCAACCTGCTGCGTCACACCCTGCCGCGTGACGGCATCACCACCACCTTCGTCTCCGCCGAGAATCCGCAGGAGTTCGAGGACGCCATCCAGGAGAACACCAAGCTCGTCTACTTCGAGACCTTCGGCAATCCGAACGCCGACCTGCCAGACTTCGAAGCCATCACCGCCATCGCCCACAAGCATCATCTGCCGGTGATCGTCGACAACACCTTCGCCACCCCGTACCTGTTCCGCCCGCTGGAGCATGGCGCTGATGTCGTGGTCGAATCCGCAACCAAGTTCATTGGCGGCCACGGCACCACCCTCGGCGGTGTGATCGTTGAAGGCGGCAATTTCAACTGGGCCGAAGTGCCGGGCAAGTTCCCGACCCTGACCGAGCCGGATCCGTCCTATCACGGATTGAACTTCTACGAGGCTCTGGGCGGCTCCGCGTTCGTGACCCGCATCCGCGCCATCCTGCTGCGCGACACCGGTGCCACCCTGTCTCCGTTCGCCGCATTCCTGCTGCTGCAGGGCACCGAAACCCTGTCGTTGCGTGTCGAACGCCATGTTGAGAACGCGCTGAAGGTCATCGACTATCTGAAGACCGTTCCGGAAGTCGAGTCCATCTCCCACCCGTCCATCGAAGGCCGCAAGGACAACGAGCTGTACAAGAAGTACTTCCCGAATGGCGGCGGCTCCATCTTCACCTTCGACATCAAGGGCGGCAAGGACGCGGCACGCGTGTTCATCGACAACCTGCACCTGTTCAGCCTGTTGGCCAACGTGGCCGACGCCAAGAGCCTCGTGATCCACCCGGCCTCCACCACGCACTCTCAGGAGACAGTGGAGGAGCTCGAGGACCAGGGCATTCACCAGGGCACCATTCGTCTGTCCATCGGCACCGAGAACATCGAAGACATCCTCGACGATCTCAAGGGTGGTTTCGCGGCTCTGCGTGAATCTGGTCTTGCCAAGTGAAATGCATCGGATCGGCGGAATAGCGCCATCCTAAACAAATGAAACGGTCTGCGACATCGAAAAGAAGGGGTGGTGTCGCAGACCGTTTCGTCGTATCTGCAAACGATGTCATCTCAATGTATTACAGCTGGTATAGAATCTGCGGTTGTTACGAAAAGCAATATCTCAATTCTTTTCTTTGAAAGAAAAAACATTAGATTCTTTCAAAAATACAAGCATTACCGATGATATTGAGAATAACGTAAAGAGAGAAGAGATCATGGCTCAAGAAGTCAAGAACGATATCAAAAAGGCGTTGCATGTCAACACCATTCCGCTAATCGCCATTATGACCGCGGTCACCACGGTGCTGACCATGCTCGTGAAGATCCCGACACCGATCCGTGGCTACCTCAACCTGTCCGACACCATGATCTATTTCAGCGCGTATGCGTTCGGACCATGGGTGGGCGGCGTTATCGGCGGTCTTGGCCCGGCGTTGAGCGATCTGATTTCCGGTTATCCGCAGTGGGCCATCTTCACGTTCATCATCGATGGCCTGCAGGCCGTGCTCGTGGGCCTGCTCGTCAAGAAATTCAATCCGGCGAACATCATTATCGGCTCGGTGATCGCAGGCGTATGGAAGGTGTTCGGCTATTTCATCGCAGGCGGAATCCTTTCCGGATTTGGCCCGGCGTTGGGTGAGATCGCGGGCAACTCCTTCCAGATGGCGGTGGGTCTGATTGTGGGCTTCGCGCTGTTCACCGCCGTTCGTCAGGCCTATCCGCCGCTGGTACGTTTGGGCAACCTCGGTATTAAGGCGGGGGAGTGATACATTAATATCATGTGAAGGCAGGCCCGTGGATTTGCCGATGAAAGGCGATTCCACGGGTTTTATTGTGAAATGCGGTTGCCGGCTGCGGAAAAAAATGCGTGAAAGCACGGGGTGGGCGTCATGATTACGGTTCGCGACTTAGGATGGAAGTACGCGCCACTGACCGACGGGGGCAAGCCGGTGGAAAGTCTCAAGCGCGTCAGCTTCGACATCCGGTCCGGCTCCTTCGTCGGCATCATCGGACCGACCGGAGCTGGCAAATCCACGCTATGCATGGCATTGGCCGGCATCATTCCGAACCTGGCCGACGGCACTATGAGCGGTGTCGTGGAAGTTAACGGCATGAATACGAGCAGGCACTCCGTCTCGGCACTGTCGGAGCGCGTCGGCTACGTGCAACAGGATCCGGAGGCGCAGCTGTTCTGCTCGAGTGTCGAGGATGAGATCGCTTTCCCGCTGGAAAACCGCGGAGTAGCCCCAAACATCATCGACAAGCAGATCGACATCATGCTTGACTTGGTCGGCATGGCCGGATACCGCAAACGTGTACCGACCAGCCTGTCGGGAGGCCAGATGCAGCGCGTGGCCATCGCCGCCGCGCTCGCGGCGGAACCCGATGTGCTTATTCTTGACGAACCCACCGCGGCCCTCGACCCCGAAGGCAAGCAGGAAGTGTTCGACGTGCTCGAACGCATTCGCCAGACCCGTTCCATGACGGTGATCATGGCCGAGCAGGATACCGAACACATCGCCTACTGGGCCGATCAGGTGCTGTTCATGGTCAACGGTGAAGTGGTGCGCAATGGAGACGCCAGCCTATTTACCCGGGAACGCGGACTGTTGGAATCCTCCGGCGTGCGGGTGAGTGACGGACCGTCCCCTGTCATCAAGGCGTTGCCGGTAAGGAATGACGGCAAACCGAAGCATGCGATCATCAGTCTGGACCATGTGACGCACCGCTATGGACAGGGCGGCAATGCGTCTCCCGCACTGGACGACGTCAGCCTGGATATCGAACAGGGCGCCTTCGTAGGGCTTATCGGGCGCAACGGGTCAGGCAAAACCACGCTCGCCAAGCATCTGAACGGGCTGATTCAACCCACGCAAGGAATCGTGAATGTGGATGGGCTCGACGTATCGAAGCATAGCGTGGGTGAAATGGCCGCGCACGTCGGATTCGTATTCCAAAATCCCGACCATCAGATCTTCTGTTCCAGCACCAAAGAGGAGATCGCGTTCGGTCCGACCGCGCTCGGACTTGACACGGCCACCGTGTTCAAACGTGTCGACGAAATGATGACATTGTTCGACCTGCACCGGTATGAGGACGTTTCGCCGGCTACGCTCGGCTACGGCGAACGACGTGCGGTGGCATTGTCTTCGGTGATCGCCATGCGCACGCCAATACTCGTCCTCGACGAACCTACGGCGGGTCTCGACCATCGTCTCGCATCACGATTCCTTGGAGCCGTGGAAAAACTCAACCGGCGTGGCGTCACCGTCATCATGATCAGCCATGACATGCGTGCCGTATATCGGTATTGCACGCACGTGCTCGAATTGGAAGACGGTCATGTCGTGCAATATGGACCGATCGACAAATCGCAGAAAGCGCAACAATCGTCCGCGCGACAGGCGCGGCAGCCGCACAAGGCGCGCGGTCCGGTATCAGCGACCCACGTATTGTTGAAAATCGCCAAGGATGAATGCGACAAGGAGGAACGCTGATGGATGCCGACCTGTATGTGCCAGGCGACGGATGGTTGCATCGCACCGATCCGCGCGTCAAATTCCTCATCTCCATCGTCATGCTGGCCCTTTGCCTCGTATGGCGTAACTGGGCGTTCATCCTCGGCATCCTCATTCTCGAACATGTGATGCTCGCCACCGACTGTGTGCCCGCCGAACGCATTGGATGGGTATGGAAGATCCTCGCCGTGCTCATCGTGTTCATCGTGGTGCTTTGGCCGGTCTTCGACCAGAGTGGAACGCACGTGCTCTGGCAGTGGGGATGGCTGCGTCTCACGCAGGAGAACCTGCTCATGGCGGCGGTGATGGGTCTGCGCATTCCAGCGCTCGGCTTTGCATGCTTCATCACGCTGTTCACCACCAGCCAGACCAAACTGGTTCGTGGCCTTACCTCGCTCGGTGTGCCCTACAAGGCCGGGCTTACCTTGGCAACCGCATTACGGTATATTCCCGTGTTCTTCTCCATCTTCCAATCCGTGTCCGAAGCGCAGCGTGCTCGAGGGCTTGATCTGAGCGGCAAAGTCAATGCGGCAGGTAAAAAACGTAACATATTAGTGCGTCTCGTAGACCGGTTCAAATCGTATCTGCCAATCATCATTGCCGTATTGATCCGCGCCTACAAAATGAGCCAAAGCGTGGGCTGGGCCATGGAATCGCGCGGACTCAACCTGAATCGGAACGGCGTGAAACGCACATATCGGGTCAACCTTACGATGAGAATTGCCGACTGGATTATTCTCGTGATTACCATCGCCGCCACCGCAGGCAGCGTGTGGTTGATGACATGGCTGTCATAGGGAGGCGTGATGACGCAGGATGAAGGGCGTACCACAATCACCGCACGTGATTTGAAGGTGGTCTCGGCACTGCAATGCAACGGACGCATGACCATGCAGGCGCTTGCCGATAAAATCGGCATTTCCGTATATGCGGCGACGGAAAGCTACAAACGGCTCACCGATGCGGGCATCATGACCATTGTGCCCGTATGCAATCCGTTGAGTCTCGGAAATTACAGTCAGGTGCTTGTGGGACTGCGCATCAACGGCAATCGCAACGAGGCGCTCGCCATGCTCAAAGCCATGCCTCAGGTCACCTATGTGGTCTGCGCGCTGGGCGATGCCGACATCATCGCCGAAGCTGTGGTGTATTCAGCCGAAGGTATGGACCATTTCCTGAAGTACGATTTGCGCGCACTGCCCGGATTGACCCGTCTGCAAGTGTTCTCCTGCGGTCGATTGGTGCTTGACGACCATAATGTCAGCGTGGTCAACCGTCTGCTGGCCGAACGCGGCGAAACTGGGTTCATGACCAAACGTGAGGCCAGCGTCGGCACCGATATTCCCGTGCATCGGTTGGACGCGCGATTCGTGCACACGTTCAACGAATTGCAGAAAGACGGCAGGGCAAGCTACGCCATGCTAGGGGAGCATCTTGGTGTGACGCACACCGCGATTCGTGGGCGCGTCAAAAAACTGGAGGATTCCGGTGTGATGCGCATTATGGCCACGGTCAGCCCCATGCGTTTAGGCGGATTCCGCCAAGCGTTTCTCGGCATCGGTGTGAGGCCTCCGTATCGGCTCGACATCGAACAGTTGTTAGCGATCGACGAGGTGACATATGCGATGAGCGGAGTCGGTTTGAATGGCGCCGACTATCTCATCGAAATCATCGCCGGAGATGACGAGGACTTATGGCGTGTGGTGGATGAGTCCATCCGTTCGCTGCCAGGCGTGGATCAGACATGGTGGGCTTCCACCGTCAGTGTGGAAAAAGAGTCGTACTGGCTCGAACCTCCGCAGGATGGTGTACTCCTCGACGATTGATAAATCAATGGCATGGGGCGTCTCATTTTTGCTCATTCTCAAGGATGAGATGATAATTCAGACCAACGCATGATATTGGAATCAGCTGTTTTTCCGTAATTTTGGAGGTAATCCAAAGAAAGGAATGACAGCATGGATATCAGGGACACCATCAAAGCTACCAATACGGCCATTGCAACCGTGGATCTTGTGAAGGACTACGGTTCCGGAAATAACACGGTGCATGCGTTGCGTGGCGTCAACGTTGCTTTTGAAAAAGGAAAATTCACGGCGATTATGGGACCTTCCGGTTCCGGCAAATCCACGTTGATGCACACGTTGGCAGGACTGGATTCCGCGACCGGCGGGCACATCATATTCAATGGCGACGATCTGACTCGCATGAACGACAACCAGCTTACGTTGCTGCGCCGCCGCGACATCGGATTCATCTTCCAAAGCTTCAATCTGCTGCCGATGTTCACCGCCGAACAGAACATTCTCATGCCATTGACCTTGGCTGGAGCGAAACCCGACCGACAGTGGTTGCGTCTGCTGGTGGAAACGCTTGGCCTTAAGGAACGTCTCAACCATCGTCCGAACGAACTATCGGGAGGTCAACAGCAGCGGGTGGCCATCGCACGAGCATTGATCACCAAACCGAAACTAGTGTTCGCAGACGAGCCCACCGGCAATCTTGACTCCGTATCAAGCGCCGAAGTGCTGAGCTTCCTGAAACGTTCCGTCAACGAACTTGGCCAAACCATCATCATGGTTACGCATGATGCGGTCGCCGCGTCTTACGCCGACCGTGCGCTCGTGTTCGCCGACGGCCAGATCGTGGCGGACGTGAACAAGCCGACAGCAGACCAGATGAGTGAACTGCTGATGAAGGAACGCGAAGCCGCCACAATGAATGTGGCTTCCGCGAGACATTCCCACTAAACGCACTGTAGAAGCATTCGAAGAAGGGAACAGAATCCACCATGTGGTCCATCACTTTGAAACTCATGCGAAAAACCAAGCGCATGCTCATACCCGCAGGCATCGCCATCATGATCGGCACGGCGTTCATCGCCAGCACCTTCCTGTTCGGCAATGCCATGAACGACTCCCTGACGCGGCGGCTGACCGCTATGTTCGGAAACGCCAACTATGCGGTGACCGTCAACAGCTCCGACCTGAGCGATGAGGAACTCAACGAAGCGTACTCCAGCACTGTCGGCGACTTTCATCTCGACCAGATCGCCGGCATCGAAGGGGTTGGCGGCGTCCGTGCCTCGGTGGAAACCGACGTCAGCGTTTCCAAGGGAGACAGCACCGTCAGCGGCGAGATCATTTCCACCGCGGCACAGAAGAACATGCTCCCCGTGAATGTCACGGAAGGGGACCAACCGAAGGATTCCAACGAAGTCGCGCTGCCGGAAGACATGGCGAAACAGTTGAACGTCGGCGTTGGAGACACTGTAAGCCTGACCTCCCGATATGCGGTAGGCGACGATGGCAAAGCCAAGGCGGACAACGTGCGCGTGGTAGGACTCACGTCCGATCCGAACGGCGCCTACTCGTACTATGGTGGTGCGATCGTAGGATCCAACAATCTGCTTGCCGCAATGCAGGGAGTGGACGATTTCAGCGCCACCGGAACAACAATGGTGTATCTCGACCTTGCCTTGGATGGAAACAGCGTATCCGCAAAAACCATCAACGGTGTGAAAGCGTTGCTGCCAAAGCATTTCGATCTGATGTCACGACAGCAAATCAGTGACGAAAGCATCAAATCCTTAAGCGGCAACCAAACCAACATCGTCACCACATTCCTTATGTGCTTCGGCGTGCTTGCCATGTTCGTGGCGGCTCTGGTGATCGCCAACACGTTCCAAGTGCTCGTGGCGCAACGCCGCCGCACACTCGCCTTGCTACGCACCATCGGCGCAAAGAAAGGCCAACTGTATGGTTCCGTGCTGTTCGAAGCGGTGGTGCTCGGCTTCGTCGCATCCGTGCTTGGCGTGGTGCTTGGAAGCCTGCTCATGTGGGGCATGTGCGTCAGCGACATCATGCAGGCGGGTATGCGGTTCAACTTCTCCTGGCAAGCCGCCGTCGTACCGATTCTCTTCGGCATTGTGGTGACGGTGCTTGCATCCATGGGATCTGCACGTTCCGCCACCGCGGTAACGCCATTGGAGGCATTGCGTCCGATTGAACTGACCGACAACCGTCGTTCCAGCCTTACGCGAGCCATAATCGGTATTCTGATGGTGGTGGTCGGTATCGCCATGGCCATATTCTCCATCTGGCAGGTGCAGGCCACCAACGGCGGCGAGGATGCGAGCGGCGATCAATTCACGATGATTCTGCTCATAGCCATCGCCGGTGCAGCACTGGTGTTCCTCGGCATGGTGGTCACCGCGGTATTCTGGATGCCGACCCTCATGAAGGGCGTTGGAGCGTTGGCCTCGCTGACAGGTCCTTCCGCAACAGTTGCACACGCCAACATTCAGAAGAATCCGCGACGCATCGCAGCAACCGGTGCCGCTCTGCTCATCGGTGTCACCTTGGTCTCCACCATCGCAACCGGTGCCGCTAGCGCCAAAGAGACTATGAATGGTGCGCTCGCCACCCGTTATAGCGTCGACATCGTGGCCATGGGCGATGACATCAGCCAGCAAATGGTCAAGGATGTATCTGACATCAACGGCGTGTCCGACACGTTGTATGCGCCGGCGGTTTCCGTGACCTTGGAGAAAGCGGATGGAACCCAGCCTACGTCCGCATTGCTGGTCGGCGTGAAGAACATCGATCAGGTCAAGCAGGTCATGCGTGCCAACTTGGGTAACGCCTCCATCGACAGTGATAGCGTGCTCATGCCAACATACAATGCGCAAACCGGCAAGGAGCTGCAGTTCGCCAATGGCACGGCTGATTTCTCCACTGAATGGAACCAGAACGGCGACGCTACGCGTTCGCTGACATTGCAAGCCAACCAAGCCGACTACCGTCGTGTATCCGCGCAATATGGAGCTGTTGGATTCGTGGATGAAAGCCATTTCACCAATGGTGACCTTGATGCCGCCACCCATGTGTTGCTGGTCAAGGCAGACACTGACAAGTCGGGAGTTTCCGTTGACGACATCTACAACGACATGCAGGCCGCATTGGAGAAGAGCACTGATGCGACAGTGACCGGACCGATCGCCGAACGCATCGTATGGGCGAACATGATTGACTCCATGATGATGCTTCTGGTGGGGTTGATCGCCGTGGCCGTGCTCATCGCACTTGTCGGCGTAGCCAACACGCTGTCGCTGTCAGTGATCGAACGCACCCGAGAATCCGCCACACTGCGTGCCATCGGCATGACTCGAGGCCAGTTGCGACGCTCCCTCGCGGTGGAAGCCCTGCTCATCTCGCTGGTATCCGGCATCTCGGGCGTACTACTTGGCACACTGTTCGGCTGGCTGGGCGCATACGTGGTGTTCAGCATGTACGGCAAAGTGGTGTTCCCGTTCGAATGGGGCATTAACGGCATCGTACTCGCCGTGGCAGCCGTGGCAGCGCTGCTCGCCAGCGTATTCCCCGCACGTAGGGCAGTGAGCACGCCTCCTGTTGAGGCGCTCGCCGAAGCCTAAACGCCTAAACTTATATCGGAAAAAGAATAACGGCTTGTGTGACTCGCATATATTGTGGGTCCGCAAGCCTTTTTTCGTTTTTCATATTTGCGAGGATTGTGCGCTTGACGATTCATTTCATTATGAGGCCAGAGGAGCTCCGGACGGAAATGTGACCGGCATGTAAGCAGAGAAACGTTAGCGAAACATGGTGGCAATGTTGCCGAACCGGGTGTTTGCAATGGTTTTCCATACCTGTTCGACATAGGAATCGTGCGGAATGCCGGAATACGATTCCACTCGAATCATACGAAAAAGGGAGGGCGTATGATCACATCTCGATTCGGTAGGCTCAGTGGGGGACTGCGCAGATTCAGTGCACTTGCCGCGGCTTTTGTCATGGTGACAGCTTCAAGCGGTTGCGGATGGGGGCGGACCGTGGCACAGAAGAACGCTTTGGAAGCTAGTGCCACCGATACATCCAACGCCTCTAGTTGCGTGGACGTCTCCGGTTCTACAATCAAAATCGGCTTCGTGAATTCATTGTCGGGCACCATGGCAATTTCTGAAACTACAGTGAATAAATCGCTGCACATGGCCGCCGATGAAATTAACGCGGCGGGCGGCGTGCTTGGCAAACAGCTCAAGGTGGTCGATCAGGACGGCAAGTCGGAGCCCGCTGTTTTCGCCGAAAAAGCGCGTAGCCTTATCGAAAAGGAGTGCGTGGCGGCGGTGTTCGGCGGTTGGACGTCCAGTTCGCGCAAGGCCATGCTGCCGGTGTTCGAGGCCGACAATGCGCTGTTGTTCTACCCGTTGCAATACGAAGGTATGGAATCCAGTTCCAACATCTTTTATTCGGGTGCCGCCCCCAACCAACAGATCGTGCCCGCGCTTGACTATCTCAAAGAGCAGGGTCATAAGAAGCTGTTCCTCGTGGGATCCGACTACGTGTTTCCACAGACCGCGAACCGCGTGGTAAACGCCTATGCTGAGGGTAATGGCATGGAAGTGGTCGGCGAGGAATACACGCCGATGGGTTCCACTGATTTCACCACTATTGTCAACAAGCTCAAGTCCTCTGGCGCGGACGCCGTGGTCAACACGTTGAATGGCGATTCCAATGTTGCGTTCTTCAAGGAATACAAGGCTTCCGGTCTAACCGCTGACCAGGTGCCGGTGATTTCGATGTCAATTGCCGAGGAGGAAATTTCCGCTATCGGACTTGATAATGTCAAGGGCCAACTGACGGCTTGGAACTATTACCAGACGCTGGACAGTTCTGAAAACCAGAAATTCGTTAAGAACTTCAAAGCAAAGTATGGTGCAAGTAAGCCTACCTCCGATCCGATGGAATCCGCCTACACCTCGCTCTACCTGTGGAAAGCCATGGTCGAAAAGGCTAAGAGTTTCGACGTGGACAAGGTCAAGGCGGCTGCAGATGGCGTGACTTTCAACGCCCCTGAGGGGAAAGTCACTGTGGATGGCGAAAACCACCATATTTACAAAACGTCGTATATCGGGCGCATTGAGGACGACTTGCTCATTCATACGGTTTGGCAATCCGATGGACCGATTGCCCCGGATCCATACCTCAAGACTTACAGCTGGGCAAAATCGCTGAACGCAAGCGCACAGTGACAACTGAAGTTAAAACACGCGCACATATCACACGTATAGACGAAAAACCACAGAAAGAGGGGAGTGGACGACCATGAATATGTTCTTTCCACAGATTGTGGCGGGATTGTCCAATGGGTCAATTCTGCTGTTGGCGGCGCTTGGATTGTCGCTGACATTCGGACAGATGGGCGTGATCAATAACGCCCACGGCGAGTTCATGATGGCCGGTGCATACACTGCGTATGTCATGGGTTCGGTCATCGAATCGAAGACGGTGGCGCTCGCAGTGGCACTGGTGGTTGGATTCCTTGTGTCCGGCTGTTTGGGGTTGCTGCTTGACGTGTTGCTGTTGCAGCGCATGCGCACCAGACCTTTGGACACGTTGTTAGTGACTTTCGGCGTTTCGTTGGTGCTGCAGCAGCTTGCACGCGATATTTTCGGTTCCACGCCAGTGTATGCCGCTGCGCCGAAAGCGCTTGCCAGCCCGGTGACGGTTTTCGGCTACAGCTTCTCGGCCGCCCGACTATTCATCTTCATTCTCTCCATTGTGTGCGTTGCGGCGCTATATGCGGTTCTGAAGTTCACGCCACTGGGTCGTCAGATTCGCGCCACGGGTGAAAACCGTGATTTGGCGGAGGCTTCCGGTATCTCCAGCAGAAAGGTCGACCACGTGACATTCTTCCTCGGCTCTGGTATCGCTGGCATAGCAGGCGTGGCTCTGAGCCTGCTTAACTCCATCAGTTTCAATTTCGGCACCAACTTTATCGTGCAGGCCTTCCTTGTTGTTGTCGCCGGCGGTGTTGGCCAGCTTAAGGGCGCGGTGATCGCATCCTTCGTGTTGGGCCTGTGCCAGTCGTGGATTGAATTGCCGACATCCGCATCCATTGGGCAGGTGATGGTGTTTCTCATCGTCGTGCTCTTCCTGCAGTTCCGCCCGCAGGGTCTGGTCGCTGTTCGTTCCAGGAATCTGGCGTAGGTTCGGGAGAAAGGGGATATTATGCAACGTCTCAACATTTCCGAGTTGTATACCAAATACAAGCTGTGGATTGGCGTTATTGCAGCGGTTGTGCTGATCTTTCTGGCACCCGCCGTCATGAACACCTACAATGTGGGGCTCCTGTCCAAATACCTGTGCTACGCGATGGTCGCAGTGGGCATCGGATTGGCTTGGGGCGAAGGCGGCATGCTCACTTTGGGGCAGGGTCTGTTCTTTGGTCTTGGCGCTTATGTGATGGCTATGCATATGAAAATGTCTGATATTGGGCCTGGCCAAGTGCCTGATTTCATGGCTCAATACGGTATTACCGAACTGCCTGACTTCTGGAAACTGTTTGCCAACCCTGTAGTTGCGGCAATTGGTGTGATCGCAGTGCCCGGTATTATCGCAGCGGTTCTCGGATTGCTGGTGTTTGGGCGTGGAGTGCGCGGCGCGTACTTTGCAATCCTGTCGCAGGCGCTGGTCGCGGCTTTTGCGGTGCTGCTCATCGGTCAGTCCAAAACCACCGGCGGCACGAACGGCTTGTCTGACTTCGACGGTTTCTTCGGCTATGACCTGACCGATCCCGCGAACAAGGAGATGATCTACTACATCTGCGCGTTCTGTGTACTTGCCATGGTGCTTATATCCTACTGGATCCGTCACTCGTTCATGGGCGAGTTGGTGATCGGCGTGCGCGATCAGGAGAACCGCATGAAATTCCTGGGCTACAACCCCGCGTCGATCAAAGTGTTCGTCTTTTCGCTGGCCGCGATGTTCGCCGGCTTGGGCGGCGCGATGTTCGTGCCGGTGGTTGGCATCATCTCGCCGTCGGACATCGGTGTGACACCGTCGATCCTCATGCTCGCCGGTGTGGTGATCGGCGGGCGCACCACGCTGTTGGGGCCCGTAATAGGCACATTGATCGTGCGTTTTGCGGAGACGCAGCTGTCCGAGGCCTATCCAAGTGCTTGGACCTATATCGAAGGAGCGATGTTCATTCTCGTCATCGCCTTCGTGCCGATGGGCTTGGGACAGTTCAAGGGCGTATGGCCATGGATCAAAGACAAACTGGGATTGACGGGGCCGAGCGTCAAGGCGGCCACGATGACTAAGGCGGTGAACGCATGAGCGAGCGTCGGAATGAGACGACGGTGAATGGCGAGGAACTTGAGCAGTTGCGCCGTGAGGTGCGACGCATGCGTGATGAGGCCGAGCGCATGCGTGATGAGGCCGCGCAGATGAAGGCGGAGATCGCCGAGGAGCGTGACCGTCTGAAGACACAGCTGGCGGCGTTGGACGATCGCGGCGGTCAGTGGAGCGATTATTTGGAAATCCGTGGACTACATGTGGAGTTCGACGGCTTCGTGGCCGTGAAGGACATCGATCTGACGGTGATGCATGGCGATCTGCGCTTCCTTATCGGTCCGAACGGCGCTGGCAAGACCACGATCATCGACGCGATCACCGGATTGGTTCCAGCCACCGGATCCGCCACCTTCCGTGGTGAGCAGCTCATTGGCAGGAAACCCAATGAGATTGTGCATCTCGGTGTGGGACGCACCTTCCAGACGGCCTCGGTGGTCGAAGAACTCACCGTGCTGCAGAACCTGCAGATCGCCGAAGGATTCCGGAAAAAGCCGCGTGAACTGTTCGCCAAGCCGGACAAGGCCTCGCAGAATGTGGAATACATGATGGAGGTCTGCAATCTCAAGGACGATGCCGACAAGTTGGCTGGCACTCTGCCACACGGCAAGAAGCAATGGTTGGAGATCGGCATGCTGCTGGTGCAGGACGCCCATCTGTTGCTGCTCGACGAACCGGTGGCAGGCATGACTCCGGCCGAACGCGAGGCCACGGGTCAGCTGCTCAAGCGTTGCAGTCGGAACCGCACTGTGATCATCGTTGAACATGACATGGATTTCATGCGTCAGTTCGCCGATTCCGTCACCGTGCTCAATCAGGGTGAGATTCTGGCCGAAGGATCGGTCGAGGACATTCAGAACAACGAGGAGGTCGTGCGCATCTACCTCGGCGGAGGTGATCAGTGATGGCGATGTTGGAAGTCAAGGGACTTAATTCCGGCTACGGTAAGGTCAAAGTCGTCGACGATATTTCATTCGATGTGAAAGCTGGGCAATGGGTGAGCATCGTCGGTAACAATGGTGCTGGTAAGACCACGCTGCTCAAAGCAATTCTCGGATTATTGCCGATAAATGGTGGAACTGTGACGTTCGATGGCAAGGATGTCACCAAAGCCGCTCCGAACAAACGCATTGCAGCTGGCATGGCTTTCGTGCCGCAGGGGCAGCAGTCCTTCGGCCAGATGACAGTTGCCGAGAATCTGCAGTTGGTGGCAGAACAATACGGTTCGCAGGCGAGGTCTCGCTATGACGAGGCAGTGGAGGCGTTCCCCGTGCTGAAGGAGTTCAGGGATCGGCGTGCTGGGCTCCTTTCAGGCGGTCAGCGCCAGCAGCTGTCAATTGCCCGTGCGCTGATCACACGTCCCAAACTCATCATTCTCGACGAACCCACCGAAGGCATCCAGCCCAACATTGTGGCCGACATCCAACGCTCGATTCGTTCGATGTCCGAGGACAGGGGCATCGGCGTGGTTCTGGTGGAGCAGAAGGTACAGTTCGCGGTCGAACGCGCGGACTTCTATTACGTGCTCGCCGCAGGGCGTTTCATCGCCGCCGGCGAAGGCGGTTCGGACGCGGTGTCCGAGGCCAAGGAGGCCATGAGGGTGTAAGGCGATGTCGATTCACCGATCGGACGGGGCAGACACACTATCGTGATCCGTCGGACGCGTCCCGTCCATCGTATGTCATCAGCGGAAACGTTACCGTGCCAGAATGCGGACTGCCATGGTAACGCGGAGCCATGAGCCGCAGTGGCACGTGAATGCGGTGCATGCCATACGCGTAACCAAGGATTACCAAGGAATCGAGGCAAAACATGAGACTAACGCCCAGGGAAACCGACAAACTAATGCTGCATTTGGCAGGCGAACTTGCCAAAGAGCGACGTGATCGGGGGGTGAAACTCAACTATCCCGAAGCCATCGCGCTAATCAGCTCCGAAGTGATGGAACGGGCGCGTGAAGGTATGACAGTGGCCGAGCTTATGGCCTATGGGCGCACTGTGGTTACGGCGGATGAGGTCATGCCCGGCGTGGCGGAGATGATTCACGAAGTGGAGGTCGAAGCCACATTCCCCGATGGAACCAAACTCGTATCCATCCATGATCCCGTCGAAACCACCGAGGAACTAGTGCCCGGCGAATATCTGCCGGCCGATGGTGAACTGACGCTGAACGAAGGTTGCGAAGCCATCGAAATCGACGTGACGAATACCGCTGACCGTCCCATTCAGGTCGGATCGCATTATCACTTTTTTGAAGCGAACAAGTATTTGCGTTTTGATCGCAGAGCCGCTTATGGCAAGCATCTTGATATTGCCGCTGGCACGGCCGTACGTTTTGAACCTGGTGAATCGCATCGTGTGCAGCTTATCGATTTTGGCGGCACCCGCGAGGTCCATGGATTCGCCCAACTGGTGGAAGGACGCCTGGACGACCCAGTCGTGCGTGAAACGGCATTCGCCAAAGCGCGCGAAGAGCATTTTCTGGGAATGGATGATGGCGACGACGAGGAGATTGCATGATGAAAACGATTACACGACGTGATTATGCCGGCATGTTCGGTCCCACTACCGGAGACAGGGTGCGTTTGGGCGATACAAGTCTGATCGTCGAAGTGGAAAAAGACTACACGCATTACGGCGACGAATTGAAATTCGGAGGTGGCAAATCATTCCGCGATGGCATGGGACAATCCTCAACGCAATTGGATGCCGAATCGCCTGACACAGTAATCACCAATGCGTTGATCGTCGACTACACCGGCATTTACAAAGCCGACATCGGCATCAAGGACGGTAAAATCAACGCAATCGGCAAAGCAGGCAACCCCCAGACCATGGACGGCGTGACACCGGGACTCGCAGTGGGATCTGGCACCGAAGCGCTTGCGGGCGAAGGCCTGATTGTTACGGCAGGAGGCCTTGACACCCATATTCACTTCATCGCACCGCAGCAGGTGCGCACCGCGCTCGCAGGCGGAGTTACCACAATGGTGGGCGGCGGTACGGGACCGGCAGATGGCACCAATGCCACCACCTGCACTCCTGGCGCTTTTCATATGGCTCGCATGATTGAAGCGGCGGAAGCGTTGCCGATAAATATCGCATATCTTGGGAAGGGCAACGATTCATCGCCTGAACCGTTACGCGAGCAGGTGCGTGCGGGAGCTGCTGGTCTCAAAATCCATGAGGATTGGGGAGCTACTCCGGCAGTAATCGACACATGCCTGACGGTGGCTGATGAAATGGATGTGCAGGTGGCCATCCACACCGATACTCTGAACGAGGGCGGTTGTGTGGAAGACACGATTGCCGCGTTCAAAGGCCGTACAATCCACACGTACCACACGGAGGGCGCAGGTGGCGGACATGCTCCAGACATTATCCGTGCGGCCGGTTTCCCTAATGTGCTGCCGAGCTCCACGAACCCGACCATGCCGTTCACGCGCAACACGATTGATGAGCATCTTGACATGATGATGGTTACGCACCATCTGGATCGCAATGTTCCTGAGGATATTGCTTTCGCTGATTCGCGTATCCGTCCCGAAACCATCGCAGCTGAGGATGTGCTGCACGATATGGGCATCATTTCGATGATGAGCTCCGATTCACAGGCCATGGGGCGCGTGGGCGAAGTGATCACACGCACTTGGCAGACGGCCGATAAAATGAAGAAGCAGCGTGGTCCTCTGCCTGAAGATGAGCATGACGGCAACCGCAACGACAACTTCCGCGTAAAACGTTACGTGTCCAAATACACGATTAATCCGGCGCTGACGCATGGCGTCGCCGACTATGTGGGCTCCATTGAAGTAGGGAAAATGGCTGATTTGGTGCTCTGGCAGCCTGCGCTGTTTGGAGCGAAACCTGAGATGGTTATCAAAGGTGGTTCGATCGCCTATTCGCGGATGGGTGATGCGAACGCTTCGATTCCTACTCCGGAGCCGGTGATTTATCGTGACATGTTCGGTGGTATCGGACGCGCGCTCGGCTCCAGTTGCATCACATTCGTTTCGCAGGCAGCTTTTGATGATGATATCAAAGGCCGATTGGGATTGTCTCGTACGGTTTTGCCTGTGCGCGGGTGCCGTACAATCGGCAAAAAAGATCTCAAATTCAATGATGTGCTGGCTGACATTCAGGTGAATCCTGAAACTTTCACGGTTACCGTGGATGGCGAACCGGTTGCCTGTGAACCTGCAGCCGAGCTGCCATTGGCGCAACGGTACTTCCTGTTCTAATTATTCCTAGGCGGGTGGCAGATCGAGACAGATGACGGAAGATAATTTCGGATGAAAGGATCTGCTGCGGTTCCAAGCGGCCGTGCGGCTCACAACCTTGTTGAGGCCGCACGGCCGCTTGGTCCGTATAAGCGAGTTTCGTCAGCCGTTGATCTTGGAAACTTTCCTTACATACGTTTGAAGTTCGGCATCATCGGACGCAACAGGTTTAATCGACCAGCCGGGAAGCGGCGGTGATGAAATCGAGAGCATCGGAACCGCGGGAAGTGAGTAATCGAGCGACCACGCCATCCATAACACGGGTGGTGCCGAATTCACCGGGTAAGCGCATGCTCTTGGCAAGGTCACGTAGTTTGGCGATTAAGGCATCCTCCTGATTTGCGCGAGCGGTGTTGCGTTCTGTTAAAGAGAGGGTCGTAGCGCCATTTTTCTCCATGCCATTGCACGATAGTTCGGGCAGATGAATATACATGAGACCGTTATGCGTGTAATCACGCCACATGGCCATGTGCGTGTAATCGAAACGGCCTGGTTCCAGCAGCGTGTGGTCCGCGAAGGCCAAATGACTTGTTGAATCGGTTGGGCATGTGCGGTGTCGAGCGGTACTCGGGGCATCAGTGGTGGATGCGTGAGGCGTCTCGTCCAGTTCTGAGAATGACGTTCCGTCTACAAAGACCTTGAGTTTGCTGGAATAACGCTGCATTTTCCATTGCTCGCCCATGCCGGCTCGTCCGTTAGCTACCACGTCGGCATACACGAAGGTGGATTGCGGGGAGATATGAGCGGTCACCGCGTTTTCGAAATCACTGTTCTGGAACGGTATTACCGGTAATGGCAGGAACACCGTTTTGGCGATGCCTTGAACGGTCAGATTGATGATACGTGATGCTGAACCTCCGGCGGTATCGAGCACTTTCTCATAGCTTTGCGTGCTGATTGTGGAGTCAGTTCCGGGTCCGAATACACAATCCATTCGGGCTTCGTCCCCAGCAAGAAAACCGGGCCCTACAAAAGATAGCATGAATTCCGTATGACGACCGTCGACGAACGGATGCACCAGTTTGAACGGTGCATTGAAATACAGATCGTCGACTTTGGTGCGTTCGTGCCTCAGTGCGGTCGTCAAACGGAATTCGCTATGCATGAGTGGCCTTTCTGCGCGGGGGACTATTTACTGATTCCCTGCTATAGTGCCCTTTGAGTAGGCGAAGGTGGAATGATGGTGGATATGTCTTGGACGCCTCTGCTTCTGTAAAAATGAAGATGATTACATGTCTTCAAAAAGCGCGGATTTTTTGATCCAGTCAATCACGTCGTCCACGCCCTTGTCGTTCATCAAATCGGTGAATATATATGGTCTGCCATTGCGCATTTTCTCAGAATCACGGGCCATGATATCCAGATTGGCGTGCACAAGATCGGCGATGTCGGTTTTGTTGATTACCAGCAGATCGGAACGTGTGACGCCCGGTCCGCCCTTGCGCGGGATTTTGTCACCTTCATCGGTTGCGATTACGTAGATTGTCGCGTCGGCTAGATCAGGGCTGAAGGTTGCTGAGAGGTTGTCGCCGCCTGATTCCACGAAGATGATGTCCACATCGGGGTGTGATTCGGCCATCGCCTCGCAGGCCTCAAGATTCATCGAGCAGTCTTCACGGATTGCGGTGTGTGGGCATCCGCCGGTTTCCACACCGACAATTCGGTCTTCTGGCAGTCGGGAATTGGCGATGAGGAATTCGGCGTCCTCCTTGGTGTAGATGTCGTTGGTGACAACGCAGATTGAGTAGTCGTCGGCCATTTTTCTGGTCAGGCGTTCGATAAGCGCGGTTTTACCGGAACCGACTGGGCCGGCAACGCCGATGCGTACATATGACATGGTTTTCCTTTCGTTGTGGGATAACTCGTCTAACTCATATAAAGACGGGAATAAAGGGTTTCGTGTTGCATGGAGGCGATATCAAGGTAGGCGCCAGAAATGCCGAGGTCATCGGGATGCAGTGTGAATGCGAGGTCTACGGCATCAACTACGGCTGGGAAACTGTCACGAAGTGCAATCTGCCCCGCATATTGGCTGATAGGCACGGCTTTAACCGCGCAGACGGTGAGTGCGCTGATCAGCGAATAACAGTAGGTGATGGCCGCCTCACGAAGGTCGGGTGCCTTATCGGCAGCGAACAAGCCCATGGCAATGGCATGCAAACCCAAACAATGTCCTGTGTCTATCAGTGCTTTATAAGTGTCAACGTGAGGTATGGTACGGCCGACGGAAGGTGTGGACGAGACGGGATCCAGGGCATTGTGCCGCATATTGACCGTACGCCGGGCCGAACCTCCATGCCGTACATCCATGGGTTGTAACGGGTTGGATTCCATCTGGTCGGCGAGTTTGATCATGCGCAAGCACATTTTGTGTTGGCCTTCGCGGATTTCTCGTGGAGCTTGAAGTGCGGTTGCCAGACTGTCTAATTCGGTGATTTTTCTAGTGAAACCGGTGGGGGAGAGCCGCCTGTCGCGTGCGATACGCCCGGCGATTACCATTTGTCCGATTTCCTTATAGGCGGCCACTTCCAAGTAGTTGTGCAGGTAGTCGGCGAAATCGCGGTTCGATTGAATGATGTCGTGCTGCACGAAGGTTTCCATGCCGTTCGACAATGCGAAAGCTCCCACGGGGAACACGCTGTCGCATACTTGCAGATAATTGAGGCGACGCAATTCGATGATGTCGGCTGAGCGTTTCGCGTGTTCTCTGGCGTTCGATGTTCTTCTGCGTGGTGTGCTCAGTGTGTATGCCATGTGTGGCCGCCGTCATGTGAATGCGTGCCGTCCGCGCGGTGCAGCACGCCATTGAGCTCGTATGTTTCGTGTTCATGAGTGTGCTCATGATTATATTGATTATGCGCGGTTTCGTGATGATGGTGGGCGAAGGCCGCATCGGCTTCACGCTCCTGAGCTTCCTCCTCCAAATCGCCAGTGGTTTTGTTGGTTCCCGGCACGATGGTTCCACTTCCCGCATGTGCTTTGACAATCAGGAAACCATCGAATCCACCTTCAATAACCTTCGGTTCGAAGCCGATTTTCTTGGTGTATTCCATCGTCGGATGGTCATAAGGCACCAGCACGCGGTCCTCCTCCACCTTGAGGCTCAGGTGACGGTTGCCGAGTTCGAAGCACAGTCGGCCCATCTCTTTCATGGAATGTACCGGAATTTCAATGAGCTGAGCGGTTTTCATACGCGCGTAGTAGCGTTTGTCATCCGTTTCGGCGAGTACGTCGCCATCTTGAATGGTTTGCCCAACCATTACGCCGATTTCGGTACCGTCCTCGGCCACTTTGCGCATACGCTTCTTGGACGCTTCAAACCATTCGAAGTTGACCGGCACATTGAGCTTGCCGTCCGAAATGGGATGTTCGATGATATTGCCGGAAATGCCAGTGGCGATCATATCCCTGCTCCCGCCTTTCTTTCATGGTTACTGTTGCGAGCTGTGGTCAGAGTAAGACGGAAAAGCAAAGCGATTGTTTCCCGATTGTTTCCTATGTAACGGTGCGGCGTTACCACTGATTTACATGAGGGCAACATGCATCGGTAGCGTTATTTTCGCGGGCAATACCGCCACATGAAGGGTTATTCTCGAAAGGAGCGGAATAGATGGCTTGTTTTCTCGTGAGTGGCGCTGAAGCTGCAGCCGTGACCGCGGTGCGCAGGTTTGTGGAGCATAAAGAAATCGCCAAAGGCGTTGCCAGGAAAGTCGATGGCAAGGTGGTTGCGGTCAAGGAAGGGCACGTGCTGTTCAGTCGTAAGCTTGGATGGCTGATGAACATGCTGTGGGGTGGTGCGTTCCTACTGCTTATCGAGCATGTATGGCATGGTGAGGTGGTTCCATGGTTCCCGTTCCTCACTGCCATGCGTTCGCCTGATGAGACGGTTGTGATGCTCCATGAAATGGCCACGGTGGGCGTCGGCATGGCGGCTCTGGTTACTGTGGTTTGGGGAGCGATGTGTGTGGTAGCGGATTGGCTTGAAGCGCATGGTGCGGTTCTCACGGCGATGTCCGCTGAAACTGCGGGCTCCATCGGGGAATGATGGTGAGGCTCGCATGACGCTGATTATTACGGGTGTTACCGCATTTGCGGTGACGGTTATCTACATGCTTATGAGACGTCATAGCGTTGATCGTTGCAATTCCTCGCATTTGGGTATGCTGATGTTGATGTACTGGGGCGCGACACTGATGTGGTGCGTAGACGGCATTGCTTCGCTTGCCGAAGACAATCCATTTGTTACACTGTCTGACCCGGCCGTTGTGGCGGATGATAGTGCGCTTGGTTTGCTGGTGGTGTTTGCCGGCTTCTTCGCGTGGTCTGCCTACCTGATGGTTGAAGCATTACGTGCACGGCAGCGTGTCGCCGCAACGTCACGAAACATCTGATTGGTGATGCTGCTGATTGTTGCATCTGTTCGTGAGGGGCTCTCCAACGGTGAGATATGTCGCTGCTGGAAGCCCCTCATTTATTGTTGACAAAGGCTGTTTTGTTGCAACCGTCTAAAATTTGGCAGGTCTGTTGAAGTTGATTCCCGAGTGATTAAACCAGCTGGGCGTAATCGTCAGACCAAATGGTTTTCATAAGCGAACACCACTGCCTGCACGCGGTCACGCGCATTGATTTTCGACAGAATATGCGCCACATGCGTTTTCACCGTAGGCAGGCTGATGAAAAGCTTGTCGGCAATTTCCTGATTCGACAATCCATGCGCGATCTCAATAAGCACTTCGCGCTCGCGATCGGTCAGCTCGTCCAATTCCGGATCGGTATATGTTGAATCCGTAGCAGAAGTAGTTGCGGAATTTTCAGGCCTACCGACGTTCGTAGCCATGAAGTCGCCTTCCATCATTTTCTCGATAAGACGTTTCGTGGCGGACGGTGCGATAATCGCATTACCTTGAAAAACCGTGCGAATCGAATTCAGCAACGTTTCCGGTTCCGTATCTTTCAGCAGAAAACCGGAAGCTCCGGCAGTGATCGCAGCCATAACATATTCATCCAAATCGAATGTCGTCAGAATGATCACTTTGGTATGAGTGACTTCTGATTGCGTTCCATCGGCAGCAAAGCGATGCTGCAACGCACTGATCTGCCGAGTCGCCTCAATACCATCCATGCCGGGCATACGCACATCCATCAACACCACGTCAGGATGCAGCGTTTCCGCCAACGCCACAGCCTCTGCACCATCGCGAGCCTGCGCCGCAACCGCCATATCAGGTTGGGAGCCGATCACCATGGCGAAACCGGCACGTACCAATTCCTGATCATCGGCAATGACCACACGAATCTTCTGTTCTTCACTCATACTCTCCACCTTATCGGCATTGTTCCGCTCACAGCGCGAAACAAACCCTTAAATCTCCCTGAAAAACTTGAATCGGCTATCGAGGCACGCGCTGCAGCTGCTCCTCCAATGGTGCTGCGGGCCTCAACTGCAGTTCGCTCGCACTACCGGCATGAGCGTCATCGCTGAAACCAGTCTCACGAAGCACGCCAAGCAATTCGCGCATACGCTTAAGCGCGGCGCGCCCCTGCTCGCCAATGGCTTTGAACGCTGCGGAAATCTCGTCGGCGGTAGTCTCTTTGCCTTGTGCTTCGGCGCTATCCAGCATGCGGATACCATCGACGGCTTGACTAATCACGCTGTTCAACGTGGCGGTGACTTCAGCCTGAATGCTGGCACTGATACGGTCACGTTCCATATTCGCCGCGAGAATACGCTGCTTCTCCTGCTCGGCCACCAGTGCCTCTTCGCGAGCCTGCAACACCAGTGCGTTTGAATCACTGGAACGCGCCCAACGTGCCCACGCCATGATGCCGGCGCACAGCATCAGCACTGCAACCGTATACATGACGCCGGTAAAGAATGCTGCACTACTACTTGACGTGGCTGAAACCGGTTTTGTTAAGCCCACGGAAGCGGCGATGGCGCCGAACAAGGTAGTGTATCCGTGTTGATCAGCTGCGATTTTCAAGCCCATCAGAGCTGAACAGGTGACAGCGGCAAGACCGGTCCAACGCCATGCGTGTTCACGCCCATACAATACGGCTGAATACAGCGCACACAGCGACGCTACGATATGTCCAACCTCAATCAATCCCAAAAATACCAATTGCACAACCGACAATACGAACACAATAAGCGCGCAAGTCTCGGGGAACCTGCGTCGAAGAGCCAGTGCCAGCAAGCAGCATGCGGCGATCGCATGAGAGAGCTGCGCATCGCGTGAACTATCAAAAAAGAATGTAATCGACATGCGATTCAGCAGCATGACCAATACCACGGCACCAACGGAATCCATGAGCACATAATGGTGCTGCGTCCACGCGGAAACACGTTCCACCCAATTCAGCCCTCGCGAATTGGATGTATTTGCAAGTTCTACGGATTTCAGTTTCAGCGATGTGAGCAAATCATGCAGATTGGGTGCGGTGATGCGCAAGTGTTGCAGGGCGTTCGAACGATGGTCGCGACCGGTTGGTTGGTTGGTTTCCTGCGTCTGTTCCGATGGTTGATCGGGGATTCGCGCCGATATGCTGACGGCTGTGTGAGATGCGATTGCTTCGTCGGATAATTTCGCTTTGCTGGATATGGCAGTTGTGTTGCAAGATTCGGACTGTTCCGAGGCATACTGTTCGCCGGTTTCGTCTGTCACTGGCTCTTTACCGCCGTAAGGCAGGGTGGCCATAACTTCGAAGCCTCCGCCGAGTTGAGGGCCAGCCTGCAATGAGCCTCCGGCCGATTCGATGCGTTCCTTCATGCCCAACAGGCCGTAACCTGGCGTATGCCCGTCGATATTGGCCGCCGCGCCACGACCATTGTCGGTGACGGTCAAAGTGAGTAAACCGTTGTTCCATGACTCTTTAATATGCACATCGACGTGCGGCCCCGCATACTTGCGGATATTCGTCAGCGCCTCCTGCACTACATGGTAGGAAGCTATCGAGGCTTGTTCACCGAGTTGTTCTGGGCTGGCGGTGCCGGTGATATTCCATCGGATTCGAATGTCGGGGGAGACGTTTCGCGCTTGTTCCACAAGATTGCCTATATCGTTATAATCGGCGTGCGGTGAACCCCCGAATACTCCCAGAAGACGTTGCATGTCATGCAGTGCGCGTTCCGATTCGTGTCGAATCGTCTCCATGGTGTTTCTAGCCACCGCGGGATCATGCGTGCCTGCATAGCGGCCGCCATCAGACTGCACGATGATGATTGATAGGGTGTGCGCCACCACATCATGCATGTCGCGTGCGATGCGTGCTCGTTCCGCCAACGCGGCGATATCGCGTTCGTCCTGGTCTCGTGCGGCGATCGCCTCATTGCGTTCCCGCATCATACGAACGGTTGCCAGACGGGCACGCTGCCAGAACGCTACAATGACGGTGGAAATAATGCATACTTCGAAAATCGGCGTCAGCACCAACATGTATTGCGCCACCATGTTGGCGACTTCCGACATGGATGTTCCTGTGTAGATGGAGCCGAGAGTGTCTTCCGTGACCATTGAGCCATTTGGATTTGAGCCATTCCAACTGCTCCACGTATGCACTTTGCCACCGGTGAGCAGCGGCCCATTGGTCATGGTCCATGCCATCAACGCCGAAGCCAGAAGACCGATGGCCAACGCTAGAATAATGAAGGCTTTCGTGTTTTTGGGATTGCCGTAGACGATCACCGAATACAGCATGACCAATGCCAGAATATCGGCGCCCAATATGCAAGGGCCGAATATGAGATGCGTCAAGGCCAATGCCACACAGAGCAACGCTCCGGTCTGTGGCCGCCATCGACGGATCAGCAGCGGGATCAGCATTGCCGCTTCCCACGCCATCTGTATGGAAGGATTAAGGTCAAACAGCAATCCCGGATTATAGGTGATGCTGCCGGTCACGCCGAACAGCAGAACACCTATAACAAGCGTGAGGATGAGATCGCCTGCGAAGACATGACCATGCATCCACGACAGGAAACGCTGCTTGAAATTCGACATACGCTCCACCCTAGCGCCAGATATGCTGTGACGCCATCGTGCGCAGGAATGAAATAACGGTAAGATAAAGCCGCTTTTGTGAGGTAAGGTTGTCTCCGCATGTGGGTGAGATGGAATCTATCAAGAAGTCACTACCCGCATTGAATATGCCGATGACGCCAAAGGAAAGGTGAATGCATGACGTTGCTGAGCGAATACTACGTGCCCGGATTGCATATTGAGGATCGTTCCATCAAGGTGCCGTTGGATTGGGCGGGTCACGAGCCCGGTCATGGGTTCGATGGCGAATCGATCAGCCTGTTCTACCGTGTGGTCACCGCTCCCGAACATGTGCATGACGACCTGCCGTTGCTCGTGTTCCTGCAGGGTGGTCCCGGTGGTTCCGGTCCGCGTCCGCTCGGCCCAAGTTCCGATGGTTGGATCGAGGAAGCGATCAAGCATTTCCGCGTGGTGTTGCCGGATCAACGTGGTACGGGGCGTTCGTCTCGTGTCGACACGCATGTGATTGAGGGCATGGACGGCGACGGCAAGGCCGGTGCCGCGTTTTTGAAGCGTTTCCTCGCTGATTCGATCGTTCGTGATTTCGAGCATCTGCGTCGCACCGAATTCGGGGGCGCACGTTGGGTCACGCTTGGTCAAAGCTATGGCGGATTCCTGACGTTGACGTATCTTTCGCTGTTCCCGCAAGGAGTTATCGCCAGTTTCACCACGGGCGGCATTCCTCATGTTCCCGCCGATGCGACCGACGTGTACCGTCATACGTTCCCGCGCATGGCGGCAAAGACGAAGCAGTTCTACGAGCGTTACCCGATCGATATCGAACGTGTCGTGGCCGTCGCCGACATTCTGCAATCGCGCAAGGTCACATTGCCGAACGGCGATCCGCTCACGGTGGAACGCTTCCAATGCTTGGGATCCGATTTCGGTATGAAGCCAAGTTTCGAACGCGTGCATTGGATTCTTGACCAGGCATTCCTTGACGGCGACGGTTCGGCCTCGACCTCGGCGGAACTGTCTGACGAATTCCTATCTTCCGTGATGGAGGCGACCTCGTCTCGCCCACTGTATTGGCCGTTGCAGGAGTTCATCTACGCCAACGGCGAGCTGAAAACGCCGATTTGCTGGGCCGCCCAGCGCGTGCGCGGCGAGCATCCGGAATTCGCGGGTGACATTCGTCCGCTTAATTTCACCGGCGAGGCCATGTTCCCGTGGATGTTCGAGCAGGAACGTGCGTTGCGTCCGTTCAAACCAGCCATGGACGTGCTTATGGAAGACACGCATTTCGGCACGGTCTACGATGCCGACCAGTTGGCGCGTAACGAGGTGCCGTTGCAGGCCGCCGTCTATTTCGACGACATGTACGTCGACTCCGATCTGCAATTTGATACGCTGTCCCGTGTGGGACGATCGCACTATTGGACCACCAACGAATTCGAGCACGACGGTGTACATGGTTCCGTGGTGTTCAAGCACCTGTTCGACGAGGCGTTGAACAGGGGAGACCTGGAAGAACTGTTCTGACATTCCCGAAATTCTCCGAAACCATCGCATCCAAAACAATTACGTCCATTAGAAAAGACGACAAGGAGGACACCATGTCCAATCCAACCATCGGATTCATCGGATACGGCAACATGGCGCAGGCGATCGCCGAAGGCCTGGTCAATGCCGGCACAATCAGCGGCAACGACATTGTGGCTTGTGCGGCACACTATGACAAGCTGGAATGTAACGCCGCCAAACTTGGTGTGAAAGCGGTGCATACCGCTGCACAAGTGGCCGAAGCCGCCGACGTGGTCGTTATCGCCATCAAACCGTATCAGATTGAAGCGGTGATTTCACCGATTGTTGATAAGCTGGCGCAGCCAAACACCATCGTCGTGTCCATTGCGGCAGGCTGGGATCTGAACAAATTCCGCGACCTGTTCGGAACGTCTTTCGAACAGGCACACATCCAATGCACCATTCCGAACACGCCGATGGCTGTCGGCGAAGGCGTGCTGGTCACGGAAATCGACAACACGCTCACGCAGGAACAGACGGAAACCTTCGAAAGCCTGTTTTCGTCAATCAGCCTGATTGAACGCGTGGACACCGCACACATGGGCATCGGCATGTGCATCGCCGGCTGCGCGCCGGCCTTCACCGACATGTACATCGAAGCATTGGGCGATGCCGGTGTGAAATATGGATTGCAGCGTGCCACCGCGTATCGTCTGGCCGCCAAAATGGTGGAAGGCGTGGGCGCGCTCTATTTGGCCAACGAAACGCATCCGGGTGCCATGAAAGACGCTGTCTGCTCTCCAGGGGGCACCACCATCAGGGGTGTCGCATCGTTGGAGGAAAGCGCGTTCCGTGGTGCCGTGATCAAAGCGGTCGACGCCATCGAAGCCTAATACTAAGCTAAGGAACCATGTCTCTTACTATCGGAATCGTCGGACTGCCGAACGTCGGCAAGTCCACCATGTTCAACGCATTGACCCGTAACAACGTGCTGGCGGAAAACTATCCGTTCGCCACTATCGAGCCGAATACTGGCATTGTGCCGTTGCCGGATGACCGCCTGCCGGTGCTCGCCAAGCTCGTGCACACGGAGAAGATCGTGCCGGCCACCGTCACGTTCGTCGACATCGCAGGCATCGTCAAAGGTGCTTCGGAAGGCGAAGGCCTGGGCAACAAGTTCCTCGCCAACATTCGCGAAGCCGATGCTATCTGCGAGGTCGTGCGTGCCTTCGAAGACGATGATATCGTGCACGTCAACGGCAAGGTCGATCCGTCCGACGACATTGAAACCATCAACACCGAGCTGATTCTTGCCGATCTGCAGACCATCGAGAACGCGCTGCCGAAGCTGGAGAAGGATCTGCGCGGCAAAAAAATCGAACCGGCCTACATGGAAGCCGTCAAGCAGGCGAAGACCATTCTCGAAGCCGGCGAAACCATTGATAAGGCGGCTCGCGAAGGCCGTTTCGACAAGGATTCCGTCTACGATCTGCACTTGATGAGCGCCAAGCCGTTCATCTACGTGTTCAACGTGGACGATGCCGAACTGCAGAACAAAGATATGCAGGCCAAGCTCGCCGCATCCGTGGCTCCGGCTCCGGCCATCTTCCTCAACGCGCAGTTCGAAGCCGATCTGACCGAACTCGACGAGGCTGACGCCCGCGAGATGCTTGCGGACGCCGGTCTTGAGGAGTCCGGATTGGATCAGTTGGCACGAGTCGGATACGATACGCTCGGCCTTTCCACCTTCCTTACCGCAGGTGAAAAGGAAGTGCGCGCATGGCAGATCCACAAGGGCTATACCGCCCCGCAGGCTGCCGGCGTGATTCATACGGACTTCGAAAAAGGCTTCATCAAGGCCGACATCGTCTCCTACGACGATTTCGTGGCTGCCGAAGGCTCCATGGTCAAGATCAAGGAGGAGGGCAAGCTACGTCAGGAAGGCCGCGACTACGTGATGCAGGACGGCGACATCGTCGAGTTTAAATTCAACGTTTCCAAGTAGTGATTGCCGATTAGTGCCGAGGGCCTTGGAAGCGTTGCGTTCCAAGGCCCTTGTCTATACTGTAGACAGTTGTTCTTCATATGTGAATCGCCCGATATGACTTTGGAGCGGGCTTGATTGGAGGGGGCGGATATGACGAGTTACGTGCTGCGGCTCTATGATGATCCGTTGCTCCGGTTCGATGCGTCGTATGGCGAGGGCCTGCTGGCGGGCAAGATCGAGGCGCATGTCCGCTGGTTCGATGAGTCGAAGCGCGCGTTGCTGCCGTTTCCGTTGGCTCCGGAGCCGGATAATGCGAAGCTGACGACGTGGCTGGAGCGGCGCACGATTCCGAAGAATCGTGAGTTCGCCACGCAGGTTCTCGCGCAGGCGGGGTTGAACATTGCGGATACGCTGGGCATCATCGACCTGTGCAAGGGGCTGTCGGTCAACGATTCGTTCTGGGCGGAACGCGACGGTGAGAACCTCAAGTTCGCGGACATCAACCTGTATGACAATCCGTTGGACGAGACGCTCGCCATCGTGGCCTACACGGGGTATACGCCGAGCGAGAAGCATGCGATCGGCCTGTCGAGCGAGTGGACGACGGACGGCCAGTTCCCGAAGGCGTGGCGGCATACGGAACGTGGGCTGGAACTGTGGAAGGCGGGTTCCGAAGGGTATGCGAACGCCGGTTTGGAACCGTATTCCGAGTATCTCGCCTCGCAGCTGGCGCGCAGGCTCGGTGTGAACGCGGTCGACTACCGCATCGCCCGTTGGAAGGGCAAGCTCGCGTCGGTGTGCGGTTCGATGAACTCGAAGGACGTGTCGTTCGTGCCATTCTATGTGGTGACGCAGCTGGCGTCGTTCCCGGAGATCCTCGCCGCCGCACGCGCCGTGTCCGAGGAATCGTTCGAGGCGATGCGCACGATGCTAGTGTTCGACGCGCTCATCGTCAATCAGGACCGTCACGCCAACAACCACGGGTTCCTGCGCGACAACCGTACCGGCCGGATTCTGGGTCCGGCGCCGTTGTTCGACCATAACATGTCGCTGTTCAAGAACGACATGCGCGCCGACTGGGAGGGCGGCGCGTGGATTCCGCAGGTACTGTCCGAACGTCAGCCGGCAAATTCTCGTATGACGTTCCGCGACCAGTGCGCGGCCATCATGGGCAGCGCGCAGCATGAGATGTTGCGCACAACGTTGGACGTCACCTTGGAGAACGACCCGGCTTACCCGCTGGAGCCGGGCCGCATCGAGGCGTTGAACGACTACCTGCACGCGGCCGCACGATCCCTGCTCGAACTGCCGGTGGTCGACGAGTCGAAGCTGTCCGACCAGCTCGATGCGTTGCAGCCGTCAATCGAACACGCTCCTGTCATCCTCAACGAACGACTGTTGCGATAGACCAAACCGGTCGAGTTCGCCAATAAAAAGGGCCTTCCGGGTTGCGCACTGTGAGGAGGCGTGGAAGGCTGCTACTGACTTGAATCCTATACGGCGACATCGACATCTCGCCCACGTACTTGTATGGGCACTCATACGAATACGCCGCCCCCGGCGAACTGGTTTCAGCCTGATGTCGTATGCCGACATCGTCGAGTTCATGTTCCAGTCCGGTTGTGTGATGGACAAGTGCGGTATGAAGGCCGTTTCCGAATCAAAGTCCGATTGCTTCGGACTCATCGGCGCATACCATATCTGGGACGTCTGGCAGGTCCACACCCGCCTCGACGGGTACGGCAAAGCACGCCGATGTCGCCGATCGGCGAGATCGTCAACGGCAGGCGGCGCATCACCACCCCATGGCATGGCGGCTCGGCATGGCGGCTCGGCATGGCGGCTCGGCAAGGCGCTCGACACCACGCCCGACTTCTGGGCGAACCTTCAGACCGACTACGATCTGCTGACCTTCGACCCCAGCACCTTGGACGACATCCGCCCGCTCGTGCAGGCCTGACGCCGGGGCGCTTGATCCAATGACCACCATCGTCGTATGTGCGATTACAGTGGTCATTTTCATATCTACGGTACGGGGATGACGTGAACGGCCAACATCACCATGATTGATGGCGGTCGTTTGCATATCCACACATGGCTTTGATGTCTCAGCTGTCCAGAGCGAAGGTGATGGAATCCCGTCCTAGAACCGCCGCGTTACGTGCGCGACTGGCAGCAGCATCGCGGTGGCTAGGGCGAACGTCACCGCCAGGACCGCGCCCGCCGGGTAGACGCTGTACGCCCAGCCGTATGCGATCTGTCCGAGGGGCTGGGCGCACATGCTCGCGGAGAGCGCAAGCGACATCACCTTGCCGGTCATGTTCTCGGGGCAGCTCATCTGGATCGCCGGCACGGCGATGAGGTTCGTGAGGGTGATGGCGATCATGGTTCCGCAGGTGCTCGCCGTGAGCACCGTGAGTCGCATCACTCCACCTGCGGGAATCGTCATGGCGAGCGCTTGGGGCAGGATGGTGAGCGAGAAGGCGGCGATCGCCATCGGGAATCGCCGCATGGACAGCGACCTCGCGACCCGCCCACCGGCGAGCGCGCCGAGCAGTCCGGATGCTCCCACAAGACCATATGCAAGGCCGTACGCCGTGGAGCCGAACCCCAGTACGGTCCGCACCATGTAAGGGAAGCCGACCTCCGCATACCCCGTCACCAGGAAGTTGAGCGCGGCGCAGATCAACACCAGATGCAGCACATGAGGATGTTCGCGGGTGAGGAAACGTCCGGCCGCGCGCAGGTCGTCGACCGCGGTGACGCGGACGGCGTCGCCGCGGTCGGGAGCGCCGAGCCGGATGAAACACTCCACGACGGCGGCCGCACCGAACCCCACGATCGTGATTTCCATCATGGGCATCGCACCAACCGCCGCGTACAGCATGCCGCCGAGCACGGCGGGAACGAGCGTGCTCGTCTGGTTCACTACGTTCACCACGGCCATCGCGCGACGCATCACATCCTCGCCATGGGAGCGGAACATCTGCGGCAGCGCCGCCTGCACCGTAGGCGTCTCCATCGCGTCAAGCACGGCGAGCACCACCTGCATCACGGCTATCGCCGCCAGATTGAAACCGACGACCGAAAAGATCGCCGCGCAGACGAGCACCGTCACGGCGGAAAGCGCGTCAAGCGCCACCATGACGGTCCGACGGTTCGTACGATCCGCCATCACGCCGCCAAGGGGCGAGAGCAGAATCGTGGGCAGGATGCTTGCAGTAAGAATGGAGGCGAACGCCGCCGCCGAGCCGGTCTCGTCAAGCACCCACATGGACATGGCAAACCGCAGCATAAGGTTGGCGAAGAGCGATATGCCGAGACCCGCGACGAGCAGGCGGAAGTCGCGTGTGCGAAGAGGATCAGCGGCTTGGCTTCTTTGTGGTTCGTATGCGTTCGTCATCGTGGATTCCTTTCTTGTGATTGGCCACGGCCATTTATACAAACCGACCGTCGGTCTGTTATTGTGATAACAATACGCCCAAGGAAAAGGTGCGGAAGTGCTTCGACATCTGTGGCGTCAGGATGTGCAAGATGTGGCGCACCCGGGCGCGTCTCCTATGCGGACGCTGTATCCTCTTCCGGCGTCAGGGCCGTGAGCCCTTCGGTCGTCCGCAGGATGAGCGTCTCGTCGAACACTGGCACGCCGATGGCGTCGAGCATCGTGGCGAGGCAGCGGATGCGGTGTTCCATGCCAGCATGATCGGCGGGGTAGAAGCAGGGCATGAGCCAGTAGTTGCCGAGGAGCGAGAGCAGTTGCGCCGCCTCCTCGGGGTATGCCGTGGGAATGGAGCCGTCCTGCACGCCCATATCGATGAGCGAGCGGAAGGACTCCGGCAGTCTCGTCGACCAGAAGCGAATGTTCGCCGTAAAGAACGCAGGATCCTTGAGCAGCGCCAGCTGGGAACGGACCAGGTCCAGATGATCGGGGGCGTCCACGGCGGAAACGATGAGCGCGCGCAGCTTCTCAAGCGCACTCATGTCCTTGCGCTCGATGAGTTTGTCGAGAAGACGCGCGGTGACGGCCCACTCGTCGGCGTTCAGCCGGTCGAGAATCGCCTCCTTCGATTTGAAGTGGTGGTAGAGCCCGCCCTTGGACAGTCCCAGGTCGTTCAGGATGTCCTGGATGGACGTCTTCTCGTAGCCCTTTTCAGCGAAGAGCCTGCGAGCGGAATCGAGGATTCGTCGTTCGGTGTCTCCGGAATGTATATCGTGCGCCATGCGGATGGCCTGCCTTTCGTTCATGTCCCCGTCAAGCATACAGACCGTCAGTCGGTCTGTCAAATGATCGAGGAAGTCACCCCTGCGATGCGATTGAATATCCGCGGCAAGGCGGGGCGAAGAAGACCGGTAAGACGCCGAGTTCAAGGACAACATCTCGAAGTAAGTGTTTCTCTGGCTCCCCTCTTTGAGGGGGGCTGTCGCTACAAGCGACTGAGGAGCGGCGCGGATAAGGCCTGAGAAGTCGTCTTCTCAGGCCTTTGTCATGACATTGTTCTGCAAGGACTGGCTGCTGCAGCAGCATAATGTGTGTTCTATTATGAGTCTTCGCCAGAAATCATGACGGAAACACGAGACGCAACCCTTAGCTCGCCCCTGATTCATCTCCGGACCGTTATTCAGGCGTAGCGTATGCGTAAGCCCAATCCTCTTGTGAAGATTTTGTGTATTGTTGAGCATGCGTGGGTTTCACCGTCTATTTGAATGATGATAGGCTTCTCGATACCTGCCGTACGAAAACCCATCAAGGAGATGCCATGAACCTGTATCGCTACGCGATGTTCATCGCACGCGCCTGCCGTGGGTCGTTCATCGGCAATGTTCTGTTTGCCAATCCACAAATGGCCCTATTCTCGATGCTGGTGTAGCGGGGACACGCCTTATGCCGGGATGTACCGATGGCCCATCCGCAGTCGACGTCGCATGAATCGCTCACCATAGCCATCAACTTACGCAAAGCCGCGAATCGTTTGCCGTATATGAATGCGGAACGGATGGCGGCTTTTCCTTTACCCCGGACTCATCGGTGTCCTCGCGTCTTGACACAAGCATGGGGCCGGATCGCCCACACATGCCGTTACCAACAGAAGGAAATGCTGTGACCTCACAGAAAACCGCGGAACTCGGGTCCGCCGCCAGTTCCGTAAAGCCTATTGATCCGCACACCCGATTCATCGTCGTGGGTGTGATCGTCGTCGGCTCGTTCATCGCGCTGCTCAATCAGACCGTCATGTCACCGGCCTTGCCGGCACTGATGCGTGATTTCAATATCACCACCGGCACCGTGCAGTGGGTGACCAGCGTCTACATGCTGGCCTCGGGTATCATGGTGCCGATTTCAGGCTATCTGATTGATAAATTCTCCACCCGAAAGCTCTTCGCCGGAGCTCTTGCCACTTTCATGGTCGGCACACTGCTGTGTGCCGTCGCGCCGAATTTCATGCTGTTGCTCGTCGGACGCATACTGCAATCCGTCGGCTCCGGCGTGCTGTTGCCATTGGTCGCCGTAGTGCCGATGCTCGTCTATCCGCCGGATAAGCGCGGCACCGCCATGGGCATGGCCGGTATCGTCATGGCCGCCGGCCCGGCTATCGGCCCGGTTATCGGTGGTCTGGTGATTGACAGTTTCGGATGGCGCCCGATGTTCATTGGCATCGCAGTCGTGGCACTGGTCATCCTTGTCGGAGGCACGATGATGCTCAAGAACGTCAGCGAGTTGAAGAACCCAAAGCTCAACATCCTGTCCGTGGTCCTTTCGACCATCGCGTTCGGTGGCCTGCTCTATGGCTTCTCGTCCGCTTCCACGATGGGATGGGCCAGTCCGGTCGTCATTACCTCAATCGTCGTTGGTCTTGTGGCCTTCGTCGCATTCGTATACAAGCAAGTCAAGCTCGATGAGCCATTGTTGCGCGTTGACACCCTTGCCACCCGCAACTTCCGCAACTCCGCGATTCTGGTCACTCTGATCAACGCCGCAGTCGCCGCAACCAACGTGACGTTGCCTATCTTCATCCAGAATGTGCTCGGCCAATCCGCCACCGTCACCGGCATGGTCATGCTGCCCGCCGCGGCGGTCGGCATCATCCTGAGTCCGGTCGCCGGTGCCGCATTCGACAAATTCGGCCCGCGCGGCGTGGGCATCGGTGGCCTTGCGCTCATGACCATCTCTCTTGGTCTTCTCGGCACCATCAGCACCAGGACATCAGTGCTGTTTGTCGCCGTGCTCTGCGCATTGCAGGCATCCGGTCAGGCTATCGCCAACATGCCGATCAACACTTGGGGCATCAACGCTTTGCCGAACGACATGATCGCCCATGGCAACGCCATCGCCAACACCGGCCGTCAGATCGCGGCAGCCATTGCGACCTCGCTTCTGGTCACCGCAGAAACATCCGTGACCGCCTCGCACATGTCCCAGGGTGTGAAGTCCGCCACGGCCAGCGGCATCGCGTTCTCCTACCTGCTGTGCGCCGCCATCTCGCTGGTCGCCCTGATCATCTGCATCTTCACCGTCACCAGCCGTGCCAAGGAGAAGGCCGCACGCAACGCCAAGGCCTACGAGGCGCAAGCCTCCGCCGAAGTCGCGGCCGAAACCACTGAAGGCCAGCCCGCCGAGCATCACTACGCCGGCGCATACGTGGCCCCCGCCGCCTCCCTGTTCAAGCAGGCCCAGGAACAGTCCATCGGCGGGATCATGGACGATCAGCCCTACAGCTGCCTGGACAGCGATGACATCACGCATGTGGTGCGCGAGTTCATCCGCCTCAACGTCTCCAGCCTTCCCGTGGTGAACGGCGAGGGCAGGCTCGTCGGCTTCGTCAGCGACGGCGATGTCATGAAATCGATTGCCACCTATGAATCCCGTACGGTTTCCACCGGCACCGGTTCGACGATGGTGGTGTTCGACGACGAAACCGTGGCCTCCAAGGTGCAGGCACTCTCCGGCAAGAAGGTGATGGACATCGCCACGCGTAAGGTCGTTGCCGCCACGCCCGACCAACATGTTGGAGAGGTGGCCCGAATCCTCGCCAAGAAGCAGTTCAAGAAACTGCCGGTGGTGGATGGTGATGGCAGGCTCGTCGGTGTGATCCGCCGTAAGTCCGTGATGGAACATGCCTTCGACGCGCTGTTCCCAAAGGATGATCGGTGATTAGGCGCCATCATCGCTGAATAGAATGAATGGAACATGAGGCTTCCTTCTTGCAGGGAAGCCTCATTGCTTTGTCCGCGGAGTCTTACGGCACCTGCGCAAGGGCAACGTCACGCCTTCGTGATGCACTATTTAAATAGTGTGTTCCTATCGTTGCATGGTGACGCTAACGCATGGCGTCACGATACTGAAGCCTGCCATCTAACGGCGGGTACGGCTCGTTGCTGGAGTCGTGCACGCATACGCGCGTCGGCGTGCGTATGCCGTGATGTGACCTTTGTAGTGGAATTGAAGAATTGAGGGGCTTCTGCTGTTTTCGTGGGTTAGGTTCTTGGTTGTGATAGGTGTATGTCGAGTCCGCCGCAGCGGAGCATGGCGAGCGCGATGAGGCTACTGACGTGGTGGAAGCCATAAGTCGTGCGGATGGTGACTTTGATGCGGCTGTGGGGCTTCATCCGTGGAGCCAGCGTGATCATCATCGACGATCACGGCGCTGTGGCTGTTGCAAGGCATTCCCGTGGTCGCCGGCACAGGCGGATTCACGCACGTCGATGATGTGCATGATTCCGCGTATGGTATGCCGACCCGACCCCGCTTCGTTGGTGTGCGTGGGATGTCCATTCAGGTTTTTCCCATCTTCGGACTCGTAAAATAGGTGAGGTTAACAAGACGAAGAACAATGACATCCGTCGATTCGCAAGGGGAGGACGCATATGGATTATCAGTATCAGGCCGTTGAACAGCCTTCCAATCCCCGCAAAACCTGGCCGATTGTCCTTTCCGTGGTCGTGGCGCTCACTGTGGCATGCGGCGCAGGAGTGTACGTCTACCACAACAAACGGCAGGAGGCGTTGGACACATGCCGGCAATCGCTTGCGGAATTCAGCTCGGCCCGTAAGGCCGTGCTCGACACATCCGAAAACGGTAGCGAGCTGCAGAAATTGATCCGTGGTGCGCTCGGCGTGAACGACATCATCGACGCGTTCGCGGACGCGGCCACCAGCGCAGAGAACACGGTCGATACGGAAGGCTGTAAGGCGGACGCCACCATCACGCAGCTCAATCTCATCGCCAAAACACTAGACAGCGCCACGGACTCCCTGAATAACAGCCTGAAGGACATCCAGGAGAAGAACGGCACGAATGCGCTGCAGGATTCGCGGAACGATTCGGATGGCACGACAACGAACGGACCATCCTCCAATACTCAGTCCAATATGTCATCGGGGCAATTGCTCGACGTTCCTTCAAACGGTTCTTCCGCCACGGAATCGTTGGATGAATCGAAGAAGGAACTGCAGCAGTCGCTCGACAAGGCGGACAAATTGGTCAACAAGCTTGGCAAGGACGAAACACTGACGTTGACTGGCCGTAAACTGCTGTCCGCATTGTCCAAAGCTGTGGATTCCGGTCAAAAACTCATTGAAAACAGCAATATCAAGGATTCTAAGTACTACAAGGCAGCCAAAGTCACGCTCGATGAGGCCATCGATGTGGCCGAGAATTGGGTGGACAGACAGGCGTCCAAAGCGCAATGACGATTCTCCCTCGTGTTGCTTCCATACGCGCGTCTAAAGTTTCCCGGAAAACGTCGACGATTATGACATCAGAGAATATGACGCCATGACGGATGGAAGCGTAAGAGGGGATACGAATGGCGAAATCGGGGTGTGGGCCGTCGGGGAAACATCGCGTTTGCGAACCCGGTCGCCCGTCCATATCCTAGGCGATCGGGTTCGCAAGACCAATTAGAAGAACAGTGCTGCGACTCCGGCCGCAAAGCACATAAGCAGCACAGACGTGATGAAACTGGCGAGGAACGCCTTCTGTCCCTTCTTGGCGATGGCATTGAAATTCACGTTGATGCCAAGCGCGGCCATGGCCATGCCGAGCACAATGTATGCGAAATCGACCAGATTCGGTGTGATGGCACCGATGAACGGCACGAACGTGCCGATGATGGAAGCGCCGATGAAGCCGAGCATGAACCATGGGAATGACACTTTGCGTTTGCCGTTCGTCGGTATTTCGGAATGGTTTTTATCCCACCAAACGGCGATGACGATGGCTGCGAACACCAGCATCAGTACTCGCGACAGTTTCATGATGGTTGCGATGTCCACCGCGCCGAACGCGTCGCCGGCTGCCACGGCATGGGCGATTTCGTGCAAGGAAGCTCCGGCGGTAATGCCCAGCTGTGTCTTACTCAAACCGGTCAATGGTCCAAGGGCGATTTCCAGTAACGCGAAGATGGTGCCCATGATGGCGATGATGGCCACGGCCATCACTTCGTTGTTGGCTTTTTCATCCTCTTTTTCCGGCGGTACTTTGATGGAGCCAGACAATCCCATGACGGCGGCCGCACCGCAAATGCCGGTGCCGCCCGCCACTAGAATGGCGAGCTGCGGATCGACGCCGAGTTTGCGAGCTATGTTATAGCACGCCACAATGGTGAGCGTCACCACCACAGCGGCGATCGGCAGACATTTGATACCCTGTGTGAACAGTACCGTCAAATTGAGCTTGAAACCAAGCAGGATGATGCCCAAGCGAAGCAGCTTGTTGGAGATAAGCCCTGCCGCGTCCTTCACGCCGGCCTTATGTTCGGTGGAACGGCTTGAATACCATTTGCGGATTGGGAATTGCGCGATCATGCCGATAAGTAGCGCGATAATCAACGCGCCGAACAAGCTGAATCCGGGGAACTGTTTGAGCCATGAGGCCGCCAGCGAAGCAGCCAACGTGACGATACCGATGAAAACCATTTCCTTGGTGGTAATGCGCGTCCACCATTTTTTGCAAAAATCAATCACGAACCTTAAGTGTTCCGGCCGGTTCGGACATCGGTATGGTGCGGAAAGTGATGACTTCAGCGCCGTCGGTCTGCCGGGACTCGCCTTGCAGTGGGCGCTGATTCCGCTCGCCGCCTACTGGACCGAGTCGCTGATTGCCAAGCGCAATCACTGAACAACGATAGTTCAAACGCGGCAGTCAGCCACGTTCTGAACAAAACCGATATTTTTGGGAGCCAAGCCATTACGCTTGGCTCCCGTTGTCATATCAGTCGGGAAATCGGGAGAAACGGTCATGATCGCCGGAGTGTCCATCACCACATTGCTGCTGGTGCTCGCAGCCGGCATCGGGGCGGGATTCGTTGGATACGCGGTCGGCGCATCCTCGCTGATATCCTATCCGGCGTTGCTGGCGTTCGGCATTCCGCCTGTGCTGTCCAACACCACGAACACGGTGGGCGTGTGCGGTACGGGCATCGGTGGACTGCTTTCCGCCCGCAGGGAGCTCAGAGGCCAAGGCGTGCGCGTGGCCGTCTACGCCTGCATCGGATTGGTTGGTGGCATTATCGGCGGACTGTTGCTGCTGGAACTGCCGGCAGAAGTGTTCGAATGCGCGGTGCCACCGCTGATCCTGTTCAGTGCGTTAATCATTGCTATCAATCCTCGGAAAAAAGCTGCGGCGCGAGACGCCGTTGCACAAGCGCTTCCTCAATCGCAACAAGGCGAACGAGCTGCACAGATCGCCAACAAAACCGATAATGGCAAACTGCATGACCCATGGTGGTTGTGGCTTGGCGTAAGTTTTGTCGGCATTTATTCCGGATATTTCGGTGCTGCAGCAGGCACGCTTGCCTTGGCGATTCTCGACTTGGGTAAGATCGGTCCGTTCCATCAGATTAATGCGTTGAAAACGGTGGTCGGTTTCGGCGCGAATATTTCCGCTGCGATCATGTTCATCATTCGTGGATCCGTGTATTGGCCGTTCGCCATCATGATGTGCATCGGATGTATCATCGGCAGTGCAATCGCCCCACCTGTCACCCGGCATATTCCTGAAAACATCATGCGCGCCGCCGCCGTGCTCACCGGCATCATCCTAGCCGTCAAGCTCGGCTGGAGCACCTACTTGTGACATGCGCTGTACATTGATTCGCGATGTGAAGTCCCGCTGGAAGAACCGATTTCTCCAGCGGACTTCTTTTTCTAGATACCTTGCGATTGAAGGACCTGCGAGCCGTCCATCGGCATCTCGCAAAACAGCATCGTGTCAGATAAGCGTCGACAGTGCTCGCATTACAATATCCACATCCTTGTTTTCCAATTCGCGAATGACATGCAGATAGGTTTCCTGTGTTGTGGTCATGCTGGCGTGGCCGAGGCGGCGCGACACGCTGGCGATTGATACGCCGGCGAACAGCAGTAGTGATGCGTGCGTATGCCGCAATCCGTGGATGGAAATGACCGGCGCATCCACGTTCTTGCAGTGTCTGGCGAGTACGCCGTTGGCTGTGGAGTTATAGATTTTGCCGTGCACGAAGATGGGCTTGTCGTGCGGAAGATTCTTGAGTAATCCGGAAAGCTGCATGATGAGCTGCCAGTCAAGCTGCACTTTGCGTACGGAGGATTCGTTTTTCGTGGGTACAAAACCGCCGCCGTTTTTGTAATCCCAGGTTTTGCTGACGGAAAGCGTTTGGTGGGTGAAATCGAAGTCGTCGGGCGTGAGTCCAAGTGCTTCGGAGAATCGGAGTCCGGTTTTCGCGATGAGGAGGATAAGCCAATCCCAACTTGCCTCAGAGCCAAGATCAAGATCGGCGAGCATAGCGTGCAGCTCGAATTGGTTGAGATACTTCATTTTTTTGATGCGTGGCTGCTTGCCTTTGATGATGACTTTGCGTGTCGGATCACGGGGAATGAGTCCTTCATCAACGGCATCGAGAATGGCGCCTTTGATCTGGTGATGAAAATCCATGGTGGTCTGGCGCTCATGATGCTGCGCGTAACCGTTAATGAGCTGCTGATAGGCGGTGCGATCCATATCGGCAAGTCTTAGTTCAGGGATGAGTTTGCCGAGCCAAGATTGTGTGAGTCGATATTTACTCATGGTCACGTCTCTGATGGCACCTTCCTTATACGTTTTCACCCATTGGGCGTAGTAGTCGCAGAATAGCGATTCAGCGGTGATGTTTTCCTGCATAGTGTGCACCTTTCTAAAAAAGATAGGGGATAAGGTGCAGCCATCATACTTACGCTGATGAAGGGTGATGAGCGAGTCCAGACGGTCGAAGAACGCGCCGATTTGGCGCTGCTCGTTTTCTGAGGCAGGCATAGAAATTCTGATTGAAGCAAAGTCATCGAATTTCAAAACTTGAGTGTCCTTGGAATTGCCCTGCGAAACCTGTTGATACTGTTTCAGCAACATCGGTTGCCTGAGAAGGCGCGCAAAGAATCGTGCATAAACCTCGGAAGTGGGCCTTGTTACCACATATGCGGGGCTTACGATGCCGTCGTACCGACTTGCATCTACAGCTCCCTGCCACATGCGCATACTGTTGTAAACGACATCTCCGAAATGCACTATTTTATAGTTCGCGAGACTCGCGCCAGGATTCGTCTCCCTATCGGACTCAGATGCTGGGTATATCCCGTTGGCTACACTGACAGACAAAATCTCTCTATCGGAAGCTCTTTCATCACTCTCCTCGAACAGTTCACCCAGCTTACGCTGTTCCCAAGCGGGGGCGCGGTATTCTTATGGAAGATGTGCAGTCACTCGTGGAGCCGTGCATTGGTTTGCCGGTACCGCAATGAGGAGGGATAGATGAATAAGCAGCAGCTCGCTTCGAAGATTTGGGAATCCGCCAATAAGATGCGTTCCAAGATCGAAGCGAACGAATACAAGGATTACATTCTTGGCTTCATCTTCTACAAATTCCTTTCGGAAACCGAACTGATGCGCTTGAGAGCCAGCGACTTCACTGAGAACGACCTTCCGCAGCTCACGGAGGACAATCCGGACATTGTGGAATTCGTGCAGGGTGAGTGCGGCTACTTCATCGCCTATGACAACCTGTTTTCCACATGGATTAAACAAGGTAACGATTTCGAGATTTCCAACGTACGTGATGCGCTTTCGGCGTTCTCCCGCAACATCAATCCGGCACACAAGAAAGTATTCGACGGTATTTTCGACACTCTACAGACCGGACTTTCCAAGCTCGGTACCGATGCAAGAAGCCAGTCCAAGGCCGCGCGAGATTTGATTTACCTCATTAAAGACATTCCGATGGATGGTCGTCAGGATTATGACGTTCTCGGCTTCATCTACGAATATCTCATCAGCAATTTCGCCGCCAATGCGGGGAAGAAGGCCGGCGAATTCTACACACCTTCTGAGGTTTCCCAGCTGATGAGCGAAATCGTCGCCTGGTATTTGCAGGGGCGCGAGCAGATCAAAATCTACGATCCGACATCCGGCTCCGGTTCCTTGCTGATTCATATCGGCCAGGCTGTGGCTCGGCGCAACGGCAATCCGGATTCCATCATGTATTACGCGCAGGAGCTTAAGGAGAACACCTATAACCTCACGCGTATGAATCTGGTGATGCGTGGCATTCTTCCCGACAACATCGTTGCCCGCAACGGCGACACCTTGGAGGACGATTGGCCATGGTTCGACACGTTGGAGAACAAGGAGGAAACGTACAATCCGCTGTTCGTGGATGCGGTGGTCTCCAATCCACCCTATTCGCAGAATTGGGATTCCGCTGACAAGGAGATCGATCCGCGTTTCAGCTATGGCATAGCCCCGAAGTCCAAGGCGGATTATGCTTTCCTGCTCCACGACTTGTACCATCTGCGTGCCGATGGCATTATGACCATCGTTCTGCCGCATGGGGTGCTGTTCCGTGGCGGCGAGGAAGGTCAGATTCGTAAGAATCTAATCGAGAACCGTCATATTCAGGCGATTATTGGTCTACCTGCGAATATTTTCTTTGGTACGGGTATCCCCACCATCGTGATGGTGTTGCGCAAAAAACGCGATGATGACAGGGTGCTCATCGTTGATGCGTCGAAGCATTTCATCAAGGACGGCAAGAACAACAAGCTACAGGCTTCCGATATCAAACGCATTGTCGATGTGGTGTCGAACAATCGCACGGTACCCAAGTTCAGCCGTCTGGTGTCCATCGATGAGATTCGCGCCAATGATTACAACCTCAACATTCCGCGTTATGTCGATTCATCCGAGGATGCGGAAACGTGGGATGTGTACGCTTCGATGTTTGGTGGCGTTCCGAAGAACGAGGTTGAGCAGTTCAAGGAATATTGGAACTCTTGGCCGAGTTTGAAGGCTGAACTGTTCCGCGATGATGGCGCTTGCTATGCCTGCGATCATGATGACATCGCCGCCGTGGTTCGCAACAATGCCGATGTGAAGACGTTCGTCGCCGCATATGAGCATGCTATTTCCGACCTGCCCTCCGACCTGCGCTTCCGTTTGGTCGAGCATCCCGAACAAGTGGATGCGCTCGCCCAGGAAGCGGCCATTGGTAGGGAATTGGATGCGATGATTGCCAATACCGCGCTGGTTGACCCGTATGATGCTTATCAGAAGCTTGATGACGCATGGAACGGCATCTCCATTGATCTGGAAGTGTTAGGTTCCGAAGGTTTCGATGCGGTAAGAGCAGTGGATCCGAATATGGTCGTCAAGAAGAAGGCCGGCAAGGATGTGGAAGTGCAAGATGGCTGGATTGGCCGCGTTCTGCCGTTCGACCTGGTTCAGCGCGAGCTGCTGCACGATGATTTGGCTGCAATCGAGACGGACGAACGCCGTGTGCAGGACATTGATTCCGAGATTGAAACCATATTGGAAGGTTTCGATGAGGATAACAAGCAGAACAGTGATGCGATCAACCAGGACGGTGAGGCCTTCGTTGCCGCCGAGCTGAAGAAAGCGGTCAAGGCGATCGGCAAGAATCCGGCTTCCGATTTCGAGCGTGGCTTGGTGCAGGCCCAGAAGCTGTTTGATGAGGAGAAGAAGCTGAAGTCCAACATCAAGACCAAGCGAAACGCGTTGGAGGATAAGACATGCGACGCGATTAAGACGTTGAGTGATGACGAAGCCAGAAGGTTGCTGGAAGCCAAGTGGATTACGCCATTGCAGAAGCAGTTGGAAAAACTGCCGAATGACGTGATCGACGAGCTCATTGGCAAAGTGAACGAGTTGAAGAACAAGTACGCCATCACATATGCCGATGTATGCGGCCAAATCGATGAAGCGGAGAAGGAATTGGCCGGAATGCTTGGCGATTTGACCGGCAATGCTCGCGATCTGGCGGGCTTGGAAGAGCTCAAAGCACTGCTCGGGGGTGAATGATATGGTCGAGCAGCATGCAAAGGCGCTGGTTCCGGAGATTCGTTTCGCTGGTTTCACTGACCCTTGGGAACAGCGTAAGCTAGGTGAAGTTGCCAATGTTTGCAGTGGCAGAGACTATAAGCATCTGACGGAAGGACCAATCCCGGTATACGGAACAGGTGGTTACATGACATCTGTTTCTAAGGCTCTTTCGTATGATGAAGATGCAATTGGCATAGGGCGAAAAGGAACTATCGACAAACCGTATAGACTGCAGGCACCTTTCTGGACGGTAGATACGTTATTTTATGCCATTCCTGAGGCTTCCTCAGATATTAATTTCCTTTTGTGTTCTTTTCTGAACGTTGATTGGAAAAGCAAGGATGAGTCGACGGGGCTTCCAAGTCTTTCAAAGCGGGCAATAAATGAAACCGAAGTCCTAGTTCCAGACAATGGCGAGCAGCGTCGAATCGGCGCATTCTTCGACCGTCTGGACTCGCTCATCACCCTTCATCAGCGTAAGTATGACAAGCTCTGCGTGCTGAAAAAATCCATGCTCGACAAGATGTTTCCTAAAGGGGGTTCCCTGTATCCGGAGATTCGTTTCGCTGGTTTCGCTGACCCTTGGGAACAGCGTAAGCTGGGCGAAGAGCTTGGATTTCTCCGAAGCAATACTTTGTCCCGAGCTGAATTGAGTGACAGTGAGGGCGCAGCGTTTGATATTCATTATGGTGATGTCTTAATAAAATACGGTTCTGTCCTCGATCTCAAAAAGGCAAAAGTTCCAAGAATTGCAGACGATGCCGTTGCAGATAGACAGACCTGCGATTGCTTACAGGACGGTGATGTTATTATCGCCGATACAGCCGAAGACTCAGCCGTCGGAAAATGCACAGAACTATGTAATTCTGCGGGAAAGAAGGTATTTTCCGGATTACATACGATGCCTTTGCGTCCAATCAGAGAGTACGCTAGTGGATATCTTGGGTACTATTTGAACAGTCCCGCATTTCATGATCAGTTGCTTCCGCTAATGCAGGGAATCAAAGTGATTTCTGTTTCGCGTTCGGCCATGGAGGATATGATGATGGCCGTTCCTTCCATTGCCGAACAAGCCTCAATCGGCGCATTCTTCGACCGTCTGGACTCGCTCATCACCCTTCATCAGCGTAAGCTCGAATTACTGCGGAATATCAAGAAATCCATGCTTGACAAGATGTTTGTATAGGGGTGTTCATGGCAACAATCACGTTATTTCACGGTTCCCCATACGAATCCGTGACCCCCGAATACGGTTTGGGCAATGACAAGCATGACTACGGTCGTGGTTTCTATCTGACTAAAAGTGTCGAGCTCGCCAAGGAATGGGCCGTGTGCAGGCCGGATGAGTCCAATGGCTGGGTCCACCAGTACGAACTGAACACGAATGGGCTGAGCATCCTGGATTTTCAGGAGCATAGCGTGCTTGCCTGGCTAGCCGAGCTGATGAAACATCGTGATGCCGCCGATTCCAAGCGTTATCGCGTGCTTGCCGCAAAATTCATCGCCCAATACGGCATCGATACCAGCGGCTATGACATCATCAAAGGCTGGCGTGCGAACGCCTCGTACTTCTACATCGCTAAAGAATTCGTCCGAGACAATGTGGACGTCGATATCTTGGAGGAACTGCTGTCGCTTGGAGGTCTGGGAATTCAGTATTGTGTCAAGACCGAAAAGGCATACGGTCAATTGCGAGAAGTCAAAGATGGCTTGCTTTCCGTCAGCTATAGCGAATTCAACGACAAATACAATCAGAGGGATGTTGAGGCGCGGCAGAACATGCGTGACCTTATCGATTCCGATGTCAATACGGTGACCAACGTGTTCAGCACGTTGCTCTAGGGAGTGAAAACCATGCGGGCATATTCGGAAGTCTATCGGGATGATGTGGTGGAAAGTCAAGGCAAGCTTTTCGACTACGTGGCGCAGTCGTTCCCTAACAAGAACACGGAGGATTTCATCGCCACGTATATGACGAGCAAAACACGAAAAAGCATTGATGAAGCCAAAGCCTACGTCAATACGATGGATGCGGAAGAACTGTGGAAGTATTTCACCGAGACCGAGCATTACCAATTGAAGGACGGCAAGGCGCTTAAAGGGTTCATGCCCGATTGGATCGGTGAGTTCTATGCCTACTACCAATGGTTCTACGGTATTCCCAGTTATGAAGTGATCACTAGGGTGCCGTTGGACTTCCTGAAGAAAGCCTATTTCGGACTTCATGATCTCGATCTGGAACTTGCGGTGCGGAAAGTCGGCGAAGAATGACGGACATCATCTGCTTCCATAATCCCGATGAGGAGAACGGGTACCTGAGCAACTGGTATCCATCGCGCTTCGTTGTGGACGGTGTCGAGTTTTCCTCAATGGAACAGTACATGATGTATCGCAAAGCATGCTGTTTTAACGATGCTGAAACAGCCGCGCGAATCTTCGAAACCGATGACGTGGCCGAGATCAAACGCCTTGGTCGACTGGTGGCCGGTTATGACGATCACGTGTGGAACGGCGTTCGCCAAATCGAGGTCTATGAAGGATTACTTGCCAAATTCAGCCAGAACGCCGAACTCGGGGCACGGCTTGAGGTAACCGGCACCGCGCTGCTGGCGGAATGCGCCGTCAAAGACCGCATCTGGGGCATCGGCCTGTCGATGCATGACCCAGCCAGGTTCAATCCGAGGCAATGGCGAGGTCGGAACCTGCTCGGATACGCTCTAATGCTCACAAGAAGGAAGCTCAGCCGTATAGATTGACGGTAATACGGCTGTTTTTCGGGCTCTCATTGTCCCCGCTTGGGAACAGCGTAAGCTGGGTGAAGTTGCACCATTACAAAGAGGATTTGATTTACCCGTCAGTCAAATGATCTCAGGCCCCTATCCCGTAGTAATGTCAAACGGAGTAGGAGGATGGCACTCAAAATACGCGGTTAAAGGTCCCGGTGTTGTCACAGGTCGTTCCGGAACAATCGGAGGTCTTCAATATATTGAAGGAGATTTTTGGCCGCATAACACCAGTTTATGGGTCACTTCGTTTAATGGCAATGAACCAAAGTTCATCTATTGGCTCTATAGCTCACTGAATTTGGAACGTTTTGGCTCGGGTAGTGGCGTTCCTACACTTAATCGGAATGATGTGCATGATCAACTTATTGGTGTTCCGTGCAATATCGCCGAGCAGCGCCGAATTGGCGCGTTCTTCGACCGTCTGGACTCGCTCATCACCCTTCATCAGCGTAAGTATTGTGGTGTTGCTTCTTGGATGTTAGGGGCTGCGCTCGTAAGATTGGGCTCAGAAAGTGACGGTGCATTCGGGGAGATGAAACATGTTCTACGATAAAGAATCGGATTTCGAAGACAATCTGGTCGCGGTGCTGAAGCGCCATGGATGGACCGATGGCGTGTTGGAATATCCAACTGAACAGGACCTTATCAGCAATTGGGCCAATATCCTGTTCGACAATAACAAAGGCATCGATCGATTGAATGGGCAGCGCCTTACCAAAGGTGAGATGGCGCAGATCCTCGAACAGATCGAAACATTACGCACACCATTGGCGCTGAATTCCTTCATTAATGGTAAAACCGTATCCATCAAACGTGATAATCCCAAGGATGAGGCTCATTACGGTAAGGAAATCAGCCTGAAGATCTACGATCGGCAGGAAATCGCAGCGGGGCAAAGCCGCTACCAAATCGCAAGACAGCCTATTTATCCAGCTAAAAATAAGATGTTGAACGATCGCAGGGGAGACGTTTGCCTGCTTATCAACGGAATGCCGGTCATCCATATAGAACTGAAGAAAAGCGGCATTCCCGTAAGCCAGGCCACCAATCAAATCGCCAAATACGCGCATGAAGGCGTGTTCACCGGGCTGTTCAGACTCGTGCAGGTCTTCGTGGCCATGAATCCGGATGATGCCGTGTATTTCGCCAATCCCGGTGAAGGCGATTTCAATAGCAACTACTTCTTCCACTGGGCTGACTTCAACAACGAGCCCATAGCGGCGAATAAACATGTCGGGCAGGACGAGTGGAAACGTTTCGCATCGGATCTGCTATCTATCCCTATGGCGCATCAGCTCATCGGGTTCTATACGGTCGCCGATTCCGCGGACGGATGTCTCAAAGTGCTACGCAGCTACCAATACCAGGCGGTAAACGCCATTTCCGACCGTGTGCGTACCTGCAAATGGGATGAGCCGGTGCCAAGCGGTACGCCGGGTCGTCCGGGCGGTTATGTGTGGCATACCACCGGCTCGGGCAAAACCATGACCAGTTTCAAGGCGGCGCAACTCATTGCCGGCTCAAAAGACGCCGATAAAGTGGTCTTTCTTATGGACCGTGTCGAATTGGGCACGCAGTCATTGCTGGAATACCGGTCGTTCGCGGATGATGCCGACGATGTGCAAGGCACGGAAAACACGGATGTGCTCAAATCAAAACTGGCAAGCATCGACCCCAAAGACACACTCATCGTCACGTCCATTCAGAAAATGAGCAACATCAAGGCCGGCGAGGGGCATATCACCGAAGAGGAAGTGAAGAAGCTCGCCGGCAAACGCATCGTATTCATCATCGACGAATGCCATCGTTCCACATTCGGCGAGATGCTGCAGGATATTCGCCATTCCTTCCCGAATGCGCTGTATTTCGGTTTCACAGGCACTCCGATCCATGAGGAGAACCGCAAGAAGGGCTCAACCACATCAATGGTGTTCGGCGATTGCCTCCACCGATATAGCATCGCTGATGGTATCCGCGATGGCAATGTGCTCGGATTCGACCCGTACATGGTGTTGACCTACCGAGACAAGGATGTTCGCCAGGCTGTCGCGTTGCAGAAGGCAAAAGCGGCGACAGTTGAGGAAGCCCAGGCGGATCCGGCGAAAGCCGAAGTGTTTTACCATTACATGGATCCGAGGCAAATGCCGATGGGACCTATGGAAACGCAGGCCGGAGAACATATCAAAGGTATTGAGGACTATCTGGCCCCAGCGCAGTACGCGCAGGATACGCCTCATGAGGGCAAGGTCGTGGAGGACATTCTCGACCAATTCCCATTGCTGAGCAGAGGCAACAAATTCCATGCGATGCTGGCCACGAGTTCCATTCCCGAGGCGATCAGCTATTACCATCTGTTCAAGAAGCGTGCTCCGCAGATGCATGTGACCGCGCTGTTTGATCCCAATGTCGATAACTCCAATGGTGCAATCCTCAAGGAGGATGCGCTTAAGGAAATCATCGGCGATTACAACGAACTGTTTGGCAAGGATTTCATCATCCCCACATGGCCGAAGATGAAGAAGGACATCACCGCGCGGCTTTCCCACAAACGGCCGTACCTGACTGTCGACCAGCATCGTGAGGAGCGGATCGATCTGCTGATCGTGGTCGACCAGATGCTGACGGGCTTCGATTCCAAGTGGGTCAACACGCTGTATCTCGACAAGATCATCGACTACGAGAACATTATCCAGGCGTTTAGCCGTACAAACCGGTTGTTCGGACCGGACAAGCCTTTCGGAACGATTCGCTACTACCGCAAGCCACATACCATGAAAGGGTATATCGAAGCGGCGGTGAAACTGTATTCCGGAGACAAACCGCTTGATTTGTTCGTGCAGAAACTGCCGGAAAACGTGCGTTTGATGGATGCGCGTTTCGAAGAGATCGCTTCCGTGTTCCGTGCCGGGGGCGTAGAGGATTTCATGCGACTGCCGGAATCGGTGGAGGCGTGCCGTAAGCTCGCGAAACTGTTCGTGGAACTCAATGATTTCTTGGAATCCGCCCAAGTGCAAGGATTCACTTGGGGGCAGCGGGAATACCTCATCACCCATGACGATGGATCCGTGGAAGTTGTGCGGCCGAAGCTTGATGAACGGACATATCTGATTCTTGTACAGCGATATAAGGAAATGTTCAGCAGCGGCGAAGGCTATGTCAGCAGTCCGGAAGTGCCGTATGAACTTGACGGCCATATCACTGAGATAGATACAGGATTGATTGATACGGATTACATGAACGCCAACTTCACCAAATGGCTCAAGGCGCTTGGCGGAGGAGATCCAGTCCTGTTGGCATCCGCCGAGGAGGAGCTACATAAGTCGTTCGCTTCGCTCAGTCAGGAGGAGCAACGGTACGCTGAACTGTTCATGCATGATGTGGAGCGTGGCGAGATTGAGTTGGAGGAGGGCAAAACGCTGCGCGACTACATTACGTATTATGCTAACAACGCCAAGAACAGCCAAGTGGAGAAGATCACCAGGGCGTTTGACGTGGATGGAGCTTTGCTCAACGAGATGATGCGGCTTGATCTTACCGAAGCGACGTTGAATGAATTTGGTCGGTTCGACCAGTTGAAAGCGTCCATCAACAAGCCTTTGGCAAAGGCGTTCTTCAGCAAGCCGGATAGCTCTGTCACCCAATTCACTGCGAATCTTCTCGCCACCAAGTTGCTGAAAAGCTTTATCCTTGAAGGAGGATTCGATCTGGACGATCGCAAATAGCGGACGGCAGTAAAACAGGGGAGAATCATGGCGGTTGTTGACGAAGCAAAACTGGGGTATCTGGACTTTCTTTCGCGTGAGGATCGGGTACGCCACCATCGCTACGTTGAGGAAATGAAGCAGTATGACATGATGCGTTCCGGCGATATCAATGCCATTTCGGAAAGCGCGAAACTGTGGGATTCCGGACTATACGGCCATCTGTCGGACGATTCTCTGAAAAACGCAAAATACCGTTTCATCACCACCATTACCTTGGCCACGCGTTTCGCCATTGAAGGTGGCATGGACGAGGAAGACGCATACAACGCCTCCGATCTGTACATTCAAGATCTTGACAATTGCAAGACCCCGGAAGACGTGCGTCGACTGCACACCGACATGATGACCTTCTTCACTTGGGCCATGGCCGACATGCAGAAGACGGAAACGCATTCCAAAGCCGTCAACGAATGCATGGACTACATCCACTACCATCTGCATGAGAAAATCACTGTCGCGATTCTGGCACAGCACGTGCATTTGAATCCCACGTATCTGTCGGAACTGTTCGCACGCGAAACGGGAACGTCATTGTCGCAATACATTACCGACAAACGTATGGAAGCCGCCGAAAACATGCTGAAATATTCGGAATACAGCTTCAGTGAGATCGCGCAGATCCTCGCATACCGGTCGCAAAGCCATTTCACGAAAGTGTTCAAAAAACATAGCGGTATGACACCGGGGGAGTACCGCGCCAAGTACTCACAGAACGGCATCTGGCCGGAGTAGTAGCGCCCCGGCGTGTCGTGGGCGATGCGGTGAACCGGACGTAACGACATCGCGAACTTCGAGTGTGCCAATCGTGAAATCGACGTGGTTTCGCGTGTGGCATACGTTCAAATCGACTACGGTGAAAGCATTCAATGATGATGCGCGCCGGCCGAATGAACGGCAGAACGGAAACGCGCGCAGGATGTGGATGAAAGCAAAGGAATAAACGAATATGGGAATGCCCCTTGATTTGTATGTGATTCGACATGGCGAATCCGAAGCGAACGTGATTATCAGTGCCGGTGAACAGGGTGACAACTCGCTGTATACGCAGGACAACGTCACCGTGCCCGACCGTTCGTGGAGGCTTACGGCCACCGGCCGCAAGCAGGCGGACTGCATCGGCCGCTGGCTGGTCTCACAGCAGCCGTTGTTCGACCGTTACCTCGTCTCGCCGTACGTGCGCACGCGTGAGACGGCTGCCACGATGGCCCTGCCTAAGGCGAAATGGGAGGAGACACGCGTGCTGCGCGAACGCTCCTGGGGTGAGATCAATACCATCACGAAAGACGATTTCAAAACCAATTACGCGCGCAACTGGATGTTCAAGAACACTGATCCGCTGTATTGGCGTCCGCCGGCGGGCGAATCAATCGCCGATGTGGCCGAAAACCGCGTGCATAATCTGCTCACGTCCCTGAACCGCAAGTCGGACGCGGAATCCGTAGTGATGGTCAGTCACGGCGACCTCATGCTGGCGCTTATGCTCACTTTGGAGGACTTGTCCGACGAGGAATTCATGCACCGTGCGGCGTCCGACGAATGGAAGATCACTAATTGTACGTGCTTCCATTATTCGCGCCGTGATCCGGCGACCGGGCGTACGCATAAGCGTTTCCGTTGGGAACAGACCGCTCGTCCGGTGTTCGACGATGCGGAAGGTCGTTGGGTGGTGAAGGTCGAAGATTGGCGTGAATTCAAGCGTCCAGTGCTGTCGAATGGCGATTTGGTGGACGTTGTTCATGCGGTTGACCGTCACCTGTGATGTGTGTTGGTCTGTTGATTGCATGATCGGATTGGCTGATATCGACGATTGATGCCCCCATCTTGTGTGAGCAACGCGCCCGTGTCCACGCCCCACTACAATGGCTGTGACACGCGGCGCGTTTTTGCTTGCCGCGAAAGAGAGTTAAGGAGACAATCGCATGTCCAATCTGTTCACGTGGCAGGTCCACGGTGACGGCAAGACGCTGAAGCCGGGCGAAGTCGTTGAGCCTGACGAGCGTCTGACTTGGCCGCGCACCGCCGAAATCGGCGCACAGCATGTCATCGCCATGTTCGGTGCCACGTTCCTGGTGCCGATTCTGACCGGTTTCGACCCGTCAACCACCCTGTTCTTCACGGCCATGTCGACCGCACTGTTCCTGCTGATCAACAAGAACGTGCTGCCGAGCTACTTGGGTTCGTCCTTCGGCTTCATCGCCCCGATCACTGCCGTCACCACGGCGAACAAGGGCATTGCCGTCGCATCCTTCGGCATTCTCGTCACCGGTTTGCTGCTGGCTCTGATCGGTGTGCTCGTGCACTTCGCGGGTGCCAAGTGGATTGACATCATCATGCCGCCGGTGGTCAACGGTGCCATTGTGGCCATCATCGGTTTCAATCTGGCTCCGAGCGTGTGGAACAACTTCCAGGTCGCTCCCGATACCGCTATCGTGACTTTGGCTGCCGTGCTGCTGGTAGCAGTGCTGTTCAAGGGTCTGCTTGGCCGACTCAACATTCTGATCGGTGTGATCATCGGTTACGCATACGCTTGCATTCGTGGCCAGGTTGACTTCTCCGCCATCGGCAAGGCTGCTTGGGTTGGTATGCCGACTTTCCACCTGCCGCAGGTTGATTTCACGATTCTGCCGATGTTCGTTCCGGTGGTGCTCGTGCTCGTTGCCGAAAACGTCGGCCACGTCAAGTCCGTTTCCCAGATGACCGGCCGCGATTATGACGACCAGATCGGCACCGCCCTGTTCGCCGACGGTCTTGGCACCACCATCGCCGGTTTCGGCGGCGGTTCCGGCACCACCACGTACGGTGAGAACATTGGTGTGATGGCAGCCACCAAGGTGTATTCCACCGCAGCCTACTGGTGTGCGGCTGGTTTCGCACTGCTGCTGAGCCTGTGTCCGAAGTTCGGTGCCATCATCAACACGATTCCGGCTGGCGTGCTCGGTGGCGTGACCACCCTGCTGTACGGCATGATCGGCATGGTCGGCATCCGTATTTGGGTTGAGAACAAGGTTAACTTCGACAAGCCGCTGAACATCATGGTTGCCGCAATCACCATGATCATCGCCATCGGCCAGTTCGCGTTCGCTTTCAATGGCATTTCCTTTAACGGCATCGCCATCGGCACCATCGTGATCCTCATCGCCTACCACGGCCTGAAGGCCATCGGCAAGGCCACCGGCACGATCGACAAGAACGATCCCGACATCCTGTGATGCAATGATCATTTGCATCGCTCTGAAGGCCCTTCCCAAACGTTCCCTGTTCCGGAAGGGTCTTTTTATGTGTGAGTGGGGAAAGGCGGAGATTCCGGCTGGACCTTGAATCGATATATAGCGTTTATGCTATGATATAGGCATGTCGATTATTGAGGAGCTTAAGGATGAGCGTATCCGGCGTGGTTTGACGCAACGTGCAATTGCCGAAGCCATGGGCACTACACAATCGGCGTTATCGCGTGCTGAGCGCAACGGGAATCCCACTCAGGATTTTCTGGAAAGATATCGTTCTGCGCTGCAGCAGGTCGCTTCGAACGATAGCCCTTTGGAATTGACCACGATCCGTTTCATTGTTGGCAAAATTGCGCGAGAATACGGTCTTGCCGAAGTTTGGCTGTATGGGTCCGTGGCTCGAGGGGATGCAAGACCGGATTCTGATGTTGATTTGTTGTATCGTTTGAAACCCGGTGAGCGGCTCGGTCTGACGCAAACTCAGACATTGACAGATGAATTATCGTCTTATCTGGGGCGTGAAGTCTCGTTAATGGCTCTCGACACCGTCGAGCGCCGTGCCGAACGTAGTGCCGCAGGTCGTCTGTTCTATGAACGGATAAAACCTGATTTAATCAAGGTGGCATGAGCATGGTTGTACATCAGGATTGGCGGTATCGTGACTTTGTGACATTGATCGCCATGGTAGAGCATCTGGTCCATGCGTATGGTGATGCGCAATATTTTGATGCTGCGGAAGAGTTGGCTTGCGATCGGAGATCGTTTAATTCTGTTGCTATGGAGCTTACTCAAGCACAGGAGTGCGCACGTCGGTTGTCCAATGAGTTTCGTGATGTCACGCCGCAATTACCATGGCGTGAATTGCGCGGCATGCGAAACGCCATTATTCATGAGTACGATGCCATTGATGAGGAGGTTTTGTACAGCACTGCCATCTCGGATGCGTGGGAACTCGCACAGATGCTTAAACCGAAAGTGGAAGCTATGGCAGCGGCTTTTGGTGTGGAACTGGGAAAAGTGTGGGACGAATTATGGCAATGTAGTTCAGAATCAGTATAACGTCCACTTCAGGTCGGCGATGGTCCAGAATAGGAATGCTGATCAGTCCTAGGTATCCAATAATCATGCCTCTCATGGAATACCGCTTCTCTGCAGGGTTTCCATGGTTCGATCGCTTATTAACCTTCATGATGTCCATTCAAAACTGCACGGTGATACGGAATATGTGAACTCGCTGAAAACGGTGTTGAAATCGGATGTAATGAAGGGACAGTGGATTGCGGAATGTAATACAGAAGAAAACGTCAATCGTTTGACTTCATGTGGGATTGAACGGTTATGATGGCGCAAGAGGGATTGTGTTCATTTTTGAGTGAGGAGTTCGTCATATGAGTATCGCAGCAGGAAAGAAAATCGCTATCGTCACCGGTTCCGCGCTTGGATTGGGATATGAGCTGACTCGACAGCTGATCGCCAAAGGATGGTTCGTTGCTGGTATTGATTTCAATGGCGCACGCCAGGCGGAGTTGTCGAAGACTTTTGCTGCCGACGAATACAGAGCTTTTGTGGGCGATATTTCCGACGAATCGTTCGTGAAGGACTCTGTTGCCGCAATCTCGAAAATCGGTCATATCGATTTGCTGATCAACAATGCCGGGCAGCCTTCGTTCAAAGTCCCGACCGCATACGAGGCGGCCGATGTGGACAAGTGTCTGAAGGGCCTGAAAGGCATGGTGTTGTGGAGCGTGGAAACGCTGAAAGCGGACGGTGAGCAGGATCTCAAAATCGCCAACGTCATGTCTACTGCGGCAACGCGAGGTAATCCCAACGAATCCGTGTACTGCGCCACCAAGTGGGGCGAGAAGGGTTACACCAAGAGTTTGCAGGCCGCATACAAGGGGACCAGTGTGAAAATCGTGGGTGTCTATCCAGGTGGCATCGACACCCCGTTCTACCGTGACAGCCATGACTACGTTTCAGAAGAAAAGCAGCATACCTTCATGCGTGCCAACCAACTGGCCGAAGTGATTCTGTTCAATCTGGTCAACGAAGCGAATCTGACCGTCACCGATATCGAAATCAACCGCAATCCGGCGTGAATATAACGGATATGAAGGATTGAAGGAACGTAAGAAAAAGTATCGGGCATAGGCTACAGTTATCAGGTTTGCGCAACGTGCGTAATATTTGACATGAAAGGCCATTGTGCCCGATACCGTTTTTGATGAAGATACCCTCGCAGCCGCTTCCGAAGCGATGGGCGAGGAAGAGGAACGCCCGCTGACGTTCGCCGAGCTCGGCGTTCCTGGTCCGCTGGTCCGCGTGCTTGCGGCCGATGACAAGAAAACCGCTTTCCCGATTCAGGCCGACACGCTTCCCGATTCGTTGGCTGGGCGAGACATTCTCGGCCGTGGTCGTACCGGCTCCGGTAAGACGTTGGCATTCTCGATTCCGCTGGTCGCTCGCCTGGGCGAAGTGGATGCCAACGAATATGAGAACATGAGCCAGTTCCGCCATGAGGTTGATCGTGTGAAGCAGGCTCATGCCAAGGAGCGTCGCGCCGACGATTTCGTGCCTCATCCGCGTGGCTTGGTGCTTGCTCCGACCCGTGAGCTTGCCAACCAGATCAACGACGTGCTGATGCCACTTGCCCAGATATACGGCATCAACACCACCACCGTGTACGGCGGCGTACGTTATGCCCGCCAGATCCGTGACCTTCAGGCCGGTGCCGATATTGTGGTGGCCTGCCCAGGTCGTCTTGAGGATTTGATCGAACAGGGCGCGCTCACCTTGGACAAGGTTGAGGTCGCGGTTATTGATGAGGCCGACGAAATGGCCGATATGGGCTTCCTGCCGCCAGTCAAGCGACTGCTCGGCCAGATTTCGTTCGACGCGCAGATCATGCTGTTCTCCGCCACGCTCGACCATGGCGTGGACGAAGTGGTGGAAACCTTCCTGTCCGATCCGAAGGTGCATAGCGTCGATTCCGCGACGGCGACCGTTGACGAGATGACCCACCATGTGTTCAAAACCACGCAGGGCAACCGTCACGAGCTGGTGCGCACCCTCGCTTCCGGCAAGGGCCGTCGCATTCTGTTCACCCGTACCAAATTCCAGACGCAGAAGCTTGCCAAGGATTTAACGCAGAATGGCATTCCTGCGGCCGAATTGCACGGGAATCTGAGCCAGAACCAGCGTGACCGCAATCTGGCCGCCTTCAACTCCGGCGATGTGAACGTTATGGTGGCCACCGATGTGGCCGCGCGAGGCATCGACGTTTCCGGTGTGGAACTCGTGGTGCAGGTCGAACCTCCGGAAGATCCGAAATCCTTCCTGCATCGTTCCGGACGAACCGCGCGAGCCGGCCATTCCGGTGACGTGGTGACCATCATTCTGCCGAACCAGCGCCGCAGGACCCGTCGCATGATGCGTGAGGCCGGACTGACGGTCGAACCGATCGACGTGGCCCCTGATTCGCCGGAAGTGTTGGAACTCGTAGGCGAAGTGGCCGAGCCGGTGTTCGGCTGGACGCTTGAGCAGTCGCAGCCGGCAGGAAATCCGCGCCGTAGGAAGAACGGCAAGGGGAGTGCCGACGGCGAACGTTCCGGCAGGTCGAACCGTTCCGGCGGGCGTAACAAGGATCGCGGCAAAGACAAGGGCGGCAAGCCGTTTAAGTCCGAACGTAAGGATCGTCGCGATCGCGATCAGCGTGAGGAGCGTAACGACAGCACGAAGAAGTTCGAACCGAAGAAGAACCGTGCGGAACGCCGTGCCGCCAAGTTCAAAGGTCGTGACAATCGTGAATTCGAAGCGCGTGAACATCGTTGGGAACATCCTGAAATTCAGGAGGAACGCCGCGAACAGCACGAGGAAAAGCGCAACAACAAGCGTCGTGAAAAGTATGCGCGCCTGCATGAGCAGCAGCGCAGCGACAACGAACAACGCGAAACGACGAACAAGCGTAGGAACGACAGCGATTACGGCAATACCGACAATCGCAGGAAACTGGGAAAGAAGAAGTCCGGACAGCTTGCGAAAAAGCAGGGTGCGCCAAGCAAGAAGCAGCGCAAGTCTGAAGCCCGTGCCGAACGTCAATATGACGATAATCGTCGGTCCAAAGGCAAGAAGCATGACGAGCGTTCCTCGGATGCGAAACGCTATGACCGTCATACGGAAGTCAAGCGTGGCGGCCGTGGCGAACGTCACGACAAGCATGCAGGACAGTCGCGCCATCGCCATGCGAACATCAGGAAAGCGCCATTCCGCACGCGTTGATCGCTGAAAAGCAAAATCAAAGCTTGCGCAGCTGGTAGATAATAGAAAACGGCGTCCGCCAAGGTATATGAACACTTGGCGAACGCCGTTTTCTGTTAAATCTGATCGTCTATTAATTTGATTGACTATATGAAAGTTGTTTAGCCTGCGATCGGATTGTATTGATCGTCTGCAGTGAAGCACTTACGGTACGCCATCACCATAATGAGACTGTCGGCCAGAAGTGTCAACGCTGCGATGGCGGCGAGAATCAGGAACTGGTATTTCGCCGCATCGATAGGATTGCCGCCGGCGATGATCTGACCGGCCATCATGCCAGGCACCGTCACAATGCCGCTGGAAGCCAGCGAGGCGGTAGTCGGCAGCAGACCCAAACGAATCGACGAGACGATGGACGGGCGTGCGGCCTCCCAAGCGGTCGCACCCAACGCCAGCAGCGTATCCACTTCGTCACGGCGTTCCTTCATGCTTTCGAAGAACCGGCTCAATCCAACCGCCAAAGCGGACACGGTATTGCCAAGCAGCATGCCGGTCAACGGTACCACCAATTGCGGCGCATACCACGGTTGCGGGCGAATGATCAATTCGGTGACCAACGAAATCATAATGAGCATGGTGATGACCAAGCTCAAAAACACGGGACCGGCCAAGCCCTTCGGCACACCCTTGGCACGAGACAAGGTGATTTGCACGGCCGCGATCAGCATGAACATCACCAGCAACAGCACCAACCATGGATTATTCGACTTGATGACGAACTCCATAATGAAACCCATGGCGCACAATTGCAGTAACGCACGGCACGCCGACCATAGCAGTGTCTTGCCAATGCCCATGCGCATCGCTTCGGAAATGCCCGCAGCCACGGCAACCATAACCAATGCGATAAGCAGACCCCAAATATCAATGGAATAATAATTGCCGCTCATGCCTGCACTCCTTGCATCGAATCGGACTGTGCCGCGAAACCATTGGAATCATTGGTTACTGCGGTGCGCGGAGCATTCGCACTTTGCAATACGCCATTGGCCAGTGTGAGAATGCGTGTGGCACGCCCATCCGGCGGGCGATGGCGAATACGGATCACCGTCATGCCCCGCTCTGCAGCCTGAGCCATGATGGACGCTACCTTATCGGCGTTCTCATCATCCAAACCGGCATCAACCTCATCGGCAAGCAGCACTTTCGGCGAAGTAAGCAAGGTGCGCGCCAAACTCACGCGGGCGGCCTGGCCTCCAGACAAGTCATGCGGAGCACGCCCCAAATCAATATCCGCGCAGCCAATGGCGTCAAGCGTGGCTCGAATGCGAGCATCCGGCAGTAGATCTGCGGGTTTGAGAGACTTGTCGGCCGACCATTTCCTGCCGAATCCACGCTTGGCTTCACCAGTGCGAATGGACAGCGTGAACGGTAAACGAATCGCCTCGGCCACACTCGCACCGATCAATACCGGCTTCTGCGGCAAATACGCCACCTGACTACGCCACTGCTGCGGTGTGAATTCGCTGGCAGGGCGCCCTTCAAGCTGAAAATCGCCGTTCGCATTCGGATTCAATCGTGCGAAAGCGGTAAGCAGACTACTTTTGCCCGATCCGGAAGGGCCGACCAAATCCACAATCTCACCATGCTTCACATCAACGGATAATCCGCTGAAAATCGTGCGTTGCTCACCATCGACAGGCACGACACAGGAAACATTCGACGCCGAAAAAACATACTGCATAGTCCAACACCATACCGCTTGGCTGCTGCTCGGGAGCATTGGCCGCGTTTCTAGTGTCTTCTGAGATGGAATCACATTGTATGGGAATATTTTGCATCTGCCAGTCACGAATTGAAGACACTGCTCGACGTGGTGCAGACAGAAAATTCGGAAAAACACCGTCAATGCGGCACATGATGGCGTTCGAGGCGTGATCGGCAAAAGGCAAGAACGCTACCGAATAGCATCATTCATTCAGCTTGCTCACAGTATTTTTCGTCGATATTCCAAGGAAAATCAGCCTCAAGGATGAGGTCGTGCCAACGTTTCATGGACTACAACTGGCACATTGGAAATGAAGAATATGAAAGCAAGAAGTGAGCATGCGTGCATGGTTGATGAACATAAGCTTGGTGGATGGCTGGTTTCCGGCAACGTTGTTTTCGATAACCGCGGTGCTGGCGGCGATACTGTTGGGTATTGCAATATGGGAGACGGTTGGCGGAAGCCGTGACGGCGGTAAACGTGCAATTGCCATAGTTACGTGTCCGATGGTGATTGCGGTTATTGCCGGCATTGTCGGATTGGTGATTGCCTGGTTGCTGTCGGACGTGTTTGTGGTGTTCGGTGTTGAGCTGGGCCCGCGTGTGATCGCATGGGCTGGTTGCGGTTGCGCGATCATCGGATTCGCGGTCAGCCATGCGATGCTGCATAGGGGAGTGTTGCGTGTCGTCGCCGTAATACTGGTGGTATGCGCAGTGTCTTCCACCGCCACCGGCATCGATCAGGCGTATGGAGAATATGCCACCATCGGATCACTGTTCGGCCAAGACGCCTATCGCGAAGCCGACCTGACGGGAATGACGAAACGCAGCGATTTGATTAGCGTCACGCAATGGAGGCAGGAAGCGGCAGACGGTAGCGTCAGCGATATTCCCGCACATGGCGAAGTCAGGAAAGTAAATATTCCAGCCACAGCATCGCATTTCGAAGCGCGACGGGCGCTGGTATATCTGCCGCCGGCAGCGCTTGTCACAGCCAAACACAAGCCGGCGTTGCCGGTCATACTGATGATGAGCGGCCAGCCAGGCTCTCCGGGTCGTGTGTTTGCCGCGGGCGGCATTCAAACAATGATGGACGATTACGCGCAGCATCATGGCGGACTTGCGCCCATTGTTATTGCAGCCGACCAGTTGGGAGACGATTCGCATAACACCCTATGCGTGGATTCGCCGGTGTACGGCAATGCATTGACCTACTTGACGAAAGACGTGGTCGACTGGGTGGAAACCAATCTTCCTGCGGCACAGCAAGCACAAGATTGGGCAATCGCAGGTTTTTCACAGGGGGCCACATGTTCGCTGCAAATCGGTGCGAACCATCCGGATTTGTTCGGCACCATCATCCCCACCGGCAGCGAGCTTAAACCGACCAATGGCAGTGAAAGCAGTATGATCAGCCGGTTCTTCCACGGCGATCGCACCGCATACGAGAAGCAGATTCCCATCAACGCCATCCGCGACCATGCGCCTTCGAACCAGACGCTTGTTATCGGTGCGGGGGAGCGTGATCGCGAGTCCATGCGCAATATCGAACGCATCGTACCGGTTGCTCAACAGGCGGGCATGCATGTTACGGCAGTCGAATCGCTTGGCAATGCGCATGACTGGCATGCCGTGCAAGACACGTTGCGGTACGGACTTGCCGTATTCGGTTATAATACGGGACTGAGCGATGCCAAGCCAAAATTGGCGGACCATCCGAATCTCAGACGCATCGCGATCTGATATGTCGTTTTGAAGCGTCAGCAACTCGCAATCGCAAGTATCAATCTGAATCGTCAATCTGAATCATTTATCGAATCATTAATCCGAATTATCGAACGGAATCATTGTCATGACAACGCAATCGCAGGAATCAGCAGTAAAACCATTATTCGGCTTTCGTGCGCTCATATCCGATCTTGCCGACTGGATTCGTCGGCACCGTATGACCTTGGGCTTCGTGCTGTTCATCACGCTGTTCAATGTCAGCATGCAGCTCGTATGCGGCATCAGACATACGCAATTTCCGCCGCAATTGTCGCGCGTGAGTTTTGATGCGCTCGCGCATGGGCGCTGGTATACCGCGCCGATCTCACTGCTGTCGGTGCCTCAGTTGGGTCGTCTGCTGATCGACATTCCGCTGATACTCATCGCATTCGGCTTATGCGAAACAATGATTGGAAAGGCGAAGACGGCATGGGTGTCGCTGATCACCACGCTTGGCGGCATAGCGCTCGGCATGGGATTATGCTCGCTGTTCGCAGGAAAAAGTCCGCAATGGCATGCGATTTCGCATGATGGCGCGATTCTGGGGCCGCTGGTTGTTGTGGTGGGTACGCTGATGTGTGCCAGCGCATTCACCGCCATGCTGTGGCGTCGGCGTATTCGTGTGATCGGCTATAGCGTGGTGCTGATCCTGTTCCTTTACCGTGGCGAAGCCGGCGATTATTGTTTGCTGGCTGCCGCGCTGATCGGTCATGTGCTTGGTTATTTGATGGCGTCCGAAAGTCAAGGCGATGTGTATAGGCATGGTGCCTTGTACGAGATGCGAAGGCTGATTGGTATGGCTGCCGGCGTACAGGCGGTCGGTTCGCTGGTTGCCGTTTCCTCAACGCAATCATTCGGATTGCTTTCCATGTTCGGCTTGCTGACCGGTTCCACGGAATTCGACACGGAACAAGTGTTGGATTGTCTCAACGGTTCCTCGCATGCCAACTGTTTCGCGCAATATCGTATGATGCGATTCACCATGCCCGGAAACTGGCTGGTGTCGTTGATGCCGACACTGATGCTGCTGTTGATCGCGTGGGGTCTGTATCGCGGACGCCGCATTGCCGCCGTGTTAAGTGTGCTGTTCAATGCGTGCACGGTGGTATTTGCGACGCTGTTTTATGTGGTGCTTCCGCTGCAATATGTTGGCGATTCGCAGGCTGATGCGTTGCCTGCGTTGGCTCGTCACGGTGCGTTTCACGCGATGTTTTCCACTATGGCATTGCCGTTGATTTTTATCGTTATCGTTATTGTGTTTCGTCAGTGTTTTACGATTCGCACCCGAAGTGAGATCATGTTGCGTGCTGCGGCAGGTGCATTGTCGGCTTTTCTGTTGCTGGGATTGATGTATGTTGGGTATGGGCTTGCCTCTCCCGATGATTTCAACGAAAGTCCGCAATTGATTGCACTGCTTGCCGATTATGTGCAACGATTGTTGCCGATCGGACTGCTGAGTGGCATCGAACCTGAGTTTGTACCCGTCGGGCAAATCTCCTTGCTGGTATATCAGTGCGTCGGTCCGGTGTTTTGGATTATCTCTCTGCTGTGTGTTTGGGATTGTTTGAGGGACCGTTCCATGGTGAATGACGCTTCGCGCCATCGTGTTGACGCGATTATTCCGCTTGGCGGCGAATCCATGTCATTCATGGCAACTTGGAAAGGCAATGATTATTGGTTTTCTGCAACCGGACGTTCCGCAATCGCCTATCGAGTGTCGTACGGCATCGCATTGACGGTGACAGGACCATTCGGAGATTCATGCGAATATGCGGAAGATCTCACTGATTTCGCAACATTCTGCACACAACATTCCTGGACGCCCGTGTTTTACAGCGTACACGAGTCGCAGCGAGCCGAACTCGCCAAAGCCGGATGGGACTCACTTGACGTCGGCACGGAAATGATCGTCAATCCCAACGAATGGCAGACCCGAGGCAAGAAATGGCAGGACGTGCGCACCGCCATCAACAAAGCCAAACGAGACGGCATCACCGACGTGCTTACCACTTTCAAGGAGGCGCCCTTCTCAGTGCAAACGCAGATTCGTGAGATCTCCGCACAGTGGGCCGGCAAAAAGGCCCTGCCGGAAATGGGATTCACCTTGGGAGGCGTCGACGAACTGATTGACTCCCGGGTGCGCCTGCTCTACGCGGTCGACGGCAACGGCAAAGTCCTTGGCGTAACCAGCTGGCTGCCCACCTATCGTGACGGTACGATCATCGGTTGGACGCTTGACTTCATGAGGCATCGCACCGACAGCGTCAACGGCATCATGGAATTCCTGATTGCACGCATGGCTGAACGACTACGCGACGAAGGCAACGTGGAATTCATGAGCCTATCGGCGGCGCCGCTGGCCGGTATGGGGTCCAACGAAAGCGAACACGAGGAAAGCGAAGTGTTGCGTCATGCACTGCAAATGGTCGCAGACATCATGGAACCAGCATACGGATTCCACTCACTGTTCCGTTTCAAATTGAAATTCCACCCCGACGAAGAGAAAGTGTATATCTGCTATCCTGACGCGGCCAAACTGCCGCAAATATCGCTTGCTGTGGCGCAAGCCTACGTGCCGTCGCTCACACCTGCCGAAGCCATGCGTTTTGTGCGCACCATCACGCCACATGATTGACGATACGTCAGATTTGGCATGGTATCAGCTTTGACAGGATGTCAGACTTGAGACGGTCCATGGTTCTGGGGTAGCTCGGGTCTACACTAAAGAACGGTTCATAAAGTACTACTTTTCCTGATGGAAGGGGTCAGCATGTCAGCTGAAGCAAACGTCGGCGTAGTCGGTCTTGCCGCAATGGGCGGTAGCCTCGCGCGTAACCTCGCACACCACGGCAACAAAGTGGCCGTGTTCAACCGCTCCTACGGTCGTACCGAAAAGCTCATGAACGAACACGGCAGCGAAGGCGAATTCTTCCCGGCAAAAACCCTCGAAGAGTTCGTGGACAGCCTCGTCAAGCCGCGTACCGCCATCATCATGGTCAAGGCCGGAGAGCCGACCGACGCCATGATCAACGCGCTCGCCGACCTGATGGAACCGGGCGACATCATCGTCGACGCAGGCAATGCCTACTTCCCAGACACCATTCGTCGCGAGAAGGAAATCAGCGCTCGTGGCCTGCATTTCGTCGGATGCGGCGTGTCCGGTGGTGAGGAAGGTGCTCTGCTTGGACCTTCCATGATGCCGGGCGGCTCCGAAGAATCCTGGAAGACGCTGAAGCCGATTTTCGAATCCATTGCAGCAAAGGCTGAAGGCGAGCCGTGCGTCACCCATATCGGACTTAACGGTGCCGGACACTTCGTCAAGATGGTGCACAATGGCATCGAATACTCCGATATGCAGCTCATCGCCGAAAGCTACGATCTGATGCGTCGCGGTCTTGGCATGACCCCGGCTGAGATCGGTGATGTGTTCGAAGAGTGGAACAAGACCGAACTCGACTCCTACCTAATCGAAATCACCGCTGAAGTGCTGCATCAGGTCGATAAGAAGACCGGTAAGCCGCTGGTTGATCTGATCGTCGACCATGCTGGTATGAAGGGCACTGGCACGTGGACAGTGCAGACCGCACTGTCTCTGGCCGTTCCGGTCACCGGCATCGCCGAAGCCGTGTTCGCCCGCGGTCTTTCCTCCGAAGCTGATCTGCGTGAGGAAGCCGCCAAGCAGGGCTTCAATGGACCTGATGGCAAGCTGAACCTTACCGACGATGAGAAGAAGACCTTCATCGAAGACATTCGTCAGGCACTCTACGCTTCCAAGATCGTCGCCTACGCCCAGGGCTTCAATGAGATCACCACCGCCGCCGATGAGTATGACTGGGATATCGACCTCGCTTCCGTGGCACGCATCTGGCGTGGCGGCTGCATCATCCGTGCGAAGTTCCTCAACCGTATTTCCGAAGCGTTCGAATCCGGCGAAGCCAACGTGTCGCTGCTGTTCGCCCCGTACTTCAAGAACGCCATCGAAACCGCCGAAGAGTCTTGGCGTAACGTAGTGGCTCAGGCCGCCGTCAACGGTTTGCCTACTCCGGCATTCGCTTCCTCGCTGTCGTACTTCGACGGCCTGCGTTCCAAGCGTCTGCCTGCCGCTCTGATCCAGGGTCAGCGCGACTATTTCGGCGCTCACACCTACCAGCGCGTGGATCAGCCGGGCGCATTCCACACGCTGTGGGCTGAGCCGGGTCGTGAGGAAATCGAAGCCTGATTTTCCCGAGTCTGCGATGTCGCAAGACATAATGGCCCCCGCAGCGCATGATATGCTGCGGGGGCCATTATGTCTTGTGGTCTGACATCACCTTCATCGGGTTGTTCTATATTTTCTGGGGAAAAAGCAAAACATGAGGCAGGTCGGCTTGATGAACATATTCCATCAAGCCAACCTGCCTCATGTTTGTCAGTGTGTGCTATGCGTCGATGCCGCGCGTCGCACAGCGACCGAAGCCAGCAAACCGATGAGCAGCATGCAGCCTGCCACCAAAAGTGTCCAACGGTTGCCCTCGATGAATCCGGAAGTCATCGCATCGGCGATTTTCGGCGCTTCGTCACCGAATTGGGCCGCTGGTCCATCTCCGCTGCGGAACGAGCCAATTACACCGCCAGCCGAGCTGCTGACCGCCTTGGCCAGTCCATCGCCGACTTTAGCGGGCAGTCCAAGGGATTCAAGTTGTGCCGGCAACGTCCCGTTAATGGCCATGGTCAATGCCGCGCCTGAGATGGCCGAGCCCATGGCGGTGCCAAGCTGACGGACGGTGGACTGGGTGGCCGATCCTTCACCGGACTGGGGAATCGGCACTTCGGACAGCACCACGCTGGTCAGCTGCGCGGAAGCGAGCCCTAAGCCGCAGCCGTAGGCGGTCAAAGGAAGAAGCTGCCACCACACTGCGAATTCCACCGGCATGAGGACTGCAATCACGGCTACCGCGATGATCTCAATCACCAAGCCAAGTTGGACCACGCCGACCGGAGTGAATTTGGAGGCCAGTATATGTGCCTGACTACCGGCGATAATAGAGCCCAATCCCATCACGGCCAGCATCGCACCGGCCTGTAGCGTGTCGAGTCCGCGTGCGTTGATGAGATACAGCGGAAGCGCGAACACCAGCGCGAACTCGCCGGCGGCGATGGCCGCAGCCGACAGATTGCCCCACGAGAATGTCTTGATGCGGAACAGGGTCATGTCCAGCATCACCGGCTGTCCGGCTTTGCCTCGTGCAAGTTCTACGGTTACGAAGACGACCAGCAGGAGCATACCGGCGACCAGACAAATCGGCACCGGCGACAGCCAGCCGTGGTTCCATGTCAGACCGCCCATCTTCAACTGAGTGGAAGTCTGCTTCCACCAGCCGTAGGTCTCGCCTTCGATAAGTCCGAATACGAGCAGGGCAGAAGTCAGTGCGGACAGCACCACGCCTGGAATGTCCACATCAATGCTTTGGAATCGAATGGTAGAAGAAGCGGTTGAGGAAGTGATGTTCGAGGTATGTCCACCGGTCTTTGGCACCAAAGGGATGGTTGCCACAAAGATGATAATGCCTAGCGGAAGGTTCACTAGGAAAATCCACCGCCACCCCAAGGTCTCGGTAAGCACGCCGCCGAGCAACGGTCCGAGAGCGGCGGCTGAACTCATTACCGCGCCCCAGACCCCGAAAGCCGCAGCGCGATACTTGCCACGGAATGTGGCGGACACCGTAGACAGGGTGTTCGGCATGATCATCGCGCCGCCGATTCCCTGCAACGCGCGAGCGGTGAGCAGCATGCCGGCGTCCTGCGATGTGGCGGCGAGCAATGAGCTTGCCACGAAAATCACAGTTCCGATTTGGAACACCAGTTTGCGTCCCTTGGCGTCGCCAAGCTTGCCGAAGGGAAGCAGCAGCGCGGCAAGCACGATGTTGTACAGTGATGTGACCCACTGTGCGTCGGTCAGGTCGATGCCGATATCGTCGATAATGGTGGGGATGGAGACATTGACGATTGAGCTGTCTAGCACAATCATGGCCAGTCCCAAAGCCAACACCCACAGCGCGCCCCATGGCGGAGTTTGTTCCGGATGAGGTGACGAGGACATCGTGGAAGACGATGGCATGTCGGGCTGAAGCTGATGCTGGAACTTAGATGACTGGTCCATGATGACGTTTCCTCTCATAGTTATAATGCGGAGTCTGGCACGTCTGGCTGCCGTTATACTACTACGCATGGCGTTGGACGCTCACTCGTTCAGACGATTCAGCCTTGATGTTTAGCCATGGGAGTAATCCATGTCAGGCAGAAACTTAGATGACGTGCCCGTCACGGAACCAATGGACCCTGGCTCTCGGGATTCCAGTCCCAAGTTCCTGCATCACAATCTGGAGGCGGCACCTTCATCGATAAGCCAGAGCAGCTCTTCGCCGTTGGCATATGAGCTTGGGGCATGCGGGTTGTTGCGTCGCGCGAAGGCAGTTTTGACAGCGTTGGCCTTGCGTGTTTCGGACGTGAACACCCACGTATGCTTCGAACGGGCGATCATCGGCACGGTCAGCGTCAGTCGCAGCGGCGGCGGCTTCGGCGAATCGCGCACGCCCGCCACCAGCACATGTGGATCGTCGATTTCAGCTTCGCCATGGTCGGGGAACAAGGATGCGAAATGCGCGTCCGGTCCCATGCCGAACATCGCGATATCCAATGCCGGATTTTCTCCCAGCTGCGCAGCCAGCTCACGCTGGTATTCGGCGGCGGCCTCGGCCAGCACCGAATCGGTCTGCTCGGGGGAGGCCTCCGTGATTTCGGTGGCGCTACGGGTGTCGGCAGGCATCGCATGGACGTTCCCGGCAGGCATGCGTCCATCTTCCACAAGCGCACCGTACCAGGCTTCGCGAGCCTGCTTCGCATTGCGGTTGTCGTCATCGGCCGCCACGAAGCGTTCGTCGCCCCACCACACATGCACGCGGTTCCAGTCCACGGCATCGTTCAACGGACTGGCATTCATCGCGGCGAATACGCGGTTGCCGTCGGTGCCGCCGGTCACTGCGATGTCCACGCGACGACGTTCCGGTTCGGCCAGCAGATCGATGATGGTCAGCAATGTGCGTGCGGCCACGGCCTGCGCCAGCATTTCAGGATTCGGATACACAATGGTCTTGCGTTCTGCCATATTTGCTCCTTATACGGTGTCGCCCCGCCGGGTCATGGGCAGGGCGACTGGTTTTTCGGGTTCAGCGCTTCGGATTGATTAGATCCCAACCCTGAGTCACCACTTCGGCGTAAATCTCGTCCGGATAGAGACGTCCCAGTTCCTCGCTCAGACATTCCTCAAGCGTACGTGCGGGCACGCTAATGGTCTGAGGTGATTGACCAGGCACGTTCTGCACCGCGATGCCATCATCGGTGGAAGGGCGTTCCAGACTCAGCACGCCATCGGAACGGGTCAGATACACGCCGGTCACCGCAGTTGCGTTCGGATCGTCTTCTATCACCACCGGTACGTTGAGACGCAAACGCAACCATGCGGCCAACAGGTCCATCGGCAGATAATCCTTCTTGCCGGTCACACGCACACCGCTTACCGGCGGATGCGGAGGCTGGTCGAGCATCGAGGCGAGCATGGCGCGCCATACGGTGAGCCTGGTCCACGACATATCCACGTTCTTCGACGACCAATTACGACGCAGGTCATCCATCGTGTGCATCGGATTCGAGGAATGCATCGCATCCGTGATACGGCTGCGGGCCATCGACCCCAACAGGTCGGTGGACAGGTTCGCCGGAGCCTCGTTCGGCCACCAAGCCACCACCGGCGCATCGGGAACCAGCAATGGAATCACCAGCGTGTCCGGATGATGCACCAAGCCGCCAAGCGGACGCAGCACGATAATCTCTCCTGCGCCGGCATCGGAGCCGAATCGCACTTCCGCGTCGAGGAAGGTGTGCGGCTTGCCATCATCGACAGCGGCATCCACCTTACGTGAATTCGGTGCGATTGCGATCACGCGGCAAGGATGCTCTCGGCTGGCGTTGTTCGCCACGGCAAGATCATGCTCCAGCGACGTCTCATTCGTGGAGATCAGCAGTGTGAGCACACGGCCCAAAGCCGCTTCGCCACGCTCCTCATGCAATTCGTCGATTTTCGCCGAAATCTCACGGGTTTCGGTGTTCTTCATGGTAATGATCACGGCATCCTCCAACGGTGTCCATCGCGGGCCAGCATTTCGGTGGCCTCCTGCGGCCCCCATGTTCCGGAACGATACGGCTGCGGCTGGCCGAGCGTGGACCAGAATTCCTCGATCGGGTCGAGGATCTGCCAGCTCAATTCCACTTCGCGCGTGGTCGGGAACAGCGGCGGATCGCCCAGCAATACGTCAAGAATCAGACGTTCATAAGCTTCCGGAGACGATTCGGTGAACGAACGGCCATAACCGAAGTCCATGGACACGTCACGCACTTCCATCGAGGTGCCGCCCGGTACCTTCGCACCGAATCGCATGGTAACGCCCTCATCAGGCTGCACACGAATCACGATCGCGTTCTTGCCGAGCTCCTTCGTTGCGGTCGACTCGAACGGCAGATGCGGCGCACGCTTGAAAATCACGGCGATTTCCGTGACACGCTTGCCGAGACGCTTTCCGGTACGCAGATAGAACGGCACGCCAGCCCAACGACGGGTATCGACATCCAGTCGGATTGCCGCATACGTTTCGGTGGTCGAGGCTGGATTAATGCCCTTCTCATCCAAATAGCCGACGACCTCATGCGATCCCTGCCATCCGGCGGCATACTGGCCGCGGGCCGTATGCGCGGCCAAATCCTTCGGCAGACGCACGGCGGATAGCACTTTTGTCTTTTCGGCAGTCAGATCGGCGGCGGAGAAGGAGACCGGCTCCTCCATGGCAGTCAATGCCATGAGCTGCAGCAGATGGTTCTGGATGATGTCGCGTGCAGCGCCAATGCCGTCATAGTAGCCGGCACGACCGGCCACGCCGATATCCTCGGCATGCGTGATCTGCACATGGTCTACGTAATTGTTGTTCCAAATCGGCTCGTACATGGCGTTAGCGAAGCGCAACGCCAACAGATTCTGCACGGTCTCCTTGCCGAGATAATGGTCGATACGGAACACGCTTGACGGGTCGAACACTTCGGAAACCACACGGTCGAGTTCCTTGGCACTGGCCAAATCATGGCCGAACGGTTTTTCGATGATCACACGACGCCAAGCGCCCTTATCGCTTTTAGCCAGACCGCAATCGGCCAGCTGGCGGGAGACCTGCGGAAACGCGCGTGGCGGAACGGACATGTAGAACGCATGGTTACCGCGCGTGCCACGATCGCGGTCAAGTTCCGCAACGGTTTCCGACAATCGTTCGAACGCTTTCGGATCATCGAAAGTGCCCTGCACGAAACGGATGCCATCGGCAAGCTGCTTCCAAGTCGATTCCTTGAACGGCGTACGGCAGTGAGATTCGACGTTCTCGCGTACAAAATCCTTGAAATGCTCTTCGGTCCAGTCGCGGCGAGCAAATCCTGTCAGTCCGAAGCTTGGTGGCAACAGACCACGGTTGGCCAGATCGTAGATGGCGGGAAGCAGCTTCTTACGGGACAAATCGCCGGTCACACCGAAAATCACGATGCTGCAAGGGCCGGCAATACGGGGAAGTCTCAGATCGCGCGGGTCGCGCAACGGATTCGTCCACGCGCCGGCCGCGTTGGATGCGGTTGAAACGGTTTCACTCATGTGTTTCATACTAGCCCCATAGCCGCACAGCCCGGCGGTGCGTATCCATTCTCCCGTTTCGATTCTGCCTATAGCCGGTTCCTATGCCGGGTTGTTTGCCGTCTTACCGGTCGAATGAATAGCGTAGCCAGACGGTGTCATCCTCGTACGAGGTGGCGGATTCGAGTTTCAGGGCAACGGGCCTGTGTTCCATCGGCAGGCCGTCGATTGGCATCATCATGTGGCATACGATATAGGGCTTGCTCATGGGCTTTGCATTCCTTTCCTGCATGTACACCGCGAGCCTATGCCGAAACGCTTTGCATATCCAATGCCGATGGAATGGAACATGGAAACGCATGCAGAAATGTGCAGTAATTCTGATGTAGGTGGTCGAACGGCGGATGAGTGGTTCTCAGACGGAGTAGGTCATGGCCTGTTCGAGGAAGTCGTGCACTGCCTCGCCGGTGTCGCGCGGCGAGAAACAGGTGCGCCCGGCATCGAGCGTGGCGATGGCGGCCATTTCTTCGTCGGACAGCGCGAAGTCGAAGATGGCGAGGTTCTGCCGCATGCGTTCCGGATTCGCCGACTTGACGACCGGCACGACGCCGCGCTGCGTGAGCCAGCGCAGCACGATTTGCGGTATCGATTTGTCGTGGACGCCCGCGATATGGGAGAGCAGGTCATTATCCAGCAGTTCCGCATGTCCTGCGGCCAGCGGCGACCATGCCTGCATGACGATGCCATGTTCGTGCAGGTAGCGTTTGTCGTATTCGCGCTGATAAAAGGCGTTGCACTCGACCATGTTGACGGCGGGCTTGCGGTCGTTGAAGAACAGAAAGTCGGCCATGCGATCCGGGGTGAAGTTGTCCATGCCGATGGAACGTGCCAGTCCTTCATCCTGCATTTCGCCGAGTGCGCGCCACGCGCCGTAGTAGTCGTTGTACGGCTGGTGAATGAGCAGCAGATCCACGTAGTCCATGCCGAGCTGTTCCAAGGAACGTTCCACCCCTTTGCGTGCGCCGTTGTAGCTAGTGTCGGTGATCCACAGCTTGGTGGTGACGAAGATCTCGTTTCGTGCCACGCCGCTGCCGCGTACGGCGGCCCCTACCGCACGCTCGTTGCCGTAGGCGGCGGCCGTGTCGATGAGACGGTAGCCGGCCTTGATCGCCTCGGCCACCGCGTGCTCGCATACGGCCGGATCGGTCATGCGGAACACCCCGTAGCCGATGCGTGGTATGCGGTTCCCGTCGTTCAGTGTCAGATAGAGGTCATTCGTATCCATTGGTGCTCCTTGACTTGTCGTGCTTGATTGCGATGTGTTGCCGGGTATTGTATGGACGCTGCCATGGTAATGGCAAATAGCTATGGCTCATCGGTTGCTAGAGTTGATGGGAATAGTATGCAGAAGGAGTGCGGCATATGTGCCGGGTTGGAAGGAGTTGATGATGGATGTTCGCGTATTGAGATATTTCCTTGCCATCGCCAGGGAGGAGAGTTTCACCGGTGCCGCCGAGGCACTGATGATGTCGCAGCCGACACTGTCCAAGCAGATTGCGCAGCTCGAACGCGAACTGGGCAAGAAACTGTTCGAGCGCGGTGGTCGGCGTGTCACGCTGACGGAGGACGGCATGCTGCTCTACCGCCGTGCGGAGGAGATCGTCACATTGTTCGGCAGGGCCGAACGCGAGCTCAAATCCGACGAGTACGATGTGACGGGAGAGGTAGCTGTCGGAGGGCACATCCCCAGGTTCCTGCTCAAGGCCGCGGCCCGGACCCATGAGATGCACCGGGGCATCCGCTTCTACTGGCACAACGGGGATGCCACCGATGTGTCGGAACGGCTCCAGCATGGCACGCTCGACTTCGCGGTGCTGCTCCAGCCGGTGGACGTGGTGTGCTATGACTTCGTGCCGTTGCCGGACGTGGCGCGGTGGGGTGCTCTGGTGCCTACCGGCGGCGAGCTGGCCGGCAGAGACGTCCTGACCGTGGACGACCTGAAGCATGTGCCGTTGGTCATCCACCACCGCGAGGGGCTGCAACGGGAGTTCAGCCTGTGGGCGGGGGCGGATATGGACGAGTTCGACGTCTCCGCCACCTACAACGTGCTCAACGGCAGCCCCTCGCCCTTCGTGATCAGCGGTCTGGGATGCGTGGTCACCACGGACGATCATCTCGACGGCGGCGAATTCGCCGACGTGCGTTTCCTGCCGCTCGACCCACCTCTGGAGACGCGATGCGCATTGGTGTATCGGCGGCATGCTGCACTGTCGAAATCCGCGGCCATATTTCTGGAACAGGTGAACCGATCACTGCAATCCATGCACGAAGGCAATGGGAAGGAATAGCGCATAGCTATTTGCTATTGCATGGCCGTAATCCTACAATTCCCATTCGGGCCGGTACCGTGGGCGCGGTGCGGCAGGCCCGGAACACGGCATGTCATGCCGCGACGCAACGTGAGACGTGGGACGCCGGAGCGCAAGACGCGCAAAGCCGCACGGAAAACAGGGAACAAGGATAAGGGAACGGCAGAGGAACATGACAAGGGGTAAGGCGACAAACAAACAGGAAATAGACATGCTGCACGGCCGTATCTGGATCAAGATCCTGCGCTACGCGCTGCCTGTGGCCGCAACCGGTATCTTGGAACAGCTCTTCAACGCATCCGGCATCATGATCGTCGGCAACTTCTCTCAGTCCGACGGCACCGCGGCGGTCGCCGCCGTCGGTTCCAACGCGCCGGTCACCGGACTCATCCTCAACCTGTTCATCGGCATCGCGCTTGGCACGAACGTCGTCATCGCCAACGCCATCGGACGCGGCAGCCGTGACGCCGTGCGCAAGGCCGTGCACACGTCCATCGTCACAGCCCTGATTGGCGGCATAATCGTCGCTATCATAGGTGAGCTGCTTGCCGGTCCGCTCCTCGGCATGCTTAACGTGACTGATGAAGTGTTCCCGTTGGCGCTCACTTACCTTCGCATCTACCTGCTCGGCATGCCCGTCATCCTGCTTTACAACTTCGAGGCTGCCATTTTCCGCAGCATCGGCGACACCCAGGCACCGCTCGCCGTGCTCGCCATCTCCGGCGTGCTCAACGTGACCATGGGGCTGATCTTCGTCATGCTGTTTCATCTGGGCGTGGCCGGCGTCGCGACAGCCACCGTCATCGCCAACATCACCAGCTCCATGATCCTGCTGTACCGGCTGACGCGCACGGACGCCGCCATCCACGTGGACCTGCGCGAGCTCGGCATCGACCTGTTCACCCTGCGCCAGATCCTGCGCATCGGCCTGCCGGCCGGCGTGCAGAGCGCCGTGTTCGCCGTGGCCAACATCATCATTCAGGCCGCCATCAACAGCCTCGGCACCGTCGTCATGGCCGCTTCCAGCGCCGCGTTCAACATCGAGATCATCGCCTATTACGTGCTCAACTCATTTAGCCAGGCATGCGCCACTTTTACCGGACAAAACTATGGCGCCAAGCAGATCAGGCGTTGCAAGCGCGTGCTTGGCGTCTGCATTCTGGAGGATTTCATCGCCACCGCCGCCACCATCGCCGTCGTACTGTTTTTCGGTCATGGTCTGCTGGCATTGTTTGACGCCACTCCTGAAGTCATCTCAGTCGGCTACACCAGACTCGTCATGGTTTTCTCCGCCTACACGTTCAGCATGCTGTACGAAGTCATGTCCGGTTACCTGCGTGGTTTCGGTATCTCCTTGGTGCCGGCGTTGCTTACCGTGATCGGCGTGGTTGGCGTGCGCATCACCTGGATTGGATGTGTGTTCCCCATGCATCGCACCTTCGAAACAATCATGATCGTCTATCCAATCAGCCTTGCCGCCACCGCCATGCTCATCAGCATCGCCTTGCTGTGTTACCGTCCGTCCAAACGATTTGCGGCAAAACCTTCCGAGGCAGCATCGCAAACAGACTGAATCGTATCGACGACGATGCGCGGACGTTTTAGCGTTTTGGATTTCCACCGTTCATGACGGCGGCGATTTTGCGGGTGAGTGCGCGGGGGAGCGTGCGTTCCGCGGTTGCGCCCGCCTTGGTGAGCGGACCATGATAGGCGAGAACGGAACCGCGCATCATCTTGCGGTAGGCATATACCGCCAATTGCCGTGCGGTGGCCGGTTTGGTCATGGTGAAGAAGTTACGGCCATGCATGTTGGCGGCCTTCTCGAAACCGGTGGTGGTTGGGCCAGGACATACACAGGTCACCATCACACCCGTGCCACGCAGCTCATGGGACACAGCCTCCGACAGTGATCGCACGAACGCTTTCGTGGCGAAGTACATCGCCATATACGGTCCTGCCATCATTGATGCGACTGATGAAATATTCAAAATCCTGCCATGTCCGTTGGCACGCATGTCACAGCCATACCGGTACGTCAATTCGGCGGACGCATGCATGTTGAGCTGCATCATCTCATTCTGCCGGTTCCAATCGGCGTCAAGGAACCCGGTCCAATCCGCGAAACCCGCGTTATTGACGAGATGGTCGACCACAAGGCCCTGTGACGTGGTGAATTCATGGAGTTTCTTCGGCGCGTCGGATTCGCTCAGGTCAATGGCGAATGCCACCACATGTATGCCGAAACGCTGTTCGAGCCGGTCTTTCACCGTATCAAGTCGATCCTGGCTGCGGGCGGTAATCACCAGATTATGTCCGTCCGCAGCGAACAACGTCGCCAATTCACGCCCGATGCCGCCGGACGCTCCCGTGATGAGCACGTATCCCATGCCAACTCCTTCGTTGATGTCCGTTGACAATTATATTGGGAATGTAATGGAAATGGATGTTGCACGGAAGTCCCATTACGATTCGCCACTTGGCGGTATCACCGGTCATGCGGGAGGATTGGAGACCAAAATCCGTCTGCTCCAACTTGAAGGCGCGCTGAAACGGACATATGTGAATCGCGAATCTAGAAACCGGCTGCCGTTGGGGATGTCTTCGTGCGGTATGCGAGCAGGCCGTCGATGAACCGTGCGAGCCCTTCGATCATACGCGAGCGTGGGCATGCCACGTTGATACGTACGAAATCGTGTCCGTTCCCACCGTATTCGGAACCTTCGGAGAACATCACCTTGTGTTCGCGCTTGAGATAATCGCACAGCGCGTCTGTATCGTGCGTGATGGACGAACAATCGACCCACAGCAGATAAGTGGCATGGCCTTCGATCATAATGACGCGTCGGTCGTTCGGCACGGATGCGTTGTATGCGTCAACCATCGCACGCGCGGTGGCCTTGTTGCCTGCCAGATAGGCGCACAGCTCATTCAGCCAAGGTTCGCCTTCCTTGAATGCGGCCAGCGTGGCAGTCATGGCGAAGGCGTTCGGTTCGGCCACTTCGTCGGTGTTAAGCGCACGCCACACCTTATGGCGGAGCACGGGATTCGGAATCATCGCGGCAGCGGAATTGAGGCCGGCGATATTGAAGGTTTTGGTTGGTGCCATGCAGGTCACCGAATTCATCGCGCAACGTTCGCTCACGGAGGCGAACGGTACATAATCAAAACCCGGATCGGTCAAATCGCAGTGGATTTCGTCGCTGATCACCGTCACATGATGCTTCCAACACAGCTCACCGATATGATTCAGCGTCTCTCGGTCCCAGATACGATCGATCGGATTATGCGGATTGCATAGGATCATCAACGTGGTCTGCGGATCGGCAAGCTTCGTCTCGAGATCGTTCCAATCGATCGAATAGTGGCCTTCGCCGTCATAGGCAAGCGGCGATTCGAGTACCCGGCAACCGTTGTTGAGAATCGAATTGAAGAAAATGTTGTAAACCGGCGTCTGGATAAGCACATTCTCATTCGGCGTGGTGAGCTTCCTGACCATGCTGGAGATGGCGGGCACCACGCCAGTGCAGAATACCAGCGAATCAGGGTCGATGACAAGCCCATGGCGACGCCCCCACCAATCCACATACGCCTGGTTCCATTCAGGCGGCACTATCGAATAGCCGAAGACACCATGTTCTACGCGCCGACGCAACGCCTCGCGAATCTCGGGCGCGGTCTTAAAATCCATGTCCGCCACCCACATGGGCAATGCGTCGCCGGCCTCCTCCCATTTGAGCGAATAGGTGCCGGAACGGTCGATCGGAGTATCGAAATCGTAGGTCATATGGCCGATTCTATCTACCGCTCCGTAACGTTGGCCGTGATAACCGTCGTTGCCGACGGATCAATCCTCTCCGGATCAAGCGTCAGCTCACCGATCGCATCGGCGCGGATCACACCGGACGCAGGATTGAACACGCTGTCGATCGTGCCATGCACGTCCACGTCCACGGAAGAATATTCAAACGCCAGCGTGGTGTTGATAAGCCGACAGTTACGCAATACCAGATTGTCCACATAGCACAGGCCCTGCAGACTTTCGATGGTGCAGTTCTCGAACGTCACATTACGTGAGTTCCAAGCCAAGTATTCGCCGGAAATAAACGAATCGCGCACCGTCACGTTCTCGCAGTTCCAGAAGCAATCCTTCGAAATCAGACGGGAATTGGAGATTTCCACATTACGGGCCCCGTCGAACGGATAATTGCCGACCAACCGTAGATTATCGGCCTTCACATCCGCGCAATTCATCGCCAGATAATCGCCATGCGCGCTTACATTGTCCAACGTCACGTCGGAACAGGCCCACAGCGTCTCCTCCGCGTTGACAAAATCCACATTGCGCAATGCCACCCCATGGCAACGGCGGAAATTTTTCGGTGCCTCGATCGTTGAATTCTCTACCGTGATATGGTCCGTGTACCATACGCCGGCGCGCGCCATCTCGAACCATGTGCAGTATTTCGCGTCGATGTTCCGGCAATACCACAGTGGATACTTCCATTTGAATGAACTCGACTCCAGCATGACGTTATGCGCATGCTTCAACGGCGACTCGCCATCGTCGAAAATCGTGTCGACATAATGACGGTCATGTGCAAAAAACTCCGCGCGCTCGCCGGTGAGAAGCGCCTGACGGGTCTCGGGAATGTCTTGATCGGCGTTGGATTCAAGTGTCTTTGGGATGTTCACCATATGCTCCTTCATGTGCTCCGGTGGAAGAGCATAGAAACCTCAAGCACTCGAAGTCAAACGGGCGGCCATGTTCGTGAAAAGCGAAACCTGGCCGCCCGTTCGGCAGTGGATTGCGATATGGGGCGATCAGCCGATTAGCGCGGCAGGATACTTGGACACGGCTTCGTCGATTTGCTCTTCGGTGGACGTGGCAACGCCTTGGACGAGGAACGGCTTCAGATACGTCGCATGCGTATGACGGAACGTGGTCTCGAACGGGGAAAGCAGCTCGTCCATGGTGCGCGCATGGCTGCCTTCACGGGTGTAGGAATCGGCTGGAGATCCGGTGGACACGGACAGCATGAACTCCTTGCCTTCAAGGGCGCGGCCGCCGCCATAAGCCCAACCGGCCTTGATCACGTCATCCTCCCACTGCTTGAGCAGAGCGGGGGAGCTGTACCAGTAGAACGGGAACTGCAGCACGATGCGGTCATGCGTTTCGATGAGCCTCTGCTCATGTTCGACGTTGATTCTGAAATCCGGATATGCGGCGTATTCATCGACCACGGTCACGTCTCCGGTTTCGTTGGCCGCGTCCATGAGCTTGCGGTTGACCTGCGATTTTTCCAGATGCGGATGGAACACCAGAACCAGCGTTTTCATACATACTCCTTTTTGACTGTCCGACGATTTTCGGTATGCAGCATAATAGCCCTTTCCGTTACGTTTCGAGTGCGATCGGCCATAACCGGAGCCGATGGGCCTAAGGGCGTTTGTCGGGGAGCGCGATAGTATGATGGCCGGCGTGCCATGAGATGAGACGAGGATTGAAAGGAAAGGCATTTGGTCTCGCGAATACAGGGTAGGAAGGCGGTCGCATCCACAGCCTTTAAAACCGCTTTGCCCAGAACGTTGCCGGTTTGTGTCACCTTCTTCCTTCTGGCTTTGTCATATGGCGTGCTGATGGGAACGCGTGGTTTCTCCTTCCTGTGGCCCATGTGCATGAGCGCGTTCATCTTCACCGGTTCCATGGAATTCGTGACGGTGAATCTGCTGGTGTCCGCGTTCAATCCGTTCGCCACGTTCATGCTTGCCGTCATGCTAGGCACAAGGCATCTGTTCTACGGCATTTCCATGCTTGGCCGGTTCAAGAACATGGGGGTGAAAAAACCGTATCTCATCTTCTCCCTGTGTGATGAGACCTTCGCCATCGACAACGGCACTGTCATTCCCAAAGGCGTCAACCGAGGCTGGTTCTACTTCTTCGTGGGATTCCTCAACCAATTCTCCTGGGTGGCTGGTGCCACGGTTGGAGGCATTCTCGGCGGACGTATCACGTTCGATACCTCCGGACTCGATTTCATTATGACCGCCATGTTCGCCGTGATCTTCGCAGACCAGTGGCTGACTACGAAACATAAGAGCCATATGGCGGCGTTGACCGGCATCGTCGTGCCTGCGATTTGTTTGGCAGTTTTCGGCGCCGACAATTTCATGATTCCCTCGCTTGCCGGCATGCTGGTCATGTTCGTTCTGCTGCGGCCATATCTGAACGATCTGAAAATCGACAAGACGGATGAAACCGGCGGAGCTGGCAGCGTAACGTCCGACGATATGCAGAAAGAGGCACGCGCATGATGATCATGACCACCTGGCAGGGCGTCGTCACTATTGTCATGGCGATACTTGGCACCATTTTGACCCGTTTCCTGCCGTTCCTGATATTCCCCGAATCGAAGGAACCGCCGCGTTTCATCACCTATCTGGGCACGGTGCTGCCATACGCCATGACCGGTCTGCTCGTCGTGTATTCGCTCAAGGGCGTGCATCTGCTGTCCGGCAGCCACGGCATTCCCGAATTGCTTGCGATTATGGTGATCGTTCTGCTGCACGTATGGAAAAGAAACATGCTGCTGTCCATCGCCGGTGGCACCGCTGCTTACATGCTGTTGGTGCAGCTGGTATTCTCATGAAAGCCTTTGCGTAACAGCGCGGCTTTCGGCCGTGTCGCAGTGGGCCGTGATTATCTGGCGAGTCCCATATCGTATTTCAGCGTCATCACACGGATGGCGGATTGCGTTACCTTGTCTGCAAAAGCGGAATCAGCCGCGGCCTTCGCATTCAAACCATCCAAAACCTGCTGAACATAATCGAAAGCGCCAATACAGGCAAGATCACCGCCGGCTTCAACCAATCGCACACCCAAATCACTCGGCTGAACACCGCTCAGGGCAGTGGCGGAGAGGGAATCCGAAGTGATGACACCCTGAAAATCAACCGTATTACGTAGATAATCCGTTACCAAAGTGCTGGAAAACACGGCGGGATTGTTCGGATCAATGGCCTGATAGGTGGCCAAAGACATCATCACCATGGAAGGGTTCGCCTCCAACGCGCTATTGAATGCGTTGATTTCCGCACCGTCCAACGTGGTGGTGGTGTCAAGAATGCCGTCGGCGGTGAAATCGGTATTGCCGGTTACCGAACCAAGTCCCGGATAATGCTTGACGGCGCTGCCGACACCCGAATCCGCCATGCCCTGAATGAACGCCTTGGCGTGGTCGGCATTACCTGCCGCGTCCAATCCAAAATCACGATTCAACGCTCCGACAGGGTCGTTCGTGGCGCGATCCACCGTCACCGTACCCACCACCGGCGCCAGATCGACATTGATGCCAGCCGATTTAAGCTGGGAACCCCATATGGCCGCCGACTGACGAAGCTGATCGGTCGACATCGTTCCCTGATCGGTGGCGGAAGGCATCTGGTCGAAACCAGAGCCTTGAAGATGCTGCACCAAGCCACCTTCCTGATCGGTGGTCATCAACAGCTGATTATTGGCCGGCGCATACGATTGCAATGCGGATGTGGCTGCGGCGACACCGGCCGTTCCCGAATTCCAGTTGCCGATGATCAGCACCGAACCGACATGCTGGTTCACAATGAGATCCTGCAATAAGGAAGGATCGGATCCCGCGTAGAGGGGTGCCATGACGAGCTGACCGACGCGCTCTGCAAGACTCATGGCATTAACTGCAGCCACGGCTTTGCCGTGCGGAGAGCCGTCCGCCACGCTTGGCACGTTGGATTTGTCAAGCGCATCATGTGATGCGTCGGACCGCTGCGAATTGGATTGCTCGGATTGGTTGGAGCCAGCATTCAAACCCGCGCTGGATGAACACCCAGCGAGTGATAGCGGCATCGCGATGGCGCACAGTGCGGCAGCACAACGAGCGAAATGAACGTGGACCCTCTTCATAGTGCCATTATCTATCACATGCCAGTGATGGCGAATACGATCGCATAAGAAAAGAACGGGTGGATTCGTGTTCGTGAATTGCGTAAACATTAGGCTAGCGGCATAAAGACGTTCCGTGCCTATCGATAGGCTATTAGCATGTCTTTTTTTGATATGTTTGGTCCCATGTTCGACCCGGAAAGCGGCCCGAACCGCCCTCAAGGGCGGCGTGCCAATAAATCCGGCAACGATGATCCCATCATTCTCAATGTCGAAACCGATGGTGATAACACCGCCCGGTCTTCGGCGAACATGCCTCCAAGAGGCCCGTCCGGTCCGCGCATCACACGCAAGCCGAACCGTCCGCGCAAATCGTCGAACGGCAACAAGATTCTGATCGGCGTGGTGCTGGCGCTTGCCATCATTATCGGCCTGTTCTTTGGCTTGGCGCAGTTCATCACCGACGTCATGTGGTATGCGCAGCTTGGCTTCCAAAGCGTGATTTGGACGCAGCTGGGCACCAGGGTAGGTCTGTGGGTGGCATATGCTCTGTTGATCGCCGCGGTCGGATTCCTTTCCGCGTCGCTTGCGATCTGGGCTCGCCCCGATGCCGCCGATGGTTCCACCATTCGTATTAACGGCGACACCATCGAAGTGGGCAAGAGCGTAAGTTCAAAGAGTGCACGTCGTGTGGCGGTAGTGATTTCATTGATCGTCGGTTTGATGTTCGGATCGCAGTTCAATGCGAATTGGTCTGAGATCCTGCTGATGTTCAATGCGCAGAGTTTCGGCACCACTGATCCGCAATTCGGCATTGACAATGGTTTCTACGTATTCGTGTTGCCTGGCTTGAAATTGATTGTGTCGGCGGTGTCGCTGCTGTTGCTTGCAGGCATTATCTTCTCCATCGTCACGCATGTGATGATGGGGGGCATTCGCATCACCATGCCAGTGCATGGTCGTGGACTGTTCCACATCACCAAGCGTGCGCGTAGGCAGATTGGCATCTGGCTGATGCTCAACATGTTCGCATGGGCGGTGAATCAGGTGCTTGGTGTGTTTTCTCACCTCACGCAGGAGGGTAGCCGCATCACCGGCGCCACCTACACCACGGTCAACGCCACGATTCCCGTCACCTTCATCATGGCCGCCATCACCGCCATTCTTGGTGTGGTTCTCGGCGTGTGGATCATGAAATCACATGCGCTGGAAGGCCAAGCCCCGATCGCGGTGCGCGCCTCCGAAGCGCTCAAGGCGTGGAAGGTGCCGACTGTTGCCATCGCATCCGCCATTGTCGTGAGCCTGGTGCTTACCGTGGCATGGCCGATGCTGCTGCAGCGTTTCCGCGTGAACCCGAATGCGCAGGAGATGGAATCAACATATATTCAGCGCAATATCGACGCCACGCGTGAAGCCTATGGTCTGAACAATGTGAAGACGGAACAATACCAGGCCACCACCGAAGGCGAGGAAGGCGCACTGGCCGACTCCGCGGAATCGACCGCGCAGATCCGACTGCTCGATCCGCAGATCGTTTCCCCAACGTTCAAACAGTTGCAGCAATCCAAGCAGTATTACACGTTTGCCGACACTCTTGCCGTCGACAAGTATGAGGTCGACGGTGTGAGCCAAGATACGGTGATCGCAGCACGAGAACTTGACCTTGCCGGTCTTGACAATCGCAACTGGGTCAACGACCATACCGTGTACACGCACGGCTATGGTGTGGTGGCCGCCTACGGCAACAAGGTGACGGCCGACGGCCAGCCGAAGTTCTTCGAAGCGGGCATCCCAACCCAAGGCAAGCTCACCGAATCCGAACAGTATGAGCCGCGTATCTACTTCTCGCCGAACGCTTCCGAATATTCGATCGTGGGCGCTCCGGAAGGCACGCAGTCGTGGGAGTTCGATTACCCGACCGGTTCCGAAGGCGCCACCAACACATTCGGCGGCAATGGCGGCCCGAAGATCGGCAATATCTTCTCTCGATTGTTGTACGCCATCCGTTTCGGTTCCGATCAGATTCTGTTCTCCAACCGTGTGAACTCCGAATCGCAGATTCTCTACGATCGTTCCCCGAAGGAGCGTGTGGCCAAGGTCGCACCATACCTGACGCTTGACGGCCGTGTGTACCCGGCGGTTGTGGATGGTCGTGTCAAGTGGATCGTCGACGGCTACACCACGTCTGACGCCTACCCGTATTCGCAGATGACCGATCTGGGCGAAGCCTCCAAGGATTCCACCACGGAATCTTCGGCCACGGTGAGTGAGCTGGCTTCGAAGAACGCCAACTACATTCGTAACTCCGTGAAGGCCACCGTCGATGCGTATGACGGTTCCGTGGACCTGTACGTGTGGGATGAATCCGATCCGGTGATCAAGGCATGGCAGAAGATCTTCCCCGGCCAGTACCACCAGTTGTCGGAGATTTCCGGCGATTTGATGAGCCACCTGCGTTACCCGGAAAGCCTGTTCAAGGTGCAGCGCGAACTGTTGACCAAGTATCATGTGTCGAGCGCCAGCCAGTTCTTCTCCGGTGAGGATTTCTGGCAGACTCCGGTCGATCCAACCGAATCTCAGCAGGCTCAGGAACGCGACATTCTGCAGCCGCCGTATTATTTGACGCTGCAGACCGGTGGGTCCAACGAGCCGGTGTTCTCGTTGACGTCGTCGTATATTCCCGCAGGTACTTCAACCCGAGAGATTTTGACGGGATTCCTGTCTGTCGATTCCGATGCGGGCAACGAAAAAGGCAAGATCGGCGCGAACTATGGCACTCTTCGATTGCAGGAGTTGCCGAAGGATTCCAATGTGCCAGGCCCCGGTCAGGCGCAGAATAACTTCAATGCGTCGGCCGACGTGTCGAAGGAACTTAATTTGCTTGAATCCGGTTCCACCAATGTGCAGCGAGGCAATCTGCTTACACTGCCGCTCGGCGGCGGATTGGTGTACGTGCAGCCGGTGTACGTCAAGTCCTCCGGTTCCACCAGTTTCCCGCTGTTGAAGAAGGTGTTGGTGGCCTTCGGCGACCAAGTCGGATTCGCCAACACGTTGGACGAAGCGCTCGATCAGGTGTTCGGCGGCAACTCCGGCGCGTCCGCGGGCGATGCCGAAAACGTTGACGGTTCCACCAGCAGTAAGACCGACACGAGCGATACCACCGGTACCAGTGGGGATGCCTCCGCTAACGGTTCTTCCGGAACCGACGGCACTGACTCGTCATCTGGATCGAATTCCGACAATGACAGCAGTTCCGGCAATACTGGCAGTTCCAGCACGATGAGCAACGATCTGAAGAGTGCCCTCAACGACGCTTCCCAGGCAATGAAGGATTCCGACGCGGCCATGAAGAAGGGCGATTGGTCCGCTTATGGCGAAGCGCAGAAGAAACTTCAGGAAGCGTTGAACAAGGCGCTCGAACTCGAACGGTAGTTTCTGCACAAGTTCCGTACGATCGCTGTTTACACAAGGCGGGAGTCTGGTTCCCTCATATATGGTTATATGGAACCGGTCTTCCGCCTTCTGCATATGCCCGGTATGCTCAAAAACATGAGTGAGTATTCCTACCGCATCGCAACGCAAAACGACATTCAAGCAATCACTGACATTTACAACGCTGCAGTCATACGAGGTGGATCATCGGCCGATATAACCCCACGCACATACGAACAGCGCAAAGCATGGGTTGAATCGCATCATGATCCGTACGCGGTGTTCGTTACGGAAACGGCAGATGATGACGGAAAGAAGCAGATCATTGGATTCAGCGCGCTTTCCGTTTTCTATGATCGCGCGGGATATGACGGCGTCACCGATCTTGCCTACTACATCGACCCGCAATGGCAGGGCAGGGGAGTCGGCACATATACGCTCACCAAACTGCTTGAAGAATGCCGACAGCGTAATATGCGTAAGGCATGCGGCATTATTTTCGCAGACAATGCCGGTTCGATCGCACTGATGAAACGGTTCGGTTTTACACAGTTTGGCCTCATGCCAACCGCCGCCACCGATTCCACCGGCACCATGCGTGACATGAGTTACTGGTATCTCGACCTGTAAGTACAATCTTTGCGGTTATCAAGACGAGACAACGTGGCGCAATATGAATGTGCGCAATCGTACGTATGAATGAATGGAACGATTTCAATGGCATCTGATTTCTGGCTGATCGCAGGACTTGGCAATCCGGGCTCCAAATACGAAGGCACCCGTCACAATATGGGATTTATGGCAGCTGATCTGCTTGCCGAACGTTGGTCGGTCAACTTTTCCGACCATAAAGGGCTTGCCATGCTCGGCAAGGGTGTGATGAACCTGTCCGGTCGTAACGTCAAATTCTTCCTGGCAAAGCCGCTCACCTACATGAACGAGTCAGGCAATGCGTTGGCTTCCATCAGCGCCTATTACCAGATTGAACCGGACCATATCGTGGTGATCCACGACGACATGGATCTTGATTTCGGACGTATCAAAGTCAAGGCAGGCGGCTCCGCAGGCGGCCATAATGGCATCAAGTCGATTGATCGTGCCTTGGGAACACCGAAGTATGCCCGTGTACGCATGGGCGTTGGACACGCGCAGCGAGGTGCCCACGCCCACGACAACACCGTGAACTGGGTGCTGGGCGGATTCGGACCGGATCAGCGCAAGCAGCTTCCGGAATTCCTCGCCGATGGCGCTGACGCCGCCGAAACCATCATCTTCAATGGCCTCGCCAAGGCTCAGGAGCAGTTCAATGGCCGCTGATCCGGTGCAGTTGCCGACTTCAGGTTCCCTGGCTGGCATTCTTGACGTACTCGAAACCGACGAGGATTTCCGTGCGTTGATTTCCGGTGAGATCGAGGTGCCGGAATCCGACATAGACCCCAGCATTACCGTTGGCATTCCCGAAGGATTGCGCCCGGCACTGGCCGCTGGAGCATCGGGAACGCGGCCGGTTGTGCTTGTGGTGGCCTCTGGCCGCGAAGCCGAAGAGACGGTCGAGGCGATTCGTTCGTGGTATTCCGGTGATCCAAACGATGTGGCACAGCTTGAAGCATGGGAAACCTTGCCTCATGAACGCCTTTCGCCACGCGCCGATACCGTGGCGAGCCGTATGGCGGTGTTCCGCAGGCTGAAGCACCCTCAAGAGGGAAGCAAGCTGTTCGGCCCCATCCGCATTCTCGTCATGCCGGTGCGATCCCTGATCCAGCCAGTGGTTGCAGGTTTGGCCGACGTGGAGCCTTTGGTGTTCTCTCAAGGCGAGGAATTGGCGCTCGACGAGGCGTCGAGTCGACTGGTGGAGAATGCTTATACTCGAGTCGACTTGGTGATGGATCGTGGTGAATTCGCGGTGCGAGGCGGCATTATCGACGTGTTTCCGCCGACATTGCCGCATCCGGTGCGTATTGAGTTCTTCGGTGATGAGATCGATACCATCAGGGAGTTTCACGCTTCGGATCAGCGCACGTATGGTGAGGACGTTCCTGTGGTTTGGGCCACGCCATGCCGTGAACTGCAATTGACCGACAAGGTGCGCAAGCGTGCGAAATCCCTGATTGGATCCATTCCCAATGCCGAAGACATGCTGGAGTCCATTGCCAACGCCATTCCGGTCGAAGGTATGGAATCGTTGCTTCCCGCATTGGTCGACGACATGGAGCCGGTGCAGGGCATGTTGCCCAAGCATGCGCTGGTCATGCTCTCTGATCCGGAAAAATTGCGTCGTTCGGCTGACGATCTCGCAAAAACCGCCAATGAGTTTCTTGCTGCCAGCTGGCATGTCGCAGCATCCGGTCATGGTGCCGGTGCTCCGATCACGTTTGATCAGGCGAATTTCTACGATTTTGAAGAAACGATTTCATCGCTGGTTTTCTCAAGGCACGACGTATGGAAGCTTACGAGTTTCGGCGTGGACCCAAGCAGGGAAGGACACGTTCAGCTCGACGCTGCCAATCCCGGCGAATATCGCGGGGATGAAGTCAAAGCCGCATCCGGTATCGAAGGTCTTCTTGATGCCGGCTATGCCGTCACCGTCACTGCAGGAGCGCAAGGTACTCTTGTCCGACTCAAGCGTGCCATCAACGAAACGGGAATCGCCAACTTCGACTGCATCAGATCGCGTGCCATTGATGGATTCGTCGATAATGCTGCGAAAGTCGCGTTGCTTACCGAACGCGACCTGACCGGACGTACATCGGCCGCGGGACAGGCAAAAACACCGAAACGTCGCCGTAAGGCCATCGACCTTATGGAGCTCAAAGCCGGCGATTACGTGGTGCATGAGCAGCATGGCATCGGCAAGTTCCTCGAAATGCGACAGCGTACCATCGGAGCGGGAGCTAACCAGACCACACGTGAATATCTGGTCATCGAATACGCATCCAGCAAGCGCGGCGCACCTGCCGACAAACTGTTCATCCCCACCGACCAGCTTGACCAAGTCAGCAAATACATCGGTGCCGACGCTCCAAAACTCAACAAACTGGGCGGATCCGACTGGGCTGCTACCAAGGCGAAAGCACGTAAGCATGTGCACGAAATCGCCGAAGATCTGGTCAAACTGTATTCGGCACGTCAACGCATGCAGGGGTATGCCTTCAGCAAAGACACCCCATGGCAGAAAGAATTGGAAGACGCTTTCCCATACCAAGAAACCGCCGATCAGCTGACCACCATCGACGAAGTCAAATCCGATATGGAAAAGCCCGTGCCGATGGATCGCCTGATTTGCGGCGACGTGGGATTCGGCAAAACCGAAATCGCCGTACGTGCCGCATTCAAGGCGGTGCAGGATTCCAAACAGGTGGCTGTGCTGGTGCCGACCACATTGCTGGTGCAACAGCATTTCGAGACGTTCACCGAACGTTTTGAAGGATTCCCGGTGGAAGTAAGGGCGATGAGCCGTTTCCAAACCACCAAGGAGATCAACGACACCATCAAGGGACTTGAAGACGGTTCCGTCGATGTGGTGATCGGTACGCACAAACTGCTCGGACCGAAGGTCAAATTCAAGGATCTGGGACTGGTCATCATCGATGAGGAACAGCGTTTCGGCGTCGAACACAAAGAGACGTTGAAGGCGCTGCGTACCAATGTGGATGTGCTGAGTCTGTCGGCAACACCGATTCCGCGAACGCTGGAGATGGCCGTTACAGGCATTCGTGAAATGTCCACGTTGGCCACGCCTCCGGAAGACCGCTTGCCGGTGCTTACCTACGTTGGCGCGTATGAGGATGCTCAGGTCACTGCTGCGGTCAGGCGTGAGCTGTTGCGCGGTGGCCAGGTGTTCTACGTGCACAACCGAGTGCAAGACATCGCTTCGGTTGCCGCGAAGATTCACGAGCTGGTGCCGGAATCGCATGTCGGCATCGCCCATGGCAAGATGGGGGAGAAGCAGCTCGACGGTGTGATCCGAGACTTCTGGCATCGCGACATTGATGTGCTCGTATGCACTACCATCATTGAAACCGGTCTTGATATTTCCAATGCGAATACGTTGATCGTCGATCATGCCGACCGTTTCGGCCTAAGCCAGCTGCACCAGCTGCGTGGCCGTGTCGGGCGAGGCCGTGAGCGTGCCTACGCGTACTTCCTGTACGATCCGGCCAAGCCGATGACCCAGCAATCGCATGACCGACTGGCCACCATCGCGCAGAACACTGCGCTCGGTTCAGGTTTTGACGTGGCGATGAAGGATCTTGAGCTGCGTGGCACCGGCAATCTGCTGGGCGACGAGCAGAGCGGGCATATCGAGGGCGTTGGCTTCGATCTGTATGTGCGCATGGTTTCCGAAGCTGTCGAACGGTACAAGGAGCCGGAACGTACGGAATCGGTTGCTGTCACCATCGATCTGCCGATCGAAGCGTCCATTCCCGTCAGCTACATCGATTCCGACAAATTGCGATTGGAAGCCTACCGCAAGCTGGCAGGGGCACGTACGGAAGCCGATCTTGACGAGTTGCGCGATGAGCTTACGGATCGTTACGGCAAGCCTCCGGTCGATTTCGAAGCATTGTTCGATGTGGCGAGATTGCGATTCAAAGCAAGAAAGCTTGGCATTACGGAGATCATCGGTCAAGGGCGCAACATTCGTGTGTCCAAATTCGAGCCACGTGAATCCGTACAGATGCGCATGGCGCGAATTTACAAAGGCATCCAGTACAGGCCTGTCACCCAAACGTATGTGATTCCCACCCCGTTTGCGGGTTCGCTTGGATCCGGGCCAATGAGTTCCGATGAGGTCATTGGATGGACGAACCAACTTCTCGACGATCTTGACTGGAAGCCAACGCCAAGGAAATAGCAGGCGAAGTTCGGGGCGCGTCCGACACGATTTATGTGAGCGTTCACATAAATCGTGTCGGATAAGTTTGCCATACGTCCACAAAACGCACTATTCTAGGCAATGTCATCACAACCTAACGTTTATAAGGAGTAGTTGTGGCAGTAATTGAAAGCGTTTACGCGCGTCAGATTCTCGATTCCCGCGGCAACCCGACCGTTGAGGTCGTTCTCGACACCGAAGACGGTGCTCAGGGCCTGGGCCTCGTTCCGTCCGGTGCTTCCACCGGTGAAGCTGAGGCTTGGGAGCGTCGCGATGGCGACAAGTCCGTGTACCAGGGCAAGGGTGTTCTCAATGCCGTCAAGGCCGTGAACGAAGAGATCGCTCCGAAGGTCATCGGCATGGACGCTTCCGACCAGCGCGCTCTCGATGAGGTCATGATCGAGCTCGACGGCACCCCGAACAAGGGTCGTCTGGGCGCCAACGCCATCCTCGGTGTGTCCCTGGCTGCCCTGTACGCCTCCGCTGAGTCCGCAGGCCAGCCGCTGTACCGCTACATCGGCGGCACCAACGGCCACATCCTGCCGGTTCCGAACATGAACATCATGAACGGTGGCGCTCACGCTGACTTCGCCACTGACATTCAGGAGTACATGATCTCCCCGTACGGCTTCAACACCTACAGCGAGGCTCTGCGTGCAGGCGTTGAGGTCTACCACACCCTGAAGAACGTCCTGAAGAAGGAAGGTCTGGCTACTGGCCTCGGCGACGAGGGCGGCTTTGCTCCGAAGATGAAGTCCAACAAGGACTCCCTGAACTACATCATGGACGCCATCTCCGCCGCCGGCTACGAGCCGGGCAAGCAGATCGGCATCTCCCTCGATGTGGCTTCCTCCGAGTTCTACAACAAGGAGACCGGCAAGTACCACTTCGAAGGTGACGATCGCGAAGCCGGCTACATGCTCGACTTCTACGAGAACCTCATCAACGAGTACCCGATCGTTTCCATCGAGGATCCGTTCCAGGAAGAAGGCTGGGAAGACTGGGCTGCCATCACCGCCAAGCTCGGCGATCGTCTGCAGTTCGTCGGCGACGACCTGCTGGTCACCAACCCGGCACGTCTGGCTAAGGGCATCGAGCTCGGTGCCGCCAACTCCCTGCTGGTCAAGCTGAACCAGATCGGTACCGTCACCGAGACCCTCGACGCCATCGAACTGGCCACCAAGAACGGCTTCACCTCCATGGTTTCCCACCGTTCCGGCGAGACCCCGGACACCACCATCTCCGACCTGGCTGTGGCAAAGAACACCGGCCAGATCAAGACTGGTGCTCCGGCTCGTGGCGAGCGTATTGCCAAGTACAACCGCCTGCTCGAGATCGAGGAGGAGCTCGGCTCCACCGCTCAGTACGCTGGCTACAGCGCTTTCAAGGCTTGCAAGAAGTACATCGCCAAGTGAGCGTAAGCGCATCGAATATGCGCTGATGTAGAGTGCCCGTCGTGTTCCTCGTCGAACGCGACGGGTATTTTCGTTGCTATGAGTTCAAAGTCACGCAAGAAAGCATCCAAAAGAGGCAGCGCTGGTCCCATCGCGTTCTTTGTGGCGGTATTTATCGTGGCTTTAGGATCTATCCAGTTGGCGTCGACATTCCACACCTATGCGTTGAATATGGCTGAATTGAATGGCTTGAAGAAGCAGGAAGCCTCATTGATAGCGCAAAAGCAGGAATTGGAAAACGACATCGCGCGTTGGGATGATAAAGCCTACGTTACGGCGCAGGCGAGGGATCGTCTGGGATTCGTATTTCCGGGAGAACAGGCTATTCGTGTGGAACATCCCGAAGCGGTAACCGGCGAAATCACAGAAGATAAGAAGACGACGGACGAATCGCAGAAAACCGTACTGCCTTGGTACAAGGAAATGGCGTATTCGTTCAAACAGGCCGATCAATCGGATGAAGTGAAATCGAGGGAAACGTCCGAAAGTACGTCAACCGGCGAATCGGATGCGAATGGAACGAGCCAGGAATCCGGTGGCCAGCAGCAGACTTCACAAGACAACAACCAACAGCAATCAGGAGATCAGCAGGAGTGACACAGGGTATGACAATCAGCGAACAGGCCAAAACCTTGGCGAAGAAGGTTCTCGACCAGCCTGCCACCGAGCATGATATTGCTGTGGTCGAGCGTCAGTTGGGGCGTTACCCGCGTGGCATGGTGGCTGTCGGAGCACGTTGCGTGTGTGGCAGGCCTTTGGCTGTGGTCACGCGTCCGCTGCTGCCGGGAGGCGTGCCTTTCCCTACCACTTGCTATTTGACTGGCCCGGAAGCGGTGAAAGCCATCTCCCACATCGAAGCCGAAGGCAAGATGAAGGAGTACAACGATCTTTTGGCTGAAGATGACGATCTGAAAGCTGCTTACGAGCGTGCGCACGAACTGTATTTGGCGTTCCGGCATGAAATTGCCGTTGCTATGGAAGACAGCGAAGAGCATATCGAAGGCACCAGTGCCGGTGGCATGCCTGTTCGCGTCAAGTGTCTGCACGCCTTGCTGGCGCAAACGCTGGTGATGGGCGAGGGCGCCAATCCGATCGGAGACATGGCATTGGAGGCGATTCGTCATGAATTCGACCCCAATGTATGCCGCTGCACGGTGGAAAACGAAGACTGAACCATATTCAGACAGAAAGAAGAAGCAATGAAATCCGTTACTGTTGCCGGCATTGATTGCGGTACGAACTCGATTCGTCTGAAGGTCTCCCGAGTCAGCGAAGACGGCGTTGAAGATATTGTTCCGCGTATTCTTCGTGTGATTCGTCTCGGTCAGGATGTTGATAAGACGCATCGTTTCGCCGATGAGGCATTGGAACGTGCTTACGCCGCTGCCCGCGAATTCGCCGAGGTGCTGAAAGAGCATCCGGTGGATGGCATTCGTTTCGTTGCCACTTCGGCCACTCGTGATGCTGAGAACCGTGAGGAATTCGAAGACAATATCGAGCAGATCCTCGGCGTGCGTCCGGAAGTCATTCCCGGTACGGAAGAGGCTGATCTAAGCTTCCTTGGTGCCACGAGCGTGGTTCGTCGCGACGTCGAAGCTCCGTATTTGGTGGTTGATTTGGGTGGCGGCTCTACGGAATTGGTGCTTGGCGGCGATGGTGTAAGCCATCCGAACACGCAGGTGCAGGCCGCGTTCTCCATGAACATTGGCTCGGTGCGTATGACCGAACGCCACTTGAAGAACGATCCGCCTACCGAAGCGCAGATTCAAGAGGCTATTGCCGACATCGACGAGCATATCGATGAAGCGTTCAAAACGGTTCCTGCAGGTAAAACGCGCACTATCATCGGCGTGTCTGGCACAGTGACTACCATGACCGCTCTGGCCATGGGATTGACCGAATACGACCATTCCGCGGTGGATGGTGCCAGATGCTCGCTGGAAGACGCTTATGCGGTCGATAACAAGTTTCTTAAGATGCCGCGCGAAGAGCGCCTGACCTACAAAACCATTCACCCGGGTCGTGTTGACGTGGTCGGCGGCGGTGCACTGGTGTGGAATCGTGTGCTCGCCAAAGTCAGTGAAGCGGCCTATGCTGACCATGGTCAGCATATCGACTCCTTCATGGCCAGCGAACATGGTTTGCTTGATGGCATTGTGTTGGATTACGGCACGCGATTGCTTGCCGAACGTTAACGTGGCATAATAACTTGGGCGTCGGCTTGTTCGATGCCTTGCCGCCATGGCGAAACTGGTATACGCAACCGACTTAAAATCGGTCTCTTCGGATTGCGGGTTCGATTCCCGCTGGCGGCACCATGCGACCCAATCAGAATATACTGGTTGGATTTTGTTTTATCTCGCGCTGAGATGAGCTTAATGTTGACTCAAAATCCGGTGTCCACATGATGAACAACGCATGACAATCGTCGTGCAAGGGGCTAGTTTTCTCTGCTGTGAGAGTGGTGAACGGCGAACAATCTATGCGAAGCAGAAGATATGCGTCTCTATCTATTGACTATTTGACAACGAATCTTGCATACAGTGCGGTACTGTCGATGCTTCCGATAATGCTCACCCAGCGTGTCGGCTCAGCGAGTGTTTTGTCGGGTGTGATGCTTGGTGTTCTATCGGCTGCAGCACGGGGAAGTACACTGTTTTTAGGCCGGTTGATTGAGAAAATATCAACACTATGGCTCATGCAGATCAGCTTGGCGATTATCGTACTGGGACTAGTATCTTTTGCATGGCTATTGCAGGTTTCGCCTGTATTTGCTTTGCTTGGCTTGATGTTGTTCGGTGTTGGCATTTCATTGGTGAATTTCACTCTTCGAGGGCACATCATTGCAACCACTGCAGATAGCAAGGAGCAAGCATCATTCTTTTCGCTGGCAACCTTGTCTGCGAACTTAGGAGCTGCTATTGGTCCTATCACAGCGTCTTATGTACAGTGCAGACTTGGTCTCGCCAACTTTCTCATCATCATTTGTCTGATATATGCCGTCATATCCGTTATCACCGGAATTTGTTTTGATCGACATGTTTATCTACGAACTTCAGATAGTCCTTCAGAGGAAAAAACTTCGATTCTTTCCACCATCGGTACATTATTGAGCAGTCGAAGAATGTTGCCGGTATTGCTGATTGTCGTTACTGGCAGTGTGATGAATGGGCAGCTTTTTTCTGGCATGTCACTCGTATTTCATGGTTTTTCTTCAGATCTGCTGCCGAGTGGACTGTTCTTCACTGTGGATGCCATTGCTGGGATAGTTTTGCAGTTCCCCATCAGCAGGCTGGTGGTACGCATCATGGATACAGGAAAAACATCAACGTATTGCATGGGCTTAAGCCTAGGGTTGTACGGCATCGCTTTTGTGCTGTTCGCAGCGGGAACGTTGATGCAATCGGTATGGTTCATATTTGCTGCTCTGCTGGTATTTGCATCTGCGGAATGCACGTACGCACCGTTGACAAATGTCGCCATGGTGGAATCCGGAGAAAACATGCCTCTTGTCGACATACTCAATTGTCGTCTTATTCTGACAGCCATTGGTGAATCCATCGGATCATTTTGTGGCGGATTTTTCGTGCCTTTTCTCACATCGGCTTTCCATGCAACATGGATGTATTGGCTGGCTTTGTCCATTATTGCAGTTTGTGGGCTTTTTTTAATGTATCCGAAAGGAAATGCAGATAAATGAATAAGAAATTTGACGTTGTGTCTCAAATACTACGTAATGCAGAAATTGCTCCTAAAAAAAATCGCCGTTGAAGATATGTCTGGATGCCTCACATATGAACAACTAGTTCAACAATCGATGAATCTCAAACAAAAGATACTCTCCCAGTATGCTATTCAATAATGATGACTTGTCATTCATAGTCCGATCTCAGGTCTTCTGGCTGCGATGACGGCCTAATGGTCGAGGTCGTTGTGAAATATTGCTGGATAGCACGTACGAAACAATCCGTTATTACACTGGCGGCATTGATAACCCCAAGTAGCCGACTGGAACGGAAAAAGTATGACGTCGAAAGATATCAAGCCAGTAATCGAACAGCCCGATACGGAAATTCCGCTGATGCTCTCCCAAGCGATTATCGTCGCAGGAATTTTGGCTGTGGGCGAACTGGCTTGTTCTCCGCTGTATTTCTCGTTGTTGAAGGCGTCGTTGGCATTGATTCCATGGGCTATGGAAGCGGTGTTCATGGCAGTGGCGTTCACGTTCGTTGTGGGCTTTGCGCTGCTGTGGTGCGCCGAATCGTTCACGATCAAAATGCGTGAACGGTTTCGACCGTTCGCATATGCGATTGTTGGACTTATCGGTTACGGTGTGTGGAGCCTGCTGGTGTTCTCCGCCACCATCAATTCCGTGCTTGCCATGGTGGGGGAGAGTGTGCTCACCAATGGCCAGATTGGTGCGATTGCGTTGAATGGCGCAGCTCTTGGTTTCGTCGCCTTCCTGTTCGCCAAGTTACTTGACGTTAAACTCGGCAATCGTAAAACCACGGCCATTATCATGCTGGTGGTGGAAGTTGCGGCCGCCATCATTGGTTTGATTATTATGATTCTCATGTTCCGTGCATTGTATGCAGCCTGAGCAAGACACCTGAGAAGCAAGGCGACGATTGGTATGTTCAGTATTCTCGAAATGTTCAAGATAGGCGTTGGGCCAAGTTCCTCACATACTGTTGGTCCGATGGTGGCGGCATGCAAATTTGTCGAATCACTTGAACATACGGGAACGCTTGGCCGTGTGAGCCGCGTGCGCACGGTACTGTATGGATCTCTTGCGTTGACGGGCTTGGGGCACGGTACCGATCGCGCGACTGTGGCAGGTCTGGAAGGTAACATGCCGCAAACCGTCGATACGGACCATGTGAACATCATTCGTCATGAATGCGAGTCGAGTGGGGAACTGCTGCTGGCCGGTAAGCATCGCATCGATTTCGACTATGCGCATGATGTGGTGATGGACATGTGGCATCGCTTGGCCGCACACCCTAATGGCATGCGTTTCCAGGCATTTGACCAGCAGAACAATCTCGTTGATGAACAGGTCTGGTATTCCGTCGGTGGAGGCTTCGTACGGCAAGGCAATGCCGAGGATCTGATGATCGGCATCCATGAGCGTCCGCCGATCGGAACGTCTTTCGCCGATCAGCAGAGTGATTCTTCACTTGATGACGGCTCGGATGTGCCATATCCATTCACGTCATGCGACGAACTCATTGCATTATGTGAGAAGCACCATATGAGCATTGCCGACATTGTGTGGGCCAACGAAACGGCCATGCAGTCGGCGGTGCAGGTTCGCAGCGAACTGGATAATGTGTGGCGGGTGATGCGTCGTTGCGTACAGCACGGATGCCATACGTCGCAGACCGTGTTGCCCGGCGGTTTGAATGCGCCCCGCAGGGCACCGAAAATGTATGCAAGGCTTGCCTCGAACAGTGATGTGCTTGCGCGAGACAAGAAACGCGCGGATGCGGTGCTCGAATCGTCGGATGCGGCATGGGTGGATTTGTTCGCTTTGGCGGTGTCGGAGGAAAACGCCGGCGGTGGGCGAATCGTCACCGCACCGACCAACGGTGCCGCAGGAATCATTCCGGCAGTACTTCACTATTACTGGCATTTCGTTGACCATGCGAACGAAGAGGGTGTTATTACCTTCCTGCTCACTGCAGGCGCGGTAGGGTACCTGTTTAAACGCAATGCCTCCATTTCCGGTGCGGAAGTCGGATGTCAGGGAGAAGTCGGTACGGCATGTTCGATGGCTGCGGCCGGTTTGTGCGCGGTGATGGGCGGTACTCCACAGCAAGTGGAGAACGCTGCGGAAATCGGTATCGAGCATAATCTGGGACTGACCTGTGATCCCGTGGGAGGTTTAGTACAGATTCCATGCATCGAACGCAACGCCATGGCTGCGAACACTGCCATCAACGCGGTTCGTATGGCCATGCTGGGAGATGGAACGCATATCGTGACCCTCGATCAGGCCATTAAAACCATGAAAGACACGGGCGAAGACATGATGTCCAAGTATAAAGAAACCTCAAAAGGTGGTTTGGCGGTCAATGTCGTTGAATGCTAGCGGTGGTTGGTGCTAGTCTAGGTGGCATTGTGCTTTTCAAGGAGGTTCACCATGGCATCTCAAATGCCCGTTGTCAATGTTGAGTTCGGCGATCGCCCGACCATCGAATTCCCGTCCGAGACCGCTCCGACAGGTCTGAAGGTTGTGGAGCTGCTCGAGGGCAATGGTCCGATGGTTCGCCGCGGCGACACCGTCACCGTTAACTATCACGGCGTGGTCTGGGGCAAAGACACCCCGTTCGATTCCAGCTTCGACCGTCACCAGCCGGCTAGCTTCGGCATCGGTGTCGGACAGGTCATCAAGGGTTGGGATCAGACCGTTCCGGGGCACAACGTCGGTTCCCGCTTGGTGGTATCCATTCCGCCGGAGTATGGCTATGGTTCCCGTGGCGTTCCGCAGGCCGGCATCGGCGGCGAAGACACCCTGGTGTTCGTGATCGACATTATCTCTACCCGCTGAAACTAAGCGGTATAAAGTAATTTCCAAGGTCAAGGAGGCAACATGGCCGAAGAAAAAACGCTTCTGCTGACGCAGGAAGCTTATGACAAGATGAAAGAAGAGCTCGCTTGGCGCGAAGGCGAGTATCGTGACGAGATCCTCTCCAAGGTTTCCGCGGCTCGCGCCGAGGGTGATTTGAGCGAAAACGGTGGCTATCAGGCCGCTCGTGAGGCTCAGCGAGTAAATCAGGGCCGCATCGAGGAACTGACCGTCAAGTTGCGCAACGCGAAGATTCTGACCGCGCCCAAGGCCGGCGAAGTCGGTGACGGTTCTTTGGTGACGCTGGATGTCAACGGCCGTGAAATGGTCTACGTGCTTGGTACGCGTGACCTGTCCATCGCTACGGACTACAGCATCATCAGCCCGGAATCCCCGATCGGCGCAGCCATCAACGGTGCTCACGAGGGAGACACGGTGTCGTATACCGCTCCGAACGGACGTGAGATTTCCGTGACCATCAAGGAAGCCAAGCCGCTCGCCTGAGTGATGTTCGTTATAAGCTGAATCTGATATTCCAGCGATATAAATAACAAGGCTGGTTCATCGAATACAACGGATGAACCAGCCTTTTCGTATATTTCGTCAAACTGCAATCAGATATGATCTGAACTTACGGCCATAGCTGCACGATCACCATGTAGATCGCCACCATGTGGCATGCGTAACCGGCGACGGTGCCGCAATGGAAAATCTCATGGAAGCCGAACACCTTCGGCCATGGATCAGGCTTACGTAGCGCGTATACGATGGCTCCGGCGATGTAGCAGGCGCCGCCTGCGGCCAACAGCACCACAACCGCCGGACCGGCGTATGGTGAAATCCAGAACAATCCCATGAATGCCACGCCGGAAACGCCGAAAATAATATACACAATCACATAAAGCCAGCGTGGGGCGCTGATCCAGATGACGTGAATGATGAGAGCCACGGTAGTGCAGATCCACATGCCCGCGATGATTGAATTGCGCCAGAACGGTTCGAGTGCAAAGGAGACCGGCGTATAAGTTCCTGCGATCAGCAGGAAGATATTCATATGGTCGATGCGTCGTAGCACATCGGTAGTGCGAGGTGACCAATCGCCCAAATGGTAGCAGGCGGAATTGCCGAACAATACCAGCGAACACGTCATGAACACGGCGCACGCCCACTTCAAACCGGTACCGTACGCTAGGCAGATCAGCACAATGCCGGCCGCTAATGCCAGAGGAGCGGCCACGGCATGAATCCAGCCGCGCATCGCCGGTTTGGGCCGACCGTGCACGTCAAGACGAATCTTACGTTCGATCTCCGCCGGAGTGATGCCTTCCATTTTCGCGGCACGAGCTTCGCCCTTGGCTATAGCCATTTTCGCCTTGCCGTCGGCCTTCTTGCGGATGTTCTCGGCCTTGTTGCGTGCCTTCACGCGAATAATATCGGCCTTGGCTTGAAGGGCCTGTTCGCGTGCTTCTGCGATGATCGCTCGTTTTTCCTCGATCTGAGCGTCTGTGGGTTTCGCCATCTGCGTGCCTCCACTATAAGTTACGGAACCGTAACCTACGTTACCGTAACTCATGGATATGTCAATATCTTTTTCCAATAATATGCGTCTAATATGCGCATGTGTCGTGCAAAACCTCTGGCGTGATGCGTATGATGGAACGCATGGCTGATTTCTCATATATCTTGACGACCCGTCCCGATTTCGATGACGAAGATCGTGAATGGCTGCATCATCTGGTCGCCGACTGGCAGGTGATTGCCGACTTGAGTTTTGCCGACCTGCTGCTCATTTTGCAAAATGGCGAGGGCAAATACATTATCGCCGAGCAGTGTCGTCCATCCACGGTGATGAGCCTGAGAACCGATGACGTCGTTGGTGATGTTGTTGAGGAGGAGATGAGCGCTGAATTGGATGCCGCGATGGCTTCCGAGTCGGTGTTCCGTTCCACGGTGCTCCGCACGGTGGGTGGTTCCACGGTATGCAACGTGTACGCGCCGGTGCGCCACAACGGTAAGACGCTGGGACTGGTGGTACGTGAGACGAACATGGCTACCCGAGAGTCGAATGGACGTTACGAATCCGAAAGCATCAGCGCGGGCAAGCAGCTGTATGAGATGATTCCGCGTGGACAGTTCCCGTACCGCAATCCGGTCATGAACCAGCGTCATAATGCGCGTGTGGCGGACGGTTTCATCGTGCTCACCGTCGACGGCATCGTGCGATACGCTTCGCCAAACGCCATCAGTTGCTTCCGACGTTTGGGATCGGTCAGCACCATGCAGGGGGAGTACTTGAGCGAAATCGGCACCAAACTGCTGCGTGAGAACGATCCCGTGCTGGAAACCCTGCCTCTGGTGCTCAGTGGCAAGGCTGCCGTCGATTCTGAACTTGACGCCAACAAGTCTGCAGTGTCCATGCGTTCGCTGCCATTGGTGGATGCCAATGGCCGTGTTGGCGCTGTTGTGCTATGCCGAGATGTGACCGAGCTTCGTCGTCGTGAAAAGGAACTGCAGACCAAGGATGCGACGATTTCCGAAATCCACCATCGCGTCAAGAACAATCTGCAGGCGGTTTCCGCATTGTTACGGCTGCAGGCACGTAAAACCAAGTCCGAAGAAGTCAAGAAAGAGCTGAAAGAGGCTCAGCGCCGTGTGCAGACCATCGCCATGGTTCATGAAGGCTTGAGCCAGACCGCCGATGAGATCGTGGACTACGACAAGGTCATTTCCAATCTGTTGAAGATGGCTGTGGATCTGGCCACCATGCGCGACCAGCACATTGACATCGATTTCATCGGTCGATTCGGCATGATGCCGGCGCAGGATGCCACGCCGCTGTCTCTGGTGCTGACCGAGCTGATCACCAATTCCGTGGAACATGGTTTTGAAGGTCGAAAAGACGGGCACATTACGATTTGTGTGGGTCGTGGTGGCAACAACCTTAATGTCGTGGTTGAAGACAATGGCATCGGTTTGGCCAATGAAGAGCATAACGGCATGGCGCGTTCCTCCGGGTCCGGCCTGGGCACGCAGATCATCAGCACGTTCGTCAACAACGATTTCGGAGGTACGGTCCGTTGGGAACCTCGCCGTGGCGGCGGCACCCGAGTGGTGCTTGACATGAAGCTGCGTGCGGCGTAAGGCGTGATAAACGCGAAAGCGATTCGGAAGGCATAAAAAAGTCCGGTCAGCTGCTAGCAGTCAACCGGACTTTTTTGTAAGCTGCTATTCGCAGAGCGTATGCGAATGACGAATCTTCGAAAAACCTTTAGATCTGCATCTGCATGGCCTGGGAACGACGGGCGCGCATGGCACGACGCTTAAGCGCGCGGCGCTCGTCCTCGCTCAGACCGCCCCAAACACCGTAATCCTGATTGGTGTCGAGAGCACATTTCAGACACGCGTCAATCACCTTGCAGGTGCGGCAGACGGCCTTGGCCTCTTCAATCTGCTGGTAGGCGGCGCCTGTGTTGCCGACCGGGAAAAACAGTTCCGGATCCTTGTCGCGACATGCGGCCTTGGCGCGCCAGTCAAAAGCACTGCTCATATAATCGCCTTCCTCTTGCCATGTACGGCATGTAAGTCCGTTAATCAGATAACCACGAATCGTGCGACTTTTCAAGAGTCTTCACGAAAAGAATCCCACGAATCGTCAAAAACCTTGAAATTCCACACACTGAATAGGGCAGGCTTTGGCTTGTTGAATGAGAACGCCACGACCGTGGAGGGTATAGTCGTCCGCTGAGAATTCGTCCAGAATTGCGCCGGGAATGCCCAACATCAGATCATTGGAACGTTCTCCGCAGGGGAATGCCACCCGGGTAGGGCATCGGTCCAACAGTGCGGAAGTAGGTTTTTCCATAGCTGCGATCACGGTGATATTGGGATTTGCCAATGCCTCCCGCAGTTCGTTCGCCTCAGGCGAAGTGGAAAAAGGATTGAGCGGCTCGTCCGCATCATCCACAATCCAAATGGTGCGTTCATGCAAAGGCGAGGGCCTTCCGTCATCCGTCGTCATGCCATGTTCGCTTTTGCGTGTGAAACGAATATTGGCACGACCTGTATCATACAGCCAACGTGCGCAATGCAGCAGCAGATTGGTTTTGCCGCTGCCATAAGCGCCGATAATGGCGATGTTTTGTTGGCTCACGTCAAGAATGGCGGTATGTACAAGCACTCCATCGTCGGCAAGGGCGAAAGGAATTTCGTGCCATGGCCGGTTCGTTGTGGTCGACAGATCGGATTGCGTCGCATGCCGGGCGAGAGGATCGGAAAACAAGAGATCGGGGTGTTTGCAAGCATGGAATCGTGCGGCTGTGTTGATGTTGCGGCTAAGACGGTCAACATCTCGAACCGCGCTGCACAGGAAAGGCGTGGTGCGCTGTCCGTCATTGCAATAGGCGGCGCCAGGCATATTGGGAGGAATCAACGCCGCGTTGCGTATGCCGATCAATTCGTTCGACTGCATCTGGTCCGTAACCCTTAAACATATGTTTAACGATATGTTGGCCTTCATATCTGCATGGACCTGGCCCATGGGATTTTGCGTGCAGACAATCAGATGCATGCCGAGGGAACGGCCGAGCGATGCAAGACGGTTCAACCGTTGCATATAGTCGGGCAGACGGTCGCGAAGCGCGTGGAACTCGTCGATGACCACGACCAGTCTTGCCGGAGGATTGGACAGCTGATCGAAACGGGAGACACGTTTGGCACTCACCAAAGCCTCACGCCGAGTCAGCTCCTGTTCTATGGCGTTCAGTGCACGGACCGCATGGGACAGATCAAGATCGCAAACATTGCCAACCGTGTGTGGAAGCTGTTCCAAGGCGTTGAACGTCGATCCGCCCTTGAAATCCAGAAACACGAAATGCAGATCGTCCGGGCTGTACTGCATGGCGAGCGATAGACACCAACTGATGAGCAGTTCCGATTTTCCCGATCCCGTGGTGCCTGCAACCATCGCGTGCGGGCCTGACCGTTGCAAATCCGCACGGAACAAGCCATGTTGCGTGATTCCTAAGGGGCAGGAGGATGTGGGAGAGAGCCACGTTCGTGCGATGGAACGCCACGGCAGCATGTCGTCGTCCAAACCGTAGAGGCGTTCGAAACATACGCGGGGCATCGTGGCGAATGGTGGTCGGTCAATGGCCCGCTCTAGCGTTTCCGCGACCTTCGACGGTGTGCCGTCCGCAGGTTCGTCATGATGCTGTTTCTGACGGGACCGCAATGCCATGGATACCAACGACATCGCACTGCCGATAAGCCCCGGAGCAAGCATAGCCACGTACAGCCATTGTCGTTGCGTTACCATCACGACAAGCATGACGAGCTGCGCCAGCACAGGTGCGGCCCAACTGACGAGCATCAGCCGGTCTTCATTGAATCCATCGGTATGCTTGCGTTTGTTCTTGCCATTCATACCCGCCATAGTGGGCAATGCGGATGAGCGGGTGCAAGCTGAAACTAGGGTTGTGGTCGGAGGATGAGTTATCCACATCTTCCGACCGGAATGTCAGCCCTACTGTTCGGCAAGCGTGCCTACAGTGCCTGCCTTGTGGGTGCCTTTGGCCAGCTCGGAGAACAATTCGAGATTCTTCTCCTCATCCAGCAGCACGCTGGAGCCAACGCCATCAACGTAATAGTCGGGGTCGGTCCAGTAGACGCTTCCCGAAATGCCTTGGTCTCCAGAAGCGCTTTTGAAGGCCAAGGCCATGCGCATCAGCGATGAGGTCGAAGCTTTCTCATCCACGGTCACGGAGCTTAACGCCGCTTCCGCGACTTTCTTGACCTTGCCGAAGTTCAGAAGCGTATTCTTGGATGCGCCTTTTTTCACTATGGCGTTGATGACCTGGCGCTGACGGGCTGCACGACCGAAATCACCTTGCGCGTCGGCGTAACGCATACGAGAGAACGCAAGTGCGGTGGTGCCGTCGGCAGTATGGCAACCGGCAGTCCAGTTCAGTTGGGAGTACGGGTCATCCACGTCTTGGTCGTAGCACAATTCGACGCCGCCAAGGGCGTCGACCACTTTGACAAGGCCGCCGAACTGCACCATGGTAACATGGTTGATTTTCTGCCCTGTGATGTCTTCAACCTCATTGACCAGCTGTTTTCCGCTATACAGTTGCGCGACCGCATTGATTTTCATATAGCTTTGGTCGATTTCCACCAAAGAATCACGCGGAATGGAAATCAGTGAGGATGGGCCGGATTTCGGCTTGGTGAGTACGAGAATGGTGTCTGTTCTGAAACCGGTCACGTCTCCCGCATCGCCAATGGTGCCTTCGCGCTCATCGGAACCGAGGATCAGCCAACTTTCACCGGCGGTATCGGCTTTGTCGGTCAGCCAGGACTGTTTGTTGAGCTGCCCGTCCACCCAATTCCATGAGGAGAATATCGACAATCCCAAAGTGAGGATTATGGCAAGGAAGATGATCAGAATAGTTCTTCCCACATGTCGCTTTCCATGCGGTCGAGTGGCTTTTTTTGCGACGGATTGCAATGCCAATGCGCCGGAGCCAGCCATGTTTTGGCTTGGGGTGCCTTGTTTGGTCATTCGTGGCGTGTTTGCTGATATGGAGGAGGAGCCTCGTACCTGTTGTGCCGCACGTTTCGGATTATGCGGTGCTGAAGCAGGTGCGAATGATGTGGGAGAGGACGTGGCCGGTTTGCGTGTTCCGTTGGCGGAACGTGCGGCAGGACGGAAGCTTTGCGGTATGCCCGACGAAGCTGCGGATGGCGCTGCGGAAGGTGATTGCGTGGATCGTCTGGCCGAATGCGAAGCACTCGAACGGGCCGGTTGCGAGGCAGGAGAAAAGCTCGGAATCGATTGGGAACCGGATTTCGGAGGAACCGGGGATTTATGAGGTTGTGGTTCCGTCTTCTTCCGTCCTGCGGACGGGATGAAGCTCGGTGGTACGGACATGGGGTCCTTGCCGCCGTTTTCTTCACTCATATAAATATCCTCCAAAAAGAAATCCGTTCCTACACCATTTACACCGTGTAGGAACGGATTCGGTGAAAGCGGTCTAGTTCTTTGCGGGAACGGCACAAACCGTCGCGTTGAGGTAACGGTCGGCAAGTCCGATGTACTGCCCGGTAAGAGCGTCATGGATGGAACCATCTTCAGGGTCGACCGTGCCGCCGGTGTTCGGATCGATCAGCGTGCCATCCGCCTGCGTGATCAGACCAGTGACTGGATCGGGTGTTGGCGCGGCTTCCTGGGAACCCGTGTTGTCGGTGCCTTCAGCCGAATTATCGGTGGAATCGCCGGAATTGTCTGCGTTGCCGGCATCAGTGTTCGCATCGGACTCATCAGAACCATAAATCGGCTTGTCCGCGCGCATCTTCTCCCAAAGCGTCTCTGCCTCATCGGCCCAGACCGAACGGTTCGGATCCGACGGCGCGGACACCACTGGAACGGTCTGCGAATACAGGTTGGACAGATTGAAATCCTTGAGGCTCATGGCGAGACCTGCAAGTGCGGCAGTGTCGGCCATGCCTTGCGAAATATACAGTGATTGCAACGCCGATTTCGCCAGCTGGTATAGCTGTGCGGTATCGGTGAAAAGATTCTTGCTGAGCGCCTCGTTCATCAACTGTTTGATGAGGTATTGCTGTCTGGTCGTGCGCGACGTGTCGGAACCATCTCCCAAACCATGGCGGGTTCGCGCGTACTGCGTCGCCTGATATCCGTCCAGATGGTGCAGCCCCTTGGTGAGCTGCAGGCTGGTGTAGGGATCGTCGACATCCTGCGGGATGCACAGGTCGACGCCTCCCACGGCGTTGATCATCTTGACCAAACCTGCGAAATCCACGACGATGAAGTTCTGAATGTTCAATCCGGTGAGACTGTTCACTGCATTCAACGTGCAGCTTGCGGCCGAAGCGAGATCACCGCCGGTCTGATATGCGTTTGCGAAAATCGAATTGAACATCACATTGTATTGCGCGGGAATCGTACCATTGGTTGTCTCGCACTGAGGCACATCCACCAAGGAATCGCGCGGAATGGAAACCAGGTTGATTTTGGTGCGGTCCGCGGAAATCTGCGCCACCATCGTGGTGTCAGCCTGATGGTTGCCTACCACATCGTCGAAATTGCCTCCGACGGACTGGTTTTCCTCGCCGTCGCGGGAATCCTGCCCGATGAGTACGAATTCGATGGGCTTGCCGGAATTTGGGTCGATGATTGATGCGTTGGCGTCAAGTGAACCTTGGCCGATAATCTCCACTGAATGGTTCTTGATGATGCCATTCACATCCAGCCATGTCGCGGCTGCCGCGGTTCCCGAGAACACCAGCATCGCCGCGATGACCGAAGCGACTATCGTTCTCGCGCGATGCTGCACTCGATAGCCAAGGCTGTGACGCGGCTGTGCGTCTCGCAGTCCATTGACGTTAGGAAGCTTATCGCCGGCTGGTGATGTGGTCACGGTATCGCCTTCCTGTTTATACAAAAGATCACGCCATATCTCAACGCGTTCTAGAACATACCACAATGCTGTTATGGGATTATAGAGATGTTCCCCGATTTTCGCTGATTCTGCTTCAGACCCCCGTCACCTTTGTCGTTCCTTATACCACATTTTTCTTGAATCAAGGTTATTGACACGGCGGAAACTTGACAAAAAGAAATTGCATGTGTGTAATTTAACACGACCAAAGTGCGCATACGTATAGATAGGGGAGGACGCATGTGGGGCGTGATTGATGAGTCCTCCGACAATCCGCTTGCGGAGTTGTGGGGTCTGTTCAAGCGCGATGACGATGTTTCCTGGCAGCATAGGGCCTTATGCTCCCAAACCGACCCGGAGGCGTTCTTCCCCGAAAAGGGCGGTTCCACTAGGGACGCCAAACGCGTGTGCGCCCAATGCGAGGTTCGTGAACAGTGCCTGAAATGGGCCATCGAACACGATGAGCGATTCGGTATTTGGGGTGGTTTGAGCGAACGCGAGCGTCGTCGTTACAAGAAGGAACACAAGGAACGGGCATGACGTACGGCATACCCCGTGCGTACACTTGAAATTATGAATTCTAATGCCAGCAGCGATATTCAGGGAATCGTGACCGATCTGCTCAACAGCAGGCCGTACTCTCACCGGCAGGATGCCGATCCGTCCGTGGCTGCGGTGATCACCGCGCAAAGCGATTTACGCTTTTTCCCTGCCACCTTTGCGGCGGTGCTCGCACAGAGTGTGCTTCCGGGCACCATCATCGTTGCGGATTGCACCAATCAGGTTGAGCAGCCCATGCAGATGACGTTTGACGTCATTCCGTCGCCGGCTGGCGTGCTTACGGAAGTTCCTGAAAGCAAAACCGTACGTGTCATTCTGGTAGGGGTGAAAGGGGCGACGTCATTCACGAACGCCGTGTCTCGCGCGATGCGTCAGCTCGATCTTGACGCCCAGATTAGCGCACTGTGGACTTTGCACGACGACTCCAGGCCGGCCGACGAGTCGTGCCTCGAATCATTGCTTGATGCTTGGAGAAACACGCCGACGGCGTCTTTGCTCGGCGCGAAACAGCTGGATTGGCAGGCGAAAAGTCTGCATAACGTCGGTCTGTATGCGGGGCACCACAATCTCGTGTCTTTGGTGGTGGATGGGGAACCCGATCAAGAACAGTATGATGGCCGGCAGGATATGCTGGCAGTCTCGCTTTCCGGCGCGTTGGTTCCATTGGCCACCTTGCGAACGTGGAAGGGCGCTGATTCCTGGTTTGGTACCTTCGCAGAGTCCACGGATCTATGCCGGCGCATCTGTCTGGGCGGAGGTCGTGTGGTGGTAGTGCCGCAGGCTCGGATTGCCCATAGGAGAGCACGGTTCGAAGGCGTACGCTCCAAAAGTGGCCAGCAGGTCGAAGACGAGGATGGTCGCATCGATCCATATCTCGCGAAGCGTGATGCGAATACGAAATATGCGTACACGGATGTGCACCGTTCCTGGTGGCCTTTGCTGTGGATCTGGTCGATTATCAAGGCGCTGGGCTTGTCCGTGCTCTGCCTCACCCGTAAGCAGCCGTACCATGCCTGTTGCGAGCTAGCTTTGCCGTGGCGTTCGCTGCTTTACCTGCCGGGCGCATGGCGTGCTCGCGCCAGGCTGCGCGAGCAAAGCAAGGTTTCCCTGAAATCATTGTCGGCATTACAGGCGAGCCGTCAACAAATCAAACAATGGAACGATCGCAAGCGAGCCTTCCTCGACCAGCGTGGCACGGTGATTCTTAGCCCCCTCGCTAAAGTGCATCTGCGCAAAAGGCTGATGCGCAGGTGGGGATTTGCCCTCACTTCTGCGTTGATCGCGTTCGCTTGGATCGTCTTCCTGTATTGGAATGTGTTCCGTAGCGTGTTCTCCGGCGCATCGATGTATTCGCATACATTGTTGCCGACCGACGCAAGCTTTGCCCAGCTGGTCCGTGCCGCCACTACGTCGTGGGCATATACCGCGGGAACTGGAGTCAGCGCGCCGAGTGCGCCATGGCTGTTGGTGCTTATGGTGGTTTCCGTGTTCACTGCAGGGCATGTGGCGACCGCCGTCGCTGTGGTGTTTTTCCTGTCCGCGCCATTGATGGTGCTGTCGTTCTGGGCTTTGGCTGGAATATTCACCCGCTCTGACACGGTACGTTGCGTGACCTCATTGGCATGGTTCGCCATAGCGTTGTCAATGAGCGTATATAACGATGCTGATGTGGCGATGATGACGGTTATGGTGTTCCTCCCCGCGGCTTTCGCGTTCTCTTTCCGAGCTGTGGGCATGTATCGAACGGAGGATTTGCTCAAGCCTCAGGCTTCCGTGCAGGCCGCCGCTCTTGCCGCGTTATGCTTCATTCCCGTTGTGGCCGCCGAACCGCAATTGTTACTGCCGTTGATGTTGTCGTTCCTTGTGTTCCTTATTCTTGTGCGCTCCCATAGAACGACTTTGCTGTTGATTCCGCTGCCGGCTGCGTTCGTATGCGCGCCGACGTTGGTCAATGCGGTTCGCTACGCGGGAGCTGGCACCTGGCGTCAGATTTTCGGTAGCGTGATGTTGCCGTCGTCGGCGCATGATGGGCGTCCGATGATCGTCAATCTTTCGGATATCGTTTCCCGCGCGTTCGGCGTCACCCTATCAGATGAGGCATGGCAGTATGCGGCTGTGGCGGTATTGGCCTTGGCTGTGCTTCTCGCCGCGGTGTCGCTGTTCCTGCCTTTTGTGCTTCGTGTGTCGCGCATGATGTGGGTTGTGTCGGTTGCGGGCTTGGCCACTTCGCTGCTTTCCGCTGCAGTCGTGGTTGCGGTCGACTCCGATGGAGCCGTGGCTGGTTCCGTGCTTCCAGGTGTTTCGTTCACGATGATGGGATTGCTGTCTTGCGTGTGCATGGTCGCCGGTAGCGCGGTGCAACGATTCGTCATGCTGTGGCGGCGGCCCGCCGGTGATGTTGGGATTGAGGAGCATGGATCCTCTGAGGGCATTATTGCCGGTCGTGCCGTGCGAATCGTGCTGGTCGTCTTGATTGCCGCATCTGTTGTAGCGAGTGCTGGTTTCGATTTCATCACGCGAGATCATGACACGGTCGCTGCCAGCGATTCGGGACTGCCTATTGTCGCTTCCGACTTTCTTGCGCAGGATGAGGCGAGGCGTGTGCTTGCCGTACGTGCGGATAGCACAGGTTCCATCAGCTACAGTGTGATGCGCACCCGTCGAGGTGATTTGATTGACGGTTCTCCGGCGCAGCGCGTCGAAGTGGCTTTCGGTCGTTCCGATGATGCGAGCAAGGCGATTGCGAAGGACTGTGCTCAGCTATTGTCGAATGCTGATTCCGATGCCGTCACTGATCTGAGCGAATTGGGCTTCGGCGGCATCTATGTGGTGCGTTCCGGTGATGACAAGGCACAAAGGCAGATATCCGACCAGTTGAGTTCCAATATCAGCGCTTCCGATGGTACGCAGAACGTTGTGAGCACCGATGCGGGGACGTACTATCGCCTTACCATTCAAGACACAGCCAAGCAACATATCGACCGCAAGGGGTATCGCCAGGCTGAGTCGAGCGTTTGGCGCCAGGCATGGCTGTGGTGCATGGGAGTTGTTATTGCTGCGTACTGCTTGGTTGCGTTTCCGCGCATGAGGCGTCAGGGTCAGGAGGAAGCATGAGTAAGCATTCCCGTTCCAAAACGGTTTGGCGTGTGACGCTGGCAGTTGTGTCGGTGCTGGTCATCGTCGCATTGGTGGCTGTGTCTGCGGTATATCGTCCGACATGGATTCATGCCGATTCGCCGGCGACGCAACGCTCGTCCGTGTCTCGTACGGTCAGCCCCCGCCAGCTGGAAACGTATTGCCCTGCGCGAATGACGATTGCCGATACCGATGCGTATGGTGATAGCGAATATCAGGCGTCCAACGGCAATATCGCATCGTCGGCGCGTTACACGGCATTCGGCGCGGTGTTCCATTCCTCCGTAGGACTTCTTGGCGCTGATGAGACCACTTCGGCGTTGGTACTGAACAAGGATGATGAGGGATCGGACGATGATGTTTTTATTGCGTCCGGTACCGTCGATGACGGTTCCCAGTTGCAGGACACCCGTTTGTTGTCGGCTTCCGATGGAACGGGAGCGGCTTCCTCGATAATGTCTTGGGCCACTGATGGAGATTTGAAAGGCGTTTCCGCGGCTTCCTGCGTCACACCGGCTTTGAAGCAGTCGTTGATGGTGCCGGGCACCAAAACAGGCATGACCCAGCAACTGATTGTGGCCAATCCTTCAGCCAAAGCCACATCAGTGAACATCAAGGTCTGGGGATCCGACAAAGCCGGTGCCTTGGCGTTGTCTACAGGTTCGACGTTGACGGTGGGAGCGGGCAAGGAATCCATATTGAACCTTGCCGCGGCGGCTTCCGAACAGGACGCCTTGTATGTCACCGTGTCCAGTGCGGATACTCCGGTCGCTGCCGTGGTCCGCACGATAGCAATGGACGGTCTGACTTCAAAAGGTTCGGATTATGCGGTCCCCAACAATGCTTCAGCGAAGGCGCTGGCGATTAACGGACTGTCGGAAGGCGACACCGTCAATCTGTATGTGTATCCGTCCCGGCAGTCCGACGTCACGGTATCTTGGACGGACGGAACGGGAACGAAGAACACCAATCAACAGACGCTTGAGGCGAATCGTGTTTCAGTCATCGACTTGGGTTCCGTTCCCAAGTCAGCAACCGGCCTCACCATCAGCGCCACCGAGCCGGTAACGGCTGCTGCAAAAGTCACCAATGATGGAGACGGCGATCAGGCTGATTTTGCTTTGGTCAATGCCTCGGTGCCAATGAACGTCTCCGCCATGGCCGTTCCCGACCATGCCACGGCGCAAGTGAACGTCACCAACACAGCGGACGGCGATCGCACGGCTACATTGACGTCATATAACGGAGATGGCGATATTGTGGATCAAAATGACCTTACCATCCAAGCCGGCGCTTCGACTACGGTTGAATTGGCGGATATCAATGATGGAGACGTGGCCGCGGTCAGTCTCGCCGATCCGGATCAATCCATGGTGTGGAACATCCGCGTAAGCCAGAAGGACGTTTCGGATGCAAAGCTGGCCGGAGTGTCCATTATCGGCGCAACTGATCTGAAGGAAGCCCGCGAACAGGTGTGGTCCAATCAGAACATGACCATCGTGCGCTGATCACATACCCCAATCCGGGTCGATCTCCTCAGGACGGCGCCCATACAGTTCCGCAAGACGCAACACCACTTCGTCTCGAATCGCGAACTGAAGATCCATGCGGCTGCGCGCATGCGACTGCAAAGGCATGCGGTACAGCACTATGCGCGGCGGTATGCCATGCTCGGCAGGAAACGACTGCGATCCCAAACGCGGGGTGGCCTCCCAAGGCGCCGGGTCGGATGGCGGTACATCCTCGACAGCAAACTGCACCGGCGCCACCAGTTCCGGCCACGCATCGTTGAGCCTGCGGATCTGCGCCACCAGCATATCGTCGAACATGCCGCTTCTTGTGCGATACCGTGGAAGTCTCGTGCCGAACATCGGCGTTCTCGTTCCACGACCATGACGATTTCTATACACGGTTGATTCCCAAGGCAATTGATACATGACCTCTACCATATCAGTGCTTTGCGCGAATCATGCGATACCATATTGTTCATTGCACCGACATAGGAGGAACGATCATGGCGGATATTTCCGTGCCCTGTTGGAATGACGTGAATATCGATGATTTGTGCGCTGGGACACGACTTATCGCCTTCGATCTTGACAATACACTGGCAAGATCGAAAAAACCGATGAAGGACGATATGGCCGAATGCTTCTCCGCATTGACCTCACTGATCGACGTCGCGGTGATTACCGGAGGCAAGTACGCGTTGCTGAAAAGCCAGGTGGTGGAACGGCTGACAGGGCAGGCAAACCGGGCGAATCTGCATCTTATGCCGACCAGCGGCACGCGATACTATCGTTGGGATGGTGCGAATTGGATGCAGGTCTTCGCCCACGACCTCAGTGAAGAGGATCGTGTGAAAGCCTACGAATCGTTGGAACGCAATGCACGCGAGCAGAACATATGGCTCACCCATGTTTGGGGCGAGCGCATCGAAAATCGCGGCAGCCAGATCACGTTCTCTGCATTGGGGCAGCTTGCACCCATTGAGGCCAAGGAGGCATGGGATCCGACCAACGAGAAGAAGAATCGTTTGGCACGGGCCGTCGCTGCCGATTTACCGCATCTTGAGGTGCGTACGGGTGGAGCCAGCAGCGTTGATATTTCCGAAAAAAATGTCGACAAGTCGTTTGCAGTCCGGGAATTGGCCGATATTCTTGGCATCGAGGTGGACCAGATCGTATTCGTAGGGGACCGTATGGATCCCGATGGCAATGATTACCCTGCGGCTCGGGCCGGCACCAGGGCGGTGAAGGTCACCTGCCCAAACGATACCGTGAAACTGTGCGGTGGAATCATCGCCAGTCTGTCACGGTAGAAACGAATGGAAGTCTGCGCATGAACTCAATGACGAGGGTATGTTCGCAGGTTGCCGGTCTGCTGTTTCCCAGAGGCTGCGCCGGCTGCGATAGGCCGGACGACGTGCTGTGCGAAGACTGCATGGCGTTGTTCGCCCGTTCTTCCGTCCAGACCTTCGATGGCGTTGCGATGGGAAACTGGTTCGCATGCGGATGGTACCGCGGCACCGTCAGAAAAGCGGTTCTCGCATGGAAGGACCATGGGGATGAGGAATGTGACAGGCCGTTTTCTGAAGCCATATGCAGACTTGCTGAAACATCTGGCGTCATTGATTTCATTCGCGACAGACAAAACTCCTACCGTGCCGTTTTCGTGGTTCCGGCACCGTCGTCACACGCTTCGATGCGGCGTCGAGGACGAAGGCACATGGTACCGATCGTTAAACGGCTGGCAAGTTTTCTTCAACGGCAAACAGATTGCAAGGTGACGGTATGCGACGCCTTGCAAAACAAGGGTGTCAGAGGAAAATCAGTGCAGACCAAGGGTGCGGCACAGCGTTCGCAGCGCTTGAAAGGGCACGTTTCGGTGCGTTCTTCGGTTTCATTGCAGAATACGATGGTGATTTTGGTGGATGATATCGTCACGACTGGCGCGACCATGCGCAGTTGCGTCGAGACGATGCGGAAGAACGGTGCCACGGTTATTACCGTGTTCGCATTGGCGCACACTCCGGCGGGAAAGCAGGCGGACGAGCCAATGTAAGCACAGTAATAATCGCAGAAAAAATCATTCGTTATCTGAAATGTTATATTTCGGCAGGATGATTTCGAAATCAGCACCGCGAGGATCATCGACGACCCTCACCGAACCGCCATGCAATTGGGCGGCCCAACGTGCGATTGACAGGCCAAGGCCGGTTCCGCCCGATTCGGTGCCCGGTCCTGTTTTTCCCTTGACGAAACGACGGAAGATATCGGAACGTGCCTCCTGTGGAATCTGGGAGCCGAAATTGACGACATTCGTGACGATGGTGCCGAAATCCTTGTTCTCATGCGCTTCGATAAGTACTTTGGTGTTGTCTGCGGAATGTTTGAGCGCGTTCGCGATGATATTGGTGAACAGTTGGCGCAAGCGGTTTTGGTCGCCTTCCATTTCGATATCGTCGGGCACATGCATTTCAATGTCGTGCGCATGCCCCGCGTCGGCGATTTCCAAAGGTTCCACGGTTTCATCGAGAAAATCCGCGAAATTGAACATTTCGATCTGCAGGCTTGCCGCACCGGCTTCCATGCGCGAAAGATCAAGCAAAAACGCGATCAGGTCGGATAGGCGATGCGTTTGGTTGAGGATGCTTTCCAGATTCGAGGGAGTGGGTTCGACCACGCCATCCGCCATGTTCTCAACCATGGCTTGCAGTGCCGATACCGGCGTGCGTAATTCGTGACTTACATTGGCCACCATATCTCGGCGCATCTGATCGGCATGCTGGAGTTCTTCCGCCATTTCGTTGAAGGTGAGGGCAAGCTGCCCGACTTCGTCGCGACTATTGGAATCGACATGCACGCGCACGGTGTAGTCGCCGTCGGCCATCGCTTCGGCCGCGTCGCGCATTTGGCGCAGGGGAGAGGTAAGGCCTCTGGAGAAGAAGTAGGTGATGCCCAAAGCTACGGCAAGGGTGATTGGCATGGCGATCCATACGTTCAGACCGACTTTGAGCAGAAACCACGCCATGATGAACGTGATGGCGGTGGAGAGGGTGATAAGAACGCTCAATTCGACTTTGAGCGATGAAAACAAACCAATAGGGCGTTCGGTCTCCAATGGATTGACCGAACGCCCTGATTTCGTATCAGTAGCATGCATACTACCGAATCTTAGCGCAGTAGCTCCTCGAGCATCAGTCCTGGTGTTCCGGCGGTTCGAATGCGTAACCGACGCCATGCACGGTGCGAATGGTCTTCGAGCCGAGCTTGTGGCGGAGCGCCTTGACATGCGAGTCGACCGTGCGGGTGCCGGAGGCATCCACCCAGTCCCACACCTCTTCGAGTAGTTTCTCGCGGGTGAGCACGGACTTCGGCTTACGGGCCAGTGTGGCCAGCAGATCGAATTCCGTAGGAGTCAGATGCACCTGCTTGCCGTTGACGGTGACGATGCGTTGCGCCGGATCGATGACCAAGGAACCGAAATCGAGAAGCTTCTCGTTTTCGGAATTCTTGGCGATGACCTTGGCGCGATCCACACGGCGCAGCAGCGCCTTGCAGCGGGCGATGAGCTCGCGCATGGAGAACGGCTTGGTCATGTAATCATCGGCCCCGGCACCGAGGCCGATGACCTTATCGGCCTCGTCGTCTCGTGCCGTCAGGATCAGCACTGGCACAGGACGTTCCGCCACAATGCGTTTCGTGGCCTCAAGTCCGTCCATCACAGGCAACATGATGTCCATGATGACCAGATCAGGACGCAGGGTTGCGGCGGCCTGAACCGCGCTGGCACCGTCAGATGCCACACGTGCCGTCCAGCCTTCCGCTGTAATGCGTTGGGCGATGGCAGTGGCCAGTGTCGGCTCGTCTTCGACTACCAGAACGGTACGTGGAGTCGCTGTGGGTTGTGCTGATGAGTTGAGCATAGCTTTCCGCCTTTCTCAGAGTTCCGGCTTCAAGAATACTGCGCCTAGTGCCGGAACGGTGATCTTTGCGGACCAATCTCGTGAATGATACTCGCCTTCGACTGCTTCGACCGTGCCATTATGGATGCCGGAACCGCCGTAGATCTCGTCGTCCGTGGTCAGCACTTCCGTCCATTTTCCGCCCTTGGTGAGCGGCACCTGATAGTCTGACCAGGCCTCGCCGGAGAAGTTCACGACTGCGACCATCTGCTCGCCATCCTTGCCGATACGCACGAAGCTGAGCGTGTTGTGGTCGGCGTCATCGCTGGTGAGCCACTGGAAGCCCGCAGGATCGAAATCCTGGCTCCACAATGCCGGCGATGTCTTGTACAGCTCGTTCAAGTCGGCGACAAGCTTCTGCACGCCTTGATGATCGGGCCATTCAAGGGCATCCCAGTCGATGGAGCCGTCGTGGTCCCACTCGCCATACTGGGCGATTTCATTGCCCATGAAGGTGAGGTTCTTGCCCGGATGAGCCCACTGGTAGGCGAACAGCGCACGGACGCCGGCATACTTCTGCCAATCGTTGCCTGGCATCTTGCCAAACACGGAACCCTTGCCGTACACAACCTCATCATGGCTGATCGGCAACACATAGTGTTCCGAATAGGCATACACCATGGAGAAGGTGATCTCGTTGTGGTGCCATTTGCGGTTGATCGGCTCCTCATGCAGGTACTGCAGGGTGTCGTGCATCCAGCCCATGTTCCACTTGAGGCCGAATCCCAAGCCGCCTGCGTCGGTCGGTGCGGTGATGCCCGGGTATGCCGTGGATTCCTCGGCGATCATCATGATGCCCGGATTGTTCTTGTATGCCGTGGCGTTGGCTTCCTTGAGGAAGTCGATGGCCTCGAGATTCTCGCGGCCTCCGTAGATGTTCGGATGCCACTGGCCGGCCTCGCGGCTGTAATCCAAGTACAGCATGGAGGAGACCGCGTCCACGCGGAGAGCGTCGATATGGAACTCATCCAGCCAGAAGCAGGCGTTGGCCACTAGGAAGTTGCGCACCTCGCGGCGTCCGAAGTTGAACACGTACGTGCCCCAATCCGGGTGTTCGCCACGCGTCGGATCCGGATCCTCGTACAGCGGCGTGCCATCGAAGCGCCCCAGTGCGAACGCATCCTTCGGGAAGTGGGCCGGAACCCAATCCATAATCACGCCGATGTCGGCTTTGTGCAGCTTCTCAACGAGATACTTGAAGTCGTCCGGGCCTCCCAAACGTGAATCAATCGCGTAGTAACCGGTTACCTGATAGCCCCAGGAGCCAGAGAACGGATGCTCCGCCAGCGGCATGAACTCCACGTGCGTGAAACCTTCCTTCTGCACGTAGGGGACCAGCTTGTCGGCGAGCTCGCGGTAGTTTTTCACGTCCTTGCGCCAGCTGGAGGCATTTACCTCGTAGATGCTGACAGGGCCGTTATGCGGGTCTTTGGCCGCGCGCTCGGCCAGCCAATCGGCGTCATTCCACTCATGGGTGGACTCTACCACGATGGATCCGGTACGCGGTGGAATCTCATGGGAGCGTTCCATCGGATCGGCCTTCATGGTCCACTCATTGTTGGCGTTGAGGATCTCATACTTATAGATCTCGCCAGCGCTGATGCCCGGGATGAACAGTTCCCAGATGCCGGAGGATCCGAGTTCACGCATGGCGTGGGCGCGGCCATTCCAGCCGTTGAAGTCGCCGACCACACGCACTGCGTGGGCGTTCGGTGCCCACACGGTGAACGCGGTGCCGACCACCTGCTCGTCCTTTACACCCTCGGAGGAACCCATCGGGTCGTCGTAGCGGAGCACGTGCGCGCCAAGCGCATCCCACAGGCGCTCGTGGCGTCCTTCGCCAAACAGATACATGTCCATCTCGCCGATGGTCGGCAGATAACGATAGGAATCGTCGGAAACAACAACGGAACCGTCTTCATATTCAGTGCGAATGCGGTAATCCGGCACGCCGTAGCCATCATCGGTGGCCATAGCGGGAACGAGTGCCATGAAGACGCCATTGTATTCATGGATTGCGAGTGTTTGACCTTGTTCAGTGAGGATCGTCACGGATTTTGCCAACGGACGCAAGACGCGGATCGTGACGACATCCGCGTGCTTGCCGGAACCGAGGTGTCCACCGAGCACCTCGTGGGGATTGTAGAACGTACCGTTGCTTACTGCATCCAGTGTGCCCTGGGAAACAGGAACAGCAACGACATCTTCATTGATCTTGGATTCTGTAGCCATGGCAAAAGTGTAAGCACGAAATGCAGGAAAAGTGGCCCGTGTCGCGCCTATTTTTTCGTTTTTTCAAGCGTTTTTGGTCAAGTCCACCCCTGATGGCACAATAATTCGGGTTTTGTGTAAGCTTTTCACGGAGGATTCATGGGTTACAAGGTCGGCGACATGGTCGTCTATCCGCGTCACGGCGCTGCGAAGGTGGAGGCCATCACCGAACGGACAGTCAAGGGAATCACCCGCGAATATCTGCAGCTGTCGGTGCTTTCGTCTGACGGTCTGGTTATCAACGTTCCGGTCGACAATGCTAAGAAAGTTGGCGTGCGAGACATCGTCGACGCCAACGAAGTGGCCAAGGTGTTCGAGATTCTGCGTACTCCGATCATTGAGAAGGAGATGAACTGGTCTCGTCGCTACAAGCTGAACGTCGAGAAGATTGCCACTGGCGACGTCAATAAGATCGCCGAAGTGGTGCGCGATCTCGCTCAGCGTGATGTTGACGAGCATGGTCTGTCCGCGGGTGAGAAGCGCATGCTTACCAAGGCCCGCAATATTCTGACCTCGGAGATTTCCCTGTCTGAAAAGCTCGACGAAGCCGAAGCCCAGCGTCTGCTGGATGTGAATCTTGGATATGAGCCCGCTCAGCCTGGCGATGAGAAACACCATACCGAGGCTCCTGAGGAAGCCGCTATGGATACGTTGGCTCGAGTCGAAGCCGAAGGCAAAAAGTCCAAGAAGAAGTAAGGCTTTTTCATGCGTATCGGTCAGGGTTTTGACGCTCATCGATTCGCATCCCGTGATGCAGGCAAGCCGTTGTGGCTTGCCTGTTTGCGTTGGGATGGCGATGGTATCGAGGGTGATTCGGATGGCGACGTCGCGGCACATGCGTTGATTGACGCATTGCTTTCCGCAGCACATCTTGGTGATATCGGCACTTTGTTCGGTGTCGGCTCGCAGTCTGACGGCGCCGGCAAACATGGTGCCGAGATGCTGCGGACCACGGTCGACTATCTGAACGAACATGGCATGAGGCCGTCGAGCGCCAGTGTGGTCGTGATCGCCAATCGGCCGAAAGTCGGCAAACGTAGGGAAGAGGCCGAGCGGGCGCTGTCCGAGGCTGTGGGCTGTGACGTGTCGTTAACAGCCACCACTACGGATGGTATGGGATTCACCGGTTCCGGCGAAGGCGTCGCCGCAATCGCCAATGCTTTGGTGGAGCCGGTCGAGCCGGTACGGCATGAAGCCTAATTCCCTTTCCTCACGGCTGTTTCGTTATTTCCTTTTGGCGGATTCAACCGCTTTCGCGATCGCCCAGAACAGCGTTGAAATCGTTACGATAATGAAGCTTGGGGGAGCTGGGAACATGGTGGAAAGCACCAGTCCTCCCCAAATCGAAATCAGGCAGATTACCGTGGCGACGACCATCGCCTTGAATGGCGAGCGGGCAATGATGTTGGCGGTGGCGGCGGGAGTAATCACCAACGCGAAAATCAACAATGTGCCAACTGCTGGAACTGCAATCGTGATGACGCCGGCCATAATCGCCATAAAACAGATATTCATAAAACCGACGGGCACGCCTTTTGCCTGCGCTACCTGCTCATCGAGCGAACTGAATAACAATGGACGATAAATAACGGCCAGAACCGCCAACAGCAGCACGTCGAAAATCGCAAAGCCAATGATCTGACCGTCGGTAATCGTCAGAATCGATCCGAACAAAATCGACTGCATCTGTTGTGAGGCCGAACTTGACATACGTGCGAAAAACAAGCCAAGGCCGGTGGCGAAGGCGAGCACGGTTCCAGTGGCGATCTCACGCTGTGAAGCCTTCTTGCCGAGCGCACCGATCACCAGTGCTCCGCCGAGAGCGAACACGCCAAGACCTGCGGAAACAGGCAGACCGAGCAATACGGCTCCGGTGGCACCTGGCAGTCCGATATGCGCCAAGGCGTGGGCTGCGAACGTGGAATGTCTGGCGATGGTGAAATAACCCATCACGCCGGCTGCCAATGCGATGCACAGGCCGGCGAGAAATGCGTTCGTCATGAATGGGGCGTTGAGTGTGGAAACCCAATCCGGGTCGAAAGCGAATGCGGTGCCGTCCATGCTCAGTCCTCCTGCGTGGTGTGGCTGTGATGGTGAAATTGCGCGATTTCTTCTGGAGCGTGTGCATCGATGCTCATGTTCTCAGGCTCGTCCTCGCTTGGCGTCACGAACATATCTCCCTGCGGAGTGGTGACCACCTGCACGGTCGTGCCATACAAATGCGTGAGTAGATGGGAATCCAGCACCTCATTCATGCCTGCATAGTGTGGATGCCCGTCAAGCAGATAGACGGCTCCGGTAAGGATCGGCAGCAACATGTTGAGATCGTGCGCCACCACCTGAATGGTCATGCCGAGCTCGCGGTTGAGTTTGGCGAGCACGTGCACGGTGGCGCGTTGGCTTGCCAGATCGAGATTGGCGAGGGGTTCGTCGAGCATCAGCAGTTTTGGATCGTCCACGAGCGCCTGCGCGATGGCGACCCTTTGGCGCAGTCCGCCCGAAAGCTCGGACAGGCGGTAATTCGCTTTGTCTTGCAGACCAACGAAGTCCATGGCCTTGCGGGCCTTGTCTCGAAGTGCTTTGGTGACGGGATGGATGCCGAATTTGGTGCCCGTCAGGCCGAGGAGCACCGACTGTTCCGCGGTGATATTCGATTCGATGTCGGAAGCGTAGCTTTGCGGCACATAGCCGATGCGGCTGTTCGCGGAACCTGCAGGCTGTCCGAGCACCCTGATGCTGCCGTGCGTGGTTGGGATCAGTCCTAGTTCGGCCTTCATCATCGTGGTCTTGCCGGCGCCGTTGGTGCCGACGATTGCGGTTACCGAGCCTTGCGGAATGCTGAACGTGCCATGTTGCCAGATGACGCGATCGCCTCGCTTGACGCAGGCGTCATCGAATTCGATGCAGGCATGTGTCTCGTCGTGCATGGCTTCTCCTTGGTTTGAATGCACGTACATACTTGCAAATGGTGTTGACAATCATTCTCAATAAGGGAGATGCGGGCCGGCATTCAGAGCGACTCGTTGAAGAAATCCCAAGATGATGTCAGAAGCCTTCACAAACGAGAAGAAAGGCCGTCTCACGTTCGATCGAACGGTGAAACGGCCTTTGAGATGATATTGAAAGGTTATTTTCTCGGATTTGGTTGTGGGGAGTCGCTTGATTCATCATTCGATTCATTCGCCGTTTGCGAATCGTCGGCATCGGAGGAATTCGCAGGATCCGTCGAATCCGTACTTCCTGAGCCGGCGTTGGAACTGGTGTCGGCATCGGATTGCTTGGCGAACATGTCGTTCAGTGAGAGGATGAGCGATCTGATCCATGATGTCAGGCTTTTGCAGTCGGAAGGCATCTGTTCGCTGATGTCAAGTACGGGAACATCCGATTTGTAAGCGGTGCCGGTCAGCGTGTTCGTGGCGTCGTTTGCGGATTGCGTGTCGTTGATAAGCACGTCGACCTTATGTTTTTCCAGCAATTCCTGGAATTCCTGAAGATCGTCAGGGGTTGGTTCAGAGCCTGTGCCTGCCGATTGCAGGTATCCCTCCGGCGTGTTGTCGGTGAACCCCATGTCGCTGAGCAGATAGTAGGCGACGGGTTCGGTGGCGGCATAGGAGGAGTTCTTATGCGTGTCGCTGAACGCCTTCATGTCCTTCTCTATTTTCTTTTCTCGTCTGTTCCACGCGGTGAGTTTGTTATTGAAATACTTCTTTTGCGCGGGCATGATGCGGCTGTATGTGTCGGCCAATTCCTTGGCCATAGCGTTGCGGGCGTCGCTGGAGAACCACAGATGCGGATTGTCGCCCTCGATTGCTCCGACCATCTGTGCCGCGGAAACGGAAACGGTGTCTTTGCTGAGATTCTTGGTGGCCCAAGCGTCGTAGCCCGCGCCATTGGACACCGCGACCTGCGCCTGCTGAATCTTGCCGATGTCGTCGGTCCTCGGCTCGAAATCATGCGCGTCAACATCGGTCGAAGACAGGATCGACGTGACTTTCACGTGAACGCCGCCTATCTGCTCGGCGAGAGATCCCCACTGGTTGACCGAGGCGACCACCTCGATCGGCGTGATCTGTTCGGTCTGGGCATCGGAATCGGCGGAAGCATCATCCTTCTGAGAAGAGGATCCTCCGGAGCATGCTGTCATGCCGAACGTCATGCAAAGCGTGAGTCCTGCGGCAAAAGCGCGTAACGAAGAACGTTTGTGCATGCACATATCGGATGCCCTCTTCCTGAACCGCCTTAATCGTGTTCATCTCATAAATACGTGTGCGACTTACGACTGAAACCAAGATAGCCTACGATACATGCAAATGCCAATACAACAGCAATCCAATAAAGAGGGGAGTGACCGGCATGGCAGTGAAAATCGATGGAAAGATGGTGTCCGCGCAGATTAAAGCGAATCTCGCCGAACGCGTCGCGTCGTTGAAAGAGCGGGGGGTTAACCCCGGTCTTGGCACCATTCTGGTCGGTTCCGATCCCGGCTCCGTCAAATATGTTGCTGGAAAACATGCTGATTGCGCTGAAATCGGTGTGAACTCCATTAGGAAGGAGTTGCCCGCCGACGCAACGTTCGAACAGATTGCTGAAGCCGTGCAGGAACTCAACGCTGACCCTGCCTGCACAGGCTATATCGTGCAGCTGCCTCTACCGAAAGGTATTGACGAAAACGCCATCATTGATCTGATCGACCCCAAGAAGGATGCGGATGGCATGCATCCATACAATCTTGGCGAACTTGTGCTGCACGCGCGAGGTGACATCACCACGCCGCTGCCGTGTACTCCGCGAGGCGTGATCGAACTGCTGAATGCCTATGACATCGACTTGGACGGCAAAGAGGTCTGCGTGCTCGGTCGAGGCATCACCATCGGGCGTACGGTTGGTCTTTTGCTGACGCGCAAGGCGGTGAACGCCACGGTCACGCTGTGCCACACAGGCACCAAGGATGTGCGCAAGCATATGCGCGAGGCCGACGTCATTATTGCGGCCATGGGTTCTGCGGGCTTTGTCAAGCCGGAAGACGTCAAGGAAAGTGCGGTGCTGGTCGATGTCGGCGTTTCCCGTGTGTTTGACGAAGAAGCCGGCCGCTATCGCGTGAAGGGCGATGTTGACAAAGCCTGCTACGAGAAGGTTTCGGCATATACGCCGAACCCGGGTGGTGTCGGCCCTATGACCCGTGCCATGTTGTTGGAGAATGTGGTCGAGATGGCCGAGCGTCAGCTGTAATTGCGCTTTATGCACGATGCAAGCTGATTTCGGGCGTGTCGCATGTTGCGGCACGCCTTTTTTGTGCATGGTCCCATGTAAACTTGCGCCTTGCATGTGTTATATCGCATGCACATAACTGAAGACCGATTTTATCCACCCACTATTTGTAAGAAACCAAATTAATGGCAGAGAACAATAACGAAGTCACCAAGGTCGCCATCAACGACATCGGCACCGAAGAGGACTTCATCAAGGCAGTCGATTCCACCATCAAGAACTTCGGTGATGGTGATCTGGTCGAAGGTACCGTCGTCAAGGTCGATCACGACGAGGTCCTGCTCGACATCGGCTACAAGACTGAGGGCGTCATTCCCTCCCGCGAGCTTTCCATCAAGAAGGACGTTGATCCGGACGAAGTCGTCGAGGTCGGCGACACCATTGAGGCTCTTGTCGTCACCAAGGAAGACAAGGAAGGCCGTCTGATTCTGTCCAAGAAGCGTGCACAGTACGAGCGTGCTTGGGGCGACATCGAGAAGATCAAAGAAGCCGATGGCGTTGTCGAAGGCACCGTTATCGAAGCTGTCAAGGGTGGCCTCATCGTCGACATCGGTCTGCGTGGCTTCCTGCCGGCATCCCTGGTCGAAATGCGTCGCGTCCGCGACCTGTCCCCGTACATTGGCCAGACCATCAAGGCCAAGATCCTCGAGCTCGACAAGAACCGCAACAATGTGGTGCTCTCCCGTCGCCAGTACCTCGAAGAGACCCAGTCCGAAGTGCGCGAGACCTTCCTGTCCCAGCTCAAGAAGGGCCAGATTCGCGAAGGCGTCGTGTCCTCCATCGTCAACTTCGGTGCATTCGTTGATCTGGGCGGTGTTGACGGCCTGATCCACGTTTCCGAGCTGTCTTGGAAGCACATCGACCACCCGTCCGAGGTTGTCAAGGTCGGCGACAAGGTCACCGTCGAGGTGCTCGACGTTGACCTCGACCGTGAGCGCATCTCCCTGTCCCTCAAGGCTACCCAGGAAGATCCGTGGCAGCGCTTCGCTCGCACCCACGTTCCTGGCCAGATCGTCAAGGGCAAGGTCACCAAGATCGTTCAGTTCGGCGTCTTCATCTCCGTCGAAGACGGCATCGAAGGCCTCGTGCACATCTCCGAGCTGGCCAACCGCCACGTAGAGAACCCGGAGACCGTCGTCAAGCCGGGCGAAGAAGTGTTCGTCAAGGTGATCGACGTTGATCTCGATCGTCGCCGCATCTCCCTGTCCCTCAAGCAGGCCAACGACTCCGTCGATCCGGCTTCCGAGGACTTCGATCCGGCTCTGTACGGCATGCCGGCAGAGTACGACGAGCAGGGCAACTACAAGTATCCGGAAGGCTTCGACCCGGCAACCAACGAGTGGATCGCTGGTTACGAGAAGCAGCGTGAGGAGTGGGAGTCCCAGTACGCCGCCGCTCACGATCTGTGGGAGCAGCACAAGGAATTTGTGGCCAAGGAGCTCGAGAACGCTGAAGCTTCCGCCGCTGAAGATGGCCAGGCTCCGAAGGAAGAGAAGGTCGAAGAGGTGTCTTCCAACTACTCCTCCGAGAACACTTCCGCCGGCACCCTCGCCGACTCCGACCAGCTCGCCGCTCTGCGCGACCAGCTGCTCGGCAAGTGATTGTATCCTGAGCTAGAATCCAATCCGGCTCAAGCTAGATCCTAGAAAAGACCCCGTTCCTGATTCAGGTTCGGGGTCTTTTCGTAAGTGCATGGCAAGCGTGCATGCGAAGCGCATTACAATGGCGGTTGTGGTGATTCGAATAGGATTGACCGGCGGCATAGCGGCTGGCAAAAGCACGGTATCTACAAAGCTGCGTGAGCTTGGTGCAGTACTTGTCGATTATGATCTGCTTGCGCGTCACGTGGTGGAACCGGGCAGCATTGGCCTTCAGCGTATAGCGGAATGTTTCGGCCCCGATGCTTTGACCGATCGAGGCGATCTCAATCGAGCGTGGATGGCAGAGCATGTGTTTTCCGGCGCTGATGCGGAACGAAAACGCAAGATTTTGGACGGAATCGAGCATCCACTGATTTATGAACTTGCAGTGCAACTCGAACATGAGGCTGTTGAAGCTGATTGCCAAGCAGTAGTGGTGCATGACATACCGTTACTCGCCGAAGTAATTGACAGCATTCCTTTTGAATTCGACCATATCGTAACTGTCGAAGCGCCTGAACAGGTGAGGGTCAGCAGAATGATGACAACGCGAGGCATGAGCGAAAGCCAGGCATGGAATCGTGTGAACCATCAATCCAGCGTGGAACAGCGTCTTGCCATTGCCGATGAGGTCATCGATTCCACACAGCCATTGGAACAAATGTTCGAGCATATTGATATGCTAATGAAACAATGGCGCACGGAAGCGAGGTAGGCATGGGATTCAATATTGAACGCACGAACAAGCCGTTTGTGGTCAAATCGCCATATAAGCCGAGCGGCGACCAGCCCAAGGCGATTGAAGAGCTTGCGGAACGCATTGAAAACGGTGAGAACGATGTGGTGCTCATGGGTGCCACCGGAACTGGCAAAACCGCCACCACAGCATGGCTTATTGAACGTCTGCAACGCCCGACGTTGATCATCGAACCGAATAAAACGTTGGCAGCGCAGCTGTGCGCCGAGTTCCGTGAACTCATGCCAGACAATGCGGTGAGCTATTTCGTTTCGTATTACGACTACTACCAGCCGGAAGCCTATATTCCGCAAACCGATACGTATATCGAAAAGGATTCCAACATCAATGACGACGTGGAACGGCTTCGCCATGCGGCCACGGCGAACTTGCTGACGCGTCGTGATTGCGTGGTCGTGGCAACGGTTTCCTGTATTTACGGCCTTGGTACGCCGGAAGAATACGCCGGGCGTATGCTGTTTCTCGAGGAAGGCCAGCAGATCGACCGTGACGACTTGCTGCGCACTTTCGTCTCCATGCAGTACAAGCGCAACGATATCGCCTTCACCAGAGGTACGTTCCGTGTGCGCGGCGATACTGTCGAAATCATTCCCGTATATGAGGAACTGGCCATCCGTATCGAATTCTTCGGTGATGAAATCGACCGTATTTCAACCCTGCATCCGCTGACCGGCGATGTGATTGCCCACGAGCCGCAGGTCCATATTTTCCCCGCATCACACTATGTGGCGGGGCCGCAACGTATGGAGCGAGCGTTGTCTACCATTCAGCAGGAACTTGATCAACGTACCGCCGAACTGCGCAAACAAGGCAAGGAACTTGAGGCACAACGTCTTACTATGCGCACCACGTACGATTTGGAGATGCTCTCCCAAGTTGGCGTCTGCTCCGGAGTGGAAAACTACTCAAGGCATTTCGATGGCCGTGAGCCGGGCACGCCGCCGCATACGTTATTGGATTTCTTCCCTGACGATTTCCTACTCGTCATTGACGAGTCGCATGTTACCGTGCCGCAGATCGGAGCCATGTACGAAGGCGATGCCAGTCGCAAACGCACGTTGGTCGAACATGGCTTTCGTCTGCCTTCAGCGATGGACAATCGACCGCTCAAATGGCCGGAATTCCAGGAACGCGTTGGCCAGACGGTATATCTGTCGGCGACGCCGGGCGACTACGAACTTGGTCTGAGCGATGGAGTCGTCGAACAAATCATTCGTCCGACCGGTCTTGTCGACCCGCAGATTGACGTGCGTCCGGTTGACGGGCAGATCGATGATCTGCTTGCGGAGATCAAAGACCGTGTAAACAGAAACGAGCGTGTGCTCGTCACCACGCTCACCAAGAAGATGGCTGAGGATCTGACGGATTATCTTCTGGAGCGTGGCATTAAAGTCGAATACCTGCATTCCGATGTGGACACCCTGCGACGTGTCGAATTGCTGCGCGAACTGCGCGAAGGCAAAATCGACGTCATCGTCGGCATCAACCTGCTGCGTGAAGGTCTCGATTTGCCGGAAGTGTCATTGGTCGCCATTCTTGACGCGGACAAGGAAGGTTTCCTGCGTTCCTATCGTTCGCTCATCCAGACCATCGGACGTGCCGCACGAAACGTGTCCGGCACCGTCATCATGTATGCGGACGACATCACCGAAGCCATGCACAAGGCCATCGACGAAACCAATCGCCGCCGTGATATCCAGATCGCCTACAACAAGGAACACGGCATCGATCCGAAGCCGCTCATCAAGAAGATCTCCGATGTCAACGACATGCTTGCCAAAGAGGACGTCGACACCCAGACATTGCTCGGTACCGGATACCGCAACGCGGACAAAGCCGGCAATTCTCATCTTGGCGTGCCTGCCACCAGCAAGGAGGAATCCGACAGACGGCATGAGGAGATTCTCAAGGCCGGACTGCCCGCGCAGGATCTAGCTGATCTCATTCGGCAACTGTCCGAGCAGATGCATACCGCCGCCGAACAACTGCAATTCGAGCTTGCAGCTCGTTTGCGTGACGAGATCCGTGACCTGAAAAAGGAACTTCGGCAGATGACGGAGGCGAGCAAATAGTTCTCGACTGGTCATACGGCATCCGTACCATAGTGGATTATGGCTGAAACACCACTTGTTTTTGAAATCGCCACGTTCGCGGTGCTTGCCGTCTTCTTCGTGGTCGACTTGTTCATCATCGGACGTAAGCCCCATGTGCCCTCCACCAAGGAATGCGTGCAGCATATCGCGTTCTTTGTAGTCATGGCGTTGATCTTCGGCGGACTTATGTGGTTCTTCGCGGGATCGAAGCCGGCCATCGAATTTTATTCGGGCTGGCTTACGGAATATTCGCTGAGTATTGACAATCTATTCGTCTTCGTCATCATTATGTCGAATTTTGCGGTGCCAAAACAGCTGCAGAAATTCGTGCTGTCCATTGGCATCACCATCGCATTGGTGTTGCGCGGCGTGTTCATCCTCATCGGCGCGGCCATTATCTCCCGCTTCACCTGGGTGTTCTTCCTGTTCGGCGCATTTCTTATCGTCACCGCCATCAAGTTGGTCACTGGGGGAGACGAAGATGAGGAATATCATGAGAATGGCTTGATCCGCGCATTGCGCAAGGTCATCAAGATTACCGATGAGTATGACGGAGAAAAGTTGCGTACCGTTAAAAACGGTGCCAAGTATTGGACTCCGATGCTGATCGTCTTTCTGACCATCGGCACCACCGATGTGATGTTTGCCTTTGATTCCATTCCTGCTATTTTCGGTTTAACGAAGGATCCGTTCATTGTGTTCACGTCCAATGTGTTCGCGTTGCTCGGCTTGCAGCAGCTGTACTTCCTGCTTGGCGAGCTGCTCGACAAGCTGGTGTATCTGCCGCTTGGACTTTCCGTGGTGCTGGGCTTCATTGGCGTCAAGCTCATTATGGAGGCATTGCATGGCAATTCGTTGCCGTTCATCAATGGCGGTCAACCGATCGCTTGGGTGCCTGAAGTGCCTACATGGCTGTCTTTGGCGGTGATCGTTGTGTCGATTGGTGGTACCGCATTGGCCAGCGTGCTGAAGATGCGTGCCATCGAAGCAAAGGAAAAGTGACGATTTGAGAAACCGCATGGAAACATGCGGTTTCTTTTTAGCAAAAAAATGTGAGCGCTCACAACACGCCTCGTTTCAAGGTGGAAGTGAGCGCTTTTTGCTAGTAGACTGGTCGGTTGGAAACAGGGTCGTCAGATCCCAAAACAATATCAACAAGAATAGGCAGGCATTCATGCGTAAAGCCAAGATCGTAGATACCATCGGTCCAGCTACCGAGTCCCTGGAAGGCATCACCAGCCTTGTCGAAGCAGGTATGGACGTCGCTCGTCTGAACCGCTCCCACGGCACTCCGGAGGACCACCTCAAGGTCTACAACAACCTCCGCGCCGCCGCCAAGGCCACCGGCCGCAACGTCGCAGCCCTGGTTGATCTGCAGGGTCCGAAGATCCGTTGCGGTTGGTTCAAGAAGAACGCCGACGGCGAAGACAAGGTCCAGCTGACCGAAGGCCAGGAGTTCGTCATCACCACCGACGATATCGAGGGCGACGAGCATATCACCTCCACCACCTTCAAGGGCCTGCCGGGCGATTGCCATGCTGGCGACCCGATCCTCATCGATGACGGCAAGGTTCGTCTTGAGGTTACCAAGGTCGAAGGCAACAACGTGTACACCAAGGTTGTCGTGGCCGGACCGGTTTCCAGCCACAAGGGTATCAACCTGCCGGGTGTTGCGGTGTCCCTGCCGGCTCTGACCGAGAAGGATGAAGCCGATCTGCGTTGGGCTATCCGCACCGGCGCCGACATCATCGCCATGTCCTTCGTGCGTTTCGCCACCGACATCGACCGCGCCCACGAGATCATGGACGAGGAAGGCCGTCGCATCCCGGTCGTCGCAAAGATCGAGAAGCCGCAGGCTCTTGAGAACCTTGAAGAGATCGTCAAGGCCTTCGATGGTATCATGGTCGCCCGTGGCGATATGGCCGTCGAGTGCCCGCTGGAAGAGGTTCCGCTGGCTACCAAGCGCTGCATCGAGCTGGCTCGTCAGTACGCCAAGCCGGTCATCGTGGCTACCGAAGTCCTTGGCTCCATGGTCAATTCTCCGGTCCCGACCCGTGCAGAGGCATCTGACTGCGCCAACGCCGTCCTCGACGGCGCCGACGCCACCATGACCTCCAACGAGACCGCCGTCGGCAAGTACCCGGCAGTCACCGTGAGCACCATGAGCCGCATCTCCTCCTTTGCCACCGAGCACGGTTTCGACCGTATCCCGGAACTGAAGAACCTGGATATGTCTTCCACCGGCGCCGTGTCTTCCGCAGCTGTGGATCTGGCTGACAAGCTGAACGCCAAGGCCATCGTTGCTTACACCCAGACTGGTTCCACCGTGCACCGCGTGTCCCGCGAACGCCCGGCCACCCCGATCTATGGCATCACCAACAACGAGCACACCTATCACTGGCTGGCTCTGTCTTGGGGCACCGAGTCCTTCCTGCTCGATGAGGATTACCACGACAAGTCCCGCAAGGACCTGATGATCTTCACCGATAAGATCCTGAAGGATGCCGGCAAGGTCACCGATGGCGACAAGATCGTTGTGCTGAGCTCCGCCCAGGGCGAGCACCAGCCGGGTCGCACCGATTCCATCTACGTCCACACCGTCGGTGCTTGCGACTGAGATGCGTTTCGGTCAGTGACTGACTGATTAGCGAATAGGAGGGCTTCCGTCCGTTTGGATGGAAGCCCTCCCGTTGTTTTTGGATGATGTTGATATGTTGCCGATTTGCAGACTGCGACAGGTTGCGATCAAGATGTTGCGCATGGTGCGAAACGCCGACTGCTCAAGGACTTTGCAAAATCATTTTTCTGTGTTAATATGATTAAGTTGTGCGAAGGCCCCTGTATCCCAATTGGTAGAGGAGACAGCCTCAAAATCTGTACAGTGTGGGTTCGAGTCCCACCGGGGGCACCGGATTAATGAACAGCCGCGGTTGGAGATTTCCAGCCGCGGCTTTTTCTTTGAAACCCATCTGGCGCATGTGCCGTTACATGGGAGCTCAGTACCTTGCCATCCGCCAGATTGTAGGTTATCTCCACGTCTCCGCCTTTTCGCGCACCTCGTCGAGCGCATCAAGGGTCTCAGCCGGAATGGATTGCCTCGATAGGCTGAGCGGGATACGGTTCTCCCTGACGATCTGCCGGTAGAACGCGCGAGTCACGCTGGACAGGTCAAGTCCAAGATCCTCCACGATGTCCGTAGCCTGTTTTTTCGTGGCGTCGTCCACGCGGACCGTCACTGAAGTCATGGTCATCTCGACCTCCATCTTTTGCTGATTGTTGTAAGACGATTATAGCTCAATGTCTTACGTTTGGTATGGAGAGTCTGTGCATCCTGCTTTTCGGTTGACGGAATGCGGTTTTCGAGAGATTGTGTGCCTTTGCGGTTCTGAGGATTTAAGTATTTCTTGTTTTGAGGGTGTGGGCGAGCTGGTTATCTTCAGGTCCTCCTTGGCTACGTTGCATAGGTTCTCGTGGATCAGGTCCGTGCGTTCCCGAGAATCCATGATCTTGTCCAAATGCTGGTGGATGGCTTTTGCGGCGGCGTCCATTGCGGCGTTCTGGTACTGTTCGTGGATGACGTCATTTTCGTATGCGAACACTTCGTAGCGTTCGCTCCCCGATGACGTGATTCTTGCCACGGTTTCCTCATCCGTGTCGAACAGCTAGGGGTCCTCACGCTCATATAACGAGCTCTTAAACCAGATCGTCATGCCATCCGTGATGCGCTAGGGAGGCATGTTGTACAACCATGGATCGTATCCATCCCTCAGATGTTGGTGTTCGTGCAGCGCGCTTCGGTATTCCTTGGCTTTTCGGCCCGTTCGGGCGTTTCTTCACCGGGAAAAGCATATGGCGCGAGCTCTGTCAGCCTGCCTTGTACTTCCCTCAGATGGTTCGCCAAACAGGGGAGGCTGGCTAAAACCGGACGCCGATGCATACTTTGCCCGAGCCCGATCCAAAGATTTCGGAAATGCTCGTGAAAGCGCATCGAAAGGCCCGCAACGTTCTGACTGCCTTGCCAAACGTGAAGTCCGGATGGACCATTGCATGCCAGGCTTTTCATGCGATGCCCGGCTGCGAATCCGAAATGAAAGAGTATCAATACCCGCGAGAAGATTTCTTCACGGAAGCGGCCGCAGGTGATGATTTCGTCGGCGTGCAAGCGTACCTGCGCACTTTTATCGGCAAAGATGGTCCGGTGCCAGTTGCTGATGAGGTGGAACGTACCCTTACAGGCTGGGAATACTTCCCTCCGGCTCTCGGCATAGCTGTGCGACACACATGGGAAGTCGCCCGACAGACGCCGATATTCGTTACCGAAAACGGGCTTGCCTCGACGAACGACTCTCGTCGCATTGACTACACGTTTGATGCCTTGGCAGGATTACATTCCGCAATGGAGGAGGGAATCGACGTTCTTGGTTACCTGCACTGGTCGCTGCTGGACAATTACGAGTGGGGCTCGTTCACGCCTACATTCGGTCTTGTCGGTTGGGATAAGAACACGTTCGAGCGATTACCGAAGCCATCTCTTGAATGGCTAGGAGAAATCAGCAAGAAGGGAGTTGTCTCGCATCCGTGAGATGCCGTTCATATGGACTGATTCATTTAGTGGGCTCTTCCTGATGGATGAGCCCACTTACTTTACATGCCTTTTTTAATGGATTATGAGCTGGTCAGTCCTTGACCAGTCCGCCATCGACCACGAGGTTCTGGCCGGTCACCGCGCGAGACAACGGACTCAGGAACAGTAGTGCCGCATCCGCGAATTCAGCGGGCGTGGTTACATGGCCGAGCGGCGTGCCTGCCGCGATACCATCGAACACCGCCTCGGGAGTCGCGGCACTGGCGTCCGTCACACGCAGCAAACCGCCTGAGACCATGTTGACGGTGATGTTCTTCGGCCCCAGATCAGCCGCGAAGGTGCGCGTCAGGCTCAGCAGCGCGGCCTTCGCGGCCGTGTAGTCGTGATATGGGACCACGGGATTCTGGAACAGGTTCGTCCCGATGTTCACGATTCGTCCGCCGCCATTGCGGTCAAAACCATCCAATGCGGCCTGGATCACATTCAAGGCACCTCCCACGGCACCGCGGAACTGTTGGTCGAACCGTTCGAATTTGATGTCTTCGGCCTTCGGACGGGCATCGCTGTCGAACGAGAAATCCACAAGAGCGTTATTGACCACGCTGGTGATCGGACGCCCCGCCGATCGTTCCGCCTCGGCGAAAAGTCCGTCCACCGAGGCGCGGTCGGTCACGTCCGCCTGGATGGCCCATGCCTTGCCTGGGTGGGCGTCGGCGATGGCTTGGGCGCGTTCCCTACTCCTGTAGTAGTTGATGACGACGCTGCCTCCATGGGCGAGCACCGATTTGGTGATCTCCTCACCAAGACCACGCGCTCCACCCGTTACCAGGACAAGCTGTTGATTGATATCCATGTTCAACGCATCATTGCTCATGATGATGTCACACTCCCTCCGCCAATGTGAATTGGATCAGGTTCAACGGGTATGTTCTCAGCCAGCTCATGCCGGCACCCCCGTGCCTACGGAAGCAATACTAGCATTGGAAATGAATCCCACCAAGGGTATACGTTTTCAATTTCTGGTACTGGTCCCGTGAAGAAAAAGGTCGTCTTGGATGGCCTTTTTCTGCGTTCATAGCGAAGACAAGCGCCTTCGGCGACAGTCTAAACGACTGAAACCGCCGGTCGCTCAGTGTTTTACAGCCAAGGTCTGCTGCAGCGTATGCGAATCGTGTGGAGGCACGACGACTGCGCAATCGCGATTGTTGACTGCTTCCACGCACACGAAGCCACGCCATTCGCCGTCGCTCAAATCTCCGATGGCATTGCCGGCTTGCTCTCCCGGATTCCATACCACGGTCTGCGCTGCGCCCTGCTTGGCGACAATGATGGTGCGCTGCAACACGGGATCGCGCAGCTCAAGCGTATCCGCCGAATAGTAGATGCGGTCAACCATGCCTTGGAAGGTCACAGGTTCATCACCTTGGCTGCAACGCGGATCGCCATCCAATACGGTGTCGAGATAGTCCGCGCCCTCCAGTCCGCACACCTGCGACTGTTCGGCGTCGCCAACCTGCAGATACGTATGCAGTGCCTCTTCGTAAGACAATGGCTCGTCGCCATCGTTATATACGGTAAGCGACATCGTCAATTCACGGCCGACTTCAATGGTGTAAACGGCATGAAATTGAGGATTCGGGCCAGAAACAAACTGGGAAAGTATGTCTGCGTTGATCTCACTGGAATCCAATGTATAGCGCAACAAAGCATCGGAAGAACCTTCCTCGTCATAATGCCAAAAACTGTTGCGGGCAAAACCATGCTTAGGTGCCTTAGAAGCCACATGGCCGTCTTCGAAACCGGAATTGAACCAAGGGAAAATAATGGGAACACCACCACGGATGGCAGTGCCTTCCTTAAGGTAAATCGCTTTTGATCGCCAAACCACAGCCTGTTCGCCGGCGGGTGCCCAGGAAAGCACATGCGCACCGTAATCACTGACTGATGCCGTTGCGTCTTCGTTGACAATATCTCTGATAGTGAAAGTGCTACTCATACGCCCAGTATAAACAAGGTGACGTTGAAACATGATTCCCGGAAAGATGCTTTGCAAGATTGCGATATTTCCTGAATTTTCCAGCTTTATATGCAAGGCAGGAATGAGGGTTGCTGCAACACGCACTTGTAGGCTTCTGCTAGTATCATCCATGAAAGTACAAGGAAGATAGCCGGTTCGTTTCAACTTGCGTTATGGAAGGTGAATCAAGGCTGTGGAAAGCTGAGAATTCCCAGAATCAGAACGATTGCAAGTAACTGCATCGAATCATTCCGGAAGCGAGTAGGGGCGTGCAAGGCCGGCTTTGGGTGTGACAGTGGAAAGAGACCGACATGTCTGCAGAAAAGACCACGGAACCGGACGAAGTGCTCACCGACGATGAACTTCAGGCTGCCGCAGCGCCTGAGCGGCCCCTCGAAGAGGAGAAGCCTCGCAAGCGTACCGTCGTCGTGGCCGAAGACGAATCCGTGAACCGTATGGATTTGGTTGCCATGCTAGAAGATAATGGCTACGAGGTTGTGGGCGAAGCCGCTAACGGTGAAGAGGCAGTTGATCTGACTCGCAAGTTCCGTCCGAGTGTAGTGTGCATGGACGTTAAGATGCCCCGTATGGACGGCATTGAGGCGGCGGGCATCATCTGCGACGAGAACATCGCCCCGGTTGTTATGCTTACGGCATTCTCCCAGTCCGATCTGGTGAAGAAGGCTACCGGCGCTGGTGCCATGGCGTATGTTACCAAGCCGTATGAGGAGTCCAAGCTGCTGCCGGCTTTGGAAGTGGCCATGGGTCGTTTCGCCGAAATCAACGATCTGCTCGACAATGTGGAGCGCAGCGAATCCAAACTGCATGAAACTGAAGAGCGTCTCAAGAAGGCGGAAGAGCAGCTGAAGAAGGCTGAGGAAACCCTCGAGGAGCGTAAGCTCGTCGACCGTGCCAAGGGCCTGCTTATGGACAAGGCCGATTTCTCCGAGCAAGGCGCATTCCGTTGGATTCAGAAGACCTCCATGGACCAGCGCATTCCGAAGAAGCGCTTGGCCATGGCCATCATCGCCAAGTATGGTGATCAGAAGTCGGAAGCAGAGGATGAGCGCTAACACAGTAACTGTGGAAGGCACTTCACGCGGGACGCTATTGGTCGTTGACGGCCATTCCTTGGCGTTCCGCGCTTTTTTTGCCTTGCCCGTAGAGAATTTCAGTACATCCGCAGGCCAAGCAACCAATGCCGTCTGGGGTTTCGCCACTATGCTGTCGCAAGTGATCGATGCCGAGCATCCCGATCATCTTGCCGTCGCTTTCGACGTCAAAGGCGGCACGTTCCGCAATACGATGCTGCCGCAGTATAAAGGCACGCGAGATGCGGCTCCGGAAGATCTGCTTACGCAGTTGCCTCTGATTCAACAGATGCTTGATGCGTTGGGCGTCACGTTCATCGAAAAACCCGGATATGAGGGTGATGACGTGATCGGCACGTTGGCGAGCATGGGAGACGAAGCTGGCTATCGCACGCTGGTATTGTCCGGAGACCGTGACGCGTTCCAGCTCATCAACAACAACATCACCGTGCTGTATCCGGGGCATCATTTCAAAGACCTGAAACATATGACTCCCGATGCGGTGGTGGAGAAATACCATGTCACCCCGGAACAGTACCCGGATTTGGCGGCGCTCCGCGGCGAAACCGCTGACAACATTCCAGGCGTTCCAGGCGTGGGCGATGGCTTTGCAGCCAAGTGGATCAACCTGTATGGCGGGCTTGATCAAATCATCGAGCACGCCGACGAGATCGGCGGCAAAAAAGGCGAGGCACTGCGGGCCAACATTGACCAGGTCAAGCTGAACCGTTCCGTGAACGCCTTGGTGCGTGACCTCGATCTTGGCGTGTCCATCGAAGACCTGACCTTCGGTCAGGTGGATGCCAACCAGTTGAACGAACTGTTCACCAAGCTTGAATTCGGCATTCGCACCAAAAACCGTGTGCTAAGAACATTCAACGCGGGCAAGCCTACGAACAATCTCGTGCCCCAAGACGAGTCCAGCAAACTGGAAATACCCGAATACGAAACGATTGATTCGCCGGAAGCGCTGGAATCATGGGCACAATCCAATCTGCAGGCGACGAACAAGCATCTGCATGATGAGCGAGAAACCGCGCCGAAAACAACTCCTTTCGGTTTCGCCATTGATCATACGAAGAAATGCGCGCAATCCGTGGCCCGTTCATGGGTGTTGCAGGTGGAAGGCGAAAGCAAGCCGGGGAACGCGGACTATTCGTCACTGATGATCGCATCGCAAGGCAAAGCGATTCGCATCGATCATATTGATCGCGATATGGCGTCACAACTGCAAACGCTACTTGACGAATACCACCAATCCATGGTGGTGCATGGCTATAAGGAACAGTCCCATCTGTTGGGAAGCACCGGCGTGAAACTGCCGGAACCGCTGTTCGATACCAAACTTGCCGGGTATCTGGTCCATCCCGATTTCCATGCAGACACTTTGGAACAGGCGGCGGCTCATTTTTTGGATCTGCATATCGAGGAGCAGTCCGAAAGCGCTACGCAAGGAACGCTTGATTTCGACGAGCCTGAAGAATCCGTGCAGCAGAAAGACGACCAGCTTCCGCGCCACACGGCGATTGTGGGGCTGTTGGCACGAAATCTGGCGAATTCGCTAGATCAGCGTGAACAGTTCGCCTTGTTGGAATCCGTGGAGATTCCAGTATCTCGTGTGCTTTATGGCATGGAGCATGTCGGCGCGCAAGTCGACATGAACAGGCTAATGAACATGCGCGAACATCTTGCCTCCGATGCGAATCATGCGCAGGAAACGGCATGGCAGTATGCGGGCGAACGTGTGAATCTGCAAAGTCCCAAACAGTTGCAGAAAATTCTGTTTGAGGATATGGGTTTGAAACCCACGAAGAAGACCAAAACCGGTTCGTATACCACGAATGCGGCGGCTTTGCAGGCGTTGCGCGATCGTTCGTATGAGAATGACAGCGCATGCCAGTTCCTTGACGCGTTGTTGCTGCATCGCGAGAAGAACAAGCTCAAGCAGATTGTGCAGACGTTGATCGATGCGACCAACGGGTCTGACGGACGCATCCATACGACGTTTGAGCAGACTGTGGCTGCGACCGGTCGATTGAGTTCGGTCGATCCGAATTTACAGAACATTCCGAATCGTGATCCGGCTGGACGTGAGATTCGTTCGGCTTTTGTGCCCGGTGAGGGCTTTGAATCGTTGCTGAGTTCGGATTATTCTCAGGTTGAGTTACGTATTATGGCCGACCTTTCCGGTGATGAGGCGTTGATTGAGGCGTTCCGTTCCGGCAGGGACTTCCATAAGTATGTGGCGAGCTTGGTGTATGGCGTTCCTGTTGATGAGATTACGTTTGATCAGCGCAGTCATGTTAAGGCGATGAGCTATGGCTTGGCGTATGGGTTGAGCACGTATGGGCTTTCGCAGCAGCTTGGCATTAAGCCGGGTGAGGCCGAGTCATTGAAGCAACAGTATTTTGCGACGTTCGGCAAGGTCCATGAGTATTTGGAGTCGTTGGTTTCCACGGCCCGTGAAAAGGGATATACGGAGACGATTTATGGTCGTCGTAGGTATTTCCCGGGGCTGAAGTCGCCGAATCGTGCGGTACGTGACGCTGCGGAGCGTGCTGCGTTGAATGCGCCTATTCAGGGTTCCGCTGCGGACATTATGAAGATCGCCATGATTCGGGCTGATGATGCGTTGCATGAGTCTGGTCTTGCCAGCCGGATCATTCTGCAGATTCATGACGAACTTGTGGTGGAGATTGCGCCGGGCGAGGCGGAGCAGGCCACCGCGTTGGTGAAGGATGCCATGGAACATGCGGTTGACATGGCGGTTCCGCTGGATGTTTCCACGGGTATTGGTTCGGATTGGCAGCTTGCCGCGCACTGATGCCGTCTGTTTGAAACATGCCGGTTGTCGTGCGATGATGCCACGTATGTGAAATCGCGGATGATGAGGAGGTTGCAATGGCTGCATTAAGCCAGGTCGTTGATGTGTTGGAAACACTGTATCCGCTTCGCTATGCGGAACAGTGGGATGAGCCTGGTCTTATCGTGGGTGACTTGCGTCAGCCTGTGCGCAATATCGCTTTTGCAGCTGATCCCTCTATGTCGGTGGTTGATCAGGCGATTGCGGGGGACGTTGATTTGCTGGTCTGCCACCATCCGTTGTTCTTCCGTTCCGTTCATGCGGTATCAGGATTGGGTTTCCGCGGTGAGATCGTGCGCAAGCTCAATCGTGCCGGATGCGCGCTGTGGGTGGGGCATACGAATGCCGATGCGGCATATCGTGGTGTCGGCATGGCTGCGGCTGACATGTTTGGTCTGGTGGACCAGCGTCCGCTCGTACCCATCGACGATCCGAACGCCGAGCATCCGGTCGGCCTGGGACGTGTCGGGCGGCTTGCCGAATCTGTGATGCTGCGTGAATTCGCCCGCCGTGTGGCCGACGTGCTGCCGTATACTGAACTTGGCGTGCAGGTTTGCGGTGATCTGGACGCTCCCATCAATACGGTGGCGATATTGCCGGGATCCGGTGATTCGCTGTTCGATGAGGTGCGTGCGACCGGAGCCGACGTGTATGTGACCAGCGATCTGAGGCATCATCCCGTAACGGACGCCATTGAACAGGCCCGCTATGAGGCTTCCATGCGCGCTTCCGGCATCGCCCTGGGTCATGGCGATGAACATGTGCGTCCGGCGTTTATCAACACTCCACATAGCGCCATCGAATCCATGTGGTTCCAGTATGCGATGAAAGACGTTCCTCAGGCGGTCGCGTCCGTGACCGGCGACACTCCCGACGTACGTTGGATTTCCATGAACACCGATCCATGGAACATGGTGATCCCCTCGAGCGGACAGGAATGATGACACGTCATGAGTAATGAAGCGGCAGACGAAACCCAAGTTGATGCATTGCTGGACGAGTCCAGTGACGGAGTGGACATGTCCGGCACGGTAACGGTGCTTGACAGCGAGCACGTGTACCAGGGTGCTATCTTCGGTGTCGACGATATGCGGATCGCATTGCCGATGCGTGGCGGCGGGCGAACGGTGATTCGTCGGCAGGTGATGCGCCACGCGCCTTGCGTGGTCATGCTGGTGCATGATTGCGCGAACGACCGGTACCTGATCGAACGCGAATACCGTATCGGTTGCGACGCGTTCGCTTACGGTCTGCCGGCCGGACTCATCGACAGGGGAGAGGACGTTGAAGAGGCCGCGCTGCGCGAACTTCGCGAGGAGACCGGTGTGGAACCCACCGGGCATGACGGCATCGAATTTGACCATGTGGGTCAGTTCTACTCGTCCGAAGGCATGACCGACGAGCTTGCCAACATCATGGTGCTTCACCTGCGTTCATGGCGCCCCGTCGAACGTCACTTCGACGGCGATGAGCATGTTGAATCGGCGTGGATCTCTTGGCAGCGGCTACGTGACACTCGCATCACCGCATCCAATTCCATGATCGCCATTCTTCACGAGCAAATTAGGCGAAACCGGCAAAATACAGTCAAAAGTTCTTTCGAATCGTAAAAATAATCGCCGAATAACACGAAATTACGATTTGGTGGCTAAAACGTGAGATACTTGAATCATGCAAATCAGACCCGGATCGATGTATCCGCTCGGCGCAAGCTATGACGGCGCCGGCGTGAATTTTGCCCTCTTTTCCCAAGTGGCACAAAAGGTCGAGCTTTGTCTTTTCGATGAGGAAGACAACGAAACTCGAATCGAAATGACCGAGCAGAACTCGTATGTCTGGCACAACTATCTGCCCGGAATCCAACCGGGGCAACGTTACGGCTACCGTGTGTACGGCCCGTACGACCCGATGCAGGGTTTGCGCTGCAACCCGAACAAGTTGCTGCTTGACCCTTACGCGAAAGCCATCGAAGGCAATATCGACGGCGATGAAAGTCTCTACTCATACTGGTTCAAAAGCCCTGACGACGTTACCAGCATGAATACGCTCGACTCGGCCGCACACACTATGAAAGCGGCCGTGGTGAACCCTTATTTCGACTGGGGCAACGACCAGCATCCGAACATCTCATACCACGATTCGGTAATTTACGAAGCCCACGTACGCGGCATGACCAACCTCAACATGGACGTGCCGCCGGACATTCGCGGAACCTACGCGGGACTGGCCTACCCCTCCGTAATCGAATACCTGAAGAAGCTGGGCGTCACAGCCATCGAACTCATGCCCATCCACCAGTTCGTCAACGACAGCTTCCTGCAGGAAAAAGGCTTGAGCAACTACTGGGGATACAACACCATCGGCTTTTTCGCCCCGCACAACGCCTACTCCAGCTCAGGGCAGCGCGGCGAACAGGTTAACGAGTTCAAATCCATGGTCAAGGCATACCATCATGCCGGCATGGAAGTCATTCTCGACGTGGTGTACAACCATACCGCCGAAGGCAACAACCGCGGACCGACCCTCAGCTTCAAAGGCATCGACAACGGCGCCTACTACCGTCTGGTAGACAACGACCGCAGACACTATTTCGACACCACAGGTACCGGAAACTCGCTGCTCATGCGTTCGCCGCACGCGTTGCAGCTCATTACCGACAGCCTTCGCTATTGGGTCACTGAAATGCACGTCGACGGATTCCGATTCGATCTTGCGGCCACATTGGCGCGTCAGTTCCAGGAAGTCGACAAACTGTCGGCATTCTTCGACATCGTCGAGCAGGATCCGGTCATCTCCCGCGTCAAACTGATCGCCGAGCCATGGGATTTGGGTTCCGGTGGATACCAGGTGGGCGGCTTCCCGTCCAGCTGGTCCGAATGGAATGGCCGCTATCGCGATTGCGTGCGCGACTTCTGGCGTTCGCAACCGTCTACCTTGCCGGAATTCGCCAGCCGTCTCATGGGCAGTTCCGACCTGTATCAGGTCAACGGCCGCCGACCGGTCGCATCTGTGAACTTCATCACCGCGCACGACGGCTTCACCATGAACGATTTGGTGAGCTATAACGAAAAACACAACGAAGCCAACGGCGAAGGCAACAGGGACGGCGAAAGCAACAACCGTTCTTGGAACTGCGGTGTCGAGGGTCCTACGACCATCAAGGATGTTAACGAGCTTCGTCAACAGCAGATGCGCAACATGTTCGCCACACTGTTGCTCAGCCAAGGCATTCCGATGATCTGCGGTGGCGATGAGGTTGCGCGCACCCAGCAGGGCAACAACAACGCCTACTGCCAAGACAATGCGATCTCCTGGACGAACTGGGATTTGGACGAGGATCAGAAGGACCTGCTCGAATTCGTATCGAAGCTGATCCATTTGAGGCTTGAGCATCCTGTGCTGCATCGCCGTCGCTTCTTCTCCGGTCGCGAGCAGGGAACCGACAGCACTACGATTCCTCAGGTCGAATGGATGGATCACACCGGTTCCATCATGGATATGGACGACTGGTCGAACACACACGCCTTCACTGTGATGATCTATCTGAACGGTTCCGATATTCCGGAAACCGACTGGTACGGCAATCAGATGGTCGACAATGACTTCATTCTGATTTTCAACGCGCATTACGAGCCGATCATGTTCACCCTGCCCGATGAGCAATATGGCAAGAAATGGCGCTTAATTGTCGACACGCATAATCCAAAGGGGCCGGAACTTAATTATGAGGCCGGTTTTGCGATTACCGCGCAATCAAGAAGCTTCCTGCTGTTGATGAGCGACAAGAAGCCGTCCAGTAGGCATCACAACTTCTGATTGTTTTTCCGACGCTGTTTTCCAGCTGCGGTTTTAGACTTCTGAAGCAAGCCGGGAAACAGTGTCGGGAACAGTTTCGCTGACTTCCGCAAGATCCTCGACGGAGCGTGGTCTCTCAGATTGCGCCAGTATCAGCTGCGTCTGCACGCGGTCCGCTTCGATGGCGGCGATTTGACGCGAGAAAATGATGAACCAGCCAAGGAACATCATGCCGGCCAACGCCTCCACGTTCGTCAGCGTGTCATGCCCACTCAGCCATTGGAATCCGGCATAGGCGCCGATTCCGATTGCAAGATCGGAAACCACGTATACGACCTTTGAAAGTTGCGGGGCAAGCCAAGGCAGGGCAATCATCAGCACACTCATCAAACATGGTAGGCCGCGGGCGAACACGTTGTGCAAAATCGGATGCGGCGTGTAACGGAACATGCCGATGCCTACGAAAGCGATGCCGGCCAACGTCAACATGATCGACAGCAGCAGAATCCTCGTACGAAAATGCTTCGGCGTTTCATTGATGGCGTTGGAATCCAGATACTGCAATTGCAGACGATACGTGGTAATGAGCTCGGAAACGGCGAAATAGCTGATGATGACGATACAGATGCCCGCGAGCATCAGCGTCGAATTGAACATGCGTGCGGCGAAGGTAGTACGGTCGCCTAATTGGGAGAAATTATTGTTGTACCAGTACGGATCGTCGGACGTCAATCCTGCGATGCTCACGCCAGACACCACGAAAAACGGCAGTAGGGAAGCGATCGTTTTAGCATTCATAAGTTCCGCCTGCACGAAAGTGATATAGCCTACAACGCCTGCGATGGCCGCGCATAGGATCGGCAGATAGCCTTTCAGCGTGCGGATGCCCATCATGTTGTTGATGATGGACAGCATCATGAACGATGTGACGAAAATGGTCGAAGCATACACAACGGAAAGCGCGAGGATTTCGAAAACACGACGAACCGGAGTGACCCAGCCATGTTTGAGCGTCAACGAACGTGATTTTCGTGCATAACCCAAACTGAATGAAACGACTCCGCATCCTGTCGCGATTCCCGAGCAGACGGTGAACAGCCGCTGCGTGACACGCCAGATGGCCGGGGCAAACTGCGTGTAGGCGTTCATGACAAACCAAGCGATGATGGCGCATATTACAAAGGAGATAATGCCCGATGATTCAGCCTGCTGATGACGTCCCATGCCACTCTCCCTTCCGAAACGCTATTGTAAGCCTGTCGTTGTCCAACCATACGCTATAATAGAAACTTGTGTTCACATGATGCGATTCCGTGAGGCGGATTCGCGGTGTGTAAACATGAACGGGCTGTAGCGCAGTTTGGTAGCGCGTCTGCTTTGGGAGCAGAATGTCGCAGGTTCAAATCCTGTCAGCCCGACGAAAACCGTTGGAAACAAAGGTGTTTCACGCGGTTTGAAAAATCCTTTTTCCGGTTTCCGGTATAAAACAGTACAAACACGGAACAACCTCTTTGACGTCAGTTCTCCAGCATGCGGAGCGGAGCATCTCGACCGCGTCCGCGCAACCGTCCAGATTCTCCGGCCACAACGCCGCGTACGTGCCCAAAGTGATCGTCGCGCTGCATGGTGATACCGAAACATGATTTTCCACGGGTTTTGGATACGATAAACCCTATGAACGCATCTCAAGAGAATCTTTGGCCGGCGCCGTTTGCCAGCAAGTCGCTTGACGCCACCGTTGTGGTGCCGGGCAGCAAATCCCTGTCGAACCGTTATCTCATTCTTGCGGCTCTCGGGCATCGTCCTGTGCGATTGGTCGGGCTGTTGCGCTCGCGTGATACCGAGCTGATGATGGACGCGCTGCGTTCGTTGGGAGTGCGCTGCGAAATCGATGAGCAGGTTGACACCACGGTGACGGTGGTGCCGCCGTCCGACGGCCGGTTCCACGGTGGTACGAAGGTGTTCTGCGGTCTTGCGGGAACGGTGATGCGCTTTGTGCCCGGTCTTGCCATGTTCGCGGACGGTCCTGTGGATTTCGACGGTGACGAGCAGGCGTACGCACGTCCGATGAAGCCCGTGTTGGACGGTCTTGAACAGTTGGGGGCATGTATCGAATACCGCGGCGAGGAAGGTCGCCTGCCATTTACAATCACTCCACCTCAAACGGTGAGCCAGCGCGTCAAGCCGAGCGTAGTCAGCATTGATTCTTCGGGATCCTCGCAGTTCATTTCAGGACTATTGCTCATCGGCTCTCGAGTGCCAGGCGGTTTGGAACTGCATCACACGGGGGAGAAGACGCCGAGTTTGCCTCATATTCGCATGACCGTGGCCGATCTGCAAGGTTCCGGCGTGCGTGCCAACGCAGACGAACACGCCCGCGTATGGACCGCGCAGCCGGGAGCCGTGCAGTTGCCCGAAACCGTGACGGTCGAGCCTGACCTGTCGAATGCCGCCCCGTTCCTCGGCGCCGCACTGATCGCCGGCGGAACCGTTCGCGTGCCTCACTGGCCGGAATCCACCACCCAGCCGGGCGTCCTGCTTCCCGGATACTTGGAACATATGGGCGCTGAAATCAGCTTCCCCGTGATCGACGGCGTCCGGTACTGCGAAGTGACCGGCAGCGGCCATATCAACGGCTTGGGTGATTTCGACCTGACCGCGGCAGGCGAGATCGCGCCATCGCTGGCCGCAATCCTGCTTTTCGCTGACAAGCCTACGCGCATGCTGGGCATCGGCCACTTGCGCGGCCACGAGACGAACCGTCTGGAAGCATTGGTCAACGAAATCACCAGAGTCGGGGGAGAAGCCCGTGAGCTGGCCGACGGTTTGGAGATCGTGCCAGTGCCGGCAATGAATCTCAAGCCGGCTGAAATGGAAACCTATGCGGACCATCGCATGGCGACGTTCGCCGCGATGCTAGGGCTGAAAATCAACGGCATTCTAATCAAGAACATCGCCACCACTGCGAAAACGCTTCCCGATTTCGCGAATATGTGGACCAACATGCTTGCCTAGCAAGGATTGTCAAAGATAATCCGCAAATAATCCACGATACTGAAAACGGTACGGAAATGTCCTTCATCCGCAAAAACAGAAGAAGGACATTTCTACGTTTGCACAGAATACGTATTTGTATTGCATTTCGAGCGATGGGAGCGCAGATGCCTGACAGCTACAAGAAGCTCATCAAGAGCAACCCCGACGAGACCGAGATCAGGAGTTTCCTAGTGGACGGCGACCAGGTATCCGTGACTCTGCGCATTCCTGATACCTTGCGCGACGCGGCGAAGGAGGAGGCCCTGCGGGGCATGAGCTTCTCCGCTTTCGTGCGCACCTGCATGATCGAAGAGCTCGCGAAGAAGGGGGCGCGAGCATGATTCGGGTCAAGACTCTCACCGTCCAGCTCATAGATGAGCAGCCGGACCGCATCCGCATCTGCCGCATCACCGGCGAGTCGCTCGTGACCGTCATCGTTCCGAGGGAGGACCTCGCCGAGGCGAAGTCGCTGCCGAACATCCCTCAGCGCGGCGTCTACTACCTGCTCGACGAGAACCACGGCAACGTGAGCCGCGTCTACGCGGGGCAGACGACCCAGGGCATCGCCCGGCTCGACGCGCACAAGACAAAGAAGGAATTTTGGAACAAGGCCGTCATGTTCCTCGACGACGACCAGAACATCAGCAGGGACGAACTGGATGTCCTCGAGGCGAAGGCCATCGACTACGTGCGCACCCACGGCTCGTACGAGACCGACAACTCGGCGACGCCCAAGCCCTACGTCGACCCATATAAAGAAGAGTCCGTCGAGCGCTTGCACAAGAGGATCCTCTTCAGGATGGCGGCTCTGGGGTACGACCTCAACAGGGTCGACCAAGGCCCCGCAGGTGCGCCGGCGGTCTTCCACACGAAGAAGAACGGCATACGCGGTGCGGGGCGCTATGACAAGGCCACCGGGCACTTCACCGTGCTCGCCGGCTCGAAAGGAACCTCTCGGGGCCCGTGCTGAAGAACGTGGGCGTCGCGGTCGCGCGCAGGGAGATATTCGGCGATTCGTGCGGCACCGCAGAGCTCGCCGAGGACATCGAGTTCCCAACGCCCAGCGCCGCGGCGGTGTTCGTGCTCGGCGGCAGCCAGAACGGCTGGACCGAATGGGTAAGCGACGACGGAGAAACGCTCAACCAAGTCTATAGAAGCGAAGGAAACTAAATCAACAAGCAGTGGCTGGCCTCCAAGATATAGGATTCCGCCAACAAGATGCGCTCCAAGATTGAGGTTAACGAGTACGAGGGTTACATTCTGGGATTCATTTTCTACAAATTCTTGTCCAGGACGGAAGTCGACCGCATCGATGTCGCTTTCGACGTCCGTCCCAGCCGTGCGGCTGAGAAGTGGCTGAACGCATGGTGCTCTCATAGCTGATTGAAGAACTTTGTCAGGAAATGATTGCTTTTTCGGGGAGCCCATCGAAGTCAAGCATCGAAAAACAAAATAAGTTCAGAGCCAAATGCAAGTCTTTATAATAGATGCGACCGAGATTTGAGGATGGTGGTTGCACAATCATACTTCCGATGGGGCAGCCCATCGGAACCGACGAAGATCACGGTATCGTTTTTGATGTCCTTCAGCTTGAGTTCGCCGTGCGCTCTTTACCTGCTGAGTTTTTACTCCCTGTTACATGTGAACACGTTTCCGGCATATCTGGGTAGTAAATGCCGCGGCATTTCCCCTGATAACTCCCATTTTTATCAAGACGGCAGGATTTTTTACTCCCCAAACCACTTGGGAAAACGCCATGCGGAGGCCATCGAAAAGCCCATTGAGTTCGATTTGAGTTTCACGGGCCTTGAAACGGCCCTGTCTCGCCCTCAGGGACAAAAACCGCGCGTCCACTCGCTTGGGATAAATCCTTACTCCCATTCTTCCGAATAGAACCCCGTACCTTGTTGTCTTGAAACACGGGGAGTAAATAGCGAAATCGCAGGTGAAAGGGAATAAAACGACAAAAGCCTCTGTCCCAACGCGGGGACGGAGGCTCGATTATCGTTTTTACTCACCGATGCCGCTGGCGGCTTTGCCGTGAGTCGCATACGAAACGAAACTCAGCAGTACACCACGGCACTCAAAAGTGCAGGTCAAAGCCTTGTCGGCTTATTCCCACTCGATGGTTGCCGGCGGCTTGGACGTGCAGTCGAGCACCACACGGTTGATCTGACGGCATTCATTGGTGATACGCGTCGAAATCGTGGCAAGCACATCGTACGGAATGCGGGACCAGTCTGCGGTCATGGCATCTTCGGAGGAAACCGGACGCAACACGATCGGCGAACCATATGTGCGCTCGTCGCCCTGCACACCTACGGAATGCACATCGGCAAGGAGCACGACCGGGCACTGCCAGATATCGCGGTCAAGACCAGCCTTAGAAAGCTCTTCGCGAGCGATGGCGTCGGCCTCGCGAAGCAGATCCAAACGTTCCTTGGTGATCTCGCCGATGATGCGGATGCCGAGGCCCGGGCCAGGGAACGGCTGACGCCAGACGATTTCGTCCGGCAATCCAAGCTCGGTACCGATGGCACGAACCTCATCCTTGAACAGGGTGCGCAGTGGCTCGACGAGCTGGAACTTGATGTCGTCAGGCAGGCCGCCCACATTGTGGTGCGACTTGATGTTGGCTGCGCCGTCGCCGCCGCCGGATTCCACAACATCCGGGTAGAGGGTGCCTTGAACGAGGAACTTGACTTCCTTGCCGGAAGCGCCCGCCTCTTCGATGACCTGTCGCTGGGCCTTTTCGAACGTGCGAATGAACTTTTCGCCGATGATCTTGCGCTTCTTCTCCGGCTCGCTCACACCCTTCAGGGCGGTGAGGAAGTCCTCGGAGGCGTCTACAGCGATGAGCTTGATGCCGGTCGCCTCGACGAAATCATGCTTGACCTGCTCGGCCTCGCCCTTGCGCAGCAGACCGTGATCCACGAACACGCAGGTGAGCTGGTCGCCGATGGCCTTGTGCACGAGAGCCGCCGCGACTGCGGAATCAACGCCGCCGGACAGGCCGCAGATCACCTGTGCGTCACCGACCTTCTCGCGGATTTTAGCGACCTGATCCTCGATGATGCTGGAGGCATCCCAGTTGTTGCCGAGACCTGCGCACTTGTGCAGGAAGGTTTCGATAAGCTGCTGGCCCATCGGGGTGTGCTTGACTTCAGGATGCCACTGCACGCCATACAGCTTGCGGGATTCATCCTGCATGGCGGCAACAGGCGCACCCTCGGTGTGTGCCAGCACTTCAAAGCCTTCCGGCGCGGTCTTAACAGCCACGCCATGGCTCATCCACGTGTTCTGGTCGGCGGGGGAGCCTTCGAGCAGACCCTTCGACTCGTCGATGAAGGTCTCGGTCTTGCCATACTCGCCAAGGGCGGCCTTGTCGACATCCGCGCCCAAGGCATAGGCCATGGCCTGGAAGCCGTAGCAGATGCCCAGCACTGGAACGCCGGCCTCGAACAGTTTCTTATCCACACGCGGCGCGCCCGGCTCGAATACCGAAGCCGGACCGCCGGAAAGGATGATGGCCTGCGGATCCTTGGCCAGCATCTCGTCGACCGGCATGGAATGCGGCACAAGCTCCGAATAAACATTTGCTTCACGCACGCGACGTGCGATCAGCTGGGCGTACTGGGCTCCGAAATCAACAACGAGCACAGGACCTGCAGCCATAACACTCTCCCTTTTGATATGAGGTATGAAGAAGCAACAATATTAACTGTTCTATTGTGGCGACGCTAGCAGACATTGGAAACGCTGTGAACAGAAAGTGAACAAACCTCACAATTGCTTACTACGCATGGTTCAACACGCCGCATGCAAGTATTGCAAAACGAACGTGAAAAAGGTGTGAGAATAGCTTGAAATCGTTGATATTGAGCCGTTTATCAATCTTTTTAATAGCATGTGAAGTATTCACAAATCTCCCGATAAAAGCTCTCATTTTCTAACAGAAACGACACACTTACGCACACAGTCGCAAAAAAACAGCAAAAAGTCGCACCTCGCTCGTAATATGCTCAAGTGATTGGGAATGAATCGTTCCGCGGAACCGCAAGGTTTTGCGAGATTCAGGACCGAATGAAAATAAACAATCGCACAACACAGTGCAGGAGTACAGGAGTACACATGACGAGTCCTGTTATTGGCACCCCTTGGAAGAAGCTGAACGCTCCGGTTTCCGAGGAAGCTATCGAAGGCGTGGATAAGTACTGGCGTGCAGCCAACTACCTCTCCATCGGCCAGATTTATCTGCGTAGCAACCCGCTGATGAAGGAGCCTTTCACCCGCGAAGACGTCAAGCACCGTCTGGTCGGTCACTGGGGCACCACCCCGGGCCTGAACTTCCTCATCGGCCACATCAACCGTCTCATCGCTGATCACAAGCAGAACACTGTGATCATCATGGGCCCGGGCCACGGCGGCCCGGCTGGTACCGCTCAGTCCTACCTGGACGGCACCTACACTGAGACCTTCCCGAAGATCACTAAGGACGAAGCTGGTCTGCAGAAGTTCTTCCGCCAGTTCTCCTACCCGGGCGGCATCCCGTCTCACTACGCTCCGGAGACTCCGGGTTCCATCCACGAAGGTGGCGAGCTGGGTTACGCCCTGTCTCACGCCTACGGTGCTGTGATGAACAACCCGAGCCTGTTCGTTCCGGCCATCGTCGGCGACGGCGAAGCTGAGACCGGCCCGCTGGCTACCGGCTGGCAGTCCAACAAGCTCATCAACCCGCGCACCGACGGTATCGTGTTGCCGATCCTGCACCTCAACGGCTACAAGATCGCCAACCCGACCATCCTGTCCCGCATCTCCGACGAAGAGCTTCACGAGTTCTTCCACGGCATGGGCTATGAGCCGTACGAGTTCGTTGCTGGCTTCGACAACGAGGATCACCTGTCGATCCATCGTCGTTTCGCCGAGCTGTTCGAGACCGTCTTCGACGAGATCTGCGACATCAAGGCCGCAGCTCAGACCGACGACATGACTCGTCCGTTCTACCCGATGATCATCTTCCGCACCCCGAAGGGCTGGACCTGCCCGAAGTTCATCGACGGCAAGAAGACCGAAGGCTCCTGGCGTTCCCACCAGGTTCCGCTGGCTTCCGCCCGCGATACCGAGGCTCACTTCGAAGTCCTCAAGAACTGGCTCGAGTCCTACAACCCGGAAGAGCTGTTCGACGAGAACGGTGCTGTGAAGCCGGAAGTCACCGCATTCATGCCGACTGGCGAACTGCGCATCGGTGCCAACCCGAACGCTAACGGTGGTGTGATCCGCGAAGAGCTGAACCTGCCGGCTCTCGAAGACTACGAGGTCAAGGAAGTCGCCGAGTACGGCCACGGCTGGGGCCAGCTCGAGGCAACCCGTCGTCTGGGCGTCTACACCCGCGACATCATCAAGAACAACCCGGACTCCTTCCGTATCTTCGGACCGGACGAGACCGCTTCCAACCGTCTGCAGGCCGCTTACGACGTCACCAACAAGCAGTGGGATGCCGGCTACCTGTCCTCCCAGGTTGACGAGCACATGGCTGTCACCGGCCAGGTCACCGAGCAGCTCTCCGAGCACCAGATGGAAGGCTTCCTCGAGGCCTATCTGCTCACCGGCCGCCACGGCATCTGGAGCTCCTACGAGTCCTTCGTGCACGTGATCGACTCCATGCTGAACCAGCACGCCAAGTGGCTTGAGGCTACCGTCCGCGAGATTCCGTGGCGCAAGCCGATCTCCTCCATGAACCTGCTCGTTTCCTCCCACGTGTGGCGTCAGGATCACAACGGCTTCTCTCACCAGGATCCGGGTGTCACCTCCGTCCTGCTGAACAAGTGCTTCAACAACGATCACGTGATCGGCATCTACTTCCCGGTGGATTCCAACATGCTGCTCGCTGTGGCTGAGAAGTGCTACAAGTCCACCAACATGATCAACGCGATCATCGCTGGCAAGCAGCCGGCCGCTACCTGGCTGACCTTGGACGAAGCTCGCGCTGAGCTTGAGAAGGGTGCTGCTGAGTGGGAGTGGGCTTCCACCGCCAAGTCCAACGACGAAGCCCAGATCGTTCTCGCCTCCGCTGGCGACGTTCCGGCTCAGGAGATCATGGCTGCTGCCGACAAGCTCAACGAGCTCGGCATCAAGTTCAAGGTCGTCAACGTTGTGGATCTGGTCAAGCTGCAGTCCACCAAGGAGAACGATCAGGCTATCTCCGACGCTGACTTCGCTGAGCTGTTCACCGAAGACAAGCCGGTTCTGTTCGCTTACCACTCCTACGCCCGTGACGTGCGTGGTCTGATCTACGATCGCCCGAACCACGACAACTTCAACGTCCACGGCTACGAGGAGCAGGGCTCCACCACCACCCCGTACGACATGGTTCGCGTGAACAACATCGACCGTTACGAGCTCGTTGCCGAAGCTCTGCGCATGATCGATGCTGACAAGTACGCCGAGAAGATCGACGAGCTCGAAGCCTTCCGTCAGGAAGCCTTCCAGTTCGCAGTCGACAACGGCTACGATCACCCGGATTACACCGACTGGGTCTACTCCGGTGTCAACACCAACAAGCAGGGTGCTGTCTCCGCTACCGCCGCAACCGCTGGCGATAACGAGTGAGTCTAGCCTCTATAGGCTGATTGCTTGAATAAAGCCCCAAGGGATTTTCCCTTGGGGCTTTTGCCATATCCGTAACTCTGTAATGCGTTGTGACACCATGTCATGAAATGCGTGTCTGTTACCGTTCACGCATTACAATGGCACATGGTGCGAAACAGCGCAGTCACACACCTTAAAAACAACGAATAGGAGCAGACATCGTGAGTCTAACCAGCGTCACCATTATCAGCCCTGAAGCAGCAAACGGCCGCAACGTCGTGGCCCTTGGCGTCACCAAGGCATTCGCAGCTACCAAGAAGACGGCCGTGTTCCGTCCGGCGGTTTGCCGCAAGGAAACCTTCACCGACGTTCTTCTTGAAGCAAGCAACTCGGGGCTGAGCCGTGAACAATCCGTCGGTGTTTGCCCGAAGCGTGCACGCACCGACAAGGAAGGTTCCCGGGCCGATATCGTGGCCGCCTACACGGAAGCCATCGAAACCGCCCAGCCTGAAGCCGTGGTTGTTGTCGGAACGGACAAATCCGCCATCAACGACCCGTCCATCTTTGCGTTCAATGCTGACGTAGCTGCTGATCTTAAGTCTGTCGTGCTTCTTGCCGTATGCACCATCAACCGCACTCCGGAACAGGTCCTGGGCACTGTCGAGGCGTCGAAGACCATCATTGAGAATGCAGGAAGTAAGGTCGCCGGCGTGTTCATCACCGGGTGTAAAGATGAACAAGTGGAACCTCTCAAGGAGGAGTTCGCAGCTTACGAGGTGCCGGTGTGGACGTTACCCGCCGTTGATTTTGACGAGGAAGACGCCGTGGCCAAAGCTACTGAGGCATTCGAGGCGAATGTCAACGCCGAAGAGCTTATCTCCGCTGTTGAGGCTCCGTTCAAGGCACCGACCACGCCATACGCATTCCAGTACAGTCTGCTGGGCAAGGCCAAGGCAGACAAGAGAACCATCGTGCTTCCGGAAGGAACCGAAGACCGCATCATCAAGGCGGCCGACTATCTGCTCGAGCGTGATATCGTCGATCTGATCATCGTCGGAGACAAGGAAAGCATTCTCGCCCGCGGCGAGGAGCTTGGACTCAGATCCCTTGAAAAGGCGCAGTTCCAGGCCAAGGATGACGAGGAAGTGCTCGCTCCGATGGTCGCCAAACTGTGCGAGCTGCGCGCCAAGAAGGGCATGACCGAGGAACAGGCACGCAAGCAGCTCACCGATGACAGCTACTTTGGCACCATGCTCGTGGTGCTCGGCAAGGCAGACGGTCTCGTTTCCGGATCCATCAACTCCACGGCCAACACCGTACGTCCGGCACTGCAGGTCATCAAGACCAAGCCGGGATCCTCCCTCGTGTCCGGCGCGTTCCTCATGTGCTTCAAAGATCATGTCGCAGTGTTCTCGGATTGCGCCATCAATCTGAACCCGTCCGCGGAACAGCTGGCGGAAATCGCCATCCAGTCCGCCGAAACGGCGAAGGCGTTCGGCCTCGATCCGAAGGTCGGCATGTTGTCGTATTCCACGCTGGGATCCGGCAAGGGACCGGATGTCGACCTCGTGGAAGCAGCAACCGCACTCGTGAAGGAGAAGGCTCCGGATCTCGCGGTTGTCGGCTCCATCCAGTTCGACGCGGCTTGGTCGCCGACCGTCGCAGCCACCAAGGCCAAGGGCAACGATGTGGCGGGCCACGTCAACGTGTTCGTGTTCCCGGATCTGTGCGCGGGCAACATCGGGTACAAGGCCGTCCAGCGTTCCTCCGGCGCAGTGGCCGTCGGACCGGTGCTGCAGGGCCTGAACCGACCGGTCAACGACCTGAGCCGTGGCGCGACCGTGCAAGACATCATCAACACTGTTGCCCTGACCGCCATCGAAGCCCAGTAAAACGCTATTTTGTAGCAAGCAAAGAGTAATCTAAAGTTTGGAAAGTCGCGCAAGCGGCACATCGATTAACACATGGAGGATGCCCACAATGGCGAAAACCGTCCTTGTCATCAATTCCGGTTCCAGCTCTATCAAGTATCAGCTGGTTGATCTTGAAACCGGTGAAGGTATTGCTTCCGGCCTGGTCGAGAAGATCGGCGAGCCGGTTGACGGCCACTACAAGCACGAGTTCAACGGTGAGAAGCATGAGCTGGAAGAGCCGATCCACGACCACGAGCAGGGCCTGAAGCGCGTGCTCGGCTTCTTCAACGAGTTCGGCCCGAAGCTGGACGAGGCTGGCATCGTGGCAGTCGGCCACCGCGTGGTGCAGGGCGGTTCCATCTTCCCGAACCCGGCTCTGGTCACCGACAAGACCATCAACCAGGTCAAGGACCTCGCTGTGCTCGCGCCGCTGCACAACGGTCCGGAAGCCAAGGGTGCTGAAGTCATGCGTGCGCTCCTGCCGGACGTTCCGCAGATCTTCGTGTTCGATTCCTCCTTCTTCTTCCAGCTGCCGAAGGCCGCAAGCACCTACGCGCTGAACAAGGAAATCGCCGACCAGTACCACATCCGCCGTTACGGCGCCCACGGCACCTCCCACGAGTTCATCTCCTCCGTGGTGCCGGACGTCATCGGCAAGCCGGCTGAAGGCCTCAAGCAGATCGTGCTGCATATCGGCAACGGCGCTTCCGCTTCCGCAGAGGTCTCCGGAAAGCCGGTCGAGACCTCCATGGGTCTGACCCCGCTCGAAGGCCTCATGATGGGTGGCCGTACCGGCGATATCGATCCGGCCGTCGTCTTCCACCTGATCCGCAACGCCCACATGAACGTGGATGAGCTCGACGCTCTGTTCAACAAGCGTTCCGGCATGATGGGCATGACCGGTTTCGGCGATCTCCGTGAGGTTCACCGTCTGGTCGCCGAAGGCAACGAGGACGCCAAGCTGGCTCTCGATGTCTACGTGCACCGCATCGTCGGCTACATCGGCAACTACACCGCTCAGATGGGCGGCGTAGACGTGATCACTTTCACCGCAGGCGTCGGCGAGAACGATGACGTGGTCCGCAAGATGGTGTGCGACAAGCTCGCTCCGTTCGGCGTCAAGCTGGACGAAGAGAAGAACGCCACCCGTTCCAAGGAACCGCGCATCATCTCCACCCCGGATTCCAAGATCACCATCTGCGTCATTCCGACCAACGAGGAGCTGGCAATCGCCCGCAAGTCCGCGGCCATCGCAGAAGTAGGCGAAGACACTTACGGCAACGTCTTCTCCAAGTGAGCGAGGAGATCCCGCAGTCAAATGATTGACGGGACCGTATAAGAGGACCGTACGTTCCATTGGCATCAAATCAATACCAATGGAACGTACGGTCCTTTTTCGAATAATCGTTATGTCTCCACCGCTTCCGAGGTTGCGTTCACCGAATGTTTTTAATCGTCCCAGACAACACCTTTCCATATCTGTTCATGATCCGCATAATGGGGGAGGGGCTGGTAGTACGATACGAAACGTTGTTCCTATTACGCACATACGTCGCATGTTGAGAGAAGCGGTTGATTGTTGTGATAAGACGTCGTTTTGTCGGTCTGAATGGCCTCAAGGGCATCGCCTTGATCGCGATAGTGTTGTATCACTGCGACCAGGGCTCGCTGCGGGGCGGATTCCTAGGTGTTGACATATTCTTCACCATTTCAGGTTTTCTGATTTTCTCGTCGTTGCTGAATCATATTGATTCCGGCAGGGGAATAGGTTTCAAGGAATATTACCTCAGGCGTCTGCGCAGAATATACCCGGCGTTGATTCTGATGATTCCCGTCACCGTATCGTTGGCATGGTTCATCAACCAAGACATGTTGGTGGACATTAAAAACCAGATAGTGACGGCTATGTTGGGTTGTTACAACTGGTATGCCATCGGTAGTGGCGCCAGCTATTTCTCGCAGATGAATCCAGACATGTTCCGTCATCTGTGGTTCATGTCGGTGCTGATGCAGTTCTATCTGTTGGCTCCTTTGCTGATCTACCTGCTTCGAAAAATTCTGGTACGTTGGGTACCAGTGGCAGTACTTGCCGGACTTGCCGTGTGTAGTGCGCTTTCCATGGGATTGCAGTATCACCCGGGAACCGATCCAACCAGAGTGTATTTCGGTTCAGACACGCATGCCATGGGACTTTGGCTAGGTGCCATGCTGGCATGGCTGCTGATGATCATACGGCGTGGCAACGGTCGTCCGGAAGAAACGGCGATCATGGAACGTGCTTGTCTGGTCTGGAGCAAGATCGGCCCTGCGGCGGCTTTTGTGGCATTACTGATTCTGTTATGGATGATGCAGCACGTTGAACAGGGTCCTGCTGCCTTCTATGGAGGGATTTTCGCGGCCTCGCTACTTTCAGTGGTTCTGGTCGCTGGTTCCATTCCTTTTGGATCTTGGATACAGGATCTGCTGGTGTTCAAACCATTTGATGTGGTCGGCCGATATTCATACGGCATTTACCTGTGGCATTGGCCTTTATGGTTGTTCACCAAGGCGATGTTCCCCCAGTGGGGTGCGCGGCATCTTGGATGGATGCTGCTAATCACACTCGCTCTTACCGCATGTTGTACCGCCATGTCGTGGAAGTTGGTGGAACAGCCTGTTGCCCGAGGCAGATTCATCGCCATGATTCGTCCTCTTCCGGAAAATGGCATGTGGGATGCTGCCAGATGCTGGATAACGATTGTCGTGGTATTGAGTACATGCTTGATGTCTGGATACGTGGTGGACAACGTGCCAAAGCAGACCAGTGTGGAACGCGCGCTGGAAGAGAATGCGAGAATGCTGAAAGAGCAGCAGGGCATGAATCTCGACTTCAATAGGAAGCATCCACCAACGCCCAGGAAACCCGTACACACCATGCCTAATGGACAGCAGATGGTCGCATTCGGTGACTCGGTGATGCTCGCCTCCAGTAAAGGTTTGCAATCCGTTTTCCCTGGAATCACTGTTGATGCGGAAACCTCACGTTCGATGACCAAGGCGTTGGGACTTATAGACCAGACCAAAAGCCAGCCGGAAGGTTTGCGCCAATGGGTGCTGGTCGGCTTGGCTACGAATTCAGCGGTGACCGATGGCCAGCTCAATGACGTACTGAACGACATTGGACCGAATCATGTGCTTGTGCTGATTAACGCGCATGCCCCCGTGTCTTGGGTCCCCAGAACGAACGACGCGTTGAGTAACTTCGCGGCCGCCCATTCCGAGAACGTTGTTCTCGTTGACTGGGATGCTACGATTTCGGCGTATCCTGATGAGCTTGCCGGAGATGGTATTCACCCTGACATGTCCAATACGCTGTACGCCCAAGCCGTTAAGGATGCGATTACGAATTGGATCAAGCAAGGACACTGAGAATACTTTTCGTGAATCCCGATAAAGCAGTTTTGCGATGAATATGGAATCCCCCCTGACTCGTTTGAGCAGGGGGGATTCCTCATATCATCTTAAGACTGAATAGTCTCAGTTTTCCTGATGCTGCGGAGCCGACAGGAAATGCTCTTCACTCGGCAGCAGCGCATTCAGCAGCACGGCCACAACGAACGACACAGCGATGCAGTTGGATGCGAAGATGGACTGGAACAGCGACGGGAAGTTGACGAAAATGTCACCGACCTGCGTGAAACCGATGCCGATGGTGAGGCTCAACGCTGCGATGGTGATGTTGCGCTGCGTGTAGCCGGCCTCGGAAATCATCTGGAAGCCAGACAGGATGATGTTACCGAACATCATGATGGTGCAACCGCCAAGCACGGCCTGCGGCAGGGAATTGAACACTTCCGCCACGGCAGGAACGAAGCTTGCGATCACCAGAATCAGGCCACCGGAAAGAATCACCTTACGGTTGACGACCTTGGTCATGGCGACCAAGCCGATATTCTGTGCGAACGACGTCAACGGAAGGCAGCCGAACAGACCGGAGACGGAGGAGATGAGACCGTCGCCTGCGATGGCGCCCGCAGTCTCCTTATCGGTAGGCTGACGGTCGAGACCAACCTTGGTGAGCGCCGCGGTATCGCCGAGCACCTCTACGGAAGACACGACGTACAGCAAGGCGAAGGAGATAATCGCACCCGGATCGAATTCAAGCTGGAAAGGCATGAAATGCGGCACGGACACGACCTGCAGATTCGAGAATCCAGAGAAATCAACCTTGCCCATGAAAATCGCGACAATATAGCCGACAACCAAGCCGAACAGCACGGAAAGCTGCTTGGCGGTACCCTTCATCAGCAGCTGGAAAGCCAGGCAGGCGACCAGCGAAATTAGACCGAGCGTGAGATTCTGCCAGCTTCCGAAATCCTTAGCACCGGAACCGCCGCCGAAACTGGTGGCACCAACAGAAAGCAGCGAAAAACCAATCGACGTAACCACAATCGCGGATACGATCGGCGGCACGAAGCGACGCCAATACTTGGCGGTCAAACCAAGCACTACCTCCAACAGGCCGCCAAGCACGACCGCGCCGGCAACCGCACCATAGCCTTGATTCTGGGAGATCGACATGGCGGCGGCCACATATGTGAAGGAAATGCCCGTGACCATTGGCAGTCGGGAGCCGATCAGCCACACGCCGTACAGCTGCAGGCAGGTACCCAGACCTGCCACCAGCAGACCGGCCTGAATGATTGTGGCAGACTGCTCGGCACTCATGTTGGCGGCGGAAGCCACTAGGAAAATCGGAGCCAGATTGGCCACGAACATCGCCATGACATGCTGCAGGCCGAACGGGATGCCCTTCCAGAACGAAACAGGTGCGTCCAAGCTGCTTAGTGCTTCAAAGGAAACGCCCTTCTTTTCGTTCGTGTTGTCTTTCTTCTTCTCTTCGCTCACAACGAATCCTCTCTTATTCATTCATACTGTGATGAGCAACAGATTGTAATGGTTTCTGATGCGTGCCCTAAGATACGACGATCAGGAGCGGAACTCGATGGCACCGGTTTCCGGATCCATCGACTCCACGATTGCCAGGGAATCGACGTCGTATCCCGCTGCACGCAACTCATCGCCGCCGCCTTGGAAACCCTTCTCCACTGCGATGCCGATGCCCTCGACCGTCGCTCCGGCATCATGGCACAGATTAATCAGGCCCTTTAGAGCCTTGCCGTTGGCTAGGAAGTCATCAAGCAACAGCACATGGTCGCCTTCGTTGAGGTACCTCTTGGACACGATGACGGGAAATTCCTTCTGCTTGGTGAAGGAGTAGACAGTGGTGGTGTACTGGTCGCCATCGAGATTGATGGACTGCGCCTTCTTGGCGAACACCACAGGTGCATTGTCGAAATGACGTGCGGCAACACAGGCGATACCAATGCCGGAAGCTTCAATGGTCAGGATCTTATTGATGGTCTTACCGGCAAAATGCTCCGCCCAAGCGGCACCCATGCGGTCGAATAATTCGACATCGCACTGGTGGTTGAGGAAAGCGTCCACTTTCAGCACATTACCCGGCTTGACGGTACCCTGCAGGCGAATGCGCTCTTCGAGCTCCTTCATGAATCCCCTTAGATTGTTGGCCGCATAAGGCGGCGTTGATGTTGACATACGGTGAACCGCATATAAACGTTCAGCATACGCGTGTCAATTGACCATGCGAGTGTTGCGCTGACCTGCATGTGTGATAGACATGAATTTCGCAGTAATCGACTTCGAATCTTCATGGAAAGAGGAACCGGTGGAGCAGAATATGGGACCAGGTCTGTGCGATCCGCAAAGTCTGATCAAGGACCTCAATCCGCAACAGATGGAAGCGGTGAAGTACTACGGCCAGGCCCTGCTTATCGGAGCAGGTGCCGGATCCGGTAAGACCCGCGTGCTCACCAGACGCATCGCATGGCTGCTGGCACACGGTTTTTGGGCGAGCAGCATTCTCGCCATCACCTTCACCAACAAGGCCGCAGCGGAAATGCGTGAACGCCTTGCTGCCCTCGTAGGGCCTGAAGCCGAACATATGTGGATCTCCACCTTCCATTCCGCGTGCGTGCGTATCCTCCGACGCGATGGCAAGGAAATCGGCCTTACCTCAGGATTCTCCATTTATGACACGGCTGATTGCGAACGTTTGGTCAAGCTCATCAGCGGCGATTTGAACATCGATACGAAACGGTATACGCCGCGCATGCTGCTCGGCAAAATCTCCGACTGCAAGAATTCATTGACTTCATGGCAGGACCAGTTGAAAAGCGTGAACTGCGACTACAAGCCAGGCCAACGCGGATATCAGGTTTCGGCCGGCGACGTCGACGAGCTGGTCGCCGTGGTGTATGCGGAGTACCAGCACCGTCTGGCCATGGCGAACGCCGTGGATTTTGACGACCTGATCATGCGCACCGTCGAATTGTTCCAGCGTTGCCCACAGGTGAGCGAATACTACCGGCACAAGTTCCGTTATATTTTCGTGGACGAGTATCAGGACACCAACCATGCGCAATATGTGCTCGTACGTGAGCTCTCCGGCATTGATTCAGGAGAACAGCCCGATCCACATATGCGAGGAGCGGGCCGTGTCGGACCGTCTTGGATTACGGTGGTAGGCGATTCCGACCAGTCGATTTATGCGTTCCGAGGCGCGGATATTCGTAATATTCAGGATTTCGAGCAGGATTTCCCGAACGCGAAAACCATCATGCTCGAACAGAATTATCGTTCGACGCAAACCATTCTCGACGCAGCCAATGCGGTGATTGCAAGAAATGAAAATCGCAAGCCGAAAAAACTGTGGACAGCACTTGGCGAAGGCGACAAAATCGTCGGATACGCGGCCGACAACGCGCAACAGGAAGCAGGATGGATAGCCAACGAAATCGCGCGAATCCACGAAGAGGAAGGCGTCGCATACCGCGACATCGCCATCATGTACCGTGCCAACGCGCAATCACGTTCGCTTGAAGAGGCCATGCTCAACGCCAATCTTCCATATCAGCTGGTCGGTGGCACCAAATTCTACGAGCGTAGGGAAATCAAGGATGCGCTCGCATATCTGCAGGCCATTGTGAATCCTGCGGACAATGTGAACGTCCGCCGCATCCTCAACGTGCCGAAGCGTGGATTGGGAGTTCGTGCCGAAGGCCTCATTGCCTCGTATGCGGATGCTCACGACACTACGTTTTTTGGCGCGATTGAGCATATGGAGCAGATTGAAGGCATGTCCGCGCGCACGACGAAGCCGCTGGGCGTGTTCCGCGACATGATGCATGGGCTTGCGGATTTCGCGAAGGACCATGATACGAAACCATCCGAAGTGGTTGCCGAAGTGCTCTCCAAGAGTGGGATTCTGGAGGAGCTGCAGCGTTCTGAGGACCCGCAGGACGCTTCCCGCGTCGACAATCTTTCCCAGCTGCAGTCGGTGGCTGCGGAATTCGAGCAGAACACGCCTGATGCCACGTTGGCGGGATTCTTGGAAACTACGGCTTTGGTGGCCGATTCCGACCAGTTGCCAGGGGAGAACGAGGACTCCGGCAAAGTGACGATGATGACTCTGCATACGGCTAAGGGTCTGGAATATCCGTACGTATTCCTGACCGGCATGGAGCAGGGAACATTCCCGCACCAGCGGGCCATGGAGGACACCAGTGAGCTTGCCGAGGAGCGTCGCCTTGCCTATGTGGGCATCACCCGTGCGAAGCGTCGACTGTACGTGACGCGTGCGGCCGTGCGTGCGCAATGGGGGCAAGCCAACGATATGATGCCCAGCCAGTTCCTTGACGAGATTCCCGACGAGCTGATCGATTGGAAAAGACGTGAGGCCGGAGTCGAACGCATGCGTGCCGGCTGGCGGAATGATGACGACGAGTTCGGCGGCTGGGACGATGACGATGATTTCGGATCAGTGTCGTTTGGTGGCTCCTCATATGGAAAGTCGAGTTACGGTGGCTCCTCATATGGTTCCGGCACGTATGGATTGCGGTCCTCGTACGGGTCGTCCTCGTATGGGTCGGGTCGCACGCAATACGGTGGTTCGTCCGCGCGCGGCGCATCATCCTCATATGGCTCTAGCTCGCGACGTTCGTATGCAGGAGCAGAATCGAGCTCTTCATACGGTTCGTACGGCTCCGGCAAGCCCAGCGGAAAATCCGGCAAGGTCACTACTAGGCGCGTCAAGCCGAAAACCAAACCTGTGGACCTGACCAAATCTTCGCAGGCAAGCCAAACCGACAATCGGAGCGGCTTGAGCATCGCGGACGTGCATGTCGGAGACAGGCTCACGCATGACCATTTCGGCATGGGTACGGTCATCGAAATACAGGACAAAGGCGCGAATTCGGTCATTACCGTTGACTTCGGCAACGGTGAAGTCAAACGTCTGCTGCTGCGTATGGCACCCATCGAAATGCTGTGATGAAGCTGGAAAGCGTATGAAGCCTTTCTCTATAGCACGAAGTTGAAGAAAAAACAAGACTTTCTTTTTCAAAAGGACCTTGCAATAATCAGCGATGCTGGTCTTTTTTGAGAGGAAAATCATGAATAAGAAACTGTATGCCGGTATTTCGCAGATTCTACTTGGTGCTTTGGTGGCTATCGCACCGCAGACCTTCGCCCGCGTGTGCGCGGTCAAAGAAACGCCGATGGCATGCCATTACACGGCTCAGGCTGCGCTCGGCATCGGCATTGTGATTGCGGTGCTTGGCGTCGCAGGGCTGTTCGTTTCCGATCAGACCCGTGCTGGTCTTGACATTGCCAATGCCGTGCTTGGTGTGCTGACCATCACTGTGCCGACCGTGCTTATCGGCGTGTGCAAGGGTGCCATGATGCACTGCCATATGGTCGCCTTGCCGACGCTGATCGTGCTTGGCGTGCTGCTGGCCGTGCTCGCGGCAATCGCTGCGTATCTTGATCTCAAGCCGGCAAAGCGCGCCTGAGCTTACGATGGCGAATCACATCACCCTCGCCGGTTTGCCACTGGTCAACCTCAAGCGCAAACCGTTTCGTACTGCAGCGCTTACCATCGTCGTCACCATGCTTACCGTGGCCTTTTATGGAGGCTCGCTGCTGTCCATGAATCTTGAAGCTGGTTTGAACAGCATGCAGGAACGTATGGGCGCCGATCTTATGGTCACGCCGCAAAATACCAAAAACGAGGCCGAGGCGCTGCTGACCAATGGGTCAGCAAGCACGTTCTACTTCACCAACGACATCACCGGTGAAGTGGCGAAAGCCGACGGCATCGACGAAATCACGGAGCAAACATATATCTCATCGCTGGCCGCCGCATGCTGCGACGAAAAAGTGCAGATCATCGGATTCAATCCCGAGACCGACTTCGTAATCACCCCTTGGATTGCATCGCAGTTCGACGGCACGCTTCAGCGCGGTCAGATCGTTGCCGGAGCCAGCATCAGCGTGTCGAGCAATAACACGGTCAAACTGTACGGACATGAATTCCCAGTGGCGGCGCAACTCGCCAACACGGGTACGTCACTCGACAATTCCGTATTCGTGAACATGCAGACCGTTCCCGACGTGGTTGGCTATTCCGTCAAGGTAGGTCATGCCGCCATTCCGGAAGACTATGCCGACAAAGCCGTTTCCGCAGTGCTCATCAAAGTCAAAGACGGTTATTCCGCTCAGCAGGTCGCTTCAAACATCACCAAAACGACCGGAATCAAAAGCCTTGGATACGTGTATCCAGGAGGTATTACGGCTACCACGAAAACCAATCTGAACGTGATTATTCGCTACGTGACCCTTTTCGTCGCGGTGTTCTGGGTTATGGGCCTGATCGTGCTGCTTGCGGTATTCTCGTCCGCCATGAACGAACGTAAGCGTGAATTCGCCGCATATCGCATTCTTGGCGCCAATCGTTCCACTTTGGTTGGCATCATTGTGAAGGAATCGGCCATGATTGGAGCTTTGGGCGGAGTTGTTGGCATTGCGGTCGCATCGCTTGCGATTTTCCCGTTCAGCACGCTTATCGGACAGCAGTTGCAGTTGCCGTATCTGCAAACCAACATATGGAATGTGCTGGCATTGATCGCAGTGAGTTTCGTGTTCGCAGTGCTTACCGGACTACTCGCCTCCGTGGCGACGGCGGTGAAACTCTCCGCTCCCGAAACCTATCTGACTTTGAGAGAAGGTGAATGATGGCGGAAAACACGGTTCTCGAAGTAAAAGAGCTCACTCGCGAGTTCACACGTCGCGGCAAACCGTTCGCGGCTGTAGATCATGTCGACTTCACCTTGAATCAAGGCGAGTTCGTGGCGATCGTCGGACGTTCCGGCAATGGTAAAAGCACGTTGCTGAATCTTATAACTGGTCTGCTCAAACCCACGTCCGGATTCATCGATTTGGACGGTAACGACGTGACGCGGCTGAATGACAGGCAAATGTCGATCGTGCGCAATCGCACCATCGGTTTCGTCACACAAAGCCAGACGTTGCTGCAGAATCTTACGGTGCTTGACAATGTGATTCTTCCCTCCATTCTGCAGAACGGCAAAACAGAGCAGTGCGATACCCAGGTACTTGCGGATTCGTACGATTTGAAAGCGACGGAAGAGAACGCTTCCGATTCGCCTTCCGAACAGACGGTCGATGACGGACTTCCGGATGTCATTGCGGCGGTTCCGGCGGCAAAAACGCAAAACAATCTCGTTCAGGATCATGCCGTGGAACGTGCGCACTCGTTGTTGCGCCGACTGCAGGTCGATGATTTGGCGGAATGCTATCCGAAAGAACTTTCCGGTGGTGAGATGAGACGTGTCAGCATAGCGCGAGCTTTGATGAACGGTCCAAAACTACTGATTGCCGATGAACCCACCGGCGATTTGGACGCCGAAAACACCACCATCGTTATGAGGCTACTGCAGGAAGCCGCCAAAGACGGTACGGCCGTACTCATGGTCACCCATGATCCGGACGCGCTCGCATATGTGGATCGAACTTACCGCATGGACAGGGGCGTACTGTCTGAGGCATAGCGTCGAAATGGCAGTGTGACATGCCGAAGAGGGCGGAACGGCAAGCTCGTCCCGCCCTCATGTGTATTATTAACGATTGGTGTGCGCCCGCAAGGGAACATGCCGTCTGGAGTCTTAGCCCATCAGTGGGTCGGCGGCCGATACGAGCTGTATTACGGCACGTGTTCAAGCCGTTCGTGTTCTGCACGAAGAAGCACTGGAGAGGCTGGCTCAGCGCATATCGGGAAACCGGTTTGCGCTCCGTTCAGACAACGACAGAACAAACAAAGGATTAAACCAATGACGAACGTTCAGCGTTCTCGCCGTCAGGTGCGTCTTTCCCGCGCCCTCGGCATCGCACTGACCCCTAAGGCTCAGCGCATTTTCGAAAAGCGTCCGTATGCTCCGGGCGAGCACGGTCGCACCCGCCGTCGCACTGAGTCCGATTATGCAGTGCGTCTGCGTGAAAAGCAGCGTCTTCGCGCTCAGTATGGCATCTCCGAGAAGCAGCTTCGCGCCGCTTACGAGAAGGGCACCCACACTGCCGGACAGACCGGTAACGCCATGCTGACCGACCTTGAGACCCGTCTTGACGCTCTGGTTCTGCGTGCAGGCTTCGCCCGCACCACCGCCCAGGCCCGTCAGTTCGTGGTCCACCGCCACATCCTCGTTGACGGCAACATCGTCGACCGCCCGTCCTACCGCGTCAAGCCTGGCCAGACCATTCAGGTCAAGGCCAAGAGCCAGACCATGGTTCCGTTCCAGGCCGCTGCCGAAGGCGTGCACCGCGATGTGCTGCCGGCGGTCCCGGGCTACCTGGACGTCAACCTGCCTTCTCTGAAGGCCGCCCTGACTCGCAAGCCTGAAGCCGAGGAGATTCCGGTGCAGGTCAACATCCAGTACGTGGTCGAATTCTACGCCCGCTGATCTGGATCTACATACTGTAAGAACCTACAGTATAAGGACATACAGCAAGAGCCTCGCAATCCCAGCGGTTGCGAGGCTCTTCGCTATCTAATGAACGTAACTGTTAACACCTAGTCGCCGATGATGCCTCCCACAACGCCACTGACAATCGTCATGACAAGAGAGCCCAGCACAGACCATACGAATCCGTCAATAGTGACGCCCACGGAGAAAAACGACAGCGCCAACCATGATGCGAGCTGCATGAACAGCCAGTTGATCACCAATGCGACCAACCCGAACGAAACAATCGACAATGGCAATGCGATGATGTGGATGATTGGCTTGATGGAAGCGTTGATCAGCGCCATGAACAAAGCGAACGCAGCAATGCCAAGTACAGGAGGCTCTCCGATGGCATGCATGCCGGGGAGAACCGCGACCATAACGCCCGCCGCGACGGTAAGAATTAGCCAACGAGAAATAAAATGATCCATAACAACATCGTATAGCACGAATTTGCTCAAACCGTGAGGGTAGCATGGAGCCCATGTTGCTTCATCTTCATCTCGTCCGACATGGGCAGACGTTTTTCAACCGATATAACAGGTTGCAGGGCTGGTCGAATTCTCCATTGACGGAATCCGGCATCGCCGACGCAGACAAGGCCGCAAACAAATTGAAGGATTTCGATTTTGCCGCGGCATACTGCTCCGACACCACGCGTGCGCAGATGACCGCCCAACATATTCTTGATGTGAACGAGGCGTCCGGGCATGTTCGCCCTCAATTGATGAGCGACATGCATTTCCGTGAACAGTTCTACGGCTATTTCGAAGGGCAGGATATGGGCGTGGCATGGACCGCCGCTGGAGGCCCCCACGGTGCGAAGAACTACAATGACATCGTTGAACAGTACGGCCTTGGTGCAACGCGTGACTTCCTTAAAGAGGCTGATCCGTTCCACGACGCCGAATCCGATGCCGAGTATTGGGCGAGGGTCGAAGCCGGTTTTGCTTTGATCGCATCCAATCCCATGCTGAAGGACGGCGATGATGTGCTGCAGATTTCTCACGGCAACACGCTGCTGAGCCTTATGCACCGTTTTGCTCCGGAGGGATACGATTTGAGTGAACGCCCGGCCAATGGATCGGTGACCGTTCTTGACTTCGATACGACGAAACCCATCGAAGAAGCGGTAAGCGTCATTTCATACAATCAGTGAACATAGCTTGCCTTAGGTCGGGGCTTTTTACTACTGTTATGCGGGTATTGCGTTCGCGGGCAACCGTGGGACTGAAAAGAGGTTCAAGATGGGTGTTGGAGAAATAGCCGGTCTGATTGCGGCAATCGCTTTTGCGATTCTTGCCGGTTTCATGATCTACCCGTTGATTCGTCTCGGTAAGCTGTTCGACCAGATCGCCGAAACCGTCAAAGATACGGGGGATCATGCGATTCCTGCGCTTGACGAAAGTGTGATCACCGTCCAGCAGGTCAACAAATCGTTGGAAGACGTCAACAAGATCTCCGCAGCGGCTTCCACGACGGCCAATAATGTCGGTGCGCTGACCGATCTGTATGGATCGTTCCTCGGCAAGCCGATCATCAAGGTCGCTTCCGCGGCATATGCCCTGAAAACCACTGCGCAGTCCTTCATGAACAAGAAGAACATCAACAGCGCAGCAAGTAACAAGGGGGAGTGATGTTCAAGCGTCTCTTCTGGATCTCCATCGGTGTGGGCATCGGTGCTGTGGCCGTGACCAAGGCACAGGCATACGTCAAGGCCAACACTCCTGACGCGGCCAGGCAGTTCCTGCTTGGACCAGACCAAGATCACGTGGCCGTACGTACCCTTGAAGGCTTGTTCAATGAGTTCGACAAAGCCCGCCGAGCCCGCGAAGCTGAACTTAACACCAAATATGCGAGCAAAATCAGCTGATTCTTCAGCGTGACACAAGTTCAGACAACAATCACGAATTCTTTGGAAGGCATTAGGCTTTCCAGCAAAAAAGGAGCTCAATCTCAAATGCGCACTTCTGAAATCGCGAAGCGCTATCTTGATTATTTCGAAAAGCACGGCCATCTTATCGTGCCTTCGGCATCGCTGATCTCTCCGAACCCGACCACCCTGTTCACCATCGCAGGCATGGTCCCGTTCATTCCTTACCTCATGGGCGAGCAGACTCCGCCGAAGAGCCGCATGGCATCCAATCAGAAGTGCGTGCGTACTTTGGATATCGACGAGGTCGGCAAAACCACCCGTCACGGTACTTTCTTCCAGATGCTGGGCAATTTCTCCTTTGGTGATTACTTCAAGGAAGAAGCCATCCACTATGCGTATGAGCTGCTGACCACCCCGCAAGACAAGGGCGGCTACGGCTTCGATCCGGAGAAACTGTGGATGACCACCTTCACCGACGATGAGGAAGCCCGCTCGATGTGGAAGAACGAGGGTGTTGACCCCGAACACATCCAGATCATGGGCATGGAAGACAACTTCTGGACGACCGGTGGTCCTGGCCCCGGCGGCCCGTGCTCCGAAATCTACGTGGACCGTGGACCGGAATACGGCGTGGAAGGCGGTCCGATCGCCGACGAGAACCGCTACATTGAAATTTGGGATCTCGTGTTCGAAAACTACGAGGTCGATAATGTCAAGTCCAAGACCGACCTGCACATCGTGGGCGAACTTGAGAACAAGAATATCGACACCGGCGCTGGTCTGGAACGCCTTGCCTATCTGATGCAAGGCAAGCAGAACATTTATGAGACTGACGAGGTTTTCCCGGTCATCGAAGCAGCCCAGAAGCTGTCTGGCCGTATGTATGGCGATGACGAAGCCATGGACGTGCGCTTCCGCATCGTGGCCGACCATGTGCGCTCCGCCTTGATGATCATGTCTGACGGCGTGCGCCCATCCAACAACGGTCGTGGCTATGTGCTGCGTCGACTGCTGCGTCGTACTGTCAAGGCCATGCGTGAACTCGGTGTGACCGGTCCGGTCATGCCGACCCTGCTGCCGACTTCCAAGGCGGCTATGGAGCCGAGCTATCCGGAACTCAATAACACTTTCCGTGATGTGTCCGAGGCGGCTTACGGCGAGGAAGATGCGTTCCGCCGCACGTTGGAATCCGGTACCGAAATCTTTGATCTCGCTGTGGCAAAGGCCAAGGAATCCGGATCCGACGCCGTTTCCGGCGAAGATGCGTTCAAGCTGCACGACACCTATGGCTTCCCAATCGAGATCACCCTTGAAATGGCCGCAGATCAGGGTGTCAAGGTCGATGAGGCCAAGTTCCGTGAGCTTATGGCCGAGCAGAAGAGCCGCGCACGTGCCGATGCTCTTAAGAAGCGCCACAACGTGGATCTTTCCGTCTACGACGATTTCAAGAAGACGCTGGTTCAGCCCATCGACTTCCTCGGTTACACCGACATGTCCGCGCGAGCCAAGGTGTTGGGCATCATGCAGGAAGGCAAGGGCTCCGTTCCCGCAGCCACCGGTCCGGCCAATATCGAAGTCATTCTCGACCGTACCCCGTTCTACGCGCAGGCCGGTGGTCAGCTCGCCGATCAAGGCGAGATCCTCTCCGACGATGGTGCCGTGCTCGAGGTCGACGATGTGCAGAAGCCGATCAAGGATCTCATCGTGCACCAGTGCCGTCTGACCGAAGGCACACTGGTTGTCGGTGCCGAGGTCAACGCCAACATCGATCTTGATCGCCGTGGCGCCATCGCCCGCGCGCACACCGCTACCCACATGGTGCACAAGGCGCTGCGTGAGGAGCTTGGTCCTCAGGCCACCCAGCGCGGTTCCGAAGATGCGCCGAACCGTCTGCGTTTCGACTTCCAGTGGTCCAGCGCTCCGAGCAAGGATGCGATGAACTCCGTGGAAGCTCGTGTCAACGAGAAGCTGCGCGAAAATCTCGCCGTCACCACTCAGGAAATGAAGTTCGATGATGCCATTGCTCTGGGCGCCATGCACCTGTTCGGAGAGAAGTACGGCGACGTCGTGCGTGTGGTTTCCATTGGTGAAGACGGCTGGAGCCGTGAGCTCTGCGGCGGTACCCACATCGATCATGTAGGTAAGATCGGCGCGGTCAACATCATGTCCGAAGCTTCCATCGGTTCCGGAGTGCGCCGTGTCGATGCGGTCGTAGGCGAAAGCGCTTACGAGTTCAACGCTCGCGAGCATGCGTTGGTGTCTCAGCTTTCCGACATGGTCAACGCCCGTCCGGATGAGCTGGCTGACCGCGTGAACGCATTGCTTGCCAAGCTCAAGGAATCCGATCGCCGTCTTGCAGCTATGTATGAATCCCAGCTTTCCGCTTCCGTTCCGGTTCTGGTTGCGGAGACCAAGGCTTCTCAGGCTCCAGTCAAGGTAGCTGCGAAGAACGTCGAGCATTTCGGTTCCTTCGACGCGCTGCGTAAGACCGTACTTGACGTCCGTGGCCAGCTCGGTGAGGAAAACCCGGTCGTGGTGGCCCTCTCTGGCGTGAATGAGGAAGGCAAGCCCATGGTTGCCGTGGCCACCAATGAAGCCGCACGCAAGCAGGGTATCAAGGCGGGAGATCTCGTTCGAGGCGCATCTAAGATCCTCGGCGGCGGTGGCGGCGGCAAGCCGGACTTCGCTCAGGGTGGCGGCGCGGACGCCACCAAGATTGACGAGGCTCTCGAGGCGTTGGTCCATCAGGCCATGAAGGGCTGAACCACCAAACATGGTTTGGCTTGGCATTGATTTGGGTGATGCCAGGGTCGGACTCGCATTGTCTGACCCCGGCATCACCCTCGCACACCCTGCAGGCAACATCCAAGTCTACGGGGATTCATTTCGCGCATTGGATGAGGTCGTCGACGTCATCGAAGACGAATCAGTCGACCATGTGATAGTCGGGTTGCCGTTGCTGTTAAGCGGAGAAGAAGGCAAAAGCGCGAAGAAGGCACGGCGGTGGACCGTTAATCTTGAGAGAAGACTGCGTGCCGCGGTGGATGATGATGAATACTCGTTGACGCAAGTTCCAACCATCGAATTGGTTGACGAGCGACTGACCACGGTGACTGCGCATCATCAGCTGTTCGATGCGCAAATCGGTGGACGTGAGCATCGTCCTATGGTCGATCAACAGTCGGCGGTGGTGATACTGCAGACGGCAATCGACAGAAGAGAGAGACAAGAGGAGAGGGGCCTGTGACCGACAATCTCGATGATTTTTTCTCCGATAACGCGCAATGGGTGGATTCGTCGGATGACACATCCTTCAACTCGGCAATGCCGCCGCAGCCGCCGAAATCACGTAGAGACATGCGTCGTCGCAGAAAACAAAAGCGTCGTCATCTGTACATCACGATTATTGCTGCACTTGTGGTAGTTATTCTGATCGGTGTCAGCGGATTCTTCGGAATACGTGCTTTGAAACATTGGAAGGTCGCGAACGAAGCGAATTCGCAGAGCCAGATTGAGGATTATACGGGACCAGGCGATAAGGAAGTGACCTTTACCGTAGAATCCGGTCAGGGCGCCGCCGAAATCGCTGAGAACCTTGTCAAAGTGAAGATCGTCAAGTCCGCTGCCGCGTTTACTTCCGCGGTAAGCGGGGCTTCGGCCACGTTGTATCCGGGATCGTACGCTTTGAAGACGCATATGAAGGCGTCCGACGTGGTCAAGATTTTGTCTGACCAAAGCCAGGCCGGAGGCTTCGCCGAAGTCAAGGCCGGTGAACGTGTGTCTGATGTCATCGCAGATGCGGCGCAGGTATCGGGCATAAACGTTTCGGAATTCCAAGCCATCATAGATGGTGGGGGATCGGGAATCCTCCCTGAAGAAGCCGATGGCAAATTCGAAGGTTGGCTTGAGCCTGGCGCCTACAATGCGCAGAACAAGTCCGCTGAGGATATTATCAAAAGCATGGTCGATGCGCGCATCGCCAAGTTGGATGATCTGGGTGTGCCGACCGGCAGCGAACGCGAACGTATTTTAATCATCGCGTCCATTGCTGAATCTGAAGTGGGCAGTGACAGATACTACGGGCAGGTCGCAAGGGTTATTCTCAACCGTATCGACAGCGACATGGCGCTCGGCATGGACACGACTGTCGCCTACGGTCTAGGCATTTCCGCGAGCCAGCTTACCGATGACCAGCTGAACGATGATAGCAATCCATACAATACCCGCATTCACAAGGGGCTGACGCCGACGCCAATCAGCAATCCTGGAGACGACGCCATCAAGGCATCCATCAACCCTCCGGAAGGCAAGTGGATGTATTTCGTCACCACCAATCTGCAAACCGGCGAAACGAAATTCGTCGAAACGGAAGACGAGTTCTGGAAGATTCGCGACGAGTATAAGAACAACAACGAAAACGCGAACTAATCAGAACATAACGCCAACCGCAATGCCTATCGCCCCGGTCGCCACAATCGCCGGGGCGAATGGCGTTCTACCGGCGTAAGAAGTATGCTTTTGCGGATCAAAACGTGTCCATAGGACAATCCAGCACAAGCCGACTATGCCGATAGCAAGCCACCAAGACACTACGGCGAACAGGCCGAACATGCCGATGGCCAAACCCATAAGCAACGTGGTCGTGACGTCGCCAAATCCCAATGAACCGGGTTTCACCAAAGCAAGAGCGCATTGCAGCGCCGCCGACAGCGTGGCGAAGAGCAGTGCCTGCAGCGCTAAGAATAGTGTGTTGGCGTAGAGCGCGTATATGAGGTTCACGATAATCTGTACCACGCATCCTGCGGCGACCCATGTGCGTGGGATGCGACGTGAACGGATGTCTTCGACGCTGACGGCTAGTCCACAGATCAGACTCGGCAGGCAAATCATGTACCACATACCGTTAAGATAGTCCACTAGTTGCATTCGGAAGAAAAGGAGTTGGCATGTTGCGCTGGCAGACAGCAGGTGAGTCGCACGGTGAGGCGCTTGTCGCCATGATCGAAGGGCTGCCTGCGGGCGTCCACATCACGACAGAGGATATTGTTGGCGCGTTGGCGCGTCGTCGTCTTGGATATGGCCGTGGCGCACGTATGAAGTTCGAGCAGGACAAGGTTCGTATGCTTACTGGTGTGCGCTTCGGTGAGACCATCGGCTCCCCGGTGGCCATTGAAATCGCCAACACCGAGTGGCCGAAGTGGACTGAAGTGATGAGCGCCGACCCGCTTGATCATGAGATCGCTCGTGAGGGACGCAATGCCCCGCTGTCCCGCCCGCGCCCAGGGCATGCTGACTTGACCGGCATGCGCAAATACGGTTTTGATGACGCTCGTCCGGTACTGGAACGTTCTTCCGCACGTGAGACGGCTTCGCGTGTGGCGCTGGGCGAGGTTGCCAAGCAGTTCCTGGAGCAGACATTCGGCATCCGCACCGTTTCGCATGTGCTCTCCATTGGCGGTGCGGGCATTGCCGATCCGCAGCAGGCCACGCTTCCTAAGCCGGAGGATCTTGAAGCATTGGATGCCTCTCCGGTGCGTACGCTTGATAAGGAAGCGGAAAAGCAGATGATCACCCGCATCGATGAGGCGAAAGAGAACGCCGACACGTTGGGCGGTGTGATTGAGGTTGTAGTATACGGCGTTCCTGCGGGTGTTGGTACCTATGTCGAGTCGGATCGCCGTCTTGATGCGGCTTTGGCAAGCGCTGTGATGGGCATTCAGGCCATCAAGGGTGTGGAAATCGGTGACGGCTTCCTTGAAGCCGTGCGCCCTGGCTCCCAGGCCCATGATGAGATGGTGGTGGGTGAGGATGGTCGTATCGCTCGTCTGAGCAACCGTGCCGGTGGCATCGAGGGTGGTATGTCGAACGGCCAGCCGATTGTGGTGCGTGCGGCCATGAAGCCAATTCCTTCCATTCCGAAGGCGCTGCGAACCGTTGATGTGACCACAGGCGAACCGGCGCAAGCCATCAACCAGCGTTCTGATAACACCGCGGTTCCGGCGGCCGCGGTTGTGGCCGAGGCGATGGTACGTCTGACCATCGCGCAGTATGTGCTTGAGAAGTTCGGCGGCGACTGCGTTGCCGAGACCAAGCGCAATGCCGAGCAGTACATTGCCTCTTGGCCTGAGCATATGAGGTGATTCGTTTCATGGCTGGTATGCACAGGCCTGTCGCCGTGATCATCGGCATGATGGGTGCGGGCAAAACACGTGTCGGCAAGGAAGTGGCGCAGATGATGAATTTGCCGTTTGCCGATGCCGATAATGAGATCGAATATGATGCGGGAATGCGGATCCCCAAGTATTTCGAAAAGTACGGCGAGTTGGAATTCCGTAAACTGGAAAGCGACGTTGTGCTTGACATGCTTGAGGATTTCGATGGCATCTTTTCCTTGGGCGGGGGCGCGCCGATGACACCTTCCATCCAGGAGGGATTGGCGAGATATGTTGCGTCTGGTGGCAAGGTCGTGTATTTGATGGCTGATCCGGAAGAGGCCATGGAACGCGCGAATCGTGGTGGAGGTCGTCCGATGCTCAGCGGTGATGCCAATATGCGTTGGAAGAAACTCTATAAGGAACGTGACCCGGTGTTCAGGCGCGTGGCGAACGTGCATGTGGGCACACGCGGCCAGTCTCCGCAGGTGGCTGCGAGAAAGCTGATGGAAATGATTGATCAACGTATAGTACATGTCACCGGTTCCACCATCGAGCCGTACGATGTTCGTATCGGCGAGGGTGTGATGGGACAGCTTGCACAGGTTTTGGGCAGCAAGCCCGTCAAGGTGGCGCTTATCCACACCCAGCCGGTGCAGCGTCATTCGGATCGTGCGCGCACGCTGCTTCGTCAGGCGGGCTATGATGCGTACGACATTGTCATTCCCGATGCGGAGGCTGGCAAGACCATCGAGGTAGCCAACGGCATTTGGCAGCGCTTGGGCGATGAGGGTTTTACCCGTTCCGACGCGATCGTCGGTCTTGGTGGTGGAGCGGCAACCGATTTGGCTGGTTTTGTGGCAGCCACATGGATGCGTGGCATTCGCTATGTGAACTGCCCGACGTCGATGCTTGCCATGGTTGATGCTTCGACCGGTGGTAAAACCGGCATCAATACGCCGCAGGGAAAGAATCTGGTCGGTTCGTTCTACACTCCGGCCGGAGTGCTCGCCGACTTGAAGTCGCTCACATCGTTGCCGAACGACATTTTCATCGAAGGCTTGGGTGAGGTTGCCAAGTCCGGTTTCATCATGGATCCGGAGATCCTGCAGATCCTCGAGAATCATGCCGATGAACTGCGTGCCTTTGACGGGTCGGCGTTTCTGGATTCCGATCTGAAGGATGTGGTCGCGGAGCTGATCGAACATACCGTGGGCGTGAAGGCCTACCATGTGTCCGCCGATCTCAAGGAGGCGGGACTGCGAGAATTCCTGAACTATGGGCATACGCTCGGCCATGCCATCGAAAAGCTTGAGCACTTCCGTTGGCGTCATGGCAACGCGGTGGCGGTCGGCTGCGTGTATGCGGCCGAACTGTCGCATCTTCTGGGATACATCGATCAGGATCTTGTGGACTACCATCGTTCGCTGCTGGAATCGCTGGGATTGCCAACGTCTTGGAACAACGGTACGTGGGACGATGTGCTCGCTTTGATGCATCGAGACAAGAAGGCCCGCGGCAACAAGCTTCGTTTCGTGGTGCTCGAAGGCGTGGGGAAGCCCATTCATCTTGAGGATCCACCCGCGGACGCCGTCGAAGAAGCGTTCCGTCGCATTCAGCAGTAATAACAAGGGAGTTTGAACATGACTAAAGTAGTGGTCGTCAATGGGCCGAACCTCGGCCGTCTTGGTGTGCGTCAGCCCGACGTGTATGGCAAGCAGGATCTTGAAACCTTGCGTAGCTTGTGCACGCAGTGGGGTGAGGAGCTTGGTCTTAACGTGGAAGTCCGTCAAAGCGATGACGAAGCTGAAATGATCGGCTGGATGCATCAGGCTGCCGACGAAAAGACGCCCATTGTGATGAACCCCGCCGCATTCACCCATTACTCCTACGGTCTTGCGGACGCCGCCCACATGGTGATCGACGAGGGTCTGCCGCTGATGGAGGTGCACATCTCCAATCCGTCCGCGCGCGACGAGTTCCGCAAACGCTCCGTTATTTCACCGGTCGCCACCGGCACCATCACCGGCATGGGCTTCTACGGCTACAAGCTGGCGTTGGAAGCCGTGGCGCATCTGTTGGAAGCCAAGTAATGTTTTTCGATTTCTGATCGGGACTGCCTAAGCTGCGCAATACATGCCGGATACCTTCCGATGGGCGTCCGGCATGTATTGTGATCACCGATCCGTCCGATCCTGATGAGAACCAGGAAGATGACGGGACACTGCCGAACGATGGAAGCGTCACCATCTACTACAAGCCCGATATCGACAGCGCGCCCGTCATCAAGAGACTTGTGGTTTCTGATAGCGGGGCCATCGGATCGAAGAAACACGCCGCGTCTTATACCGCTGATAGACTGAAGTTCCATGGTTAGAAGACAACATGGCAATTCTCAAGAGCACGTTACCAAGCATATTTTTGTCACCGGTGGCGTCGTTTCCTCTCTCGGCAAAGGCCTGACCGCCTCCTCCCTCGGCCGCCTGCTTCGTAGCCGCGGCATCAAGGTTTTGCAGCAGAAGCTCGATCCGTACATCAACGTTGATCCGGGCACTATGAATCCATTCCAGCATGGTGAAGTCTATGTCACCGAAGACGGGGCCGAAACCGATCTCGACATCGGCCACTATGAGCGTTTCCTTGACGTGTACCTGAGCCAAAAGGCGAACGTCACCACCGGCCAGATCTACCAGGAAGTGCTGCGCAAGGAACGCGCCGGCGAATACCTCGGTCAGTGCGTGCAGGTCATTCCGCACATCACCAACGAGATCAAGTCCCGTATGCGTGCGCAGGCCTCCGACGACGTCGACGTGATCATCACCGAAATCGGTGGCACCGTCGGCGACATCGAATCCCAGCCGTTCCTGGAGGCCGCGCGTGAGGTCCGCCGCGATCTGGGCGCCGAGAACTGCATGTTCGTGCACGTCTCCTTGGTGCCGTACATTGCCGCGGCTCATGAGCTCAAGACCAAGCCGACCCAGCACTCCGTCATGATGCTGCGCCAGCTTGGCATCTCCCCGGACGCCTTGGTGTTGCGTTCCGATCGCCCGCTGAACCAGTCCATCAAGGACAAGATCTCCCTGATGTGCGACGTGGATTCCGAAGGCGTGGTCAACTGTGTGGACGCCCCGAGCATCTACGACGTGCCGAAGACCCTGTTCGACGAAGGCCTCGACGCCTATGTCGTGCGCGAACTCGGCCTGCCGTTCCACGATGTCGATTGGGACGAGTGGGAGGATCTGCTGGAGCGCGTGCACCACCCGAAGCATGAGGTGAACATCGCCATCGTCGGCAAGTACATCGATCTGCCGGATGCCTACCTGTCCGTCACCGAAGCCATCAAGGCCGGTGGTTTCGCCAACTATGCTAAGGTGAACGTCAAGTGGGTCGCCGCCGATAAGTGCGAGACCGAGGAGGGCGCGGCCGCTGCGCTCGACCAGGTCGACGGCATCGTCGTTCCCGGAGGCTTCGGCATCCGTGGCATCGATGGCAAGATCGGTGCCCTGAAGTTCGCCCGTGAGAACAAACTGCCGGCCCTCGGCCTGTGCCTCGGCCTGCAGTCCATGGTCATCGAATACGCCCGCCACGTCCTCGGCTTGGAGGACGCGAACTCCACCGAGTTCGAGCCCGATTGCGCGACCCCAGTCATCGCAACCATGGAGGAGCAGAAAGACATCGTCGCCGGCAATGGTGACATGGGACACACCATGCGTCTTGGCTCCTATCCGGCTGAGCTTGAAGAAGGTTCCATCGTCGCGGAACTGTACGGCACCACGCATGTCACTGAACGTCATCGTCACCGTTACGAAGTGAACGTGGCATATAAGGATCGTCTGCGTGAAGCGGGTTTGCGTATTTCCGGCCAGAGTCCGGACGGCGAACTCACCGAGTTCGTCGAGCTTCCTCGTGAAGTGCACCCGTTCTATGTATCCACTCAGGCTCATCCTGAGTTCAAGTCCCGCCCGACTAAGCCGCACCCGCTGTTTGCAGGTCTGGTCAAGGCCGCTCTGGACCACCAGCAGGAGCGCTAAATCGACGAATTGTGATTAACGTCGGATAACTCGATATGCAACATGGTCATGAGTCCAAAGGAGTTCATGGCCATGTTGCATAATAGGGGCTTGGCCTTGAATTACCAACAAGATGTATTCGTAATGAAAAACCTTTACGAGGGAGCATGAGCTTGAACGATATGGATTCTCCGGAAAGCGGCAACGGTAAGTTCGCCTTCCCGAACATGGGCGATGAACCAAAAGTCATCTCTCAGGTGAGCTTGGATTCGTTTGCCGAAACGGCCGATCCCATTGATGATGGCGCAGCGTTGACTGTGAATGCCAGCAAGAAGCGCCATCTGTTGTGGCTGTGGATTGTTCTTGCGGTGATGCTTCTTATTGGTGCCGTGGCCGGAGGTGGATACTGGTTCTTCCAGTCACATGCGTTGCCAGGCGTTACTCTTTGGGGCAAGTCCATGACAGGGCAATCTCGAGATCATATCGTCCAAGAGATTTCCGATACGGCGGAGTCATTGACGGTTCCCGTTTCCTATGAGGGAACGAGCAAGAAAGTCACGTTGAAGGATCTTGGCGTTGCCGTTGACGCGGAATCCATCGCCGAAAATGTGATGAACACAAAACGTGACGATTCCTTCTTTCAGAAGTATGCATTCTGGACCCGTGAGGATGTCGACGTCGAGTCTTTCGATGATTCTCGAGTCAGCGCCCAGACGGTAGGTGACATGTTGGGAGTGCAGTCCGTGTCCGCCACCAACCCGTCGCTACAGCTCAACGCGGATGGTACCGCCTTCGATGTGACGCCAGGTCAGCAGGGGACTGGTATCGATGTGACGGATATCGTCAAAGAAGCCAAGAACGTGCTTGAGTCCTTTGGCAAGCAGACCGCTCAAATGGTGACTCTTAAAAATAAGGTTACTGATCCCGTCATCACGGATGACCAAGCCAACGAGGCCAAAGCTTCTGCTGACGCGTGGATAGCGAAGCCGGTGGCTATCAAGATCGGCGACCATAAAGTGGCGGAATTCGGTGCGCAGTCCATTGCATCGGCTATCACGCTTGGACCGGATAGTGAGAAGCTCGGCGATAATCAAATCCGAAATGGCTCTTTGATCATCGACGGTGACAAATTGCAGCAATACTATAATGATTCCATCAAATCGAACTTCCATGCGGATCGAGTTGATGGTGATGTCATCGTTAATAGTGTCGGTGATGTGCTGCAAACCAATGTAGCTGGGCATGATGGTATAACCGTTACTGATGGTAGCGACACCAATGTTGGCCGTGATGCCGCTGAGGCGTTTGCCAAAGGTTCTGATTCAGTAAGTATTCAAGGCACTTGCGACCCACAGAATGAGAAAAAAACCACGCGTACCGTGGTAGTCAGCTTGTCTTCACATACCGTTACAGCCATTGAAAATGGGCAGACCGTCCGTGTCATGCATATGTCTGCCGGTCAGGGCAATGATTATCAGACGGGCCAGTGCCAGCCGAGCGGCGACTTGTGCACGCCAACCTACTGCGATCCGAACTCCTACGACAACTGCACGCCTGACGGCGACTTCAAAGTGTGGCTCAAGTACCAGTCCCAAGATATGAGCGGCACGCTTACCCTATCGGACGGAAACACCGAGAAGTGGGATGTCAAGGATGTTGGATTCGTCAACTATTTCTCGAAAACAGGTTGCGCGATTCATCGCATCGCCACTCAAAGCGCGTTTAACGACAGCGGTATTCAGGCTATGGGGAAAAACACATCCCATGGTTGCGTCGGCGTCGGCTGGGATCAGGCTGAATGGTTCTACAATTGGTGCCTGATGGGAACGACGGTTCACGTTCAGGCCTGATATGCGGGCTAACGGCAGAAAGACGCAAAGGCGGAAGACTGAATGTTCGGCTTCCGCCTTTACGCTATGTAAGATAAATCACGACAAATCATTGCCGAATAGCGAAAGGGGAGCTAGTATTTAGCCCCACGTTCTGTTAGGTTGTCATAGGTACAAATGAGTGATTGGAGGCAGCGTACGGTGGCAGAGAACCAAGCGCCCAACGCCGCGGCTGACGTGGAGATGAGCCAGTATGTGGCTGATCGCACGCGAGTGAATGAAGACAAAATCAAGCAGGATGACGAGATCATTCAGCAGTTCGGCGACTATACGTACGGATGGCATGACACGGATTTCGCCGGAGAAGCGGCAAAAAAAGGCATTGACGAGAATGTCGTGCGCGCTATTTCCGCAGATAAGAACGAGCCGGAATGGATGCTGGAAAAGCGATTGGAAGGCTATCGCGATTTCATTAACCGTCCGATGCCTCAATGGGGTGTCGATCTAAAGGATTTCGACGCCGACGATTTCAAGTATTACGTCAAGCCGATCGACAAGCAGGCCACGACTTGGGAGGAATTGCCTGACGAGATTCGTGCGACGTATGACAAGCTCGGTATTCCCGAAGCGGAAAAAAGCCGTCTTGTCTCCGGCATCGCGGCACAGTACGAATCCGAGGTCATCTACAACTCAATCCAGAAGGATCTTGAAGACCAAGGCGTGATTTTCGTCGACACCGACACCGCGGTGCAGAAGTATCCGGAAATCGTCAAGAAGTATTTCGGCAAGTGCATTCCGAGCAACGACAACAAATTCTCGGCATTGAACACCGCCGCATGGTCGGGCGGGTCGTTCGTCTACGTGCCGAAGGGTGTGCATGTTGATATTCCGTTGCAGGCATACTTCCGTATCAATACGCCGAATATGGGTCAGTTCGAGCGCACGTTGATTATTGCCGATGAGGGATCGTACGTGCATTATGTGGAAGGCTGCACCGCACCGATCTACTCGACCGATTCGTTGCATTCCGGTGTGGTGGAGATTTTCGTCGAGCCGCATGCCCGCGTGCGCTACACTACCGTGCAGAATTGGTCGAACAACGTCTACAATCTGGTGACGCAGCGTGCCTACGTGCGTGAAGGCGGCACCATGGAATGGGTCGATGGCAATATTGGTTCCAAGGCAACCATGAAGTATCCGGCCTGCATTCTCGCCGAGCCGTATGCGAAGGCCAGCACCATGTCGCTCGGCTTCGCAGGCAAGGGCCAGTATCAGGACACCGGTGCGAAGATGATTCATCTTGCACCGCACACCAGTTCCACCATCGTGGCGAAGTCGATTTCCCGCGGCGGTGGACGTTCCGCATACCGCGGTCTCGTCAAAATCGTCAAGGGTGCCGAAGGATCGTCCAACTCGACGGTATGCGATGCACTGCTTGTCGATGAGTTCAGCCGCTCCGACACCTACCCGCATGTGGACGTGCGCGAAGACGACGTTTCCATGGCACATGAGGCTACGGTTTCCAAGGTTTCCGAAGACCAGCTGTTCTACCTGATGAGCCGCGGTCTTTCCGAAGACGAGGCCATGGGCATGATCGTGCGAGGCTTCGTGGAGCCTATCAGCCGTGAGCTGCCGATGGAATACGCGCTTGAACTGAACCGACTGGTTGAACTGCAGATGGAAGGATCGGTGGGCTGATCACCATGGCACAAACTCAGGAAATCAATATTCCCGTTGCGGATCCGAATGATCCGTATGCGAATCCGGCAGCCATGCCCTCTTCGGCGGATCGTTCGCCGCGTTCATTTGATGTGGACGCATTCGAAGTGCCCGACCGCAAGCAGGATGATTGGCGCTATACCCCTGTGGAACGCGTCGAAGAATTTTTTGAACCGTTTACGCCGTCGAACGAAACCCAGATTGCCGTCACTATGATCGACGGCACGGCTCTTACTGAAGGCGTGACCTATAGCGAAGGCAAGCCGGGAGACGCCGATACAGGGATTGTTTCCAAGCCTTGCGATCGCGTATCCGCGGTGCAATGGAATTCCACATCCCGCGCTGGAATTCTGCGTATTGGGGGTGAAATCGAGCAACCAGTGCTTGTCAAGGTGCATGGTGCCGGAACCGACTTGGATGCTTTCCATCTGGTGATCATCGCAGCTGACCGCACCCACGCTGATGTTGTTGTAGAGCATGACGGCGATGCACGTATCGCCGAAGGTGTGGAGATCCTCACAGGTAAGGACTCCCATGTGTCCACCACATTCATTCAGGAGTGGAACAAGGGCTCCAAGCATGTGGGCAACCAGCGTATCCACTTGGGGGAGGGCGCTTCCCTGCGCCATTCCGTGGTCACGCTCGGCGGCGACGTTGTTCGAATCCGTATGGATCAGGATTTCGGCGGCGACCAAGGCGATCTCAATATGCTTGGCATCTACTTTGTGGATCCGGGCGAGCATATCGAACATCGCACCATGGTTGTGCACAACCATCCCGAGTGTAAGAGTCGTGTGGTATATAAAGGCGCTCTTGACGGCAAGGGCGCGCACTCCACATGGGTCGGCAACGCGCTGATCGCTCCGACTGCGCCGGGTACCGACTCGTATGAGCTCAACCGCAATCTGGTACTTACTCCGGGCGCGATCGCCGATTCCGAACCGAATCTGGAAATTGAAAACGGCAACATCATCGGAGCCGGACATGCCTCTTCCGTCGGGCGCTTCGACGATGAGGAGCTGTTCTATCTGCAGTCCCGCGGTATTCCGGAAACCGAAGCCCGCAAACTTGTGGTGCGAGGCTTCTTCGGCGAACTCGTTGAGGAAATCGGCATTCCCGCAATCAGCGAACATCTCATGAACGTTATCGACAAGCGCCTGGCACGCGGCGAAAGCGACGCAATCGCCCAGGTGTTGGAAGAGAAGTAGAACGTAGGAGCGAAAACCATGTCAACTCTTGAAATTAAAGATCTGTACGCGCACGTCGAAACCAAGGACGGCATCAAGCCGATTCTCAAAGGCGTGAACCTGACCGTCAACTCCGGTGAAACCCATGCCATCATGGGGCCGAACGGGTCCGGCAAATCCACGCTGGCATACACGCTAGCGGGCCATCCCAAGTACGTGGTCGATTCCGGACAGGTGCTGCTAGACGGCGAAGATATCCTCAAGATGACTCCGGACGAGCGAGCCAAGGCAGGCATCTTCCTAGCCATGCAGTATCCGGTCGAAGTGCCGGGTGTGTCGATGACCAACTTCCTGCGCACCGCAAGAACCGAAGTCGACGGCAAGGCTCCAGCCATCCGTACCTGGACCAAGGAACTGTCTGAAGCGATGAAGCGCCTGAAGATGGATCCGAAGTTCGCCACCCGTTCCGTGAACGAGGGTTTCTCCGGCGGCGAGAAGAAGCGTGCCGAAGTGCTGCAGCTCGAGCTTCTCAAGCCGAAGTTCGCCATCCTTGACGAAACCGACTCTGGTTTGGATGTCGACGCGTTGCGTATCGTCTCCGAGGGCGTGAACCGCGCCAAGGAAGCCAACCAGTTCGGCATCCTCATGGTCACGCATTACACGCGAATCCTCAAGTACATCAAGCCGGATATCGTGCATGTGTTTGCGGCCGGCCACTTCGTCAAGACTGGTGGTCCTGAACTGGCCGACGAGCTTGAGGAATTCGGCTATGACGCATACCTGCCGGAAGGCGCCGACTCCGAAAGCGCGCTGGCATGACTGATTTCGCAGCGATCCGTAAGGAATTCCCGATTCTTAATCAGAAGATTCACGGCCATCAGCTCGTTTATTTGGATTCCGCGGCGACTTCGCAGAAGCCGCAATGCGTGATCGACGCCGAAAGCGATTTCTATCGCACCATCAACGCCGGTGTGCATCGTGGAGCGCATGAACTTGCCGCACGTAGCACCATGGCGTTCGAGGAGGCGCGTGCCAAGGTGGCGCGTCTTGTCGGCGCCAATACGGTTGAAGGCGAGGAAGAGATCGTCATTACTTCCGGCGCCACGGCAGGATTGAATCTGTTGGCGACCGCCTTCGGCAACGCATCCCAAGGGCGTGGGGGAGAAGCGGCACGACGTTTCGCTGTGAAGCCGGGAGACGAGATCGTCGTATCCAAGGCTGAGCATCATTCTGTGTTGCTGCCATTCCAGGAACTTGCCGCACGTACCGGAGCGACACTGAAATGGTTTGATCTGGACGATGAAGGACGAATCCTTGCCAATACCGCAGATAAGGTAATCACCGAGCGCACGAAAATCGTGGCCGTCACCCATGTGGGCAATACCACTGGTGCCATCACCGATATTGCGCCGATTGTGAAGCGTGCGCACGAGGTGGGCGCAGTGGTTGTGCTTGACGCGTGTCAGTCTGTGCCGCACCTGAAGATCGATTTTCATGCATTGGACGTGGATTTCGCTGCATGGAGCGCGCATAAGATGTACGGTCCAACAGGCGTCGGCTTCCTATATGGCAAGCGTGAGATGCTCGAAGCGTTGCCTCCGGCGAATTTCGGCGGATCGATGGTAGAACTTGCCTGGATGGATCAGGAAGCGCAATATATGGCACCTCCGGCACGTTTCGAGGCGGGTACGCAGCCGGTTGCCCAAGTCGTAGCAGCAGGTGTTGCAGCCGAGTGGCTAATGAACATTGGCATGGAAAATCTTGAAGCCCACGAACGCGTTATCGCAGGCGAACTGCTCAAGATGGGGCAGATCGAGGGCGTACGCATTCTTGGACCGCATGCCAATGAGCAACGTATCGGCACGGTTGCTTTCGAGATCGAAGGCGTTCACCCGCATGACGTCGGCCAGTTCATCGATGCGCAGGGCATCGCCATCCGTGTCGGTCACCATTGCGCGCAGCCGGTGCACCGCCATTTCGGTGTATATGCATCCAACCGTGCATCCAGTGGCATCTACAACTGCGTCGAAGACGCACAGGCGTTGGTTGAGGCGTTGAAGAAGGTCCGTCCGTTCTTTGGAGTTAAGTAACACATATGAGTGATTTTGCAATGTCTGGCGACGATCTCGAGCAGATGTACCAAGAGGTCATTCTCGAAGCCTCAAAGAATCCGCATGGCAAGGAGCATTTCGCTCCAGATCTGGCTTCTGAAAATGCCTTCCAAACGGGAAATGCCACGGTTCAAGCGGTTCACGAGTATTGCACTCCTGGCGAGTCCCATCAGTTCAATCCGACCTGTGGAGACGAGGCCACCGTGCACGTGGAGGTTTCCGACCAAGAGCCGCATGTTATCGAACGACTGGTGTGGGACGGTCATGGTTGTTCCATTTCACAGGCCAGCCTCTCGGTGATGGTCGACCTTGTGGAAGGCAAAACCGTGGATGAGGCCATGAACTTGGCAAATATCTTCCATAAGCTCATGGAATCACGTGGCAAGGGACTGGATGATGAATCCGCGGAAGAATCCCTTGAGGACGGCATCGTCTTCCAAGGGGTGTCCAAGTATCCGATGCGCATTAAATGCGCATTGCTTGGTTGGGAAGGTATGAAGGATTCCGTGGCTAAGGCGTTGTCTGCGAAAGCGTGACAAGCATCTTTCCGCAAGTGGGCCGGTGTTTCGTGCGTTGTGCCTACAGTGAACGAAACACCGGCGACAAACTCCAGTCAACACGATAGGCTACTCAACAAGAATATACTCGAATCAAATATGGAGCGACAATGAGTGATACCTTGGTACCAGAACCGCAAGCCTCGATTTTCGATTCCGTTGCCAAGGCATTGGGCAATGACGAGGCCGCTGCGCGTCGCGTCATGCTTAACCCTAATCTCGCCAAAGGATTCAAGGACGGCAAACTAGTGGAAATCGAACACGAGAACATCAAGCAGGATGCTTGTGGCTGTGGCAATCATGCTGGAGCATGCGGCTGTTCCGCAGAGCAGGATGACGGCATCGCATTGAAGGCTGTCGATGATATCGGACGTGCGACTGCCGCCGATGTGAAGGAAGCACTACATCAGGTCATTGATCCGGAACTCGGCATTGACGTGATTGATTTGGGCTTGGTATATGGCATTGAAATCGATGAGCTTGGCCGTGCCATCATCACAATGACGCTGACCACTCCGGCATGCCCGCTGACCGATTTGATTGAAGACGAGTGCGCAAGCACCCTTGCCGGTCTCGTTGAGGAATTCCGTATTGATTGGACATGGCAGCCGCGTTGGAGCATGGAAAAGATCACTCCGGAAGGGCGCGAACAGTTGGCTGCGCTTGGATTCAACTTCGACAATCTTCCGAAATACTGACAATATAGCAACATGAAAACGACATAAAAAAGCGTGCTCCCGACGCTGGGAAGCACGCTTTTGTTCTGTGTGCGGCAGAACGTCAGTCGTCGACCACGGTACCCTTCGGCACCACAGTGATACCTTCCGGCGTGACGGTGAAGCCACGAGCCAAATCATGTTCAGTGTCGATACCGACGGTCGAATTCTCGGTAAGCACAACATTCTTGTCGAGAATCGCCTTGTAGACGCGTGCCCGACGATTGATGGTCACGCCGTCGAACAGAATCGAATCGACGACCTGTGACCACGAGTGGATACGCACGTTTGGTGAAAGCACGGAATGGTGCACTTCGCCGCCCGACACGATGACGCCGGGGGAGACGATCGAATCGGTGGCGTGTCCAAGACGGTCACGACCGGCATGGACGAACTTTGCAGGCGGCAAATTGCCGGACAGCGTGTAGATAGGCCATTCGGTATTGTACAGGTTGAACTCCGGCACATAGGAAATTAGATCCATATGTGCATCGTAGAACTGCTTCAGAGTACCCACGTCGCGCCAGTAGGCATGATCGGTCGGTGTCGCTCCCGGAATCTCGTTGGAATTGAAGTCGTAGACGCCGGCCTCATTGCGAGCCGCGAAGTACGGGGCGATGTCGCCGCCCATATCATGCTTGGTGTCTTCGGCCTTTTCGTCGAGTGCCAAAGCCTCAAACAGGGCGTCCGTGTTGGCAACGTAATTACCCATGGAAGCGAGGATGGAGTTCGGATCATCCGGCAGACCAGTCGTGGTCTGCGGCTTCTCCTGGAAGCTTTTGATCATGCTCGGGTGTTCCGGATCAACCTCGATCACGCCAAACTGGTTGGATTGGCTGATCGGCTGGCGAATACCCGCAACCGTGAACTCCGCACCGGATTCGATGTGCTGCTGCACCATCTGCTGGAAGTCCATGCGGTAGACGTGGTCGGCGCCGACGATCACCACAATATCTGGCTGCACGTCTTCGATGATGTTGATGGTCTGATAGATGGCGTCGGCCGAGCCGAGATACCAGTGCTTGCCGAGACGCTGCTGGGCAGGAACAGGGGAGACATAGTTGCCGAGCAGCGGCGAGAAACGCCACACTGTGGAAATATGCCGGTCGAGCGAATGGGATTTGTACTGGGTGAGCACCACAGTCTGCATGTAGCCGGAATTGACCAGATTGCTCAACGGGAAGTCGATCAGTCGGAACACACCGCCGAATGGAACGGCCGGTTTTGCTCGGTCCCTGGTCAAAGGCATCAGACGAGTGCCTTCACCACCTGCAAGAACGATGGAAAGAATTTTCGGATTCTTCGCCATGAGAACTCCTCTCCTAGAGCGTCGTTACGACACCGCACACATTGGTCGGTCTGCATCATCGCAAACCGCTTACGCACTCAATAATTGCATATTTTTTGCAACATGCAAGGAGTTTGCACCGCGAGTCTTGAAAATTTGCTGATTGTTTCAGTGAACAGCTGTTGAATAGAAGGCTACGGCGCTCGAAGCGGCGACGTTAAGGCTGTCCACTCCGTGGCTCATGGGAATCTTCACCGTCAGATTGGCACGGGAGATGGTGTGATGCGACAGGCCGTCGCCTTCAGTGCCGAAAATCAGCGCCAACTTGTCGATATGGTCTTTTTCGTCGTCGGCATTGTTCAAGCGGCGAACAAGCTCTTCCAACGAAATGGAGTCGTCTTCAAGAGCCATAGCAACGGTCGTGAACCCAAGATCGTGCAATTCCTGCATGCCGGTGAACGGCCAGTAATGCTTATCATTTCCGCCGATGCGCGTCCACGGAATCTGAAACACCGTGCCCATCGACACGCGGGCGGCGCGCCGATACAGCGGATCGCCGCAAGAAGGCGTCACCAACACGGCGTCGACATCCAACGCGGCCGCGGAGCGCATAAGCGCGCCGACATTGGTGTGGTCAACGATATTTTCCATGACCGCGATGCGGCGTGCTCCTCGGCAGACTTCCTCGACGCTGGGCAAAGGCCAACGCTTCATCGCAGCCAACGCGCCTCGGTGCAGCCGATAGCCGGTCAGCTGCTTGAGCTGTTCGGGGGAGGCCACGTACACGGGAATGTCGGTGCCCCATCGGTTGTCGATGAGCATGAAGGTTTCAGCCATGCCTTCAATCCACGGTTCTTCGACCAGCAGCGATATCGGCTCTCGGTTGGCGGCAAGCGCCCTGTCGATGACTTTTGGCGATTCCGCGATGAACAGGCCTTTGCTGGGTTCAAGCTTGTTGCGAAGCTGGATTTCCGTGAGATTTGGGTTATTGGCCAAAATGTGTGTCTGGAATTGTCTCTGAGGCCTTGTGCTGCAAGGGTCTGGAGGTATTTGAATGTGATGGAGGGGACTTTCCAGGTCGGCCAAAATGTGTGTCTGAAACCGGTTGGGACGTCTTATAACAGTAGGCGTGAGGAGCGTTTGAATGTGGTTGTCTGAAAGGTATGAGAATTCCTCTGTGTCCCGGATGTCACACCACGATGAAGAAGAACGGAAAGACCTCGGCCGGTAGGACGCGCTGGCGGTGCAAGGATCCCGGCTGCGGTAGCTCGCTGTCGCGCGGCTATGATCGGCGGGCGGCGGATCTGGAGACGTCGCTGCGCTGGTTGTTGTCCAAGCAAAGCCAGGCCGAGTATGCGATCCCGGCGCGCACGCTGCGCCGGATGAACGAGTTGTTATGGAGCCTGTGGCCGCCGGTTCCGCTGGTCGACGAGGTGTATGACGTGGTGCATTTGGACGGTATTCACTTGCATCGGGATGCGGTCGTGTTGATAGCGATCGCCTGCGGGCATGTGATCGGCTGGTACGTCGCCAAAAGCGAGACCGCTGCCGCGTGGGCTCATCTCATGGCCAGGATCGCCCCGCCACTGGCGGTGGTGGTCGACGGGGGCGGTGGCATTCTGAAGGCATTGCGCGAGCACTGGCCTGATACCAAGGTGCAGCGGTGCTTGTTTCACGTGTGCATGAACATCACCCAGCTCACCGGAATCAAGCCAAGGTCCGAGGCAGGCAAACAACTGCGGAAGATTGCTGTCGCCTTGAGCCGCGTGACGGACACGGATGCCGCGGCCGCATGGCTCGCCTCCTACAACCAGTGGGAGCAAACGTACGACGCGTTCCTTGACGAGAAGAGCACGTACGCGGACGGTACCATAGCCGACCAGCACCAACGCCTCGTCAAAGCCAAACGCATGATCCGCAGACGTATCCGCGAGAACCACCTGTTCACGTTCCTGGAACCACCCAAGGGTTGCACCACGCCGATCCCAGCGACGAACAACCTCATCGAGTCATGGAACGGGCGGATCCGCGACATGCTCCGCCACCACCGGGGATTAAGCCTGTTGCGCCGAATCAAGGCGATCTGCTGGTGGTGTTATCAACACACCCGACAGCCCAAACCAGCCTCATGGCTCATAACCAACGCCATCAGTGACCAGCAGATCGAGGAACTCTACCGCAAAGCATGGGAACACAGCCCACAAGGCGCATACGAAACCTACGGCATCCCCAACCGGTACGGCACCGGCATCGACTGGAACGAATTCCACACCCGCGTAAAATACCCCAACACCACCGACTAACCCCATACCACCAGACACACATTTTGGCCAATAACCCTGAGATTTGTATATGCCGCCACGCGCTCGTCGTCAATGGAATCAAGATGGATGAACTGCATGTGACCGATCTTTCGCCGAATAGCCTTTCAGATACAAGAAAACCCCTTGTTTCCAAGGGGTTTTGCTGGTGTCCGGAGCGGGACTTGAACCCGCACGCCTGTATAAATAGGCACTAGCACCTCAAGCTAGCGCGTCTACCATTCCGCCACCCGGACAGGTGCGTTGCTCACCGGCAACGAATGAAAACTATAGCAGATGCTTGGCGTGATGCAAGTCTCGGCGTGTCGCGCGGAATTCCGCCATTAGTATCCGAGGTGCTGGTAGTCTCTGGAACTATGACTGATGCCCTTTTTCTGCTTGATACGGAACATGATGATGTGCCTGTGAACAGCGATGAGCTGAACGCCGGATGGAAATTGACGTTGCCTCAATCGGTGCGTCGCCACGCCATTCAGGCCATGCGTCTGAAAGACGGTGATGAGTTGCAGCTTTCCGATGGTAGGGGATTGCGCATCCATGCGGTGCTGTGCGACGCGCAGCAGGGAATCGCACAAGTGTCGAGCTTCAGCAAGGAGCCGCAGCCCATCACCAAACTCGCTTTGATTCAGGCGTTGACCAAAACGGGGCATGATGAACAGGCCATCGACACGGCAACGCAGATCGGTGTGGACGAGGTAATTCCATGGCAGGCCGATCGTTCCATCGCCAAATGGAAGGTAGGGCGTACCGGCAAGAAGTGGAGGCAAGTGCTTGAGGCGGCCACCGAACAATCGCGACGTTCCTGGACGCCTGAATTGGGGGAGTGCGTGACCAGCAAGCAGCTGGTCGCCATATGCAAACGTGCCTGCGTGCGCGGCGATATGGTAATCGTGCTGCACCAGGATGCCACCAAAACCTGGAACCAGCTGGAGGAGTCGATCGCGGCGCTTTCCGACAAGTGTCTACAAGACGGGCGTCAGCGTACCGTGTACGTGGTGGTCGGGCCGGAAGGTGGTATCGGCGACGCGGAAATCGAGTCTTTCACCAATGCCGGAGCCGAAGTATGCGTGCTTGGAAGTAACATTCTGCGGGCGTCCACGGCCGGTCCGGTCGCATTGTCGCTGCTCGCACGGGCGTTGGGACGTTTCGTTTGATGCCACTGCCGACGATTTGCCGTGGATTATCCCGGTTGCGCAATAGCATGGTCATGACGGTTTCCCAGCATTAAGGAGCATTATGAGCGACAAGGATTGCCTGTTCTGCAAGATCATCGCAGGAGAGATTCCAAGCGAAAAGGTGTATGAGGACGATACCACCTACGCGTTCAAGGACATCAATCCGAAGGCCAAAGTCCATGTGCTTGTGGTGCCTCGTGAGCATTATGCGAACGTGGCCGAGCTCGCGGCGGCCGATCCGCAGCAGCTTGCCCACATGGCTCAAGTCGCGCAGAACATCGCAGACAAGGAATTCCATGGCGCCTTCCGTCTGATCTTCAACACCGGGCTTGATGCGGGACAGACCGTATTCCATGTGCATGCCCACGTGCTGACCGGTGAAAAACTCGACGAATAGCTTTCTTTTCCCTATATATCAACGTTAGAAGAGGTTTTGTGGCCACCACTACACGTACCATCGCGATTCCCCAACAGCTTGATCCGGTAACCGTGCTTGGGCCGGTCGACGAGGTTCTCCGGGAAGTGGAACGAGCGTTCCCCGACCTGACCATCATCGTCAGAGGCGACCGTATCGCGATCATGTCACGTTCCAACAAATCTGAATCCCAAGCCGCACAGGCCGAACATGTGATTGAAAACATCATTCAAGCCGCATATACGGCTCCGATGGACGCCGACACGGTGCGACGCATGCTCGATCAAAATGTGTTGAAAAACCCCGTTCGAGCCACGCGCCCGGGGCATGGGCGTGTAGTGGAGGGACTACGTTTGGCTGATAGGCAGCAGGGGCGTGCCGCACAACGTGAGCATGCCGCAGACCGCCGCAAGCCGCACGTGCCAGGAGTGATCACCTTTGCGCTTGGTAAGCCGGTCCGCGCGAAAACCGCTGGTCAGGTCGCCTATATCAATGCCATTGAGTCGCACACCATCACGTTCGCCATTGGTCCCGCTGGTACAGGTAAGACGTATCTTGCAGTAGCCAAGGCGGTTCGCGCCTTTCAGGATCGGCAGGTGCGACGCATCATCCTGACCAGACCTGCGGTGGAAGCCGGAGAGAACCTCGGTTTCCTGCCGGGCACACTGAACGAAAAAGTCGATCCGTATCTTCGACCGCTGTACGATGCGCTTTCCGACATGCTTGGAGCGGACCTGCTCAAACGCTACATGGACGACGGTACCATTGAAGTCGCGCCGCTTGCGTACATGCGTGGACGCACGCTCAACGATGCGTTCGTGATCCTCGACGAAGCGCAGAATACCACCGAACAGCAGATGAAGATGTTCCTGACACGACTGGGTTTCAACACGAAAATGATCATCACGGGTGACGTGACGCAGGTCGATCTGACAGTACCGAAATCCGGTCTTGCCACCATTGAACGCATACTTGACGGCATCGACGACATAGCGTTCGCCCATCTCAAGCCGGAAGACGTGGTACGACACGCGCTGGTCGGCAAAATCGTCGCAGCCTATGATCGACACGCGGCCATTGCCGGTGACCATAGTCGGCACGTCGCAGGCAAAACCACATCCAAGCAAACGGACGAGCAAATCGAAAGGAACGCTGAATGAGCGTTGAAGTAACCAACGAAACCGTCTGGCAGATTGACGGCAAGGTGTTCTCCGATCTCGGCATATGGGTGATGGACCAGATGCGAGTCAGCACGCAATCCGACCTGACCATCATGTTTGTCGACCCCGATCCGATCGCCCAATTGCATATGCGCTGGATGAACCTTGAAGGACCGACTGATGTAATGAGCTTCCCCATGGACGAACTGCGCCCAGGAGACGGCAGAACCGTGATGGAAGGCGTGCTTGGGGACATCGTGATCTGCCCATGGGTGGCCGCCCAGCAGGCGCTTGCGGCCGGACACAGCACCATGGAGGAAATGATGCTTCTGACGATCCACGGCATTCTCCACCTGCTTGGATACGATCACGCGACACCGGAACAGGAGCGCCAGATGTTCGGCCTGCAGCGTCAACTGCTGCTCACCTTCTTTGCTCTCCGCCAAGGATCGGGAGCGCAGGCAATTCTTCCGTCGGGAGCGCCGGATGCGCTTGCCGAATGGGATCGGGAGCATGGTACCGGGCGGCAGATCGCCAAATAGTGATGACGTTGCCGGTAGTATATCGTCCGGCATGATGGGGGCTGAATTATGATGCAGGAGACAATGATTGCGGTGGTAGTGGTACTTGCCGTGGTAGCGTTGCTGCTGGTCTGGCTGTCTCTTTCGATGGCTGCCACCGAAGGCGCTGTGGGACGTGTGACCCGGGCGAGCCTGAACAACCTGATTCTTGAGATTCAGACGGATGCGGAACTTTCGCAGTTCATTCGCGACAAGAAGATCAAGCGCATCCATAAGGTCCAGCGGTTGGTTACCGACCGGTATGCCACCGCAGGATCGTGTGCGTTCTTCCGTATTTGCTGCAATGTGCTTGATGGTGTGCTTGTAACTGTGATCGCAGGCATGTTGGACGCTCCACTATGGGCCGAATTGCTTGCCGGATTTGTTTTTGCCATCGTCGTTGCGGTGATTTCGCTGCTGGTGCGTCCGCGCAGTGCGGGAGCATCCAAGCCCGTCGACATCATGCTGCAGCATGCGGATACCGTCTCCGTTGCGGTGCTGTTGACCCCATTCGCGAAAATTGGCGGACAAAAGGGCACGAAGCGCCGTGGCAACGATCTTTCCGATGACGAGGAACTCGAAAAAATCCAGATCGAGCAGGGGCGCGCGACCATCGACCGTCTGGTCGAAGCCAACGATTTCGACCCTGAAGTTTCCGAAATGCTGCGCAACGTGCTCACGCTTTCCGAAACACTGACCCGTGAGGTCATGGTGCCGCGCACCGACATGATCTGCATTGAGCGAGGCGAGACATTGGGAAACATGTTGAAGCTTTGCTCCCGTTCCGGATTCTCGCGTGTGCCGGTCATTGGTGACGATGTGGACGATCTGGTCGGCGTGGCCTATCTGAAGGACGCCGTACGCGCGACGGCTTTCAACCATGCGGCGATGACGCGCGAAGTCGAATCGATAGTCCGCGATCCGATGCTGGTGCCCGAATCCAAACCAGTTGACGACCTGTTCCATCAAATGCAACGCACACGTCAGCATGTCGCCATCGTCGTGGACGAATACGGCGGCATCGCAGGCATGGTCACTATTGAAGACGCCATAGAACAAATCGTGGGCGAGTTGGAAGACGAACATGATCGCACGCAACATGCCGATCCGGAACAGATCGGCGACAAAAGATGGAGCATGCCAGCCCGCACGCCGATCGCCGATCTAGAAGAGATTTTCGAAATCGACATTGACGAGGATGACGTCGACACTGTTTACGGATTGTTGACCAAATTGTTGGGACGCGTGCCGATCGTCGGTTCTTCCGCAGTCACCCGAGGATTGCGCATGACCGCAGTCGATTCCGCGGGACGACGCAAGAAGGTGTCGACCATTGTGGTGGAACCGGCCCACGTCGAGGGCGTGGACGAAACTGAAACACGTAACGAAGAACATGCGGATGATGCCGAAGAGGCATCCGACAACGATAAGGATTCCAAAGACAAGCATGACTGACGCAGCAACGACTGAGACGACTTCCGACCATTCCGATTCCACTACGCCCATTCCATATCGTTCCGGTTTCGTTGCCGTGGTAGGACGCCCGAACGTAGGCAAGTCGACGTTGATCAACGCGTTGATCGGCACGCAGATCGCCATCGCATCATCTCGCCCGGAAACCACGCGTAAGGCCATTCGTGGCATTCTTACCACAGATAATGCGCAGATCGTTTTGGTTGACACGCCTGGTATCCATCGCCCGCGCACATTGCTAGGACAGCGCCTGAATGATGTTGTGGACGAGTCGCTCGCCGACGTGGACGCCATCGCCTTCCTGCTGCCCGGCGACCAGGAGATCGGTCCCGGCGACAGGCGCATTTTGAGTCGTCTGCGCTCCGATTTCGCAGTGAAGCGCGACGATGGCACGTTCAAATGGAAAGTGCCGCTGATTGCCATCGTCACCAAAATCGACGAATTAAGCCGCGAAGGACTGATTAACAAGCTTATCGAAATCAACGAGTTTGCCGATTTCACCGATATCGTGCCTGTCAGTGCACTCAAGCATGACAATCTTGCCGAAGTCAAGAACGTGCTTATCGAAAACATGCCGGAAGGTCCGCAAATGTATCCGGCTGAACAGATTACCGAAGAACGTCCGGAAGAAACCATTGCGGAATTGGTTCGTGGCGCATTCCTGGAAGAATTGGATGACGAGCTGCCGCACTCGTTGGCCGTGGTCGTGGATTCCATTGAATATCCGGAAGACAACGATAGCGGAGCGGCCTACGATGGCAAAGCCCACGTCATTGTGTCGATTTATGTGGAGCGTGATTCCCAGAAGCCGATTATCATCGGCAGGGGAGCGGAACATCTTGTGCGTGTCAAAAAGAAGCTGCGCACGCCGGTCAACCGCATCGTCGGTCAGAAAGCAAAGCTCGACTTGCACGTCAAGGTCGCCAAAGGATGGCAGTCGGATCCGAAACAGCTTGAGAAGCTAGGCTTCTAACCTATTTAAGGTTCGTTCGCAGTCAAACAGCTTGAGAAGCTAGGCTCTTGATTTGTTTAGGGTTATTGGCCAAAATGTGTGTCTGGAATTGTCTCTGAGGCCTTGTGCTGCAAGGGTCTGGAGGTATTTGAATGTGATGGAGGGGACTTTCCAGGTCGGCCAAAATGTGTGTCTGAAACCGGTTGGGACGTCTTATAACAGTAGGCGTGAGGAGCGTTTGAATGTGGTTGTCTGAAAGGTATGAGAATTCCTCTGTGTCCCGGATGTCACACCACGATGAAGAAGAACGGAAAGACCTCGGCCGGTAGGACGCGCTGGCGGTGCAAGGATCCCGGCTGCGGTAGCTCGCTGTCGCGCGGCTATGATCGGCGGGCGGCGGATCTGGAGACGTCGCTGCGCTGGTTGTTGTCCAAGCAAAGCCAGGCCGAGTATGCGATCCCGGCGCGCACGCTGCGCCGGATGAACGAGTTGTTATGGAGCCTGTGGCCGCCGGTTCCGCTGGTCGACGAGGTGTATGACGTGGTGCATTTGGACGGTATTCACTTGCATCGGGATGCGGTCGTGTTGATAGCGATCGCCTGCGGGCATGTGATCGGCTGGTACGTCGCCAAAAGCGAGACCGCTGCCGCGTGGGCTCATCTCATGGCCAGGATCGCCCCGCCACTGGCGGTGGTGGTCGACGGGGGCGGTGGCATTCTGAAGGCATTGCGCGAGCACTGGCCTGATACCAAGGTGCAGCGGTGCTTGTTTCACGTGTGCATGAACATCACCCAGCTCACCGGAATCAAGCCAAGGTCCGAGGCAGGCAAACAACTGCGGAAGATTGCTGTCGCCTTGAGCCGCGTGACGGACACGGATGCCGCGGCCGCATGGCTCGCCTCCTACAACCAGTGGGAGCAAACGTACGACGCGTTCCTTGACGAGAAGAGCACGTACGCGGACGGTACCATAGCCGACCAGCACCAACGCCTCGTCAAAGCCAAACGCATGATCCGCAGACGTATCCGCGAGAACCACCTGTTCACGTTCCTGGAACCACCCAAGGGTTGCACCACGCCGATCCCAGCGACGAACAACCTCATCGAGTCATGGAACGGGCGGATCCGCGACATGCTCCGCCACCACCGGGGATTAAGCCTGTTGCGCCGAATCAAGGCGATCTGCTGGTGGTGTTATCAACACACCCGACAGCCCAAACCAGCCTCATGGCTCATAACCAACGCCATCAGTGACCAGCAGATCGAGGAACTCTACCGCAAAGCATGGGAACACAGCCCACAAGGCGCATACGAAACCTACGGCATCCCCAACCGGTACGGCACCGGCATCGACTGGAACGAATTCCACACCCGCGTAAAATACCCCAACACCACCGACTAACCCCATACCACCAGACACACATTTTGGCCAATAACCCTTTGTTTAAAATCCGTTTCGCAACGGGTTGAATAGAATGAGGTCCGGTTCCCGCAGGGATCGGACCTCATTCTATTATTCGAAGAATCACTTCCTCTTAGTATACATCTGCGTGTTCAGCAAAGTGGCGTAACGTTGGATGACCTTCGGACGAATCACCTTCATGGAAGCGGTCATCAAACCATTCTCCTGAGTGAATTCCTCCGGCAGAATAATGAACTTGCGTACGGATTCCGCGCGGGAAACACCTTCGTTGGCCTGATCGACCCACTTCTGCACTTCGGCGCGGACGGCCGCGTTATTGGCGGCGTCTTCCATCGACATGTTACGGTCCAGACCCTTGCTTTCCAGCCATGGACGCAGGGATTCCTCGTCGAGCGTAACCAAAGCGGAAATGAACGGACGCTTGTCGCCGAGAACCAGCGCCTGGGAAATGAACTCGCAACGCTTGATGGCTTCTTCAATCGGGCCAGGGGAAACGTTCTTGCCGCCCGCAGTGATGATGAGATCCTTCTTACGTCCGATAATGTACAGAAAACCATCGTCATCGATACGTCCCAAATCGCCGGTACGATACCAACCATCCTTGGTGAATGAATCCTCAGAAGCTTCTTCGTTCTTGTGATACTTCGGGAACACCGCCGTACCCTTGACCTGAATCTCTTCATCCTCGGCAATACGAAGCTCGAAGCCAGGGAAGGCGACACCAACAGAACCCTGATGATATGGCACGCCAAGCGGGTTGAATGCGCACGGAGCGGTGGTTTCGGTCAAACCATACCCCTCATACACGGGCACACCGGCGCCACGGAAGAACGCCATCAGTTCCGGATCAAGAGGAGCGCCGCCCGCCACAATCCACTGGGCACGTCCGCCGAGTACCTCACGCAGAGAAGCGTAGACCATCGGATCGAACGCCATACGGCGAGCCTTGGCCAGAGCGCTGGCCTTGCCCTTCGCGCTGACTTCCTTCATATAATTCTGAGCTGTCACAACCGCCGCAGCGAAAGCCACTCCCTTGGCGCCATGTCCGGCCTTTTGCGAAGCAGCGTTGTACACCTTCTCGAGTACACGCGGAACGACAATCATAACGGACGGTTTGGCGACCTGCAGATCGGCGATCAGCGTCTTGATACCCTGCGCGATGTAAATATGCATCTCGCTGGCCACGCAGATGTAGTTGATGGCACGTGCGAAGGAGTGTGCTTGGGGAAGGAACAACAGCACGTTGTTCTTCTTCTCGTGCAGCAGCTGCGGCATGTATACCGGAAGATTCAACGCGGTGGTGCAGTAATGCTCATGAGTCATCTCCACACCCTTCGGTGCGGCGGTGGAACCGGAAGTGTATACGATGGAGCATAGGTCGGTTTTCTTGATGGAATCAATGCGCGCGTCGAGTTCCTCATCGCTTACGCCGGAACCATAGGCCATGATCTCGTCAAGACCGCCGTTTTCGAAGCAGATGATATGTTCCAGCGTCGGGCATTCCTTTTCGGCGCCGTCGGCTTTGGTGCGCATATCGGTGGTTTCGACCACCAGCAGACGTGAATCGGAATTATTGACGATGTTGCGAATCTGCTCCGCGGAATCCGTGTCATAGATCGTGGCGAGCACGCCTCCGCACGCCATAACGGCAGCATCGAACACATCCCACTCGTAAGAGGTGCGGCACATGAACGCCACGCCATCGCCCTTCTTCAGACCGTAATGCATCAGGCCTTTGGCGATCTGGCGAATATCAGCAAGCACCTCATTTCCGGTTTTGGTTACCCATTCGCTATCCGATTTATAGGTGTAGAGCGGTTCGTCACCCATACGTTCTGCACGATCGGCGTAGATGTCGTAAATGGTGGTGCCCTCGTCCAGCGGCGGCTGACCCTCGGTTTTGGTGGTCAGCAAACCGGTTTCCGGGTCAAGGAACGTGGTGGATGGGAATCCTTCGCCCCACTCGACGGTGTGCGGAAGATCGATATGACCGTCGGGGGAGATGATGTTGTTCGGATCGTTGTAGTCCGGATTGTTACCGGAATCGTCGCTGACGGGGTGAACGAAGTCACCGCCCAGACGCAGTGCCTTCTGCGCGAGATTTGCAGCTCGCTTGTTCAAAGAGGTGATGACGGACACGTGACTCTCCTACACATCTAAATCCAATATCTGTAGGAATGATAGACCCTTGAACGCGACACGTCACCTTACGGTAGCGTAGGGAAAGCGTATGCGCTAACAAAGCGCTGCATGAAGAAATCGTCATGGAATGCCATTCAATAGGATTCAATAGGTGAACTTTTCTTCATGCGAAGGTGTGACCTACGTTACACTGGTGCGCTGTACCTGTTCATTTTGATTTCTTTAACGAGGAAGAAAGGGCACCTATGGCTGAAAAAGCTGAAGCCACCGTGGTCTTCGGAGTTCTCAATGAGACTTCCGAACACGAGTCTCGCGTTGCTCTGACACCGGATATCGTAGCGAGGTTGCGTAAATCGGGTGTTAATTGCCTGATTGAAACCGGTGCGGGAATCGCATCGCATTATGTTGATGAGGATTATACTAAAGCCGGAGCGCAGGTCGTCTCCGCTGATGAAGTGATTGCGCGTGCTGATGCGCTTGGTTTTGTCGATCGTCCGAGCGATGCGTTGATCGCTCGCATCAAGCAGGGTACTTGGATTATCGGTATGCTTGGCTCGTTCACCGATGCCGGTTATATCGCTGCGATTGAGAAGGCCGGCTTGGTCGGTGTTGCCATGGAGAAGCTGCCGCGTCAGTTGAGCTCCGCTCAGTCCATGGATGAGATGACCTCCCAGAACTCCGTGATGGGCTATAAGGCCGCCATTGTGGCAGCCAACGCTTACGGTTCGTTCCTGCCGATGATGACCACTGCCGCCGGCACGATCCGCCCGGCCAAAGTACTCATTCTTGGCGCTGGCATCGCCGGCCTGCAGGCCATCGGCACCGCCAAGCGTCTTGGTGCGGTCGTCACCGCATACGATGTGCGCCCGGCTTCCAAGGGTGAGGTCGAATCCTTGGGCGCCAAGTTCCTGGATCTGGGTCTTGATTTCTCCAAGGGCCAGGGTGAGGGCGGCTATGCTCGTGCGCTGAGCGCCGAAGAGCAGACCCAGCAGCAGGCTGCCGTCGATCAGAAGGCTGCCGGTTTCGACATCGTTATCACCACCGCCAAGGTTCCTGGTCGCAAACCGCCGGTTCTGCTGACCAAGGCCGGCGTGGCAGGTCTGCACCGCGGCGCCGTGATCGTCGACTGCGCGGCAAGTGATCTCGGCGGTAACGTCGAAGGTTCCACTGTCGGCACTCAGGTCACCGAGAACGGTGTGACCATCATCGGCGCTCCGTACTTGGCAAGCGGCGTTTCCACCACCGCATCCAACCTGCTGAGCCGTAACGTGGCCGACGTGCTTGCGCATTTTGTGCGTGACGGCAAGCTGGCCATCGATTTGAACGAAGAGCTTGACAGCGCCATGGTCGTGGCTGGCCGTGGCGAGGAAACCAAGAAGAAAGGGGAGTAAGCAATGGATATCGTTGTTGCGATCACTCTGTTCGTCCTTGCGCTGCTCATTGGTGTTGAGGTTATCGGCAAGGTGCCGGCCACCTTGCACACTCCGTTGATGTCGGGCGCGAACTCGATCCATGGCATCGTCATCGCAGGTGTCGTCATCGTCGCCGCGCATGCCACCAGCCCGCTCGCTTGGGTGTTTATCTTCCTGGCCGCAGTGCTGGGCACGATGAACGTGGTCGGCGGTTACGTCGTCACCGATCGCATGCTGGAAATGTTCAAGTCCGACAAGGGCAAGAAGAAGGAAGAGGAGGCCAAGTAAATGGGTACCATGGCTGAAATGCTGAGTACTCCGCTCGGTGTCGTCGAATGGTTCGTCTATCTGCTGGCCGCCGTGATGTTCGTTATCGGCCTGCACCTGATGAACTCTCCGAAAACCGCCCGCAAAGGCAATATGGTCTCCGCCATCGGCATGATCCTCGCCGTGGTCATGGCGTTCATTGTGCTATTCGCCGGTGAGATCTCCAATGGTTTTCAGCATGGCGTGGCTGTTGTGCTGTTGATCGCCGGCATCATCATCGGTGCCGTCGCCGGCGTGGTTTCCGCCAAGAAGGTCAAGATGACCGACATGCCGCAGCTGGTGTCCGTGTTCAACACCGTGGGTGGTGGCGCGGCCGCGCTTGTGGCTTTGAACGATATTCTGACCTCCGAAGGCACTCCGTCCATCGTGGTGCTGATCACCGCCGGTTTGGGCATCATGATCGGTTCCGTCACGTTCTCCGGTTCTCTGATCGCAGCTGGCAAGCTGCAGGGCATCAAGTGGGTCAAGAAGCTGAGCCTGCCGGGCAAGGGCTTCTGGAACATTCTGTTCGCCGTGCTGACCATTGCGTCCTTTATCATGCTGTGCGTGCAGCCGGGACAGCGTCTGCTGTGGTCCGTGCTCACCACCGTGTTCGCTCTGTGCTACGGCCTCGTGTTCGTCATCCCGATTGGTGGCGCTGATATGCCTGTGGTCATTTCCGTGCTCAACGCCTGTACTGGTACTGCAGTGGCCATGTCTGGCTTGGCCATCAACAACATCGCTCTGATCGTGGCCGGCGCACTGGTTGGCGCCGCCGGTGTGACCCTGTCCATCGCCATGTCCAAGGCCATGAACCGTCCGCTGCTGTCCGTGCTCGCAGGCGGTTTCGGCGGTGCCAATGCCGCCGCTGGTGCTGGTGAAGGTCCGGAAGGCACCATGAAAGAAACTTCCGCCGATGATCTGGCCGTGCAACTTGTGTACGCCGAAAAGGTCATTTTCGTGCCGGGTTTCGGCTTGGCTCAGGCCCAGGCTCAGCGCGAGCTTGCCGATCTTGGTGTGCTCCTGAAGGACCATGGCGTCGAAGTCTCCTACGCCATCCACCCGGTGGCAGGCCGTATGCCTGGCCACATGAACGTGCTGCTTGCCGAAGCCAACGTGCCGTATGAGGAGCTCGTCGACTTAGACGACATCAACCCGCAGTTCCCGCAGGCCAATGTGGCTCTTGTGGTCGGCGCCAACGACGTGACCAACCCGGCCGCACGCAAGCCAGGCACCCCGGTCTCCGGCATGCCGATCCTCGATGTCGACAAGTCCCAGAACGTGGTGGTCATGAAGCGCGGTCGCGGTACCGGTTACGCCGGCATCCAGAACGAACTGTACTTCGAAGACAACACGCAGATGCTCTTCGGCGACGCCAAGTCCAGCCTGCAGGCCGTTATCGCGGCAGTCAAGGAGCTCATCAACTAACAGCTGAACGTTCTATTGATGCTTTCCTGAAAGGTCTCTTCCGGTGATGGAAGGGACCTTTTTGCATATGGTGGTTTTTGTAAGATCAGGTCTGTTGCATGCGAATTGTGAGTTATCCACAGTTGTTATTCACCTGTGGATATGGGTGGAGTTTTCCACATATCCACAGATTTTCAAGGTTTGGTGGCGCAGGATGATTTGAATATGAGACAGTAGGTGCACCCTACAACAAAGGAGTTGCACATGGCGGAAATAATCACTGGCCCGTTCCATATGGATGAACAGGGATTCTTGGCAACGATCGAAGAACTTATCGAGCGTTTTGATGGATACAGTTCTGGCAAATATCTTGCGGAATTGGGGAAAATCCACGATGAATACGGTGAGATCGGGCCTCTTTCGCTTTTTGACGAAAAAGTCTGTGAACTGGGGAAGGAATTATTCTGCAGCACATCATGGGTGGCGAATCTGGCGTGGGCCATGATTTCGTTCGATTATGATCTGGTTGAGCATGATGCGAATTTTCTTGATGGATGCCGTAACATCGTGCGTAAGTACGGTATGAGCGTTTGGCTCTATGAAATGATCAATGACGCTTCGATGGCGGTGGCTTTGCAAAGACCCAGCAGCAGAATGCCATTCCAGATTGGATTGACCTACACCAAGGATGTGTTTCGAAGAAGCAAGAAAAAGGGCGGAAAATACGCTACTAGCAAAAAGAAGAGACTGGCCTGCATGGCTGAATATTTGCAGGAAGTATATTGGCTGGCCGCGTACAGTCTGCTGCGTTGGGGTGAGGAAGAGCCGCGTGCGGCTGATGTTGCGTTGATGGTGCTTGGATATGGCGGTATCGGCATGTGCATGCTGAGGGACGATCCGAAAGTGGTGGATTCCGGATGCGATGAAGACTTCTCCTATCGCAATCTGTGCGACCATCTGCGCGATCTTAGAATTCAAGCCGATCTGGACTATGCTTGCAATGCCGACCTTGCCGAATCCATGTTGCTTGAATATCCCGCGTGTATGGATGCGCGATATCTGTACGATGCGGGGAAAATCGTGGAAGCGTATCGTGCTTTGTGGAACAAGCAGACTGAATCAGCTTCGCAAATCATGGAATGCGTTTACCAGAAGGGCGCATATCAGGTGGCGAGCATTTGGGAGGATCCGCTGTACCTGCATGATCTTGCCCTGTCGTTATTGGGGGCGGTGGGCTCGCGGCCCCTTACTGAAGGGTTCCGGACCCGAGATGACAAGATGTTCCAGCAGGGAGTGGAAAGTCTGAGACGAACGACTGAATCCGTTAAAGGGATGGGGTTGGTGATGACATTGGGAGGGTATATCTGCTTCCCGGAACCGGAAAGTAGGGATGATGCGCTTTTCGCACCGCGAAAGGAGAAGAAACAATTAATGGACACTTGTAACGGGCTTAGGGATCTGTCGACAATGGTTGCGCTGTACCGTTTTCCGAGAGATATCGAATCCCTACGTGCCACGCGTGCGCTTCTCGCTCATGACGCGAAGGGATATATCGATCTGATGGGTCCATACATGGGAAGCGCGGATGAAACGGGAGGCAACGAGGGGAGGCCGGTTTCAGTCGGCGACTGATCGGCCTCTTAGATCGCGAACGTCTAAGCGTATGTATCGTGGTTATGCCGAGATTGAATGGCGGAACGTTCTGATGAGCTCTGTCTCTTCGATCTCGGTGCATGCTATGCCGTGTTGCTCCAACAATTCGCGAAATGCTTTTACGTATTTATCTGTGGTGAACTTCTGCGTGAATGTCAGACAGAAGTTCTCGTTTACGCAATTCACTTCCACCAGCATGGGTGCCGGATCCGTATAGGTGTAGCAATTTTGGACATGCCGTGCCAAAGAACCCCGATCGAACATTCCTGTATAACAGATGTCAGTCGTTGAACGTCGCATGCTGATAACTTGTCTGCACATCTGTTTCTGGGCTTCCAGATTCGGCAGGCTCTCAAGATAGTGATTCAGCCAAGTGGGTTCGGCCAGCTTAGGAATCAGTGTTTCAATATCGCACTCGTCTACCTGTTCATGGGGTATTTTCAGCTTGGTCCGGCAGATGCGGCTCTTGGCGCAATCCCTGCGCGGGCCATCAGTGTGATCGTCGCGCTGGTGGTGATTCGTTGCAAGCAGAAAGGCATTCGTTTAAGGAAAGCTGATTTCAAGCCGAATCGCAATATGTTGGGCGGCATTTTTAGCATACGGACATTCGTATATTGGCTTCATTACCCTGCCTTACTTGGAAATCGTATCGTCAAGGTGCACAAACAGTGGGCGAGCCAGCCATGCCAAGGGTAGTGATGCCAGTGCTGAAATCAGCAGAATAAGCCAAACCGTGCAATGTGCGTGCAGCCATCCGTAAAGCATTTGTCCGAGTGGCTGGGCACATATCGTCAACGATGAAATAATGGCCATGACCTTGCCTGTAAGCGCGGTTGGCGTCCTCATCTGAATAGATGGCACGAGAATGAGGTTCAAGAAATCAACGGCGATTATGACTACCGCAGTGCAGAGCACCAGCATGATGAGCTTGGTTTGCGTTGAACATGGAAGCAGGAAAGCGATGGCCGGCGGAAGCGGCATAAGACTTTCCACGAACAACAACGAAGGGGCGTTTTGTGATTTCAAACGGTTGGCGAAACATCCAGCAATGAATGTTCCCGCTATGCCGGCAATGCCGATAATGCCATCGCATAGACCGTATGTCGCCGCATCGTAGCCTAACGTAGTTCGAATAATGTAAGGAAAGCTTACTGAACTGAATCCAGTCAGTATCAGATTAATCCATGTGCAAACACCGGCTAATCGTGCTACGGTCGGCTCCTTGCGAAGCAGGAAAGCGGTCGCCGAATGCATATCGCCGATAATGACGCCGAGTAGGCAGATGCCGGCATCATCTTGATTCGATAGGGGCTTCGCGAGTCTGATGAAGCATTCAACCATGGCTGCCGACATAAGACATGCTGCGGTGATGAGCATCATCAGTCGAATGCCAATCAGCCCGTACATCACGCCACCTAGGAAACTCGGGAGTAATTGGCTGAGCTGCTGCACTTGGTTGATGATGGCCGTGCCTCGGCGAAGGTCAGTGGAGGACTCTCTTCCGATGATTTGTGGCAGTGCGGATTGTACGACGGGAGTTTCCATGGCATCGAGTACTGCCAATACTACCTGCATGATGGCGATGGCGAGAATGTTGAATCCGGATAGTGCGAAAAACACAGTCGCGAGCAGCGTGACGATTCCTGAGATGATATCGAGCGCCACCATCATGGCACGTTTGCTTACTCGGTCGGCCATAACACCTCCGAATGGGCTGATAAGTATGGTCGGAATGACGGATATGGCCAGCACAGTGGCGAAGGTCGTGGATGATGCGGTTTCGTCCAGTACCCACATGGACATGGCAAATCGGAGCATGGTATTGCCGAACAAGGAAATGCCTTGACCGAGTACAAGCAGGATGAAGTTTGCGGAGCGCAAGCTGGATTGGAGCGTCGTTGCTGACGAGTTTTTCATGATTATTCCTTTCGACACCGACTGACGGTATGTAAAAAAGTGCAAATAAAGATAGATTGATATTGCTGAGCTTTTATTGCGGATTGCTGGCGAGTAGGAAGAAGCCTTCCGCAAGCCGATCTTCCATATCACTGTCGTGATCGATAAGTGGAACTCCGAGCGAGTCCATAATCAATCCAAGACAGTGGATGCGATGCTTGAATTCACTAAGGGTAGTGATGGGGTAGAAGTTTGGAGCTAGCCAGTAATTGAATAGCAGTGAAAAAAGTTCCGCGGCTTCTTGAGGGTATTCGGTTGTAATTGAACCGTCCTTTAACCCCTCCTGGATGAAGTCGTATGCGATTTTGGTGCTGTCGGTTCGCCAGATGCGAAGATTTTCGGCGAGGATTTTCGGGTCGTTCAGCAGGGGAAACGCATCGCGCATGAGGGTCATATGTTCGGCGTCGGTAATCTGCATCATGAGCGAATTGCGTAGTTTTTGCAATCCGTTTCGTGAGCCATCCTCTTGATTTGCTTGAGGAAGAAGTCGTTCGTTGTCGGAATCTACCAGCGCATACAGCATCGCTTCTTTGTTTTTGAAATGATGATAGATAGCGCCTTTGCTGAGGTCTTCGAGCTCGTCGAGAATATCTTGAATCGTGGTGCGCTCATACCCCTTTTGTGCGAACAGCTTTTTCGCGGCGTCAAGGATTCGCTGTCGCGTCACCTCAGGGTGTGTATTACGCGCCATATACATCTCCTTCAGTGGTGGAGTCGAATACATCAACATTATACATACCGTTGGTCGGTATGGTGTGTCGGATGCCTCCCAGCTCAGTCGAAAAGTGTACCGAAAGAATCTCTGTAGATTTCTGCAAAGAAACCTGAATCTGCGTTGCCGGGGTGCGGGATGTCTGTCTTTTCTGCGGTTAGTGCATGATTGGGCGTCCAAGGTCAACTTGAGTGAGTGACGGCTGGGTTCCCGAAAGGGAATAAGACCCTGGTTCCTATATGCCTTTTATGGCATGGGGCTTTCGGTGAAGAACGATTGCATCCGATGTGAAAAATCCCACAAATCCGGCCCACGTCCTGCTCTGGAACTTCAAAACTGTTGCCAATGCTGGAAACACGCCGTATATAGTGTTTGAGAAGACAGCGAGACACTGTATGTTGTGGTCTTGATTTTTATTTTCGTTCGGATAATGTGTGCCACGTACCAACGACGTACGGTCGTGAAAGGACGTGGAACATGAACATTACGTTATACACCAAAGCAAACTGCCCGCAATGCACGGCGACAAAACGCCAATTGGACAAACGGGGCCTTCCGTATAGGGCTGTCGACATTACGGCCGACGCACGTATCTCCGACAGATTGCGGAACGAAGGCTGGCGGCAGATGCCGGTCATCATCGCAGACGGCGAATCCTGGTCTGGGTATCGTCCCGACAAAATCCACGAGCTGGAGGCTCGCTGCAGGTGAGCGCGCTGGTGTACTTCTCGTCGGCATCGGGCAATACGACACGCTTCGTGGAGGGATGCCGATTGGATGAATTCGGCATCCATGCAATGCGCATCCCGCTGCGGCCAGACGAGCCTGAACTGCATGTGAATGAGCCCTACATCTTGCTGACACCTACATACGGCGGAGGAACAATCGACAAAGCAGTGCCCGTGCAAGTCAAACGATTCCTCAATGATGAACGCAACCGCAGTGGCATCATCGGAGTCATCGCATCGGGTAACACCAACTTCGGCGAAGCCTACGGCATCGCAGGCGACATCATCGCGGCTAAATGCCGCGTACCGCTACTCTACCGGTTCGAACTGATGGGCACTCCAGAAGACACCGAGACCGTGCGCGAAGGACTGCGCAGATTTTTCGACGAATACACACAACAGGAACAACGATAACCATGCCAGAAGATTCAACGACATCACACGCAGCAACCGACGTTACAGCCTCCTACGATCGCGCCCATGACTGGCACTCGCTCAACGCGATGCTGAACCTCTACGACAAGCAGGGGCGCATCCAATTTGATAAAGACCTCCAAGCCGTACGCGAGTACGTCGAAAAGCACGTGCTGCCGAACACCGTCCGCTTCGACTCCACGCAAGACAGACTCAGCCGGCTCATAGCAGACGGCTACTACGACGAATCCGTATTCGCCCAATACGACGCCGAATTCCTTGACAGGTTCTACTGCAACGTGGATGACTGCGGATTCGAATTCGATACATTCCTCGGAGCCTTTAAGTTCCACCGCTCATACGCATTGAAAACCTTCGACGGCAAACAATATCTGGAGAACTTCCCGCAACGCGCGGCCGCCGTCGCGCTCGCGCTTGCCGCCGGCGACCAGGCAGCTGCCGAATCGTATTTCGAAGAACTCGTATCAGGGCGTTTCCAACCGGCGACGCCCACTTTCCTCAACCTCGGCAAAGCGCAGCGCGGAGAGGCAGTCAGCTGTTTCCTCGTACGTATCGAAGACAACATGGAGTCCATATCGCGTGGTATCAACGCCGCATTGCAGTTGAGCAAACGAGGCGGAGGCGTCGCGCTGTTGCTTAGCAATCTGCGTGAGGCCGGCGCGCCCATCAAGCGCATCAAACACCAGTCCAGCGGCGTTGTGCCTGTGATGAAACTGCTTGAGGACTCTTTCAGCTACGCCAACCAGTTGGGCGCTAGACAGGGTGCCGGTGCGGTGTACCTCAGCGCTCATCATCCGGACATCATGCGTTTTCTCGACACCAAGCGCGAGAATGCGGATGAGAAGATTCGCATCAAATCTTTGGCTCTTGGAGTGGTGATTCCCGACATCACATTCGAACTGGCGAAGAGACACGAACGTATGGCCCTGTTCAGCCCATATGACGTCGAACGCGTCATGGGCAGACCCTTCGCCGATGTTTCCATCAGCGAAAACTACCGGAATATGGTGGACGATGAACGCATCGGGAAAACCTACATCGACGCACGAGAGTTCTTCATGACTTTGGCCGAATTGCAATTCGAATCCGGATACCCGTACATGGTGTTCGAAGATACTGTGAACCGAGCCAACCCGATCGACGGACGAATCACCATGAGCAACCTGTGCTCGGAGATCCTCCAAGTGCAGGAGCCAAGCACCTATCATGAGGATCTGTCCTACGATCACGTGGGACGTGACGTGTCCTGCAATCTTGGATCGCTCAACATCGCCAAAGCGATGGACGGTGATTTGGGACGAACTGTGGAACGTGCGATTCGCGCACTGACCTCGGTGTCGGAACATACGGACATCGCGTGTGTGCCATCCATCCGACGCGCCAACGACGAAGGTCATGCCATCGGCTTGGGGCAGATGAACCTCCATGGATTCCTTGCCAGAGAATCGATCATGTACGGTTCACCGGAAGCTCTCGACTTCACCGACATGTACTTCATGACCGTTGCATACCATGCCTACCGTGCCTCGCATGAGCTCGCAGTCGAACGCGGAACACGGTTTAGAGGCTTCGAACGGTCCTCCTATGCGAAGCCTGCCGGCGCAGGCAACTATTTCGACAAATACACGAACGGCGAGCGAACGTTGGCGCCGAAGACCAGCAAAGTCGCGTCGCTGTTCGCACAACGGGGCATCCATATTCCCGACGAGAATGATTGGCGGCGTCTGCGTGACGACATCATACGTGACGGTATCTTCAACCAATATCTACAGGCCGTGCCGCCCACGGGGTCAATTTCGTACATCAATCATTCCACGAGTTCCATCCATCCTATCGCCTCGAAGATTGAGATTCGCAAGGAAGGCAAGATTGGACGGATCTACTATCCGGCTCCCTATATGACCAACGACAATCTCCAGTATTTCGCGGATGCGTACGAAATCGGATGGAAGGCCATTGTCGATACGTATGCCGAGGCAACGCGGCATATCGATCAGGGCCTGTCATTGACCTTGTTCTTCCCAGATACGGCGACTACCCGAGATTTGAACAAGGCGCAGATTTATGCGTGGCGCAAAGGCATCAAAACGCTGTATTACATCCGCATTCGTCAGCAGGCGTTGTCTGGCACCGAAGTGCAAGGCTGCGTCAGTTGCATGTTGTGAAATTCGTGGCTTGAAAGGAAAGGAAAAGACATGTCTCGTTTGGTTTACCGCGCGATGCTTCGCCTGACGGCTCCGGACGAATACAGGCGGCTATACGGCCGCGACAATAAGACGACGATCAGAAAGGACGACCATCATGGCACCGATATCCGTACCTCGGCAGAGAATTAAGCTCATTGACCGCGTGAGCGCCATCAACTGGAACAAACTCGAGGATGATAAGGACCTTGAAGTATGGGACAGGCTGACCGGCAATTTTTGGTTGCCGGAGAAAGTGCCAGTCTCCAATGATCTGCCCGTCTGGCGCGGAATGAGCGAGGCCGAACATACGTTGACCATGCGCGTATTCACCGGCCTCACCTTGCTTGACACTATCCAGGGAACCGTTGGCGCGGTCAGCCTCATACCTGATGCTCTTACCCCGCATGAGGAAGCCGTCTATACGAACATCGCGTTCATGGAATCAGTGCACGCCAAAAGCTATTCCTCGATTTTCTCCACCTTGTGCTCCACCCGACAGATCGACGAGGCGTTCTCTTGGAGCGAAGAGAACGAGTATCTGCAAAGGAAAGCGCGCATCGTGCTCGACTATTACGAGGGGGACAGTCCACTCAAACGCAAAGTAGCCTCCACGCTGCTGGAATCGTTCCTGTTCTACTCAGGCTTCTATCTACCGATGTATTTCTCCGCGCACGCCAAACTCACCAACACCGCCGACGTGATCCGTTTGATCATCCGTGACGAAGCCGTGCATGGTTATTACATCGGATACAAATATCAAAAAGGGCTCGAGCGGGTCGGCGAGGACAAACGCAGCGAACTGCGCGACTACACCTACGACCTGCTCAACGAGTTGTATGACAACGAGGTGGAGTACACGCGCAGCCTCTACGAGCCTGTCGGATTGACGCAAGATGTCGAAAAGTTCCTGCGCTACAACGGCAACAAAGCGTTAATGAACCTCGGATATCCCGCGCTTTTTCCGCAAGAGATCTGCGACGTGAACCCGTCGATCCTTGCCGCGCTAAGTCCGAATGCCGACGAGAACCATGACTTCTTCTCCGGTTCGGGAAGCTCGTACGTGATGGGCAAATCAGTCGAGACCGACGACGATGACTGGGATTTCTGACTGTATCCCTGACAACCCCGAGGAAAGCCGCTACGGGAAACCGTCACGCCAGACACCACAGTGAGACGTCCTCGCGGAATGTCCGCCAATAACGGATGTACCGTATGCGAGGTAACTGCGCCGTCATCGGTGCTTTTGATCTCGTCTGGCACCAGGGAAGCACGGTCGACGGTTCACACGATGCCTGTTCCGGAGCAGGTCGGGCATGCGACGGCGGAATTGAACGACAACTGTTCGGCGGAAAAACACGCGGGCAGGGGAACCTTGTTCGTCATGGTATTGCTGCAATTGTGGTATCTGATCCATATATTCGACCGCAATGGAGGGGATGCCATTGTTTTTCACGGCTGCCGTCAGCGTACGCGAATCGGAAGGCGATGCTGGAATACGGGGAAATGGATTGGGACAGGAAGGACATATACATCGTATATATCAATACCGGGGAACAGGACCGAAGTCTGTTCCCCGGCGCAGGGCGGCTAACAAGCGAATGCTCAGAACATCTGCATAAGGCGTTGATGGACTCATCCGCCGTGTCAGCGTGTTGAACGATGCATCATGCCGCTCAACGTGATGATAAGGCGTTGGCGCTCTTGCCCTTCGTGCCGAGCACCACGGCGATGATGGACGCGAGAGCGATGGCGTACAGCACGGTGATGATCGGGATCAGCGCGCTGTAGCGGTGGGCCGCGTCCGCCGTATGGGAGACGACGAAGGACGCCAGCTGGTTGCCGGACAATCCGGCGAACGCCCACGCGCTCAGAGCCAGCCCGTGCACGGTCGACACCGACTTCATGCCGAAGTGCTGCTCAAGCAGCACCGGCAGCGTGGAGAATCCGCCGCCATAGCCGGCGTTGACGAGGAACAGCATCGTCACGATCAGCCACAGGATGCCGTTGTCGATCGAATGCGTGAAGATCTGCAGCGCGCACACCGCGATGGACATGATGAAGATCACCAGATATGCGGTCTCACGGCGCTTACAGTGGTCGGACAGCGTGGAGAACCCGACACGTCCGGCCGCGTTGAACACGGCGTCGACGGCCAGGACGACGCTGATGCTTCCCGCGATGGCCGTGGCCAGCTGGGTCGCGTTCAACGATGCGTACTTCGGAAGAATGGACAGCGCATCATGCAGGATGTCCTTCTCCTGGGAGATCAATGCCAGACCGCAGGTGATGTTGAGGTAGAAGGCCAGCCAGATCGCCCAGAACACCGGCTTCTTCATGATGTCGCGACGGCGGATGCGGGCCTGTTCGGAATACACGTATCCGGCGGGGCGCTTGATCAGCGCGAATCCCAGCAGCATCATCACCGCATAGACGGCTGCGAGGATGTAGAACATGGGTGCCAGTCCGACGGTGGAGATCAGCCACTGCATGACCGGGCTTGCGATGGCCTTGGCCAGACCGAATCCCGCGACGGCGATGCCGGTGGCGAGACCCTTATTGTCGGCGAACCACAGCATCAGGTTCTTCACCGGCGTCAGATAGCCGACGCCCAACCCGATACCCATGATTACGCCATAGAAGATGAACACGCCGGGGAGCCATCCCGCCGCGATACTGGCTCCGGTACCGGCGAACCCACAGACGAAGCAGACCGTCGAGATCAAAGCCGACTTCTTGATGTCCTTTTCGACGAAGGGCCCAAGGAAGGCGGCCGACATGCCAAGGAAGAAGATGGCAAGTGAGAAGCCCCATTCCACAATGCCCGGTGCCACATGCATCTGATCGGCGATCAGCTGTTTGAACACGCTCCAGCAGTATACGGTGCCGATTGAGATGTGAATGAGCAACGCCGGAATAACAGCGCGCACCCAGCGGTTTTCCCCATGTTGTTTATTGGCCATGTAATATCCGTTCCTCTCTGTTGTTTGTTCGCCTTGCGACGAACAAACAACAAGATAATGGTGGAGTATTCCGTGGCTTTGAGCGTGCCGGGAGGTGGCAGAAGTGAGTGAGCCGTTGATTTCATTGGATTTTTCAACAAATGAACATTGCGCATGTTCACTTTAGGAATAAATATGAGGAAAATCTCATGTGAGTCTTGACACAGTTTTCATGGCTCACGATTCGAATGTGCGTTTGATGAAGGCGTTGACGGTGTTCCAATACAGTTCGGGATCCACGACGGATGCTTCCATATGGCGTGCGCCGGGAACCATGAGCTTTTCCCGATCGATGCTCGAGCACGCTTCGTAATTGATCTTGAGGAAACGTGAGCTCACAATGTCGTCCTGTTCGCCATGGATGAACAGCATTGGAATGACGGTATGTCTGAGTGACTGCAGACAGGTGGCTTCCGAAAAATCGTACCCTGCATAATGTTTGCAGAACAATCCCGTGGAATCCACGCATGCCGCGGCAAGCGGCTTCGGCAGATGCGACGAATGCCGAAGGTTGTCGATGAACACCATGCGTGCAGACGTGTAGCCGCTATCGACGATCGCGGACACCACATTGCGTGGCAGACGTGGGTCTCCCGTCGTCATCATCACTGTTGCCGCGCCCATCGAACCGCCATACAGCAGGATTCGGGCGCCGGCGTCACTCGACACGATAAGGTCGATCCAATTCAGTAGATCATTGCGTTCAAGCCAGCCCATGCCGACGTACCGTCCCTCGCTCAGGTCTTGGGCGCGCTGCGACGGAACCAATACGGTGAATCCCATGCGGGCGTAACGATGTGCCCATTTCGCGGTTTCCTCCGGTACGCCGGTATAGCCATGCATGCAGATTGCGTACAGGTGTGGTTCTGGCGCAGTGCAATCCGGATCGAACAGCCATCCATGCAGTCGAAGTCCATCATCGCTGGTAATCGTCACAGGCTGTTTGGCTTGCGCGAACCATTCTCCTGCTTCCCTTGCCTCACCCTGCTGAAGCTTTTCGATACGCTCCGGCGCAATCAGCGATTGATGGAAAACGGAACGTTTCCATTGCGTATCGATGCAGAAATGGAACAGGTATTTCGCAGTCGTAGCCAACGATGCGATACAGGCAGCCGTCACGGCTCCCGTGGCGATGCAAATGTCGCGAACGATTGTGTCATTGTCATGCTTCATTGCTGTCTCGATTCCTTGCGATTGACGGATTGTTCACAATTACTATCGATTGTACGTGCGCACGGCGTTTTCGTGGGCTTTGACAGATTTTTGCATTTTTGATGTGTGGCGTTTTTTCGATGATGTCCGCCCCCGCCGTATACTAAGGAATGTTGTCTTGGCGAGGGAAGCATTGGCTTCCGTAATCGACTCGGCGTGTGATTGTAGGCTCCTTGTGGGTTGATTCACGGCTCGTTGATACGCCGAAACAGAATGACGAATAACAAGGAGAAATAGCTATGGCTACCACCATTACCCTCGAAGGCGCTGCTCGTACTGAGTTCGGCAAGGGCGCTGCCCGCCGCATGCGCGTTGTCAACCTCATCCCGGCTACCGTGTACGCAGGCGGCGAAGAGCCGGTCTTCGTGCAGCTGCCGATGAAGGAAACCACCTTGGCTCTGCGCCACACCAACGCTCTGTTCACCATCAAGTACGGTGAAGAGACCAAGATGGCCGTCGTCAAGGACGTTCAGCGCAACCCTGTGAAGCGCATCGTCGAGCACGTTGACTTCTACGAGGTCAAGGCCGGCGAGAAGATCGACGTCGAGGTGCCGGTGTTCGTCGAGGGCACCCCGAAGGGCGCTGCCGTCGCATTCGTAGACATTCAGGAGCTCAAGGTTCGCGCCGATGTCGCCAACCTGCCGGAGAAGATCGTGGTCAACGTTGACGGCCTGACCGACGGTTCCAAGGTCTTCGCCAAGGACGTCGTGCTGCCGGAAGGCGTTGTGCTCGACGTTGAGGATCCGGAAGAGTCCGTCGTCACCGTCGAGGTGCCGGAAGACGCTGCCGATGAGGCTGCTCCGGTCGAAGCCGCTCCGGCTGAAGACGCTGAGTGAGTTCAGTTAGCTTAAGGAAGTGAACTTCCATCTTACGGTTTTGAAAAACTGTAAGAGATGATGAAAAGCCCATGCGCTCAGACGCGCGTGGGCTTTTTCATACCCCGGCAACGCCCGTTCTCCGAGCTGGAAGGCATACGAAACTGACGGCAAATCCTGCATTTCTTACGCAATATTGGTACAACGGTTGGAGACGGACGTATACTCGCCTATACGTTCGGTGAACCCGTATGGCACTGTCGGGTACGAGGGGAACGTTTGCGTACTGCCGGAGACGGACTGCGTGACGATCCGTTTTCCCGGCAGTCATCCCGATGCAGAATCCAGATGCCGCACATTAATGGACTATATCGATAATCATCATTTGACGGTGGTAGGCTTCTCCCATGAGATCACACTGATCGACAATGGTCTGACGCAGGATTCCAGCAAATACGTGACATGCATCAGCATTCCAATCGAATAACGACTAGCATGACTGACGATGCAAGGAGACAATGCACGAGAGGCGAAATGAGACGGTGCGGAGGAGAGGAACATTTGAATAAGCATATTATTCGGCTTGATGTGGTGGCGGTGGTATTCCTTGGCGGATGTGTCGGCACGGGACTGCGGTATGCGAGCTCGTTCATTGCGGACGTGGGCAGCTTCCATGTCGGTACGTTCGCGGCCAATATGGTGGCCTGCTTCGTATATGCGGCGCTTTCCGCATGGCTGGGATCTTCCAGTCTGTTGAAAGGCCGTGCAAAAGAATACGTGAATCGTGGATTCGGCATGGGCATGTGCGGAGGCCTTTCCACCATGTCCACGCTCGCGTTGGAAGAATTCATGATGATTGACGATCACGCGATTCCCAGCGTCCTCACCTATTGCTGCGCAACGTTCATTGTCGGTTTTGCGCTCGCCTACGCCGGTGCCTTATGCGGTTCGTGGCTGGCGGAACGAAACAAAGACGAACATGCTGACAAGGAGGCGATCCGATGAGCGCAATGCTTGCGATCGGCGTATGCGCATGCGGTGGCGTCGGTGCGGCCGCGCGCTATATCTGCGATTCGTATATCAAGGCATTGTGGCGCAAAACGTTCCCGCTTTCGACGTTTGCCATCAATGTTGTGGCCGGTCTGCTTGCCGGCTTGGTGGCGGGATTGTTCGCGGCGAACATCATAAGCCCCGATTGCCGCTTACTACTCGCGACAGGATTCCTCGGCGGTTTCTCAACGTTCTCAACCATGATGAACGAGACGGTTACGCTCCTGCGTAATGGGAAAGTCGCTTGTTTCATCGGCTATGCTCTGGCTTCGATCGTTGTGCCCGTCATGGCCGTTGCGTGCGGTTACTGGCTGGTCTGAGCTAACGTAAACGTGATTCCAAAATCATGTCCAAATGCAGAGACTGGCTTAAGTTCACGCGTAGCATGTAACTACGCTCGGGACTATGGGAATCACGTATACCGATGAAAAGAAGTTCATGACGGAAGAAAGCAAGAACGCCGCCTTCTACCAGAAGCACGGCTTCTCAAGCATGGAAGACGGCGCGGCCATGCAGATCTGCAATCCGGGAGAACGCCGCTGCAGCAAGCATCGTGATGCCAACAATCTTATTGATCCTGCCTAATGACGGGGGTGTTGCTTTTTCGAGTATCCGCCAATACATTGGAGGGTTGGCCGGAGTATTTGGTCATTTCGTACCCTCTATGTGGTCTTTTTCCGGCAAGGTCTGCCATATATAGGCGAGATATCTCCGGTCAAGTTCACGAATCTGCCATATATATATAACGCAGATACGTGCATAGGGGGCATCTTGTCAATGTTGCCCGTGGATGGCGGGCAGAGGTTGCGCCGCTGTGCTGTTTCCGGGGCAAAGGAAGTTTATGCACCATGGCAGTTAACAGCAGTTACCTAGGCCTCCTGACAGTGCCCAACCCTGGGAGCTCTTGTTAACCGAACGAGGCTGCGGTGGGTGCCGACGGGCGTGAGGGCGGCAACTTTTTCGCAGGATGTTTCTTCCTATCTCATATCGCGAACGCTTGTAATCGAAAGAGATTATGATGTGGGAAAGTTACTAACCAGAGCCGGTGCCACAAGCACTGGAATACCAACAACCGCGGGCCGCTTTCGGGCGGCTGCAACAAGAAGAAGTAAAGAATGACTGAACAGAATCATCACGATCCGGCAGAGCTTGACAAGCTCACCGAGAAGTTCACCGTGCTCCCGAACGAAAACCCGGCATCCGACGCCAAACGTGCCGAACTCATCGACAAGCCGGCATTCGGTCAGGTCTTCTCCGACAATATGGCCCACATGACTTGGACCAAGGGCGAAGGCTGGGGAGACCGCCGCATCGAGCCGTATGCGCCGCTGAAGATGGATCCGGGCGCATCCGTTCTGCACTACGCTCAGGAATGCTTCGAGGGTCTGAAGGCCTACCGTCACGCCGATGGCTCCACCTGGCTGTTCCGTCCGGATGCGAACGCCGAGCGTTTCCAGAACTCCGCCAAGCGTCTGTACCTGCCAGAACTGCCGATTGGCGATTTCATCGGTTCCGTGGCCGCCCTCGTCAAGCGTGACGTGAACTGGGTTCCGACCCGCCGCGAGTACACCCTGTACATGCGCCCGTTCATGTTCGCTTCCGAGCCGTTCCTCGGCGTGCGCGCTCCACAGGAAGTGGATTACTGCGTGATCGCATCCCCGTCCGGCCCGTACTTCCCGGGCGGCGTGAAGCCGGTCAGCATCTGGGTTGAAGACAAGTGGTTCCGCACCGGTCCTGGCGGTACTGGCTTCGCCAAGTGCGGTGGCAACTATGCCGCATCCCTGCTGGGCGAATACACCGGTATCGACCACGGCTGCGAGCAGGTCTGCTTCGTCGATGCCGCCACCAAGACCTACCTTGAGGAACTTGGCGGCATGAACATGATGGTCGTGCACAAGGACGGCCACGTGGAGACCCCGTCTCTGACCGGCAACATTCTGCCGGGCGTGACCCGTCGCTCCCTGATTCAGCTCATCCAGGACAACGGCCACGACGTGGTTGAAACCATGATCGCTCTGGACCAGTTGCTCGAAGACATCAAGTCCGGTGAAGTCACCGAGGTGTTCGCTTGCGGTACCGCAGCCATCATCACCCCGATCGGTCGTTTCAAGTCCGAGAAGTTCGACGTGACCGTTGCCGACGGCAACTCCGGCGAATTCACCGTGAACCTGCGCAACCAGCTGCTGGGCATCCAGCTTGGCGAGATCGAAGATCCGCACAACTGGATGTGGAAGGTCTGCTGATTTTTCGCGACTGACTTATAGTTCAAAGTCCGCCGAGGGGTGGGAAACATGGTGTTCGACACACTCAAGGCCGTTCGGCCAAGCCTACGGTCGAACACCATGTTTCCCGCCCCTCGGCTTATTGTGTACGATGAGAAGTCGCGAAATCCGAGAGTGAGGGAAGAGAAAGGGAAGCGTGCCGGTGGCGTTGGAGAGTAATGCCTTCTTTTGGGGGATTGAATATTTGGCGACGTTCTGCTGCGGCATGTGCGGCGGACTTGCCGCCGTGCGCAAAGGCTACGACATTTTCGCGATTCTCGTCACCACGTGGCTCACCGCACTGGGCGGAGGCATCATCCGTGACTTGCTGTTGGGTATTTCGCCGCCAGTCGGCGTATCAGACAAGGGTTTGGTGATCGTCGCGTTGCTCGCTTCGGTGGCTGTAGCGGTGTGTCATCCCGAAATCAACAAGCTCAAATGGTCCATGCTTTCATTGGATGCTCTGGCATTGGGATTGTATGCGGTCAACGGTACCAGCAAAGCCATGATGTACCACACGTCAGGCATGACTGCGGTTTTTCTGGGCATGTTCACCGCGCTTGGAGGTGGGCTGATTCGAGACATGCTCATCAACGAAGTGCCGATGGTGATTCGTGACAAACATTGGTATGCGGTTCCATCCGCCGTGGGATGCGTACTGACGGTGCTTGTCTGCAAAGGCGTGGACGCTGGAATCGTCAGTTTTCCAGCCGAAGTGGTGTTTGATCTGCTGATTGTCACATTGATGGTTGGCATGCGATTGATTTCGGTGATTTTCGACATTCAGCTTCCGGGAGCGCTGGTGCGTCATAATACATATCTGCCAAGTGAATCGAAATATTTGAAACGACCGGTCATTCATTCTGATAAGGATTCCGACAAACGCAAGTGTGACAAGCGCAAGTAGCGGCAGTGAGAGAGTAATTAAACGAAAAAGATATTTGCGTAACAAAAAAATCCCGCAGGAAAAACCTGCGGGATTTTCGTTAGCTGTGAGCTTCTAAAACTCAGAGAGCGTTGATGGCCACGGCAAGACCGGACTTGCGGTTAGCAGCCTGGTTCTTGTGGATCACGCCAGCGCCAGCAGCCTTGTCGAGCTTCTGAGCTGCGACCTTGTAGGCGGCTTCTGCTGCGGACTTATCGCCGGCGGCGATAGCTTCACGGGTGGCGCGAACGGCAGTCTTCAGGCTGGACTTCACGGCCACGTTGCGCTTGTGGGCCTTCTCGTTGGTGAGAACGCGCTTCTTCTGCGACTTGATGTTTGCCACTATTTCTCCAAACGACGTTTTCTATAAGGACATACAAACAGTGATGATAACATGGCGCGCGGATAAATCGCCAACGGGCTTAGGAGTGTCGCGACTCACCATGCCGATACTAGCAGTTAGAATCGTTTGCGTCGAATATTTCAGGAGGAGGATGGCGTGGGCCAGCAGCATAACCAGCCCGGTTTCACCGATCAGTCGTTGATTCGCAATTTCTGCATCATCGCGCATATCGATCACGGCAAGTCTACGGTGGCAGACCGTATTCTGCAGCTCAGCGGCATCGTGCCCGAACGTGAGATGCGTGATCGTTTCCTGGACCGCATGGATATTGAGCAGGAGCGTGGCATCACCATCAAATCGCAGGCCGTGCGCGTGCCGTGGACGTTCGACGGCACCGAATACACCCTCGGCATGATCGACACTCCAGGTCACGTCGACTTCACCTACGAGGTTTCCCGCGCACTCGCCGCATGCGAGGGTGCCGTGCTGCTTGTCGATGCGACACAGGGCATCGAAGCACAGACCCTGTCGAACCTGTATATGGCCATTGACCACGATCTGGCCATCATTCCTGTACTGAACAAAATCGATCTTCCCAGCGCGGAACCAGACAAGCATGCCGAAGAAATCGCAGGCCTGATTGGCTGCGATCCTTCCGAAGTGCTACGCGTGTCCGGTAAAACCGGTGAAGGCGTGTCCGAACTGCTTGACCGTATCGTTGCCGACGTTCCGGCGCCGACTGGAGATCCGGAAGCACCCGCACGTGCGTTGATCTTCGATTCCGTCTACGACTCTTATCGCGGTATCGTCACCTACATTCGTATGGTCGATGGCGAGCTGCGTTCCCGTGAGAAACTGCATATGATGGGTATCGGCATGACCCATGATCCGATTGAAATCGGCGTGATCAGTCCAGACATGATGCCTACGAAGGCGCTTGGCGCGGGCGAAGTCGGTTATGTGATCACCGGCGCGAAGGATGTCAGCCAGTCCAAGGTGGGCGACACCATCACTTCTGCGCTCAAGCCCGCAGCCGATCCGCTCGAAGGCTACCGTGACCCACAGCCCATGGTCTACGCGGGTCTGTTCCCGATCGACAACGCGCAGTATCCGGAACTCCGTGAGGCGCTAGACAAGCTCAAGCTCAACGACGCGGCCCTGATTTATGAGCCGGAAACGTCTGTGGCGTTGGGCTTCGGCTTCCGCTGCGGCTTCCTTGGCCTGCTGCACATGGAGATCGTGACCGAACGACTGAGCCGTGAATTCAATCTTGATTTGATCTCCACCGCGCCGAACGTGCCGTACGAGGTCACTGCGGAAGACAATTCCGTGTATCGTGTGACCAATCCGAGTGAATTCCCCGACGGCAAGATCAAGCAGATCGTCGAACCGATGGTGGCCGCCGACATCATCACTCCGAAGGAATTCATCGGCGCCGTCATGGACTTGTGTCAGGACCATCGTGGCCAAATGGGCACTATGGAATACATTTCCGCCGACCGTGTGGAAATGCATTATCGTATTCCGCTGGCTGAAATCGTGTTCGACTTCTTCGACCAGTTGAAGAGCCGCACCAAGGGCTACGCGTCGCTTGACTACCATGAGGACGGCGAACAGTCCGCCGATCTGGTGAAGGTTGACATTCTCATCCAGGGTGAGAAGGTCGATGCGTTCAGCGCCATCGTGCATAAGGATAAGGCGTATTCCTACGGTGTGATGATGACGAAGAAGCTGCGTGAGCTCATTCCTCGCCAGCAGTTCGAAATCCCGATTCAGGCCGCCATCGGCTCCCGCATCATCGCACGCGAGAACATTCGTGCCTTGCGCAAGGACGTGCTTGCCAAGTGTTATGGCGGCGACATTTCCCGTAAGCGCAAGCTGCTCGAAAAGCAGAAGGCCGGCAAGAAGCGCATGAAGATGCTCGGCCATGTCGAGGTGCCGCAAGAGGCGTTCATCGCCGCATTGTCGACCGGAGAGACCGGCAATGACCGTGACACCAAAGACAAGATCCGTGCGGCCCAGAAGACCGAAGGCTGATGTTCGAAGTTTACATTCATGTGCCATTCTGCATGCGCCGCTGCGGTTATTGTGATTTCAACACGTATACCGCCGTCGACATGGGAGCGGGCGCATCGCGCGGCAACTACGCCAACATGGTGATTCGCGAGATGTCGATCGTTCGCGATTGGCAGATCGCGCACGGCATTGACGAACCGGAAGCGGCCACCGTCTTCTTCGGCGGTGGCACGCCCACGATTCTGAAAGCCTCGGATCTGGTGGACATGCTGAATGCCGTGCGCGATACGTGGGGCATTGCCGAGAACGCGGAAATCACCACCGAGGCGAATCCGGACACGGTGAACGCCGATTATGTGAAGGAACTGGCGAACGGCGGATTCAACCGCATCTCTTTCGGCATGCAGTCGGCCGTGCCAAGCGTGCTGAAAACATTGGACCGTACGCATACTCCGGCCAATGTGGCGGCAGGAATCGCCGCGGCAAATGCTGCCGGCATGCGTTCCAGCGTGGATTTGATTTACGGTGCGCCGGGGGAGAGCCTTGATGATTGGCGCACTTCCGTACGCACGGCGATCGATTTGGGAGTCAACCATATTTCGGCATATGCGTTGACCGTTGCGCCGAACACGAAAATGGGACGTCAGATTGCGGCAGGAACATTGCCTACGCCCGATGATGACGATGAGGCAACCAAATATGAGATCGCCGACGATCTGTTGAGCGCGGCCGGTCTTGAATGGTACGAGATCAGCAATTGGGCACGGCCTGGTTATGAATCGCAACATAATCTCGGCTACTGGCACAATGTCGACTGGGCCGGACTTGGACCGGGTGCGCACAGCCACTATGGCAACGTGCTGGATGTCGAACAGTCCATGCCGAAGGAAAAAACCGAAACAGTCAAAACTTCGGGCTTACGCAGCTGGGATATCGCACATCCGCGCATGTGGGGTCAGGCTATCAACGCCGGCGATATGCCATGGTCGGGACGCGAACGAATCTCCAACGAGGAGAACCTCGAAGAAATCATCATGCTTGGTCTGCGCATACGTGAGGGCCTTGATTTGAGCCTTCTTGGAAGCACGGTTGATATGGCTCGCATCCAACCCATGGAAGACGAAGGTCTTATCGTGATCCGTGACGGACGTGTGATTCCAACCCGAACCGGACGCCTGCTCAACGACACCGTCATCGAGCGTTTCTTCGACGCCTGTTCGTTATAACGCCGATAATCCTCTGACGAATTGGTTTTAGACAGCCCATCTTGGTATGGGCGGATACAGTGTGTGGATTGAACAAGCCTCGAATGCGGCTGTCGCCGGATGTTCGCAATCAGCGCATCGTGAGGCCGCCATCGACATGCAATGTCTGTCCGGTGATGAAACGTGCATCCTCACCCACCAGCAGTGCTACGCCCCCTGCGATGTCATCGGCGGTGGCGAGTCGTCCCAAAGGCGTCTGCTCGATGATATGTTCGCGAATATCTTCAGTAGTGGCGCGACTTGAATCCGTGCCTACGGTCAGACCTGCGGCGATGGCATTCACCGTGATGCCCCACGCTCCGGCTTCCTGCGCTAATGAGCGCGTGAGCCCGATGAGTGCGCCTTTGGCGGCTATGTAGTCGTGGTAGGGGACGATGGGACTGTCGACGAGGTTGCTGGAGATGTTGACGATACGTCCCCATGATTGGCGTCGCATGTATGGCAGTGCGGCTGTGCAGGTGTTGTAGGTGCCTTTGAGACATCCTTCGAGTTGGGTTGCATAGTCGTTCCAGACGGTATTGCCGAAAGTGATGCGGTTGCGCGGATCGAACGAGTAGTGATTGAGTGCGTTGTTGACGAGGATGTCGATGCCGCCGAAAGTGTTGACTGTGGTTTGCGTGAGTTCGTTGACTTGGTTTAGGTCGGTCACGTCTGCTTTGCATACGATGATGCGTCCTTGCGCTTCGGCGTCGTGTTCGATGCGTCGCGCGGTCTGTTGTGCGCGTTCGTTGTTGCTCAGGTAGTCGATGGTCACGTTGGCGCCGAGTTGCGCGAGTCTGAGTGCGATTGCGGCACCGATGCCTCGGCTTGCGCCGGTGACGATAGCTGTTTTGCCGGTGAGCGGTCGGCTTGTATGTTGCTGGTTCATGGGGTTTCCTTAGGGATTATTCGTAATCGATGTCGAAGGTGTCGGAGTAACGGTCGGTGTTGCGTTCGATGTCAACGGCTCTGACAAGATCGAGGATGTTGAATCCGCCATCGTGATGCCATCCGGATTTCGCACGGTTCATTTCGCCGACGGGGCAGATGCGGTCGATGCCGTATTCGCCCACGTGTTGCGCAAGTGTGAATAGTCTGGATGAGCTGGCGGCGATCGCGCAGGTCTGCAGCCAAGCGCGATATGGTTTCAGCGCTGGCAGTGCGTTTTCGAGCTGATCCACGGCGACGAGGTTGATGGTGCGGTTGAGTGGGGTCGCCAATGAGGTGAGACTGTCGGTATTGGGGAAGTAGAGCACGGTCCAGCTGGTGCCTTGCGGTGACTCGATGACGAACGGCGCCTGTGGGTCGCTTTGGGCCGTGGAACCGTCTGGTGCCGGAGCCGCCATGAACAGCGCTTTCATCTCGGTTTCGGAACGCGCTCTGCGTATGGCGAGCGATTCTTCATCGGAAGGGGCGGATCTTGGGTATTTGCGCTGCTGCGAGTCGAGTTCGCGGGCAAGCAGTTCGGCGGTTTGCGCGGGGGAGATGGCGCCGCCTCGTTCCACGAAGATGGTTTGCGGCGCCAAACAGCTTTGTTGGTCGTAGGTGGCCACGTCCACGGCCATGCGGTGCACGGTCTGCACATGCGTGTCCGCGCGCAACGCTTCGCGGCCAATCAGTGAGAAGCCGATGCGAGCACCATAGCTGAGAAACGGTTTGCCGGTACCGACGCGTGGACGGATGGCTTCAGTGGTGTGCGAAGAGCCGTAGGCGATTACGGCATTCGCTTCGCCGATCGCCATGTCTTCAAGTTCCACAGTGCCGCCACGCCATGGCACCACGGCCAAAGCGTCAGCAAGATCCGGATCGATTTGCGCCAAAGAGTGCGCGAAAAGTACGGGCATCAGCGGCTCATCGAACGAGGATTTGCCGATAATCGCGCTTTTCGTCAGCAGACTCATGGTCATGCTCCACACAGGAATGCCGGGAACGTTGCTGGAGAACACGTGGAACGTCAGATCAGGTCCATACAGGCGCGTGTACCCGCCGGACTTGTTCGGACGGTATTCGTCCAGTATGCGCGGGCTTGACAGCTCATCGTCGAGAAAACGCAACAGCTCGCGTCTACGAAACATGCGCATGTAGCGTTTCAACTCGATGCGTGTCATCGTCGCATCATAGCCGGTAATGGCGGGAATCAACGATTCGGCAAGCAGACGTTCCTCATAATCGGGATCCGTCCACAATTCCACAGCCTTACCGATAACATCCACAATGCGTTCGACGGAATATGCCGACAGTGTCTGCAGCCGATTGCGACGTACTGTCCCGCACAAATCACGGATTATTTCCGCAGTGAGCACCGGATATCGTAACGTGACCTCACCATGATTGGTGATGATGTCGCGCGTTTCGAAATCTTGAAACACGAAACCGCGCGGCGTATGGAAAATATCGATGATGCTCATGCGTTCGCCGCCATCACCTCATCGACGGCGATGGAGCAACCACGTGCCTCCGCACCCTTCGCACGACCATTGAGCTCGTAACCGGAAGCGGTGCGCACGCCAAGGTCCTCCGTCAAAATCGCCAGGCAGGAATTCCAATTCGCCAAATCGTAATGCGCGATCACACCTTGTTTGCCATTGGGAACAGGCATGAGGGTCGCCGGATCGAGAAACACGGAGCGAACCCACGACGGCGTAGCCTTCAGATAATTCGACGATCCATCCGTATAGTACGACAGCAGATTCTGGTCGTAAATCTGTGAACTCAACTCCGTCATGCCATACATGTTCACACAGTGCGTGCGAGCGACGCCGAACACCTCAGAGAACCTCGCATACAGGTCATCGACCGTCATATTGGTTTTTGTGCTCTTGAATCCACCGGTATCGAACACACGCGAATCCTTCGCCAACGCATAGGTCTTGCCCTGCCTGGCAAGATAGTCAAGCAGATACAGGTATGCAGACGAGGCGCCCATCAGCATCACCGGCTCGCCATCGGCCACCGCCTGATCGAGGAATCCTTCCACGCCCGCGAAATCCAAACCATCCTCATGGAAGAAGAAGCCGCTGCCTTCGCTGCCGCACTGCTCCAGCGCACGCGTCAGATAACGGGCCAACGAACCATTATGGTTCATCTCCCAAGCGGGGGAGAGTATTGCGATGCGTATACGTTTGCGGTCAGGCATGATGAAATGACGGAACGGGCCGATCATCGAAGCGTCCCACACCTCAAGATCAGGATGATAATTGCGTCCACGTTGGCCGGGATGCGTGGTGCCGCTGGTCATGAACACGGCCTCGCACTCCGTTTCGGGAACCGAAGTGAGCGTCAGCATCTTGAACCCATCCACCGGCATCGGTGGAATATCCATCCAGCTGGACAACGTCTGCGGAGTCACCCTGCGAGACATGCAATACGTACGATACTGCATGTTATGAGCGTACTGAAAAGCGAAAATCTGGCGTGCGAGCGCGTCGAACGCCTTATCCGGCGCGGTTTCGCATCCGTACTTTTCGATGAACTCAAGCACATCTGCCTTGATCTGCTGAGCTTCAGTGTTTAGCGACATCGATGTCATGATGCAATGTTCCTTTCCTATGTTCAATTTCGGTAACGGTTGATCGTGAATCAAGCCTGTGTCTGATCCTCGTCATTGCCTGTGCCTGTTTTGTGACGATTGATCAGATTCGGCAAATCGATCAGCAACGCCTTGAGAATCACCACGCAGAACGCGCCGACCAGAATCGAATTGGAGAAGAACACGTGAGCGCCGCTCTCAAGACCGCTCAATGCGTTCGGCAACGCGATACCCAACAGCAGTGACAAGCCGATGACTACTTGGGATCGGTCGTCCGACTCTGCCTTGCGCAGCGTATTGAAGCCCGTGCTGATCAGGCTCGCCGCGGCCGGAAGGAAAATGCCACCGATTACAGGGGAGGGAATCAACGACAACATCGCACCGGCTTTCGGTATGAAACCAAGTGCCACAAACGCCACACCGGCGATGATCACCGGCACGCAGGTGCGGGACTTGCCCTCATCCGTAACCTTAAGCAAAGCGACATTCTGCGGATACGCGGTAGTGGTGAAACCACCGATCAGCGAAGAAATAGCGGAACCAGCCGCTTCGCCGGACAAGCCATAACGAACCTGACGATCCTCAAGCTTGACGCCCTGAATCTCGCTGGCCGCCTGATACACGCCAAGCGCCTCCATAATCGCAACCATATACGCAATGAAGAATGGTACAAAAACCGCAGCATCAAAATCAAAACCACCATATGGCATGATCTGAGGAAGACCGAACCAAGACTTGGACGCAACCCCGGAAAAATCTGCCATGCCAAACACTATGGAGAGCGAAGTGCCGACAACCAATGCAATCAAGTAGGAAAGCGCCCTGACCATACCCTTGCCAAACTGGGAAAGCACCACCACCAACACGCAAGTCGCCACAGACACGGCCAACGTCTTTGGATCAGCAAACCCATCATCGCCGGGAGCGCCGCCAAGAAACTCACTCAATGTGAAACTCGATAGCGAAACGCCAACCAGAAAAATAATCACGCCGGAAACCATCGGCGCAAATAGAAAGCGCATCTTCTCAATCACGCGAGTCAGACACAGCACCACGAAAATCAGCGAACTAACAAAAATCGACGTGCCAGCCGCAGCCAACGAACCGGCGGTGCCAGCGGCAATCATCAACGCATCGAACGCGGCAGACGGACCTTGCACAATTGGCAGACGCACCAACTTCGTGGCCTGAATCAACGTGACCAAACCAGACACGATGAAAATAGCGTTCACCATATTCGAAGATAAGGCCAACGGCAACCCAATGGCACCGGCCACAAATACCGGATCAAGCCACACATTAGACACCAACACATGCTGCAAACCCAGCAAAACGTTCTTTGGAGTGAGCTTTTTCGAATCGGATCCGTTCTGAACGGATGGTTGCGACATGGCAGACATGTCCATTCCCCTCTCTTCCTTATATGGAGGATGACCAGTTTATGATCGCCGACACAGAGGAACGTATATGTGCACCGTTCGTAACATTCCTACGCAGGCATTACCCTGATCAGGTATGAGGGTCCGGGCAAAAGCCCGTCTCAGCCACATATCGGCTCCCCTGTACTATTCAGACAAGCAGCCAGCATAACGGCATGCGTCGATACTTGGATGAGTTGGCGTGAGAGTCCGGTTCGTTGGATATTCTCCACATCCCCTCGAGAAAGTATGTCTTGACTTTTCGGGGTATTCGTTATATGGACACATGAAACGTGTTTGATACAGGGGCGCGTTATTCTAATCCACGCATTAAAGAACCGCAAGACTTTTCTTGCCTAAAAACATTGAAGGTGGTTTCGGTGACTTTCCACGCCCCGTTAGATCTCACGATCCATGATTCCCAAGGTATGTACGATCCTGGCGCTGAGCATGATGCTTGCGGTGTGGGTATGGTCACCACCCTCAACAAGCGCCCGGAACGCAAGATCATCGACGATGCCATCGAAGTGCTCGTCAACCTCAATCACCGTGGTGCGGTCGGCGCCGAGGAGAACACCGGCGACGGCGCAGGCATCCTCATGAGCATGCCAGACGAGTTCATGCGCGCCACCGCAGGCGTGGAATTGCCCGAAGAAGGCCATTACGCAGCCGGCATCGCGTTCCTTGACCGCGACATCGCCACCTCCGGACAGCAGGAGCAGGCCATCACCAAGATCGTGCGCGAAGAAGGCCTCGAAGTACTCGCATGGCGCGTCGTACCCACCAACCCGGACGGGCTCGGACTGCAGGCGCTCGCCAGCATGCCTGCGTTCAAGACGCTGGTCGTGGCCGACCCTGAAGGACAGCTCGCCGGCATCGAACTGGACCGCAAGACGTTCCGCATCCGCAAGCGCGTGGAACATGAGGTGGGCATCTACTTCGCGTCCCTGTCTGCACGTACCATTACCTACAAGGGCATGCTCACTACCATGCAGCTCAAGCCCTTCTTCCTGGACCTTTCCGATGAACGCATGAAGGCGAAGATCGCCATCGTGCACTCCCGCTTCTCCACCAACACGTTCCCGAGCTGGCCGCTCGCACAGCCGTTCCGCCAGCTGGCCCACAACGGCGAGATCAACACCATCCAAGGCAACCGCAACTGGCTGTCCGCACGTGAAGGCCGCCTGAGCTCCGAACTGCTCGGCGAATTCAAGCCGCTGCTGCCGATCGCGACCCCGGGCTACTCCGATTCCGGCACGTTCGACGAATGCCTTGAACTGCTACACCTGTCCGGCCGTTCCATGCCACATGCCATCTCCATGATGCTGCCGCCAGCATGGGAGAAGAACGACCAGCTTGACTCCGACGTCAGAGCGTTCTACGAGTACAACAACACGCTGATCGAACCGTGGGACGGTCCGGCGCACATCATCTTCACCGACGGCACCCAGGTCGGCGCGTTGCTCGACCGCAACGGCTTCCGCCCCGGTCGCTGGCAGCTCACCGACGACGGCTACATCGTGCTCGCATCCGAAATCGGCGTGCTCCCGGAGAACGCCGAAGAGCATATCGTATCCAAGGGCCGCTTGGAGCCGGGTAAGATGTTCCTCGTCGACACCAACGAAGGTCGCATCATCCCCGACGAAGAAATCAAGAAGTCTCTCGCATCCCAGCATCCGTACCGCCAGTGGGTCGAAGGCAACACCGTCGAGATGAGCCAACTGCCCAAGCGCGAGCATGTCAACCACTCCGGCCAGTCCGTGCAGCGCCGCCAGCGCGCATTCGGCTACACCGAAGAGGACCTGAAGCTACTGCTCGCCCCTATGGCCAACACCGGCAAGGAACCACTCGGATCCATGGGCAACGACGCGCCTATGGCCGCGCTCTCTTCCCGCAGCCGCATGCTGTTCGACTACTTCACCCAGAAGTTCGCGCAGGTCACCAACCCACCGCTCGACTGGGAACGCGAAAAGATCGTGACCTGCCTCGAATCCGCCATCGGCCCCGAGCCGAACCTGCTGGCCGATTCCGAACTGCACGCCAAGAAAATCCTCATCCCGTTGCCGGTGCTCAACTCCGACGAAATGGCGCAGCTCAAGCGCCTTGACCGAGCCAAGATCCTCGGTGGCTACTACAAGCCGTTCGTCGTCAAGGGCCTCTATCAGGTCGCAGGCGGCGGCAAGGCTCTGAAGGAACGTCTCGACGATATCTTCCAGGAAGTCGACGAAGCCATCGAAAACGGATCCAACTTCCTCGTGCTCTCCGATCGCGACTCCAACTACACGTGGGGGCCGATCCCATCGCTGTTGCTCACCTCCGCGGTGCAGCACCATCTGCTGCGCAGGCACACGCGCACCCAGATCTCCATGGTCGTCGAGGCCGGCGATGTGCGTGAGATCCACCATGTCGCTCTGCTGATCGCCTACGGCGCGGCGGCCGTCAACCCGTATCTGGCCTTCGAATCCGTTGAAGACCTGTCACGCAAGGGCTATCTCAACGTCGACGCCGAAACCGCGGTGAAGAACCTGACCAACGCGCTGTCCACTGGCGTGCTCAAGATTATGGCCAAGATGGGCGTTTCCACCATCATGAGCTACCGTGGCGCGCAGCTGTTCGAAGCCATCGGCCTGAATAAGGACGTCATCGACGAATACTTCACCGGTACCACCTCCCGCGTCGGCGGCGTCGGGCTCGACGAGCTGGCCGAAGAGGTCGCCATCCGTCACCGCGTCGCCTACCCGTCGCAGTGGACCGCCCGTCCGCACCGCAACCTGCGTACCGGCGGTGAATACAAGTGGCGTCGCACCGGCGAGGGCCACCTCAACGATCCTGAGGCCATCTTCCTGCTGCAGCAATCTACCCAGCGCGGCGATTACGACATGTTCAAGAAGTATTCGGCGCACATCAACGACACCTCCAACCGTCTGATGACGCTGCGCGGCCTGATGAAGTTCAAGTCCGATCGCAAGCCGATCGACATCAGCGAGGTCGAGCCGGCCAGCGAGATTGTCAAGCGTTTCTCCACCGGCGCCATGAGCTACGGATCCATCTCCCAGGAGGCGCACGAGACCCTCGCCATCGCCATGAACACCATCGGCGCACGTTCCAACTCCGGCGAGGGCGGAGAATCCGAAGACCGCATCAACGATCCGCTGCGCTACAGCAAGATCAAGCAGATCGCATCGGCGCGCTTCGGCGTGACTAGCGACTACCTGGTACATGCCACCGATCTGCAGATCAAGCTCGCCCAAGGCGCCAAGCCTGGCGAAGGCGGCCACCTTCCGGGAGCCAAGGTCCCGCCGTGGATCGCCAAGGTGCGTCACGCGACCCCGGGCGTCGAGCTCATCTCTCCGCCGCCGCACCATGACATCTATTCCATCGAGGATCTGAAGCAGCTAATCAACGATGCGAAGATGGCGAATCCGAAGGCCCGCGTCCACGTCAAGCTCGTCTCTGAATTCGGCGTCGGCACCATCGCGGCCGGCGTTGCCAAGTGCCATGCCGACGTGGTGCTGATTTCCGGTTACGACGGTGGCACCGGCGCGGCTCCGCTCAACGCGATCAAGCACGCTGGCACCCCATGGGAGATTGGCCTGTCCGAAACCCAGCAGACGCTCGTGCTCAACGGCCTGCGTTCGCGTATCACCGTGCAATGCGATGGCGAGCTCAAGACCGGCCGCGACGTGGTGATCGCAGCCCTGCTTGGTGCCGAGGAGTTCGGCTTCGCCACTGCGGCGTTGATTGTCGAAGGCTGCGTCATGATGCGTGCCTGCCAGAAGAACACCTGCCCGCAGGGCATCGCCACCCAGGATCCCGAACTGCGCGCACGTTTCAAGGGCAAGCCGGAGCACGTCATCAACTTCTTCATGTTCATCGCCGAGGAAGTACGCGAACTGCTCGCACAGCTCGGCTTCCGCACCTTGGAGGAGGCCGTCGGCCATGTCGAATGCCTCGACCAGAACGAAGCGATCAAGCGTTGGAAGTCCGACGGCATCGATTTGAGCAACGTGCTCATGCAGCCGGGACCGGTTCCGGGAACCATCCTGCATCAGACCATCGAGCAGAACCACGAACTCGACAAGGCGCTCGACAACAAGCTCATCGAGCTTGCGCAGCCGGCCCTCGAAAAGAAGGAGCCGGTGCGCATCGAGATGCCGATCCGCAACGTGTACCGTACGCTCGGCACCATGGTCGGCTACGAGATCACCAAGCGCTACGGCGAGGAAGGCCTGCCGGACGACACCATCGACATGACCTTCCACGGTGCAGGCGGCCAGTCCATCGGCGCGTTCATTCCGCGCGGCGAAACCATCCGCATATACGGCGAAGTCAACGACTACGCGGGTAAGGGACTGTCCGGCGGACGCATGGTCGTGCGTCCGGAGGCGGGCATCACCTTTGATCCGCATAAGAACGTGATCGCAGGCAATGTCACCGGTTTCGGTGCCACCTCCGGCCAGATGTTTGTGGCGGGACGTGCCGGCGAGCGTTTCGGCGTGCGCAACGGCGGCGCCACCTTCGTGGTGGAAGGCGTCGGCGACCACGGATGCGAATACATGACCGGCGGCACCGTCGTGATTCTCGGCACCACGGGCCGTAACCTCGGCGCAGGCTTCTCCGGCGGACACGTGTACGTGCTTGATCTCGACATGAAGCAGGTCAACCCGGCAGCCGCCACCAACGGCGCACTGCTGTTCGAACCGCTCGACAGTGAGTCGGACGAAATCGTGCATGGCCTGGTCAAGCAGCATGCGGAAGAGACCGGTTCCGCATTCGCAGCCGGACTACTCGCCGACTGGAAGAATGCATCCAAGCGATTCACGCACATCGTGCCGAAGCACTTCATCGCCATGCAGAAGGCGATGAAGAACGCCGAAGAGAACAATATCGATTTTAATACGCCCGGCGTCTGGGAACAGGTGTACGAGCAGGTTATGGAAGGAGCGCGCTGACATGGGAGATCCACGTGGATTCCTGAAGGTCCGTACCCGTCGCGAACTGGCCGAACGCCCCGTCGAGGAGCGAATCAAGGATTGGTTCGACGTCCACGCCGAATCCGGCCTGCAACCTTGGACCACTGAACAGGCGGCCCGATGCATGGATTGCGGCACGCCGTTCTGCATGAACGGCTGCCCGTTGGGCAACATCATTCCAGAATTCAACGATCTGGTCCGCCAGGAGAAGTGGGAAGACGCGTACAACCGCCTGTCCGAGACGAACAACTTCCCTGAGGTCACCGGCCGCATCTGCCCCGCGCTGTGCGAGGCCGCCTGTGTGCTAGGCATCCACCAGCCGCCGACCATGATCAAGAACGACGAGTGCACGATCATCGATCAGGCATGGGAGCTTGACTATGTCAAGCCGTTGCCTCCGCAGCGTCTGACCGACCAGACCGTCGCCGTGGTCGGCTCCGGCCCGTCCGGTCTAGCATGCGCCCAGCAGCTCACCCGCGCCGGCCACACCGTGGTCGTATACGAGCGTGATGACGCCATCGGCGGTCTGATGCGTTACGGCATTCCGAACTTCAAACTCGACAAGCGACTCATCGACCGCCGTGTGGAACAGATGGAGGCCGAAGGCACTGTATTCCGTACCGGCGTGGAGATCGGCAAAGACATCTCCTGGGACGACCTGCGCTCCCGCTACGATGCCGTGGTCGTTGCCATCGGCTCCACCGTGCCGCGCGACATGAAGATTCCGGGTCGTGAACTCAAAGGCATCCACTTCGCCATGGAGTTCCTGCCTGACGCGACCCGCCGCATCTACGGCGTTAAGCCAGTCAATGACATCACCGCCGAAGGCAAGCACGTCGTGATCATCGGCGGCGGCGATACCGGATCCGACTGCTTGGGCACGTCCATCCGTCAAGGCGCCAAGGACGTCACTGTGCTGCAGATCATGCCGCAGGAACCAAGCGAACGCCCGGCCAACCAACCGTGGCCGACTTTCGCACGCCTGTATCAGAAGACCTCCTCCATGGAGGAAGGCTTCGAAACCCAGCGCGCCGAATACGTGTACAGCACGGATTCCGTGAACTTCGTCGGCACCGAAGAGGAACAGGCTAAGGTGAAGGTGGAACACTCCACCGCCACCGAAGGCTTCGTGGCCGACGAGAACGGACATGTGACCGGCCTCAAGGTCGTGAACGTGGCACCCGGCGAAAACGGCCCGTTCACACGTCAGCCGGGCACTGAACGCGTGATCCCGGCCGACTTGGTGCTCATCTCCGTCGGTTTCCTGCATCCGGACACCACCACGCTCGTGGACCAGCTGCCCGTTGACCTCGACGGGCGCGGCAATGTGGCTCGCAACGACAAGTTCGCCACCAGCCAGGATGGTGTATTCGCCTGTGGCGACGCCGGACGCGGCCAGAGCCTCGTGGTATGGGCCATCTCCGAAGGCCGCTCCTGCGCGGCTGCCGTGGATGAATACCTCACCGGTGCCACTGAACTGCCGGCACCCATCGTGGCCTCCAAAAGGCCGATGATGCTGCCACGCTGATTCGACGGCGACACTAAGATTCAAGTGGTCTTCATCCGCATCCATCAGAATGCGGATGAAGACCACTTTCCCTATAGGTAACGTTTTTCTTGAATCGATATGACTGAAGCGTGGAAAACAGCCAGCATACGGGTCCAGCATACGCTAAAGTAGCATGCAGCAACACGTAACAAAGGAGTGCACCAATGCCAAATCGCGCCGAACGACGTGCCCAAGCCAAGCAGAACCGCAGGGGAGTGCCTCAACAGTACGACCAGACCAGAGGCCGTGGCCGTTCCGGCATGCTTGACGAATACCAGCTTCAGGAGAAGTCCCGTCGCCTGCAGGACGGCACCGACGGCCCATGGAAACCGACCGGCGGCAGCGTCGTGGAAAATGAAAGCCTGCTGACCACCAATCCGGATTACACAAATCCGAAGATGTTCAAAGCGCCGCATTCCATGCGCCAGTGGTTCCGCGTAGCCAGCTGGACGCTGATCGCATTGTCCGCAATCGCATTCCTTGTAGTCATGTGGCTTCCATCACATCCGATGTGGCTCATCGCAACCGTTTCCATTGTTTTTGCCATCGGTGTGCTTAGTCTGTTCTTCACGGCGGGTAATCCGAAGCATAATCCGAATCTCGATCAGAATGGTACGGCCGTCTGATAGTAAAGCGATGAACGTAAAGCGGGGCTGCGTCCGATGGAAGAATGCAGCCCCGCTTTCACATGCGAGTCACGAATGACGGCACCGTTCGGTCTTGGTTTGTCAGAAAAGATGCAAAACTTTGTGACACGAATGAAACAATCAGGCGTTTCATTGAAAAATTGCCTTACAGTAGTGATGGAACAACTGCCTGACTCGAAGAGGAGAGCACAGATATGAAGGTTGAAATCCTTTCCCGTGAATATCCGCCCAAGGTGTATGGCGGCGCAGGCGTGCACGCGGAGGAGCTTTCCAAAGTTCTGGCGGAACGCGTGGATGTGACGGTCCGTGCGTTTGATGGACCGCGTGCCGAGAATGAGATCCCCAAGATTCCGAGTGATGATCCTAAAGGTTCGCTTAAGGTCATCGGGTACGACGTTCCCAAGGAACTCCAAGAGGCGAACGGCGCGTTGAAAACATTTGGCGTCGACTTGCAGATCGCCAACGATGTGGACGCCGACATCATCCACGCCCACACATGGTACGTCTGCCTAGCCGGTTACCTCGCCAAGATGCTGCACGGAACGCCGCTGGTCATCACCGCGCATTCCCTCGAACCGTTCCGTCCATGGAAGCGTGAGCAGCTGGGCGGCGGCTACGACCTGAGCTCGTGGGCTGAACGTGACGCATACGAGCACGCCGACCGCGTCATCGCCGTATCCGCCGGCATGCGCGAAGACATCCTGTCCGCTTATCCGAATCTCGATCCCGACAAGGTGGTCGTGGTGCACAATGGCATCACCATGAGCCAGTTCGAAACCCCGGCTGACGATGATCCGGGCTGGAAGGTGTTCGAACGCTACAACATCGACCGCAATAAGCCCACGCTCCTGTTCGTCGGCCGCATTACCAGGCAGAAGGGTCTGCCGTACCTGCTGCAGGCGTTGCATTTCGTCGATTCAGGCATCCAGGTCGTGCTGTGCGCCGGCGCACCCGACACTCCGGAAATCATGAACGAGGTCAAAACCGCGTTCGCCAAGCTTGATGAGGAGCGCGGCAACATCATCTGGATCGAAGAGATGCTGCCGAAGCCGGAACTTAACGCGCTCGAACACGGTTGTGACGCGTTCATCTGCCCGTCCATTTACGAGCCACTCGGCATCGTGAACCTTGAAGCCATGGCCTGCGGTCTGCCCGTGGTGGCCTCCGCGACTGGCGGTATTCCTGAAGTCGTCGTCGACGGCGAAACCGGTTACCTCGTGCCCATCGACCAGTTGCACGACGGCACTGGCACCCCGACCAATCCAGACAAGTTCGTGCACGATATGGCCGACGCTATTAACCGCATCATGGCCGACCCTGAAAAAGCGAAGCAGATGGGACAGGCTGGATATGAACGAGCACGCGACAACTTCAGCTGGGAGTCGATCGCCGACAAGACCGTCAAGGTCTACGAGGACGTGCTTGCCGAGCAGGGCAAAGCCGCCGAATAGCCCGTTCGCCACGTAGATGATACGTGAACGCCTTTCGCCGTACGCATTATTCTGGCGGAAGGCGTTTTCATGACTGCAATCTGCACAATGGCAGGGGAGGAAGAATGTCGGAAAAGAACATCGCGCTGAAACTCACTGACGTGGAATTCCGTCGTCGTAAGCGTGTGATTCTCACCAAGGTCAATTTGGAAATCAACAAAGGTGAGAAATGGGTGTTGTTCGGTCCTAACGGTATCGGCAAATCAAGCTTGGTTCAAATGATGAGCACCAGAGGCTTCCCGTCGGAAGGTACCGTCGACATTCTTGGCAACCGTCTCGGTAAAGTGGACGTGTTCTCCTACCGTAACCGCATCGGTTTGAGCTCCGCGGAACTGAGCCGTGCATTCCCGCCTCAGGAAGATCCGCTCGACGCCATCGTGACCGCATTGACCGCGACCACCGGCCGTTGGCGCGACACTTACACCGACGAAGATTATGCCAAGGCGCGCTCCCTGATGCGCGAATTCGGCATCGAATACCTCGAAGGCAAGATGATGTTCAAGCTTTCGGAAGGCGAACGTACGCGCGTGCTGATCTGCCGTGCGCTGATGGCCGATCCGGATTTGCTGATTCTGGATGAACCGACCACAGGACTCGACCTGGGTGGTCGTGAGATCGCGCTTCGTGCGTTGAGCAGGGTTGGTGCCGAACAATCAGACCGTGCCGTGGTATTGGTGACGCATCGTCTTGAGGAGATTCCGCAGGGATTCGACCATGTGGCGATCATGGGTAGAATCACCGGCAACGAAGCCGATGCTTATGCCGACAATGTGGCAGGCAACGATCCGGCCCCCGGAACCATCGTGTACACGGGCGACTTGGAACATGGCTTCACGTCCGCGCGCTTAAGCGAGGTGTTCGGCCTGAAGCTCGAGGTGACACACATGAACGGGCGCTGGAACGCGTACGCGCTGTAACTGGCGCTTTGCATGGCGGAACATGCTGTAGCATGAATAGCGCCAGACAGGCGGTCTTGACCGCACTGTCGCAATGATGGAAGCCGTGTTGGGAATGAAGGAGCGATTGATGCGTCGAGGACCGTTGACGGCGGGCGAGAAAGTGCAGTTTACGGATCGCAGATCCAATAAGATCACCGACCAGCTGGTGCCTGGTGGCGTGACGCAGACCTCGCATGGCATCATTCTGCACGACGACGTGATCGGGCAGCTGGAGGGATCTGTGGTGGTGACGGTGAGCGCCAAACGTGAGACCCAGATCAACCAGGACCATCCGGAACGCGACGCCAACAAGCCTTGGAAGGGCACACGCGCCATCGGTGGGTGGCAGTTCGCGGTAATGCGCCCGCGGCTGGCCGACTATGTGCTGTCGATGCCTCGCGGCGCGCAGATCATGTATCCGAAGGACATTGCCCAGGTAATTCAGTTGGGCGACATCCGTTCCGGCATGAACGTGCTGGAATCCGGAGCCGGATCTGGCGCCATGAGCATCAACCTGTTGGACGCGGTGAGTGAGTCCGGCCGGCTGACCACCATCGAGATGCGGTCGGAATTCGCCCGCGTGGCCGAAGCGAACGCCACGGTCTATTTCGGAGGCCGCCCTGCTTGGTGGGATTTGAAAACTGGAGATTTCGACTCGGTGGCGGCCACGTTGCCGGAGCATTCCTTCGACCGCATCATGCTTGACATGCTCGACCCTTGGAACCGGCTTGAACAGGCGTATCGAGTGATTGCCCCCGGAGGCGTGCTCGTGGCGTATGTGACCACCACCACGCAGCTGAGTCGTATGGCGGAGGCGTTGCGCGAAGCCGGCTGCTGGACGGAACCGGACATCCAGGAAACGCTGGAACGTGACTGGAAGGCGCAGGGTTTGGCGATCCGCCCCGACCATCAGATGATCGGGCACACCGGTTTCCTTATGGTATCCCGTGCGATGGCTCCGGGATTCCAGGCGTTGCGCAAACGCGACCGTGCCACGAAAGACACGACCACGGATATCGATTCCCTGAGCGCCGAAGAACGTGCCGAACAGCTCGAAGACCTTGAACTACGTGACATTTCCGACCGTAAGCTGCGCAAAGTGCTGCGCGATCTCGACGCGCAGGTCGAGGCTATCGGCGATTGATACGGTGTTTCTTGCAGTTGTCCTGAGACAATAGTCGTGTGTGTTGCGTTGACGCGCATCGGATCGTTAAGGATTGGAGCATTCGTCCATGGGAACGAGCCTCAAGAAGGTTGCGAAGAAAGCCAAGGATTACAAATACGTGCTGCTGGTGATGCGCCACGCCAAGACCGAACCGTTCGGTGACGGCGGCGACGCCGGGCGCGAACTGACCGACAAGGGACGCAAGCAGGCGAAGGCCGTCGCCAAAGGCTTGGTCACGCACAAAATGGCGCCGACGCGTATCGCGTGCTCCAGCGCCACCAGAGCAAGACAGACATGCGACCGCATGCTCAAGGTGTTCGGCGACGACCCGAAGGTCGACTATCGCCAGAGCCTGTATGAGGGTGGGGTGCAGTCCGTGTTCGACGAGCTTGCCCAGACCAAGGAAAAGCATCGCGAATTGTTGGTGCTCGGCCATGAGCCCACCGTGTCGATCGCATGCCAGTGGCTGGCGAGCTCCGAATCGGATGCGACGCTGCTCGACCTGCTGAACCTGGGCATGTCGCCGGCTTCGCTCGCCGTGTTCGGATCGAACGAGCCGTTCAATCAATGGCAGTTGCACAGCGGCGAACTCATCGCATTGCTGACGGCCAAGGATTTTGAATAATTCCTTGTCGATCGGCATGATGTTGAGAGGCATGAAACGTTATTGTGCCAACTGATATAAACCGTGCTAATACGCGCCACACTATGCCGGTATGACGCCGAATCGTTGGAATACTGCGGAAACGTAGACGGCAGTAAGGCTTGTATGGTGTTGTGCGCGCGTGACGCTGATACGAGTTTTCCTGCCGAAAACGGCGTTTTACGCCCACTTAGAGTGTGATTTAGAGTGGACTCCCTGACACGGGAGGACAGTCATGGCGGGCAAGACGAAAAACAGAAGGACCGGGGGATCCGGAAGCGTGTTCCAGGACTCCAAAGGACGATGGCACTTCCGCAAGGACATGGGAACCGACCCGGCGACCGGACGCAGACGCCCGCCGATCGAAGCCACCGGCATGGTGAAAAGCGAGGCGCGCGCCCGTTTCCAGGCGAAGATAGCGGAATGGGAGCGGGACGGAAGACTGCCCAGCAAGGACGGCCCGAAAACCGCGGACTACTTCGAACGGTGGATGGAGAAGCACAGGACCACCGTCAACCCCACCACCTGGCGCAACGAATCCAGCTGGATGCGCACCATGAACGCGATCATCGGGAACATCCGCCTCAACCGGCTCACCGCCGACGACATCAACGGCATGTGCAGACGACTGCGCCGCACACGCAAAAGCAAGACCGTCAACACCTATCTCGCAGTCCTCGGCGCCATGCTCCGAACCGCGAAACGGGACGGACTCATCGCCGACGACCCGATGGAAAACGTCGGACGAATGCCGGAGGACCGGTACGAACGCCCCATCCTCGACGTCGCCGACCCAGCGAAGGTCATCGAGGCCGCGCTCGCCGAGCCCGATCCGGCGGTCGCAGTGTTCGACAGTCCGGACGAGCGTGAGAAGTGGGCACTCATGTTCGAACTTGCCTTCACCACGGGCATGCGGCCGGGGGAGAGGTATGGCCTGATGCCCTACCAGCTGGAACTGCATCATGGGATTCCCGTCATCAACGTGTGCCAGCAGGCCAAGCCGATACCAGCCGGCGCCACGATCCCGGATTGGATGGAAGCCGAGCATCTGGATGGGGCGATCTGGCTGACCAAACCGAAGACCGCCAAAGGCGTGCGGACAGTTCCCATTCCGCAGGGGCTTTGGGACCGTCTTTGGGCGCATATCGTCAAATGGGGCGTGCCGTCCCATGGACTGGTGTTCACCAATCTTTACGGCCATCCCATCAGACGGGACAACGAGGAGAAGCGTTGGCGCCGCGCCCTGAAGATGGCGGGACTGCCGTACGTCGACATCTACAGCGCGCGGCACTGGCTCGCCACCGAACTCGCCGCCGCCGGCGCGAGCGACGAGGAGCGCACCGCCATCATGGGCCACACCGACATCCACACCACCAGCGTGTACACGCATTGGAGGGAACGGCGGCTCGCCAAGACGCTCGACGCCGCCCTGCCAGACCTCCGCGACGGCCAGTGACGGACGGCGGCGGCTTTTCCGCAACACGAAAGAGTATTGACACGCCCCGCGCTCGCCGGTAGATTGAGATACGAAGCAAGGAGGTGCCGTGGACGATGAGCATGAAGACAAACGCTTTGACCAAGGGAATACGCAGGGGGGTATCCCTCGTGATGGCGCCGAATCCGACAACGGAATTCAACCGAATCAAAAAAAGGATAGCGGGAACGGACGTGGAGACGTCGTCGGCCAGACTGATCATGATGTCGATGGGCGAGGCGACCCGCAGGACGGTAATGGACGACAGACGATAATAGGCGCGTCGCTCTGGGACGGGCCGACCCCGTCGCCGGAGGATATGGCCGGTTTCAAAACCGTCGATCCGACGTTTCCCGAACGCATTATGCGCATGTCGGAGGAAACCGTACGTACCAAAAACAAGGCGATGCTGCGCTCGTCGACGCTTGAATCATGGGCGGTCCTCATCACATCCGCCAGCATGTCCGCACTACCATGGGTCATCTGCCTCACAGGTGTCCTCAACGGGAACAACGCGGCGGCCGTCATAGGCGGCATCGCCGGTCTTCTCGCCTCAGGCTCAAGCCTGATACAGGCGATCAGGAACAAGAAAAACGATTAAAACATTCAAACCCCGGCGCTCGCGGTATGAACCGCACCCCGATTGTTGGACTGAAGAAATTCAGATTCGATGATCGGAGGTGCGGTTCTTTCGTATGCGTGAGGATCGAAGGAGACGTTACGACGACGGGTTCCGGCGCGAGGCGCTGGAACTCATCAAGGCCGGAGCCGGCAAGGACACGCTCGCCAGACGGCTTGCCATACCGGTGTATACCGCGAGAAACTGGATCATGCTGTACAGGTCCGGCGGCGAGGAGGCGGTCATGGGAGGCGGCGGCAGCAGACGCTACGACTGGGAGACGAAGGTCGCCGCGGCGCGCGACCACGTCGAGAACGGTCTGACCAAGACGGAGGCCATGGCCAGGCACGGGATCGCGAGCATCGCGTCCCTGGAGCGCTGGTGCCGCGACTACCGGTCCGGAGGTCCGGAGGCGCTCAGGCCGAAACCCAAGGGCAGGCCGAAAGGCGCGAGATCCAGACCGAAGCCCGAACCGACGCGCGAGCAGGAGCTCGCCGAACAGGTCGCGTACCTGAAGGCGAAGGTCGCGTACCTGGAAAAACTCCGGGCCCTGCGGGCGTCCAAGTCACGCGGCGCGAGCGAAGCGCCGTCGTCCGACTGCTCGCGGGGCGGGGACACCGGCTCGACCACCTCCTCGAGATAGCCGGGCTGCCGCGATCCACGTACTACCATCACCTGTCGCGCCCGGCGCATGTGTCCAGGCCGGACGTGGAGCCGATGGTACGGGAGATATGGGAGCGCACCCCGAACGGGTGCGGCCACCGGCAGGTGCGCATGTGTCTGGTCCACGAGTTCGGGCAACGAGTGTCGGCCAAGAGCGTGCTCAGGGTCATGCGGCGCATGGGACTGAGATGCGCCATCCGCTCCAGGAACCCGTGGAGGAGGTACAGCTCGTACAGGGGCGGGACGGGAGGCCACGTGCATAACCTGCTCAGACGCGACTTCGACGCGGCCCGTCCGTTCTCCAAGCTCGGCACCGACGTCACCGAGTTCAAGGTGGCGGGCGGCAAGGCGTACCTCGCGCCCGTGTACGACATGGCCAGCAAGGAGATCGTGGCCTGGGACGTGAGCCGGCGTCCCGACCTGGACCAGCAGAAGCGTCTGCTCGCCATGCTCGCGGAGCGCCTGCCCGCCGGCGCGGAACCCATACTGCACTCGGACATGGGATGGCAGTACCAGCACCAATGGTGGCGGGACGAGCTCGAACGCCTCGGCATCCGCCAGTCCATGAGCCGCAAGGGCAACTGCCTGGACAACGCCGCCACCGAGCAGGTGTTCGGACACCTGAAGGACGAGTTCTACCGCGGCCGCGAGTTCGACTCGTACGAGCAGTTCAAACGCGAGCTGGACGCCTACATCGTGCACTGGAACACCAGACGGCGCCAGATACGACTCGAGGGACACACCCCGGAGGAGTTCCGGAGCATGTCCCTCGCGGTCTAGGGCTGTATCCTAATTAACAACGTCCAACAATCGGGGCGCAGTTCAATGCTGGGGGAGGGGCGTTTTCGTGTTCCGGCGGGTGTATCATACGGAGAAAGCAGAAAAATAGAGTCTACTTTGAGTGACACTCAGGTGGTGGAAACACGAAACTCCAAGCGTGGCAACGCATGCAGAAACCTCACCGCTATAAACCGTGCTTATAACGACACTCAAGTTTTCTTAATGCCTTATAGCAAGGCGTTTTGTGATAGCTTGAGCGGGTTGCATTGTTTATATCAGATGGAGGATTCATGTCCGCTCTCACTTCCGTCTCCGGTTTCCCGCGCATCGGCCAGAACCGCGAGCTGAAGAAAATTATCGAAGCCTATTGGAAGGGTGCCGCCGCGCTTGACGACGTGCGCGCCACCGCCAAGGAGCTGCGTGCCAAGCATTGGAAGTTGCAGCAGGCAGCAGGAATCGACCTGATTCCGAGCAACGACTTCAGCTATTACGACCAAATGCTTGACACTGCCATCCTGCTGAATGTCATTCCGCAGCGCTATCAGCGCCTCGCCTTCGACAATCCCGAGGAGACGCTGTTCGCCATGGGCCGCGGCTACCAGGGAGACAAGGGCGACGTCACCGCGTTGCCGATGAAGAAGTGGTTCACCACCAACTACCACTATCTGGTGCCGGAAGTCGATGAAGTCACCGACATCAAGCTCAACAGCACCAAGCCGTTCGACGAGTTCAACGAGGCGAAGGCGCTCGGCATCACCACCAAGCCGGTACTCATCGGCCCGTACACCTTCCTCAAGCTAGCCCGCAACCCGCAGGCCGAAGAACTCGAATACGATAAGGGCCTGATCAACGCGGTCGCCGCCGTCTACGCCGAGGTCGTGGCCAAGTTCGCCGAACTGGGCGCCGAATGGATCCAGATCGACGAACCGTACCTCGTGCTCGACAAGGAGCCGGGCGACGTCGAACTGTTCAAGAGCCTGTACGCCAAGATCCTGCCCGCACGCAATGGCAAGATCAAGGTGCTGCTCAACACCTACTTCGGCCACATCGCCGACGTGTATGAGACCGTCAACCTGCTCGCCTTCGACGGCATCGGACTCGACCTCAACGAAGGTAAGGATGAGAATCTCGCCGCCGTCGAAAAGTTTGGCGTCGCAGAGAACACCACCATCTTCGCCGGCGTGGTCAACGGCCGCAACATCTGGCGCAACGATTACGCCGTCAGCCTCGGCCTTGTCGACGCGCTGAAGAAGGTCGCCGACAACGTGGCCGTCTCCAGCGCAAGCTCCCTGCTGCACGTGCCGTTCAGCACCGAAGGTGAGGACAGTCTCGCCGATGACGTGCGCAAGCATTTCGCCTTCGCCGTTGAAAAGCTCGGTGAACTGCACGACATCGCGGTCCTTGCCGACGCCAGCGAGGAAGACAAGAAGGCATCCGAAGCATTGGCCGGCAACCAGGCACTGTTCGACGGTACCCGCGTCGCCGCCGACAAGAACGTAGCGGAACGTCTCGCAGCCCTGACCGACGCGGACTTCGTACGCCAGCCGGCACGCGCCGAACGCCAGAAGGCACAGCGAGAGGCGTTGAACCTGCCATTGCTGCCGACCACCACCATCGGATCCTTCCCGCAAACCAAGGAAGTGCGCGCCGAACGCGCCAGACTGCGCAAGGGCGAAATCACCAAGGCAGAATACGACGAATACATGAAGGCGCAGATCGATGCCTGCATCAAACATCAGGAGCAGATTGGCCTCGACGTGCTTGTGCATGGCGAATTCGAACGCAACGACATGGTCGAATACTTCGGCCAGAACCTCAACGGTTTCCTGTTCACCAAGAACGCTTGGGTGCAGTCCTACGGCACCCGCTGCGTGAAGCCCCCGATCGTATGGGGCGACGTGTCCCGCGCCAACCCGATCACCGTGGAATGGAGTGCTTACGCGCAGTCCCGCACCAGCCATGTGATGAAGGGCATGCTCACCGGCCCGGTCACCATTCTCAACTGGTCCTGGCCGCGCGAGGACATCACCCACGAGCAGCAGACCCAGCAGCTGGCCCTCGCCATCCGCGATGAAGTGCTCGACCTCGAAGCAGCAGGCATCAAGGTCATCCAGATCGACGAGGCCGCCCTGCGCGAAAAGCTACCGCTCAGGAAGACCGACTGGCACAAGAAGTACCTCGACTGGGCCATTCCGGCATTCCGACTGGTGCACTCCGCAGTCAAGCCGACCACGCAGATCCATACCCACATGTGCTACTCGGAGTTCAACGACATCATCACCGACATCGATGCCATGGACGCCGACGTGATCTCTTTCGAAGCCTCCCGCGGTGATCTTGTGGTGCTCGACGCCATTCACGACGCCAACTTCGAAACCGAAGCTGGCCCGGGCGTCTACGACATCCACTCGCCGCGCATCCCGTCTGAAGCCGAAATCGAGGAACGCATCTACGAAATCCTCAAGAAGATGGACGTCGAAAAGGTGTGGATCAACCCCGACTGCGGTTTGAAGACCCGCGGCAACGCCGAAACCTGGCCAAGCCTCGAAAACCTCGTGGCCGCAGCCCAGGCTGTGCGCGCCAAGCTGGCCAAGTAAGGCGAAACGTTAGGAACAAGACAACAGCCATGCATTCGCCAATGTTCTCGCTCGAGGTGTTCCCTCCAAAGCGAACCTCCCCTGTGGGTACCATCTACGACACGTTGGATGGCCTGCAGGGGTTGGACCCCGATTTCATTTCCGTCACCTACGGCACCGGCAAATCATCCGACCGTACGCTGACCGCGCGCATCGCCCACACCGTAAGCGAATACGGCATCCCCAGCGTGGCCCATCTGACCGCGCAATATCTGAACAGGGATGACGTCGACCAGGCACTCGATATGTTCGAACAGGCCAAAGTCTCCGGCGTACTCGCCTTGCGTGGCGACCGCATCGACGGTGCCGAACCGGCAGGAGTGTTCGACCATGCCAGCGATCTGGCCGTGTACATCCGCCAGCAGCGTCCGGGCATGAAGATCTACGGCGCCTGCTATCCGGAAAAGCATCCGCAGGCGGCAACACTGGAAGAAGACATCGACAATCTCAAAAAGAAAGTCGACGCCGGCGTGACACACCTGATCTCGCAACTGTTCTACGATAACGAGGACTTCCTGAGATTCCTCGACAAAGCGAGGACTGCAGGCATCGACGTGCCGATCGAAGCGGGCATCATGCCAGTCATGAACGCGAAATCGGTGTTGAACATGTCGAGCAAATGTCAGTCGAAGATTCCCGAAAAACTCGGCATCATGCTCGATAAATGGGGAAGCGACAAGGCTTTGCTTAAAGAGGCGGGTATCGCTTACGCATCCGAGCAGATCTGCGATTTGGTGGCGCGGGGCGTCGACGGTGTGCACCTGTATACGATGAACCATCCATGCGTCAGCCGACGTATTTGGTCCAACGTCAAACCATTCTTCGTCTGATTTCAGGCGATGCAACAAACATCAGGGGCGGTTGCGGGTATTTCGCAACCGCCCCTGGTTTTATACGGTTGCTATAGAAACCATGACTTCCATGCAACACAAGTTCGGAGCGCTCGATCTGATTCGAGCAGGGCTGCAAGATTTCGACAAAGCTCGCACATTGTTCGATGAGCTGCACAATGACGGCATTGACGATGACAGAATGCGACTGCTGCTGACAACGCTGGAAAAAGCGTGCGATCCTGACGTCGAACTCAGCAACCTGGTGGACATCACCAACGCGATGCAAAGCCAGGGGCGCGACTTCGACGCCATGGTGCCCGACGAGGCGGCGCTCGTACGGCTCATCACCGTGCTCGGCGTATCCGATGAAATGGGCAAGCTCATGCGATTCCGGCCCGAACTCGTGGAGGCCGTAGCCAACGACGCCTGCGAAAGCCATCTTTACAATCACGAACAGCGCAGAGCGCATGTGCTCAAATCCGTAGGAGCCGATCCCAATGACCATGCCATGCCGGCCGCAAGCCTGCCACTTGCCGAGGCTGCGACGGCGCTACGTAAAACCTATCGCAAACAACTCGCCGCAATCATGGCGCAAGACGCCACGGCGAACGATCCCATCGAAATCCAACCGCGCATCAGCGCCGAACTTTCCGACCTTGCGGACGCGGCGCTTGAAGGCGCGCTCGCCATCGCACGCCATGAAGTGGACGGCAGCGAACATGTACGTTTCGCCATCATCGGCATGGGCAAATCCTCCGATCACACGGCTACGGCGCGCATCGCGAACGCGATCCGCTAAGAATACGGCATCGACGCGGTGACACATCTGACCGCGCAGTATCTGGATCACGAGGCCGTGGACGAGGCGTTGGACATGTTCGACCAGGCCAAGGTCTCGGTGTGCTCGTCCTGCGCGGCGATCACGTGGAAGGTCGTGAGCCGGCCGGCGTGTTCGAGCACGCCTCCGATCTGGCGGCATATGTGCATGAGCGCCGTCCGAACCTCAAACCGTACGACGCCTGCTACCTGGAGAAACACCCGCAGGCGGCAACACTGGACGAGGACATCGAGAATCTCAAAATCAAAGTCGACGCCGGCGTGACACACCTGATCTCGCAACTGTTCTACGATAACGCCGATTTCCTGCGCTTCGTGGACAGGGTGCGCGCCGCCGGCATCGACGTGCCGATCGAGGCCGGCATCATGCCGGTGACCAACGAGCAATCCGTGCGGCGCATGACCTCGATGTGCGCCTCTCGAGTGCCGGAGAGGCTGGATCGGATTCTGCAACGATGGGGGAGTGACCCCGCTACGCTGAAGGAGGCCGGCATCATCTACGCCTCCGAGCAAATCGCCGATTTAGTGGCCCGGAGCGTGGACGGCGTCCATTTGTATTCGATGAACCATTCCGGCATCGCCCGTCACATCTGGCGTAACGTGCAGCCGCTGTTCTGAGGATTATCTGCCTGTTCGCCGCGCTGCGATTGTGTTCCGCGGGGATGGCGGAACGTCATATATGTGACGCCGAGAGAGTCCTGTTGCGTCGGATATCACGCAAGATCGTTCTATCCGACGTCACGGTTGGGACTTCTACTTTTTCTTGGTATTCCTCGCACGCTTCAGTGGTGTTTTCGGCTTGGCGGGCTCGAACCACGGGAAGCAGTGAAGCACCCAACGGTGCAGTGGCGGGGTCTTGGCGACGGCCCAACCTGCAATCATTGCGAAAATCGCCACCCACGAGGCGAGATTCTGCTTGGCGAAGATCAGCAGGATGGTTAGTCCCACGGCGACGATGCCGAGGACTTGCGAATATTTGTTCTGTGATTCGGTGGTCTTGTCCGTCTTCATCGGCACGAAACCGAAGAACAGGCCGATCGCCACGGATGCGATGGCGACGGCGACACAGATGATGATGTCCTGAGTGCTCATGAACGTTCCCTCCCGGAACAGGCGATGAAGATATGCGATTGCATCAGTCTACCGTGGCGCATCGGTGCGCGCCGGATGCCCTCCTTCTATTCGAGATTCATCTCGGCGCTGATCGTGCGGTCGATGAGCTTGCGCTGATGGATCATGTTGGCGTATTTCGGGTTCTCCGTCATCCCCTCGCTCCCATGTCCGGCGTCAACGCCAGCGATTTGCGCGATAATCTCCTCGTAGGAGGTCTTGGCGGTGCGATACACGCCGCGGATACGTCCTTGTCGGATGACCACGATGCGATCCGACACCGCGAACACGTTCGGCAGGTCATGGCAGACCATCACCACCGACCGGCCATCGGAACGTATCCGTTTGATGTAGGACAGCACTTCTGCAGCCTGCATCACCGACAGCGAGGCGGTCGGCTCGTCGAGCAGGATGAGCTGCGGGTCGTTGAGCAGCGTGCGGGCGATGGCCACGGTCTGACGCTGCCCCACCGACAGCGAGGCGATGGGGGACCCCACGCGGATCGCGGAGTTCAGCGCTCCGAGCACGGAACGGGCTCGCGTGTTCATCATATCGTCGTCACGAACCCAGCCCGACTGCATCTCCTTGCCGAGGAAAAGATTGGAAGCCACATCGAGGTTGTCGCAGAGCTCCTGGCCTTGGAAGACGGAAGCGATGCCCATGCGGTCCGCCTCCCGGATCGATGGGATCGTCACCTGTTCGCCGTTGAGATAGATATGCCCGAATCCGGGTTGCAGAAAACCGGAGATCACCTTCATCAGTGTGGACTTGCCGGCGCCGTTGTCGCCCACGATGGCAATGACCTCTTTGCGATCGATGGTCAGATTCACCGATTTCAGCGCCTCGACGAATCCGAATCTGACGCAGATGTCCTCCAATCGCAGCAACGGAGGTGTACTTGCGTTCCTCATGTCATCCCTCTTTCCTTGACCTTTCCCTCATGGGTGTTTCGTCTATGCTGCGATGCTGTTGCGGATCGCATGTCCGATGGCGGCGAGCGCGCCACCCAGCGCGCAGTTGCCGCTCGGGTGAGGGGAGCTCAGCACCGTGATCGGCATGACCGCGTCGGGGAACAGCAGCCGCTGCAGCGCTTCATTGAACGGTTGCGTGAACACCTCGCCGGTCATGGCGAGTTTGCCTCCGACCACGACGACCTCCGGGTCGATGCTGATGCACAGGTCGGCGGCCACTTGCCCGATGCGCACCGCCGTGTCGGCGATGATGCGGCGGCATCCGGGGTCGCCGTCGTTCGCCTGTGCCACGAGGTCATCCATCGTCATGTTGCCGTGTGTGACGCTGAGCAGTTGCACCAGCCGGTTCTCAGAGACGATGGTGTTGAGACATCCGCGATTGCCGCAGGAGCAGATCGCACCGAGCGGATCGACTTGGATATGGCCGATCTCGCCGGCTAGGCCGGTCACCCCGTGCATGATCTTCCCGCCGGCAACGATACCCGCGCCTACGTTGTCATTGGTGGAGATATAGACGAAGTCGCGCTTGCCAATTGCCGCGCCCATGCGCGATTCGCAGTAGGCGGCGTAGTTTGCATCGTTGTCGACGTATACGGGGGTGTTGAATGCGGTGCTTAGCAGGGAGACGATGTCGAAGCCATCCCACCCGGGCATGATGCCGGGGATGGCGATCATGTGGTCGCCGATGGCGACTGGTGCGGCCAAGGCCACGCCGATGCCGGCGATCTCCCCGAGATCAGCGTCGATACTGGTCATGGTCTCATCGATGAGTTGTATCGCGCGTTCCAGTGTGGTGTCGGCCTTGTGTCCGAGGGGAAGCGGCAGCATATGCTCCGCGATGATTGATTTAGAGAAATCGACGACGGCCAGTTTCAGTTCGCGTTGCGCGATCCACAGGCCGATGCCGAGACCCTGATTGTGGGCGAGTTTGACCAAGGTAGCCCTGCGGCCGTTGCGTATGGTGCTTTTGGTCTCCAGCTGTCCCTCGTCGACGAGTTGGTGGACGAGTGTGGAGACCGTCGCGGTGGAGAGGCCGGTGACCTCCGCGAGTTCGACCTGCGTCATGGCACCGAATTTGTGGATACTGGACAGCAGGTTGGCGCGGTTTGCCTCGCGCAGGGAGGTTTGTGAGCCGAAAAGTCGTGTTGCCATGGATATCCAGTGTAGTCCGACACGGTAGTCGCCGGGGCCGTGTGCGCTCTTCCTGCGGCGTGTCGCGTCGAAAGGCGCATATACAGCTCTTATGTTCGATAACTGAATTTAAAAATCGTCTAAGAACCAAAATAAGTTTGACAACTTAACTCAAGATGTATACTATGGGATGAACCGGGATGGTCCGGATCACAAACGGAACGATGGTTGTTCCGTCACCCTCAAAGATGAAGGAGAATATATGCAGTTCACCAAGAAGATCGTCGCCGTCGTGGCGGGCGTGGCGATGTGCGCGGGTCTCACGGCCTGCGGCAGCAGTCGAACCGGACAGTCTGGCGACGGCGACAAGATCGAGAAAGGCGCAACCATCGGCATTTCGATGCCGACCAAATCCGAGGAGCGCTGGAACAAGGATGGCAACAACCTCAAGGCCAATCTTGAGAAGCAAGGGTACAAGGTCATCCTGTCGTTCGCGGATGACAAGCCCGCCCAACAGAACGCCGACATCGAGAACATGGTCAACAACGATGCGAAGATCGTCGTGGTCGCCTCCAAGGACGGCACCGCGGTCGGTCCAGCCGTCGAGAAGGCCCGTGACGCTGGCGCGAAGGTCATTGCCTACGACCGTCTGATCATGAACACCGACGCGGTCGACTACTACGCCACGTTCCAGCTGGAGCAGACTGGCGTGCTCGAGGCCACCTGGCTGATCGACAAACTCGGGTTGGAGGACGGCGCCACCGGCCCGTTCAACATCGAGCTGTTCGCAGGCTCCCCGGACGACAATAATTCCAAATACTTCTTCAAGGGCGCATGGGATCTACTCCAGCCCTACTTCGAGAAGGGCATCCTCGTCAACCCATCCAACCACGGCGGCGGCGTGAAGGCCTCCGACAAGGCCGAGGACATCTGGCAGAAGATCGGCGTGCAGTCTTGGAAGGCCGAGCAGGCCCAGAAGGATATGGAATCCATCCTCGACTCCACTTACGCGCACGGCGAGAAACTCGACGCGGTGCTCAGCCCTTACGACGGCATCACCCAAGGCGTGGCCAACGCCATCGAGTCCAAGCGCCCGGATATGAAGCCCGGCACCGACAGCTGGCCGTACATCACTGGCCAGGACGCGATGGAGATCTCCATCGCCAACATCGCTAACGGCAAGCAGGGCGAGACCGTGTTCAAGGACGTGAACAAGCTCGCGAACGCCGTCGAGGAGTTGATCATCGAGATCGCCGAGGGCAAGGAGGTGTCCGGCATCAACGGCAAGTTCAACAACGGCAACTTGGACGTGCCGTCCAAGCTGCTTGACCCGCAGGGCATCACCATCGACAACCTCTCCGATCTGGTGAAGGCGAACTACGTGACCCAGAGCCGCTTCAACGAACTGACTAAGGGCACGCTGCTCGAGGATCAGATCAAGTGACGCGACGGTTCGACGGATGGGGCACGCGGCCGTCGTGGCGTGCGCCCCATCCCCTCGCAACACAATATGAGGAGTGATGAAATGTCTCAAACAGACACCATTCTGATGATGGAGAACATCACCAAGACGTTCGGACCGGTCAAGGCCCTGACTGACGTGAATCTGGAGGTGGGCCGTGGCGAGATCCATGCCATCTGCGGCGAGAACGGCGCGGGCAAATCGACGTTGATGAACGTGCTTTCCGGTGTGTATCCATACGGCAGCTACAGCGGCAGGATCGTCTTCGACGGCAAGGAATGCAGATTCCGCACGATCAATGACTCCGAGGCTGATGGCATCGTGATCATCCATCAGGAGCTGGCGCTGAGTCCGTTCCTGTCCATCGCCGAGAACATCTTCATTGGCAACGAGCGAGCCAGGGCCGGCGTCGTCGACTGGGACTGGACTCGCGCCGAGTCCAGAAAGCTGTTGGATCGCGTGGGTCTCCCGGAGGATCCGGACACCAAGATCATGGACATCGGTGTCGGCAAGCAGCAGCTCGTCGAAATCGCCAAGGCTCTGAGCAAGGATGTGAAACTGCTCATCCTCGACGAGCCCACCGCAGCCCTGAACGACGAGGACTCCGCCCATCTGCTCGGTCTGGTGCGCCAGCTGCGCGACGAGCAGGGCGTGACTAGCATCATCATCACGCACAAGCTCAACGAGGTCGCCGCTGTCGCCGATAACGTCACCATCATTCGTGACGGCTCCACCGTCGGACAGATGTACGTGACGCCGGAGACACCGCTCGATCAGGACGAGCTGATCCGCAAGATGGTCGGTCGCCCGCTGCACAACTTGTATCCGGATCATCCCTCTAACAAGCCGGGCGAGGAATATCTGCGCATCGAGGATTGGACCGTGCATCATCCGCTCGACGTCGAGCGCGTGATTGTGGACCACGCGAACATCAACGTGCGCGCCGGCGAGATCGTCGGGCTCGCGGGGCTGATGGGTGCCGGCCGCACCGAGTTGGCCATGAGCGTGTTCGGACGGTCCTATGGCTCGAACATCTCAGGCAACGTGTACGTCAAAGGCAGGAAGGTCAACCTGCCGAACGTGCAGGCCGCCATCGACGCCGGAATCGCCTACGCTACCGAGGATCGCAAGGTATACGGCCTAAACCTGTTGCAGAACATCCGTGAGAACGCCTCGCTCGCCTCGTTGAAGAAGATGAGCCGGCACGGTGTGATGGACGATAACATCGAACGCAAGGAGGTTGAAGAATACCGCAAGGACTTCCACATCAAATGTCATGACATCGATGTGAACGTCGGCACGCTTTCCGGCGGCAACCAGCAGAAGGTCGTACTCGCCAAATGGGTGATCTCCCAGCCGGACATCCTCATCCTCGACGAACCGACCCGAGGCATCGACGTCGGCGCCAAATACGAGATCTACGAGATTATCGACCAGCTGGCCGACGCCGGCAAGGCCGTCATCGTGATCTCCTCCGAACTGCCGGAACTCATCGGCATCTGCGACCGCATCTACACCGTAAGTTACGGCGTCGTCACCGACAACGTCGAGAAGAATGGATTCACTCAGGAATACTTGATGAAGGGAATGACCAAGGAAAGGAAGGTGGACGCCCGATGAGCGCCACAACCGCAACATCTGCACAGAAGAAAGAGAAGGTCAGCCTGCTGGCCACCATCGGCAACAATGCCCGCCAATACGGCATCGTCGGCGCGTTGCTCGTGATCGTCATCGCCTTCGAGATCCTCACCGGAGGTGTGCTGCTCAAGCCGAACAGCTTCGTGTCGCTGATCCAGCAGAACGCCTATGTGATTATCCTCGCCATCGGCATGGTGATGGTCATCATCGCCACCCACATCGACTTGTCTGTCGGTTCGCTAGTCGCCTTCATCGGCGGCGTCTGTGCCCTGCTGATGGAGCGCGCAGGTATGAACTGGACTCTCGCCATCCTCCTCTCCCTCGTCGTCGGCCTCATCGTTGGCGTCTGGCAGGGATTCTGGGTGGCCTACGTGGGCATCCCGGGCTTCATCACCACCTTGGCTGGCATGTTGATGTTCCGAGGGCTCGCCACCGTGATCGTTGGCGAATCCGTGCCGATCACCTCCAATGCCTTCCGTGGCATCGCCCGTGACTATCTGCCGAATATCCTGGGTTTCTGGGGGCCGTTCGATGGCCTGACCCTTGTCGTCGGCGTGCTGTGCATCGTCGGCTACGCTTTCTCCCAGCTGCGCAAGCGCAAGCGCGTCGAGAAGGTCGGCCTGGTGCCTGAACCGATGAACCTGACTATCCTCAAGATCGTCCTCACGGCCGTGGTCATTGCGTTCGTCACCTATCTGCTGGCCTCTTCGGGCAACGCGGAACAGGGCGGCATCCCGATTATGCTCGTCATCGTCGGCGTGCTCGTGCTCGTCTACAACTTCATCCTGACCCGGACCGTGTTCGGTCGTCACGTCTACGCCGTCGGCGGCAACCGCAAGGCAGCCATCCTCTCCGGTATCAACACCAAGCGCGTCGACTTCCTGCTGTTCGTCCATATGGGCTTCCTCTCCGCCGTCGCCGCGGTCTGCATGCTGTCCCGTCTGGCTTCCGCGACTGCACAGGCCGGCATGGAGTTCGAAATGGACGCCATCGCCGCCTGCTTCATCGGCGGTACGGCCGTCACCGGCGGTATCGGCACGATTCCGGGGGCGGTGGTCGGCGCATTCGTGATGGGCGTCATCAACCAGGGTCTGTCGATCATGGGCGTGGACACCGCCGTGGTGAAGACCATCAAGGGCCTTGTGCTCCTGCTGGCCGTCGCCGTGGATATCATGTCCAAGCGCAGGAAGAGCTGATCCGTTCCGAATCCCCTCCGGCGGATGGGGTCGGCATCGCGGCGATGCCGACCCCATCCGCCCGTCCCATGCTCATTGTCGAAAGAAAAGGAGTCCTCATGCGACTGAATACGCATTCCACCGCCCGTCTCTATGCGCTAACCTGCCTCGCCTGCGTGATCTGGCTCGCCCAGTCGCTGATGCAGGCACAGGCCGACGGCTCGTTGCTCGACTGGTCTACCATCGTTTTCTCGCTGTGTCTGCTCGTCGTGATCGGCTGGTGCGCCCGTTGCGCCGTCGTTGGCTGGAACACGAAGGACGGCGATCAGGCATCGACGTCCCACGATGTGGGGACCTCGATGGAGCATCGTCGATGACATGTCTGTCGTGAAACGCGGAGGCGGTCGCAGATCGACCGAAATCGCGTCTGAACGGGGCATGGCGTGTACATTAACTAGATATGAACTCAATGAACGCTTTCCATCCATCGGCCATGGATCTGATCCGCACCGGGCTGCAGAACCTCGACGACGCACGCGCGAACCTCGGCCGGCTCAAAGCCGACGGCGTGTCCGACGAACGGCTGGTTGGTATGCTCAAGGCTCTGTCCAAGGCGTGCGACCCAGACTGCGCGCTTTCCAACTTCGTCGACATCACCAACGCGATGCAAAGCCAGGGGCGCGACTTCGACGCCATGGTGCCCGACGAGGCGGCGCTCGTACGGCTCATCACCGTGCTCGGTGTATCCGATGAAATGGGCAAGCTCATGCGATTCCGTCCCGAACTCGTGGAGGCCGCGGCCAATGACGCCTGCGAAAGCCATCTTTACAATCACGAACAGCGCAGAGCGCATGTGCTCAAATCGGTAGGGGCCGATCCCAATGACCATGCCATGCCGACCGCAAATCTGCCACTTGCCGAAGCTGCGACGGCGCTGCGTAAAACCTATCGCAAACAACTCGCCGCAATCATGACGCAAGACGCCACGGCAAACGATCCCACCGAAATCCAACCGCGTATCAGTACCGAGCTTTCCGACCTTGCGGACGCGGCGCTTGAAGGCGCGCTCGCCATCGCACGCCATGAAGTGGACGGCAGCGAACATGTGCGTTTCGCCATCATCGGCATGGGCAAACTGGGCGCACAAGAGCTCAACTATGTATCCGACGTGGACCTGATCTACGTGGTGGAACCCGCCGACGCAGACACCAACGGCATGACGCTCAGCCGAGTCGGCACCAAAATGGCGACCACCCTGCAACGTGTATGCCAATCCGTCATTATGGGCGTCGCCGAACCGACGCTTTGGCAGATCGACGGCGGACTGCGTCCCGAAGGCAAGGATGGACCACTGGTACGCCGGCTCGAATCCCATGAAGCCTATTATGAGCAATGGGCGGAAAACTGGGAATTCCAAGCCCTGCTCAAAGCGCGCCCGGTAGCTGGCGATTCTGACCTCGGCCAGGCGTATATGAGCATGACCCGACCGTTCGTCTGGACCGCATCCAAACGAGACAACTTCGTCTACGACTGCCAGCAGATGCGCAAACGTGTCGAAGATCTTATTCCCAACCCGCTGAAAGACCGTGAAATCAAACTCGGCAGGGGAGGCCTGCGCGACGTCGAATTCACCGTGCAGATGCTCCAACTCGTGCACGGACGCTCCGACGAGGCATTGCGCACCAGCTCCACACTCGAATCCCTGCAAGCCTTGGCCGAAGGTGGATACGTGTCACGCAAACAAGCCAAAAAACTCTCATGGGACTACCGATTCGAACGAGTGCTGGAACACCGACAGCAAATGTGGGCGCTCAAACGCACCCACCTGTTCCCGGACCTCGGCAAAGCCAACGCGGGAGGCCTTGAACGCAAACGAGACATCACCATCGACGAGCTGAACCAAAATCTCGAACTACGACGACTCGCGCGCGCGTTCCACATGCATCCCGAAGAACTCGTCAATAAATATGATGAGACACGTCGCGAAGTACGTCACCTGCACATGGACATCTACTACAGGCCCATGCTGCCCATCAACGCGGGACTCGACGACGAACAGGTGGAACTCTCCACGAAAGCCACGCAGGAACGATTCGAATCCATCGGATTTGCCGACGCTGACGCGGCCATGCGCCACGTCACCGCACTCACCGCAGGCATCTCCCGAGCCGCGAAAATCAACCGCATCCTGCTGCCCGCGGTATTGCAATGGCTCGGCGAAGGGCAGAATCCAGACATGGGACTGCTCAACTGGCGCAAACTCGAAGAAAACTTCGGTTCCGAAAGCGAATACCTCGGATTCCTACGTGACTCGCCATCAGCGGCACAACGCCTATGCCACATACTATCCAACTCACGATTCCTCGGAGACGCGCTCAACAAATCCGTCGAATCCGTCACCTGGCTTGGCAACGACGAATCCCTGCAACCACGCTCGCGCGAAAGCCTCAATATCCAAACCAAAGCAACGCTCGAACGCAATGCCGGCAACATCAACGACTTCGCCAACTCCATCCGAGCCATGCGCAGACACGAAATCGAACGCATCGGCCTCGCATGGATGAGCGGCGTGATCGACGATGAAGCATCGCTCGCCGGCATGACCGACGTATACGACGCAGCCATCGAAGCGTCACTGCAATGGGCCATCCAGCATCGCATCAACGACATGCAGCTCGAACAAGCGCCCGCCGCAATCGCCATCATCGGCATGGGACGCTACGGCGGCAGGGAAGTCAACTTCAGCTCCGACGCCGACGTGATCATCATCTATCGGCCATCCAAAGGCGCCGACGACGCCCAAGCCAACCTCTTCGCACGCAAAGTACAGGAAGACCTGCGCGCGATCCTGCAAGGCCCAACCACATTTGAACCAAAAATCGAACTCGACATGGACTTAAGGCCTGAAGGCAAAAACGGACCACTCGTACGATCCTACGCATCCTGCGAGGAATATTACCGATCCTGGGCAAGCACATGGGAACACCAGGCACTGCTACGCGCCCGATACGCAGCAGGCGACGTGGCGCTCGCCGAGGACTTCCTGATGAACATCGCCGATCCGTTGCGTTATCCGAAAATCGATCTTACGGAAACGCAAATCGCCGAAATCCGCAAGCTTAAGGCGCGTATGGAAGCTGAACGTTTGCCGCGCGGCGTACGCAGGGATCGCCATCTGAAACTCGGCAAGGGTGGACTATCGGATGTTGAGTGGACGATTCAACTGTTGCAATTGCAGCATGCGGGAAACAACGCCAACCTGCGCGTCAACGGTACGTTGCTGGCGTTAGACGAGCTGGAACATCGCAAGCTGATTTCCGCTGGCGACGCTGTGGTGTTGCGTAAGGCATGGCGCATGTGCACGGCTGCACGCAACGGCAGCTACCTGTGGAGCGGACGCGTCAATCAGGCCGATATTCTGCCGGACGATTCATATTCGCTGGGAGGTATCGCCGTATGTCTCGGATACGATGCAAACCGAGGGCAGCATTTCGAGAACGATCTGCTTGCAGTAATGCGCAAGGCCCGCGACGTAACGGAACGCCTGTTCTACGGCCGTTCGTGAGCTAGGAAGTTAACGGCGAGGAACATGTTGTGACCGTCGGATCGAGGCCATACGGCTCTGACGAATGTGCTGGATCAAGGCTTCTGCCTATGGAAGGACGGAGACCGCTCCACGAGTATTCGTGAACACGCGGTGAACCGTCAGGGTCTGCATTTCAGGCTATAGTTGGCTAGGTCACTTCGAGTGGCCACCTTCAACCACAAGTTGCATGAAAGGTGAGCCGTTGTCTTCAGTACTCGAACAGGCGGTTGAAACGCCGATGGTAGGAAAAAGCGTCATCACATTGGATGATCTTTCCATTCGCCAGATTCAGGAATTACTCCACAAGGCGCAGTACATTGATTCTCATCGTAAAGAAGTGGCGCACGCCTGCGACGGCAGGGTGCTCGCCACTTTGTTTTATGAGCCCAGCACCCGTACGCGTCTGAGCTTTGAAACCGCCATGCTCCGACTTGGCGGCAAGGTGATCGGCTTCGCTGGCGCCCAGCTCGCTTCCGTGACCAAGGGTGAAACCATTTCGGACACTCTGAAAACCGTGTCCAACTACGTGGATGTGGTGGCGATCCGCCACCCGAAGGAGGGTGCTGCTCTCGTGGCGTCCCGCGCGGCTTCCGTACCGGTCATCAATGCCGGCGACGGTGGACACATGCACCCCACGCAGACCTTGGCTGATTTGGCGACGCTGCAGTCGCGTTTCGGTCGCGTGAACAATCTGACCGTCGGTCTGTGCGGCGATCTTACCTTCGGTCGTACCGTGCACTCCCTGATCGAAACCCTGTGCCGTTTCGGCAATGTGAACTTTGTGTTGGTCAGCCCGGACGAGCTCAAGACCCCGCAGTACGTGCTCGACCGTATCAACGCCACCGACTCCTGCTCTTACACGGAAGTCAAAGATCTGGTTTCGGTGATTGGCGATCTCGACGTGCTGTACATGACCCGCGTGCAGAAGGAACGATTCTTCAACGAAGACGACTATCTGCGACTGCGCGACACCTACATTCTCGACGAAGCCAAGATGGCTTACGCCAAAAAAGACATGGCTGTGCTGCACCCGTTGCCGCGAGTCAACGAAATTGCCGTTGAAGTGGATGACGACCCACGCGCCGCCTACTTCGAACAGGTCAAGAACGGCATGCTCATGCGCATGGCATTGGAAAGCTCGGTGGTTGGAGACGAACTGCCGGGATACGAACCGCTTGAATCCAAGGAGGTTGCGGCCTGATGGAAGTCACCAGCATTCAGAACGGCATCATCATCGACCATGTGCCTGCCGGCACCGCGCTCAAGGTGCTCGAATACCTGAAAATTGATCCGGCTAAGACCAAGCTCGCGCTGATCATGAACACCGATAGCCACATGTTCGGCACCAAAGACATCATCAAGATCGAAAGCGAAGAGGAAGCCGAAACCATCGACCTTGACGTGCTCGGCCTTGTGGCACGCACCGCAACCGTCGGCATTGTGCGCGGCGGTAAAATCGTAGAGAAAAAGCAGCCTACACTGCCGGAACATGTGGTCAATATCATCAAATGCGTGAACCCGCGCTGCGTGACTACCACCGAGCCGGCCGTGCAGATGTTCCACCTGGTGCATTCCGACCGTCAGGAATACCGCTGCGACTACTGCGACGAGGAAGCGAAGTTCTGATCCATGACCCTCACCCTTCACGACATCAAGGTTTGGAACACCGGCGAAGTCATTGATCTGATCATCCCATCCGACACTGATGAAACGGTGGACGCTTCGGTCATGTCCATCGCCCCGGGATTCGAAGATCCCCACGTCCACTTCCGCGATCCGGGCCAGACCTACAAGGAATCCATGGTTTCCGGCTGCGCGGCCGCCGCCTCTGGCGGATACACGAACGTGCTCATCATGCCGAACACCGTTCCCGCCATGGATGGCGTGAAGGTGACGGCGGGGGAACCGGGTGCCAGCGAAGTGCTCGACGCCGGTTTCGACACGGTCATCGACTATCTGCAGCATTACGAACAAGCCCATGATGTGACCTTGCCGGTGCGCTATGACCTGTGCGTATGCGCTTCCAAAGGGCGTGCAGGCAAGGAAGCGACCGATGTGGCCGACTGGATCGGTTACCTGCCGGAACATGATGACGACAACAAGGACGCCTACCAGCTGTGCCACCCGGTGACCGCCATCAGCGATGACGGTTCCGCGGTAACACCGGAAATCCTCGACCAAGTGTTCGACAACGTCAAGGAATCAGGCTTGTACCTGATCGAGCATTGCGAACACCACGATACCGGGGCGGTCAATGAAGGTCCCGTATCACGAGAACTAGGCGTACCCGGCATTCCCGAAGATACCGAACTGAAGATCGTCGAACGCGATATCGAGATGGCGCGCAAGACCGGCGTGCATGTGCACTTCCAGCATGTCAGCACTGCGATTTCCTTCGATGCGATTCGCAAGGCCAAAGCTGAAGGATTACCGATCACGTGCGAAACTGCACCGCACTACATTGCGTTGTGCGATGAAGCATTGCTGAAATACGGCACTCTCGCCAAGATGAATCCGCCGTTGCGCTCCGAAGAGGATCGCAAGGCAACCATCGCAGCCGTAGCTGACGGCACCGTCGATCTGCTGGCCACCGACCATGCACCGCACACCATGGAAGAGAAGGACCTTGGTTTCCTCGATGCTCCGAACGGCATCATTGGTCTTGAATGCGCGTATGGCGTATGCCACAAGATTCTTGTGGACGGCGGCTTTATCTCCGACGAACGCCTGATTGAACTCATGTCGACTGCGCCAGCCGAACTTATGGGACACAGCAAAGCCGACATCACAGCGTTGCTTGACGAATACGCAGACGCCGTCCCCGGAGACGACGACACCAAACGCGTGCTGGACCTCGTCAAGGTTCCTGCAGAAGACCGCGCGGATCTGGTAGTGCTCAACACCGACGAGAAATGGATCGTGAATCCTGAACGATTCCATTCCTCGGCTCGCAACACTCCGTTTGGCGGATGGCAGGTCACCGGCCGTCCGCTCGCCACCATCATCGGCTCGAAACTAGTCTTCAGCCGTATCAACAAGGAGGATTGATGGATCGCCTGATCGAAGCAATCGAAGCCAAGCAGAATCCGAGCATTGTGGGACTTGACCCGACCGAAGCGCTCGTGCCAGCGCAAATCGTGGCCAGCTTTGCCGAGGAAATCAGCGAACAGGTTGAAGATCCGGCGGAAGTGCCGGCCATGCAGCTTTCCGTGGCCTTCTTCGAATTCAATCGCGCCATTATTGACGCCGTCGCAGACATCGTACCTGCGGTCAAACCGCAGATCGCCATGTATGAGGCGCTTGGTCCGGCAGGCATCGACGCATACACTATGACCTGTGAATACGCCAAGCAGAAGGGATTGTATGTGCTCGGCGACGTCAAGCGCGGAGACATCGGCTCCACCGCGGCCGCATATGCGCATCACCTCAGCGGTGTAGGATTGGGCGACACCGCCTACGATCCATGGCATGAGGATGCGGTAACCGTGAACCCATACCTCGGCACCGATGGCATCACACCGTTCGTCGACGCCGCCACCGATAACGACAAAGACATCTTCGTGCTCGTGCGCACCTCCAACCCGTCCAGCAGCGAACTGCAGGAACTTGAACTCGCTTCCGGCGAATGCGTATACGAGCATGTTGCCGATCTGGTGGAAGGTTGGGGTGCTGAAACCGTTGGCAAGAACGGCTATTCGCGCGTTGGCGCGGTGGTCGGAGCCACTCACCCGGAGGAAGGCAAGGCATTGCGCACACGCATGCCGCACACATTCTTCCTGGTGCCGGGCTACGGTGCCCAAGGTGGCACCGCGCAGGGCGTAGCCGGCATGTTCGACCGTGACGGCATGGGTGCTCTCGTCAATTCGTCCCGAGGCATTATCGGAGCATGGAAGAAGTCCGGCAAGTATTCCGAATCCATGAGCGCCGATGATGCTTTGAACCTGGTCGCCGAATCGGCACGTGAGGCAGCCAAAGACATGCGTGACAATCTGCGTGCGGTCTTGCCGTAACCTGCCGACTGTCCAACTGTTCAATCTGAAAGAAAAACAACCATCAAACCATCGAACGTAATAGAGAGGGAGTTCATGACCACCGCAACAACGTTCGTTCCGACCGTTGCCGAGGCGACTATGGCAGGTTTTTTCCCGAGCCGGCATGAAGTCGAGGTCGTTGACAATCAGGAACTGACTGACGGCGTGTACCGTTTGACGTTCCGCGACGAATACATCGCCAGCCATGCAAAGCCGGCACAATTCGTTGACGTATATTCCAACGATTCAAGCAAGCTGATGCCGCGTCCGTTCGGCGTTTGCGAAACCAACGGCGACGAAGTCAGCCTCATGTTCGCCGTGGTAGGCAAGGGCACCGCCGAATTCGCGCAGCTGAAGCCGGGAGACACCATTCGTGTGATGGGTCCGCTTGGCAATTCGTTCAAGACCAAGGAGCCGGCCAATTATGTGCTGGTGGCTGGTGGCCTTGGTGTGCCTCCGCTCGTGTATGCGGCGCAGCATATTGCCGGCGTCGAAGGCGCGGTCAGCACCGCGGTGTTCGGCTACCGTAACGTGCATTTCGGCGACGAATATGTGGGCAAGTATGCTGACAAGGTGTACAGCATCGACGAGAGCGAAGGCAATGTGATCACCCTGCTCGACCGTATCGAAGACGAGCTGCTCAGTGACGAGCTTAAGCCGGTGATTCTGACCTGCGGACCTTTGCCGATGATGAAGGCAGTGGCTGCATGGGCCGCGAAGCGTGATATGGCATGCCAGCTGAGCTTGGAACAGCGCATGGGCTGTGGTTATGGCACTTGCGTGCTGTGCACGGTCGACACGTTGGACGGACGTTTGAAGGTCTGCTCCGACGGTCCGGTCTTTACTCGCGAACGTTTGGGATGGGGTGAATGAGATGATCGACGATACCCAGCATGAGAACCTGTACGGTTCGTACGAATGGAAGCATCCCACGCAGGTGGCGGGCGTGCCGTGGAAGAATCCGGTCGCCACGGCTTCCGGCACCTTCCAGTATGCGGCGGTCCGCTGGTTCTACGACGTGAGCCAACTGGGCGCGGTCACCACCAAGGGCGTCTCCCCGGTGCCATGGGAAGGCAATCCAGGCATCCGTACCGCTGAAGGCCCATCCAGCAACATCAACGCGGTCGGCCTGCAGAACCCGGGCGTGGACCATTATTTGGAAGACGACCTGCCCAAGCTCAAGGCCATCAACGCCACGGTCATCGCCAATGTGGCTGGCCACTGCGACGACGACTATGTCGAAGTCGTGTCCAAGCTGAACGATTCGCCGGCCGACATGCTGGAAATCAATGTGAGCTGCCCGAACGTGTCCGCTGGAGGCATGAGCGTCGGCACCGATCCGGTAGCCTTGAGCCGTCTGATCACCCGACTGCGCAAGCTTACCGACAAGAAGATGATTGTCAAGCTCACGCCGAACGTCACCGACATCACCGTGCCTGCCCGCGCGGCCGTGGAAAGCGGTGCCGACGCGCTGAGCATGATCAACACACTGCTCGGCATGCGCATCAACATTCGCACTGGGGAGCCGATCATCGACCATGTGACCGGCGGCGTTTCCGGACCGGCCGTGCTGCCGATGGGACTCGTGGCCGTGTGGAAGACCCGCTCCGCATTACCGAGCACTCCGATCATCGGCATCGGCGGCATCGATTCCGGCGAGAAGGCGCTCGAATACCTGTATGCCGGAGCGAACGCCGTGGAAGTCGGCGCGGCCGCACTGTTCGAACCGACCGCACCATTGCGCGTGGCCCGCGAACTCGACGACCTGCTCGACGCACGTCCCGAACTCGCAGACAAGCTCGCCAAGGGCGAAACTTGGCGCTGATCTCGATCATTCATCAAAGGAGCATGACATGACTGAATCCCTCGACCACCGTTTTACCAAGTTCCTGCTGGAAGCACAGGCGCTGAAATTCGGCGAGTTCACGCTGAAGTCCGGTCGTAAGTCGCCGTATTTCATCAATGCGGGCGCATTCAACGACGGACGTAAGATCGCCACGCTCGGCGCATTCTATGCGGAGAAGATCGCGGCGGAAATCGAAGCAGGCAATTTGCCGAACGACATCGACACCATTTTCGGCCCTGCCTACAAGGGCATTCCGCTGGGCGTCTCCACCGCGATCGCTCTGACTTCCGGCCACGGTATGGAGGTCGGCTACACCTTTGACCGTAAGGAGAAGAAGGATCATGGCGACGGCGGCATGATGGTCGGCACTCAGCTGACCGACGGCATGAAGGTACTGCTCGTCGACGATGTGATGACCGCAGGCACCGCAGTACGCGAGGTCATTCCCAAGCTCAAGGCCGAAGCGAATGTGGAGGTCGTCGGCTTGGTGCTTTCCGTGGATCGTATGGAAAAGACCAAGGATTCCGACACGTCCGCGGTGAGGGCCGTCGAAGCAGAGTTCGGCTTCCCGGTATTCGCCATCGCCAATGTGCGTGAGATCTTCGAGGCTGGCCAGCGTATCGAAACTGCTGACGGCACCGCGTACGTGACTGACGAGATCAAGGCCGCTGCCGACGCCTATCTGGAGCAGTATGGCGCCTGAATTCTATAGGCAGGTCCTACAATTGAATATATGAAAAGTGCCTCACACCAATCGAAAGCATCGGTGCGAGGCACTTTTTCATATCTCATATCAGATCATATCAGAGTGCATTCAGTCGATCAGGTTGTATCCATGGTCGGCCACCACCGACTTGAGCTTCTCCAAATAGTTTTCCGCGGCCTTCGACAGCTTCGCACGTTCGTTTGTGATCCAGCCGACCAGCATGGTCTCATCGGTGTCAAGCGGCACGGTCACGATTTTCTCATTGTTGAGATCGCCGTTGTCGATGCCGGTGCACACGGTGTAGCCGTTCAGACCGATGATGAAGTTCAGAATCGTCGCACGGTCGGTCACGTTAATCTGCTTGGGGGAGTATTCCGGCCAGACCGCCTCTTCGGCGAAGAAGAAGCTGCCCTCCTCGCCCTGCTCGTACTGGATGAACGGGAATGGCTTCAAGTCGTCCATCGTGACTTTCTTCTTGCCGGCCAGCGGATTGTTGCGTGAAATGAACACATGCAACGGAGCACGGAACAGTGGATGGAATTCCAAATGCTTTTCGCGCAACATCTTGCCGATCACGTCTTTGTTGAAATCGGACAGGTAGATGATGCCGATTTCGGAAAGCATGTTCGCCACTTGGTTGATGATGTCTTTGGTGCGTGTCTCGCGAATGGTGAACTCGTATTCGTCGGATTTGATGGAGTTGATCATTTCCACGAACGCTTCGACGGCGAACATGTAATGCTGTGTGGACACGGAGCACAGCTGTTTGCGTGGCTTCGCGTTCTTGTAACGTTCTTCGAGTAGCGACGCCTGATCGAGCACCTGGCGCGCGTAGGTGAGGAATTCCGCTCCGTCCACGGTCAAGGCGATGCCTTGCGACGAGCGGGTGAAGATTTCGATGCCAAGCTCGTTCTCGAGTTCCTTCACAGACGAGCTCAACGCGGGCTGTGACACGTACAGCTCGTGCGAGGCTTCGTTCATGGAACCGCATTCCACGATTTTCACAATATATTTCAGCTGAAGAAGAGTCATAAATTCAGGTTAGAGCCATGTACTGACCGTAGGGGGAGTGCTTATACCCTCTTGTCTGGATAGTGGACTGCCAATCACGCAGATCGAAGACGTGAAAAACCAATTGCAGCTTGACGAGGATCGTACACAGTTGGAAACCCCAAAAACCGTGCTCGACAAAACCGGTCAAGTGTTCGCCCAATGGGAGCAGACCGGCTTGACGAGTCAGGGCCTACTTGACGGGTCAGGCCTACAAGCAAAAGAGTTGTCCCTATCGGAGTGCCCTATATCGACATACAAGCGACAAAAAAGGGATTGCCCGGTTTTCTACAAACCAGACAATCCCGTTCGTCACAACCTACTACAGTTCGGTCTACTGGTACAGATGGCCGCCCTGCTCGCGGAAGCGTTCGCTCATTTCTTGCATGCCGGCAGCGATGGTTTGCGCGTCGGCGACGAGCTTCTCCTGTGCTTCGGCATTACCGAATTTTTTGCGGATGTTTTGGCTGATGGCCATGGAGCAGAACTTCGGGCCGCACATCGAACAGAAATGCGCCATCTTCGCAGGCTCGGCCGGCAAAGTATCATCATGGAACGCGATGGCGGTGTCCGGATCGTAGCTCAGGTTGAACTGGTCAAGCCAACGGAATTCGAAACGTGCCTTGCTCATGGCATTGTCGCGGTCGATGGCGTGCGGATGATGCTTGGCGATATCAGCCGCATGGCAGGCGATCTTGTATGCGATCACACCTTGCTTCACATCGTCCTTATTCGGCAACCCAAGATGTTCCTTCGGCGTCACATAACACAGCATGGCAGTGCCATAGCGGGCGATTTCCACACCGCCGATCGCCGACGTGATGTGGTCGTAGCCGGGAGCGGTGTCAGTGGTGAGCGGTCCAAGCGTATAGAACGGCGCGTCCTTGCAGATCGCCTTTTCCATTTCGATGTTCATGCGCACGGTGTCGAACGGAATATGGCCGGGTCCTTCGATCATCACCTGCACGTCGTGTTCCCATGCGCGCTGGGTAAGCTCGCCCAAAGTCATCAGTTCGGCGAACTGTGCCGCATCGTTCGCATCGGCAAGTGATCCCGGACGAAGTCCATCACCTAGTGAGAACGCGACATCGTACTTGGCGAAGATCTCACACAACTCATCGAAATGCGTATAAAGGAAGCTTTCCTGATGATGCTGCAAACACCATTCGGCCATGATCGAACCGCCACGCGAAACGATGCCCGTCATACGATTCGCCGTCAACGGCACAAAACGCAGCAGCACACCGGCATGAATCGTCATGTAATCCACGCCTTGCTCGCACTGTTCGATCACCGTGTCGCGGAACAGTTCCCAGCTGAGCTTGGACGCATCATCCTCCACCTTTTCGAGCGCCTGATACATTGGCACAGTGCCAATCGGCACGGGGGAGTTGCGCAGAATCCATTCACGAGTGGTGTGAATGTCGTTGCCGGTAGACAGATCCATCACAGTGTCGGCACCCCACTTGGTGGCCCACGTGAGCTTCTCCACCTCCTCGTCAATAGACGAAGTGACCGCCGAATTGCCCATATTGGCGTTGAGCTTGGTGAGGAACTTCGAGCCGATGATCATGGGTTCAGCTTCGGGATGGTTGATATTGCAAGGCATGACCGCACGCCCTGCGGCCAGTTCGCTGCGTACCAATTCCACGCTGCAATGCTCGCGTTCCGCCACATAGCGCATTTCCGGCGTGATGATGTTGTGGCGCGCATACCACATTTGCGTCACCGGATGATCCTTGGCCTTCATCGGCTTATGCTGGCGACCACGCCATTCCTTGGAGGCCTTGCCGCGCTTGATGGCGCGCTTGCCGTCATCTTCCAAATTGCGGCGACGTCCTTCATATTCTTCGACGTCTCCACGGTCAAGAATCCAGTCCAAGCGTAGGGGAGCGAGACCCTCCTTCGGATCGCATTTCGGACCTTCGGTGTTATAATCCTTGAATGGTGCGTTCGGTCCGACGCCAGGAGTGTCAGACAATTTGATTTCGGTGTACGGCACTTGCAGATCGTAGGAACCGAATTCGTTTTCGAAATGCACCGGCGTGGTTTTACGAATATGTGCTTTGTCTCGCTGCTTGGAATCGCGTGCGGCAATGTCGACGCGCTGTTGCTTGGCAAGCTTGGATGCGGCCTTGGCTTCCTTCGCATTGGTGAACTTCTTTTCGCCGGATGCGCCGTCGGCTGTGTTGTCAGTGTTGATTTCCGCCGTTTTCTGGGCTTTCATGCGCGGCGCGTACCCGTGCTTCGTGTCGCCACGTACGGCTTTCCAACGCGCTACCATATCTCGGGTTGCGGCTTCAGGATCATCGGCTCCTGCAATCGCGGACACCACGAACCAGCCTGCCGCCTTTGAATGCGCCAGCATTTCCATATCATCTGCGGTCACGCCACCGCCTACCACTACCGGAAAACCACTGGCTGAACAAATAGTGTTGATCTGCTCTTCGTCAAGCGTGCGACCTGAACCGTCATTGCCGCCTACGGATGCTTCCGGCTTGGTGACGGAAACATGCAACGGCGCCGCACCGATATAGTCGATGCAGCCGTCAGGCAATTCGTTGATGAGTTTGACCAGGCTTTCCGTTTCCGCCGACAATCCCACGATGGCATCTTCGCCAAGCAGTGCACGGGCTTCACGCGGTTCCATATCGGTCTGCCCGATGTGCACGCCGTCAACCTTGATGCCTTTGCTGCGGGCCTGCCACACCACGTCCACGCGGTCATCGATCACGAATGCCACGGAATCCGACTTATTGTTGTCTTCGATGATCTGCGCGATATCACGCGCCATGTCGGTAAGATCCTTCGCATCAGCGTCTTTGGCGCGCAGTTGGATGAAGCTTGCGCCCCCGCGCAATGCGTCATCGATAACGTCGGTGATCGGTCGGCCTTTGCAATCCTGTGGTCCTACCACAAGATAGGCGCTCAGGTCGAAGCTGTCTCGCATCGACGCATATGGATAATTATTCATGATTCCCCCTTGATTATGCTGTTTTGGGTTGGGAAATTTGATTTCGTCAGTAAATGGGTATACTGACACGCCCGTATTCTTGGATACACGGGATAGAAAACGAAATTACGATTGATGATTTCGCGATGCAGGCTGTTTGGTCGACGCGTCTGCTGTGCAGACTTTTACGGATGCCAATTGACGCTGACAATGCGTGTGTGCTGTGGCACTCATTCTCCGCTCCCTACGATGGTGTTAACCAACAGGTTCAAAGGGTCAGGCATTCACCTATCTCAGCTCCGTTGGGGAGCCCCCCTGCTTTATGTGTTGGCTATGAATCTACGCCCTGCACTGGACGTAACTTTCATCGAAGCCCACAGAAGAGTTAGGCCAGTCGTCACTTTCGCATGCATCGCCTTCATCCGTATCACGACCTCGCCGCGCAACTCACAGCAAAACTCTCCTTGCAGGCCAAGCTATACTTCAATTAAATGCATTGCGTGTGAAAGAGGTTGACTACATGTTGGAAACGGAACGGCTGACATTGAGGGCTTGGGCGGAAACAGATGCGGAAAGCTTGTACGCCTATGCGAAAGATCCGGATATCGGGCCTATCGCAGGCTGGCCCGCACACCGGTCGAAAGAAGAAAGTCTCAATACGATTCGTCATGTGCTCAATGGCAAGGAATGCTACGCGATTTGCGAGCGCGGCAGCAATAGCCCCATTGGTTCGATTGAGTTAAAGCTTAATGGTCATACGGATATGACGGATCGTGATGATGAGTGTGAGTTGGGTTACTGGCTGGGCAAGCCTTTCTGGGGGAGGGGTTATATGCCGGAGGCAGCCAAGGAGGTTATCCGTCATGGTTTTGTTGATCTTGGTATGAGTGCGATTTGGTGCGGCTATTATGACGGCAATCTGAAGTCGAAGCGGGTGCAGGAGAAGGTTGGTTTTGTCTATCATCACACGTGTGATGAGGTGCCGGTGCCTCTTATGCACGAGGTGCGTGTCGGGCACGTGAATATTCTTACCAAATCACGCTGGCAAAATTTGGATGCCCGCTGATTGTGCCAGAAGCCAACCTAGAATGCTTTGGAAAGGTCTTGGTGGGCTTCGAACGGATGCTGGTCAAGACCCTTTAGAGCTTCATGATGTTTTCCTCGATGCGACGGATGACGTCAATGAAAGCTTCATCGTTTTTCCCGGTTGGATCTGGCAGATTCCAATTATCGTCGAAAGCTCTGCCGATATAGGGGCAGCCCACGTCGCAGCCCATGGAGATCGCAGTGTCAGGTTTTGGAATATCCGAAATCAGTTTGGAGTATTGCGTTTTCTTCATGTCGATGCCGTAAAGCTCTTTCATGAGTCGTACGGCATCCTGATTGATCTGCGGCTTGGTTTCCACGCCTGCGGAATAAAAGTCAAAATCGGTTCCGCGTAAATGCTTTCCCAACGCTTCGGCAATCTGGCTGCGGCATGAATTATGCACGCAAATAAAAGCCACTTTTCTCATAGCTTCCCCTGTCTGCGATGTTATGATTTCGCGATTGCTGTTCCGTATTATACGTTTCGCCCAATGTGCCACATTCACATCATCGAGTAACACAATGCCCGGTACGACCATGGCATAAGTTGGTCGTACCGGGCATTGGCTTGGATTATTTGCCCCAGACTTCTTCGGCGATGGATCTTACGAGTGCAATCTTAGCCCACTGCTGCTCCTCAGTGAGTTTGTTGCCTTCCTCAGTGGAGGCAAAACCGCACTGGGTGGACAGACACAAGCGGTCGAGTGGCACATACTGGGCCGCCTCGGAGATGCGAGCCTTAATCACTTCCGGATCTTCAAGTTCCGGTCTCTTGGAGGTGACGAGGCCAAGCACAACCTGCTTATCGCCGGAAACCTTAGCCAGTGGCGCGAAGTCACCGGAACGGTCGTCGTCGAACTCCAGATAGTAGGCGTTCACGTTCTCTTCGCCGAACAGCTTGGCTGCGACCGGAGCATAACCGCCGGACGACAGCCACGTGGAATGGAAATTGCCGCGGCAGATATGGGTGTTGATCACCAGGTCGTCAGGCTGATCCGCGATCACTGCGTTAATTACGTCGAGATTCTCCTGCTGCAGACGGGCCGCATCCTCATCGCTCCAGCCGAGACGCTCACGCACGCTCTTGTCGCACAGGCGAGTCCAAGTGCAGTCATCGAACTGCACGTTACGGCAGCCGGCGGCATACAAGTCGGCGATGACCTGACGGTATGCGGCCACAATATCCGCGGTCAGCTCGTCGTCATCCTTGTAGAACTCGTCGTACGGGTAGGCGTTCTTGTTGCCGGTAAGCACGAAACGGGTCTGCGCTGGGGAAGGCATGGTCTGGCGAGCTACGGTATTGTCATCTTCAAACTGCTTGACGAACTTGAAATGCTCCACAAACGGATGATCGTGTCCGTCGAGCTTGCCGGTCACCGTGGCAGTGTCGGCGGGAGTGACCTCGTCATGGAAGGCAACGCGATGGGCGGCTGCGACATGGTCCACGCCGTTGAAGCCCCACATGAAATCGAAATGCCACCAGCCGCGACGGAATTCACCATCGGTGATGACATGCAGGCCGGCGTCCTTCTGCTTGGCAGCCAAATCAGTGATCAGCCTGTCTTCGACAGCCTTCAACCCAGCGGCATCAATAATACCTGCAGCATAATCTGCACGAGCCTGCTTGAGTTCGTCCGGACGTAGATAAGAACCGACCACATCGGCGCGGAACGGCGCATTCTCGGAATATGCCATGATTCTCCTTTGACTATTGACTTGCGATTAACAATCACAACACAACGACAAAACCAACAATATGCTATCCCACCACCCACAAACACGACGTATTCCATCCGCCTGGTTGACAACGTACTTCCGTCCATCCACAGAGTTTTCAATGCTGGAATAAATGGGGATGAATGACACTGCATGGCGTTCCGATATTGGCAGACACGCGGCCGATGATTGTGCAGAGAATCGCGAAAGGCATGCGGAATCACGGCATGAGTTGCGTTGTGTTCGTATATAATCGCAACGGACATGAACGACTGCAAGGAGGCTGCCATGACTGTGCCGCAACGAGTGCTTGACACTATGAATTCCGGACTGATCTACACCTGCGATGACGAAGAGATGATCAAAGCACAGAAGGAACAGATGGAACTGCTATACGACTTCAACGCAACCCGCCCCAGTCAAATGACGCAACGCAACGAAATCGCACGCCAACTGCTTGGTGAATTCGGCGAGGACGCTTATATCGAACCGCCGTTGCATGCCAATTGGGGATGCAACACGTATTTCAGTGCGCACGCTTACGCCAATTTCAACCTCACGTTGGTTGATGATGGTGAAGTGCATATCGGCGAACATACCATGATCGGCCCGAACTGCACTATCATTACCACCGGCCATCCGATTCGTCCTGACCTGCGCGAGAAGGTCACACAGTATTCTCTGCCGGTCACCATCGGCCGTAATGTGTGGTTGGGCGCCAACGTTACCGTGCTGCCCGGCGTCACCATTGGCGACAATTCGGTGATTGGCGCATGCTCGCTGGTTACCAAAGACATTCCCGCCAATGTGGTCGCATTCGGACAGCCATGCAAGGTGTATCGCGAAATCGGCGAACATGATGACGTCTACTATTGGCGTGACCGCATGATCAACCCACCCTACGATCAGAAGCAGTAAAACAAATCACTACTGGCCAACCGTTAAAACAGGTCGAATCATCGTGGACTGGTCGTTATGACAGATCCACGATCCCATAATTTGCGACTGTCAAGCGAAATACCGGGCGCACCATTGCTCCACCACACGGGCAAGGCGCGCTTTTTCTTTGAAAACTCAGTCCTGGCTGCTCCAATCAATCATGCTTCCCACCATAATGCGTGAAATGTAACGGATGCATGTCCGCGGTAGATGTTTACATAGTAGATGTTTAGATAATTATCTAAATAAGAAAATCTTTAAACATTGCAAAGTGAAGGAGGAATGCATGGCAGGGGAGGGATTCAAAGCGCTCTCCGATCCCACGCGACGGCGCATTTTGGAATTACTGCGCGAACGTGACATGACGGCTGGTGAACTCGCAGAACAATTCAACATAAGCAAACCGTCGATCAGCCACCATCTGACCACGTTGAAAACCGCGGGACTGGTAACCGACGAACGGCATGGGCAGAACATCATCTACAGTCTCAACACCACGGTGATGCAGGATCTGATCGGATGGTTCATGGGATTCATGGACAGCGATGGAAACGTCAATCAAGCGAATGATCAAACAGACAGTAAATAAAGGAGAGTCTTATGCGCGGGAACAACTTGAACGATTTCAAAAAAGCCTTCGATAACAACATCAACAATGCCGAAGACAAGAACAAGACTGATTCGGGGGAGAAGATCGCTCCGATCGGACGTAATCTGTGCATTGCGCTTGTTGCACTGTGTGTAGTCAACATCATCGCACATCTTGCTTGCTACAGTCGGCTTCCCGAAAACGTGCCGATTCATTGGGGTGCCGATGGTTCGGTCAATGGTTATGGCCCGCGTGCCGTAACGTTGATTCTTGATGTATTGCCGTTGCTGTGCTTGGGACTTTTCCTCGTCATCCCGAAGATGGACCCCAAGGGAGAAAACTACATGAAGGCCAGCGGACTGTATCGTGGATTCGTCATCGCGTTCACACTCATCATGTGCGGTGTCACATGGTTCACTGAAGCCACCGCATTCGGTGTAATCCCAGCTACCGGCGGTCCCGTTGGGCTTATTATCAGCGTGGTATTGGGCGCGTTGTTCGTCGGCTTAGGAAATTACCTTCCGCGCATGCGCCAGAATTACACTTTCGGCATCAGAACGCCTTGGGCTCTGGCCGACGAGAACAATTGGAAGCGTACGCAGCGTGTAGGTGGCATCTCTTTCATGGTGTTGGGAGTGTTATTGGTCGTAGCGGGCGTTGTCAGCTCTGTCGTGCCTGTGGACGACATGCTCATGGCTGCAATTATTGTGACGATAGCGGTTGGCGCAGCGCTCGTTCCTTATGTGTACAGCTACCTGTTGTTCCGCCGCAATCGCGGTTCGCGGCAAAACTGAAGTAACGTCATAGCGATGCTAAATACCGTCGCCTTGACACAGAACACAAATCAACGTTGATAAACGCCGTTGGTAGGCTGGGGAAAGTTCGATGACTGAACTCAGGAGATCCAATTGAAAACAGTGAAGGAATCGAATCTGAATTTCTTCACTGTTTTCAATTGGGGTGCGGTTCACATGCGTGCGATCCGCACCCTTTGTTAATTCAAGTGTTCGTTTTGAAAAAAGTCAGAAATCCATGCCCAAAGATTTCAGATCGCGGCGAGCCTGATCGGCGTTAGTGAAGCGGAACGCGTGCATGCCCACGGCCTGTGCGCCGGTGACGTTCTTCGCGGTGTCGTCGAAGAACACGCTGGATTCCGGCCTGAGATTGAAACGGCTCAGTGCCAGTTCGTAGATGTCGGCATTCGGTTTGTGCATCTTCTCCACGCCAGACACCACCGTGCCCTGCAACAACTCCTCCAGCTGCGGGAACCTTTCGAAAGCAAAATGGAACGTCTCATGCGACCAATTCGTCAACCCCCACACACCGTAGCCTGCAGCCTTCAAATCACGAAGCAGCTGTTCCATATCCGGAATCATGCGGGGGAGCGCATCGCCATAGCGTTCGATGTAATCGCGGAAGATCTCAGCGATCTCCTCACCCTGCTCGCGTACCACATCGGGATAAATGTCTTCGAAATCTTCGCCATGGTCCATACGATCCTCATAATCATAGAAACCGCACGGATCATCATCTGCGCAAATACGGTCTACAACTACCCGGGGGTACCTGCCTTCAAGGCATGCGCGCGTCTGCCAGTCGATGAGCACGCCGCAAAAATCAAAGACCACATCGGTGACGTTGGCACTGGGGGAGGTCATGAAAATCCTTCCTGCAAAATACGGATTGGCAACGCCAGTGTAACGCAAGGTAACCGACGCTGGGGCTGATGTTCAGTAAATTTGTTGCACGATTAAAGTAATTGTAAAAATGCAGGCTGAATACCGTCGATAATATCGCTGGCGATGATTGGATGGCCGATTTCTCCGAAATGCTGCTTTTTGGAATGACCGTAGATTTGCGGACGATGCCATCCACGCTGTTCGGATTGCGATGCAATCGCTCCCGCAAGACCATGCATGTAGGCGCCGGCAGCCACGACCTCGGGAACCAATGCCGGATCCTCGGCAAGCATGTCGTCCTGCTGCGCGAGCAGGGCTCCCAACATGCCGGCGAGCACGTCACCCGATCCTGCGGTAGACATCCATGCCGGTGCGCGACCGGAAAGAATCACACGCTCATTGTTCTCGCCATCAGCGCCCACCACCATGGTCACCGCGCCCTTCATCAACACGGTCGCACCGGTCAGCTCATGGAGTTTGCGGGCGCAGGCAAGCGGCTGCGAGCACACCTCGTCGACACCGACTTCGTTTTTGCCCAGCCGAGTCAGCATGTGGGCCAGCTCTCCGGCATGCGGGGTGACGACCACCTGAGTCGGCACCTTATCTGGTAGCAGGTCCAAGGCTCCGGCGTCCACCACGATTGGTGGCATATCCAGTGCGCCTGCATGCCCGGCATCGACATCGTCGCTAAGATCGGTTTCTTGCGGCAGCTCATAGTGCTTCAGTAACGCGGCTATGGTTTTGCGCTGGAAGTCGGAGTCGGACGCTTCGTCATCGCCTGCGGGAACGCCGGAGCCAACCACCCACGATTGGACGCGTCCCTTGCCGATCACCGCCTCAGGCAACGAGGAAAGCACCATATCCTGCGCGCGTTGTGGGCCAAGATAACGCACCATGCCTGTGTTGGTGTGTGCGGCGGCAGCGGAAGACAACACGGCCGCACCTGGGTAACGTGCGGAACCTGTCACTAAGCCGACCACTCCGCGTGAATATTTGCCGTCCGAAAGCTGCGGCAGACGGATCGAATCCGTTACGAAATCGCCATCCGTCATTTCGGTCGCGGGAACGCAATCATCGATATCGAAGCCGAAATCGACCAAAGTGAGGTGCCCACATGCATACGAGGCGGGCGGCACCATTGCGCACGGCTTCATCGCACCGAACGTCACCGTCACGTCTGCCGGAATATATGGTCCCGGCAGCGAACCATCATTCACGCCAACGCCGGACGGTGTGTCGATCGCCACGACAAGCGGCAGATCGGAGGAGGGTTCATTGTTCGGCAAGGCGGGCCTGTCGGGAAGTTCGCCATCGAATCCCAAGGAGGATGCGATGGCGCCTGCGATGCCACGCAACGCGCCGCTTACGCCAATGCCGGTCATCGCGTCGATGATCACATGGGAGCCTTGGGCGTACTCTACTGCGGCCTGCAGCCGTTCTCCGGCCTCTCCTGCGGAGAAGCCCGTGGCGCATCCGGGGATTTCGGCGGCGGGGTCGAGTGCGAGAATGCGGCCTCCGGCGTGCACGAACGCGCTGAAAGCCTCCTCGTGCAGGGAGCGGCCCACAGCGATTGCAGTGACTTGCGCGCCTTCGTTCGCTAATTCCGCACCGGCGTACAGGCCGTCGCCGCCATTGTCTCCTGCGCCCACAAGCAGGGTCACGCGAGCGTCTTCGATGGTGAGATCCTCGTCGTCGAGCAGCGTCATGGTCACGTGGGCCGCTGCCGAGGCGGCCATGCGCATCAGCGGCACGCCGTCGTCTAGCAGCGGACGTTCCATGTCGCGCACGGTATCGGAGTCGTAGGCGCTGTACAGCAGTGTTTGCAAACGGTCGACGTCGTCGGCGATGTTCATAACGTTCCCTTCCTTGTCGTTTATGAGCGACAATCCCTACTGTAGTCGTAATATTGGGAGTCAAGGATTTTTCGGCGTGGAATGGAGGCCAAAATGGCGTATATCGAAATGCGGCACAGTTACAAGCGTTACCAAATGGGTTCCACCACCATCATCGCGAACGATGATGTGAGCTTCGGCATTGAAAAGGGCGAACTGGCCATCATTCTGGGCGCGTCGGGCGCGGGCAAGTCGACGGTGCTCAACATTCTGGGCGGCATGGACACGAATTCCGAAGGCAGCGTGGTCATCGACGGACGCGACATTTCCAACTACTCTCCGAGACAGTTGACGGCCTACCGTAGAACGGACATCGGTTTCGTGTTCCAGTTCTACAATCTAGTGGCGAATTTGACCGCGAAGGAAAACGTCGAACTCGCCTCGCAGATCGTTTCCGACGCGCAGGATGCCGTCAAAGTGTTGGAAGACGTCGGTCTCGGAGATCGTGTCGACAATTTTCCCGCGCAGCTTTCCGGCGGTGAACAGCAGCGCGTGGCCATCGCCCGAGCCGTTGCGAAGAATCCGAAGATCCTGCTGTGCGACGAGCCGACAGGCGCGTTGGACTACAACACCGGCAAGCAGGTGTTGCAGATTCTGCAGGACATGAGCCGTAAGAAAGGCGCAACCGTGGTGATCGTGACCCACAATTCGGCGATCGCGCCGATTGCGGATCGTGTGATCCGCATGCATGATGGCAAGGTTACCGCCGTCGATGTCAACGAGCGTCCGATGGATATAGCGGAACTCGAGTGGTGATGCCGCGACACGCGGTACGACACTCGATTTGCGAAGACGTGCGAAGCGTGTAATATATGTGACTTGTGCACGGAAGCAATTCCGTACAGGAAGCACATTCCTGCGTAGCTCAGTTGGCAGAGCATCCGACTGTTAATCGGACGGTCACTGGTTCAAGCCCAGTCGCAGGAGCGCAGTTTTAGGAGTTTTCTGATTTTTTCGGGAAAGACTTAAAACGAGAAAGATATTCCTGCGTAGCTCAGTTGGCAGAGCATCCGACTGTTAATCGGACGGTCACTGGTTCAAGCCCAGTCGCAGGAGCTTAGGCGGAAACCCTTATGGGAGTAAGGTTTCCAGTCGGAATCGGAAGAGCCGTCAGGGGAGTGAGAGGCGGATGTTCTCTCCGATTCTCAGACAAACTCGCCATGTCATCACGGAAAAACCAGAAAAAGGGCCGTGACACGCCGGTGAAGCGTTCGGCGGACGCTCTGCGGGACGGTCGGCGGCGTCCGCCGTGTTCCGCTGGAACATCCCACGGGGCGAGGGAGAACGCGGAGGGAACAGGAGAGAATACGCACCGCGCACCGGCGTTTCACGCGTGTCGGAAGCGTACGGTCCTCCGACCGTTCGATGCCGGTCATGCCGCACGGACAGACGTGCCGCGACCATCATGGGGTATGCCGATTCTCTCCCGGAAGCGGGGGAGAGAACAGGAAAGGTAGCCACGGACAGGAAAGACCGCAGCGGTCGTAGATCATGGACGTTCGAACGGGAACCCGACCATGGGAACACCCGCATGATTCGTTTCTCGGTTGCCAATCCATCCCGTGCGTGCAGCCGGACGAATATCTCGGTTCGCTGTCTGAAACCCAGTGAGGGGGTACGGTCATCTCGCTATGCGAGACTTCACAAAGCCTACACAAATACCGTTGATACGGTGTCAAAAACACGCAAAATATACCCCCTTTACACGAATTAACACTCTCGTTACATGTTCGTAACATAAAAACCGCCATTTTCCAACGATTTCAAATTTGCGTGTTGCGGTCACGCGTGACCGCAGCGTGACCGCAAATGACCGCAACCCCCGTAATGTCGAGAAAACGTTGGAACGACGCCGTTTTCAGCACATAAAACAGGCCAAAAAACGGCAAAAACACGGTAATACTAGTAAGTAGACCTACTCTTATGACATTAGAATTAAGTAAACCTATAAGAACATGAATTAACCCAAGAGTTTACTTGACCTGCGAGAAAGAAAAAGATGTTTTATTACTCGCTTCGCTCGTAATAACACATCCAAAAAGAAAGTTTGCGTGCTAAAATCGCAACTGTGACGCCGAAGCCGCTTGACAATCCCCCGTTCGGCGCTCCCGCATCAGTCGGCGTTCCCCAGCCGCCAAACCCAGAACAATCCACGAAGACCCGCACTCACGACGCATCATCGTCAACAGCTGGAACGTCGAATCCCTAAGCCGGATGGCATTGCCGCCATGCCACTGCCTGTTCCAATTCCACGTGCGCGGCGACAGGCTCGACTGCCAGCTGTACCAGCGCTCCTGCGACATGTTCCTCGGCGTGCCGTTCAACATCGCGGAATACGCGCTCCTCACCATGATGGTCGCCCAGCAGACCGGCTACAGGCCCGGACGGTTCATCTGGGTCGGCGGAGACACCCACATCTACAGGAACCACCTGGAACAGGTCGTGAGGCAGCTCGAACGCGAGCCGCGCCCGTACCCGCGTATGAGCATCGACAAGGCGTCTAGCATCGACGCGTACACGTATGACGGACTTCCACCTGACCGACTACGACCCATGGCCCGCGATCAAGGCACCGGTGGCCGTCTGAGACATAAAAAAACGGGGACATCCTCATCGAAAGGATGTCCCCGTTTTTTCGTATGCGGTCTCGATGCTTGGTGTATGTTTATTCATTATTTTCATAAAGGGATCTGCCATACCGATGAAACGGTAAGCGGTAAAAGAAAAGCCCACCGGCGCAAACCAGCGGGCAGAAGATGAACTCACTCATAATCGGATGAATCATAATCCCAATAATCCGAATCGTCATCATCGCTATCAGACGAATACGAACTATCCGAACCATGCCTATCAGACGAGTCTGAAGAATCAAAACTATACGCAGCAGACACACCTACGAACAAAAGCGCCGAAACCACAATGCCGACAATCGCCACGGTCAACGCCTTCCATGAATGCGATGAAGTACGATCATCCACAAACTCCCTCATATGCGACTCAGCATCATCGCCATATTTCTCACGCAATCCATCAACGGACAAACGTTGAGGATCACCAGCTTCAAAACGCTCAATCTCATACAACCTATCCAACGGGATAAGCCCCGAACGCCTGATACCATTCCTCACCGAAAACTGAATCACCCAAGCCAACAACGCCAATCCAGCGATACCAGCGGTCATACAAGCCAATCCGATTAGAAAAACCATGATGTTCTCCTTGCTCTCCTGCAATATGTCTCAACAAGGATTATCCCGCTAATCGACCGACTGATGAATCATGGGCGTTTCTCAAAAAGTCATCCTTGAGAATCTGGCGGTAATCCGTAAGAACCTGCATGGTCACGCCCAGCTCCGCTGCCATATGCCATGCGTCACCGTCCCACAGTTCTTCGGCCATGGCGAACTCGACCGGGCTTATCAACGTCGATGCCGTCTCGCGTCGCGCCCGACGCTCGCACTTCACGCCGAACCGCGTGCCGCAGCCGAGATCACGGTACTTCGCGTGCACAAGCTCATGGCATAGTGTGCAGAGCCTCTGCCGGTCGTTCAACCAGTCGGCAAGCCAAATCGTCCGCAGCCGGTCGCAATACAATCCGCAGGTAGTGCCGGGAATATCGGATTCCAAAACCTTCAAACCCATGGCTTCGGCCTGCTGTTCCAAAACGTCGATGGTGATTCGTGACATTGTTCCCTTCGTATTATTAGGCGGCGGCATCATGAGTGAATGCCGCCGCCATGTTCGTGGTTGTCTCAGTCTTCAGGTGTTTCGGCTTCGAGTCTCGCGTTCGGGTCGTCGTTCGCGGCCATGTCGAATTCGTCACGGTAGATGATCGGACTGTTCGCCCAGTCGGCGTCCGCGTTTTCCTTGAGACGGCGTGCGAGTTCCTGAAGCAGCTCGTCATCCGAAGCGTCATGCAGTCTTGCGACGGTCTTTCCGTTAGCCATCTCGTCGGCTCTTATATATCCGAACTCAACCAGAGCCTCTACGGGGGATTTGTGGTAGGCGCGTGCAATAAGAATGACGTTCTCGGCGCTGAACCCAAGGGCATTGTTGTATTGCCTCCAAGCGGTTGTCTTGATGATTCCCGCTTTGAGGGCTACTTCGGCGATGGTGTCGCCTTGGACTGTTTCTTTGAACCATGTTTCTTTGCTCATGGTTTCATTATGCAACCAAAGCGGTTGCAAGTCAACACGCCGAGCGAGTTGCGAAATGAAAAAACCTGTTGCATGATGTAACCACAAGTTGCAAAAAGAAATTCGAGGTTGCGAAAGGAATCACTGATGGCTGAATACAAAATGCAGTTCCGAGACGGCTTCCTAGACCGAACAAAACTCATGAGCGGACTCAAAACAGACGAAGCGTTCGCCGGAGCAATAGGAGTCAGCGAAAGCGTCCTAGCCAGAGCCAAAAAAACCAACGAATGCACACCACTCATGCTCATAGGACTCTACAAAGCATTCGGCTTCCAACCCGGCGAAGTCGCCCAAATCAAACAAACCGCCTAACCACACCACACACGTCAAGGAACCCACAATGAAAATCGTCACGCCAAACGGCATCCTCGAAGGCAAAAACATTGAAACCATCCTCAAACAATACGGGCACGACTGCCTGCGCGGTGCAGACCTGTGGGGTGCAGACCTGCGCGGTGCAGACCTGAGCGGTGCAGACCTGCGCGGTGCAGACCTGCGCGGTGCAGACCTGAGCGGTGCCAACCTGCGCGGTGCAGACCTGAGCGGTGCAGACCTGTGGGGTGCCAACCTGCGCGGTGCAGACCTGTGGGGTGCCAACCTGCCGGAACTTACCATCGCCAAAACCAGCATCCTCCCCGACGAAGGCGACATCATCGGCTGGAAAAAAGCATACGTAGACGACATAATGCCACCGAGACCAGTCATCGTAAAGCTCCTCATTCCGGCCGACGCGCAACGCTCCAACGCCACCGGACGCAAATGCCGCGCCAGCAAAGCGCGAGTGCTCGACCTGCAAGACAAGCAAGGCAACGGCCTCCCACCGGATACCACGGCGTACAGCGGACACGACACAGACTTCACGTACAAAAAAGGCGAAACCGTGCACGTCGAAGACTTCGACACCAACCGGTGGAACGAATGCGCCCCCGGCATCCACTTCTTCATCACCCGCATCGAAGCCGTCGAATACTAAGGAGACCCCAAATGAATGAAACCAGACAACAGAAGCTTGAATACCTCACCGACAACGGCTACCTGCATAATCTGCGAGGAGAGTTAGGCATGTCCACTAAAACGCTAAGCATCCTTACAAAACTGCCAGAGGACATGTTTACCGCCATCATCCCAAAGGATGCGAAGAACGGAGCTACTGGAAACGCGATTCTTTCAGAAGATTTGGTGAAAGCCATGCGCAGAGGCTCCAAAGAACTCCAAGCCAAATACAACACCACCGACATGATCGACATTCTCTACGCTGAGGCAACCAAATGAGCAACGATATTGTCGAAATCCCGTTCAACGGGAGTGCGATGATCGCTCAAAGGTTCGATGACGGTGAAATCTACGCGGCATTGAAACCCATCTGCGAGAACATCGGCATCGCGTTCAACGGACAGCGGGAACGGCTCAACAGAACGCCTTGGGCAGTTGTGCGTATGATACGCACAACTGGTGCGGACGGCAAACAGTACGACATGCTGGCTGTCAGCCGTAAGACGTTGACCATGTGGCTCGCCACCATCGACACGAACCGTCTCAGCGACGAGCGAGCACGCCATAACGTGACCGTCTACCAGCAGGAAGCCGCAGAAGCCCTCGACAAGTACTTCAACGAGGGTGGAGCAATCCGCGTTTCCGATACTGATTCGGACGAGGACATCATGGCTCGTGCCGTGCTTGTCGCGCAGAAGACCATCGAGCGCAAGAACCAGCAGATTCAGGCCAAGGACGCGCAGATCAGGGAGCTGGAGCCGAAGGCTCAAGCGCTTGATGATTTCACGAACGTGGAAGACAGGCTGCTTGTCCGCGACGCGGCAAAGGTCCTGTCGAACGCAGGAACACCCATCAAGGAAAAACAGTTGCGCGAGTGGATGGCCGACCATAACTGGATTTTCAAATCCGGTGGCTCTTGGCGTGCGACCGCGGAGCATTGCGCTGCGGGCCATCTCGTGATGGTCATGTCCCAAAAGCATGGAGTCAAGGATGATGGCACGCAGTTCGCCTTCCCTCCCACCGTGCGCATAACCCGCAAGGGTTTGGCGCTCCTGCACAAGCGTCTTGGCGAAATCGCATTGGACAAGGCGCTTGACGCGGAGGCGGCGGCATGACGATGATGAATCCTCCGGCACCGCCGTTCGAGCAGTCGATTGACGATGCCGGACGTTACAAGCTTCTCGTCAACGAGAACAACGGCGGTTCCATCGTTGAAATCGATGGGGGTAAACGATTCACGTTGGCATTAATCAGTGAAAGCAGGTTGGAAAGCTTCTCCCAATGGCTTTCCGACACGTTGGGCCAATCACGATAGGAGACAGTAATGGAAGACGATTACAAGATCCGCATGGTCGAGGAGTTCCACGAACTCAAAGACAGAATCAACAAGATCAACGACATCATCGAAAAATACAATAACGGCGAACGGGAGCACATCTCCGTAAGGGAAGCCTCCATGATGATGGCTCAATCCTACATCATGCAGGATTACGCGCTGGTCCTCTTCGACCGTCTCAAAGCAGCGGGCATCAACCCCGAATCCGACGACGTGGAACCGGAGGAGAAGCCACTGCCACCTGAACCGCAATCGCATGGATTCTTCATCCCGCGCGACGGCAAACCATACCTGATTCTCCACGACATGGACGGCACATGGTCATACGTGACGAACACGCTTGGCGTCATGCGCAAAATCCACAGTTGGAGTGAATTGCCCTACGATATCAACAAGTTCAATGGATACTTTAACTGGGAGCAGCTGGTCGAAGACCTCCAAGATTCAGCCTTCCCGCTCATCCCACTGAATGGCTTAAGTATGTTGGCAATCGCCAAGGCGCTCGCCGACAACGACTGATTCTTCCCCATCCGCCTGCAACCCGGATGGGGACCCATAAGCTTCGCCAGCCACTCCGATAAACAATCAAACAATGGAAAATTGGACGTTTATCGAATATCCACGTTCACCGGCTGGCAAAGATGGAACATCCAATGATGCTCCATGCCGTGGCGAAACATATCCAAACGAACCGTCACAAGCGTTTGCATACACGCGCCGCCACGGCAATCGTCCAAGCCCACGCAGTGGGAACAGGAACCGTACCACAAGACCATCGCCAATCGAACCAGACACCATATCTTCTCCTGTTACTCAAAGGTATACGACGATGATCTCGAACGGCTCGCGGTCCGAATCCGCGCTTGGACGCCAGCGGCATGACGTCAACGCCACCCATCGGGACGAAGTCTTTCACCTGGTTTTCTCCGCCCCGCATCGGGAACGATGGTCGGCCAGACTGGTTTCCCTTATTTTCCCAGTCGCCCCGCACACCCTTTTGCGAGCCAACCGTCCAGCGTCATGCCGCAACCCGCTTACCCCAACCACCAATCCAAGGAAGGAGCACACACAAATTGACGGCACCCATCATCTTCGAAGACGGCATCCTCACCAAAGACGAGGCAATCGCCTTCACAAAAGTAGGAAAGAAAACATTCGAAGACCTGTACGGGTCCCTCGGATACCAATCCGGCCAAAACAAACTCTTCACAAAAAAGGAACTCCTACTCCGATTCTACGAAATCAAGGACCAAGCAAAGGAGATCAAACAATGACCACCAGACGACTAGTCACCCCGAAAGACATACGAGACAGACAATTCCGACTCTCATTCCCATTCATGGGATACGACGCCAACCAAGTCGATGACTTCCTGGACGACTGCGCGCTCACCATCCACGCCCTCTGGAACGAAAACCGGAAACTCGCCACGGAAAACAGACGACTCCAACACGAGAACCAAACCCTCAAAACCGACGTGAGCTTCTACAGGCTCGCAGTAGACACCATCGAACACCAAACCAAGGAACAACAATGACCAACACCCCCGAATACGACTTCAGCAGCCTCCGCCCCGACGAACTCAACTCCACCATCGCCGGACTCGCCGCACTGAACAAACGAAGCGCCGAAGCCCTCAAAGCCGCAAAGGAAGAATGGCGGCGCTCGCATGACGGCGGCGATAAGGAGCACGCCGTGTTCGCCGGACTGGATGCGGGTGAAATCAGTCTCAGCAAAGGCACCGAAGGCCATTACGAGGTCGTTGACGAGCGTGCGTATGGTGCCATGCTGCATGACAGCAAGTTCCTCATCCCCGGTGGCAACGATGCGGCGGAGGCCGTATGGATGCCACGACCCGAAGCGAAGTCGGAAGCCTATCTGAAGGCCATGATCGCGGACCATGGTGGCGAACTCCCGCCCGGCGTCGAGTTCAAGCCGGGACGCGCCCAGACCGTCACGCTTCACACCACGAAAGGATTCGTGGACAAGGTTTTCACCAGCGAGATAGCCCCGAAGATGTTCCAGATGCTCACTTCGACCAAGGAAGAGTAGCCATGTGCAAAAGCCTTACCATCACCAACGAGCAGGACACTTGGAGCCGCGCCCAGCTCGCGGCACTGTCCCAGCTTGGAGTGCAGAACGCGCAGCCAGCCGACTTGGCGGTGTTCCTGCACCAATGCCAGCGTACCGGACTTGACCCTTTCAGCCGTCAAATCTACCTGATCGAACGCCGTCAGAAGCAAGGCAACGAATATGTTTCCAAGCAGACAATCCAAGTCGGCATTGACGGTTTCCGTCTCATCGCCCGTCGTGCGGCGGACAGGAACCATGAACTGTTCAGCGAACCGGAAACCCTCTGGTGCGGAGAGGATGGCGTCTGGCATGACGTGTGGATCGCCCAGACCCCTCCGGTCGCGGCGAAGGTCACCGTCCGTCGAGGAGAAGGCGAGTTCACCGGCGTGGCCCTCTACAGGGAATATGTCGGAACCCGTTACGACAAGAATCTCCGCAGGCAGGTCCCCACCAGCATGTGGACTTCGAAACCGGTGACCATGATCGCGAAATGCGCCGAAGCCCTCGCACTACGCAAGGCGTTCCCACAGGATTTGAGCGGCCTGTACACGACCGACGAGATGCAGCAGACCAACAACGAGACCGAAGAGGAAATGGTCGAAGCCGAAGTGGTTGACGAGCAGCCACGTCAGAAGCCACGACAATACGCTCCGCAGGTCCGTCAAGGCCAGCCGGAGCAGACCGCTGCCCAGGCCCCATCCAACGGTCCGGCCAGTCCCGACCAGTTGAAGGAAGTCACCGGCATCCTCCGCGCCTGCCAGATCAAACCGGAGGAAGCTGACGCGTTCATCCAGAAAATCCTCCACGACCAGACGGTCACGGGCGCAAGCCTCACGGCAGTGCAGGCACAAACATTCATCAACGAATACCACAAGCACATGCAGCAGCAAGGAGCGGCACAATGAAATACGATCCGAAGAAACTCACATACGGCGACGCGCTCAGCATCTCGACCGCCAACATGACCGTCACCGTCGAAGACGGAGGCGTACAGCATGTCACCGGCAAGCTGAAGCACCTCGACATGGACGACGCGCTCGCCTGCGACAATCCTGCGCTCCGTGATCTCATGGCATTGTCGCTCATCATCTCGGACAACGAGTATTTCGTCGTCCGTGACGACGATAAGGGAATCCTATGCCCGGCCATCAGATTCGACCATGACCTGAACGTCACCTGGAACACGATCATCTCCATCGAAGAGAATCCCGACGACGGCGTGGAGTTGGACTTCACGGACTGGAAGGCGACGCTCGTCAAGGTCGAGACCCCCACCGCCGACGTGGACAAGCCAACCACCGACACCCAAGCCGAGGAGTGGGAGAAGCAGCTTCCCAAGGCCAACGGATTCTACAAGGCCGCGACCGGCAGCGTATGGCTGCATTCCGGTGATACTTGGACCCCTATCCTGAACCGTCACGGCAACGTTCCGCCGCAAGCCTTGCAGCAGACCACCGAGGCATTCGCCGTCAGCAGCGGCCATTCGAAACGATTCCCGTTCGAACGCCTCTGCGAGAAGAGACTGCCGACCCGTCCGGGCTTCTACCGCAACAAGGACAAGACGAACCTATACCACCTCAACAGTTGCGGCGTGTGGAAGCTCATCGCCTACATGGGACCGGGCTTCGACTCGCATTCGTTGAAGGACCCATGGAAGTCGCAGTTCATTCCAGCGTTGAGCGGCGAGGTCATGTCCGAGAGAGACGTCCGAAACGACATGCCCCTCCACTACTGCACCCTCGGCCTCAAACAACCGAAGGAAGCGGACTGCGGGGCGAACTTTTGAACATCACCAGACGAGCCGGATGCACGTGCGCATACTGCGTGCGTCACGATCCAGTCAAGACCGGACTCATCCCATACTGCCGTAAATGCGGCAAAAGCGCTTGCGCCGCAGCACGAAGCCACATGATCATGTGCAACGTCGAAGCGTCCAACAGCCACAAGACGGCCGACCGTCTCAAAAACATGAAAGCCAAAGACCAGCAGGGATGGGTCGGACTCAAACCCCATCCACGACACGACAAGGAGAACAAGCAATGAGCACTCCGACCATCACCCTCGTGGGGCGAATCGTCAAAATCAAAAAGGACGGCAACCTGTTCAACGCCGGAACCACGAAGAACGGCAAGAACTACATCCAGTTCCGCATCCTCTGCTCCAACAGGGTCAAGAACCAGGACGGCTCATGGGGTTACGGCGCATCCTGCTCACGCACCTGCGAAGCATGGAACGATCTCGCCACGCACATCCAGAACAGCATCAAGGAAGGCGACGAGTATATCGTCATCGGCAACGAGTCCGATGATCGTTTCGATGATTCGTCCGGCGTCACCCACTACACGCAGAAGGTCAACGTCCGCGAGATCGGTCCGAGTCTCCGATGGGGCACCGCCCAACTGGTGAACGCAAGCCAGCAGTACGGCCAACGCCAGACCGCATCCGCTCCCGCCATGCCGCAGCAGGCAGGCCCCGACCCGTGGAGTGGCGGCGGATTCGACGGGTTCGGACAGCCAGCAGGAGAACCGGCGTTCTGATGCCACGCAACCGACAGTCGGCCAAAAAAGCCGGAACGGCAATGGAAACGGCGGTGGAACACTACCTGCAATGGGCGTTGGACGACCAACGCATCATCCGCCGCCGTCTCCACGGCAGCAACGACCTAGGCGACATCGCGAACATCTTCTTCCACGGCCAGCCGGTATGCGTGGAAGTCAAGAACACCAAACTCCTCAACGCCACGAAACACTACAACGAGGCGGCCGAGGAGGCCGGAAACCTTGACAGCCCATACCCGTGGGTCGTGCAGAAGAAGCCACATGTCGGCCTGTCCACGCTCGAACGAATCGGCCAACAGCTCGCATACACGGATCTGGAAACCTACCACACCATGTGCGCGCTGTCCGGACGGTTCACTGAAAAATTCGACATCGACCTCATCGGACGAAGCAGACAATACGTCTGCATCACCTTGGAGAACCTAGCCCTCATCCTCAACGCCGGACTGCCACTCGGACCGGAAGGACAATCATGATCGCGACAGTCGCCACATGCGCCCTCATCGTCAGTGCCATCGGATTCGTCATCATGCTCTGCTCGCTAAACCTCATCGACCGTAACAGGCCGTCAGGCGACTGGCTGTGGATATTGGGCATGACCCTAGTGGAAGGCGGTTCGATAACCATCATCACCGACATCGGAATAGGACTCATGACATGACAGGAGAATCTGAAGTGAGGGACGGCCACACCCGACTCGACAACGGATTCTGGGCCGACGCGAGGATATGCAGACTCCGCGACGAAATGCCAAGAGCGGCGCTCATCTACGTCATGGCATTGAGCTGGTGCAGCTGCAACCTCACCGATGGAGACATCGACACCGACCAGCTGACGTACACGCTTGGCGCATCCGAACAGGAGATCGAAACCCTCATCGACATCGGCCTGTTCCAACAGACCATCACCGGCGTGCGCATCAACGAATACCAGTCGAACGGGAACCACACCAGAAAAGAACTGGCCGACCGGACGGCCCGCAACACGGCAAGCAAACGCCGAAGCCGCGCACGACAGGAATCCGACGACAAGTATTCCGCCGATTTCGAAACCTTCTGGAAAGCGTATCCACGACACGTTGACAAGCGTCCCGCCTGGAAAGCATGGAAGAACGCCATCCAAGACACGAGCACGGACACCATCATCAACAGCGCCCGAGCCTACGCCAGACAGGTTGAGATCGAAGGAACCGAACCCAAATACGTCAAATACGCGGCCACATGGCTCAACGCGGCGGGGTGGGAAAACGAATACGACATCCGACCAACCCTCACCCTTCGCACCAATCCGACCATGACGAGCCGCAACGAATCGAACCGCATGGCGAACCTCAACAGGGCATGGCAGTACATGAGCGACGAGGAACGCCAACGTGCGATGGGAGGAACAGGATGATAACCAAAGGAGAGGCCGCGATGCTGCTGACCACGATCAACGCGCATCACGGCAACGCCCAATGGGACGACCTGCAATTGGACGAGTTCTACCGCGAACTCGACAAGCGCAGCAACATCCAAGACATGCGGACAGCGGTCGTGAGATTCTATGCGACCCAATCTGACAAGTGGATGCGTGCCGCCGACATCAACATCCTCTGCAAGAAAATCCGCGCAAGCCGGATTCCCGACGAGAACACCATCCAACAGCTCGCCGCCAAGCATCACGTCACGGCGGACGACTATTGGGAGTTCAAACGTCGCGTCATCTTCGGCACCGCGCGGGAAGCCCAAGAGTTGGGTGAAGCCGTCAGCAAGGCCCTCGAACGGGCCGACCGTCCGCAAATCGCATCCAAGCCCATCGCACGCCAGCCAACCGTGGCCGACGATCTGGCAGACCTGTTCAAAACACCATGAGCAAATGGAAGGAAACCAACAAGTACGGCATCCGTGAAAGCAACGCCGCCTACTGGCGTTACACGCGGCGGATGGACAAGGAAGCCGAAATCCTCAAGGAACTCGGACCACAGCCTCCAACGCATGTGGACCTGACCGGACTGGAAACCTATATCCAACGATTACGTGAATCCAAGGAGCCAACAATGGACGACAATTATCTCATCTGGTTCGATGTCGAAACCAGCGGACTCGACCCAATGTCCGACAATCTACTGGAAGTCGAAGCCAGAATCACCGACATGAAGGGCCTTCAGGTGCCACTCACCGACGACCCCCTGATATTCCATAGGGTCATCCGTTTCGATGACAACATGCCAATCCGCGCGTTCAACAGCACGACCATCGACATGCATTCCAGAAACGGACTCATCGGCGAATGCATGAACGCGGAAGACACGCTCAAAAACGTGGACAAGCAGATGGCCGTCTGGCTCATCGACACGGGCCTCGACCCCGGTCTCATGCATCCAGCCGGAACCAACGTCCACTTCGATATCCGATGGCTCGACGTGAACATGCCCAACACGAGCGGCATCCTCCACAAGCTCAGCCACCGGCGACTCGACCTCACCAGTTTCCGCCTCTTGGAACTCGCCCACGGCGGCGACCCATACGATTGCGGCCACGAAACCACGCATCGCACAACCGACTGCCTCAACCGCGACATCTCCGAATACGAAACCATCAGCAGCCAGCAAGGACAGCGAAAATGACCCTAGAAACCCTCGAAATCCAACCGCTCACCCCAAACGCCACAGTCACCCGCGCCCACGACGCGGACGCCGGACTCGACCTCCACTGCATCGAAGACTTCCACATCGACGGACTCGACCGCATCACGGTCGGCACCGGCATCGCGATCAACCTGCCCGAAGGCTACATGGCACGAGTCTGCCCACGTTCCGGCCTCGCCAAGAATTACGGCATCGACATCCTCGGCGGCATCATCGACGCCGGATACCGTGGCGAAATCAAAGTCATCCTGCATAACACGTCAACCAGCCGCATCAACTTCCGTTGCGGCGACCGTATCGCGCAACTCGTCATCACGCCGGTGGAAACCCCCAGAATCCGCAAGGTCGCCGAATTCACCGACACGACGGAACGCGGAGGAAACGGATTCGGCTCGACCGGACGATGAACGACGGGAACCAGCCATGAAACGAAACGTCTACACCATCCACGGACAACGATTACGAAACACACAAGCGTCAATGCTTGTCCACATCGTCGAAACGCATCGAATGCCATCATCCGCGTTCCGCGCGAAACCGTTGGCCACGTTGGGCTCCCTCATCGACAGGCATCTCATCATCCCCCTCGCGGACGGCACCTACAAGCCAACCAAGCAAGGCATCGAGACCGCCGACGCGATCAAACGATTAGACAAGGAAGAGCCAATACGACAGCCAAACATCGTCGAACGCGGCATCAACCGAAACTTCAACAAATACTGGAACGACTACTACTCGCATCCACGCACATACGAATACCACCCGACACTGGAAACCATCTGCGAAAGGAGCCGATGATGCAGACACTCAGCCCGAAACAGCAGGAAATGCTCACTGACGTGAGCAACATGCAAGGCCAATATCAGGCCGTCGACAACCAGACCGGCAGGGCACTGCTCCGCAAGAAACTTATCCGTCAAGTGAACGACCAGTTCGAGACAACCAAGGAAGGCGAACGACTGCACATGGAAATCGTGAACCAGGCATTCGAGAACGCAAGGATGGTGCTAAATGACTGACAACATAAATCCAAGCCACTATAAGGACGGCCCATTCGAATGCATCGAACTATCCAGACTACTTACTTCCGACTGGGGCCAAGCCATCCAATACTGCTTCAGATGGCAACACAAGAACGGCGTGGAAGACCTCAAGAAGGCACTCTGGTTCATCAATGACGCGCTCAGCCACAACGTGCCGCCAATTGCCGCATGGAACAGAGAGGATGCCTGCGCCTCCGAAGCCAAAGCCGATAGGCTTCTCGAAATACTGGCGACTGAAAACTGGGCCGACCTCGGACGATTCTGGCTGGAACTCAAACACGGAACCGCATGGACGGTACGTTTGGCGCTCGCCGAAAAGATCAATGAAATCGAAAAGGAAGGCAAATAATCATGGAACATATCGTGCAGTTCGCCATCGGCATTGACGACAAGACCATTCAGAACCGTATCGAGGAACACGCCTACACGGACGTGCTTAACAAGCTCACCAAAGAAGCCGTGGACAGTGTTTTCGCACACACCAGCGCGTATTCGCGGGAAATTATGTGGAAAAGCCTGATGGAGAACGCTTTGCAAAGCTTCCTCGAAGAACGCAAGGACGAGATCATCGACAAGGCCGCGAACATGCTCGCCGACCGGTTCCAACGGACGAAGAAATATCGGGAAGCCATGGGAGACGCCATCGCAAAGGACGGTGAGTGATGAACGGCTTGAACAATGTTGATAAAACTCTGATTGTCACGGTCGCTGGATTCATCGCAATAGCCCTTTTGACTGGATTCGGCATCTACGCGTCTTGGTATGTGGGCACGCATCATGATTACGGCATGACGACGGTCAAGACCGGCGACGTGACATGGGCCTGCCTCACCGACCGCGATACGACCATTGGCTGCGACACCGTGGAGGAATACAAGTGAAGAAAATACTTGAAAACATGATCATCAAATGGCATCAGGCCGGATATTCGCTCAACGAGATCGCGCCACTCGTGCCGCAAGTGCCGAAAGCCGAAATCGAAGCCATAATCCGCCAGCACGACAAGGAGAAACGACTTTGACCGGCTACATCATCTGGCCGAAGGGTGACATGAGACTGCATACATGCCGAGTGTACAAGACGCTCCAAGAGGCATCGGACGCGGCACAGGAGAGCGCCGACTTCCACCACAGGCCCGTAGAGGTGCGTGCAGCCAACGAAACCCAGCAGCGAATCATTAAAACCTTCGAACCAAGGAAACATAGATGAGCGAAGAAATACGAGTGGGAACCACCTGCGTCACATTCCGTGTGACGGCGTTCGACAAGCAGACTGAGATTGCGACAGTCCAAGTGGACGTACCAATCTACGCGAACATCGGCGACGATATTGGAAACAATGAAAAAGGCTTTATCGAAGCCCACGTGCAGAAGGATTTCGACAAGAAGGTAGAGCACGCATTGCAAGTGTTCGCGGACACGTTGGAAGCGTCATTCAAGGAAGGAGAGCGAAATGTTGAGAAGCATTGATTTCAAAACCATGCCTTACCTGTTTACCGACAAGACTGGCACTTGTCTGACTGTGAAGTTCGACGGCAGGGAACTGGATGACATCTACAAGCAGGTGAAAGCCATGTACGATCATGAGCACCCGTCTGATGGCATGCCCATCGAACCAACGGAACCGGGCTGGTATATGACTCGGGATGGTGAAGACCTGTTGAGCTTCGACGGTGACGCATGGCATATCCACCATCTCGGCGGTGGTGCGGAACCGTTCGCTGACGGTGATCTGGAAACGATGGACTGGAGCGTGGTCAGACGAACGTTCGATGCTGACTCATTTCCTTTAATTCCAGTCAATCCAAGAAAACCGAATATGACATGGGAGTCCACGAATGTTCAACAGAAAGCATAGGAAAGTCCGATACGTCACATGCCCGTACTGCGGCAAAAGCCCAGTCATATCGGAAGGGCGCAGCATCACGGACAAGAACAAGCTCGTCATGCATTACAAGTGTCCAAACAATCATCTGACCACCGGCGATACGCCATATCCAAGCCATGCATTGGACCTTTGGCTTCTCGCAGTCGGCAAGGTGCTGAAAGTCGATGACGTGATATGCGACTACTTCGCCAAACAGCAAAAGAAGGAGACGGAACGATGACCGAGCATGAGGACTACTGCGTGAGCATCCGCAAATCCTACAGACCGCCGTACCGCAAGCCGGTCGGATGCACGGTCGTGTTATGGGCTTGGAGCAGTTACGACGAAACATGGTGGTATGCGGCCAGACGTGAATACCTGTTCGCGGACTACAACAGCAGCCACAAGAAAGCGTTACGGCGGGCGAGACGGGACGCTAGAAAACTCGCCGGAATCTTCGACTGCACCAACCATGACACCAACGAGAAAGGAATGTGGCAATGAGCGACGTGCATGAATCATTGACGGACTGGCGGACACTGCCCGTGAGCACGCTCGCCGGTCATAGGGCGATAGTCCAACTCGACGAGGGCACGATCATCGACGGGTATCTGGAATACGTGCCGTCGAAACTCCGCAAGGAACTACGAGGCGCGACGGAAGGAATCTGCGAAACGTTGACGGTCGAGGGCGTGTACCAGCCGGTAATCATCAGCGTGAACGCAGGTGAGAAGCATCTGGCCAATGGGGTGAAAGCCGTGAACATCCTCAAGGAGATGAGCGCATGAGAAACGCATTCCACACAGACCACGAACCGACCGACTTGCAAGGGGACATGAAATGAGCGTGCTATACCACGGCGGAGTTCCAGACATGAAACCCGGCGACATCATCGAACGTTGGGCGGCACGCGAATACGCCGACATGCGGCACATCATGAGCGAAGCCGAAAGGAGCATCAAATGAGCATAAGAACGAGAACAACCTACTTGGCGGTGTGCGACTATCCGGGCTGTTGCCTGGGGCACGAATTCTGGGAATTAACCGAGGAACACGCAATCGAAACCGTTATCGACGATGACGAATGGCTGTGCCTGTTCACCGGTGATAATGAGCCGAGATTCTTCTGCCCCTTGCACTTGCGATACAAGCCAGACTCCTCGCCGGATGACTCGCCGACAGTCCTTTTCGATTCAGACAGTCCAACAACACAACCAGCCTTGCACGCTCTAAACAAGTACTACGAGGATATGAGCACACCGCAACCACTGCCAAAACTGGAATGCGAGGACACGATAATCGCCATTCTGCAAGACGAAAACTGGGAGGAACACCATGGTGACGAACGTGAGTGAAAAGGACAAGACCCTGCAAGAAGTCATCGAATGGTGTGAGACGGAATGGAATAAAACCAATCACGACTCAGACAATCCTGACAAGGAACTGCTAGAAAAATACACCGTCTACGACGGTTTGACCAGCGCCTATGAGTTCGTCATCGGTCACTGTTGTTCCATGCTCGGATATTCCGGCTCCATGCCGTCCGAGGTGCCGAATCAAAGCGAGGACGAAAAAATGATCGGTGTGTTAGAACTCCTACCGCATGACATGGGTCTACGTGTGGAACTCGATACGAACGAAACATACTACCTGAAAAGCGGATGGACAGAACGCTGTGACGGGATTTATGGGATTGCTTGCGGATACGAGGATTGCTCCGAAGGCATTACGTGGTTTAGAGACCCGGGTCGCATCGCAATCATGAACAGCCGCGTGAAGCTAGCAGTCCCATTCGATGAACACGAAACCAAAGCCATCAAGCGAAACGAGGATACGAACATGAAGGAGACAAACCGATGAACGACGATAAGCAACATGCGGTGTGGCGTGAAAGCATTGAAAAATACGGCAAGGAGACACAAAGCATCGTCTGCATGGAGGAATGCTCCGAACTCATCCAAGCCATCAGCAAGCGCCTACGCGGCAAGCCCGACGCCACCGACAATCTCGCAGAGGAAATGGCCGATGTGACCATCTGCCTGTACCTGCTCAAAGAAATGTACGGCATCACCGACGAGCAGTTGGATGAATGGATTGCACGCAAGACGGCAAGGCAATCCAAGCGAATGCAGGCCGATGACCCATTCCTGGAAAGCGAGGCCACGGAAATGAACGCGGCGGAAACCGATAAAAGAACGCTGCCTATGGCTGATACGCACTATGCGGTCAGTATCAGGCACATCTACGACGCGCATACCGACATGCTCAAGGGATACAAGCTGATCCTCTGGGAAGTGCAGGAAATAGCCGCGATAGCTGTAGCGGAACGCGACTATCCGACCGGAATGTTCGACCCGATACCGCAACAAACGTTGGATGATGCGGACGCACTCGCACGCATATTCAAATGCAGGAACTACGGGACCGACGAAACGGAGATGTGGAATGAGCAGGGCTGATACCACTGCCATGCTGTCTGAGCTGGTGGAGAAGCGTTTGAAGAATCGCGTGAGTTTTTGGGCGAGCGAGGTCAACTTCGACCTTGGAACACCACGGAACAGGCGCATCGACTACATCGGATTCAAGCCTTTCACGCCCGGCTACGTGCTCGAACCAAGCAGTGTGGAACTCGGCATTTTCTCCTGCTACGAAATCAAGTCATGCATGGCTGATTTCAAATCGGGTCACGGGCTGACGTTCTACGGTGACGAAAACTATCTAGTCACCACGCCTGAGCTTGCGGATGAACTGCGTGTGAGCCACCAGATTCCGCGAGACATCGACCAAGTGCTGGTGCCCACGACCAAAGGGGACAAGCTCAGATGCCTGTACGACGTGTCCTATGGAGACAAGCGGAACAGCTACAGGCGGCGTCCGGCAAGCGAAATGCTGTACGCCATGATCGAAGCAAACGGAAAGAGGACAAATTGAGCATCATGCTTGACGAGGCCAACGCTTACGAGCGTGGCATGGATGATGATTTGACTTTTCAGACGGTTCGGGAGCTTGCCGGTACAGCGTACATGGCCGGACGTTCCGCTCCACCAACTGCCGTTGAGATTGAGGCCGTGGCGAGAAAACTGTTGTGGTGGGCCATGGCACCAGTCTGGGAAGACGTCATGCCCAGTGAGGACTGCTTATGGACTCTGGCCGAGCCGGAGATGCGAGCCAATTACATCAGGGACGCTCGGGAAATGCTCGAAATCGCACGGAAGGCGGTAAACGAATGAGCAAAGACATGGAGAAGATCATGTACATAATCAAGAAAGCGTCCTACGCGCTCAACGCGATAGCGATGCTCGCAATCATCATCATAAAAATCATCGCCAACGCGAACCCTATATCCATAGCGATACTCTCGTTCCTCTACGGAGCATACGTGACGATCGTGTTCGTCATACTGTACGACGACCACTTGGAGAAGGAATACGAGTGAGCCTACGGAAACAGGTCCTCCACTACGCGGATCTCGACTACGATGCGGACGAGATAAGCCGCCTGCTGCACGTGGACAGAAGGCTCGTACTCCAAATCGAAGCCCACCGCAACGACCCCGAACCAGCCACATCAACGGAAGGCGAACAGCCAACGCTAATCTGACACACATACTATACTGGACAAGTCGCCCAACGGTTGCAAACAAAGGGTTGAGGCAACAAGACCAAACACACCCAAAACGCAACCAAGGAGCCAACACTTGACGCAAACCACATGCGCGACATGCTGGAAAACAACCGACGACAAGCATACCCTCTGCACATCCTGCGAAACCAAACTCCAATTCGATCTGCAATGGTTCGAAAACCACCTGCAAGACCTCGAATGGCGCACAAACCGCATGGACAAGACAGGCAACGGCGGAGGCGGCGGACATAACGGACTCGCCACCTCCCCGGCACCATTACGCGAAACCGCGTTCGAACTCATCGAAGGCAACGGCATGGACGACATTCCAAGCCTCCGTGACATTATCAACGAATACGCGCGATGCCTGAACGTGACCGCCCCATACGACCGGAAACTCGAAACACTCATCCGCAACATCCGGCTCACCGACAAGTGGAAGACCAGCAAGGCAACACCAACCTACGCGCGAATCATCCACCGTATCCGGCGCAAGGCCCAGGAACTCCTCGACTTCACCCTCGAAGACCAGATCATCATCGGCGAATGCCCGACCGACGACTGCCACCGTATCGTGAAAGTCATTCCAAACGCCACGTTCGCACCGAAATGCCCAGACTGCGGACAAGTGTATCCAGTCTCCGCCATCCGTGAGAACAGGCGACGCAAACTCCTCGCCACGCACATCACCGGCACGCAGACCGAAATCCGCAGACTGCTCCTGCAATGCGGCATCATCGTCAAACCCGGCACCATGCGCAGTTGGGTCAGCAGGGGAGACCTGAAACCCGTCACGCCGGTCAAAGACACGCGCAAGCAACGCTACCGGCTGTCCGACGTGTACAAGCTCGCCGTCAGAAACCCCGAAAAGGAAACGAACATTTGGATGCTCCTACAGGAGGAACAAGCATGAACATCGACCTCTCCAACCCGCCATACGCGGTCAAACTCAACGATCTCGGATTCGCATACTCGTACACCGACCGTGAGAAAGGCATCATCGTCTACACTCACGCCGACCCCAGATTGGTCGGCTCCAAATGGGTTGACCTTTGGGACGACGTGGAATGCATCATCGACTTCGAAGATGCGAACTGCATGGAACCATTGTCATTCACATTCAAGAACCTTAGAAACGGCGTCAGCAAAACCATTCCGGCAAGCAATCTCGCCCTAGTGGAAGAAGTTATCCGATGGCCGCCACTATCAGCATCACCGACAAGGGCAAGACCATCACCTACCACGCGCATCACATGCGAGACCAAATCGAACCAGTCAAACAGTACGGCATGTTCGGAGAACGATTGGACGCCCGAAAGAAACTACACGTTCTCACCTTCTACACGGAGGATTGAATTGATCAACATCAAATGCTCGCCAACCCTACTGCTATTGTCCGGCGTGCTGGCACTCCTGAAGATCATGGGAGTATTCCCATACTCATGGATATGGGTGATCGCACCCATTTGGATACCACTACTCGCGCTGGCCGGTATCACAGTCATCCTGATAATCGCTTGGATTATCGGCGTCATAGGCGTGCTTATTCTCGAAAAGTTCGGAGACTAATTGCAGATCAGCGGCAACACCAGCAACGGGGATGTGGCGTGCGTCATTGACACGACACAGGACAACATCACCAAGGAGGCACAATGAAAGTACTCGACTTCACCGAGGAAACAGACGAACTGGAAAACAAGCTGATAAAACTCGGATTCTATTATCAAAGTACCGACAAGGAAGAGAATGATGGTCTGCGAAACTCCTCACGACTGCTAAGCACATGGGTGAATGTCATGAATGACGTGACCCTGCGGATCATCCATACGTATGACAGATACGGTGATGAAACCAACGAATACGTCAGGATAACGGATAATTGCACGAACACAAGCGTCAACATGTCGGTCGAAGAGTTCATGGAATTGGAACAGATCACGAACAGCCACGGCAGCACATTCCCACGCCTCGGAAACATCCAACGAAACGATTTCCAAATCCAACGAAACGATTTAAACGAGAACTTAAGGAAATACGTGGAATGAGCGAGACAATCACGGCAGACCATCTGAACGCCACGCACTTGGGCAAGCGAATCACCATCAAAGGCAAGCATGGCACCGTCATGTCAGGCAAGCTGAAAAAAATCAGCGCCGACTACGTCATCATGCCCGATTTCGTGTCTTACGGCCCCTGCGAAGAATACATGCCCAAACCATTGAGGCCCAGGAAAGACGTTCACATCATCCTGCACTTGTCGAACCAAGTCAACGACGATATTAAAGCAACCGTGCATGAGAACACGGAACTACAGGTAGAAGAGGAACAGTGACAACACCAACCACCAAAGAACTGCTCATGCGTGTGATCGCCATGAAGTCACCGGAACTGTTCGACGGGTCAGACAACGAGCCGATCGAAGTGACCTCATACAACTATTATGAAGAAGGACCGCACCTCTGCGAGACATGCGACTATTCGTATTTCCTGCTACGAATAGGATACCGAACACGCGGCAGGAAAACGAAATGTCTAAATTATGAATACTTCGACCTATCCGACCTGCTCAGAACATTGGACAAGTGGGATGCGCAACATGACGATACGAGGAGGTCGGACGCATGAAATGGTTCACCAGCGACCTGCACTTCGCACACCCATTCGTGGCCGCGCTACGCGGTTACGCGCTACCCGGATACGCTCGCGACGAATCGATCAAGCAACAGGCCGAACACGACGGCAGGCAGCTTAAGGATTGCGTTGACTGGCGGAAGCACGATGCCGACATCGTACAAGCGATAAACACATACGTCGGCAAGGAAGACGAACTCTACATCCTAGGAGACATCAGTTCCGGCAGCACGTGGAGCGTCGATCAGGCGATAATGCGCATCCAGAATCTACAGGTTCCACGCAAACGCAGACACTTGATCCTCGGCAACCACGAAATGCACAGTTCCAGCCGCACGCTGACGAAACTAGCTGAAGCGTTCGGGGAAGTCGGAAGAGTCGGCATCACCGAAATCAGAGACGGGTGGGGCAACAACCCACACACGGTATTTTTAAGCCACTTCCAATGGCGTGAGGACTTCACGCAAAGCAAACCCCTAGGCGCAGTCTCAACCAATTGGAACGCGCCGGAGTTAGCCGCATACGCGCTACCACGCATGGAAAACACTCTGCTCCTGCACGGACATACGCACGCGTATGACCCGCTTGAGTTCGGCAGGCATCACAATGAGATCAACGTCGGATTGGACGCATGGTGTTTCGAGCCAGTCAACGAAGCCTCCTTGGTGGCAATTGGCTACCCACTGCGGTGAGTGTAACTGAGTAATGAAGTTTGGGCGGGTTAGACCACTTCTATTCAACAGCATCGATCTGACAGCGGAGTTCCTCTATCTCATTGGAAAGGATGGTGAGAAATTCCCGGTATTCGTCGAGTTCGACCGCCGTGTCGATAGCTTCGGCCTCCAGTTCGAACCGGCAGTCGCCGTCGTCGGTGAATGTTAGATCAGGAAAGTCGAACCATTGCCAGCTGTAACAGTCCGGGTCGCCATGCCACCCGTTTTCGGTTTTGGTCAGCGTGTAGTGTTCCGTGCCTTTGTAGTTGCCGTTCATGGTGTACTCCTTTTAGTCCATGTTTAAAAAGAAAAACGTTGAAAACAAAGGGCGCAGCACAATCGCCACGCCCCGAAACCAAACAAACGGACTGAATGAATCAGACACCCGCACGCCTACGTGCAGCGGCCTCAGCCTTGAAGAACGCCGCGAAAGCGTCGCCTATGGACGCATAAAACACGCCATCAACACGCCAGCCGTCATAACCTTTGGAATCATACCCACGCAAGTCAGCAAGCTCAGCGCGCATAAGCGGCAACGCCTCACTCCGCGACAACGCGCTACGATGCCAATTATTGTCGAAATGATCCGCAGCAACCCAAGCGTCGCGTTCCCTGCGCGAGTCAAAAGACAACAGACTACAATACGGCTCACCCTCAAAATTGGTAACGCCGACACCAAACCGCCAATACCCGGCATAAAAGTGGATACTCATTTTTGATACTCTCTTTCCAGCCCCCTTGCTAGAATAAGAGGGCTTATAAATTCGTTTGTTTTAAGCAAAACCCCAAGAGTGTTGCCACACTCTTGGGGTATTTTCATCAGACGGGTAACCCCGCCAAACATGTTCGAATAAACAAAATCCCGGCCACTCGAAAGCAGCCGGGATTCATCAGCATGAGGCAATTACGCGCCGAACGGCACGGCCTGTGCATAAGCTGTCTCAGGGGCAACGTCAATAGTTCCGTTATCCCATTCGACAGTACTCACACCGGCCCTGGCCGTCTTGAAAACATTCGGGTCACGCAACCGCTTGAACACGCCATCGTCCATATAGGGCGACATGTCAAGCACGCCGCAATGACCATCGGAAAAACGCAAAGCCACATGCGAGCCATCCAACGCCACAGCGTCAGTAACCCACACTTCATTGGGAACACTCACAATAAACCTCGTTTCATAGGGCAAGCGGGGCAATCGGATAAATAGGCTCATTGTTCATGGCAAGAGTCCAATTAGCCTCAAGCTCCTCACGATGCAATTCAATCCAAGCAACAAGAATTCTGTGTTGCTTGCGGGGCAACGGCTCCCCGGCCGTCACATTCCCGTCGAAGTCATAGGAAGCCCTATGACCCTGATACGTCGCGTGAATATGCGGCGGATTATGCTCGTTACGGTAGTTCATCTGCACGATGATCCCGAAGAACATGCTCAATGTTGGCAACTATGCCACCTCCTCACTCTTACGCCGATCATATCGGCTGAACATTAACATTTCGTGGACTACCGCACCCGTAAAGAGTGCCGATAGCCCCAGCGGATTACAAATCAATCCGCCGAAGATTCAGAGTCAGAATCGTCTTCCAAAAGCTTGCGAGGATTCTTGACATGCAACGCGTCACAAATACGCACGGCGACATTGAGACTCATCCCACCGACGTTACGTTGTCCAGTCTCGAACGCGCCAACACGTGACTGGCTCAACCCTGCTTTGTCAGCCAGCTGTTGTTGTGTCATGCCGCGCTTCAGTCTGAGTTCCCTCATTCCCATGTCAGTATCCTTCCGTAAGAAAATCCACAGGGTCGCATTGCAGCGCCTCAGACAATCGTAACGCCGTCCGCAAATACATTTGCGAAACAGGACGACCATTCGTCTCAAAACGGGAGATGGATGGACGTGCGATGCCACTCAATCCGGCCAGCTCCACCTGCGTTAATCTGCGTGCCTTGCGAATGTTCTTCAATCCGACGACGCCAGCGGACACGCCGCCACGCCACACATGCTCATCTGGATACAGGTCCAACACGTTGCAATGCAACGCCTGCGCCAGCTTCGCAGCCGTACTCAAATACATGTTCCGCGCCTCGCCCGCATGGTTCTCATACGCCCACAGGCGCGTGAAATCCACGCCGGTCAACGAATCCAACTGCTGCAACGTCAGTTCGGAACGCTCACGCAGCTCACGCAACCCCATGACGGCTCCTTCCAGACTTAAGGACACCATAGCATCGGCGGCGAAACAACGCCGCCGACACTCAGTCAATCCAATCCGTATTCCAGTCCAACATGTCCATTGGAATCATGCAGCCACCGGAACACTGGACGTACAGCCAGGTAGAATAGCCCATGCGAGCCGCCCTCACGCCGCGAACCCACTCATGCAGCCACTCCAACAAGAGCGACAGAGTGGAACGACGACGCCAAAACGACTTGCCAGACGCATAATCGAACCCCTCGTACTCGGCAATAGGGGAGAAAACGTCACGCTTACGCAAGTCAAAACCCTTCACCATCATTTCAAAGCCTCCTTCTTCACGGATTCAATCGCATCGCCGTAAATGAACTGCATGATTTCCCAACCCTCCTCAATGGAACGGTCGGCCAGCAGCATGCCGCCGCAGTCCTTGAACCCGTCCTCGCTGACAAACCCAAGAACCTTGCGGACATTCTCCTTTGACGGGTCAAGGCCAGCGTCCTTCATCAGTCCCTCAAGGTCGTCAACGACCCATTTGATCTCCGCGATGATTCCAGTGCTCATAATCCTGTCAACGGAATCGTCCCTACCCATACCCTTGCTCATTTCTTTTCCTCCTTGGTCCAAGGGATAATCTGATGCAGCAGATACGCCGCAGTCGTCAACTGGTCGTAAGCGGCCAGCACGTAAGCCGAATCAGGAGCGTCACCGCTCCCAAGATTCGACAGCAATCGGACGGCCTCGACGGCCTTGTCCGCCGCATTCGCGCACACATCCGAATCATGAGCGTCCATCACAGACACCCATCCTCGTCAGCATTCGTCCACCAGACGTAATCAAGCTCGAAATCGATGCTCGACTCGTACTGCTCGCCGATCTCATCAGGTGTCATGCTGCCAAGCACGTAACCGGTGAACTCCTCATAATCGGCGGAATGGGCATTGTTGTGCAGCATGAACACCTGCTCGCACCAGCCCGGCAGCGCAGACCAGAATTTCTTCCAATCCTTTTCAGAAACGTATTCGCCCATTGCGTCGATACGGTAGACACCCTCGTAAGGCTTGAAACGTTCCCTGATGAGCTTACGCAGCCCATCACCCGCCATCGTCTCAATGGCATCCACGACATCCTCGCCAATCGGTTCATCCAACGGCATGGCCTTCAACTCGTCAATGGTAATCATCATTCTTTCCTTTCAATCGATACGAAACTCTTCGCCATACTTGACGCAGTGGGCATCCAAATAGGCGTCGAAAAACTCCTGCTCGGAACACGGCGCGAGATTCGCGTGCAACAGCTCCCGCAACTCGTCATCCATGAGATTCACAGCGGCCTCATAAGACACGGGACGCCCATCCCGATCAATAACAACACTCATCGTTCTTTCCTTTCGCTCAGCAGCAGAACTCGTCAGTGAGTTCCACCAGTCTTTTCAACGACGTCCGCATGAGACGCGAACGACAGCCGACACCGGCCAGTTCCAGCCGGTTCACCATCGCCACGCGCACGGCCTCTCCGTTACCGACAGTGCAACGCGTCAGAAACCGGCCATCGGCACGCAGAACCGCATCCCGATACGCCTCCGCATCGGCCTGAGACCTGTGACGGCGCACGCGGATTGCGCCACCCACATATTCGACGGTCCACAACGCGGCCATGTCAGTCAGCCTCCCCAAAACGGTCGAACATCTTGTCATACGCCTTGCGCACAGCCGACAGGCCATTGCGGTACGCGGACATGCGATTCTCAGGAGTCGAAGACACAGCCAGGTCATGCTGCCAGCTAGCCGGAAACGCGATATGCTCCAACGTCCCGTCCACATCCGTCTGACGAACCTCGACATGCTGCGGGAACATGGCGTCGAACACCAGCACGCACAGCTCGAACGCCAGCCGCGTGTCCGCGTCGGCGACATAAAGGAAATCATTCTCGGCCAGCCGCCGCGCCTCATCGACGTCGAACGGCAGCGTGGCATACAATGCGACGAACCGTCCGACCGTCTCGTCATCCAGACCGCCGTCAGCGAAACAGTTTTGCACGACATCGATGAGATTGTCCCGCAAATCGGGCACCAGACCACACGCGCCGCCACGGATATACGGCACCTCGTCACGGCTGAAATGCCTCTCGAACCACTGCCAGCACACGTAACCCACATAGCCGGTCAGCTCACGCGGCAGCAAGTTGACGTCGATCATCGCGCCACCTCCTCGCCGTTAAGGAAATCAACGAACTTCCGCCGCGCCACACCATCGGCGTCACAGCCCAGCAAATCATTGCCGATGACGTCATAGCCGCAGCCGGTAACGAAATAGAAATACCAATCATCGCCGCCACGGCTCAGCCAGCACGAACGCACATGCTTGACAAGACCGTCGTAACGGTCGCACTTGAACCATTCCACTAGACCCTCAGCCAGAAGCGAGTCGAAACGGAACCGTCCGACGCAGATTAAGCTGTTCTCCTCCTCTTCCACGCGCCCCACGGCCTCGTCATCCAGCCTGTCGTCAAGCGAATAGCCAGCCTCAAGCGTCGCCAGATTACGCAGCAGCTCATACGAGTCGATACCGTCGAACGTCTCATGCTCAACGATTTCATCCGCGTTGAACCAAGTGATTTCCTTATAAATGCAATCGTCGAATTTCATGGTACAATCTCCTTTGCAATTAGAGGTGAATATTGATTGCATGGCCGGTCGCAGTCCCACCTGAGACCGGCACTTTCATTTCCCAGTGCCGCCCCACGACAGCACCTTGCCGCCGTCAACCAGCACGTAAGACTCGCCCATGCGATTGCCAACGGACACGGCACGCCACTCGCATATGCGCTCATAGCCGCCAGCCGTACTGCCGTCTTCCATGCCGCACTGGGGGATATCCGACAGCGACGTGTAGCCAGCCAAGTCGGCCTGACCATAGTCAGCCGTCGCATACGTCTCACGCCACCAATTCCATTGCTGTTCAGGCGTCCCATAAGGGTCAGCCACCGGCATGGGATTGCACACCGGCGAACACGCCACGGCGAACGCCGCCACGCCTACGGCCAGCAATCCAGCCAGCTTCACACACTTACGCATTCCACTTACCTCCCTTGGCGGTCTCGATATAACGTGGAAGCTTGTCCACGTCGAAATACATGTCGCCCGACACCGGGTCGGCATCATCGCGCCACGCTTCAAACACGGCATCACGGTCAGCGCCACCCAGAATGGCGTCAGACACCTCGCCATCGAAGTACTCCCGCAGCCACGCGGCCTCGCGCCGCTCCCAGTCGGATTCATCCAACACCGGGCAGTAGCGCCCGTCCTTGGTAATCATGTCTATCGCATATTGGACGACGGCCTGATCCGACAGTCTGCCATACTCGTCCGTCAACTCAATCGCATAGCCGACACCGCAGAACGCGCGCGGCACATGACCGTAGTCGGACAGCCACCGCACGGCAGTCTCAATATTGCTTTCATCCAGCGCGCTGTCGAAGTACAGTAGCCGCGAAACCTGATACGTGTAATCGTTGAACACCGTATCGGCCACGCGGATACCCCGCACCCATTCCAGAATGTCCGGCAGCACGTCGTCGAACGACGGCAGTCCAGCATAGCCGACACCGTCCCACACGTCCCGCAGTTCCTCGTACAAGTCGGCATCCTCAGCCGTATCCTTGCGAACCTCATGCACATACATTTCATTTTCCTCACTTTCAGATAGATAGGTTGATTTTCAGCGAGACAACGTCAGAAACAGGTCTGAATACCGCAGCTCCAAGTCGAGAGCCTTAAGCGCCCTGCACGCGGCCACATAGTCGCCCGAATCCATGCATTCGACAAACTGCTGCGCATAGGCGCACGTCTCCACATCATCGGAAGACACGCATTCCAGCAAGTCGTCAAGGCTAGGCCATGCGCCCTCGGAATCATCGACAGTGCATTCTCCATGGCTGTACAGGTGCCACGTCATGCCGTCGAGATTCCAGCAATCCGACCCTTTGCCGTCCAGTATGTCGCCTAACGTCTCAGGCCAATCCATAAACTCGTAATCGACAGCGACACTCAGGCTCAGGTTGTGCGCGTCGTACAAGTCGGCCAACCGCCCCCAGTCAGCCTCAGCGGAACCGCTGTCGTACACGTCCCATATGGCCCTAATGGCGACGGCCATATCCTTGTACCCGGACGGCGGCACCGGACTATCATCCCCACGCATGTACGCAAGGAACTCAGGCGACGGCGCTGTGACAACGTCAAGACTGGAACCGTCCAGACCGTCCGGGAACTCGGCGCCATTGCATGAATACAACTCCAACGTGCTGCCGCCCCGTTCAGACTCACGCAAGCCATGACGTCCAGCCATGACGTCGTAAAAATCATCAACGGAATTAAATCCAGACATGATTACCCACTTTCATAGAGATTTGTTGATTAGCCGCCATATGACGGCACAGTGCGCGGATGGGGAATCGCACCCCATGGAACCTCGCTAGAGCCACGCCATAGCCCGGAGTCTGGCTACGTGAATTAGAGGTTTTTCCCGATAAGGTGCTCGGCCATCCTTAGCGCACGCGCTTGCATGTCAAGCAACGTCTCGCCGTTGAACGCCATACTTGCGTCATGACGTTGTGCCATGTACCTACGCAGTTGTGATGGCGTGAAGTAGTGTTCCGCGATATCGACGTTGTATACAAGCGCGCAGCCGTCGTAACTGTATTGCGTCCAGTCGGCCGCGCCGTCCAGCAACAGCTCACGCAATTCGTGCCGATCAGACGGCAGTTCCATGTCGCCGTTTCCCAGATTGCCCAGCATGTCCACGGCGTCGTCCCTCACGGCGCGGCCCCACTTGCTGCGCGGGTTGAGCTGTTCAAGGGTTGCGATTGCTTTGTTCACTGTGGTCATTTCAATACTCCCTTTTTATTAGTTGGTTACATTAATTTTGGTAGTGGTCAGCGATTTTCTTTTTAAGGTCAGCCAATGTGTGCGCCCCGATTTGCACGCCACGTTTTCCGTCGTGCCATTCTTCGTTGAAAACGTAGCCCCCGCCCCAATCAGGCTTAAGTTTCACCACGTCACCCACACGTTTGCCATCAACCATCGCATACCGGAAATATCCGTCGTCAACGGTATTGCTGTATGCGCACGGCAACGTGATCAGGCTTCGAAGTTTTACGATTTTGACAGTCATTTTTTAACCTCCGCTTGTTTATTGGTTACATTTGTAAAGCTGGACGCGTCATACGAGATTGACATAATCACGCACGGCCGTATTCCAACCGGTATCCTCCCAGGCATATGTGCCAACCTTAGCCATGAGGCATGGCGACAGTGAGCCGGAAACGGTGGTATCCCGCAATGGCACGCACACCACCTTGTAGGTATGTCCGGTGTTCGTCTCACAGTAGACGGCAGTACGGTGCGAACTCACAAGCACGCGCGTAATCCGCACATCAGGTACGAAATCGCTTGCAAGATCGACAACCCTAGGCCGCATTGCCGCAACGCGAAACGCAGCAATAAGCGCATGACGTGCCATCGATTCCGCCGCCAAGGTGCCCTGAAATTCAAGCACCGGCATTTCACGTATCCAAAGATGCGACACGTAAGACGGTAGGGACTCACGCGCCGTAGTGAGACAGTCGCGAAAGATTTTTACAGCCATTTCTTCGTTGGTATCCATAATAAACCCCCTTAAGGTTTAGTGTTAATTGGTTAATTGCGTGCCACTAGAGGGTATCGCGCCCCCTCATGGTCTAAACAGTGGCGAGAGGGGCGCAACCCTTGCGGATTACGCCCATGAAGATTTGTTCTTTGGCTAACGCCACCCGCAAAGTGGCGCAGAGGCGCATACGCACCCCCTATAGACTTTTATTGTCCGCATAACCCCCAAACGTAAGACGTTTGTGGTCAACCGCTAACGCGACTGATAGGCGCTAAAAACATGTCTGTTCCGCAACCTATTACGCCGTGGTTTACAGCCTATGCCGCCAACCATGCTCACGCATGGCAAACATAGGCATTGCCGCTTACAAATCGGCCTCCTCATTGGCGATAGTCTCTCACACTACGCCAAACGTCGGCGGTACCCCCCTTACGAGTTCTCGCGCTCTACATTGTCAATCAAGTTCACGTACACTGCCTAGGCAAAATTGGCACTGCCAACCACGCCCACCTAGTGGGCATTATGCACACACCCCGAAAAACGCCGCCACCTAACCCCCAAAAGGGGTGAAGCTTAAACTACCGGCCTTCGGTAACACTCTTCTTTTGTCAAACACTCGCAACACTCGCAGACGGGACACTGCACCTCGGCACAGTGGCCACCGTTCCACACGTGGCAGTTTTCCGGCGCACACACTCGATACGCCCCCCTAACCGTCTCAGGCTAGGCTATGCGGTGCCTAGGCACCTGACCACCACGGCTTCATCTGCCGGTTGCTACAGCCGGTTGCGAGTGGTGTGGCGAGAGTGTCGCACCGACCTCGCTAGGCTGACTGCCTAACCGGTTGATAGCCATCACTATACATACCCAGTTGGATATAATCAAATCAAGGAAACAAACCACATTAAAACGTTGAAATAACACCGTTCTATCGGCGTGTTGAAATATGGGTAGGGGGTAAAGAAAACGAAAAAAGAGTTTGGATAGCACAAGAAAAAATAAAGTCAAGCAAGATACCAAAATACGGACAAAAAATATTGAGCGAGATAGATATAAATAATAAGGGATACGACACAATGACGCGCATACGTACAACTGTACGAACGAACATTTGTACCATCGAACGAACGTTCTAACCGGGGCTGGGGGAGGGTCCTCCGGGTGCGCCCGTTGGGGCCGTCGGGTCAATGGTAGAAATAGTGCGCGCCGTCTGAAAAAGTCCGCGCATGAAACGTGACATGACAACGACGATGTTGGGTTCACATTGAAATCGTCTTCAGCATACCACGTGACACGCCGTATTCTATGCCGTTTCTATTGCAACGTTGACGCAACGTTGGGGGTGAGTATGCTGTCGCATGTCGGAATGAATTTTGGAGGACGCGTGGCGTCCTTGTGGGTGTCATTCCGGCTAGCGGTTCGGTGGTGCTCCTTGTCTCTTGGTTAAGGATTCCGACCGTTGGGACGTTTGCGTTCATAAGGAGCACCGCTAGGGACAGTTGGCTGAGTCTGGTTTAAGGTAGTCGCCTCGAAAGCGACCGACTCTAACGGGTCCGGGAGTTCGAATCTCTCACTGTCCGCAGATGGCATCTTCCTAGGTAAGGTGCGATTCGGTTTCAAGTCCAATGCGAGAGGCTTGTTGGTACCGCCGTTTGATCTCGCACATGGTTCCTATCGCTCTTGTGGGAGTGTTAGTCGCGCGTGGTTTTCTGGCTCTCTTGACCATGCGTGGTGAGATGCCGGTTCGAATCCGGCTGGGAGCCCTTTGAGGGTGGATAAATCCCGGAATATAGTGTGTGTTTTTGGATTGTCCGTGAGATTGCGTCCATCCTCGTTTCTTGTGCCGGCCCCACCCGGTGTCGCCTATATGGCTGCGCCATTTGTTTTTTGGGGCTGACTTGCAATCCTGTTGGCACAGCCTTTTGGTTGTCGGGTTCGATTCCCGAGGTTTGCTCTAGGTTTCATGGGGGTAGCTGCCTGTGAGACCGATGGCATTGCTCGAATGTCCCCGCTGGAACATGTGGGGATAAGAGGCTCCCTGCCTTAATCAGGCGGTTGATGACCGAAGGGGAGGCACGGCCAGACGGATGCATATATACATACACGTTCCTTGCCGTTGGTGGTAAAGCCCATTCCACCATGCCGAACGTCTTGCCGACTTGGACGTTAACTAAGTCGGGTATATGGCATTGGTGCAACTGGTAGCATGGCGGTCTCCAAAACCGTCGATGTTGGTTCGAGTCCAACATGCTGTGCTCAGCCTACCCACAGGTTGTGGGAGAGGTCTTCGGAGTCGTCTTGTGGCGGCTCTAGTTTTAGCTGACCCGCCTAGTCTGCGGGAACAGTCTCCTGAGTCGCTGCGGCGGCTCTTGCTTTTGGATGCTTGGCAGAGTGGCTTATTGCACCACCTCGCTAAGGTGGCGACCGGGAACGGTTCGGGGGTTCGACTCCCTCAGCATCCGCGCGCCGTGGCTGGCGGTAAAAAGCCATTTTTTGCCATTGGATTTCCTTATGGCGGTTTGGGTTAGATGACGGGCAATCCCCATGTTTTGTGGTGAGTGCGGCGTGGGGGTTGTCTGTTCTTTTGCTTTGGTGGCGGAATGGTAGACGCGGCGCACTCAAAATGCGTTGTCTTTGTGGCGTGAGGGTTCGACTCCCTCCTGAAGCACTGAGGAGTGGCGATGACCAACGATTGGAATAAGTCGCATCGTAAGGAACGGTTCAATCCGGGTTGGGAGCGGACGCGTCGTGAGGTGTTGGATTATTACGGGTGGCGTTGCCAGTATCCGGTGATCGGTGATGATGGCGTGTTGCGTCCGTGTGGCGCTCATGCGAATGAGGTCGATCATATCATTCGTGCCGAGGATGGTCAGCCTGATGATGATTCTTGGGATAATCTTCAGGTTCTTTGTCGTGCTCATCATTCTTATAAGACTGGTTTGGAGTCGGCTGACGCGCGGCGAAGGAAGAGGGTTGAGCGTGAGGAGGCTCGTTGGTACAGGCATCCCGCGTTCGGTTAGCTGAGGGTGAGTGCAGTGTGAATGGGTGTGATGGGCCTGTTCATGCTCATGGGATGTGTAGGTCTCATTATGATCGTTGGCGGCGTAGTGGCAGTGGTGCCCGTAAGCGTCGTATGAGTCGTGCGTGTCTGGCGTGTGGCTCTTTTTTTGAGACTGAGCGTCGGGACAAGGCTTTTTGTTCGGCTCGTTGTCGTAAGCGTTTCCAGCGTTTGAAGGCTGAGGGTGCGGCTCCTAATCGTACTCCGCAGCCGTTGAAGTCGGTGTTGTGGGAGCCTCGGTCGAATGCCCGTGTCGGGCGGCGGGGGAGTGTTCCCACTGGTTTTTGGACTGCCGAGGATGAGTGGAACGCGTGTTCTCATACGTGTCCGGTTTGTGGGTTGCCGCTTGACCGGTCGGTTGATGTTTTGAGTGATGATTTTCCGGTTGGCGCTTGGCGTGTGTCGTTGGAGCAGGGTGGTGAGAACTCGTTGGCTAATCGGATTGTCGTTCATCGCAGGTGCGCGTAGTGCCGTAACGGGCTTCGCGCTTGTCGTCCCGTAATGGGGCTTTGCGGGGAGTGATGTTATGGGCAGGAAGACGAGTGATTCCGGTAATCAGGTTTTGGAGATTCCTGATGGGAAGTTGGGGCCTGATCTGCCTCCGGCTAACCAGATTTTTCCCAAGGGTGGGGAGTGGTTGCCGTTGGTTGCTCATTGGTACGAGGAGTATCGGCGTAGTCCGAATGCTTCGATGTTGCGTTCGGCTCCTTCTTGGATGGCTGTCCAGTTGGGTTTCGCGACGATCAATGAGATGCTTTCGACTCGTCGTTATGCGACGTTGATGCCGGTCGTGCGTCAGTTGTTTGACGAGTTGGGCTGGACCCCGGCTTCGATGCGCGCGTTGAAGTTCGACGTGCCGGAGGCTGACGACCATGCCGCTTCGGATGGTTCGAATCATGCTGTGATCCAGGATATCGATGCTTGGCGTCGCAAGATCGAGGCGGCTGGCTGACATGCATTTGATGATTCCTAACCTGACTTATGAGGATAGGCGTAGGAGTCTTGGACGTTTGGCGTTGTGGTGGGTTGAGACGTTCAGCCTCATCGGTCGCGGTGGTGCGACCGGTAAGCCTGTCACTCATAGTCCTGAGTATATCCAGTTCTATTTGAACGCCTACGCGTTGAAGCCGAATGGTCGGCGCAGGTTCAATCGTGTGAGCTTGTGGCGTCCGAAGGGTTGCAACAAGAGTGGCTTGGGCAACGATCTGGCCTTGTTCGAGGCTTTTGGCCCTTGTCGCTTCGACCATTGGGCTAATCCGGGTGAGACGTATACGTTTCTTGGTCAGGCTTACTATTACCTGCCAGGTGAGCCTGTTGGTCGTCCTGTCCAGCGTCCTGAGATTCTGTGTTTGGCTACGTCCGAGGACCAGTCGGGCAATATCTTCGATTCGATTCACTATAACTGCACTTCCGGCCCGTTGGCCCAGTTGCAGGGTTTCGGCATGGAGGTCACGAAGACCCGTATCGGCTTGCCGGAGGGTGGGGAGATTATTCCCACGACTTCCGGCGATGCGTCGAAGGATGGTGGTCTTGAGACTTTCGCGTTGATGGATGAGGTGCATCTGTATACGCTGCCGAAGCATCATTCGATGTATAAGACGGTTCAGCGTAATCTTCCGAAGCGTTCGTTGGATGCCGACCCTTGGGTGTTGGAGATGACGACGTATTTCCGTCCGGGTCAGAACAGTGTGGCGGAGAACACGTTGAAGATCGCGGAGGATATTCAGGCTGGCCGTTCCAGGCATTATAAGGGCTTGTACTTCGACTATCGGTATTCGACGCTTCCTATCGAGGATTTTCCTGATGAGAAGAAGCTTGAGCACGCGTTGTATGAGTCGTATGGCTCTGCCGCCCATTCGGATGATGGTAAGGATTACATCATTCTTCCCGATGGGCGTATCGAGGCCGTTGATGCCGATGGCTATTCGGTTGAGGGGTTCTCGCTTCGTGATGATGGCGTCGAGCCGGGGCCGTCGAAGGATGGTTGGGTTGACATTCATGGTCTGATGGGGCAAATCTACCAGCCTGATTCGGACCCGAATGATTCGATTCGTTATTATTTGAACTCTCGTGCGTCGAGTGAGGATTCGTGGCTTACGGAGCCTGCGATCCAGTCGCATTTGGCTTACAGGGATTTGTATGGCCGTGCTGTCGGCTCGTCTTCTCGTTTGGATGGGGTCTGGAAGGATTTCATTGACGAGGATGAGGAGATCACGCTTGGGTTCGATGGTTCGATTCGTAATGATTCGACCGCGTTGGTTGGTTGTCGCGTGTCCGATGGTCTGCTGTTTCTTATCAAGTTGCAGCAGCGGCCTGATAATGCGGACCCTGATTGGCGTGTTGACCGAGATGGTTTCGATGCCGCCGTGCGTCGTATGTTCGAGAATTACAATGTCATCGGCTGTTTCGCCGATGCGCATTTCTTCGAGTCGATGATTGGCGGCTGGGAGGCTGAGTATGGGCGTGGCATGAAGGTGTTCGCCCGTGGCCAGTCTTCGATGATGAAGTTTTGGACGAATAACTGGTCGCAGGATATGTATCGTGCGTTGCAGTGCGCGCATTCGTCGTTTGAGTATGCTCCCGAGCCTGTTGAGGAGGGGGAGCCTGACCCGAATAATATTCTTTTGTGTGCCGACCCGCGTCTTGTGTCGCATTTCCGTAACGCGAAGCGGCGTGAGAAGAGTTGGGGCTATCAGATTCATAAGGAGACGCCTAAGAGTCCGCACAAGATCGATGCGTGCATGGCTGGCGTTTTGGCTTATGCGGCGCGTGAGAAGTATTTGGGCCAGTTCGAGGATGAGACTCCGCAGCGGGTGATACCGCAGCGGGTCTGGTGATTTTGGGGTGTTCGTATGGCTTCCACATCTTCTAATATGCAGAGTCTTGTTACTGGCGATGACGAGCCTGATGGTGATGGTCTGGCGTTGACGCGTCTTGCGACGCGTTTGCAGAATCGTATTCCTGACCTGTGTGTGTTGAAGACGTTTTATGACGGTCGTGAGACGGTTCCGTTGCAGTCCGTGCCGAAGGCGGCGACCACGACGGCCAGTGCCGTGTATAGGCGTTTTGTGGATATCTGCCCGTTGAATCTGGCTCATACGATTGCGGATGCGGTAATCACGTCGCAGCATCCTACCGGTTTTCGTCTTGTCGCCGACAAGACGATGCGGAGCACGGATGCGGATGACATGTGGGATAAGTGCGGCATGGATGTCCGTTCGTTGAACATGTTCATGGATGCGGCGATCTACGGTGCCGCGTATGCGATGGTTCTCGGCAAGGAGAATCCTTCGTATATCCAACGGTTGAGCCCGTGGAGCACGGTTGTGTCCGACGACAAGGATTCGGCTGTGGTGTATGGGTGGTCCGAGGAAGAGCAGATCGAACGGTTGACTTTGTATCGCATCGTCCGTAATGATGACGGCGAGATTCAGAGCGTCTATTCGCGTACCGCGAAGCATGAGGTCAAGTCGCGCACGTTGCCTTCCGATTCGGTCGATGACGAGGATACCGTGTATGACCTTGCCAACGACGATTCGAAGAAGCGTCCAGAGTTCGAGGCGCAGTTCGAGTGGGAGGGCCAGTCTTCCGGCGATGATTGGAAGTTCGCCCTTGATTGCGGGTGTCTTCCTATCGTGCAGTTGACCACTCCTAACGGCAAGGGCCAGTTCGAGGCTTCCTTGAAGACGTTGAGGTCCATCGACCAGCAGCGTTTTCAACGGTTCTGCATTCAGGAGATGCAGGCGTTCAAGCAGCGTTGGGTGTCGGGCGACATGCCTGAGTATTACCAGAAGAGCGACCCTGCGGTCAAGGCCGGTAAGGCTCAGGCCGGTGACAAGATCGACTATTCGGAACTGTTCGAGATGGGTCCCGCCGCGTTGTGGCTGCTTCCAGCCGATGCGAAGATTGGCGAATCGTCCATTACGGATATCACGCCGGTTGTGAATGCGGCCGCTTCCGATGTGAAGCTTCTGGCAGGTGCCACTGGCACTCCGTTGTCGATTCTTTCGCCTGATGTGGCTGGTTCCGCCGAGGGTGCGAAGCTGACGACTCGTATGCTGCGGTTGAAGGTCCGTGACATGAACATGAGGGCCAATGACGCTTTCGTGCTCCTGTTGAAGATGGCGTTGACCGCTTCCGGCAGTAATGCTTCGGAGGAGCGTTTCGAGACGACTTGGGAGCCGTTGGAGCTTCCGTCCGAGTTGGAGCAGTGTCAGGCGGCGGCTCAGGTGAAGGGTGTTCTTCCGTTGAAGACCATCGCCCGTCGTTATCTGCATATGACCGAGACGGAGATCGCGGAGATGATTCAGGATGCTCAGGATACGAGTTTCCTGAATGCCATGGCGCGGCAGAACGCGGCTTTGGATTCGTCGGCGAGGCAGACTGATGCGACGATGAATGATTCGTATCTGGGTGACGGGTCCGGTTTGGATTCGTTCGCGTCCGATTCTGGTTCTATGGGGGCCGATGATTCATATGGTTCGACCGGTGGCGGTGAGGTCTGATGGCCGATAGCGCGTTGGCTGCCGTTCAGGCGTTGGATGACCAGCGGTTGAAGCTGGTTGACGAGTTCGTCCGCAGGGCTTGGAACATGTGGCGTAGCCTGACTCCTTCCGACTGGTGGAATGATGCGGTGGCCGAGGGGGCGGCTGCTTATGTGACGCAGCAGCATATCGCGTTCGTGAAGGCTATGCGCCAGCAGGGCATCTCGTATGCGGATACGATGCTGCGTCTGGCCGGTGTGAACGGTTTGGGGGATGTCCCACAATATGAGGTTGTTCGCGCCAATACGGACCCGTGGCAGGTCGCCATGAGGGTCGCGGACGAGTATCGCACTCAGGCCGTGAAGAATCCTGAGATTCGACCTGCTACGTGGGATGAGATTCTGAAGGACGCCGACCAGTCCGCCGCCAACCATGTGAAGGCTTGGCTGATGGCCGCGAAAATCCAGTTGGAGAACAATGCGGTCACTGACGGCTATGTTGCTCAGAATCGTGCCATACAGTCGCGTTACAGGAGTTCCGGCGTCGAACGGTATCGGCGTGTGATTCATCCCGAACTGTCGAAGACGGGTTCGTGTGGTTTGTGTGTCGTGGCCGCTACCAACACGTTCACGAAGGCTGATTTGATGCCCATGCACAACAGATGCAAGTGCACAATTTCTCCGATTACCGCATCGAATGACCCCGGGTTGAAATTGAACTCGGATGATCTGATGACGATATACAAGGCCGCTGGCAAAACGTCGGGCCGTGATTATTCCACGAGCGCGACGGATTTGACGAAGCTTCGCGTGAAGGTCGTCAACAATAGCGAGCTTGGGCCTGTGCTGCTTCGCAAGGATGCTCCGGTGAATGGGAACGCGCCGGAATGGCATCTGCCAGACATGAAGATGACCAGTGCGCAGATGGAGCGCATGTTCGCCCGTGCGACCGAGTTCAACGCCCGGTACAAGGAATTGCTGGATGGTGACAAGGATTCGGTTCAATTCCGTTTCGATGGGCGTTCGTATGAGTTCAAAAAGACAGTCCACACTAAGCAGGCTTGGCAGTACGTGCGGAGCCTGTTGGCTTATTCTCGCGGTTTTTTGGGACTGGCCGCTTAAACATTAAGGAGATTGGGTCTTATGGCCTCTCAGGATAATGAAGTCGAATCCGAAAAGGACAAGACTGTTGGTCAGGCCGGAACGGTCGAGGATGCCGTGGAGGATGCTCGGACCACTCCGGTTGACGAACCCGCCGTTGAGCATGACGCTCCGGCTGATGATAAGGGTTCCGATGATTCTTCCAAGCCGTCCGATGGTGACGAGCTTGCCAAATGGAAGGCTATGAGCCGTAAGAACGAAGACCGTGCTTCGGCCAATTACAAGGCTTTCCAGTCCGCCGATGCGGAGCTTAAGGCCGCGAAGACGCAGATTGCGCGTCTTGAGGCCAAGGCTAAGTATCCGCAGATCACGGACGCTGTTCTTTCCGACCTCTGCCCCGCAACGGAGCCGGAGGCCATCGCGTCGTGGGCTGAGAAGTATGCGGCGTACAACCCGATTGACACTTCCAAGGTGGAGAGGAAACCGCAGCAGACCGAGGATGCTTTGGCCCGCAAGGTAGCCATGCAGGCCGAGTTCCCGTCCGGCACCTCGCATCCGAAACGTCAGCCGGGCGACGCTTACAAGCGTGTGATGGAACGTCAGAAGGCACGTAAGCGCAGCAAGTAGTTTCCTACTGATTCTTTGAAAGGATTGAGCGTATGACTCAAGAGATGGTTCATTCCTCCGGTATCGTCACCGTTGAGGAGGACAATTCCTGGCGTCATGGCGAGAAGAACACCAATGATTCGGTGTCCGTCACCATCGTGCCTGAATTGTTCAAGACCACTGACAACAAGTATCTGACCGGTGTGGGTCCGAAGGCCACGACCGTTTACATTCGTTCCGGCATTCCGCTGGCGAAGATCACTTCCGGCGCGAACGTCGGCTCGTATGGTCCGTATGACAAGCAGGCCACCGATGGCCGTCAGACCAAGATCGCAGGTCTGCTTGAATCCATGGTGGCCGTGAACATCAACCTGTCCGGCTGGGATGTGGACGACCCGACCGTGGGCATGACCTATCGTGGCGACATCGTGGCCTCGAATCTTCCGGTGAAGCCGGAGTCCGGTGCTGTGTGGGACGGCGAGTTCTACGACGTTGAGGATGACGTTGTGAAGCCGTTGTCCGTTTCGACCGGCGTGACCATCACCGCGATCAAGCTGACCAAGGATGGCACCAATGCCATCACCGGTGGCACAGCCACCCTCTCCAACGGTAAGACCGTGAACATCACAGTTTCCTGATTGACGGTCTTTTACTTCTAAACATTTTGTGAAACCCACCCATCGCGGTGGGTTTTTGCGTATCTAAGGAGTTTTTCTTGGCTATTGACAAGACTATCATCCCGCCATCCGAGGCGACCGAGGTCGCTCAGGCGGGACATGACTATGTGAACGGCATCCTTCCATTGTCGAACATCTTCCCGGTCACCTCCAACGGTGGCGACTGGACCGCTTCGTGGACTCCGGTCATTCCGAAGTCGAAGACCCGTGCGATGAAGCATCGTGCGTTGGATGCCGAGATCGGGCACACCAAGTCCGAGACCTCGACCGCTGAGATTCATACCGGACTGTTGCCGTTGTCCGGCATGGACCATATCTCCGAGCGTGATATCGCCAAGCATCAGGACGATACCGCCTATATCCACGATCAGGCCGAGGCGAAGTTCGAGGCTCTGGGCCAGCAGGCTGGTGTGACCGAGGAGTTGGAGCGTTTGCAGTGCTTGGTGACCGGCAAGGTGGTCATCAAGGAGAACGGCGTCAATATGACGTATTCGTTCCAGCGTCCGGGCAACCAGCAGAATGTGAAGCCTACCACCACTTGGGATAACGACAAGTCGAATCCGTGCGACGACATCGAAGCCTGGGTGAAGATCATGCGCAAGGCTTACGGTCGTAAGCCGCACGCCGTCGCCACCACCGGTGTGGTCATCGATGCCATGCGTACCAACGAGTTCTTCCGTACGCAGGTGTCCGGCATGGATTTGGAGCATTCGAAGACCAAGCTGTCCCGTCAGGAGGTGTTGGACGTGCTTCGTGCGCAGTCCGGCATCACCGACGTGCTTCTGGTCGATGAGGCTTACGAGGATTTGAAGCTCGACAACACCTTCGACATGGATGCCGATGTTTCCGCCGCGTTCCCGGACAAGACCTTCATCCTGCTTCCGTCGTTCAACGATTCGTCTCTTGGCGCTACCCTGTCCGGTCCTACCGCAGAGGCCCAGAACTCCGAGTACGAGATCAACAAGAGCGTGAACGATGGTCTTATCGGCGCTATGTTGTCGCATCAGGCTCCGTTGAACTACGACATTTGGGTCAACGGCAATTATCTGCCGATTCTGAAGGAGGCCGTCTCGACCTTCAAGGCGGACGTGCTGGGCGAGTAGCCTTCTTGAAGCTTAGGGGGTTTCGCTGATGTCGAATGGTGTTACCGATGCCGTCGATTGGGTGGAATGCTTGGAGCTTCATTGCCTTCCCGACGCCGACGTGTTGAAACGGTATCCGAACGCTTGGCTCACGTACATGTGCCATCGTGCGGAGACCGTGGCGTCCACTTCGAGCACGAACTGCTTGCCACGGTTGAAGTCCGGCGACCTTGACCTTGAGGATTACGAGTTCGTCATCTGTTCGATGGTGTGGCGCGTCATCCGCTATTCGGATATCAAGACCGAATCGAACGGCACGTACCAGTTCACGCGTTTCGACCCGCAGGACAATCCGCCAGGCAAGGATGCGTCGCCGAATCTGTATCTGTCGAAAAGGGAGAAGCAGATTCTTGACGGCTATGCGAATGGGCGCGGGCCTATCGGAACCGTTGGCGTCGGCGTGAACCGTATCTATGGAATGTGATGCCTATGTCTCGTGAAACATGGGATTTGGGGCATCCTTACGATAAGTCCGGCTCCGATGCCGTTGTGGAGCATCCTTACAAGGATGTCACGGTTCCTTGGGTGAAGCCTGATTCGATTCTGTATCGGGACAAGGTGATCGTCGTGTTGTACACGGTCCGTCGTGGGCCTCATGGCACGACGTATGTGCCCGGCAAGGCTTACTGGTGCTGGTGTTCCATCGAGGGCCGCGAGCAGCAGGCCGGCATGTTTTCCATTTCCGGTGCCGAGGATAAGTCGCCGCAGACTTGGGGTGGTTTGCGTGAGGTCACGCCGTCTCAGGTCGCTGCCGTGGAATGGCATGGCGATATCCATACGGAGGTCTGGTATCAGGGCGACTGCTACGACGTTGACGGCGCTCCGACGTTCCGTCAGCATGGCGAGGTTCCACACTATGAGATGCATATTCGGCGTAACGCCGACTATTCGCAGATTCCTGTGGGGTTGCGTCCGAAGCCTCCCGCACCGGACCCTGACGACCATGTGTGGGGTGAGGCCGATGGCAAGAGTTTTCATTGACCGTGATCTGAGCACGAAGGTGGCCGAATGGTTCGGCCCGCAGGCCACGTCGGAGAAGGCCGACGAGGTGCTTGCGGATGCGAGGATGCTTGCAACCGCGCGCGCCGAGGGCCGCGACCCGGGTATTCCGGTCGCGAAGGACCTGAGTCTTGAGAAGCGTTACCACGGCATCGACACCGACGTGTGCCTTGACGTGGAGGGGCGTGACGGGTCGAATGTGGCCGTCGAGCATGAGTGGGGCGCATGGAACGTGCAGCGCCGCCATTGGGTCGAGGGCCATCATGTGATGCGTGACGCGGCCCGTATGAACGGTGGTGTCTGATGCCGCTGATTCAGCCTGATTACGAGCGTTACCCGCAGGAGCGTCCGATGGTTGACTTCGATTCGCTCGTGTACACGCTTCTGACCGCTGGTTTCACTGACAATGCGCATTGGCCTGACGTGCATGTGCTCAACGAGGTCGATGTGGATGTCGATGCGTGGGCCTCGTTCTCGAACATCGTGTTGTTCCATTCGAACGCTCCGACCATGGCTACCGGCAATCATTCGACCGGCGTGTGGGATTGCGATATCGACATCATCGTCGCCACGAACGACGCCGACCGCTCTTTCGGCTTGGCGCAGGAAGTGTACCAGCAGATCATGCAGTGGCCGCGTTACGGACGTACCGATTATGGCCGTGTGATTCGGATTGTCGGCAATCCCGGTTTTGGCAAGAGCGCCGGTGGCAAGCAGGCCACGGGCAAGAAGGTGAAGCAGTATTCCGCTTCCTCGTTCACCGTCCGCGCGGAGGATTCGCTTCGCGTTGGATGATTTTCCGTTTTTTCGTTTTCAAGCCTCGCCATGTGCGGGGCTTTTTTGTAAGGAGATATGAGATGGCGTTTAATGACGACGCTACTTTGATTGCCACTTACGGCACTTTGTTCTACGCTCCGGTCGGAACCGCTCTCCCGGCTAACGGCGCTAAGGCGTTCAAGTTGAACTCGGACACCATTCCAGCAGAGGGCAGTGGTGGTGGCGCTTGGAAGAATCTGGGGCATACTTCCGCCGACAACAAGATTTCGTTCTCGTTCGATGGCGGCGACGCGACCACGCATAATTCGTGGGCACGTAAGAACCTGCGTACCACTTACGCCGATTCGACCTGCACCATCACCGCGAAATCGTTGCAGTTGGATGGCGACACTCTGAAGCTGATCTACAACGGCAATGACGAGGATGGCGGCGTCGGCGTGGGCATCACCAAGAAGCCGCAGACGTTCAGCCTGTTCCTGTTGGCTCAGGAGTCCGCCGATGATGATTCGGACATCCGTTTCGGCGCTTTGTTCCGCAAGGTTTCCGTGACCTTCGATGGCGGTCCTGATTTCTCTGGCGATGATTTCGTCGAGCAGGGCATGACCGGCGAGGTGGAGACCGTCGCCGGCAAGAAGCCGATTGTGTTCTTCGAGGCTTCGAAGATGAAGCAGTCCTGATCGAGGCTGTTTCCTCTTCGCTCTGACGCCGGACCCCTGTTTCTCCTATCCGGGGGTTCCGGTCCTTTCCCGTTCTTCGTTGACGGAAGATAGGAGATTTTCAATGCTTTCAGATAGGAGAAAACATGGTTGACGAGACCGTTGAAGAGAATACCGCCACCGGGTCCGATGATTTCCGTATCCCGGAGACTTGGACGGAACTGTGCGAGAACGAGCCGCTGTTCTCGCTTCTGCCGCCTCTGGCCCCTGCTGAACGCCTCTCGTTCAAGCAGGCCGCACAACTGCGCAAACTGTCCGGCATGGCCGGTTTCACGCTCAACGCCGACATCAACGGCCCCGAAGCCAAGTCCTTGGACGACATCGAGGCGAAGATCGACGAGCGTATGGAGTTCGTCGGCACGGCTTTGGATTGGGTCAAGTCGCTGACCGACGAGCCGGACAAGGTTGACGAGTGGACGACCGGCATCGGATTGGATGAACTGTTCTGGCTCATCGAGGCGATTCTCATGTTCTACACGGACCAACTGGGAAAATCGCTCGCTTCGAAGCGCAAGTCCGCGTCCACCCGGTCGAACTGACCTCCGACTTCCAACGTTTCTATGGTCTGGACATAACCGGCGCGAGACTGAATCCCACCCGCGCCGAACGCCTCACGGCGGGGCTGATGGCAATGCCTGACAGCCTGTACAGGGCACGGATATTGGAAGACGAGCCTCCAACCACGTCCGATGAATCCAAGACAGACAAGCCGACCGTACTGCCATGGCTTGGATGGGATTCGAAGACGATGGTCGCCGTTGAGGTTCGCAACATGATGAACGCGGTGATTACCGCGAAATACGGGGGCAAGAATGCCAGACCGCATCCACTGCTCCCTCCCGGCGCTGACAAGGAGCCGCCTCGCCGGGAGAACGAAGGTACAGCGGAGAACTTCGAACGCATGTTCACGAAGTTCCACATGACCTGATTCTGAACAAACCCCCACATTCCAGTGGGGGTTTTCTATTTCCGTCTTTCTTTCTGGGGGTTGCCTATGGCTGGCGAGCATCGCGCCGGTACGGTCGTCGTTCGTGTCACTGCGGATACGAAGGGTTTCCGCCGTCAGGTCGAGGAGGCCGCACGCGGCATAGGCGACCTCGACGTGAACGCGGCATTCGAACCTGACACCGCCCAGCTTGAACGCGCCTACCGCGAATGGAACGGCAAGAACGCCTCCATACAATTCAATTTCAAACCCAATACGAAGAGCATCGACCCGTGGATGAAACGGTTCGAACAGCAGGAGGAACGCCTTCGACGCGGCCTCACGCTCAAACCGGACTTCGATCCGTCCAAATTGAGCCGTGGCCTGTCCGAGTTCAATTCCCGCACCAACACGGCCCTCCGTGGCAACGGACTGCTGAACTCGAAGCTGATCGAAAAGAACCTCGACCAGACCGTCAAGGCGTTCGACGCCAAAGGCCGCGAGCTGGCCGACACATCCTTCTTCAAGAAGTCGGCCCTCCAAAAAACCGAACAGCTTTCGTTCGCGACAAGCCTCGACAAGACCGTCGATAAGTACCGCGAGAAGAAGATGGACCTGTACCAGCAGGTCCGTGGACTCATCAAAGGCAACGAACACCTCTCCAACGAGCAGATACGCCAATTCGAGAAACTGTCCAACCGAATCGTCAAAACCCGCAACGACATTCGCGGACTGAAAGGCGACCTCGCCAAGGCCACCCGCGAAGTCGAACGCCTCGACGCGCAACGCCTTGAGATGAAGACGAAGAAGCTCCCGACATCCGACCTGTGGAAACAGGAACGCGAAGCCGCGAAGCAGGCCACAGCAGCCAACAAGGCGCTCGCCGTTCAGGAGAAGGAGCTTGGCAGGCTCCGTAAGGCGCAGTCGTCGCTTGTGGACATCGCGTCCGATGGTGATGCGAAGCGTGTATCGAAGATGACCCGTCAGGTGCGTGCCCTTGAGGAGAGCATCGTCACCGCTGGCAATTCGCTGTCGAACTTCTCCAAGGCCCGTGACACGGCTTTGGGGCTGCATCAGAAGCAGGAGACGTATGCCGACTGGTTCAAGGGCCAGCAGGTCGCGTCGTCGCGTTTCGCGAAGGAGATCGACGCGCAGCAGGCCGAGATGGCCCGCGAGTCGAAGAAGGCTAGGGACGAGTGGTCCCGTCCGGTTGACTCCACGGCCATCGCCCGCGAGCGGTTCGCTGAGTCGCGGCGTGAGGCCGAGAACCTTATCGACACGTATCGTGGCGTGCGCAAGGAGCTTGAGTCCGACGTGTCCGCCATGAAGCGGAACAACCGGAACTGGTTCGACCTTGACGAGTACAAGCGCACCGTCAAGATGCTTGGCGAGATCGACGACCGTATCGAGAAGCTGAAGAAGAGTCCGGTCACAAAGGCGACCCGTCTTGAGGGTTCCGATTTCCAGAAGCGTCTCGCCGACCTGTATTCGAGGAACGGCGTCCGTAATCGTGAGGATATCCGGCTTCGTTTCGTCGCGGAGAATCTGAACGAGGTCAGGTCGAAGATCGAGGCGTTCAAACGTCGCGGCGTCGATGTTCCGGTCACGTTGAAGGCCGAACTGCGGGAGATGTACCGTCAGCTGGCCTATTACCAGCGTCTTCTGAAGGATAATCCGAAGGCGCGGGTGAAGATCGATGTCGAAGGTGATTTCGCCCGCCTGAACCGTGATATCGAACGGTTCGAGACGCAGCGTGTGAAGGTCGAGTTCTATGAGGATGGCGCTGACGAGATACGCCGCACCATGCGTGAGCTTGAACATAAGAGGCTCGATGTTCCGGTCACGTTGAAGGCCGAGTATTCGAACGTCGAAGCCGAGATGCGCCGGTATGCGGAGAAGCTGAAATCCAATCCCGATGCGGAGATTCCGGCGAAGCTCCATATCGACAAGAAGCACGCCGAGGAGGAGCTGAAGAGGTTCCAAGAAAAGAACGACACCCTTGATATGGATGTCGATCTTGAGACCGCTTTGGCCCGCGCCCATCTCGCTTACTTCACACGCCCGCGCACGATTGACATTTTCGCGGAGTTCAAAGGCACTGATCTCGGTAAGATCATGAGCGGCATGACCGCTGGTGCCACGGGTGTCCGTGGCGTGCAGAACGAGTGGCAGAAGCTCGTGAACATGTTCGACAGGTTCGATGAGGTCGTGCCGAAGTGGAGTCTGCTGGGCGCGGTGTTCGCGTCCGCTGGCGCTGGCGCGTTGAACCTGTCCCGTACCGCTGGCAGTGCCGGCGCTTCTCTGGTGATGATGAGCAAGGCGGCTTTGGCCGCTCCGGGCGCACTGTTGGGTGTGGCCGCTGCTTTCGGCGCCGGATATTCCGCTGTGAAGAATTACGCGGATTATATCGACGTGTCCACTACGAAGTTGGATGGCTTGCAAAAGAAGCTGTCCGATTCGTTCTGGTCTGAGGCGAAGCAGCCGGTCATCGACATGATGAACGCCTTGGGTGGCAACGGGTTCGTTGACGGTATGGAGAAGGTTTCTTCCGCCGAAGGCAAGATAGCCGCGAACGCCGCGAAGATAGTCGCTCAAGGCGAATACGTGTCCCGTATCAATTCGATTCTTGGCAATACGGTCAAGGGCGTGGACGCGATTGACCCTGGCGTTCAGGCTGTCACCGCTTCCGTTGTGAGGCTTGGCGATAGTAGCAGCTCGTATCTGCCGCGCATGGCTAACTATGTGAGCCGTAACGCGACGCTGATGGCGCAGTGGGTCGATGAGGCGGAGCGTACCGGCAAGGTCACCCAGGCCATGGAGAAGGCCATCGAGCAGGGTGGCTATCTCATGTCGAGCGTCAAGTCGGCTGGTGGCATCCTCAAGGGCACGTTCGGCACGTTGGCCGAGGGCGAGAATGGCATCGAGAAGTTCTCCGACGCTTTGAGTCGTGCAGACAGGGCCGTGAACGGCGTGAAGTTCCAAGCCACGTTGGCCGCGTGGGCCGATGGTGCGAAGCAGGCTTCGGGCAAGTTCCATGATTCGTTCCGTGAGGTTGGCGACGCTGCCTATGAGCTGCGGGATACCACCAAGCAGGCGTTCGTTGACGCCGGTTCCATGGTATCCACCGGCATCGGCTCGGTGAGCAGTATGCTTGGCAAGTCGAAGCATGACATCGCTGACTTCAGCAACGGCGTGTCCGAGGGATTCCAGAAGGTGTTCCATGCCGTTGATTCCGCCGCTCCGGCGTTCGGCAGCCTGCTGTCGATGGTCGGCGAATTGTCCGACACGTTCGGTGGAACGTTGGGGAACACGTTGAAGTCGGCGGCTCCGACGATCAAGGTGTTGGCCGATGGCGCTGCCGCCATGGCTCAGGCTTTCGGCAAGCTGCCTGCGCCCGTTCAGGCGATGGTAGGCATGTATGCGACGTTCGGCAAGGCCGGCATCAGCGCTTACAATTCGTTGAAGCGTGGCATGTTGCAGAACATCGAATCCACGTTGCAGTATCGGAAGACCTTGAGCCAGTTGGGCATCACCTCGCAGGAGACTGCGATCAGCATGAGCGAGCTGGTTCGGGCGATGGCTCGTCTGAAGTCCGGTCAGACGGCTGGCGTGCTGACCGGCGAGGTTTCGAATATCCGCCAGATGGGAGCCGCAGCCGACGAGACCACTGCGAAACTGAATCGCATGAATCGCGCGCAGGCCGGCGGTTCCGCCGTCGCAGGCGTTGCCGCTGGCGCTGGTTCCACCGGCTTGGTTCGTGGTGTCGGCGATGCGGCTGAGGGAGCCGCCCGCAAGACCGGTTTGCTGAAGACCGCCTTGAGCGGCGTGGTCGATTTCCTTGGCGGACCTGTCGGCATCGCCATTGGCGGCGTGACCACGGCGTTGAGTCTGGCCGGCAGCGCGATCAGCTCGTACAATGATGCCACCGCGCACACACAGACGGTGAACCGGACCGTCGCCGACTCGTTCAAGAACGTTCAAAGCGGCGCGGCGGACGCTTCAACGGCTGTTTCCAAAGCCAAGAAAACCGTTTCGAAGAATTGGACCGACAAGGATTACGGTTGGAAGCTCCCGAACGGCAACGCCATCGAGAAGGGTCTTAGCGGTATTCAGAAGTCGATAAGCCCGTTCAAGGATTCGTCCAAGGCGGCTGACGCTCTTGGCATCAGCGTCAAACAATTGAATTCCGCCGCGACCGGAACGAACGACGCCTATGACAAGATGCACAAGAAGCTTGAGGCCATCAAAAACGACCAGCAGTGGGTCATGGGCGCGAACGGCCAGATGGTGAACGCCAACGAACAGCAGGCCGAAGCCGCCGAACGTCTGCTTGGCGTGCTTGAGGACTCCCACACCGAATGGGTAAAAGGCATGAGGGTGGCGTCCGATTGGATTGGCAGCGCCGATAGCGTCGCCAACGTTTCGGCATTGGCCGCCGACAAGCTCAGCCTGCTGTCCGAATCCCTCGCAGCCAACAATTACGAACTGGAAGGCAACAGCAAGAACGCCCAGGCCAACCGCAAGATGATGGCCGATTATGCGGACAGCGCCTTGCTGGCCGCGAAGAACATCATCTACGCGGGCAACGGCAGCGCCGAAGCGAACCAGAAAGCCAAGAACGCCATCTATTCCGCCCGTCAGGAAATCATTCAGATGGCCGAACAATGCGGCATGTCAGCCGAAGCCGCCGCCGCGCTCGCCGACCAGATGGGTCTTGTTCCCGATAACGTGTCCACGAAGTTCGATCTGACGAACATGGATTCGGTGAAGGCTCAGGTTCAGGATTATATCGACCAGCTTGAGTTGACCGAAGGTCAGAAGGAAATCATTCTTGATCTCGTCCAGAAGGGTGATATAACGAGTTTCGACCAGTTGGCCGGTGCCGTGAAGTCGCTCATGGGCGGTGCGAGCGAGAAGGATTTGATGATTCTTCTTGACGCTCAGGATAACGCTTCGGATAAGATCAAGAACGCGAAGTCTTTGGCTGAGGGTTTTGGTCTTACGAAGGCTGAGATCAATATTCTTGCCAAGGATGAGGCTGGCCCGGAGTTGGATGCCGTCAAGCAGAAGCTTCGTGACGGTGGGTTGACTGACGCTCAGATTCAGATTCTCATCGACGCTTTGGACAAAGCCAGCGACAAGATGGACAAGACCAATTCCAAGAAGAATCAGACCGCCAAAGGCGTGAGTTTCAGAATCGACGCCACTGATGATGACGCCAGTGTGAAATTGGCGAAATATCAGGGGCTTAACGGTTCCACGCTGGCGACCGCGCACACGTTTGTGATTGGCGATGATTCGAGCGCCCAGAACGCTTTTAACAATACGAGAGCGTATGACGGCGTGACGTTGGCTCAGCCTTGGGGTCGCGTGTTGGGTGACAACAGTGTGGCGCGTGCCGTGTTCGCTGCCATTCAGGCGTTCAACGGTGTGACCATAGCAAGCCCGTGGGGTCGTGTGCTGGGCGACAACAGTGGCGCGCGTATGGCGTTCTTGGAAACGAAAGCATATGATGGTACGACGATTTCCCGCCCGTGGGGTCGTGTGCTGGGCGATGCTTCCGATGCCCAAAGTGTGTTCCGTAGCATCAGCGCGCTGGATGGCACCGTTCTTGCCACTCGTTACGTGGATGTCGTCACTCGTAAGAGCGGTGATGGTTCCGCGCGTGCGGCTACCGGTGGCCGTATCAGCGGGCCGGGTACTGGCACGTCCGATTCGATTCCCATGTGGCTGTCGAACGGTGAGCATGTGATCAGGGCTGCGTCCGCGAGCAAGCTTGATCGTACTGTCGGCCCGAATTTCCTGAACGTGTTGAACGCGACCGGTGACCTGGACAGGGCGGTGTCGCAGGCTCGCACGTCGTATGCGCGTAGTGCGGTTGATATGAGTCGTAGCGCGTATGCGGCTGGCGGGCGTGTGGAGAAGATGATGTCCGGCTTGTATGAGGTCAACGTTCAGGTTCCCGCAAGAACTGGAACGACTGTCAATCAGACGTTCAACACGAAGGTTGTCAGGAGTAATGATGACTTGTATGTTGCCGCGCCGATATTGCATCGTAATGCTTTGGCTGAGGCTAGGAGGTATCAGCGTTGAGTTTTGATCTTCCCGAGCTTGTCGAACTGTCGAATGGTAGTGAAACGCTCACGTTCGATGGTGGTAGTGGTGTGAGTCCCGATGATGATGTTCTTCTGATTGGGGAGGATGGTGTCGAGGGATGGTTTGAGTCGCCGGATGATAAGACGGTGATGAGCGAGCGGGGTCAGGGTGATGGCGCGCATGATGTGTGGGCGTCGGATATTCTGTATTCGGCTCGCGTGTTGACGTTGCATTTCATCGTGTCGGCTCATGACCGGCAGGGTGTTGTCCGGCTTCTCAATAAGGTTCGTCGCGTGTGTGCCCACAGTAGGGTGCGGTTTCGGCTTCGTGATGCTGGCTACGACTGTTATGCGACTGGTAGGGCGACTGTGAAGGCGTCCGCGAAGTATGCTCAGGATGGATGGTTGGAGGATTGCACGTTGACTGTGACGTGCGAGCGGCCTGAGATTCTGAGCATGGACGAGTATACGTGCCAGTTGAGCGCGATGCACGTTTCCGGTGGGGCTGTCGGATTGCGGTATGGGCCGGGCTATTGGACGGAATGGGAGGGGGCACGTAACGCTTCCCCGAGTCTGATGCATACTGAGTCGAATATTGGTTTGCGTGGATTGGCTTACCCGTTGAATTATGGGTTGAAATTGGATGGCGTCGGGTCGAACGTCGGATTGTTGTACAATCGCGGCACTTCCCGCGCATATCCGACGTTCATCGTGCATGGTCCTATGGATGGCGTGCGTTTGGATTTTCCGGGAACCCAACAGTCGATTGTGTGCGATCAGACGGTGCGTGATGTGCCGTTGGTTTTGGATTGTCGGAGTCGTACCGCCCAGTTGGGTGGCCAGGATGCGAGTCGGCAATTGTCCCGGCGTGGTTTTCCGACGATTCCGGCTGGTGGTTCGCTTCGTGTGGTCTTGTCGAATCTTGGTAATGGTTTCGTTGATTGCAGTGTGCGCGACACCTATATGTAAGGAGTTTGAATGAGCACGGTTGCTTTGGGAGTGTCACCGGATACGAATGGTGTTGGTGTGACTCCGCTTGTGCATCGTCGTATTTTGGGTGCCCAGTGGGCTAATACGGGTTTGGTTGACGGGTTGAACGTGACAGGCCGGAGTGACCTGCGGTATAACGTTAGCGCTGGTGTTGCCGTGTGTTCGCGTGGGTCGGCTGATGGTAAGACGTTGGCTTATTTCGAGGGTGGTCAGACTCCCGCCGTGGCGGCTGGCGACCCTTCCAATCCGCGTATCGACATCGTATGGATTCAAGCCCATAATCTGATGGAGTACAAGGATTCGGACAATTACGTGACGGTGGGCGTCACTCAGGGTTCTCCTTCGGCTAGTTTGGCTGAGCCGACCATTCCGGCTGGCGCGACGATGTTGAGGAAGATGAAGATGCCAGCCGGAGCCTCTTCCACCGCTTCAGCGGTTCAAATGTGGAGCGCCGACTATGCGATACCGTATGGCGCGAGTCTCGGCAAGATTGGCGAGAATTGGGATCGGCGTGACATGACCGGCGATTCGACGGTGGGGAGATACTATTTCGAGCAGGAGATCGAGTTCAGTCTTCCATCTGACCGCATGTTGGAACTGTCGTTCAAATGCAACCTCAGCTCGGCCGGTGCGACTTCGTGGTCTGACATGTCGCATCGCACGGAATGGGCGGTAGGCTTTCAGATCGATGGCAAGGATCTGGACCACTCGTGCGCGAACTTCGTTTCCTATGGTGCGTGGGAGACGCACGAGACCAGTTACGTGACGGCGGTGAACAAGGGTCACCACACGGCGCGCCTGCGCACGTGGCTTCAGTACGGCAACGCGCCGGTGTTCCACTACAACGCTTCGCAGGGTGACAATAACGCCCTGTGGTGCGGCAGGCGATTCATCATCTGGGACAGGGGGCAGGTGGTCTGATGGCGTGGAACGCGTTCCTGTATGACACGCTTACTGGGCAGATCGCGCAGAGCATCGACGTTCCGTCGTTCTCATGGTCGATGACGGTCTCAGATTCGAGCTTCAGCACCACGAGCCAGCATGGCAAGGGCGTGGGCGATGACGAGCTGACCGGTTTGGAATTGCCGTGGAGTCAGATTCCGGGCACCACGCCCGCCGCGCGTGCAAGCGCGTTGCAGCCGTACAAGCGTGGCATCGCATTGTTCTGGAAAAGCACGCTCGATGACATAGCCTCGCTGGGTACGCCTGTATTGGCGGGGGCGTTGGGCGTGCGCACGTCCAGTTGGAACGATGTGAGCGTCCCCTACGTGTCGATGATGGGATTGCTGGAAGACCGGTATCTAGTGCATGAGGGTTCGTTTGGCATGGATGCTGGGCATACGTCCAGGAAATCGTATCGGTGGGAGAATCTGAGCTGGCGCGCTTTGGCGTGCGAGGTGATCCGCCAGTGCACTGAGGTGAAGCCTGGCGGTTCGTTGCCCATCGATCTGCCGTACTTGAACGAGACCGGCACGCATTCGCTGCCTTCGGATGGTTCGACGGATGATAAGAACGCGCCGAAGCAGAAAAGCAAGAAGCGTGTGAACACGGCGGACGGGTATGTGGAGACCGTGGTGGACGGGGATACGACCACCATCACGGAACAGCATGTGACCAGGAAGACGAAGCAGGTCACGGAGACCAAGCCGTATTCGTATACGACCCGCAAGGGCACGGTCACGAAGCAGCATACGACCACTAGGACCATCACCGTGGCGCAGACCACGGTGACGAAGAAGACAGTCACGAAGAACTACGCTGACTACAGCGAGCGGACCGTGACCACCACGACCACGGTGTATTCGTTCGACGGGAACGGCAAGCAGACAGGCAGCGCCACAAGTACGGATGGCCCGCATAAGACGATACTGCCCCGTCAGACCGTCGCGGAATACAAGGACTTCAACATCTCGAACCACCGCTGCTCGGATATTCTCAAGAGCATCGCCAACAGCGATGACGGTCCCGATATGCAGTTCCGCCCCTATCTGTCGGATTCACAGCACATCCGGTTCCGGTTCCTCGCCGGTTCTGACGGCGACGTGTACCTGAATCAGGACAAGCGCCTGTCGTTGTCGTGCTCGCCATCCGGGGGAACGTTGGAGAACGTGAAGATAGACCGAGCCGCACCGTTCATGCGCGTGTACGCCACCGGAGCGGGCACCGACTCGGGCACGATGTGCTGCCAGAGCGAGGATCTGACTCTGGTGAACCGTGAGGACCCGTACCCGCTGCGTGAGACCACGGTCAGCAGCACCGATTCTAAGACCTACGAACTGCTGGCGTCCACGGCCAACGGGTTGTTGAACGCGAACCGCAAGCCCTTGATGCAATTGTCCGGTGAGATCAACGTTGACGATAGTGATGCGATGGGATTGCCGTTGCATCCGCTTGGGAGTTTCTGGCCGGGGGAGATGTTCGATATTGCGATTGACGGTTTCCCCGACTTGCCGGATGGCGTGTATCCGATGCGTTTGATGCAGATGAGCGGTGATGAGACTGGCAAGGTGACTGTGAAGTTCGACCCTGTGGCTGACCCGACCGCCTGAATTTTTCATGACCCCACGTTTTCGTGGGGTTTTCTTGTATGACACCCCACGTTTCTCGTGGGGTTTTCTGTTTTTGGAGTGTGCGTAGTGGCAGACCATGTTGAACTCAGGCCGGATGACGCATCCCTTCCGTTGACGTTGGCTGACATAGCGTTGCGGAACAGCAACATGCGGTTGACGTATCTTTCCGGCACCATCGCGGTCGATAACGGGGATGGGACGCAGACTTGGATCGGCGGCTCCGATTCGGGCGAAGCATTGCCGGGTTGTAACGGCATCATCCCGTGGGTTGGTGACACGACTCCTCCCGGACGTCCCAACGGTATCAGCGCCGTGTGCAGGACGGAATGCGTGTTCGTCCAATGGGATGGCACGTTGGAGGGTGGTATTCCAGCCGACTTCGACCATGTTGAATTGTTCGCGAAGCCGGATAGTACCGGTGAATCGTTGGATTTGGGCCAGTTGCGTGGTAAGGGCGAGCTTGCGACCGGCGTGCTGCCGGTCGGTGACGTGGTTGAGGTGTGGGCCATAGCCTATGACAACGCTCATGACGAGAATGGTGTGTCCAAGCCGAACGCCTCGCAGGAGTCGGAACATGCGACCGTCATCATCGCGCCCATCGTTTCCCAGAAGGATTTGAATGACGCGGCTTCTGAGATTCTTGCTTCCGCGAAGGATGATGCCGCCGCTCAGGTGAAGAAGGTCAGTGACGGGTTGGATGCGGCCCGCAAGGACATCGACGCGAACACCGAAGCGGCAACCGCTTTAAAGAAGCAGCAGACCCAACTGCGTTCCGACTTGGATTCCGCGTCGAAGAAAATCGACGAGAACGCTCAGGGTGTTGGTGCCGTCAAGAAACAGCAGGATACCGCTGATGCGGCGTTGAAATCGTTGGGCAAGACCGTTGAGGATAACAAGGCCGCTCAGGATGCGATTAACGATCAGCAGGCTGAGACGAACAAGACGATTGCCGATAACAAGGCGGCTTTGGCTGATGCGTCGAAACAGTTGGAACAGGCGAAGGCTGATATCAAGGCTGGCCGGTCTGATTTGGCGAAGGCTCAGGAGACTCTGGCCGACAATACGCAGAAACTGTCTCAGGCGCAGAAGGACATCCAAGCCACCAAGTCGGCTCAGGATGCCACTGCTAAAGAGCTTGCGTCTGCGAAAGCTGACATCAAGGCTAATCAGGATGGTCTGACCGCCGCGAACAAGACGATTGCCGATAACAAGGCGGCTTTGTCTCAGGCGCAGAAGGACATCCAAGCCACCAAGTCGGCTCAGGATGCGACCGCCAAGACGCTCGCTCAGGCGAAGTCTGACCTGTCTCAGGCCCAGAAGGACATCGCGCAGACCAAGACCGACCTGACCACGGCGAATGGCGAGATTTCGAAGGCCAAGGAGTCTGCGGCTCAAGCGTATGCGGAAGCGCACAGCAAGAATCACACTTTCCGTGGCCCCGACGAGCCGAAGGACAATCTGATCGTCGGCGACTTGTGGCTCAAGACGCAGAAGTATTGGACGCGCTGGCAGGGCGAGAAGAATAACTCGCCGTCTCTGCTTGCCGACTTCTACACCTACTGGCAGGGTGAGCCTAATAACAGTCCGTCCGTGCTCGTGCCGCTCGCTGACCGCGTGATCGACACGCTTGTCTGGGATGGCTCCACGTGGAATCATCTCGGCTATGCCGACGTGGAGAACAATGCGAAGCAGATCGAGCAGGCGAAGCTCGACATTGCGGACAATGCTGCGAAGACCACGGACGCTCGGAAGGCTGCCGAGAATGCTGCCGCCGCCGCGAAGACCGCTCAAGGCACCGCCGACAGTGCGACTGGCGCGGCGAAGACCGCGCAGGATACGGCTAATGCGGCTCAGACGGCGGCGAAGAGCGCGACAGCGACTGCCGGTCAGGCTAAGAGTGCTGCCGATGCGGCGCAGACCGCCGCCGAAACCGCCAAGAAGACCGCGACCAATGCGGAAACATTGGCTGACACGGCGAACAAGTCGGCCAGTGCGGCCAAGTCTGACGCGGCTTCCGCCAAATCGGATGCGTCCACGGCGAAATCGGATGCCGCCAATGCGAAGACCGCCGCCGCCAATGCGTCGAGTGTGGCGACCCAGGCCAAGGCTACGGCTGACAGTGCGGCCCAGTCCGCGACTGATGCGGCGACCGCCGCTCGGAAGGCGAATGATGCCGCCGCCGCTGCCGCCGGTGTCGCGAACGGCAAGGCGGATGTGCTTATCCAATCGTCGGCTCCGGCCACGTCGATGCGCAAGGCTTCGACCTTGTGGATTGATACGACCGGTGGTGCGAACACGCCGAAACGGTGGAATGGCAGTGCTTGGACGGCTGTGACCGACAAGGCTGCGACTGATGCCGCGAACGCGGCTGTCAAAGCCAACAGTGCGGCGAAGACCGCGCAGGACACGGCGGACAAGGCCACCACCGCCGCCGCGAATGCCGCATCCCAAGCCAATCAGGCCGAAGCCGCCGCGAAAAAGGCCCAGACCACGGCTGACGGCAAGAATCTCATCTACCGTGGCCCCGACGAGCCGAATCATGATGGACTGAAACCGGGTGACATGTGGTGGCGCACCCAGAAGTATTGGACGCGCTGGCAGGGCGAGAAGAATAACTCGCCGTCTCTGCTTGCCGACTTCTACACCTACTGGACTGGTGAGCCGAACAATTCGCCTAGCGTGCTCGTGCCACTGTCTGACCGCGTGATCGAGGTGTTGACTTGGGATGGTACCCGTTTCGAGCCGTTCGATCTCGTGGCGAACAATGTTCTCGCTGCTGGCACGGTTGGGGCGAAAACCATCGCCGCAAACGCGATCACCGCCGAGAAATTGGCCGTGAATGCTGTGACCGCCGATAAGATCGCCGCCAACTCAGTGACCACCGAGAAGCTGGTGGCTGACGCTGTGACCGCCGCCAAACTGGCCGCAAATTCGGTGCAGGCGCGGAATCTCACCGCCTTGTCGGTCACGACCGACAAGCTCGCTGCCAATTCGGTCACTACCGGCAAGCTGAAGGTCACGGAGGATATGACCGTCGCACTGCTCAACGTCCACAAGATTCAAGCGGGCGACATTGTGTCCGGTGCCGTGACCGCGGACAAGCTGGCCGCCACTGCCGTGACCGCGGACAAGCTGGCCGCGAACAGTGTGACGGCTGGCAAGGTGCAGGCCGGTGCCATCGGCACTGACAAGGTGGCGGCGAACGCGATCACGACGGCGAAGCTCAATGTTACCGAGGACATGATGGTGGCCTTGCTCAAGGCTCACCAGATTCAGGCCGGTGACATCACGGCCAACGCGGTCACGTCCGACAAGATTGCCGCAAACGCCATCGGCACGGACAAATTGGCAGCTAATGCGGTCACTTCGGACAAGATTGTGGCCAACGCGATTACCTCTGACAAGATTCTCGCCAATTCGGTCACTACCGGCAAGCTGAAGGTCACGGAGGATATGACCGTCGCCTTGCTGAAGGCCCATAAGATTCAGGCCGGCGAGCTTGACGCCAATAGCGTGACCGGTCAGAACATCAGGGCCGACGCCTTGTATGGCAAGACGATTCAGGGTGGTGTGTTCCGCACGTCCGATGGGCGTATGGTCATCAATGATGCCGGTATCGTGGCGAAGTCCAAGACGAGTCGGAAACGTCAAGCGTATTACACGTATTGGCAGGGTGAGCCGAACAACAGTCCCAGTGTTTTGGTGACTGTTGATTTGGATGCGGATGAGACGTTCGTGTTGGATTCGCAGTCTGGCACGGTCGCCTTGTGTGGTGAGATTCTTTCCGGTTCCACGATCAGTGGCACGTCGATTGTCGGTAGCGAGTTCCGTACCGCTAATTCGCGCATGTTGTTGAACGATAGTGGCTTGGTGTTGCGGAACGTGCAGGGCAAGGCCACTGTCACGTTGGATGCCGCTTCAGGTAACGCGACATTCACTGGCACCGTGACCGGTTCCACGATCACTGGCGGCACGGTTTCCGGCGCTGTCATCACGGGTAGCGCGTTCACGTCTCCGGATGGGAAGACGAAACTGAACTCTTCAGGATTCTACGTGGGCGACAAGCTGGCCTATGATGCTAAGACTGGCTTGCTGTCGTTGAAGGGTAGCATCCAGTCGGGTTCCGATTTGAGTGGCGTGACCGTGACCGGTTCCACGATTCAAACGTCAAGCGCGGCGAATCGTGGGTTGAAGCTCACTTCCGGTGGCCTCGTCGCCTACGACGGGAATGGTAATGCGAAGTTCACGTTGAAGTCTGACGGCACCATTCAGATGAATGGCGCGTTGATGACGAACGGCAAGCTGACCGCCGCCACGTTGGAGGGTGGCACGATCACCGGTGGCACGATCACTGGTGGAACGATTCAGTCGAGTACCGCCGCCAATACCGGCTTCAAACTGACTGGTGGAGCGTTGGACTTCTATGACAAGTCGAACAATCGAACCGTCCATTTGAACGGTACCGATAATCTGCTTTCCGGCACGTTCCAGACCCGCACGAGCGGTCATCGCGTGCGCATCAGCCCGGACTACCAGTCGTACATCATCGGAGGTTCGGAGACTTTTACCGGCGACGGATTGGAATTCCCAGCCTACAACGGTTCCACCGCCTACTACAGTCATCCGACGGTCGCGTCCGCCATCCAGTCGAATCAGGTCGGCTCGATGAGCGAATTGGACTTGTGGAGCGGACACATCACGAAGAACGATCCGGCCGCCTTCCTGCGACTCCAGTCCAAGCCACGCAAGAGGGGCGGCACCGGCAGCGGCGGCGTCACATCCACTGTGAAGGCAACGGCGAACACGAATTACGACGAGCCCGACATGAGCAAAAAAAGCAGCGCAACGCTCACTTTAACCGGCGACAGTGCGAACGGTTCGGAGTTCTGGCTCCACGCGCAAGACGCGAACGGTTATGTCGGAATCGGAGCGAACATCGCGACCGGATACCTGTCGTTCGGTGGCTTTCTCAGCGGCATCACGAACCGTCAGACCTTCCAGTCCACTGCCGCGTGGAAGGCATGGTGGCCGAATCCCGGCCAGCGCATCGCGACCGGCGCAGCGGCGCAGGTCACCTGCACGCTCAGTCCGGCGAAATACGGCCGCTATTTCGTGGTCGCGAACGCGGATTCGGAATGGGCCGGCATCATCGCACATCCGTGCAATACGGGCGGGCAGAGCGGCTTCACAATGAAACTGTATAACGCCGACCAGCCGTGCCCCGTCGACGTGTATGCGGAATACCTCGCCTATCTGGTCAAATGATTGGAGGAAATCTTGTCAGCGACTTTTGAAATGGATGCGAACGGATTGTGCATCATCCGATGCGACCCGCCGGTGAACGGGTCGGACAGTTTCGTATTCCAGCCCGATGTGATCGTCTCGTGGAAGGCGCTGCTCGGCCTTGCTTCGACCCGTGAGGCGATCGCGGCGATCATGCAGGGCAGGGAGGATACGAGCCGATACGACCCGAAGACCGGCAGGGGCGTGTGGACCGGAGCGTTCGAAGCGTTGGAATCGGCTTTAACGGATTCCGCGACCAGTGTGAGCATGCTTTCCGCCGATGGGGAAGTGTTGGACGATCCGCTGACAGCCGCACGCAATGAGACGCGCGCAGGGATGCGATTGCCTGTCATGTCGAATGAGACCGACGCGCGAATGCGTGCCGCATTGACCTCGGATGCTTCCGGCGTGGAAGCGTCGAGTGGCATCGACGTGGCCTGTACGCGGGATGTAGACGGATTGGATGATTTCCTCTCGGACGAATCCAGTCAGGCGATGCTGGATGAATGCGAGGAACGGTTCTTCGCGTCGCTCATGCCAAGACAAAGCCAACAGAATTAAGGAGATTGATCATGGCTGATGAAAACAATGAGAATGCGACCACGGCGGACAAGATCACGGCCAACAGCGTGACGACCGCGAAGCTGACGGCCGACGCTGTGACGGCGGACAAATTGACCGTGGACAGCGTGCAGGCGGGGAACATCACCGCTCTTGCCGGCACGGCCGGCAAGGACGATTCCGACGTGTCGGCTTCCGGAGTGCTTGACCTGCGTCCGCCGTCCGCGAGCCTGAAGGCGGAACTGTGCCGCCTGGGACTCGAATATTCCAGCACTGACGCGGCGGGCGTGGAATCATGGCGCGACTACCAGCGCGGCGTGCTCGCCACATTCGACGGGACGGGGGCCAATGTCACGATCGCGGACGTGAAGACTAACCTGTCCGCCACCTTGTCTTTGGCCGAGGTGCGGAAGGTTACGCGCATCGACACGATGACCACAGCCGACTAATCCGGCATTCCACATTTTTCAACCCCCTGCAATCCAATCGGATTGTGGGAGTTCCGCATTAAAAGGAGACTTATTTTGAATCAGATTCCAGCCGACGCGAACGACGTCATCGACACGCTCTCCGCGCAAATCGGCACTCTCAACAAACAAATCGCAATACTGAACAGCCAACTCGCGGCGGCCATGAAACTGATTCCGCAGGATGTGCGCGACGCAACCAAGGGGGTGGATGATGACAGTGAGGATTAACTGGTTCCCGGACCCGAATCTGGCTAACACCATTTTCAAATGCATACCAATAAAATGCACTGTGGATTTTCCGACCGTCGGCGGCTTCCGGTGGCTGCGTGCCACGACCAGCAGTGGTGGTGACGTATACGCGCAATACGAGCTCACAGGAGTGAATCTTCCACCGGCCGGCGCGTATCACATTCACGCAGTCTGCTATGCGCAAGGCACGGGCGCGTTGTTCCGCGTCTATGCGGGCGTCGGCAACGGATTCACCATCCTGTACGAGACCGGTGTCGCAGACAATCAGACGAAGATTATTGACGCGGACATCACGATTCCGGCCGGCACGACGCAATTGCTGATCCGTGTCATTCCACCGTCCACGGTCGGAAAATTCATACTGATTCGCGACATCCTCCTCGAATCCAAGTCCACTTACGACACTGCCATTGGGGGGGGGGCTTCCGGGCTTCTTCACGGGGGACACGATGCCGCTCGCATAGGAGCGTCCGTCGGGCGGGTGATGCCCGATGAGGGTCACGAACCGATGCACGAGCCCAACCTCGACCATCACCTTGAGAGCAAACGCGTGGAGGCCCATCACGACCGTTCCGAGCGTGATGGGCATGAACTATTGGGTCAGCGTCTATGTGAACGTCACCGGCGGCACCATCCGGATAGAAGGAACGAATGCCGACATCAGCAAAAGCCAACGTATCCATTACTCGATGGTCATCAACAATACCGGTCCGGTATCAATGTGTTATCGCGTCAAGTCAGGCAGTCCGACCGTCACCGTGACAGACATGCTCTTATGCTCGTTCGACGAGTATCAGGCGAACAAGGCTGTGCTCGACAGCCTCCAATATTTCACCGGGGATACGATGCCGCTAGCCTAACCCTCACGGGGGTGGTGGCATGAGCCCGATCACCAACTATTGGCCAGACCCGCGTTTCCGCGACATCGGCAAGCTCGGCATGCACGGCTGCACCATCGTCAACGCGAACGGCCTGTACGACCCGGCGAGTCAATCATGGCCGGGCGTCACCATCAAAACGACAAACACAAACGGTACGGATAACTGGTGTGAGAGGACCGTCAGCCTGCCAGCGGGCGCGAGGCTCGTCATTGCATGCAGTTCGAACGGCAACGCTACCGACACGAACACCAGCATCAACTGCTGGAGCGCGACAAATAAGGTGGCGGAATGCCCTTTGAACGGTGGATCGAGCGACGAGTTCACCGTCCCGCCGCAAGGGTGGATAAAAGTCACCCTGAGAGCGGCAATGCATGTTGGCGAGAAGCGCACGGTCGTAAACCTGTTCATCGGCACCAAGGCCGACTACGAGGCTTTGATGCGGCTCACCGGCCATAGGTTCCTCGCTGGCGACTTAATGCCGATCGCATAGACCTTTCCTATTTTCCGATTGGAGGAAGTAATGTGTTACAAAATTTTCTAGCTGGTTTCGGGGGTGTGGGCGGCGCGTGCGCCCTCATCACCTTGCTGCTCAGGATATGGCCGGGCGCTTTGGATACGTTGGCGACCGGCCTGTACGCGCACGTCAGGCCGGAACGCCTGCCATACGATTCGCCGCTCTCGCAGCATTTCGCGAAAACGCGAATGCTCGGTGAGCGCACCGAAAAATTCGACGACCGTATGGACGAACTCTGCCGTGACACGATCAAAAACACGATCATCAGCCTGATCTACGGCGACCAGTCGCACGACCATTCGGAGGCCGTCCGATACGAGTTGGCGAAGCTCGAGAAATTGGACGCTCAGTGTTGGGTCGTCAACGCCGCCGAAAAATACTTGGAGGACCGGCAATGACGCATCTCACGATCGCGGGCGGCGCATACCTACTACTGCTCGCGTTAGTCCTCGTGTTCAATCATGGCGCACACATCGGCGGGGGTGACGGCGATGACGGCTAGCATGCTCGCGTTGACGTCCATGGCCGTCATGTTCGTCGCGCTGCTGCTTACGGTGGCGTGGCTGCTGTGGCATGGCCATGACGTGCCGGTATGGCTCGAATGCGTCGTGACGCTGCTTCTGGGCGCGTTCACGCTCGTCTGCGTCGTCCTGCTCATGCTGCCGCTCCTGCGACTGCTGGAGATGGCCGTCATGATGTGGACGCTCATCTGCTCGTAAAACCATCAAAAAAGGAGGAAAACATATGAAATCATGGGAGAATCTGGAGGCGGATGAGGATCTCATTCTCTCCACGCACATGACCAAGGGCCGTCAGGGATGCAAGGTCGACAAGATCGTTTTGCATCATAATGGCGGGAACCTGACCGGCAAGGGCTGCTACGACGTGTGGCAGACCCGTGAGGCTTCCGCGCACTATCAGGTAGCGGCGGACGGCAGGATCACGCAGCTCGTCTGGGATACCGATACAGCTTGGCATTCGGGTGACTGGGATGCGAATCTCACGTCCATCGGCGTGGAGCATGCGGATATCTCGTCCGACCCGTGGCGGATCTCCGACGCGACGTTGGACAATGGCGCGCATCTGGTGGCCGCGCTCTGCAAGCGTTACGGCCTCGGACGTCCGCAGTGGGGCGTCAACGTGTTCCCGCACAGCCATTTCTCCGCGACCGCCTGCCCGGCATCCATCGCAGGAGACCAGCGCGGCGCCTACGTGGCCAAGGCGCAGGAATGGTATGACAGGATGACCGGCACGACAGTGCCGACGCCCGCCGTACAGCCGACGCAGTCCGCCACGGAATCGTCCGCAAACGTGTTGCAGGGCACGTATCGTGTGGCCGTGGACGGGCTCAACGTGCGCGACCGTCCGAGTGTTTCCGGCAATGTGGTCGCCACCTATTCCAACGGACAGACCGTCAATCTGGATCATTGGGGCACCGTCGCGGACGGCTACATCTGGGGCCGTTACACGGCCTACAGCGGAGCCGTGCGCTACGTCGCGCTGGCTCCCGCGGACAAGTCAACCTGGTATCTCGTCAAAGCCTGAAAGGAAAGGTGGAATTAAATGGCTGAGCATGCAGAAAAGAACACTCTGGAGACAACCATCGCCAATCTCACCGACGAGCGCGGGGCCGGCACCGACACTGTGCAGTCCGACAGCGCATACACTCCCGTTTTCAGCAAGCAGGTGCGTACCGTCGTCTACGTGTTGGGCCTGATCGCATCGTGCGTCGGCCTCGGCTTCATGACCTTCGGAGACGCGGCTGTCGGCGGTTACATTTCGACCGTGGCCGGCTTCATCGCCAGCGGTCTCGGTGTCGCCTACAATCCGCTGCGCAACGCCTGACAGTGGAAACTCAACATCGCGCCGGAAACTCAACCTCGAGTGTGGAAAAATTTGCGGAATTATAGTGTCCGTGGAATTTTTTACACCCGTTTTTTAACATGTGCCCCTCTCTCAGCATTGCTGGGGGAGGGGCTTTTCTTGTTATTGGATTAGTGTATCGATGTTGTCAAGCGTAATGTACTTAACCAGTAATTCACCCCATTTGTCGGCTATCTCTTTCGTGTATACGGATGCCCGATAGATTATTTTGCCGTTTTTGGTGAGCGACACGTCACAAGTGGCATGGTTTTTCACCACTGCGAAGTTGCTGTTGTCGGAACTGTCAATCCACGAAAGTTTGCCTTCCCGCGCTAAACGCCACGCATATTTTTTCAGCTGGGCCACGATGTATTCGCAGAACTGGTCTTCGGTTATTTCAGCCTTCATTGTCGCCTAGCTTATACGAGTCGAGTTGCAGCGGCTTGTTCATCGTTTCCATCGCGGCCAACCGTTCCTTCAATCCGGCGTGACGGTAGTGTTCCACCATTAAGCGGCTGGAATGTCCAACAATCTCTTCCACTAATCCATAATCCACACCCATACTCATGAGTATGGTCACGACCGTATGGCGTGTTTCGTGGCGGCTACGATGTTCCGCATTGGGTACGCCCGCGTTCTCCAAGAGTTGACGGAAGTTTTCAAGGTCTTCCTCCGGTTCGATGGGCGTTCCGTCATCATGCCGGAACAACAATCCATACGGGTTCGGTATGTCATCGGTCGCTTCGAGATACGCTTCGAGCGTTTGAGCCAATGCCGGGATGATCGGCACTTTCCTGCCGCGCTTCGATTTCGGAGGGGTGAGACACCAGCGGCCTGTCAGTTCGATCATGTCGAAGCCGTCTGGAATGCGCCACCGCCATTGAGGACATGCTGCACCACGTCTGAACCCGCATGGGTAGACGCCATGCTTGTCTGGATTGCCGCATCCATGCTCTTTCTTCAGTTCTTCCAGTTTCCAGTTGACGGTGTATTCGCCGTATGGCACGCCGTTCATTTGGCCTAGTTCGAGGTCTTGGATGGATGCGCCGAGTATTTCGCCTGGACGCATACCCGTGCACAGTCTGAACCATTCCTTTGCGGCGTTTCTCACGCCTAGATCGTTGGCGGCTTTCAGGATGCGTTTCGCTTCATCCACGGTGAATGCGGTACGTTCGTTGGCTTCGTTCTTGCGACTGTCCACCAAACTGATGTCCTTGTCCTTCGGCGTGGGGACGCCGCCCATCGGGTTGGTTGGGAGGATGCGATCTGACACCGCTGATTTGCATATCTGGTTCAATGTGGTGTGGACTTGCTTGCGTAGGCTGAGGCTGGCTTTGATACGCTGTTCCTTGCCGTTGACTTTCTTGGTTATGCGTAGGCCGTTGACGATGCGGTCGCACGCTCCGCTGGTCAGGCTCGCCATTTTCTGCCGGTGGTATGGGAGCAGGTGTTTGCGGACGATGGTCCGGTAGTTGGCGAATGTTTTCGGGTCCGCGTCGCGTTGTCTGCGTTCGAGCCATTGTTCGGCGTATGCTCCGAGTGTGATGGAGCTGTTGTTGGCGCTGCCGAATCTGGCCCGTTCCTGTAGTAGTTCCGTCAGTCGCTTGTTGGCGTCAACGTATTTTTTGCAGCTGTATGTTTTGCCGTCAACCTTGAACTCGTAGCTGGTGTAGATTTTTACGGTTCCGTTGGCTAGTTTCTTCTGGCGTTCAACCCGATATGGGTAGACGATGCCGTTTCTTGCTTTGCGTACCATGATTACCTCCTTGCCTCTTTATATTCTCAGACATTCTCAGACTTCCATTTGACCCGCAAGTGATGGTCAAGTAACCCTCAAGTGAGGTTAAACCGTTGAAATAAAGCCGTTTTGCCCAATCGTTCCAAGGAGTATTCTATCAGACTTTCTAACTGTTAATCGGACGGTCACTGGTTCAAGCCCAGTCGCAGGAGCCATATGAAAGCCCTTGGAAATCAAGGGCTTTTTTGTTACTCCAACGAATCAAGCACGTCATCGATCAGCGTACGCTCGTGCGACCCATCGGCTTTGAGTCGAGGGAAACGTCGCAAGACGTTGGCGGGACTCGCGCCGGCCGCACGCGCCACATTCGATTTTGACTCGCCATGGGCCAAAGCCGTTTCCGCAAGACGATCCACCAGCGAGTCCGACACCTTGCGAATCTGCTCGGCAACCCACAGCTGCGCCAGCTCGGGGGAGAGCGCGTAATCGTCCTGCAATTCGCTTGACGCCTCCTGCACGGCCGCCCACAGCACCATAAAAGGCTTCTGATAGTACGTGATTCGATCGTGATCGGACTCGCCTTCCAGCTGCTGCAACGCTTTGCGCTGCGACGTGTTATCGCTCATGCGTTCCATCGTATGCCGCGACATGCCCGGAGCCTGTGGATAACTCATCCTCCGACCACAGGGCCGTTTCGGCTGGACAATCCCATCACCATACTGTCATGCTGGCAATTCACCGCCGCACCGCGCAACAGATCAACAAAGTGACACAGCAATGCAGCAACGCGAAGGAGCCATCATGAACGAACATGAATATCGTCGACGAATCCGACGGAGCAGAATAGTCCAGGAGGAAAAGAAACGCATTCGCCAGCAGTTGCGCCAAATCATGATCGTATGCGCGCTGGCGTGCGTCATACTGCTCTTGTGCTGCCTATGGTCGGCTGAACCGACATATGCGAAAACGAATTCGGGTGGTGTGTCCGGATCCTGCGTAGCCCTGATGCGATGGCCGTTGAACGGCGCGCAGATAGTTGGCAAGTATGACGCGCCGAAACAACAGTGGCTTCCAGGGCATCGGGGCGTTGACTTGCTCGCCGACCAACAGGAAGCCGTCGTCGCGCCTGCAGACGGCGTGATCGCCTTCAGTGGCAGCGTGGGAGGCAAAGCCGTGGTCACCATACGGCATGGAGGCAGCCTCTCCGGACTGACCTCGACGTTCGAGCCAGCCAAGGCGGAACGCGATGTCGGCGCACATGTTGCGCAAGGGGAGCGTTTCGCGCGTGTGGAGGGCGAATCAGACCATTGCGACGATCATTGTCTGCATTGGGGAATCAAATCGGAAGGACGACAATATACCGATCCGGAAAGCAAAACCCGTACGGTGCGAATCGGATTGAAAGTCTTGTGAAACAGGGGTTGGCAGAACCATCGATTTTGTCCATACGTCGTGGCCTCGCCGAAAAAGTGAAGCTCTCAGGCTATGATGCTGCATGTACGACGATTACGCAGGGGAGAAATGCCATGTACAAGGAATACACGCGGCCTTTGGAACAGCAGATTGACACAGACAAAAATATTTTCTCGGTGCTTGAGGAACGAGTGAACCGTACTCCGAACGATTCTTTGGTGGAATACAAGAATGAGCATGGCGAGTGGGCGTCCTTCAGCGCCACCGAGTTCCGAGACAAGGTCATCGCCATCGCCAAAGGCCTGATCGCCCAGGGCATCATGCCCGGCGACTCGGTGTCCATCATCTCTCACACCTGCTGGCAGTGGACTGCGCTTGACGTGGCGATCATGTCGATCGGCGCGCTCACCGTTCCCGTGTACGAGACGAATTCACCCGCGCAGGTTAAAATGATCTTCAACGACGCCAACGTCAAAATGGCGTTCGCGGAAGACGACGCGCAACGCGACAAGATTGAATCCATCAGAAGCGAATGTTCCAATCTTGGTGACGTCTATGTCATCGGACTTGGCGCGATTGACACGATGATCGAATACGGCCATGCCGTGTCCGACGCCGAATTCCAGGAGCGCGAACATGCGGTCAAAGGCTCGGACCTCGCCACCATCGTGTACACGTCCGGTTCCACCGGCACGCCGAAAGGCATTGAGCTCACCCATTCCAATTTCGTGTTCATCACCTATTCCGGCATCAACTCCATGCCTGATATCGCGATGAAGCCGAACCGTCGTCTGCTGCTGTTCCTTCCGCTGGCACATGTGTTCGCCCGCTACATGCAGTTCTTCTGCTTCGCCGGCAATGTTTCGCTTGGCCTGTCCGGCAACCTGAAGACGATCCTGGCTGATTTCAAGGCGTTCAAGCCGACATTCATCCTTGCCGTGCCGCGTATCTTCGAAAAGATCTACAATGCGGCGTCGCAGAAGGCCGGTGCCGGCCTCAAAGGACGTATTTTCGCAGGTGCCACGCAGACGGCGCGCGACTGGTCGCACGCACAGCAGTCGGGCGAAGGCATTCCGGTTGTCTTGAATCTCAAGCATGCGTTGTACAACAAGCTGGTGTACTCCTCGATCATGGACGTGTTCGGCGGTCATGTGGAATACGCGGTTTCCGGAGGCGCTCCGCTTGATTCATCCATCGCGCATTTCTTCAATGGCGTCGGACTGCCGCTGCTGGAAGGCTACGGCATGACCGAAACCTGCGCTCCGTCAAGCGTCAATCCGACCTCCGGATACAAGATTGGCACCATCGGGCTACCGCTGCAGGGCGTGACCATGGGCGTCGATGAGGAAGGCGAACTGTGCATCAAGAGCCCGGCCGTATGCGCCGGCTACCACAACAATCCCGACGTCACCAAGCAGCAGATCGTCGACGGCTGGCTACATACCGGTGATCTTGGTTCCATCGACGACGAAGGCTTCGTCTCCATCGTCGGACGCAAGAAGGACCTCATCATCACCGCCGGTGGTAAGAACGTCTCTCCAGGCGAAATGGAAGCGTCGATCATGACGTCGCCCGTGGTGAGCCAATGCGTGATGATCGGCGACCGCAAGCCATTCATAGCGGCCATCATTTCGTTGGATCTTGGCGAAACGAACGCATGGCTTGCGTCGAAGGGCGCGGAATGCGTGGCATCCCTCGAGGAGGCCTCCCGCAATCCGATCGTGCGCGCCGAAGTGGAACGTGTCGTCAACAAAGCCAACGAGCTCGCATCCCGTGCCGAATCGATCCGTAAGTTCGAAATCGTGCCGGACGAGTTCACCGAAGAAAACGGCTTGGTCACGCCGAGCATGAAGGCACGCCGTCAGGCGGTGGTTGATCACTACCGCACGTTGATCGACACCGTCATCTACGTTCCGAAGAAGTAGAATGCGATGACCGTCGGTAGGAATGTACCGGCCGCAACATAAAAGCTGGCTTCCGTCGCAGCGGTTCGACGGAAGCCAGCTTTTTCTATCTCTTGTCGGATTTCCTATGCCGGATAATCCGAATTACCTTGTTGCCGGTTTACAAGCCTGCTTCGGCGAGCGAGATATATCCCGGTTCGATCAGCGTTTTCTTCAGATTGCTGGCACTGACCGCAAGCGCCTCTTCTTGGATGGTCGGCACTTTCTTGTCTTCCATGGCGACGGATGAGATGAACGTCAGCTTCGCAAGTTTGCCCGACGTGTTGAGCTGCACGCAGGTCTGTGCGATGTCGGATGCCAAGGTCTTGCGCTTTTCCAAAGCGGTCATCCACTGTTTGCCGTTCACGATATTCGGTATGGAACTGACATAGGCCCCGTATCCGGTGATGATCGGCCATTGCGAGTTCTGCTCGTCAAGGGAATCGCTGGTATCCTCCGTATCGGAATCGCCGCCATCGGATTCAGGCGCCTGCGCAGGATCGGGAACGGACTGTTTTTTCAGGTCTTTCTTGCCGGTGATATTATCTACGATGCCGGAAATGGTGATGGATGGGTTGATGTCGGCCGCCGAACCGGTGTATCCAAGATCGTTGAGCTCTTCGGAAACATAGCCAGCCACATAATCATTGCAGGAGATGATGCCGTCGATGCGGGTATGACGCGATGTGTCCTTGTCCATGCCGAGACGTTCGGCGAGCGTGGATTTGACCCGCTCGCTTTTCGCCGAGTCGAACGCCACGGACACCCAATCGGATTCCGTGCTCGACGAGGTCAGCGTTCCGGATGGGGAAACGGCCTTCCCGTCTTTGAAATACGGTCCAAGCACCGACCAAATGCCTTTGAACACGTCTTGCGCGAAAGTCGCGTCCGCTGTGCTGCCGCTTTCATCGGTGGCATCGTAGGGGAGTAGCACTTCGATATGCTTCGGATTGTCGGAGCTGGTTTTGTCGAGTTCAAGCTTGCTGACCAACTGCTTGGCCTGCAGTTGGCCCACTTGCTCGGCCGTGGTCATCGGTGCGTACACATCCGGAGTGAAACCCTGCAGCGTGTTCGACACTAACACGACTTTCATGCCCTCGTTTTGAGCGAGCTGCAATGCGGAGACCAAACGTTCCGCGGATTGGGCGTAGTCCTGGGTGTCTTCGTCGGAGGAGTTCCCATTCCACGTGATGGCGTGCGACGCGTAGTCTCCATACTGGCGGTCGGATTCGGTGATGTCGGCCACCGGCGCCACTACCAGAGTGGTTTTGTCGGAGGAATCTTCATCGTCGCTGGTGTTGTTGACGTGGTCCACCACATAATCCTGCACGCTTTGGCTTTGCTTGTCGAGGCTCGACGCCGTTTTGACGGTGATGTTGGAGCCTTTGACGTCGTTGTCTTTCAAAGATGAGACTATTTCCGGCACTAATTTTTCCCATTTGCTCAAAGGCGTCTGCTGGGAGATGGTGATGCCATCCGAAGGGGTGAAGATCACCACGTTACCGGCATCGACGGTAGTGGTGGTGCCGGTGGAGCCCGCTTCATGCGATTGCGTTTCATTGTCGGATGAGCAGGCGCCCATGGCCATGATGAGTGAGGTCGATGCCAACAGTGCGAACAGACGTTTCGTCACGGTCGTGCGGTGCAGTGTCATGCCGTTTCCTTCATGAAAATCGAATGATGATTCCTATGCTGAGCTCCGATTGTAATATCTGGACGTCAAAAAGGGCTGGATATGCGTGTGAACCATACATATCCAGCCCTTTGAGCCTGCTGCTGGCCGTTCAGCCAAAGGTTATTCGGCTAAGAATCATTCGGCCAGAGCCTTGGCGAGATTCTCGTCCAAAGCGTTCATGAAGCCTTCGGTGTCAAGCCAAGCCTGATCCGGACCGACGAGCATGGCGAGATCCTTGGTCATCTGGCCGCCTTCAACGGTAGACACGATGACCTTCTCCAATGTTTCGGCGAAATACTTGACTTCCGGAGTGTTATCCAAGTCGGCGCGGTGCTTGAGACCGCCGGTCCAAGCGAAAATCGATGCGATCGGATTGGTGGAGGTCTTCTCGCCCTTCTGCCAGCGGCGGTAGTGGCGGGTCACAGTGCCGTGTGCGGCCTCGGCCTCGACGGTCTGGCCGTCAGGTGTCATGAGCACGGAGGTCATGAGGCCGAGAGAGCCGAAGCCTTGCGCCACGGAATCGGACTGCACATCGCCATCATAGTTCTTGCAGGCCCAAATGTAGCCGCCATGCCACTTGAGGGAGCTGGCCACCATGTCGTCAATCAAACGATGCTCATAGGTCAGGCCCGCTGCGGCGTACTTGTCTTTGTATTCGTTTTCGAACACTTCGGCGAACGTATCTTTGAATTGGCCGTCGTATGCCTTGAGAATCGTGTTCTTGGTGGAAAGATACACCGGATAGCCGCGCATCAGACCATAGTTAAAGCAGGCGCGGGCGAAACCACGGATGGAATCGTTCACGTTGTACTGCACCTGGGCCACGCCGCCGTCGGCACCATAGTTGTACACGACATGTTCGATCGGCTCGGAACCATCTTCCGGAGTGAAGGTGACGGTGAGCGTGCCTGCCCCCGGAACCTTGAAATCAGTGGCCTTATATTGGTCGCCGAAAGCATGGCGGGCCACTACGATCGGCTTGGTCCAGCCGGGAACCAGGCGCGGAACGTTGCTCATCACGATCGGCTCGCGGAAGATGGTTCCGCCGAGAATATTGCGGATGGTGCCATTGGGGGACTTCCACATCTTCTTTAGGCCGAATTCCTTGACACGCGCCTCGTCCGGTGTGATGGTGGCGCACTTCACGCCGACATGTTCACGCTGGATGGCCTTCGCCGCGTCGACGGTCACCTGATCGTCGGTGGCATCGCGGTTTTCGATGCCGAGATCGTAATATTCGAGATCCACGTCGAGGTATGGAAGGATCAGGCGATTCTTGATGTCTTTCCAGATGACGCGGGTCATTTCGTCGCCGTCGAGTTCGACGACCTTGCCTTCGACCTTGATTTTGGCCATGTGTTGCCCTCCTGTCGGGATTGAAGGTGATAAGTTCCTGTCTTATAACAAACGTGTTAACGACACCTGTTAATGTCCAAAAAACTGGGCGATGGCAGGTGACACGCTCTTGCGTACTGTCATTGCTGAGCATTAGCCTTGAGAACATGTCTCAGGAAATTGAAATCGGTTTGGGCAAGAAGGGCCGTCTGGCATACTCTCTGGACGACGTTTCCATCGTTCCCTCCCGTCGTACTCGTGATCCGCAGGATGTGTCTACCTCTTGGCAGGTTGACGCCTATGAATTTGATGTGCCGGTCATCGGTGCGCCGATGGATTCGGTGACCAGCCCGGCCACTGCCATCGCCATGGGCAAGATGGGCGCGCTCGGTGTGCTCGACCTTGAAGGCCTGTGGACCCGCTACGATGATCCGCAGCCGCTGCTCGACGAAATCGCAGAGCTGCCGGCTGAACGCGCGACCGAGCGCATTCAGCAGATCTACGCCGAGCCGATCAAGCCGGAGCTCATTGTCGAGCGACTGCATGAGATTCGCGATGCTGGCGTCACCGTTGCGGGCGCACTGTCCCCGCAACGCACGCAGGACTATTATTCGACCGTGCTCGAAGCGGGCGTCGACCTGTTCGTCATCCGTGGCACGGTCGTTTCCGCCGAGCATGTCTCTCAGGATCACGAGCCGTTGAACCTGAAGAAGTTCATCTACGATTTGGATGTGCCCGTCATCGTCGGAGGTGCCGCCAACTACACCGCGGCCCTGCATCTGATGCGTACCGGCGCGGCCGGTGTGCTTGTCGGCTTCGGCGGCGGCGCAGTATCCGCGAACCGCAACACCATCGGTGTCCACGCTCCGATGGCCACCGCCATCGCAGATGTGGCGGAAGCACGCCGTGACTACATGGACGAGTCCGGCGGCCGTTACGTCCAAGTGATTGCCGATGGCGGCATGGGCGACTCCGGCAGCTTCATCAAGGCGTTCGCGCTTGGTGCCGATGCCGTGATGCTTGGCTCCCCGCTGGCTCGTGCCGAGGAAGCTCCGGGCAAGGGCATGCATTGGGGTGCCGAGGCCCGTCATCAGACGCTTCCGCGCGGCTTCCGCACGAATGTCGGCACCGTCGGCACTCTGGAAGATATCATGTTCGGCCCCAGCCACAATGCGGACGGCACCACCAATTACATTGGCGCGCTCCGTCGTGCCATGGCAACCACCGGCTATGTCGATCTCAAGAGCTTCCAGCGTTGCCCGGTCACGGTCGCTCCGACCCGCTGAACGAGCTTTGCGGTAAAGCCTGAATAACGGTTCATTGATCCTGCAGTGTCATGCTGCAGGATCTTTTTTGTTGTGTTTCCCCGGTTAAGAAAGTCAGGTTGGAATGATTAAGTTATACATCGCAAATGAAGTAGCGGAGGTGAGATGAATGGCAGCGCGTAGAAGTGGCGATCCCCGACGTTTGGACCCGTTGTCCGGACGATTCACGGATTACATCGTGATCGATACGGAAACAACCGGATTGAGTGTGCGCAAAGGCGCCAGGCTCATTGAGATCGGCGCGGTCAAAATTCACAATGATGAGCTGGTCGACGAATTCGACCAGCTCATCAACCCGTTCGAACACGTCCCGTCAAGAATCACTGGTTTGACGGGAATCGACGATGGCATGCTGCTCGGCAAACCGGATGTGCGTGAAGCCATGGATGAGTTTGCACGCTGGTGTTCGGACACAGCCGTGGTCATGGCGCACAATGCGTCCTTCGACATGTCGTTCCTCGACAATGCTGTACAGCTCGCTTACTCGGAGCGTGACGCGCGCTTTGCGCACCATTTCGTCGACACGTTAGACCTCAGCCGTCGACTGCATCCGGAAAAACGAAGCCACAAGGTTTCCACCCTCATCGTCGACTACCACATCGCCGACATGGAGGAGCACCGCGCATTGTCCGACGCCAGGCAGGAGTGGATGCTGTATCGCGCCATGCGTGACGAGGCCGAGCTGCTCGGCATGCTCTGACAGCCTAACGTCGTTCGAACACTTCGATCCGGTATTCTCCCACAGGTGTCTGTTGATTTGTGGATGGATTATTTGTTTGGCTTCGTGCCGCAGCAGGCGTCATCTCCGCTGGCGGAGAGCACTGCATTGGGAGCGAAGTTCAGGGTGAAACCGCTCTGTTGTTGGGAGACGTTGGCTGAATCGGATTTGGCGTCATTCGTGATATTTGCCCTCTGCGAGGGCTCTGTCCCGGTTAGAGCCTGCGTGGCGGTTTGCCTGAATCGTTCGCCGTCGTTGAGGTCGTCGGAGTATTCTTTGCGCCCATAGTAGAGGTCGGCATCCAGCTGATGCTCGGTCTGCGCGACGATTACTGCGGTATTGGCTGCACCTGCGACATTCAGCGCGGTGCGCCCCATGTCGACGATCTGGCTGATCGGCTGGCTGATCGCGATGAATGGAATCGGCAGACCAGCTGCGGCGAACAATGAGGTGGCGGTGATGGTGGCAGTGCCGGGCACGCCCACGGTTCCTATTGAGACCAGCAGCGTAAGCACCACGAGGAACAGGTATTGTGCGGGGGAGTAGTTCAGCCCTTGCGCATGGACGGCGAACACCGCCAGCAGCATCGGCCATACGCCTGCGCATCCGGGCATGCCGAGGTTAGCTCCCAGTCCGGCAACGAACGAGGCGATATCTCCTGGAACGCCTGCGCTACGTAACTGACGCACGGTGACTGGAATCGTGCCGATGCTGCTTTCCGAGGTGAACGCGACCACTCCGGCAGGAAAGAACGCTTTGAAGAAGTGGATTGGATTCAACTTCGTTACGGCCGCGAGGACCAGCGGCTGCACGAGGAACAGCTGCAGAACGATTGCGATGTAAGCGACCACCAAGGCGAGGATCAGCGGTAGCAAGGTGGATACGTCGCTACCGCTCACCGCTTCGGCGATAAGGGAAAGCACCGCGTATGGAGTGAATCCGACGACGATTTGGGTTGCTTTGGAGAAGACCACATTGCCTGCGTCGATGAAAGTTTTGAACGGAGCGACTGCCGAACGTCCTTTGTCTGTAGATGCGGCTGCGTTGTATGCAAGGGCCGTCAGGATGGCGAACAGCACGATAGGGACGACTTGGTTGTTAGCCCAGCTGTCCGCGATGTTGTGTGGAAACAGGTTGATGATGGTGTCGAGAACGGCAGGAACGTCATGTTGTTTGTAGTCGCTCGGCAAGGTGTAGTGGAAACCACGCCCCAGCTGGAACGCTTGTGACAGGATTAGAGTAAGTAGTGAAGCCGTCGCGGTGTTAAGCAGCAGGAAGAATACGGTTTTCGCACCAATATTCTTTAAGCGTATGGATTCTCCAAGGTTCGTGATGCTGGAGATGATGCTGAACAGCAGCAGCGGAACCACCAGTGCGGTAATTGCGTTGGACCAGATGGAACCTACCGCGCCGACATAATCAGTGTGGCCTTTGAAAGCGATTCCCAAAATGATACCGAATACCGTTGCAAGCAGCACTCGTGTAGTGAATCCTGCGTTTTTCTTATGTTTGAGGAACGATAGGACGGCGAACAGGAACGCGGCTACGCCGAGCGCGATCCAATCGTATGCGATATCTGACATTATTGCTATTCCCTTCCCAAAAATGATGATGCGTTACGTGAGATACCCCCACGTTCATGTCGGACATCAATCTATCCGCTCGTTCTTCGGCGCAACGCCTTGTGGCTATTGCCGTTTTCTATAGTCGTTTATCACACGGCAGTCATTCCAAGGCGTACAGGCTGACATTCCAGTGTTCCGTAAGTCGTTCCAAGACGTGGTTGTTTTGCGTTTAGGGAGGGCTCGTTTTAATATGGAGCGTCGGATGACTGGCTTCGTGTCTGAATTTGTTAGGTCCTGAGGAATTGGAGATTAGACATGGCATTAAGCGCCGCGATTATTCTTGCGGCGGGTGAGGGTACCCGCATGCGTTCCAACAAGCCGAAAGTGCTGCACACTTTGGCTGGAAAGACGTTTTTGAACCGTGTGATGGATTCCGTGGCAGCGCTCGACCCTGAAACGTTGGCCGTGGTCGTGCACTACCAGGCGGAACGAGTCGCCGAAGCGGCCCGCTCCTACAATGAGCATGTCACCATTGTCAACCAGGATGACATTCCCGGCACCGGACGAGCCGTGCAGTGCGCCATGACGCAGTTGAAGGAGCAAGGCGGTCTTGACGGCTCGGTACTGATCGCAGCTTCGGATATGCCGTTGCTCGACGCCGACACGTTGAACCAGCTGCTTGCCTTCCATGAGCAGAGCGGCAATGGTGCCACTGTGCTCACCACCATTCTTGACGATCCTACTGGCTATGGCCGCATCATCCGCGACAGCGAAGGCAACGTGCTGCGCATTGTGGAACAGAAGGACGCCAACAGTAGCGAACTGGCCGTGCATGAAGTGAACACGTCCGTCTACGTGTTCGACGCCAAACTGCTGGCTGAAGCGATCGCCAACCTCAAATCCAACAATGCTCAGGGCGAGTTCTACCTGACCGACGCACTCGAAACCGCCAAAGCCAACGGTGCCGTCGGTGCGTTCGCCGCCCCCGACCCGTTGAGCGTCGAAGGTGTCAATGACCGCGTGCAGCTTGCGGCGCTTGCCAAAGCCCACAACAAGCGTGTCTGCGAGCGTTGGATGCGTGAAGGCGTGACTATTCTCGACCCTGAAACCACGTGGATCGAAGATGACGTGCGTATCGAACGTGATGCCGTGATCCTTCCCGGATGCTTCCTCGAAGGCAATACGGTGATTGGCGAGGGCGCGCAGGTCGGTCCATACACGACGCTTATTAGTGCGGTCATCGATGCCGATGCCCATGTGGAGCGTTCCCGCGTGCAGGAGAGCCACATTGGCCGCGCCGCCAACATCGGCCCGTGGACGTACTTGCGCCCGGGCAACGATCTTGGTGAAGAATCCAAGGCCGGTGCCTTCGTGGAAATGAAGAAGGCACACATCGGCAACGGCACCAAGGTGCCGCATCTGAGCTATGTGGGCGACGCCGACTTGGGCGAGCATACCAACATCGGCGGCGGTACCATCACTGCCAACTATGATGGCGTGCATAAGCACCACACCACCATCGGATCGAACGTGCACGTCGGTGCCGGCAACCTGTTCGTGGCTCCTGTCGAAGTCGGCAACGGCGTCACTACCGGCGCTGGTTCCGTGGTCCGCCACGATGTTCCGGACGATTCCATGGTTTATTCCGAAAATACACAACATGTAGTAGAGGGCTGGAAGCCCGAATGGGAGCGCTGAATATGCCGGCAGTACAAGATTCCATCGACGCCATCCGCATCGCCGCAGCCGCGGCTGACCGTATGAAGGCCACGGACCTTATAGCCTTCGACGTCACCGAACCATTGGCCATTACCGACGCGATGCTCGTCGCCACCGCTTCGAACGAACGTCAGGTGTTGGCCGTCGCCGAAGAAATCGAAAAGGACCTGTATCTCAAAAGCGGTAAGCGCCAGCCGCGTTCCCGCGAAGGCCTGACCGAAGGCCAGTGGGTGCTGCTCGACTACGGTGATTTCGTGATTCACGTCATGCATCAGGAATCTCGTGACTTCTACCGTCTCGAACGCCTGTGGAAGGATTGCCCAAGCATCGATCTGCAGCTCGAACATCCTGAAACCTCCGACGAAGAGACCACGGAAACCGCGGAATAACACGTACGAACATGCCTTCACGTTTGGATGCGGAAGGCATGTTTTCATATCAAGCGAAATAGTATTCGCAAATTCCATAATCGAGAAAGCAACGGAGAACAGCAGTATGCCTCGAAACGTTGAACTTGAGCATAACAGCGCAGTACCGGAACATGTGCACGCCATCACGCTGGTGCGTCACGGGCGCACTGCCTACAATGCGCAACATCGTCTGCAAGGCCAGATCGACATTCCCCTCGACGAAGTAGGCCAGTGGCAGGTTCGTCAAACAGCGGTCGCATTGCGTGAACTGTATGTTGACCGTCGCCCCGATATTCCGAACCGGCTGGTCGTATGCTCTGATCTGGGGCGTGCCTCTGCCACGGCGCATGCGTTTGCCGATCCGCTCGGGCTGGAGGTGCATCCGGACGCCCGCGTGCGCGAACGCAGCTTCGGAGACTGGGAAGGCATTCCCGTCGAGGAGCTTGCGCAGCGGTATCCGGAAGACTATCGCTCCTGGGCCGAGTTCCGCGGCGGTGAACTTAAATACGGTGCGGAACCCAAGGAAGAGGTGGGGCGTCGTGGCGTTGAAGCGTTGAACGATTGGGCGTTCCGTGCCGGATCCGACACGGATCTGTACGTGTTCTCGCATGGTGCATGGATTTCCCAAACGTTGCAGACGCTGCTGGGAATGGCGGATGTGCATAGCGATTTCGCCGACATTTTGTCGATGCGCAACGCTCACTGGGTACGGCTCATTCCATTGGAGATCGGTTCCACATTGCGTTGGCGTTTGATGGACTACAACCATGGTCCCGCCATTGCCGATTCCGAGGAATGGGAACATCCCAACCTGTAGCCAGTCTGCAAGCGTCGTCATGTAATAGCTGGTCGCTGTTTTTTCAAGCTTTTCACAGAATCGCCAGTACTTTCATAGCGAAATTAGCTATCGTCATGGCTTGTGAAAAACTTTTTTAAGGGAATCTCTTTTTCGTCGATTTGCGCGGGCGCGCTGGCGGCGGTCACGTCATTCCTACTTTCTGCGAAAATCGGTATCGCGGGATCGGTGATTGGCGTGGCTGCGGGCTCGGTTGTTTCCGCGGTTGCCACGCAGGTGTACAAGAACGTTTTGAAGGCGTCGGGGGAGAAGATCCAACAGGCCGTGCCGTTACCGTCAAGTAGTGATGCGGCTGCGGATGAAACGCAGGTGCTTGGCTCTTCTACGAAGGGTGACGAGACGAGGATTATCGGATCGTCTCCTGTTGCGTTGGATGCCACGATGGTATTGTCCAATGATGCGACTGCGGTAGCGCCGTCCCTCTCGCAGCGTGTCATTTCCTCCGAGCAGGAGGATGAGGATGCTACCCGCGCGCTTGGTGATATTGCCGGAGCGGGGGAAACTTCCGTATTCCCGAACGGGCAACGTGGTGTTGGTAGCGCTAGCATCGCCAACGAAAAATCCACTGCTCGTAACGCGCGTGATGTCCGAGTGCAGCATGCGGGACAGCGTTCCTCGAATTGGTTGCATAGCAAACACGCTCCGGCGATCATCGCATTCGTCAGCGCTTTGGTTGGTGTTGGAGTGAGCGCGGGATTGATTCTCGCTTTCACCGGCGGTCAGGGAACGGATACCGTGGTGCGTAATGTGGTACATGAAAAGGTTGTGCCTTCGCATGAAAACACTGGCGATTCCGGATTCGGTAATGAGCAGGCTCCTGCGCAGAAGCCCAAGTCCGATTCCACGGATTCGAATGATGAAACCACCACGGGAGGCAGCGACAAGACCACCAGCGGTTCCACCGACTCGTCCACTTCCAATGGCACGTCAAGCAATACCACCAATGGTTCCACGTCCGGAAACAGCGGATCGTCATCTGATAATTCCAGCAACGGTCCCAGCCAGACCGGGACGGACACGTCCAACGGTACCAGCTCGAACGGAGGCACGTCAGGCACCACTGGTGATGGTTCATCATCGGGAACTGGAAGTAGTGGCACTGACGGATCGACAGGTACTGGCACATCGGGATCCACCAACGGTACTACCGGTTCTACAGGAGACGCAAGCAGCAACTAGCATTACTGGTGTTGCACATTCCATGTCGCCCGCATAGTGTGATTGCATATGACGTTTTCCCCAAGCGGACGACACGCCGGAAGTTGCATGGCTCATGTCTGTGATGTACCTTATATGAGGTTTGCAGAGCAGACTTCGGGGCTATGGCGCAGCTGGTAGCGCATCTCCATGGCATGGAGAGGGTCAGGGGTTCGAATCCCCTTAGCTCCACCCATCATCGAGGGCCACTCCGTAAGGGGTGGCTTTTTTCATTGAGACGCTGTTTCGCGGAAGTGCTTGCCGAACCTCAAAAACGTCTTAAGGTGGTGGAAACCGGTTATAAGGTGGTACGAAGGTGGTAAAGAAGCGGGCCTTCCGCGACGATGCAGCGAACCTTCGGCAAGGATCGTATACAAGCCGAACAAGCAGACGCATGAACGACCCGCGTCGGCAGAGGCGTTAGTGACGGACGGTAGAGCCGACATGGGCTTATTGTTGATTTTCATTCATAGATGCTCTGTCTTGTCTTCTGAGTGCTTCTAATTTATAATTCTCATAAAATATAAATAACTTTTTGAAAGCAGTGACCGTCATGAGCATGGAATACAGGACTTTGGCGCGGCTGTTCCACGCCGACAGGAGTACGGACTCCTACGCCAACCACGACCGGCTCGTCAGACAACGCCTCGAAGCGGACTCCACATTCACAACCGGAATCGGCACACCCTTGGGCGAACTGTTCATCGCCACGCCGCGCTGCGTGTGCATGCTCACACAGAAGGTGCTCCTCGCCGAACGCCGGGTATCGGCCATGTGGCGGAGTATCCCAGGAGTCATGCGGTGGAACTACATCTACCACGCCATATCCGAGGAATTGCTCGCCACCAACGAGATGGAGGGGGTCAGGTCGACGCGGAAGGAGACGGAAGCCGCCGTGGCCGCAGCCCGGCAGGCCAGGACCGAGGGCGACATGGAGAAGGCCAGGTTCGGCGAGTTCGCGAAACTGTATCTCAACCTCACCAATCGCGACGTTGAACTGCCCAAGACTCTCGAAGACATCAGGGACATCTACGATAAGATAGCCCTCGACGAGATCGACGACAAGGACAGGCCCGACGGGGAGCTGTTCAGGAAAGGTGATGTCGAGGTCCAAGGACCGCACGGCACCGTCATCCACAGCGGCGTCAGCAGCGAGGCGCGGATATCAGCGCTGCTCGCACAGATGATGGACCTCGCCCGGTCGGATACCATACCATTCTTGCAGCGGGCGATAGCCAGCCACTTCCTGTTCGAATACATCCACCCGTTCTACGACGGCAACGGCAGGACAGGCAGGTATCTGCTCGCGCTCTATCTCAGCCACGACCTCACTCTGCCCACCGTGCTGTCCCTCTCCAGGACGATCGCGGAGAACAAGAACGAATACTACAAGGCGTTCACTGAGGCCGAGGGCAAACTCAACAGCGGGGAACTCACGTTCTTCGTATACACCATCCTCGGACTCATCGAACGGGCGCAGGAATCCCTGATTGAGGAGCTCGGCATCAAAATCGACCAGCTCGACAAGGCGACCGTCCTGCGTGATGAGCTACGGAGGGAACATGCGCTGTCCACGAACGCGACCCTGCTTCTCTACGCAGTCATGCAGGAGGAGCTGTTCGACACCACCAAGTCCATGATGCTCGAAGATGCAGGCGGCGACCTTATGCTGACGAAACAGACGATCCGCAAATACGTGGACGAGCTGGCGGGCGCGAGCCTCATCGAGTTCACAGGAAGACGCCCTCTCAGATTCAGGGCCTCCGAAGCGCTGCGCACGCGCATACAAGCAAAGCGAGAATGGGGGATGGAATGAAATGCCTTTGTACTTTCTCTGTCAGATACTGTCTGACATATCTAAGTCAGCAAACAAGAATTGCCACATCGCAAAAAGCCCAGGCTAAATCGGAAATGTCTGAATCTGCATAAATTCTTTTGAGAGAAAAACCATCAATGGAATAAAGAAATTCACACACAATATCTAAACCGAGTACGAATAGCGGCATGCCGTAGGCTTTGTCTTTGAACCCATTGCGAATCAACTTGACGTGCATATCGTCTGGCAGATACTGCTGATGCCAATCCAAAATCAATCCTTTCTTTTCCATGATTGATTGGATAGCGGATGATCGTGGTTTGACGCCTCAGCAAAGTGCGGAACAGGTGCTATCTCTCCTAAATGTGTTTTCAGATGAGGCACGTATGTGATGTTATTCACGTTGGGCGAACATGCGTTGTGGGGTTTCTTGCCGTAATCTGAAAGTATGTCCGCATTCCATGGGCATGCAAACGAAAGGACGGCATCATGGCAGATCTCACCGATGAGATGAAGGAATTTCTCAACAGCAACCTCGCATGGGTGGCCACCATCAGCAAAGAAGGCCAGGTTGATCTCGGACCGAAAATGAGCATGTTTATCATCGACAGCAACCATATCGGCTACCACGAGCGCACCGCGGGCCAAACATACCGTAACCTGCTTGACGGCAGCGATCTGGTCGTCGCGGTCGCCAATCTTGAACAGAAGAAAGGCTACCGCTTCCGTGGCAACGTCGTGCTTCATTCCGACGATGCGATCTATGACGAGCAGGTCAAGGTCGCTGAGGAACGCGGTACGAAAAAGCCGGTGACCATTCCGGTTCTGGAGATCACGGAAATTCAGGATCTCACCCCGGGCGCTACGGCAGGCAAAACCATCGTCAAGGACTGATCAGTTCCATACTGAACCAGTCGAAACGACAATATCGGAGAACCGCAGACGGGACTGTATGTCCGGTCTGCGGTTCGCTGTTATCGGAACGGAAGATCGCGAATCTGCAGCATATCGTTCGCGGCGGTTCGATCATGGATTCCTATACGGCAGCTGCATGCATGGGTTGTGGATAAGTGTGGATAAGTGTTCGCTCATCCACTTATCCACAGATTTTCTTAAGGAGGTGGCGGGCGAATATTGGTTTCTGCCATGCTGGCTGCACGCATAAGCGAAGACGCCTATGCGACAACCAACAACCAAAGAAGGTGAACCATGACACAACGCATCATACGCCGCCGATGTGCAGCATTCCTCGCCATTGGCGCGATGTTGGCTCTCGCTATGCCGAGCACGGCCCAAGCTGCTCCACAATTGGCCGATCTGGACGTCAAACAGTCCATGAGCGTGAAAGCAAGCAGCGGGGAAAGCCTTGAAGGCAAGGACCTCCGCGCCATCCAACTCGCCACATACACTGCGGCAAGCGTGGACGGCAACACGATCGTCGGCTATGATCTGACCACGAACACGGCATTGGCGTCAGATATCACCGCGGCGGCCAAAACAGCCGGAGCCACCGACGCGAATCTCACCGTCAACGGCAAAAACGATCCGATGGTGTGGGTGGTGAAAAATCTGACCGACTCACGCAGCGATCCGTGGAGCGGAAAGCTACGCAACTTCTGCAATAGTCTCGCCAAACAAACCAACTTCGCCAAACAGGAGGGAACGGCGGTCTCCACGCTCAGCCAAGACAAAACCACCATGTCGACCGGCAACGTGCTCGTGCCGGGAATCTACGCCATCGTGGACCGTACACCGGCAACAACCACGCCAAGCAGTGGAACCGCCGTCAAAACAACCGCGTCCATCATGATGATGAACGGCACCGCGGTCAACGGCATCAGCCAACTGCGCACGGCCAATGGCACGACCTTGACGCTCGGACAGGTGATCTACAAGGTATCCAGCGTGGAAACACCCGATAAAAAAGTCAATGTCGGCAGCACGTGGAAAGACAGCGCATCCGAAGCGATAGGCAAGAACCTGACCTACCGCGTGACGCAGAAAATACCCAACTGGACAGGCTACGACCACTACTATCTCGCGTTGAACGACAAGCTCGGCGCAGGCCTCGACTATGGTTCGCTCACTTCAATCACCGTCGGCGGCAAAACATTGGCAAGCACGTTCTACAAGGAAAACGTCAACGGCAAAACCGTCAGCTGGCTGTTCGGCGTCAACGGAGACATCCTCGCCTCGGACGCATCAAAGGCAGCCCTACCGGTCGGCGCGACGATCACCGTCACCTACACGGCCCGCCTCAACGGCAACGCGGTCATCGGAAGCCCCTGCAACGTCAACTCCATCGACCTGGAATACTCCCACAACCCCAACGCATGGCAGGACCACAACAACCAGCCCGGCAACGAGGTCAAAGTCTGCACCGGTGAAATCGCATTGCGCAAGGTCGACGCCAAAAACCAAAAGCTCACCGGCGCGAAATTCACCATCGCCCAGGGCACCAACGACAAAACACCTTTGAAACTCGTGTCACTCGGCGACGGCAGCTACCGCCTCGCCACCAATGGCGACACCACAACCACCACCACGTTCGAAGCCGGAGAAACCAAAATCCAAGGACTCAAAGGCACATACACCATCACCGAAACACAAGCGCCCCAAGACTACTCGTCGCTCATGCTGCCCAGCGCAGTCGTCACCGTCAACGTTGATGACGCCACCATGACGTGGAGCATCGACGTCAAATCCGATCCCAACAACCTCATCAAAAAAGATGACAGCCACACCGTGGCCGTCACCAACATCCGCACTATCACCGAAATACCGTTGACCGGCGCCGCAGGATTGACCATGCTTTTCAGCATCGCAGCGCTCCTCTTCATAGGAGGCATCGTAATGCTGCGCATGTGCAAATCAGCCGACGACCGCTAACCGGCATCCAACGATAGGAAACACATGACGGTTCCCACACACGGCAAACCCCGACACAAAAGCACGTCGGCAAAACACAACATCATCCGATGGTGCGTGGGAACCGTCATGCTCACCGCAACGGCACTCATCATCAGCATCCCCCTGATCATGCGCACCGAAGACAACATCCAACAAGCAGCCAACGTCAAAGCGTACGCAGCCACCGTCACCAACACCACAGACACGGCAATCCAAGAAAGCAAACGGCAGGCGAAACTCTACAACGCACGCCTCGCCAGCCGAACCGACAATCAAACCGACAACCAGACAAAACATGAAGCCCCAACACAAAACCCCATCGAATACAACCAACAACTCGTCATCCCGCCCAGCGACATCATGGCAACCATCAACTACCCAAAACTCGGCATCAACCTACCCATACGCCACGGAACAAGCGAACAAACGCTCGCCATCGGCGCCGGACACTGGGCGGGAACATCACTGCCGATCGGGGGAGTAGGAACCCACACCGTCATCACCGCACATCGAGGACTCGCCGACAAACTCATGTTCACCAAACTCGACCAAGCCCGCGAAGGCGATGAATTCACCATCACCACCCTCGGTGAAACCCTCACCTACCAAGTGCAAACCATCCGCACCATCACCCCAGACGATTTCACTTGGATAAACAAGCGCGACAACACCGCCGATCGGGCCACGCTCATGACCTGCACCCCATACGGCATCAACACACACCGACTCCTCGTCACAGGAACACGCATCCCAAACCACGACGAATGCCTGCCCGAAACAGGCTGCCTCACCGACGGAACACTCGCCATCACAGCGTTCGCGCTCACCACCGTATGGGCAATCATCATCGCGCTCGCACGCCACAGTTACAATGAGATGCATGATCGACGAAGTATTGTTCCTACGCCACGGACGCACCGCCTACAACCTCGCAAGACGGCTACAAGGCCAAATCGACATTCCCCTCGACATCGTCGGCAGGTGGCAGGCCGACCAAAGCGCTTATGAACTCGCCAAAACATACTATTGGGCGAAGGTCGCGCACCTCGCCGGCCATAATGACGAACTCGCCCAACCCGCATACGAGGGCGCGTATCTCGCTGATCTCAACGAAATCAACGAGGCGCCGGCCGCAAGACGACGCATGGTCGTCGTGTCGTCAGACCTTTTCCGCGCCCAACAGACCGCTCACGCCATCGCCGACCTTCTCGGACTTGACGTAGCCCTCGACCCACGCCTGCGCGAACGCAGCTTCGGCGAATGGGAGGGCATGACCCGTGAGGAGATTCTCGAACAGTACGCCGACGACTACCATTCATGGCGTGCCCACACCGGAGGCGAAACCAAGCATGGCGTCGAAAGCCGTCGGCATACCGGCCAGCGTGGCGTCCAAGCCATCCGAAGCATCATCGCCGAACATGTCGGCGATACCACGCCAACCACGCTGCTCGTCGTCGGCCACGGATCATGGATCGTGGCTACCGTCGCCGTGTTGCTCGACATGGATCCGGATGATCTCAACAATCTCGGCGCCATGCGCAACGCCTTCTGGACGCGGATGAGCGTCGATGCAAGCCGTGGCCCCGCCGAACCCGACACATGGCAGTGGAAGCTCGACACCTTCAACCAAGGTCCGGCCATCGCCGCGCTTACGGACTGGGAAAACGGGCCGAAGGAATTGCGCGGCCCGAACATGCCGTTATGGAAGCCCATCAGGCAGTGATATGCAGTGGCATGCGGTAACCCACGGTGGCCGTTACTCACCGTGGGCGCATGCAGCGAACATGAATTCTCGATGAAATCTCCGGCTCGTGGTCCGCTAGCTCTCAAGGTTGGACTATCCTAAATAAGGTTGTTTGCCCGAATGGTCCACGAACGGTCTCAAAAGACTGATTGCAGGAGACGTTGGATTCGGGCTGCCGTACAGCGATAGAACGTTGGAAAGCGCGAAAGGCGGGTGAGAGACATGTTGAGAATGTTCAGAACGATTAACGGTCAGGTGGAGCAGATTCAAAAACCCGAAAACGGATCCTGGTTATGCCTTTCGGATCCGACCGATGTGGAGCTCGCCAACGTTTCCATGGAAACCGGCGTCGATCTCGCCGACTTGCGCGCCCCGCTTGATGACGAGGAACGGTCCCGTGTGGACGTGGAAGACGATTACACGATGATCATCGTCGACATTCCAACCGTCGAGGAGCGTGGCGGGCGAGACTGGTACGAGACCATCCCGTTGTCGATCATCATCACGCAGTCGTCCATCATCACCGTCTGCATGCAGGACACTCCGGTGCTGCACCCGTTCATGGAAGGCACGATCCGCGGTTTCAACACGTATATGAAAACGCGTTTCATCCTGCAGATCCTGTACCGCAACGCCACCATGTATCTGCGGTATTTGCGCATCATTGACCGTGAAAGCGACAAGCTCGAACTCAAACTGCGCCATTCCATGCAGAATCGTGAGATTCTCATGCTGCTCGAATTGAGTAAGACGTTGGTCTACTTCACCACGTCGCTCAAGTCGAACGAAATCGTGATGGAAAAGCTGACCACGCTGCCGCGCATCAAGCAGTATCCGGAAGACGAGGATCTGCTCGACGACGTCATCACCGAAAACAAGCAGGCTATCGAGATGGCCAACATCTACAGCGGCGTTCTTGCCAACATGACCGACGCGTTCGCGTCGATCGTGTCGAACAATCTGAACAACGTGATGCGCATCTTCACGATCATCTCCATCACGCTGTCGATTCCGACATTGATCTTCTCGATGTACGGCATGAATTTCCAGGAGGGCATGCTGGGCATGCCGTTGACAGACAAGCCGTGGGGCTTCGCCGTGATCATCGGAATCTCGCTGGTCGTTTCGGCCATCGTCACCTGGTTCCTGACACGTTCACGCATGTTCAAGTAGAATCGCGTAGAATCACGCGTATGCTGCGTCTGTCACGAAACATTTCCGCGTTGGTATGTGCCGCTTCGGTCGTATTGGGTACGAGCGCGTGCGGCACTTCCATTTCCGTCGTCACCAATGGTCTTGCCCAAGGGCCGACCATTTCGATTGGCGTGGCCGCGGACCAGCCTGGTTTGGGTTTTCTGCATGGGGGAGAGTATTCGGGTTTCGATGTTTCCGTGGCGCAATACGTGGCGAACACGTTGGGATTCGCGCAAAAACAGATCGTGTTCAAACAGGTGCTGCCGTCAACGCGCGTTTCGTCGCTTGAAGACGGCACTGTGGACATGGTGGTCGATGCTTTCGCCGCTGATGACGTTCAGGATGGTGAGGTTGAGCTTGCAGGACCGTATCTGACCGTGCATGCGGCATTGCTGGTGCGTTCCGACAGTGCAGGAACCATCACAGGAACCGACGATCTTGCCGGAAAAACGGTATGCGTGGCCAAAGGCGGAATGCCCGCCGATGGCGTGCGAAATCTTGCGGAAGATGTGACCGTGAGCGAACGCGACACGTATCCGCAGTGCGAAACGGCATTGATGATCGGACAGGCGGACGCCATTGCAGCCGACGACGCCATAGCGGCGGGCCTCGCATCCAACAGGGGAGGCGGGTACCTTAAGGTCGTAGGCGAAACGTTCGGCGAACGCTCGTATGCGATCGCAGTCAAATCCGGCCAATCCACGCTTGCCGAACAGGTCGACGCCGCATTGCAGTCCATGATGGACGACGGCTCATGGAGGCAGACCATAGATGAGATGAAACAGTCGATTGGCTACGTTCCCGACATGTCGATCAACCCTCCCGCGATAACGCGCTCGGCGGCGTCGGAAGGCTGACGGTCCTCGCCTTGCATGACGCTTTGCCAAACGCTTCTTGCATAATGATTGACGCCTTGCGAAGTGTCCAGTTGCGCGGCTAGTTTCATGCATTATGAGTGACATTGAGAAAAGCGCGCAGGCGCAGTCGAACGAACCAGCCGAGCCGTCGTTCCGTTACAATGCGGATCTGGCTCAGGGCATTGAGGAAAAATGGCAGAAGATTTGGGATGACGAAGGCACTTTCTGGGCTGCCAACGTCAACGGCGATCTGAAGGACGGCAAGGGACGTAACGCCGAAGGGCGTCCGTCGTATTTCGCGATGGACATGTTCCCGTATCCATCGGGCAAGGGCCTGCATGTGGGCCACCCGTTGGGCTACCTTGCCACCGATGTGGTCAGCCGCTACCACCGCATGAAGGGCGAGAACGTGCTGCACGCCATGGGCTATGACGCCTTCGGTCTGCCGGCCGAGCAGTATGCGGTCCAGACCGGCCAGCATCCGCGCATCACCACCGAGCAGAACATCGCCAACATGCGCCGTCAGCTGCACCGCATGGGCCTGAGCTTCGACAACCGTCGTTCCTTCGCCACCATCGATCCTGGCTACGTGCGTTGGACCCAGTGGATCTTCTCCCGCATCTATGATTCCTGGTACGACGAGGATGCCACCAATCCGTCTGGTTCCAAGGGCTGCGCACGCCCGATCAGCACACTGGTGGAGCAGTTCGAATCCGGAGAGCGTGAGATTCCGGGATTCGCAGGCAAGCAGTGGGGAGACCTGAGCGAAGCCGAACAGGCCGACGTGCTCAACGACTTCCGTTTGGCCTACATCTCTAAGTCCCCGGTGAACTGGTGCCCGGGCCTGGGCACGGTGCTCGCCAACGAGGAGGTCACCGCCGAAGGCAAGTCCGAACGTGGCAACTTTCCGGTGTTCCAGCGTGAGCTGCGCCAGTGGTCCATGCGCATCACCGCATACGGCCACCGTCTGATCGAAGATCTTGATGGCATCGACTGGCCGGAGAAGGTCAAGCTCATGCAGCGCAATTGGATCGGCGAATCCCACGGTGCTTCCGTGCATTTCGAGGTCGAAACCCCGAACGGCGTCAAAGACATGGAGATCTACACTACCCGTCCCGATACCCTGTTCGGCACCACGTTCGCCGTAGTCTCCCCGGAGCATCACCTGCTCGAAGACGTTCCCGCCGAATGGCCGGCCGAGACTCCGGAAGACTGGAAGGGTGGCTATGCCACTCCGGTCGAGGCAGTGAAGGCCTACCGTTTGGCTGCGGAATCCAAGACTTCCAAGGACCGTGTTGACGAGGCTGGCGAGAAGACTGGCCTGTTCACCGGCCTGTACGCCAGCAACCCGATCACCGGAGCCAAGCTGCCGCTGTTCACTGCGGATTACGTGCTCATGGACTACGGCACCGGCGCCATCATGGCCGTGCCGGGCGGCGACCAGCGCGATTACGATTTCGCGCTCAAGTTCGGCCTGCCGGTCATCTACACCGTGCAGCCGCTGGCCGAATCCGGCGACGATCTGGCCAACTATGAAGGCAAGGCGCCGTTCGTCTCCCACGATGGCATCGTCATCAACTCCTCCGTGGACGCCACCCGCGCCAAGGGCGACGCGTTGAGCCTCAACGGCCTGCGCGTGGACGAGGCCATCGACAAGGTGAACGCATGGCTGGAAGAGGCCGGTGTCGGCAAGGGCACGGTCAGCTACCGTCTGCGCGACTGGCTGTTCAGCCGTCAGCGTTATTGGGGGGAACCGTTCCCGATCGTTTATGGCGAGGACGGCACTCCGCACCTGCTGCCGGACGACCAGCTGCCGATCAACCTGCCGGACGTGCCGGACTACAGTCCGAAGACCTTCGATCCGGAAGACGCCGAATCCAATCCTGAAGCTCCGCTGAGTCGCAACGAGGATTGGGTGAAGGTCGAACTCGACTTGGGCGACGGCAAGAAGACCTACTATCGCGACACTAACACCATGCCGAACTGGGCCGGCTCCTGCTGGTACTACATGCGCTACCTCGATCCGACCGACACCGAACACATGGTCGAGAAGAGCGAGTTCGACTATTGGATGGGTCCGAACCACAATGAGACCACCGGCAAGTCCGGCGGCGTGGATCTGTACATCGGTGGTGTGGAACATGCCGTGTTGCACTTGCTGTACTCCCGTTTCTGGCACAAGGTGCTGTTCGACCTCGGTTTCGTCGATTCCGCGGAACCATTCCACAAACTGTTCAACCAGGGCATGATCCAGGCGTACGCCTACACCGATGACCGTGGCCAGTACGTGCCGGCCGCCGAAGTGGTGGAAGGACCGGCCGATGCCAACGGCGAGCCGACCTTCACTTGGAACGGCGAACATGCCAACCGTGAGTTCGGCAAGATGGGCAAGAGCCTGAAGAACATCATCACGCCGGACGACATGTACTCGAACTACGGTGCCGACACTTTCCGCCTGTACGAGATGGGCATGGGCCCGCTGGCCGAATCCCGCCCGTGGAACACGCGCAACGTGGTCGGGTCCATGCGTTTCCTGCAGCGCCTGTGGCGTAACGTCGTCGACGAGAACACCGGCGAAGTGCACGTCACCGATGGCGAACTCGACACGAAGACGCTGAAGCTGCTGAACAACACGATCGCCGATGTGACCGTGGAAATGGAAGCGATGCGTCCGAACACGGCCATCGCCAAGCTCATCGTGCTCAACAATCACTTGACCAGCCTCAACGAGGTGCCGCGCGCAGCCGTCGAACCGCTGATTCTGATGCTTTCCCCGATCGCCCCGCACGTCTGCGAGGAACTGTGGAGCAAGCTCGGACACGGCGAATCGCTGGCGCACGCCGAATGGCCGAAGGCTGATGAACGCTATGTCGGACAGGACACCGTCACCGCGGTCGTGCAGATCAAGGGCAAGGTTCGTGCCAAGCTTGAGGTTTCGCCCGACATCGACCCGAAGGAACTTGAGAAGATGGCGTTGGAAGCCGTTGCCGACCGTCTGGACGGCAAGGAACCGCGTAAGGTCATCGTCAAAGCTCCGAAGATCGTGTCCATCGTTCCCGCGGAATGATATTTCGAAAAACTTTTGAAACCAACGGCCGCTGACGAGGTTTCCAACAGGATGTGAACCGTTCCTGCATAAGGCGACACGCCGAATATGTGGATAACTCGCATCCTCCGACCACAGGGGTCGTTTCGACTGGACAGTATGCCCGTGCATCCTCCAATTTGGATGCATGGGCATTACTATTACCCCGCCAAGCAGGCGGAACAGGCAGGTCGAGACCACATCGCCGGCTACGCGGCGGCTGCGTGGACTTGGCGTGCCCGAAATGCATGAAAGGAACGCGCGCGGGCAAAACGTTCGCAGCGAACATGCTCCTTCCGCAACCCCTGAAGCATCTGTGGCAATCGCGGTAACTGCAACGCCTGAAATATCCCGTGAACAAACGTCGGAACTTGCGAAACCTTCATTGCGGGATCTGGCCGGGGTCAAACCTGCCGACAAGCCGATGGAACAGGGCGGGCCCAAACGTGATCGTCCACGACTCGTCTTTCAGCCAATCCACGCGGTCATCGCCATACTCACCCTGTCGTGCGCGCTGTGCGCAAGTCTGACCATGCTTGTGCAACAAGCCATCCACTACAGCGCGCTCCAACAGACGCAGATCACGCAATCCGAACAATCTCAGGCGAACGGAACCACGAAAGACGGGACGTCATCTGCGGCGACAACACCAAACCAGCAGCCCTCCATGGAACAAAACGGCCAGAACAAGCAAACATCCGAACCAACGGAACCTTCCGATCCGGCTGACGATCTGCTGAACATCAACACCGCTGAATCCGACGAACTGCAAACCTTGAAAGGCGTAGGCCCGGTGACCGCGCAACGCATCATCGACTACCGCAATCAGATCGGCCGTTTCGACAATGTCGACCAATTGTTGGAAGTCAAAGGCATCGGCGAGAAAACGCTGGCGAAATTCCGAGACCAGGTGTGCGCACGATGAGAGGAAACACGTACGAATGGCGGGATAGGGAGCAGGGGAGCGGGGATTGGCGTCTGCTGCCAGCCACCCTATGCGGGTGGGCGGCAAGTCTGGCCACGCATGCTGTATTCGACTACTGCGTCGAACAGGAAGGCAGGCTCGGCGTGCTGCCGCTCGTTTTAGTGCTGACTGTGCCATTGCTGGCATTGTTAGGATTACCATTCATGCGGTCGCCTATCCTGCGATTGCCGGTTGGCATGCGGCGGGCGGTCGCGGCATGGCATTTCAGCATTATCGTATGCGTGGTCGCGGCGATGGCATGCGCGTCTTCCGCGTTGACCTACGACGTATTGCAATGGAGGGATGCGGCCTCGTACGCGGCCAGAAAGGGCGAAAGCGACGTTGTCGCGCTGATACGTACGACATCCCCTGCAGTGAATTCGAACAGACGTACGAACGATTGTCAGATCGATGCGACGATTTCGACGATCACGGCAAGCCGGGTCACGCAACCAAGCATGATGCGGGTGCGCGTTTATGCGGACCGGCCGGACTGCGGCACGCTCAAACAAGGCGGCGAATACCGGATGCGGGGCACGCTCGCCATATCGCAATACGGTGCCATGCCACTATGGCTGACGGACATCGCCTCCGTGGAATGCATACGGGCGTCCAATCCCGCATTGCGTGTGATCGATATGATGCAGCAGGCGTTCTTCGAACAGACGTCACGGCTTTCCGACCAAGGGAAAGTACTTGTTCCCGGACTGACATTAGGCATTCTCGGACAGGATTACATTCCTTCAGACAGCGGCAATGGCAAAACCGGCACCGGCATTGATTCCACATACGCCAATCTGCTTGAAAACGCCTTCCAACGTTCGGGCATACTGCATCTGATGGCAGTCAGCGGCGGGCATCTCGCGGTCGTTGCCACCATAGTGCGCGCCGCCTGCTCGTTCCTGCTACTGCCAAGGCGTGTCACGGCCATCGTCATCGGCATGTCATACATCATGCTGGCAATGTGCGTGTTCCCATCCGATTCAGTGTCACGCGCCCTGCTGATGGGGTTGGCCGGAGTGGGCTTCCTGCTCCTCGGGAGGAGAACACAGGCTTTGGCCGCCCTCAACTGGACCACTTTGGGCATGCTCATGGCCAATCCGCACATGTCACGCAGTTTCGGATTCGCATTATCATGCGCGGCCGTGCTCGGCATCGTACTGTTCGCAAATCCTTTGAGCGCATGGCTCACGCCGATCATGCCGTCGTTCATCGCGCAAACCATGGCCATGACCGTAGCCGCGCAACTGTTCACCCTTCCGATCCAAGTGCTCATCGAACCGGAACTGCCCGTCTACTCCATTCCGGCCAATCTGGTCGTCGCACCCTTCGTGGGCTTTTCCACACTTGCCGGACTCGCCAGCCTCGCCATCTCATGGATACTGCCAAACATGGGGTTCATGCTCGCCAACCTGGCGTCTTGGGGTACTGCCGTCATGGAACTCATGGCCCTCAACCTCGGATCGGGAGAACACGCCACCATTCCATGGGCCGGAGGCGCGGGCGGCGCACTGCTAATCATCATCGTCGAAATCGTCGGGTATATGACCGCACGACTTGCCGGCACACTCTTCACCCACATCACAACACCGGAACCAAACCTGCCAGGCCGACGTCTCATGCGCAATCCCGTCGAACGGGCGAAAGCATGGGGTGAACGAACCCACAACGCGCTCAAAACCATGAAATGGAACGAATAAATCTTGTCCACCGATACAGCGAGATTGAATACTATGCCGAAACCATCCGCAGCAACCTTCCACCTCATCTATGGAGGCGACCCGTACCTCAACGAGCAAACCGTACGCGACCTGCGCCACCAAGCGCAACGCAAACACCCCGACGCGGAAACCATCGAACTCGACGCAACCCACGCCGATCATTACGCCTTCGACGAAGCGGTAAGCCCATCACTCCTATCCGAACGATCAATCGTCATCGTATCCAACCTGCAAAACGCCGACGACAGACTCGGCGAAACCATGGTCGCCTACTGCAGGCAAGCCGTCAACAATCCAACCGAAGCCAGCATCGTCATCTGCCAGCATGAAGGCGGCATCAAAGGCAAACGACTCATCGACCAACTAACCAAAGCCGGAGCCGTCAAAGAAGCTGTGGCCGACCTCAAAAAAGCCGACGCAAAACTCAACTTCACCATACAATGCTTCGAACGACGCAACCGACGCATCGAACCCATGGCCGCACAACAACTCGTAGCCGTACTCGGCGACAAAACCGGCGAACTCGCAGCCATGGCAGGCCAACTCTGCTTCGACTTCGACGACAATCCCATAACATTGGAACGCGTCAACCAATACCTCACCGCCAACCCCCAAGTAGACGGCTTCCGCGTGGCAGACCTCGCACTCTCCGGGCGTGCCGCCGACGCCATCATCGCCATGCGCGCCTCAGTCGAACAAGGCACCGCGCCAATCGCACTCATTGGAGCGCTCGCCATGAAACTACGCACCATGGCCAAAGCCTCGGCCGTACGCTCCGGCACCATCAGCGAAGCGGAAGCGAAAACCAATTCATGGGTGCTGAAAAATGCCACCAGACAGCTCTCCGGATGGACCTCCGACGGCATGAGACGATGCATCCAAATGCTCGCATGGGCCGACGAACAAAGCAAAACCAACGGATCGGACCCTGTCTACGCGCTGGAACGATCCATCGAACTGATCAGCAGCAAAGGACGAACCAACTAACATGAGCGAGACCAACACCAACAACAGCGCGGCCAGCGGCACCGTCAAAACCGTCACCGTCGAAGCGACAACCGGCGAAGCCATGCGCGAACTCGGTAAACACGTCGCACACCTCACCCACGGCGGAGACGTCATACTCCTCTCAGGGCCACTCGGAGCAGGAAAAACCACCTTCGCACAAGGCTTCGGCGCAGGGCTCAACATCAGCGAACCCATCGTCTCGCCAACCTTCACCATCGCACGCGAGCTTAAAGGCCAATTCCTCAGCGGCAACTCCGCCCACCTCATACACGTCGACGCCTACCGACTCGGCGGCAACGCCTACGCCCCAGGCCAAAACGCCGTCGAACACCTACTCGACGAACTCGAATCCCTCGGACTTGACGAAGAACTCGAAGACCCCAGCGACAACACCATCATCCTCATGGAATGGGGCGAACAGATGGCTGCCGCGCTCGCACCGGAACGCCTCGAAATCCACATCGACCGGCCACTCAACACCGTTAGCGCAGACGAAACAAGCAGGGCAGACAACGAGCTCACCAGCAACGGCACCCGCACCGTAACCTTCATTCCCGTCGGCGAATCCTGGCAAACCTTCGACATCGCACGCAACAAACGCTAAAACACAGTCAACAACCACGATTCCAGCATCGGTTGTACAGTAGTTCCCAGCTTGGCATAAGGAGTTTCCACAAAATGCAGACACTGGTGATCGACACTTCATACGGCTCAACCGTCGGCATGGTCGGACACGACCCCATCGTCGAAACCGACTCGCGTACCCACGTCGAAAAACTACAGGTGAACATCGCCACAACCGTGGAACAAGCCGGCCTCAAATCGGAAAACATCGACCGCATCATCGTAGGTATCGGACCCGCACCCTTCACCGGACTACGCGCAGGAATCGTCGCAGCCAAAGCGCTCGCCTTCGCCACCGGTGCGCAGCTTATCGGGCAGAATGTGCTTTCCCCGCAGGTGCTTGTGCGCAACGCGGAGCATGACGGCCGCCATCATCTGACGCTCGCTGTGAACGATGCACGACGCAAGCAGCTGTATTTCACATTGTTGGATGGCAGCGGCTATGAGGTAGGTGGCAGCGCAGGCGAAGACCATGACGCAAACGTTGAAAACGGCTGTGCGAAAACCCTGATCGACATGGATATCGACTATCCCGAATCGATCGTGAACCGTGTTAACGCAGTGCTGGAACAGCTTCGTCAGTCAGATGCGAACGTGGAATATGTGGTCGATGTCATCGGCCATGGAGCGGCGAAATACGCGCAATCGTGGGCAAGCCTTCCCGAAGGCGGCATGGTGAGCGACCATGCGCTGCTTGACGAGGGAGCGTCCGGGCTGGAGCGTTTCGCGGCCTTCGCCACTTCGCAACAGGCTTTGGCGAATCCGGAGCCGATCGAACCATTGTATCTGCGCAGGCCGGACGTGTCGGTGCCGAACCCGTTGAAGCATGTGCTCAACCATGCCGGTGCAGAACGTACGGAGTGACGGTACGGGCATGATCGTTGACTATATGAACCTCGACGAGGAGACCGTTGTGCCGCAGATGGCCGCGTTGGAAGCGGATCTGTTCGGCAGGGGAGCGTGGAGCGAGCAGTCGATTCGCCAGGAATTCCATGCGCCGGCGCGCACGTATCTGTTCGATATTGATGGTTGCGGGATTGCGGATTGCATTGCCGCAGATGGTTCCGCTGCAAAACAGCCTGTCGTGCGCGGCTATGCCGGTTTCTGGTATGACGGTGATGATGCGGAAATTATGACGATCGGCGTCGGCAGGCAGTTCCAGCGGCGGGGAATCGCGGCTTCATTGATGGAAGCGTTGATTGCACGGGCACGCGAGCAGGGGGCGCAACGCATGTTGCTTGAAGTGCGCGTCGACAATATTCCGGCCTTGGCATTGTATGAACGGTTCGGTTTTGCCAGAATGGGCTTGCGCAAACGCTACTACCAGCCCGAAGGCATCGACGCATACACCATGAGCCTTGATCTTGAGCCGAGGATCGTCGGCTTCGCAGCAGCGGAACAATAAAACAGAACAACCAAACGGAACAGCAAGCAAAGCAGCAAACGGAGCAGCAATGAGCGAACCAATCGTACTCGGCATCGAATCCACCTGCGACGAGACCGCGGCCGCGGTAGTGCAGGGGCGCACCCTGATTTCCAACGTCGTCGCATCCTCCATGGATGAGCACGCACGTTACGGGGGTGTGATTCCGGAAATTGCGTCACGCGCCCACGCCGAAGCGTTCGTGCCATGCGTTTCCAAGGCGTTGGCCGACGCGAACATGACGTTGTCTGACGTCGACGCGATCGCCGTGTCCGCGGGTCCTGGACTTGCTGGTTGCCTCGCCGTTGGCGTGTCCGGCGCGAAATCGCTTGCCTGGGCGGCGAATAAGCCGATTTACGGCATCAACCATGTGATCGGGCATATTGCGGTCACGCAATTGCAGTTCGGCCCGTTCCCCGAAGACACGCTCGCCTTGATCGTGTCCGGCGGACACACGTCCTTGCTGCATGTTGAGGATGTCGCACGTCATATCGACGTGGTCGGCACCACGCTTGATGATGCGGCCGGCGAATGCTTCGACAAGGTCGCCCGCCTGCTGGGCTTCCCATATCCGGGCGGTCCGCATATCGACCGTCATGCGCAATTGGGAGACCCGCATGCCATCAAAGTTCCGCAAGGGCTCACCCAAGGCAAAGCGGGCCAGCAGCATCCGTACGATTTCAGTTTCTCCGGCGTAAAAACGGCCGTCGCGCGTTGGATCGAGGAACAGCAGGCGCAAGGCAATGAGATTCCCGTTGATGACGTGTGCGCGTCGCTGGCGGATTCCGTGGCGACCGTACTCGCCAAGAAGGCGATGCGCGGCTGCGAGCAGTACGATTCGAAGACGTTGATTGTAGGAGGTGGCTTCTCCGCGAATTCGCAGCTTCGCGCCAAACTGTTGGAAGTCGGAGCGAAACATGGTGTCAAGGTGCGCGTGCCACAGCTCAAACTGTGCACCGACAACGGCGCCATGGTGGCCATGCTGGGCGTCAACCTGGTCGAAGCGGGAGTGGCTCCGTCAAACCCAGATTTCGCCATCGATTCAGCCATGCCGTTGACGAAGATCTCCATGTGAGATTAGGCCGAAAGCATTGTATGGAAACGTTTTGCAAGCCGAAACACACATGTGACACGCTGAAGATTTGAAATCCACAAGTTTTGGTGTAATATCTTTGTTTTGTGCACAGCGCATTCCTGCGTAGCTCAGTTGGCAGAGCATCCGACTGTTAATCGGACGGTCACTGGTTCAAGCCCAGTCGCAGGAGCTCACCTGAAGCCACCGGTGTGTCGCCGGTGGCATTCTTGTTTCCCGTCATCTGATTTATTTGATCCAGTTGAACGCGCAGTGCGACCGCTTGGCGTTCGATTTCCATCTTCATGGCACTGTCATCAAGTAGTTTTTCAATACTTGTATCGAGGCCCTGGGCAACATTGACCGCGTTAATCAGAGACCAATGAGTAATGCCTTTGAGTCGTTGAGATACAGCCCCTTCGCATCAGACCTCAGAAAGCATTGAATGCTAGGCCGCATCTGTCAGGTGAGACAAGCGGCACTATATTCACGTGAGAAAATACCGGTCGGCGGTACCACGATGCGCGCCGATCGCCATTCAAACGAGGACAGTCGTGGACCGTCACGGGTTCGCCTGCTACGAGCCCTTCACGATTCAGAAACCCTACATTATTCTACGGAATCTGTCACTTCTGCAGATTCGGCATTCCGGCCTTATACCAGAGCACCGCGATACCAACACGTTCTTTGACATCGAGCTTGGCAAGAGACCTACTAACCGCCTTTTTGACTGCCTCCAGTTGCATTCCGAGACGCTGAGCAATTTCAGCGTTAGTCATTCCTTCGCTGACCAGTGCTGAGACTTCGAATTCGCGAGGTCCCAATGAATCGAATTTACTTCTGATGGCCAGAGTGTCAGCATTGATGCTGACGTTGGGAACCCCTCGGCGAATCACTTCCTTTGTAATCCGTGGTGTGAGTATGGCGTCTCCATCGTACACCGAGTGAATGGCCCGACACAGGTCCTTAGTCTTAACGTCCTTAAGCAAGAATCCCGAAGCTCCGGCGCTCAATCCCCCAAACGCATAGCTATCCTGATCGTATGTGGTTAAAATCAGGATACGTATTGAAGGATATAACTGTTTGATTCTTGCCGTGGCATCGAGCCCATCCATAACAGGCATGCGAACATCCATAAGAATGACGTCAGGGAGGCTCTGCCCATGTAATTGCAGTGCCGCAAGAATATCAAGGGCATCCTGTCCATTCCCCGCCTGCAACGTCATGCGAAGCGCAGGATCTTTCATGACCATGAGCGAAAAACCCATTCTGGTCGGCTGCTGATCGTCCACGATCATTACGTTAATCATCGTTTCCCTCCTGCACAGGAATATATGGACGTTTTTGCTGTGGAATAATGGCTGAAACAGTCCACCCCTGCCCTGATGATGAGCCATAGTGAAGGTGCCCGCCGACCCGCGTAACTTCAGTCACTAGGCCAGCAAGCCCGAAACCGGTCCCCTTAGCGCGGTTATCTTTGTTCAGCGTTGGCTTACCATCATCACGCACTGTTATATGGAGTTCCCCATTATCCAGATGATCCCATGAAACCACAATTCGCGTTATATTTTTCCCATGGCGCATTGTGTTTGTGACAGCCTCACGACTCACTCGGAAGCATAAATCAGCTTGGGCTAGATCGTCTGGACGCCTTCCTGTCTCGGTCAGAATGGCGGCGATTCCAATATCACGAGCATGTTGAAGAATCGGGTTTATATCATTCCAGCTGCACAGTTCCACCGTTCCTGTTTTTGTTTTCCGTAACGTCACCGGAGATGAAAGTTTCCGTACCGCCTCGCGTGTATCACCTAGACTTTGCCGAGCTAAGTTATTGATACTCTTTATAGCGCCTTCCACCGGCTCCTGTGTCAATCCCTCCAAGCCTTCAGTAAGTGCAATGATAGCGGTGAGATTATGGCCCACGCTGTCATGCAGTTCGGCTGCGACGTCCGCCCGCCGACGTTCTTCATCGCGTTCCTGTTCCAATTCCAGGCTTCGTTGCTGTTGAGCTTCCACCAAGGCCGCTCCCTTCCGCCGCTGACTGATGTTGCGCGACCAAAGAGCTAAAATAGCGGTCATCGACGCAAGGAGGGACTCGGGCAGAAGTATATCAGTCTGCAAGGCGGGGAAGGTCGCAATCCAGAGGCCGCAAACGATTGACAATCCCGACAAAACCATTCCCGCAATGGCACGTTCAGTGGTCGCGGCCAAGGCTGTAGACGTGTAGACGGCAAACAAGAGAGGCAACATCAGATATGGCTCCGCTTGAAGCAAGCAAGCGCATAGATACAATCCGCATATGGCACACAAAATAGCGAACGGCATTCTGATACGGAACAACAGCGCCACAACAGATAAGGCACATAGGATGGCGAGTACGGGGATTCCCCATTGATGCTCCAACAGTTTCATGGCTACCGAATCGCCCCCGCCATGGGTGAATACGATTCTGGTGAGCATCATCACGTCGTAGCATAGGCACAGTATCGGCGCGACCATGCGCGCGACCGGGCTGGACCGCCAGAACGCGGCCACGTGGCCGATCAGGCCGGTAACCGCGTGGCGCTTGTCGTTTCCGGTTTTTGCGGTCATGCGATTCTCCTTCCCTGGGTGCTGCCCCATCCGTGTTGAAGCGTATCGCATGTGGCCTGTGCTGTATGGCGTGTATGCGGTTAGATGAACTTCCAAAGAAGTTTTCCGTTGTCAGTCGGATTCCTACTGGTTGATGAACATGAGGAAGATGAGCATGCCGCCGGCGGCAGTCAGGCCTGCGGATAGGAGTATCGCGATTGTACTGACGATTCTGTGTCCTCCCGCCTGTTCGGGATAGGTGACGATCGCGATGACGAGCGAAGCGATGAGGCATACGAAGTCGATGATGACGAGGATGTTCCTGACCCAGCCCGTCGTGTAGAGGTGGATGCCGAGCAGCTGGGGCACGAGCGTGCACAGAAGGGGAAGGACGGCCAATGCGAGGCTGGCGCAGCCGCCCCATGTCCGCCCGCCGTCCGGCGGTGCCGGCGTATATGCCGGTTGCTGGTTTGGGTATTGGGATGTGTTTGCCATGGTCATTGCTCCTTGGATGTGAGGTTCACGGTGCCGGTGAATTGGTCGCCGGTGACGTAGATGTAGAAGCTGGTGCCTGTGACGTTGTAGGTCTGGTCGATTTTGCCGTTCGTGGCGGGCACGGGTCGTTTCGTGTCGCTGCCGTTGGTCACGAGGATTCTGCCGGTGCCGGATGTGCCTGTGATGGTGCCGTTCAGATGGATGCTGGCCTTCTTGCCGGTGCCGCCGAATACGGCCTCCTCGCCGGTGAACTTGCTGTAGTCGGCCTTGTAGCCGCCCGTGTAGGAGTCGCCGTCTTGGGTGCGTATGCCTTGGAGGTTCCTGTCTCCGGCCACGCCGATGCCGGTCGAGCAGCCGGTGAGGATGATCGCGGCGAGGGCGGCGATCAGCACGGCGATGACGCGGCGCGGCAGGCGTATGGACTGTTCGCTGTTGTGTGGCGCGTTGTGTTGTTCGTTGTGTTGGCTGGTGGTGTGCATGATGAAGCCTTTCCATGGTGTTGGGTGGCGGGCTCCCGCAGGTGAGGGGAGCCCGTGGACGGTTGCTCAGACGGCTTGTTTGGCGAGCCGGTGGAAGATCAGGGCGCTGATGGCGGTCCAGATGGCGGCGGCGGTCGTGGAGGCGAGCATGGATGCCGGGCTGGCGATGTTCGCGAGGTCGCGGGCGGCGGAGGCGCTGGTGATCAGGGCGAGCGGATACGGCCCGGCGATGGCCGGGGCGGCCAGGCTCAGCGCGCATCCGCCGATGGTCAGGACCATCATCACGCTCATCGTGCCCGCGAACGATTCGGCCTTCGCGCTCACGGCCTGCGTGAGCGTCATGATCGCCCATACCGACAGGGTCAGCGGGATACCGCGCAGCAGGAACGGGCCGAGCTGCGCGAGGTCGAATCCAGCGGCGAAGCGTCCGACGAGGATGAACTCTGCCTCGAACACGAGGATGGTCAGCGCCGAAGCCGCGAGCCCGTGCAGCATCTTGCCGGCGATCGCCGCGTTCACGGTGCCGGCGGCGTTCAGCCGCTGCCAGTTGCGGCCTCGATGCTCGTTGGCTTCGACCTGCGCGGCGAACGCGGCCACAAGCACCGGCATGAACACCATGCTCGGCAGGAGGATCGCCTGACCCCAGATCGCGGCCCAGGTCACGCCCTGCCTGGCGAACTCCGCCTGGTAGCCGGTGTACTGGCTCCACCCGTTGAACATGCCGATCGCGTCGAACAAGACGGTCACGATCCAGTACCACAGGTTGCCGGCCTTGCGCGTCTCCCAGCGGAACGCCGCCCACACGGACGGCCTGCGGCGTCCCGCCGCATGCGCGCGGGGCATCGCGGCATGGCTCGGGCCGGCAGCTGGATTGGCGGCCGGGTTGATTGCCGGGTTCACTGCGTTTGCGTGTGTCATCGTCTTGACTCCTTCACCTTGACCACGACCATGCTGACCAGCGTCCAGCCGAGGAACGCCATGGCCGCGGAGGCCACGGCCATCCACGGGCGCGCGGCGAGCAGCATCGTGGCGTTGCCGCCCGCATCCACGGATCTGACGAACGGGCTCGCGGCCGAACTCAGGCCGGCCGGGAACAGCCAGCCAAGCGCGGGTCTGTTCATCGCACCCAGGCCGGAGCCCAGCACGCCGGCGATGACGCCCAGACCCAGGCCGATGGCCTGCTTGTCGATCATCATCGAGAACATCAGCTGGACCGCGCTCGTGGCCGTCGCGGACAGGAAGCCGGTCAGGGCCGGCACCCACACCAGCGCGGCGAACGAGCCGGCCACCGTGAAGCCAAGGGCCTTCGCCGCGATCGGCACCCACAGCAACGGGATCAGGAAGCAAAGCCCCACGCCGGTGCCGGCGACGATGAGCTTGCCCACGAACCGGGCCGCGTCCGACTGGCCGAACGACAGCCATGTGAGGTTCATGCGCTCCGAGGTCTCCAGCACGGCGATGCGGCTGGTCAACAGGGCCGCCAGAATCGGGGCCAGCAGGCTCACGACCTGATAGACCTCGCCATCGGCCAACGCGGCCGACCTCAACGCCGGGACGGGACTGCCGGCGCGTTTCATGAACGCCATGCCCGCCCACGCCGAAACCAGCAGCATCATGCCCAGCAGCATCCACCAGAACGACGAGCCCCGCACCTTCAACAACTCCAGACGCGCCAGCGTGAACGGGCTGCCGGTCTTCGCGCGGGGCGCGGCGGACGGCGGCCCGTCGCCGCGAACACTGCCGCGCCGCTCATCGTGCGCCTCCGTCCGCCGCCGCGAACGCCGCCCGACCCGCAGCCTGCCGGATCGGCAACGGACGACGCGGGGATGCGTGCGCGGATGCGCGTGCGGCGTCGGAATCCATGTCATTTTGCGCCTGATGAGGCGTGGGCTCGCGGCTCTGCGGGCTTTCGATCAGTTCGAGGAACGCCTGCTCCAGCGTCTTGCGCTCGGAGGCGACGCGATAGACCGCGACGCCCTGGCCGACGAGCTGCGTGATCAGGGTGCCGATCCGCTGGTCCGGCAGTTCCGGCAGGCGCAGCACGCCGCCATCCCTGCCCGGCAGCCACCGGTAGTCGATCCGGTCCGAGCCCAGCATCGCCGCCGCGAGCTTCGGGTCGGAGACACGCAAATCGATGTGCCCCTCCTCGCGCAGACTGTCGAGCGAACCCTGATACAACAGGCGGCCGGCCGCGATGACGCCCACGACCGGCGCCACCTTCTCGATCTCGGAAAGGATATGCGAGCTGATGATCACCGTGATGCCCCGTTCGCGGCTCAGACCCATGATCATCTCGCGCACCTCGACCACGGCCTCCGCATCCAGCCCGTTCGTCGGCTCGTCCAGCAACAGGAGCTCCGGCTGCGAGATCAACGCCATCGCGATGCCCAGCCGCTGCTTCATCCCCAGCGAGTAGTCCCTCGCCTTCTTGCCCTCATGGCCGGCCAGACCGACCTGCCGCAAAATCGCGGGCGCGGCCGAACCCGGCAGATTCAGGTAATCGGCCACCATACGGCAATTATCCAGACCGCTCAACCCCGGGTAGAAGCTCGGCCCCTCGATCATCGAACCGACCCGGCCCGCCTGCAACCTGTGCCGGCCACCCACCTTCTCCCCCAACATCCACATATCGCCGCTCGTGGCCGAGGCCAACCCAAGCAACAGCTTCATCGTCGTGGACTTGCCCGCACCATTCGGCCCCAGCAAACCATACACGCCATGCGCCGGCACGTTCAGATTCAACCCGTTCACCGCGAGAAAATCCCCATACCGCTTCACCAGCCCGCGCGTCAGCACCGCACTCGACGCCGGATCAGCCGGCTGCGCTGTATATTGTATTGTCATTATCGTCCTCCAAAATCCGTCACCATACCGTGGCATTTACAATGAAAACTCGTTACGCGCGATACCTCAATGAATGAGAGCGGATGTGTACTCTCGGGAGGACATTCCTTCTGAGTTTGCACCGACATGCGACGGAGGTAGGGATTCGAGGCTGCTGTCAAATTTTTCCTACGTGCGCTGGTATAGGGCTTTGGATTGGCAACAGCGTGTTGGACAATTCTTTAGAGGACGAGTCCTTGTTGTGTGAATTCGTTGGGGCTCCGGTATCCGAGGGTGGGGTGGAGTCTTTGGTTGTCGGACCACCACACATAGTCGTTGAGGTCGGAGCGTAGTTGTTCCAGGCCGGTGTAGTGGTTCCGGTATATGAGCTCCTTCTTCAGGAGCCTGTTGGTGGATTCGACCACGGCGTTGCCGTACGGGTTGCCCTTCCCTGACGGCGATCTTCCGATGTCGAACACGTCGAGCAGCCCGTCGATTTTCGCGTTGTCGAACCCGCTGCCCCGGTCCGTGTGGAACACCTCCACCTCGGTCGGAGGGAAGTCGAGCGTGGCGAACGCGGCCATGACCAGGTCGGCAGTGCGGCCCGTGTCGGCGCTGTGGCCGGCGATGCTCCTGTTCGCCAGGTCGATGAGCAGGCACACGTACGCCCACTTGCCGCCGACGCGCACGCACGTCAGGCCACCGGCCAGGTGGGTGCGCGGCTCGTAGCCGTCGAACTCGCGGCCGAGGATGTTCGCGAGCCTGGCCTCGTCGGCCCGCGTCCTGTGTGGTTTGAACGTTCTGCGCGCGTACGCGCCCGCATGCCCCGCCGTTTCATGATGTTGACGATGCGCCTCCTGGAGGCGGTGACGCCCCTCCGCTCCAGGCGCGGCCTTGATCTTCCTGGCGCCGTAACGCTCATGGCCGTCGCGCCGGACCGCGCGCACGTCGCCGGCGATCGGGTCCACCCGCCCGGCTTCGGGATGTTCGATCATCCAGTAGTAGGTGGAGCGGGGAACGCCCAGTATCCTGCACTGCGCCGATATCGGATAACGGGAGGCGTTGGCCCGTATCACTGCTACTTTCGTGCGAATACCGGCGCCGCTTGTTCTGAAACGTCCACCTCCATCTCCAACTGTCTGTTGCGCTTGCGCAGCTCGACCGGCTCGTTCTGCTCAGGGGTGCGGTTGTCGGCGGCTTTCGTGGAGCCGCTGTCGCGGATGCCCTGGACCCAACGGTGCAGCGTGGAATGCGAGATGTCGTACTCGTCCTTGATCTCGCGCGCCGGCTTGCCGTTCTCGTAAAGCCGCACGATCTGCCGTTTGAACGACTCCTCGTAGTGGCGAGGATGCTTCGGGTCGGCCACCGTCGGCCTCCAACCTCATGTCAATCGTCCCTCATCGGACCGTCTAATACATTGTAGCCAATCCACGGCCGGCGTGCCCGTGGACCTGCAACGGATGGAGGACGCGCAGGCGTTCCAGGCCGCGCACGGCGACGACGCCACGTTCTTCGTGGACTCGCGGCTCACCGGCCAATGGACGGGCTACGACCACGACAGGATCGTTGACGCCGTGATGTGCGCGCCGGTCAACGGCGTGGACGACGCCGCCTCCCGGATCAGCTTCCTCAAGGACCAGGGCCTGCCGGAATCCTCGCACGCGGACAACAAGGCCACGGGCGAGGAACCCAGCACACTGAGCGAGACCGAACGCACCGAGAACGCGGACGCCGCGCCAATCGTCGAAATCCCCGCGCCCGTGGAGGAACACGCGAGACCCGCCGGCCAGGAACGGCCTCCGGCACCCGAGCCCGAGACCGCAGGAGGCAGCGACCTGACGACCGGAGAGCCCGACGGGCACGAGGAGACGCCGCTCGACCTGAACGAACCCGAGTCCTGGTCCGGGCCCGACCCGTTCGGCGAATTCTCTCCCGCCATAGAATCCTCCATGAACCCCGCAGGCCAGTACATGCCCGACTCGGCCAACGTCTCGCTGCCGGAGGCCCCGGCCCTGCGGCCCAAGACGAACGGGAACGCACGCTGATGTCTCTACCCGAAGACCGAAAGGCCGTATCGCGGCCATCGTTGTTATGATTATCGCGTTACGGCCTTTCCCGTTCATTGCACTGATGCACTTTCTACGAGAAGGATGCTTTGTTTATAACCTCAATCGCCCTTGAATCAACAAAATGATAAGCCAGACATACGTCATGATGGTAGGACGCTAGGGCTCCGATATACTCACCGTCGGTACGGTCGAAATTATAAACGAAAATTTCCGGACTCAAAGCCTCACCGACCCATGATTGCCCATGGAGTGCTCCACCACCGAAACGAATTGGATTCCTTGAGCAATCTAAGAAACGCAACGGCATGGACAGGCCAGTCCCGACAAGCTTCGCCACAGATTCTTTGCGCACCCACATATAGAGGAACGCGTCATAATCAGAACCGACCAAAACTTGTTCTGATGCGGTCAGCACTGTATAGGGAATATACGGCACAGCTTTATGACATTGTTCAATATCGACACCGATGGGGTAGTCGGATTTCGCAACAATGACACGGGTGCCGGAATGCGATATGGAAAACCAACCTTTGGAAGTGTCTGAAAACTTGGGTTTGCCGTAAGCCGAAAGCGTAATCATATCACCGCAAAGCAATTCTTCCAACGGAATACCGAAGGCATGAGCTACAAGCCATCGCCCGGTAAGGGTCTGCGCTTGCGACATTCGATTGGTCATGCCAATGACACGGCAGGAAAATGAATTTTCTGATTCACGCAATATAGATTCGCAATCATGGTAGATGGAAGGAATCACCGATGTTTCATAGCAGTCCACGACTAGTCCTGTGCCAGAACGATGGCTTTCACTGTCGAGAATCGAGGATAGCGTTTTAATCATGACGTAAGTAAGGTATTCGGAATATCATCCAATTGAGTTATAGCAAGGGGACTATGACGCGGTGCCATTTCGTTGACGTATCGGCACAACGTGGTATTGGGACCAATCTCGATGATTGAATTACCATCCGGGTTCGGCCTAACCCCGCCAGCAGTGAGAAGAGACGGCAACGTTGACACAAAATCCGTGGGACGCACAATCTGCTCCGTTAATCGCGAAGTCCATGACGGTATGTCTTTGATTGACTGATCCACATACACATATTCCGCTGCATGACTGTCAAAGTGTTTGCACTCAGGGTTGAAAGCGGCAGCGGCCGATTTCAACAACTTGGTATGAAACGCTCCACAAACCTGCACGTCAACAGATCGTATGTTCATCATGTTAAACAACTCTTTCGCTTGCGCCAACGCACTGGTGGTTCCCCCGATAACGGTCTCGCCGAATGAATTATAATTGGCTGGATATATATGACCACCGAGACGAGTGACGATTTCGCATACATACGCTATGGCCTCTGTATCATAGGTCATCACTGCCATCATGCCAGAATCAACCGCTTCACTGCAATGCTGCATACATAATCCACGGGAAATGACCATATGCAATAGCTCCTCATAGGGGCTCACTGCCGCAGCATACAATGCTGTATACAATCCCAGACTATGCCCATAATAGAGATTCCCCGTTGGAGTCATTGCATGGCCTGATCGCCGATCAAGTTCGTCGAAAAGCAATGACTCATAAACAAAAATAATCGGCTGCATGTACCACGTCTCCGTCGCATGTCCGTATGCGAACATGGAAGGGATGTCAGAGAACCCTAATAGTTCAGACAACTCTTGGAACCTTTGGATTCCTGCGGTATTGGATAAGATGCTTCGCAAAGCTGACGAGGAAGGCATGGCCCCTTGTCCGTCAAACAGGATGATGTGTGTCATGCACAGTTCTCCTTATGCAGCATTCGCGCGGATATGATCTGTAACTCATCGTGCAGCACGCGTCGTAATGTTGCACTGTTGTCCGGATCACTAAATATCGAATAATGATCACCAGGAATAGGCACCACGTGGAGGGCCTTGCAGTACCGCGTCCATTGTTCGGCACGATACGGCTGCATTCGGACGAACTTGTATGCCGCGTCGCTCAACGGCTGACGTGCATACAGCAGAGTTATGCCAACGTCCATATCTGGCAGAAGATGCTGGTCACACAGCGCTTGATGGTTGGCCACCCATACATGAAACATGCGTTTGATCACTGAGTCAGTGAATGTCTCGGGGATGCTTCCACGTGTACGTAGCTCACGTATAGCATGATCAAGTGTCTGGAAATTATGTGTATCGAAGATATCTCCTCTGCCGTTTCCGGTGATGAACCCCCATATTTCCGGGAAGTGATTGACATAATCACGCATAGACAACTGCGATTGTGCGTAAGCCTCGGGAACGATACTGTCGATGAATATCAGCTCCTTCACCTGCACGCCATTCCGGCGAAGCTCGGAGGCCACGGCAAGAGCTAGATTGCCACCGAGGGAATAACCACCCAACGCTAACGGTTGCTGGAGGTCATGGTGATCCATGATGTAGCACGCGTATCGCTTCGCCATATCTTGAACCGAACTGACCGGCTCCATATCTTGGGGGAACGCGATACCGAAAACATTGAACGGCACGTCCAGATTGTCGAATAGCTTACGGTAACAGAATATACTGCCGCCGGCTGGGTGAATCATATATAAGGAAGAAGCCTGCCCTCCTGTACTAATGGGTATGATAGAGGGTACCGTCTGCCCAGGGACACGTAGATGTTTGGCAAGCCTAGCGGGGGTATCCATGATCTGCAACAATGTCGGATCCACATCAAGGTTGAGCGTTGCGCCGATTTGCGCAGCGATGGAAACCGCAGTAAGCGAGTCACTGCACAGGTCGGAGAACCTGTCGTCAGAATGCACCTGCACACCGATAAATTCTGACCATATGCGGATAATCTCATCCAGTATGCTGGTGCCTGACGATTTTGTCGGCACAGGATTGTTGGAGGTCTTGCTATAAATCTTGCATGACGGTTTCACCCAGAACTCTTTACCTTGGAACATAAGGTAAGGGAGAGGCACTACTTTCCCCTCCGGTATCAAAGGCTTTAATATGTCATTACGCCCATTCTCTAGCCATTGCCGCGCCAGCTCGTTGTGGCAGGCCGGCACAACATGGCATGCAGCATAATCCTCCAAACTTAGAGCCAAATCATCGACATCCCCGACAGAGAAACAGATACGATTAGGCAATTCCCCTAATCTTCGGTAACACGTATAGGCTATATCCTCCAACGATGGAGTGTGCGCGCGGATATACTGTGCCACACTGAGGCATAGTTGGCGCAGATACCGGTCATTGACCGCATTCAACACTATGACAACTGGTGCGGTTGATGCGGTTATACAATGGTCCGTTATTTTTGCAGTAGACGCATCGTCGAATTTTGAGAGGATACAATGCACATTTGTGCCGCCAAGACCCAACGCTGTCACAGCCATATGGGACTGAGCATTCGTCAGAGGAACATTATGCGCGGGAATGCCGATATGCGAAGCATCGATTGCAAGATGAGGGTTTGGCGTATGATAGTTGATTTGTCGAGGAAGAATACCGTTGCTGAGACTCATAACAACTTTAATCACACCGGTGATTCCAGCTGCCGCGTCAAGATGTCCAATGTTAGCTTTGACAGATCCAATCAGCAGATTGTCCGTCCGATGCTTAGTCTCGTATCCGTCTTGGATACCTCGGAATTCAATCGGATCGCCCAATGCGGTACCCGTGCCATGAGTCTCAACATAGCAGATGTCGTTCATGGTCAGATGTGTCTTGGAAAGCGCTTTTCGTATGACATCGACCTGTCCTTGCACAGAAGGCGCAGTGAACCCAATTTTACGGTTACCGTCATTGTTAATGCCTATGCCTTCGACGATGGCATGCACATGGTTATGATCACGTAGTGCATCATCCAGTTTTTGTATGACAATGACAGAACATCCACTGCTGCGGACCATACCGTCCGCGCTTCTGTCGAACGGCGATACCGTTCCGGAAGCGGAGAACGTCGAACCGTTTAAGTGTGTATAGCCAGCCATATGGGGTAACACCAGTCCAACGCCGCCGACTACAGCTATATCGCATTCATTGGATTCCAAGCTGTGGATGGCGTAATTGAGACATGTAAGCGAAGAGGAGCATGCGGTTTGCATTGCAAGGCTCGGGCCGGTGAGATTCAACTTGTAGGACACGCGTGTAGCCAAGAAATCTGCGCTGTTGCCAATGAGCGTCGCATAATCGTAGCCATCAGGAGTAATGCGCCCACTGGTCGTCAGATTATTCCTGACATAAGTGCTGTCCGACAAACATGCGAATACTCCTACCTGGTCAACGATGTGAAACGGATCGTATCCAGCGTGTTGTAAGGCTTGGTAAGAACATTGCAGAAATATCCGGTGCTGCGGGTCTGTAATTTGTGCTTCCGCAGGGGTCATGCCGAAGAATTCGTTATCGAAATACTTGTAACGACGCAATCGTGTACCAAACGGCTTGTATGACGGATCATGGATGGTCGCCTCGTCGATTCCAGATCTGCGAAGTTCCGAGTCGCTGAATCGTACGATTGAATTGCGGCCATCCAATAGATTGCGATAGAGCTGTTGCGGCGAATCCGCATCAGGGTATAAACCGGAAAAGCCAATGATGGCGATGCTGCTCATAAGCTCGAATCTCCTTGATTCAAATCGGTGTCCGTCATTTTTTGCAAGGCTAGTCCATCAATGAATTCCGCCATCGCCTGAGGAGTGGTATACGTAAATAAATCAATCATGCCCACATCTTTTTCGGTTAGTTTGAATGTCTGCAATATAAGCGCGTAGGTTTTCGCCAATAATAGTGATGACCCTCCCACCTCAAAGAACCGATCATCAGGTTGCACGTTCGGAATACCGAGAACTTTCCGCCAGATGTCCATCATCCGTTTGAGAGTCGTTTGTGAACTGGACTGCTCAGCCAAGTCAGTAACACTGGAAATGTCAGGAGTCGGAAGCTCGTCGATGTCAACCTTGCCGTTCACGGTCAAGGGGATATGGTCAATAGGCACCAGAAACGCGGGGATCATATATGGCTGAAGGTGTTGCTTGAGAAAGGTGCGCAATGATTGTGAATCTATATCCAGGTATCTATCACTTACGTAATAGCCGATGATGCGTTTGTCGCCATCAGCGAATTGACGCACCGTCACTACGCAATCGGCGCAACCGTGATACTTGTTTATCGCGGTCTTTATTTCGCCAATTTCAATGCGGTGCCCACTAATTTTAACCTGAGAGTCATTCCTTGCAACATAAATCAAGTCACCTTTACTGTTGAGATACGTCATGTCATGGCTGTGGAACACCGGGCCAGGTATGTTGGCATCGCCGCAGAATGCATCAGAATGCCGGCGGAAATACCCATCACTGACAGCGACGCCGCCGAGGACCAGTTCGCCGAGGAACCCCTCTGGTGCCACATGGCCGCTTATAGTGCGCACATAGCAATATGTGTTGGGAAATGGGCGACCAATGACGCCATTGACTTTCCGCTTGCGGTCGTCTAATACTGCATGGGTTGAAAGCACAGTAGCCTCAGTTACGCCATACAAAGAGACGATGACTGTACCGTATTGTCGGTATTTCGCAATCCAAGCATCACACATGTGTGCATGGATGTACTCACCACCGAGAAAGAGGTAACGGATACATGATAGCGAATGATTTTCAACAGTCTCTTCATGTGTCTGCATATTTGAGAAGCTGGAAGGAGTCTGACTAAACATAGTCACTTGATGCTCCACCAACAGTTTGCGTACCTCATCGGGATACATTTTGATGTTCGGAGGAACGATGACAACTCTCCCCCCGGATGTGAGTGGCGCGAACATCTCCCATATGGAGTAATCGAAACTATATGAATGGAACATGGTCCAAACATCCATTTCGTCATACTCGAATCGCGACGAGGCCGCGTCGAATAATGAGACCATACTCGCATGGCGGACCGGCACACCTTTGGGAACACCGGTGGATCCCGAAGTGAACAGGATATACGCCAAATCCTCAGCATGGCACCGTGGCGTATAAGGACCGTCATCGTATTGGGCCGCAAAAGACAGACATGAGGCAATTGTCCCCATGTAATTGTGACCGGAACAGGAATCGCCAATGATAGCGTAATCAGTTAACTGATCCATGATGAGGCGTTTACGACTGTCCGGCATAACGCTGTCCACCGGCACATACACTTTGCCTGCTTTAAATATGCCTAAAATCAAAGGCGCCAGATAAGCACTCACCGGTTCGGACACGATGACATATCGTGCTTCGACGTGCCGGCAAAGAAAACGTGCCAGCCGATTGCTGATGTGCTCAACATCGGCGTAGGTAAGCTGTGTCTGTTTATAGATAACGGCAACGGCTTCAGGGCGAATGGCGGCATGGGCTGCGACCATTGAGCACACAGTGGCGGCGGAACAACGGAATTCCATTCCATCGCCGTTAATACTGGACAACATGGCGCGTTCTTCTTCGTCGTTGAGCAGGCTGATATCCCCGAGGCGTATCCGTCCGTTACATGATACTTCTTCGCAGAATCGCGCGATGTAACGTCCGAACGGGATATCGCGGTACATTCCGTTACTCTCGTTCAATACAATTAATTCGTTGCCGTCGCGTTCAATACGAATTGAAACAGGGAACATACTCGACTCATTCGGGAGGTCGATCCGATTAATAGTCACATCGGGTAGATTGAGCGTCTGGAAATGAGTGTAATATGTTATAGCGCATTGTGGAGCAATGACACCGGGCAAA